>JAGBBV010000001.1 GCA_017938315.1 Lachnospiraceae bacterium
GGTTATTGAGGTCTGAAAAGATAGATTCTTTACTGACTCTGGTAATTCCGGTCATGATAGCACGCTCCAGCCATGGATTCGTTTTAAAGGCCGCATTAAACAGACTTCTCGTAAACGCAACCAGCTCCTTCCAATAGCCATACACATATGCCTCCTGCATGGGAGTGTCATATTCGTCCAGCAGGATAATCACTTTTTTACCATAATAACGATTCAGAAAATCAGATAGCTTATGTAACGCTATTGTTGCCACTACTTCCGGCATATCCATGCTTACAGATTCAAAAAATTGTTTTTCCTTCTCTGCCAACACATTGCCTTCCAGCAGGAACCTGTTCTGTGTATATAAATCAGTTATTATTTGACAGATTCTTTCTTTGGTGGAAATATAATCTATCTCTTTAATATTCGCAAAAGACAGACTGATTACCGGATAAGTTCCCTGAATCTTCCTGTATTCATCCTGCTGCCAGATAGAAAGCCTTTCGAACAAATCTCCTCTTTGGGCATATTTCAGCGAGAAAAACTGTTCCACCATACTCATATTCAACGTCTTTCCGAAACGCCTCGGACGGGTTATCAGTGTCACATCATCCCCACTGCTCCACCATTCGCGGATAAAATCTGTCTTGTCGATATAAAAGTAATTGTTTTCTATAATTTTTCCAAAGTCCTGTATCCCAATGCCTACTGTTCTTGCCATAAATACCCTCCTTCGCCTTCCCATTAGATGCCATATACAATCGGTCCACGATAAGTGTGCGCAAAAATCCGCCATACCAAGTCTCTTTCCTTAGTATAGCGGATTTGTACATTAATTACAATGCTGTGTGTTTGCTTTTATTCCTTGTTTCTGTTCAGACCAAATCCCCACTGAAAGATTCATCCGTTCATTATTCCTCCTCTCTGTCACTCCAAGATGAAATAAAGTCCATTTTATTGTTGTTCATAAAGCTTTGGTCAATACCCATCTTTCTTATGTTTTCCAACCATTGCAGAATCATCGTTCTATTGTACACATTTAATCCATCATCTCTTTTACTCTTTTCCAGCGCTAATGCCAAATATGCATATTCATTTTCTATATAAGTTGAAAATACTCCTTGGTCGTCTGTATTAATTGAAACATGTAACTGGGGGCACTTCTCCAGCATTTCAGGATTTACTGTTAATCCATAATTATACCATCCAATAATCGGATGCTTATCATACCTTCTGAATGTACCAATGAGGTAGTTCGAAGAAGGATTTGCTTCTATTCCAATTCCTATCTGGCAGATATTCAACTGCATTTTTTTCTGTATTTCGTTGACCACCTTAACCATTGCTTTGTCCACTCTTACCTCTATCATTTGATCTCCAATAATCTTTACATTAGGATTATAATGATACAAATAGTACAACATAGCAGCCTCAGGTGTATAACGTATCTTATAATTTTGAGGAAACTCTTTATTTACTGCATACTTATCCCACTCATCATTCATTTCCCCAGCCAGTTTAAAATACCCATCAGCATAAAGCTGCGGATTATCTCCTCTTAATTTCCATGAATCATAATATTCATTGATATCAAATGTAAGGTTGTCGCGATTATAACTATGTACAATATTATTTTTCCCATAATATTCTTTGGCATTCCCCATGATATATCTCTGCTCACCACTATCCATATTATTTTGGTAGATTTCCATAAAATACTCTGTAAACCTTTTTTCTATGTAAGATTTTATACCATCTGTATCCCCAATATGATACAATCGCATTTTTGCATACAGCCATGCAAGATTATCCAAATATCCCATCTTATTGATGAGAATTCGGTTCCCCTTGCTTTCGTACCATTCTTCAATATTGATTCCCAGTGCTAATGCATGCCCTAATCTGTCTCCACAATTCAAATTCAAAAAGCACATAGCCTCGTCTATTGCTCTCAATCCGTCTATCACGTCAAGAAAATCTTCACCAACATGATATGTTGCACGCAGCAGCGGGCATTCTTCTTCATAAATATCAATTCGTTCTCGTGTTACCGTATGATTCTTCAAATATCGAAATGCCTGTGCAAAAACCTCCGGTCTGCACCAGATTTCTGCTGAACAAGCATCAATTCCTCTAATTCGTACAGCCTCTCTGGCTCCACTGTTTCTTAGATCGACCAGCGCTCTGGACTGGCTCTCTACTTCATTTCTTTTTTTCCAATGGCGGCAGTTAGTCAAGTTTGTATTCATTTGCGTAATACGCTCGGATTCCTTTGCAAAATGCATAACATAAAAATACCGTTCCTTCAATTTATGAGATTCCCTCTCATCTAAACCATCTGTAATCCATTCATCATACTTCTTTATCGCTGCCAAATTATCCAAACTTGTCTTCTTGGGGACAATCCGTGCCTCAAGATATTTAATGTGTTGGTTCAGTATGGTATCGCGGACTGCCATTCGGATATAAACCTTTTCATAAATACTGTCTTCTATAAACAAATCCTTTCTTTCCTGATATTTTGAAAAATTGTCAAATCCAACATTAACATTTGCCTGAACTAACTCCCTTCTGATATTTACCTTGATTACCAAATACAAATAGAACCAGTTAAAATATGGTTCCATGTCCTTGTCCTTGTTATAAATCAGCAAAAACATCTGATACAGAAAATATCGTTCTCCGCTTAACGGTCCATTTAAGTCATATTTATCTTTTATTACCAGTTCGCTTTTGTAAATCAAATAATCTAATTCGCTTTTTTTGTATTTACTCTTAAAGCGCTCAATATTCTCCTGAATTAACCCTGCGGAATCCTTCAGTTCATTCTCATCACACAGCAGTTCACTTACTCTGCTCTCTATTCCGCTCTCGTCTTCATTTTCCCACTTTAAGGTCAGCTTTTCATTTTCAAGCTTCGAGAAAAGAAACAAGCGAATTAAAGCCGCCTGTCTCCACATATGTCCAAGTTTGCTGCCATATCCAACACTGTATTGTATATTTTTTTGCATTCTGTTTTTATCATAGCTCTCAAAAAGCTTATCAAAATCTGCTTGGTCTACTTGATTCATAATACTTATCCATGACAACTGAAATTGGGGCGCTGAACCTTTTAAGTGAAAATGATTTTCTGCCACTCCCTTCTCCACCAGACAATTTAAAGAACGGTTATTGTGTCCTATAACCGGCTTCCAAAAAAAATTTTTTCTTTGCTTTGACGAAAGATAATCACGAAAAGCCAAAAAAGATGTAACAAATAAATCCTCATCTAAAACAATTGTCATATCCCTCCACCTTAAAAGATGAACATACTGGCACATCGGCTGACCATTCTCCTCAATCAGTACAGCATTATCAAAGGTTACAAGCGCATCAAACACATTCCAATTATCCCCTCTGTCCTTTGCAATTCTTGGAGCTTCCCCTTTTTGCTTACAGTTCTGCCATTGGAACTCACTCTCAAAGTAATAATACAAGTTTCTCAGCTCATCATTGGAATATTTTGTAATATATCCGCTTCCCAACTGTAAAAAGGTCTGCTCCTTAATATTGTTATATTTGACATCTCCTCTCAATATTTCTTCTGTTGAAATATAACAAAAAAGATTCTTAATTACAGAACGTAAATTGTCCATATCTTTCCCCTATCATTTTATCTCTCAAGCTTCAATTCAATTTTATTAAGGCATCTGTCTCTCTGCACAGCGCTTTGCTGTCTCTAGCGGCTGAAATGTGTTTAAAAATGCCTTCAAATGAATGGCATATCGCTTATCACCATACCATTCCTCCACTGCCTCCAGCTCCTCAATCAATATTCCTACCTGATCTTGCAGATTTCTAATAGCTGTATGTGCTGTATTTTTTGTTTCTACTGCTTTCGATAATGGTATCTTTTTTAACAGCTCAGCAATATGTAACGTAACCTCTACACTTTCCAAAGGCAGCAAATCTATCAATGATATTTTTCTTGCCTTATCTCTTAACACATTCCTTTTCCATATATAATATTTTTCCAGTTTAAAATCATTTAATTTCAAAATCTTCTTTTTTATATCTGTTTTTGCAGGAATATTTAATGCTTTACAAATATTATTACATATTCCTTTTACAATCTTATCATAATTTATAATGTTATTTAAAAAGTAATCCACTGAAACTTCATAGCGCTGTTTTAATGTAAGTTCTATCGTCATTCCCTTCTCATTGCTTCCAGTAACTCTATATGGATTGTACTTTAAGCTGTTCGATTCAGAAAGTTCAATATTACAAATCAGAGCCATACAGATAATCTCATTGATTTTAGGGGCATTTTTCTTGATATTACTTATAAATCCGATACTGCTATCACATTCAAGCTCTATCTGAAATACGTAAGACGGCAGACTCATGTCTACCACATTATCATTCTTGTCCGTGTCTTCCAATGTATCAAACAGAAAAAAGTCTTCTATTTTTTCTTCCTGTGTCATCATATCAAAAATATGCTTTCCATAATTCTTTTCAAAGGAGTCTTCTTGTTTGCTGTTCTCTATGAAATTAAGCTTGTTTATTTTATAAATATATTTTGAAATATGAATAGAATACAGCATCATCACAAAATCGACTACTTCTCTGTTTACAGCAGTTTTTACATCTGAAATGTACTTAATTAAATATCCATATTCATTACTATTTTGTTTGAAATTATGATGAAAAGGTGTTTTATCTATTAATAAAGGCAGAACCTCCATGAGCGCTTCACCGACATTATTGTCATTAGTTTCCAACAATTCAAATAAGTATTTTTGTTTTTCCCAATCTGTCATATTATTACAGAAATTATTTAGCCCCCTCACAATCCAATCATAGGTCTCCATAAACTTCTTATCGCCTCTTACAGAAATTTCTGCTAAGCTATATAAATTATTGACTGTTTCCCTTAATGAGGATTGCTGAAGCATATGATTGACTCCGCTTTTATGATAAAGCATGATTCCGGTAGACTTATTAATTAATTTATAAAGCACCCTTTGAATGCTTCTCGTATCATCTTCCGGAAGCAAATTCTGCATCGGCAGTTCTACTTCATATGCCCCTTCTTCTTCTGCATTGATATGTGGCAGAAAAATCCGCATATTATCCGGAAAAATCTTTGCTAAATACTTTCGGGAATAATTTCTGACTTGAACTTTATCCTGCATAAAACAATTGGCAGTGCTTAACAATACATCAGAAAAATATTTGTTGCATTCCAAAAAAAGCCTTCCCATATCTGCTGAAACAAGCACAAGAACATTCGGTATCATTAAAAACAGGCGCAGCTCCTCCAGTACCTCGTACACATCATGTGTCGCTACATCTAAATCATCCAAAGTAATCAATAAAAAATTCATCACATTATAACTGTTCCATTCACCAACCATATAGTACAGATAGGAAATTACCAGCTTTTTAAAACTTTCCCTCAGGTTTAAGCATTTAGAGAGTTCTTTCAGCTCTCGGACAGATTTTAGTTCTCCTGCAGTTTTTCCATTGACTGAAGCCCTATATAACTCATATGATTTTTTCACAGACTCAAAATTTTTTCTTACTAATTCTACTTCACTTTTAAAGCTGATTTCCTTTTCTGATTTCTTCTGAAAGTCATTCCACATATTGGCTAATATGATATCCAAAAGACTTTCTCCCTTGATAAACATCGCAACGTCAATTCGTGGCAATGTGACAAATAGCGGTTTTATATAATTTTCAATCTGCAGAATCTTATCCCTGTCCCCATCATAATTTTCTAAATAATAAGAAAAGGAGAGCATGACAGAGGATTTTCCCATGCCACGCTCTCCTAAAAAAGGAATAATATTATTAAAGTTTTCACCATCTAAATCAGAACTATAGGTAATAGTATTAGCCGAACTGGTTTCATGATTATCTTTAACAATCTTTTTTGTAAGAAAAATTGCTTTTTCATAGACATCACTAAATATTGACTGTTCCCATTCTTCATGCTTTTCAAGCTTAAGTCTGTTCACATACTGTAAACTCAGTTTTTTACTGCTATTCATTTGTTATTCTCCAATCTTTATTAATTTTTGCCGAAATTCTCTTATCAAATCCTCATTTCCGGCTTTCAATGCCAGTTTATATATCTGCTGGTAACTTTGAGTTATATCCAGCCTTTTCTTTGCCTTTTCCTTTAGATTTCTGTCATTTTGACTACTTATAATCTCCCAAAACTTACTCTTATCTATTTCCTCCCAAACACGAACCGCATTTAAATTTTCCCAAATAGACAAATTTATATTGTTAAAACATTTATTATAGATATATGCACAACATTTATATGCATTGAAAAGGTAATCAATTTCCAATGTCCTCAATACATGCTTCGACCATTTTGTCTTAAGTATCGCTCCTACATTATGAAACGCATTCACTGCAAGCTCATACTGTTGATCATAAAAATAACAAGTTCCTAAATTATACCATGCCCTGTAATACTCAGGATAACTTAAGAGGCTTCTTCTATAATACTCCTTCGCTTTATTCATTTCTTTTTTATTTTTCCAGTAAATTCCCTTTTTAAAATATGCATATGCATTGTATGGCTTACATGCGGGCAGATAATACTCATATGCAACATTTGGATCCATAAGCAAATCATCATAAATTTGAGCTAACAGCATACTGGCGCTTGCCTCCAGCTTTTGCCTTTTGTGGGTATATGCCAAAAAGCTTTTACCTATAACTGCCAAATCCGTAGAAGGGATAAGCTTTGCTTTATTGCACCGCACACAGTATAAATCCATCTCATACTGCATATTAATTAATGCATATTGTGAATATATGCCGCTGTCCGCAAAAAAACTCTCTGTATGAAGGCAGACATCTAACGCATCATATGCTTTCCTGTACGCATCTGCCATTACTTCAAATTCTTTATGCTCTTCGGTCGGATAAAAATATTTTCCCCTTAATATAAGGTCATGGATTTCCATGCTGCAAAACCAATTGGCAACACAATCCAATTCCTCTCTTTCCTCATCATCTATCAGATTCATTTCATGAAACGTATGAATGATATCCATTAAGAGCTGCACATCACAATTTCCCCGATAAATAATCAAGGCAGCCTCACCGTTCGTCTCGTATGACTGCTGTTCGGCAAGACTGTCAGATATAAGCAATACTATGGGAACATCTGAAATTTTCTTTGCAGATTGGTTTTTATGGAAGTCCTCTAAATCATCTTCATCGCAGACCAAGCAGATTTCCACATCACCTTTATTTGATTCCAGAAATTCACTTATATTACGTCCTCCTGTTATCTGTGAATATAAGACTTTTTTCGTTTCATCTTTTATATCTAAAAAATGCTCACATACATATATTCCATTAAATCTGAGGAACCAAAACAGGAAAACACTTGGTTTTATCATCGTACTTCTGTACGTAAATTCAACTACCTGCATAGATTCTCCTTCCGATGATTTGCACATAACCATTTTATGTATATATTGCTGATATTATACACTGCTTATAAAAAAATCAGCAAACTAAGTGTGCATTTTTGTTATAATCTTACCATATACACAGCTTCCTATCAACTCCCAAGAAACGAATTTTGTAAAAATTAAACAAAAGAAATCATATAATTGCACAATTCCGCCAATACTTTTCCTATAAACAGGCTATTATTAACAGGCATTATCACCAATAATTACAAATTATACAGAAATCAACCATACTTACCGCAACCCCAGCTCCTCCACAATATTCGTTTTAATCAGATTTGCACTTATCCAGCCTTCCAAATCATTCTGAGATGAAATTGTAACTTTTAGCCAGAATCTTTCCGAATCGTGCTCATAATCATATTGATAAAGGATTTCATCTTCTTTAGAAACCGTGCCTAAACTATTGCTATGAATATCCGCTTTTTCTCTTATATTTGCGAACGCGGTGCTCTCATTCAACTCCAAACGTACAGGCTCCATTACCTCATGACTTATTATTTCCTCAGCACCTTCCTGCCTTGTATCATCGTCTTCTTTTAACCAAAATGGAGGATAC
This sequence comes from Lachnospiraceae bacterium, assembly GCA_017938315.1. Lineage (GTDB taxonomy): Bacteria > Bacillota > Clostridia > Lachnospirales > Lachnospiraceae > Suilimivivens. The sequence goes on from JAGBBV010000001.1 coordinate 8,032, forward strand.
TCTCCGATTTCCACTGTCAGCTTGGTCTCCATGTTCGAAAAAAACTCATTCACACGATAAATACGCACTATACCAGATTCCGGTATGTATTTTTCCAGTTTGAAAGTCGGGAATATCGCTGCAATATAGAATATGAGAAAAGCAATCCGTACCAGCTTGTTTTTCAGGAACATACTGCGTCCGCTCTTTTTCAGTTTTAATCGCTTTGCTCGAAGCAAAGCATCAATATTGTTTCCACATTTACCGATTTTTTCATCCCATATGTATCTGTTTTTCCTGCCAAATCGGGGCAGAATAACCCTGGCACCTCCCAAAACCAGAAAATTCATTCCCGTGCATATACTTATCAAGCCTGTTAAAATGTATTTTACAATCGGCCATAAAATATAAAACAGCAAAATGACAGCCAGCATCTCCAATAAGATTCTAAGCTCCTTTGGAAGCACCAGCACAAGATTCCATAAGCCATAATACAATATTTTCCACATGTTTAATATTCCTCTGTATCTTCCACAACAATCTCTTTCTCTGCTGAAATGCTATCTGTAATTGTATGCCGTTCCACAACGTTGTCTCCGGCATCCTCTCCCAACAGTTTTAACGCAGCGCGCTCCAATGCCGGTTCTAACAATACATTCATTTCAGCTAACTGCTTCAAGCACTGGATTTTTGCTACCATAGCTGCATTTCTGTTTTGATGCATACGCTCGTCAAATTCCACATTGCTGATTTCTCCATTGATATAAGCAAGAAACGTAGTATAATCTTCTCCTAATTTATTTTCAAGCGCCTTCATCCCGTCTGCCTTTTCCAAATTTAGTGCATTTCTTCCCTTCTCAATTTCTTTTTCAGCCTCGAGCTTCTGTATTTCAATCTTTCTTCCTTGTTCTATCTGCCTGATGAGCTGTTCGCTCTCATTTCTTTCCACAACATCTTTTGCCATTGCATCCAGATTAGAGTCTATAATATTCTTTGCTCTTTCATCTAACTCTGCTGTAATATTTATTCCATTACATTCCAGATACATTCGTTCCTGCAGTTTTTGCGCCACGATAACACGCAGTTTCTGTTCAAGTTCTATCTGGCTTTCTATATCATATTTTCTGTGCTCCTGTTCAACTGCCTGAGTAACGATATTCTGTATTTCCCCCTCTATATTACCTGCTTTATTTTTGAATATATATACGGGATTTTTAATACGGTATTGAAATTTTATCGTAACACGAAATCTGAAATTGTTGGTTTCATCTGCAATTTCCCTTTGCAGCGCAAACGGATTCCAGCGAAGCGACACTTTCATAATTTTGTTAAAACCGCCAGCCCTGATCTGGCTTGCCAGTACCGGATGTTGCGGAGTAATGGCAAGTATATTTTCCAAATTTCCGCCTTCCTTATAAAGTATGAATGCGCTGTCATTATCCGGTTTAGGAACAGTGCCGAAAATAGAAAATTTGAAATTATCCACTGTAAAAAATTGTTCATTTGTATTCATCATTCGATATCCTCCTTTGATTTACTTTTTCCGCGAGTCTCACAGGCCGATTATTCTGTAATGATATTTTTTTCAGGAAAAAATCCATATCTTCCATATCAGCCTGCGTATCCTGAAAGCTGTATAAAAATTGTCTCAAATAGTCAATATGTTCCTGTCCGCAGCCGCCGTACTGATACAAATACCGCTCCAAGAATTTCTTTGTCTGTGTGCGCATATCCCTGCTTTTCCAAAGATATTTCCACATCTCCTGCAGCTTAGGCGCTATTTCATTTTTCATCAGACACATTTTTACAAAGATCATATCTTTGTGACTTTCTTTTCTGTTTACATCAATATGTGATTCCATATCGTCTATATTGATGAGTTCCCAAAAAATTTCTCCGACAGCTTTCTGCTTGTCCCTGCCTTTTCTGGAATCATACTGCTGCATTTTATCATACAGCACTTCTACTATCATTTTGAAATACACTGATCTTCTTTTTCCGACTGCATAGAATAAGGGTAATTGCCGCTGATATTCATTTTTCTGAACCTTTTCTATATCCTGCATTACTCTGTCAATATAACCTTCTATTGCTGGTCTGACCTGATCCTGCGGCCAGCCCTTTACTGCGCACATCATCAAGGCAATAAAGGAATACTGCAACTTTCCCTGCTTTGCCCAATACAAATATAAGTGTTCAACATTACTCCTGTACTGGACATTTTCATGAGCCTGTGCCATAATCTGGGCTATTGCAAAGTCTGCAATAAAATCATCTCGCTCCAGCAGCGGCTTTATCGCTGCCTTCTCAAAATAATAGAAGTCATGCTTTAATAATTGTGCCAGAGCATTCATTGCCTTAATCGTTTTGGAATAATTGATTCCTGATATGTATTTCTCCAACCATTTAATCATCTGATCCCGGAAAAAAATAAATTCATTCCACACGCATTCCAAAACGCGTGGTGCATACTCCGGCTTCTGAAAGCATATAAACTCCTCCTCCACACGTCCGGTATGATTATAAATGTAATTTTTGTATCTTCTCCCACCAGCCGTCTCTATTCTTTTCCGGTTCGGGATTCTGATTCTTTGCTGATATGCCTTCTGCTTATCACCCTCCATCATGTCAAACAAATCCTCTGCTATGTCATATACCCACAAATACGGCGAACCTTCAAAAACTGCCAACGCAATTAAAAAAGCCATTTCATAATCATTATAATGTTCTGCCAGCCAATCACTGAGCTTCTCTTTATTAATTACCACACACTCTTTACTGACTACACCGCTTTCCCGTATTGTATCTTCTTTTGGATTTCCGCCAAAAGAAACGTTTTCCAGACTCGCCCGATCACCAAAAATAATTCCCGAATTATCTTTTGAAAAATTCAAGGTATTGACCACAAAAATCTGTGTACGTACATTTGTCAGCTCATCTGATTCGGCATTTTTTTTCATTGAATCGCTAATATGGTCCATTTCCTTCCCCAGCGTTTCCTCTATTTGTTTCTTAATATCTTCTTCCATTTTTACCTCAGATTATTAATATGAACATGATCCAATTTTGCATTATCCCCAAAAATATACCCACTATTATTGATTGCAACATTACAAGTTTGATTCTCTGCCTCTACTCTTCGTTTCTCCTCCTTTTTCTCTGCTGCTGAATTTTCTGCTTTTAATTCATTTATCCTGCTGCTGACCAGAAACGCAATCTCATCTGAAAAATTATCTCCTTCTATGTATACAAATGATTTCAATTCTTTTGGAAGTTTTTCCCCAATAAAATTTACAACGATCAGCCTTCTGGCATTTTCCCGTGCACTGCTCAGGGATCTTCTGGCCTCTAACATCGTATATGAGCTTTCCAAATATTTCTCTGTCACGAAAAGCACTTTTATTAATGACTCCTTCTGATATATTTGGTACAGCTTACTATTCAAATGTTCAGAAAGCATCTCTTCTTTTCTTTCTGGTGCGAAAAATACTTCCCACCCTTCTGCTCTCAAATAGTCTGCTACCTCCTTCACAAACTCCTGCGACTCGGATTCATATGACAATGCTGCATCATATTTATACATATCTCTACCATTCCTTTCCTAACGCTTTATGCTAAATGTCTGGTTTGTTCATAATCCTTTTCCAGCATCAACCTCCTTTTTGCTCCTGTGCTTTCTTCATCATCTGCTTCCATTCCAGCCCTTCTTCATTGATAATGTGTTCCACATTTTCCACAAAGGTATGAAATCTCTTTTTATCATGAAAATATGTACCTTTTTTTGATGCATACTGCCGCTCTTCACTCATCAGGCGGTTCTCAACGCTGCGGTACAAATGCCATTTGTCCCTCATATGGAAAAGACCTGTGACCGATTCTACAAAAAGGCATCCGGAAGAAGCAACAGCCGCAATCCACGGAAAGCCCGACAACCATTCAGATGCCTGCATCACAGGAATCACTGAAAGCGCTACAAGTTTTATGGTACTAAGTGCCAGATACCAATTCCTGTAACCATCTGCTCTTTTGTGATAATACTTGATATAATTAGATACAATGTCCAAATATTCCCGATCCTTTTTCCTTGTCTGTTCTGTTAAATAATAACTGTCCATTATCTGATATGATTTCATCTGTATCCTCCGCCTGTTTACCAACAGCTTTTCTCCTGCAATGCCACAGTATTTCATTATGGCAGCAGATTTTCTGGCAAAAATATTTAATTTTATTGTACAACAGAATTATAAACTGGTAAATGGAGCTATTGTTCCTGTTCCGCTATAGTACAAAAAGACACCCTGCCATCACAACTGAATGACAAGGTGTCTCTACCCTTTTCCCTTATATGTCTTAATGTTTTTATGAATCCAATCCCTCTCTATCTGTATCAATCAGCACCGTTTTCCTTCAAATGCAAAGCCATAGCTTAAGATATGTTTTCTTGAATTCCCTCAGGCAGTCAGCTCTTAACTATAACGCTTTTCCTTTATCCGGGCAAGCGCTACCTGTATCGTCTACATCACCTGACAGCATTGCCTTTAAAATACCTTGTTCTTAAATGCCATATTTATCCCACTCATTCTCAAATAATCCAAATAGTCATAAACCACATCATCATTATAGTTGCCCATATGGCGGCGGCTTCTGCATATGGCTGCAAACATGGCACTATATTCAAAAGACAACGCTGTATCAAATACGCCTATATCATCCGTATTAATAGATACCGGAATATAATTCATCTTCGCCGATTTTCTTTTGATATTCTCGTATCATCCGTATTAATAGATACCGGAATATTCAAATGTTCCGAATCATCTACATGCTGATAATTGTTAAACTGAAGTATAGAATGGTTATCATACCTTCGAAAAGTTCCTATTAAATAATTAGAGGTCGGATTACATTCAATGCATAACCCACTCAGAAAAACTTCTTTGCGCATTGCCTGCTGCATCTTGGCAATGATATCTACACACCAATCTGTTACTTCTACTTCAATTACCTCATATCCTTTATTTTTTACGCTCTCGCTATAATGATATTGATAATACAATTCAGAAATACCTTCACTTTTTCTGTATTTATCCAAGTTCCAGCTTACTGCTTTTGGATTGTAATCTTTCTGCAGCATACAGTTATCGTATTCAGAAAGCACAAACCCAGCCTTTTCTTCATATACACCAGTTTTATAGAGGCACGGATGATCCCCTCTAAGCTTCCAACTGTTATAATAATCTAACAAAAGATTATTTTTTCCCTTTTGCTCCGTATCCTGCCCATATATACATATATATCCAATGCAAAGTTTTCCATTTCAGCCCGGTAATTTGTTGATATTGATACATTCAGTTCCAAAGCTCGAAACATCAGCCAAATGACATTATCTAAACAATCCTGCTTTCTCAAGCATACACTAAATCTTTTCAGTTCATAATATTCCTGTGGGGCAATCCCTAAAACAAGAGCATGTCCCAGGCGGCCACCCTTTTCAAGCTCTAAGAATTTCACCGCCTCATCCACAGCCCTTAAACCATCAATAATATCCAGAAAATCTTCACCTACATGATATGTCATGCCCCAACTTTTAAAATTATCATTTAGATTCTTATACCATGAAAACGTTCTACGATTCTTTACGGTCTGCCGTATATACCTGTACTCTGTAGCATAAGTTTCCGGTCTGCACCCAATTTCCATTGAACAGGCATCAATGCCGAATATCCGTTGCCTGCTTTTTACCGGTTCTTTTATATATTCCGCAATTGCTCTGGCTTGCTTCCTAATTATATTCCTTACATAAAAATTTCTTGGACGTAAGTAACATTCTTTTTTGACATACTCTTTCTTATCATACAACATTATGTAAAGGCAGAGCTCATGCTGGTCTTCCTCCGGAACTCCAATGACTCCCAGTCCGTCATTGATGTCATTGGGAAACTTTATCTGGAATTGAGATGCAATATTTTCTCTCTGTTATGCCTCTGCTCCTGACTGACAACGGCAGTGAATTTTCCAAACCAAAAGCCCTGGAGTTTGACAGGCAGGGGAACCGACGCACGCATATTTTTTATTGTGATCCATCTGCCCCAAGGCAGAAAGGTTCTGCTGAAAAGAACCATGAGTTTATCCGTTATGTCCTTCCAAAAGGGATATCTTTTAATGGCCTGTCCCAGACGGATATCAGCCTCCTCATGAACCATATCAACTTTTACAGCAGGGAAAGCCTAGGAAATAAATGTCCCTATAATATGTTTCAATTCCTTTATGGTAATGATATCCTTTCTTCATTAGGTTGCCATAAGATCGCACCAAATGATGTCATCCTTACTCCGACACTTCTCAGGAAACAGCAATATTCCCCAAACACCTTCCTCGCCTTTTATAATTCAAATCCTCCAGATATAAGCATCAAAATACAACCAGTTCAGGAGTGGCATTTACTCTGGCAAAAAAACAGGTAAATATCATTTCCAATAAACTGCACCTATTTTTGAGAGAGTTTTATGCATGCGTTCTTATTTTACCACCAAAGCAGCATAAAAATACAGCCACATTCTCTAATTTTTTCTAAAGGTGGCTGTACCCGTTGCATTTACATTGACAAAGTTGCATTTACTCTGTCATTCAACCTGTCCGCATCAATCAGCACCGTCTTACCCTCAAATGCAAATCCATAGATAAAGATGTGTTCCTTGGAAATTCCCCGGGCAGTCAGCTCTTCACTGTAATGCTTTTCCTTTATCTGGGCAAGCGCTGCCTGTACCGTGTCCTCCAGGGATTTTTCTTTTCTTGGGTTATGCACCTTAAATTCCAGTATGACGGCATTATCCTTTTCCGGATGCTTTGGTTCCAGCATCACATCGTATCTGCCGAATCCGCTTTCACGGTTTGAGGTTATCACATACCGCTCCTGCAGGTCAACCAGAAGCCCCAGCACAAAACCATGATAAAAACGTTCCGGCTCTGCCCCGAATATGCTCTTTCCTGTATCAAAATAACTGAATATCTGCAATGCCACGCGATTCATGTATATGTTCATGGCATCCACATCGCCTGACAGCATGGCCTTGACAAAATCACTGTA
>JAGBBV010000027.1 GCA_017938315.1 Lachnospiraceae bacterium
ACCATAAATAGGATAGTTTTACCACGCTTTGAAAAAGTACAGAATTTGGATGAATTTATGAAATTACCAATGCATGATAAACCTGACGAACAGCCCAATGACATATGGAAAGGAATATTTCTTTATATAGATGCAATATATAATTGTATGGCAGGAGATTTTGATATTGGTATGAAAAAATTAAGAGAGGCACAGGCATGCAAACAGGAATATCTTAATTATCTTGCAAATGAGGGAAAAGAATATGGGAAAAATAAAGATGATTTTTATACGATTTATGCTATAATAGATGACTTCTGCGATACAGTCACAGGGGAAAATTATAATAAAGAAACATTTCTTTCAATATATGAAAGAGTATGTGAGGAAACGAGAAAATTTTTTAAAGCTAGGTAGTAATAGATTTTATAAGCTATTCAGCAGTGAAGTATGATTTTCCGACATGGAAAGGATTGGCATAGTGGTAGCCGGGGCGGCAAGGTATGCTGCAGACGGGGGAAATGACTCATACAATGCCATATGGGATCTGACGAAGAACCTCGCATCGCAGATGTGGGAAGGGCTGGTCAGCGAGATAAAATCCCCGTGCCAGCTCGTTATGACGGTCAAATCCATGATAATGCCGGAGGCGGCGGAACAGGAAGCACCGGAGTCGGCTGTGAAGTTTGACAAGGTGTGTTGTGGTTAAGCATTTTTGTGACACCTGTGGCTAAAAATTTGATTTCTATTTAGGATAGGGTGCACAGGATTTATTAAAGCTGTGGAGTCGGACATGGCTGTAGCTCAAATATGTAAATTATTTTGCTATCTGATGGGGAAGGAATAGAGATGCGCTATAACTATGAATCTAGAAACTTTTTGACCAAGTACACAGAAGATAATACAAGGGAATGAAAAGTTCTTGCAATATTGTAAAAAACGCAGAATCAGAAATATTTCGGCGATAGCTTAGGATATAAATTTTATGCTTTAGTATTTTTTAGGAATTATTAAATAATTTTTTAGGAGGTACTTAATGGAGTTAGTTTACAAACATAAAAAATGGGATAAACAGCTACAAATAGATGAGAAAATGTGGAAAGAATTGGGAGGATTTTCTTCTGTCAATAACCTAAATGGAGTAATTAAAGTGCAACAGTTGAAAACACCAGTAGATCGTAATTATCAATTGCTTTATTCAGCTTGCAGCATTTTTTATGCATCAACAGCAAAGAGTTATTATTTACGTAATACCGAGGATTTGCAAAGTCTTTATTATACATATTTATCCAGCAGATCAGCTATTTTAGAAAGACTATTTGCAAGTTTGTATATAAGAAAAGGAAGAAAAATCTTTGATGCCCAAGATGGCATTGACCAATTTGATTATCACATTCTTCAGACAATAGCAATTGGACAACCTTTACCAAAATGTATTCAGGGGATAGATAATATATATATTCAGTTGTTAAACAAAGATGTACAAAATGTTGAAAAATACTTAAAAAGCAGGGAGGATAAAGCTGGTTCGGAGAATATCTTCGGAAACAAGTTATCAGAAATCGAATGTAAGGATATACAGATGATTTTACAGGGTGATAAGGTATCATTAAGGAATCGCTTGATACAAAGGATTAAAGAATATCGTAAAGAACCCATTGATTACTTTGAAATCATAGATATTTACGCTACAGCGATGCTCAAGCTTGCCCGGAAATATGGAATGGATATTGACATTGATGTAATTGAAATTCCAAAACTATTTTTTGATAAAGAACGCTGTAAAATTAATCAAGCAGAAATAGAGGTTCCTTTTTTTGAAGATGCGTTGGAGGTATTGAAAGAAAACGGAATTTCATGGGATGAATGATAATTAGGAAGATTCAGATGCACAACATGAATGATTTGATGAGTTGGCTAATAGTGGACGCTCCAATACTATGTTGGAGCATGTGGATATTGCTATTAAGGCATTAATGGAAAGAGAAGCAACAGGGAGTTTTGCTAAAGAAAGGGTAAGCTATGCGTTGGTAGATTTATATGCAAATGATATAGTATCGCCATCACGTATACCATGGCATTAACTTAGTGTATCACTGATTAGAAATTAGGGTATAGAGAGGTTTATAGGTGAAATTGGATTATAAAAATAAAAAGTGGGACAGACAAGTAAAATAAGGCATAAAAGTGTGGGATCAGATGGGCGGTTTTGCTCCTTTGAAGTATATAGAGGGAGAAATGGAAGCTGAAAAAAAGAAATTGTCAAAAGAAAGGGACTATCAAACTTTTTATTATATGTATTCTTCGGAATATGATGCAGTATCGGAAAGTGCTTACCTGCGTGACATGCAGAATTCGTAGCCTGCATGGAAGATGTTCTTGATGTATATGAGCTTCCATATAATCCGGACATTCCTGTTGTCTGCATGGACGAGAAGCCTTATCAGCTGTTTGGCGATGTCAGAGAATCACTTCCGATGCGCTCCGGAGATAGCAGTAAAACAGACGCCGAATATGTACGCAATGGAACCTGCAGTATTTTTGCCTTTATTGAACCTCTTGGCGGTCGGCATCATGTTAGTGTACGGGAACACCGGACAGCAGTGGACTGGGCGCAGGAAAACAAATATCTGTCTGATGTTATGTACCCGGAAGCAGAGAAGATCATACTGGTAATGGATAGCCTGAATACACACAAAGCGGCATCTGTTTATAAAGTGCTTCCTCACCAAGAAGCCCGCAGAATCATAAAGAGGATGGAAATCCACTATACACCAAAGCACGGAAGCTGGCATAACATAGCAGAAATCGAACTGAATGTTCTTACACGGCAGTGTCTGTCAAGAAGAATGGAAGAAATCGAGTTGCTTCGAAATGAAGTTGCCGCATGGGAAGCAGAACGCAATCAGCTTCCGTCGAAAGTCATCTGGCATTTTCAGACGGAAACAGCAAGGACGAAACTTATATCTTTATATCCGATCTTTATATCCGGTTATTGAATCTGATTCTCCGTAATGGAGGATTAGATATACTAAATATCAACGGTACAGTACACTAGAGCGTGTTTGAAAAATAAAAAATGCACAAAAAATATGTTCATCTCTCTTTTTTATGGTAAAATAAAGAAAAAGGGGTGTTGATTATGTTGAGGCGTTATGAATTGACTGATCAGGAATGGGAACAGATAGCTCCAT
>JAGBBV010000028.1 GCA_017938315.1 Lachnospiraceae bacterium
CTGTTAGCAAACGGAGCACCACCAAAGGATGTGCAGGAGCTCTTGGGACATTCGGCAGTAAGTACCACAATGAATATTTACGCCCACGCTACAAGGGAAGCCAAAAAGAATTCAGCAAGGCTTCTAGATAAGGTAGTCGGGAACGATTAAAACGAAAACAACACTTTTTCCCTTATAGCTTCCTAACAAGGGAAAAAATAAGGGAAAAGTGAAAATTACATAGATGTTGATGGGCGAGAAAGCCCGTAAATACTGGAAGGTTGAGAAAATGCACGAGAAATTTTGAAGTTGGTGGAGGAGTATGCATGAATATTAAAAAGGCAAAAACAGAAAACTTTGAGGATGTAAAATTAATAACACATGAAACAATAAAGGAAATTTATCCTCACTATTATCCAAGAGGTGTAGTTGATTTTTTTCTTGAACATCATAATAGCGAAAACATTACAAAGGATATTTTAGCAGATATTGTTTATTTGATAATGGATGGGGAAGAAACACTTGGAACGGTAACTATTAAGGAAAATGAAATATGCAGATTATTTGTATTACCTCAACATCAACGCAAAGGAGTTGGAAAGCAACTCTTAGATTTTGCTGAGAAAAAAATAGCAGATAAATATGCAGATATAATTTTAGATTCCTCGTTACCAGCGAAAGATATTTATAGAAAAAGAGGTTATATAATTATTGAATCCCATAAAATTGTAACAGCTAATGAAGATGTGCTTTGTTATGATTTAATGAAGAAAAATACAAAAGCTTAAAACAATAAAAGCAACGTGAAATTTCAGTGAGCCCGTGTGTTTTGCTGAGAGACGAATTTGAATTTGACGGAGGATGATACAGTTATGAAAAAATACAAGATTGCAGCTATACTTATGATTATTCATGGTGGTTTTATGGAACTTGGTGGAATTTTTGCAATGATACCAGCCTTGCTTATAGGAACTGATAAATATGACATAGGTCAATATTTTGAATTTAAGCTTCCATATTTTCAAGACAATCTATATATGATGATGGTTATGGGAGCAATATATGGAGTGTTTAGACTTATTGGAGCAATAGGATTGTTAAAAAATAGAATGTGGGGATTAGTGTTATCTGTAATAAACTGCGTTATCACAATTACATTGATGATGTTTTTGTTGCCAGCAGGAATTATGGATGGAATACTTGCAGGAAGCGCTTTGATTTTGATTTTGATGCAGTATTTTGGCGATAAAAAAATTGTAGAATAGACCGTGAAATTTCAGTTCTCAAATGACGAAATTTATAGGATTTAATAACTGTTATATCGTTCCACCCTTTTTTTGACCGCTGATAAGGGAATAAACAAGGGAAAGAAAATTTGGTAACAACTTATAACAAATTGTAATAAGGCAGAGGATGGATTAAGAACTACTCCTTGCTCGCAAAATTCGCTTAATGCGTTGGCGATAGATGAGCCACTAGAATATGCTAGGCTTGCGTTAGATGGTGAAATTCAGGCGTGGGTGGATGCTATTGATAGTTTGGAAGTTTGGTGATTTCATAAATTAATATTTATTTTGACAGAAAAGCCATTGTAGATGAACGAATCTATAGTGGCTTTTTTGCAACAATGTAGGGATGACAAAGACTTTGATATTTAGCTCTAAGCATAACGATATAAAGGGATATTAAGAGAGATATTGTATATAACTATAGTGTTGACTTTTTGAACAATGTTCAGTACAATTGATTTGAACAATGTTCAGGGAGGGAATAAATGCAAGAGATAAGAAATGTAAAGGAAGTAATCATTGACATTACCACGGAATTGATTCGAGAAAATAACGGAAATGTTACTAAAATAACTTCACGCAAAATTGCAGAACGTGCAGAGGTGGGATTAGGTCTTATTAATTATCACTTTGGAAGTAAAGAAAATCTAATTACCATTTGTGTTCAGAGAATTATCAATAATGTGGTAATGTGTTTTTCACCGGATAAAAAGAATTATAATGAGAGGGATGGTTTGGCTGATAAGGAGCGACTGGCAGATTGGGCAAAGCAGGTGTACGATTTTCTTTTTGATAATTATGCAATTTCAAGTATTTCCATTCTTGGGGATATGCAAAATTATCAGGCAAAAAGTAATTCCGTATGTACGCAAAAGGGATTATCTATGGCTATTCGAAATGATATTGGAGAAGAGAATAAAAGATTACTGGCGTTTATGCTTACATCAACTATGCAAGTTGCCTTTTTGTCAGGCAGTTCGTCCAAGGAGATTCTGGGGTATGACCTTACCATAAAGTCAGAGCGAGATAGATATATTGATATACTTGTAGAATTGCTTTTTGTTGGAGTACTTGGTATGAAGGAGGGAGGAAATAATGAAAAATAGATTGTATTTACTATTGCCGATACGTTCTTTGATGTTTGTAGGTGTGTTTATGCTTCTTTCCCTAATATTGGGAGAAAAGTTAGAGAATTTATTTCATTGGTGGTCTGTGATAGCAAGTATTATTAATGTTTTGGTTATCGGAATTCTTTTATTTCTTTGCAAAAAACAAAAAATAACATATGGGAAACTAATTCAATATGAAAAAGGAACATGTAAGTGGTATGTAGCGTTTTTAATAGTGGTTTCCATGCTGATGGTCGGAATGGGAGGAATGTATCTGGCTGGATTTATTTGTTATGGAGTATTTCCGTATCTGGCCCCCATGTTGATTGCACCTATTCCACTTATCTTAGCAATTGTTAATCTTTTTCTATTACCCATAACAACGACCTTGGCGGAAGACGGTTTGTATCTTGGTTTAGGTGTAAATTACATAAAAAATAAGTGGATTGCAATTTTTGTTCCTGCATTTTTTTATGCAATACAACATAGTTTTATTCCGATGTTATTGGATGGCAGATATATCATGTATCGCTTTTTATCCTTTTTGCCATTAACGTTATGGATTTGCTATTGGTATTACAAAAATAGAAATCCACTGCCTATTATGATTGGACACGGAATCTTAAATGTAGCAACAGCAGTTAATATCTTAGTTACGTCAGCAGTTCCGAGTGTGTATGAAATGATGATGTAAATAAAAGGTCGTTTGGAGGGAAGAATGTGAAAATTTTAATTATAAATGGAAGTGCACACAGAGGAAATACGTGGAAGTTAGTAGAACAGGCAAAAAACTGTTTAGTTGAGAGCCAAAAAGAGATTGAATTTGACGAAGTGCATTTAATTGAAGCAGGTTTGCCATTTTGTATCGGATGTAGTAACTGTTTTCGAGTAGGATATGAAAAGTGTCCACATTATAATGTTATTGGTAAGATAATAGAAAAAATTGAAACTGCAGATGGCATTATAATTGCCACTAGCACATATAATATGCGAGAAACTGCATTATTAAAAAATCTATTTGACCATTTTTGCTTTATGCTTCATAGACCACACTTTTTCAAAAGTAAGGCGTTGGTTATTACTACTACAGGTGGGGTTGGTGGACATGCGGCTGCTAAAAGTGTTAAAGGAACACTGCTGGGAATTGGATTTAATCGTTGCTATACGTTCTCTAGGGCATCTTTTAGTTGGAATGCATATGTACCAAACAACAAGACTTTGAGTTCTTTGAGAAAGGTGGTTCAAAAGTTTTATAAGGATGTGGAATCAAGAAAATTATATAATCCTAAGACGAAATTGTTAATACCATACAATTTATTTCGTGGGATGTCTTTAGCGTATATACCGGGAACAGACTATGAGACAGAAGATGGTGTATACTGGACTGATGAATGTCGTAAGGGTTTGGTTTATGCACCGGGAATTGAAGTGGCTTTTTATAAAAAGCCTATCGGGCATTTGTTCTATTGGATTGGAAAGCTGGCAGGTAATATGAAAGGGATGAAGGTTACGTATAAGAAATAACCGAATATAGTATTGATAAATTATTGGTAGGGGCGATCATCTCGCCCCTTTGTCTCTGCTTCTGTAAGGTCGGCTGGCGTTCTGCCTATCAGCCTTTTCTTGATACCTTCTTATCTTTTTGTGCATGGTTTCGGCTTTTGGAGTGGCTTTTGGAGTGGCTTTTTCTCCGTAGGTTTCATCCCACTTGACACAGTCTTTTTGATATTGGTCAAAGGCGTTCTGTGCGGTATAGAAGGCTGTGTAGAAATCCTGTACCGTTGCAAATCCATGCTGTCTGACGATACCGGACAATCCGGCTTTGAGGGTTCGGATTTCCTCGTTTTTGGTGGCAATCCTGCTTTCAAGCTCTTTTTTCTTGGTAAGCCTTGCAAGTCCCTTTAAATCGCTTAATTCAATCTCCAGTTGACTTCGTTCACGATTAAGACGAAAAAAACACTTTTTCCCTTATCGATTCTTCACAAGGGAAAAAATAAGGGAAAAGTGCAAAATACATAGATGTTAATGGGCTGGGATGCCAGAAAATAAAGGAAAGTTGAGAGCAAACACAAGAAACTTTCAGTTTATAGACGTTAAAAGAAAAAAATAAAATAAAAATAATTGACAGATGTCATTTCAAGTGCTATGATACGGGCAAATAACATAAGAAAAGCAATGACGGAAAGAGTAGTTTGTATGAAATCTTCCAGAGAGAATGACATTTGGTGGAAGTCATTTATGAGGACAGCAGACGAAAACCATTCCCGAGCTGTAATGCCTAAAACAAGAAGTTATTAAGTATTACCGTCAGCCCGCGTTAAGGGATAGGATTTGTTGGAATCTGAAGTGAAAAGTTAAGGTGGAACCGTGCAAAATGCACCCTTAGAATTACTGTAGAGTAATTTTATGGGTGCTTTTCTTATGTTATTCGATACTAATATCTTTTAATCGAAAGGAGACATGAGAAATGAAGGTTTTACAAAGAAACGGATTGGTAAACGAGGTTAATTTTGATAGTAAGGAAGGAAAAGAGGCTTTTTGGCATACGAGTGCACATGTTCTTGCACAGGCGGTAAAGAGATTGTATCCGGATGTAAAATGTGCCATAGGGCCGGCAATTGCAAACGGATTCTATTATGATTTTGAGTTTCCTTTTTCTTTTTCGGATGAGCAGTTAGATGCAGTAGAAAAAGAAATGAGAAAAATTATAAAGGAATCTTTATCTCTTCAGGTTTATGAGGTTAGCAAAGAAGAAGCAATTGCTTATATGGAGGAACACAAAGAACCTTACAAGCTGGAAATGATAAATGAACTTGCGGAGGATGAAAATATTTCTTTCTATAAGCAGGGAGAATATGCAGAGTTTTGTTCAGGCCCGCATATTTCTAATGTCAGCGCCATAAAAGCAATAAAACTTCTTTCTGTGGCAGGTGCTTACTGGCGAGGTAATGAGAAGAACAAAATGCTTACGAGAATTTATGGTATATCTTTTCCAAAAGCATCACAGTTAGAAGAATACTTACACATGATAGAAGAGGCAAAACAAAGAGATCACAGAAAGCTTGGAAAAGAACTGGGATTATTTACGATTTTTGATCAGGGTCCCGGTTTCCCGGTATTTTTACCAAAAGGAATGGTACTGAAAAATCTTTTGATAGATTACTGGAGAGAAATCCATCGAAAAGAAGGCTACATGGAAATTTCTACGCCGATTATGCTGGATAAGAGCCTTTGGGAAACGTCCGGACACTGGGATTATTATCGAGAAAATATGTATACGACGGAAATTGATGAGGCTGAATTTGCCATTAAGCCCATGAGTTGCCCCGGGGGAATGCTGGTTTATAATCTGCAGCCAAGGTCTTATAAAGAGTTGCCTATGAGAATGGCAGAGCTTGGACTGGTTCATCGTAATGAAAAATCCGGTACGCTCCATGGACTTATGCGTGTTCGTGCACTTACGCAGGATGATGCCCATATTTTTATGATGGAAGAGCAGGTGATTGAAGAAATTCAAAAAGTGGCAAAATTGATTGACAAGGTATATGCGAAGTTCGGTTTTGAATATGAGGTTGAGTTATCCACGAGACCGGAAAAAAGTATTGGTAGTGACGAAGAATGGGAAATGGCAACGGATGCCCTTAGAAATGCAATGGACGCCATGAATGTATCTTATAAAATAAATGAAGGTGATGGAGCATTTTACGGACCGAAGCTTGATTTTCACTTAAAGGATTCCATAGGCAGAACGTGGCAGTGCGGAACGATTCAGCTGGATTTCCAGTTGCCGCAAAGATTCAATATCGAATATATCGGTCCTGATGGGGAAGCACACAGGCCAATTATGATTCACCGGGTAGTATTTGGTTCCATCGAAAGATTTATTGGCATTTTAATTGAACATTATGCAGGAAAGTTTCCGGCATGGTTAGCTCCTGTCCAGGCAAAAATACTTCCGGTTTCTGATAAATATTGTGCGTATGCAGGGAAGGTGGCAGCAGCTTTAAGAGAAGCCGGAATCCGTGTGGAAGTAGATGAGAGAGATGAAAAACTGGGTTATAAAATACGTGAAGCACAACTGGATAAAGTACCGTATATGCTTATTCTTGGTGAAAAAGAAGAAAATAAGCAAACGATATCTGTGCGAAGCAGGGATGGAGAAAAACAGGACTTGGGAGAGATGCCTATAGAAAAATTTATTGGTTTGATGAAATAAAAATAAAATTTATCATATGCGTAAACCCACGAGAGATTTCTCGTGGGTTTTTATTTATTTTCCGAGGTATACAGGATATTTTTCCTTATCTTTTTCTGTAATTTCTCTTATAACTTTACAGGGTACGCCAAAAGCTACTACATTGGCAGGTATATCTTTAGTAACAACACTACCGGCTCCGATAATAGTATTATCACCGATAGTAACACCGCCTAATATAGTAGACCCTGCACCAATCCAAACATTATTGCCAATAGTAATGGGCAATGCAATCTCCAGTCCTTCGTTACGTTGTTCTACATCAAGTGCATGTTCAGCTGTAGTAAAGGTACAATTGGGAGCAATAAAAACATAATCTCCAAAGGTAACCTTGCCACCATCAAGAATTTGGCAGTTGCGATTTGCAAAAAAATGGTTTCCGATAGAAATATTATAACCGTAATCGCATCCAAAAGGGGAATTAATATATACGTCATTGCCCATATGACCGAAAATTCTTTTTAACAATTTTGTTTGTTCAACACGGTCAGAAGGTTTTAACTGATTAAATTCATGACATAAATCATAACATATATGAAGCTCTTGCAGAAGTTCGTTGTCATAGTTTGGGTTATATAAATAACCGGCAGCGGCTTTTTCTTTTTCTGTCATTTGAAATATCTCCTTTATATGTGGTTTCCTTTTATATTATTTATGAAAATAATAATTTTTGCAAGTATTGCTATTTACTTGCCGGTAGAATTATTTATGATAAAATTAAAATACAAGTTACATACAAGTTAAAGAAAAGGTGGTACCTTATGTCAGGGCATAATATAGAACAAAAACAACTAAAGTATTTTAAATTGATGGATGACTTAAAGGAACAGATTTTAAAAGGTGACATCAAAGCCGGAGATAAACTTCCATCAGAAAATGAATTATCTGTTGCCTACCAGGTCAGCAGACAGACTGTCCGTAAGGCACTCTCTATTTTGGAAAATGCAGGATATATTTTTGCACAGCATGGCAGGGGAACATTTTGTTCAGAGATGGTCCATCGAAGTAGAAATTCCAGAAATATTGCGGTTGTTACCACTTATTTATCAGATTATATTTTTCCAAGGGTAATAGACGGAATTGATACGGCGCTTGCAAGGGATGGTTATAGCATTATTTTAAAAAATACCCATAATTCCAGAAGCCGGGAAGCAAAGTGTTTAGAAGAACTTTTACAGAAAGATATAGAAGGAATTATTATAGAACCCAGTAAAAGTCAGATTTATTGCAAGCATATGAACTTATACCAAAAATTGGAGGATTATAATATTCCTTACGTGTTTATTCAGGGATGCTTTTCTAAAATGAGTCATAAGCCTCAAGTTCTGATGGATGATGAAAAAGGAGGATATACCATAACCAGGTATTTGCTGGATATCGGTCATAAAAATATAGTTGGTGTATTTAAAGCTGATGATATGCAGGGACAAAACAGGCATAAGGGATATGTTATGGCCTTGCAGGAAGTCGGAATGATGTATGATCCGGATAGTGTTATTTGGTTTCATACGGAAGATAGAAAAGTGCACCCCTATGATGCTATTATGCAAATGATGAATGAACATAAAAAAATGGATGCAGTAGTATGTTATAACGATGAAATTGCCCTACAAGTCATAAGGGCGCTTCGGGATGCAGGACGGAAAGTGCCGGAAGATATTTCTGTAACCGGTTATGATAATTCATACATGGCGGTAAGTGATGATTTCCGGCTAACTACTATTGTACATCCTCAAGAGAAATTGGGAGAAATGGCTGCGGAGTTGTTGTTAAAAATATTGCAAGAGGGAGAAGATGCTGTAGCAGAAAAGAGAATCATGATTGAGCCGAAGCTGGTAATAGGAAATTCCTGTAAGGAAAGAAGATAAAATAAGGGAAATACAACTTGTATTTATAAGCGTACAAGTTGTACTATGAAACTATATAGTAAAGTAGTATGGAGGGATAGTATGGATACAAAATTATTAATCGAAGAAGGTAAAACATCATTAGGAATTGAATTCGGTTCTACCAGAATCAAAGCAGTATTAATTGACGAAAAAGGAACGCCTTTGGCAGCAGGAGGATATGAGTGGGAGAATCAGTACATAAACGGAATTTGGACTTATGCACTTGAGGATGTATGGAAAGGTCTCCAGGCTTGCTATCAGGATTTACTTGCAGATGTAAAGAAGCAGTATGATACAACCATTACGAAAATAGGTTCCATCGGTTTTTCGGCCATGATGCATGGATATCTTGCTTTTGACAAAGATGACAATTTACTTGTACCTTTTAGAACATGGAGAAATACCATTACAGAGGAAGCTGCAGAAAAACTGACGAAAGAATTTAATTACAATATTCCTCAGAGATGGAGTATTTCTCATTTATATCAGGCAATTCTTAATAAAGAAGAGCACGTAAAGGACGTTGCTTTCTTTACAACTTTGGCAGGCTATGTACACTGGATGCTTACCGGTAAAAAGGTATTGGGTGTTGGCGACGCATCCGGTATGTTCCCCATAGATATCAAAACAGGTAACTACGATGAGGTTATGGTTGACAAATTTAATACCTTAATAAACGGCGAAGGTTTTGGATGGAAATTAGGAGATATTCTTCCTACCGTATTGACAGCAGGTGAAAATGCCGGAACATTAACAGAAGAAGGAGCAAAGCTTTTAGATGTAAGCGGACAGCTTGCGGCAGGAATTCCTCTTTGTCCTCCGGAAGGAGATGCAGGAACCGGTATGACGGCTACGAATTCTGTAGGAATCCGAACCGGTAACGTATCTGCAGGTACCTCCGTATTTGCTATGGTGGTTTTAGAAAAAGAGCTTTCCAAGGTTTATCCTGAAATTGACCTGGTGACTACGCCTGATGGTGCACTGGTTGGTATGGTTCACTGTAATAACTGTACTTCTGATATTAACGCATGGGTATCCATATTTGATCAGTTTGCAGAAAGCATCGGTGCAAAAATTGATAAAAACACCTTATATACAACCTTATTTAACAAAGCATTGGAAGGCGAAGGCGATTGTGGCGGATTAATTTCTTACAACTATTTTTCCGGAGAACCTGTTACCGGATTTGATGAAGGTGCACCGTTGTTTGTAAGAAAAGCAGAAGATAATTTTACCCTTGCTAATTTTATGAGAGCACATCTTTATTCTGCACTTGCTGCTTTAAAAGCAGGACTTGATCTTATGTTTAAAGAAGAGGGCGTTAAAGTAGATAAAATGTTTGGTCACGGTGGCTACTTTAAGACAAAAGGCGTGGGTCAGAGAATTGCGGCAGCAGCAATGAACTCTCCCGTTTCAGTAATGGAAACAGCCGGAGAAGGCGGCGCATGGGGAATAGCGCTTCTTGCAAACTATATGGAAAAGAAGGAAGCAGCGGAATCCTTACAGGATTATTTAAATAATAAAATTTTCGCAGGACAGAGCGGTAGCAGTATGGAACCCACTGCAGAGGATGTTGCAGGTTTTGATAAATTCATGAAACGTTATATGGCAGGTCTTGCGATTGAGCATGCTGCAGTAGATGCTTATAAATAATTGGAGGTTTTACAAATGTTAGAAGCATTAAAGAAACAGGTATATGAAGCGAATATGTTACTTCCCAAGTACGGACTTGTAACTTTTACATGGGGTAACGTAAGTGGAATTGATACGGAAAGCGGACTTTTTGTAATTAAGCCAAGTGGTGTGGAGTATGATAAATTAACTCCCGATGATATGGTAGTTATGGATTTACAGGGAAACAAAGTAGAAGGAAAATATAAACCTTCTTCCGACACTCCTACTCATTTGGAACTCTATAAGGCATTTCCTGAAATAGGGGGTGTTGTTCATACCCATTCTTCTTACGCCACAAGCTGGGCACAGGCAGGAAGAAGTATCCCCTGTTATGGAACGACACACGCAGATTACATTTATGGTGAGGTTCCGTGTGTAAGATGTTTAACAAAAGAAGAAATTGACGAAGCGTACGAAGAAAATACCGGTCGTCTGATAGTAAGTGAGTTTCAGCGTTTAGAAAAAGATCCCATGGCAGTGCCTGCGGTACTTTGCAAGAATCATGGTCCTTTTTCCTGGGGTAAGGATGCATTTGATGCCGTTCACAATGCCGTTGTATTGGAAGAGGTTGCAAAAATGGCGTACAGAGCGGAAACCATTAATCCCAAAATTGCACCGGCACCTTCAGAACTACAGGATAAACACTATTTTAGAAAGCATGGAGCAAATGCTTATTACGGACAAAATTAGTTATGAACAAAGCAATTTGGTTTGATAAGCCCGCCAAGGATTGGAACGAAGCGTTGCCGATTGGGAACGGCAGACTTGGGGGTATGATTTACGGAAATATAAATACGGAATGCATTCAACTGAATGAGGATAGTGTGTGGTATGGTGGACCGAGGGATAGAAATAATCCTTCAGCAAAGGAATACTTACCTCAAATTCGAAAGCTCATTATGGATGGAAAAATTAGCGAGGCACAGGATTTATGTGCCTTTGCTTTATCCGGGACCCCAGAGGAACAGAGCCATTATGAGCCTCTCGGAAATTTATATATCCATTTTAGCGGAGTGGATGAAGAATATGCGGAGTACAAGAGACAACTGAATATAGATAATGCTATTGCAGAGGTTTCTTATGTGCAGAGGGATGTACACTATCAAAGACAAATCATTGCAAGTTATCCACAGCAGGTGATAGCTATTCATCTTACGGCAGATAAAGAAAAATCGCTATCCTTTCATATACAGCTTGCAAGGGGTAATATTACCTGGGATTTTTCACCCTTTCAAAAACAGGTTTATCGGCACCCTGGGTATAATACCTGCATAGATAGATGCGAGTCGATTGGAGAGGATGCCTTTGTAATAACCGGTCAATGTGGGGGAAAAGGTGCGGTAGAATTTAGCTGTGCCATCAAGGTGCTTGCAAAAGGTGGAAGTACCCAAGTTATCGGAAGCAGTATCATCGTAAAAGAAGCAGATGAGGTAACAATTCTCTTAGCGGCAGATACCACATTTCGCGAAAAAAATCCAAAGCAGTCTGTAATCACACGATTGGAAAAGGTTACGCAACTTAAGTGGGAAGAATTGCTTCGGGAACATATTAAAGATTACCATACTTTATATCAGAGAGTGAAATTTTGCCTCGGGAAAAAGGAAACCATAGTTGAAGATTTGACCACTCCAAAAAGGCTGGAAGCATTGCAAAAAGGAGTACAGGATAATGCCTTGATAGAATTATTTTATCAGTATGGAAGATATTTGCTTATTTCCTGCAGCCGTCCGGGTTCGTTGCCTGCAAATTTGCAAGGAATTTGGAATGCTGATTTTATGCCGCCTTGGGGAAGTAAATTTACCATTAATATTAATGCACAGATGAATTATTGGCCGGCAGAGGTTTGTAATTTGTCGGAATGTCATCTTCCTTTAATAGACCATATAGAACGTATGCGGGAAAACGGAAAAAAGACGGCAGATGTTATGTATGGATGCAAAGGCTTTATGGCACATCATAATACAGACATCTGGGGAGATACGGCACCCCAAGATGTTTGCCTTAGTTCCACCTATTGGGTTATGGGAGCCGCATGGCTTTGCTTACATATATGGGAGCATTATACATTTACCGGAGATAAAAGGTTTTTGGCAACGCACTATCCTACTATGTGTGAAGCCGCGGAATTTATACTTGATTATTTGACGGAAGATGGGGATTATTTAGTAACTTCTCCTACACTTTCCCCGGAAAATGAATATATTTTACCAAACGGAGAAAAAGGTGTGATTTGTAAGGGAGCTTCCATGGATAACCAGATTATCCGGGAGCTGTTTAGCAGTTGCCTAAAGGCATCGGAAATCCTAAACACAAACGAAATCTTCTGTGAAAAATTAAGAGAAACACTTGGAAAAATTGCACCAATCCAAATTGGAAAGCATGGGCAGATTATGGAGTGGAACGAGGACTACGAAGAAGTGGATCCCGGTCACAGACATATATCCCAATTATTTGCTTTGCATCCCGGTACACAGATATCCGTAGAAAAAACTCCGGATCTGGCAAAAGCAGCAGAGAACACCCTTTACAGAAGACTTTCAAATGGCGGTGGTCATACCGGTTGGAGCAGAGCATGGATTATTAATATGTGGGCAAGACTTAAGAACGGAGACGAAGCACTTTTTCACGTAAAAGAGTTGCTGAAGAAGTCTACTTTGCCGAATTTATTTGATAATCATCCGCCTTTTCAAATAGATGGAAATTTCGGATGTACTGCCGGAATTGCAGAAATGCTAATGCAGAGTCATGAAGGAAAAATAGTTCTTCTTCCCGCGCTTCCAAAAGAATGGGAAAATGGAGAAATAGAAGGACTTCGTGCAAGAGGTGGTTTTACAGTAAATCTGGCGTGGGAAAATGGAAAATTAACCTCTGCAATGATTAGGGCAGATGCAGAAGGTAAAGTATGCATTGAATATGCAGGAGAGAAAAAAGAAATATTATTTAAAGACGGTCAGTTATTTGTGAATATAAATCAATAAAGTTAAGGATTTGTTAAATTTATAATTTCTTCTGAATGTGAAAAAAGATTATGTTATACTGAATTTGTTACTAAGTTTTTTATTATATTGTGAAAGGCGTTTGATGTTTTGCAGTTTAACAGATCAAGATTTAGAGAAAAATTAAAAGAAACGTTAAAAGCAGTACTTCCTATTATTGCAATTGTGCTCATTTTGAGTTTTACCATTGCACCTATTTCACCGAGTATTCTATTATCATTTTTAGTCGGTGCGGTGTTATTAATAGTGGGAATGCTGTTTTTTTCAATTGGTGCAGAAGTGGCGATGACACCTATGGGAGAGCGTGTCGGTACCACCATGACTAAAAGTAGAAAGTTGCTCATCATGATTTTGTGCAGTTTTATTATGGGATTTATCATTACCATATCGGAACCGGATTTACAGGTTTTGGCAGAACAGGTTCCCTCTGTGCCGAATATGACACTTATTTTAGCGGTAGCACTTGGAGTAGGCTGCTTTTTGGTAATTGCACTGCTGCGTATGTTATTTAGCATTGCACTTTCCCATATGTTATTGTTTTTTTACATAATCATATTTGCATTAGCATTTTTTGTACCAAAGGATTTTCTTTCGGTTGCATTTGATTCCGGTGGTGTTACCACAGGACCCATGACGGTTCCATTTATCATGGCATTCGGTATTGGTATTTCTGCAATTCGAAGCGATAAACATGCCGCGGACGACAGCTTCGGTCTGGTATCTCTTTGCTCTATCGGCCCCATACTTGCAGTACTGATACTTGGAATGATTTATCATCCGGAAAGTGCGGATTATGTGCCGAAGAGTATCCCGAATGTAGAAAACTCAGTTGAACTTTGGACATTATTTTCTTCCGGTATACCTACCTATATAGAGGAAATGGCCGTTTCATTGTTACCTATTATCGTATTTTTTGCCATATTCCAGATCGTTTCCAGAGACATTAAAAAGAAAGCATTAATCAGAATTATTGTAGGTCTGATTTATACATACATCGGTTTAGTTTTATTCCTGACAGGGGTAAATGTAGGATTTATGCCAGCCGGTAACTATTTAGGGCATGTAATAGCGGGATTACCGTATGCGTGGATTATTGTTCCTATCGGCATGATGATCGGCTATTTTATCGTTTTGGCAGAACCTGCTGTATTTGTCCTGACAAAGCAGGTAGAGGAAATAACATCAGGAGCAATTTCCGCAAAGGCAATGGGCTTAAGTTTATCCATCGGTGTTTCAGCGTCCCTTGGACTTGCCATGATAAGGGTTCTTACTGGAATATCCATTATGTGGTTTTTAATTCCCGGATATGCAATTGCACTTATTTTGACGTTGTTTGTTCCTAAAATTTTTACAGCCATTGCTTTTGACTCCGGCGGGGTGGCATCCGGTCCCATGACGGCGACTTTCTTATTACCATTTGCCATGGGAGCCTGTGATGCAATCGGTGGAAATATTGTGGCAGATGCTTTTGGTGTGGTTGCCATGGTTGCCATGACACCCCTTATTACCATTCAGATACTTGGTCTAATTTACAGAATCAAAGAAGACAAACTTCACAAAGAAGCTGTTCTTCAGCATACTTACACAGAAGTTTATGGAGATATGGAAATTATCGAATTATAAAATGATAAACAATGGTTGCTAATAGAAACGAAAGGGTTAATATGAGTAAACTGTATTTAATGACAACAATTATTGATAGAAATCTGACCAGAAAGTTTTTGAAACTTTATGACGAAGAAGGCCTGCAGGTAATGCTTATTACATTAGGTGCAGGAACTGCATCCGGAGCTGTCCTTGACTATCTTGGGTTGGAGGCAGCAGAAAAAGCGGTCATTTTCACAGTTTTAGAAGAAAACAGATGGGTGGAGACAAAAACCGATTTACAAAGAAAGTTTCAAATAGATGTACCGGGCGGCGGGATTGCCTTTATTGTTCCGCTAAGCAGTATTGGTGGGAAAAAGGCATTGGAATTTTTAACGGCAAATCAGGAGTATCAAAAAGAGGAGGAATCAGTTTTGAAGGATACGGTACATGAGCTTATAGTAGTAATTGCAAACCAGGGAAATATTGAAGTTGTGATGGATGCAGCCAGAGGAGCAGGTGCTTACGGCGGTACTGTTATACATGCCAAAGGAACAGGAATGGAACAGGCTGAGAAATTCATGGGTGTTTCCATTGCGGCAGAAAAAGAAATGATTTTCATTGTGGCAAAGAAAGAACAGAAAAATGATATCATGAAGGCTATTATGGAACAGGCAGGAATCGAAACAGAGGCAAAAGCCATTGTATTTTCCCTGCCCGTTACCGATACAGCGGGTCTTAGATTGTTAGAAGAATAGTTTCTTATATTTCAAGCAAAAGTCCTACGGGACAGTGATCCGATCCGTAGATATCTTTGTAAATAAGAGCATCTTTTAAAGAATCTTTTAATGAGTCTGATACAAGGAAATAGTCGATACGCCACCCTGTATTCTTTTCGCGGGCATGGAAGCGGTAAGACCACCAGGAATAAGCCCCTTCCAAATCGGGATAGAAATGACGGAAAGTATCTATAAATCCGGCCTCTGTAAGAAGAGTAAATTTATCCCGTTCTTCATCGGTAAATCCGGGATTACGACGATTGGTTTTGGGATTTTTTAAGTCAATTTCTTTATGGGCAACGTTTAAGTCTCCGCAAAAAATAACCGGTTTTGTTTCTTCTAATTTTTTTAAGTACATGCGGAAGTCGTCTTCCCATTCCATACGATAATCAAGTCGTTTTAGTTCGTCCTGGGAATTGGGAGTATAGACAGTCACCATATAAAATTTTTCAAATTCAAGTGTAATAACACGGCCTTCATGGTCGTGTTTTTCTATGTCCATTCCGTAGGAAACAGAAAGGGGTTCTTCTTTGGTAAAAATAGCTGTTCCGGAATATCCTTTTTTTTCGGCGTAATTCCAATATTGATAATAACCGGGCAGGTCAAGGTCAATTTGTCCTTCCTGTAATTTGGATTCCTGAATGCAGAAAATGTCTGCATCTTCTTCCATAAGAAAATCCGTAAAGCCTTTTCCTACGCAGGCACGAAGACCGTTTACATTCCAAGAAATTAATTTTTTCATGATGGATTCCTCTTTTCTGTTTATTATTCGCTTCCCACTATGATTCGATCTTCATAGGGAATTAATAGTTCATTTACAGTGTCGTATGCAAGGCTTCGCATGTCATGCATGATATCTTCATAATTTTCCGCTGTCAACTTATGAGAACCGTCCTTTAAGCAGTTGTAAATATAATGGTTTACTTCCTTAGAAAAATGGAGTGTATCCATGTAATTATTTAGGTCGGTTACAATGGTGCGGTCGTTTAGGAAAAAGTGAAGTTCGACATTTTCATAGGTAAGAAGCTCTTTAAGAGCTACTTCCATGTTATATAAATAACTTTCTGTTTCTCCGGTCCGGTAAATATTATCCCACCACAAAATAGAGTAAGGAGGTACAAAAATGATAAATTCCGTTTCCGGATGTGCTGTTATTTGCTTTGTCAAAAGGGCAATGTTTGCGTCCAAATATTCCTGATGGGCGTCAGCCGGTTTCATGGGAGCAATAGAAGGCTGTCTGACATAATGGCTTAAAATCATATCTTCACTAAACGTTTTCCACTGTGCCCAGTTATAGGAGTCGCCTTCATCATAATCACCGATAAAGGAATTGGCAATCAGATACGGAATCTTTTCAAATAAAACGTCTTTATTGAGAAGATATTGAATGTCATTAAAATAATTGTCATCGTACAAATACATGGGGCAACCGGTACTTTCATAAGTAGTTTCCGGTATGGCAGAAAGTGCCGATGGATCCAAATTATAAAAAACATACTTAATTTCCTGCTTTTCGAAGGCAACATCCATTAAGTAGCATAAATCGGCAGTTGCACCGTAAGAACGGATTGCCTTTATCGACGTACAATCAAAGCCTTCATCAAACCATCTGTTATTATAGTTTTCACAAACGGAAGAGCCCACAATCAGACTGTCATAATCAAAATTTTTCAGCGTACCGATACACTGGTATTCTTTATCGGAAAGAACCGCTTTTAACCCGGGCAGAGGCTTATGATATTGAAAAAAGGGATCAAATAATATAACCAGTCCCATACATAGGAGAAGTAAAATAATACTTCCTATGGCAAACCGTTTAAAGAAATTTTTCGTCATTGAAATTCATCCTCGTGCTAAAAATTGAAATAAATAAACGTACTTACCTGTGAAAAGGAAATAATACACCACACAAAAATAGCGGATATTATCATTGCAAATTTATTACTTGAAACCCTTTCATCCGTAACCAGCTGCACAGCATTTTTGCGGCTGATGATAAAAAAGCAAATGACAAGTAACAAAACAAATAAAATAACGAAAGCATAATTTAACAAATCCGGTTTTGCTAAGTTAATGGCCTGCTTGAAAATATAAAATTCAGGGATATCTAAATTGGCCGCAAGCTTGTAAATATAACCGGTTTCTTTTAGGGCAAAAATATTTTTAAACATTTGGAATGCATTGCACATACTACTGCTTCCAAAGAAGATAAGCGAGATATTAAAAAACATAAAAGTGAAAAACCATCCCACAGGTCTTGGGATGTATAGTTTAGCAGGAAGCTTATCGTTACTTCCTTTTACGCCTACAATACCTAAATTATCCCAAATAACCAAAAGTCCCTGCATGGTACCCCACGCCACATAAGTCCAGTTTGCACCATGCCAAAGCCCGCTTAAGAAAAAGACCATAAAGGTATTAAACATGGTTCGTGCCTTTCCTTTTCGGCTGCCGCCTAAAGGAATGTATACGTATTGAATAAAAAATCTGGAAAGTGTCATATGCCATCTTTGCCATAATTCTTTTACGGAACATGCTTTATAAGGAGAATTGAAATTTACCGGTAGTTCAATATTAAACATCCGGCCCAAACCGATTGCCATATCGCTGTAACCGCTAAAGTCGAAATAAATTTGGAAAGTATATGCGAGAATGACTAGCAGTGTGGAAGGAGTATCCAAAAATAATGTATTTTGAAAACCAAAGTTTACAGGCAGAGCAAGAACATCTGCAAGAAGAACTTTCTTTCCAAGCCCCAGAGTAAACAATGAAAATCCTTTATAAAAGTTATCTAAGCTGAACTTCCGGTTGGAGATGTCCTCAAATTGAGGCATCATCTCTTTATACAAAACAATAGGACCGGCAATTAATTGGGGAAAAAAGGTTACAAATGTAATATAGTTTGCAAAAGAATAATGATCAGCCTTGCCGAGACATCTGTCTACAATAAAGGAAACCTGCTGGAAGGTAAAAAAACTGATACCTAAGGGGAGCAAGATATGCTTTAATGCAAAGTCAGTTTGAAAAAGGGCGTTAATGTTTTCAAAAAAGAAATCATAGTATTTAAAATAAAATAAAAGCCCCAAATTAAACAAAAGTCCCGTAAAAAGTAAAAGGCGGGAAGATAATTTGGTACGGGAAAATTTCATAAGGAAACTAAGCAGGTAATTGCCTAAAATACTGGCAACAATAATCATGAGATAATAGTAGTTAAAATAGGCGTAAAACCATAAGGACATACCTGCCAGAAAGAATTTGGCAAAAGTATATGCTTTTTTGGAATTAAGAAAATACCAACCTGCTAAAACAAGCGGCAGAAATATAAATATAAATATATAGGAATTAAATAACATGTCAGACCCTTTCGTTTGCTTGTTTTTCTTTCGTCTGCCTTACATAGTATAGCATGTGCAGGCATAATTTGTCTAATGTATGGAAATACTTTGAAAAAGAGATATTTTACCAAAAAAGTATGGAGGCGGCGGAGTATGAAGGAACATATAATGAAAGCAGGTATGGTTTTATCCTTTCTTGGAATGATATTACAATTTACAGGCTGCAAAGGGGGAGAGGAAAATAGCAGACAAAGAAATAGTCAGGCGTATATTAAGGAGAACAATGGTAGTGAAGATAATGCAATTAACACATTGCAAGCGGGAAGTAAATACAAGATAGTTACTCCCATGATGGAGCTGAAAGAAGCGGTAGTCTCTATTTTAGAAGATAATTATTGGCCGGATGCACTTTTGTCAGAAGAGGAGTTTGCAGAAAGAACGGGTGTTTCTTCTGATATGTATGAAAGTTTTATGGCGGAATATCAGCATTCGGAAGCCGGTATCGATATGATGATTCTGATTGAAGCAAAGGAAGATTGTCTCAGGGATGTGGAAAAGTATATGAATGAATATAGGGAGCTACTTTTAAATATTTACGAAAAACAACCACAAAATAAGGCAAAAGTATTTGCATCCAGAATAGAAGTTATCAATAATTATGTATGTTATGTCCAACTGGGAGCAGATATTACAGATTTAGAAAGTCAGGGCGAAGACGTCATGGTGGCATATTGTCAACAAGAAAACGAAAGGGCCATTGATATTTTGGAAAAAACAATTTTAGAGTGGGAAAATTAAAGAGGAGAGTCGCGAAATAACCCATTATAGTTATGGAGTGACTCTCCCCTTTTGTTTCTTTTGACTATTCATCTGATTCTGAGTCAACGTTAGTTATTTTTGCATTTATAGGTGAACAGGTTTTTTCTGTAAAGCAATTAATTCCCAATAATTCACTGGGAGCAATACAAAAAACTTGTGAGAATACTGCTAATTCAATATCGGTAACAAAGCGTTGCCCGCTTTCTATGCGCTGAATAGCATTTTTGTCAAGATCCATTCCCATAAGCTGTAACTTGTCAGCTAAAGCACGCTGTGACATCCGAGGAATAATGTTTTGACGTAGTTCTTTAATTTTCTTTCCACAAAGATTATTTGAATTATTATTTTTGTTCTTAAACATAGTTACTCCTTATAATGACATTTAGTTCTTGTCAATATTTGTATTGTGTGCTAAAATTTGATACAAAATGACACGCACTAAATGTCAAACAAAAATAAATAGGGAAGGTGATTATTATTATGACGAAAAAAAATAGTTTTATATTATTACTAGTTAGTATTTTTATACTGCTTACTGGTTGTGGAGCTGAAAAGACGATAGATGAATCAGGAGTAATAGAAGAAGTTTTTGTAGAAGAAGCTTTTGTAGAAGAAGCGCCTGCTTTGGAAACGGAGGTTGAAGAGACTGTCGAGAAAGAAATTTTGGAGGAAAATACTGATGAAATAATAGAAGATATAATTGTACCTAAGTGGTATTTAGATGAAGAAGGATTAAAAAATGAAGAATTAAATTGGAATATAAAAAGAAATGAGAGTATTATGGATCAACAGATAGATGTAACATTATCTGTTGATGGAAAGGAATTGCCATTTTATTGTTCCAATTCGGATGATAATTTAGACGAATACATATCACAACGAGAAAAGATGCAAAAAGGACAGATAGAAAATATAGAGTTTGCCTATGATGATATGAATATTATTTTTATAGGAAATGGAATTGAAATACGCTCTAATTACTTTTTTTGGGGTTTAGAAGAAGGAACAAATGTTGTTGAGTGGTTGAAAGAAAAAAATATTATAAAAGCATTGGAAGTACCATTAAAGGAATGTATGGCATATAGTACAAAAGATGGATTGTATTGTCCTGCAATGGGAATTGCTATATGTAAGGAGGGTGCAGTAGATGGAACTTCCTCAATAGGAGTGTCATATTCATATAAAAAAGGAGAAGAAGAGTATGCGTCTATTAGCATTTCCAACCGAATCGATAGAAGTGTAATTGGGAGTGCAGTAGATGCTCAAGAAGCTATAAGTAATATAAAAAAATATTTTGGTGAAGAAGAATTAAATTGGATTAATAACGATATGGAAGTGAATATAGGAAATGACAAAATAATAGGTACTGGATTTGATAGAGGAGATACTTTTATTTTCTTTATGTATCCTGAAAATTTGACATATGATATTGATATTTTTGCTTCTAACGAGCAGGCGTGCGTAAATGCATTATCAATAGTGGAAAAACTAAAAGAAGATAATTCCGAAAGTAGCATTATAGAAGATTCTTTAAAAATGGAAGCTGCAAAAGAAAATGATATACCCAAAGGCGTAGACATAGAATCTACGCTTCCGGGAGAACAATGGTTGGAATCTTTTGTAGGTATTGTAGAGGAACCGATTGTAGTCATTTTTAATGATAATACCGGAAGAAAAGAAGTGGTACAGGCCAATTCTACCGTGACGGTAAATCCTGATGAGGATAAAATCGGTATATATTTACCGGAACATAAAATGGGACTTATGGGAAGTACAACGCATGCTATTTCGGTTAAAGAATTTCATACAATTTCACGGGAGTGTGAGATTATAGAGATGGATGCTAAAAAGATGAGAGATATACCGGAAAGAAATGCAAAAGTAACGTTTCGAAATGATAAAGAAGAATGGGATATTGAATTTACTATTTTAGTAAATTAAACAGGTAATAGTAACTTTATATACAAGAAAAAATAAGGGAGAAATACTACATAACCGAAAAACAAGATATGTAGTATTTCTCCTTATTTATTTACACATTCTTCTATTAATTTAGTGATGGTATGAATGGAACCATGTTGATTACTTTTACTCATGGCATCCACAAAGGACTGTCGGTTAAAGTACAGTTCAGTGACTTTTTCAGCTAACAGCGTGGGAGATAAATCATCATCATCTATTACCAGTGAAAAACCCTGTGATTCAAAGGACTTGGCATTTAATATCTGATCACCTCTGCTGCTTTTTGCAGAAAGGGGAACAAGAAGATTAGGCTTTTTAAGGGCAAGGAGTTCGCAAATGGAGTTTGCGCCCGCACGGGATATTACCACATCTGCCAAAGCAAATAAATCTTTTAATTCTGCTTTTACATATTCAAACTGAATGTATCCTTCGGTATGAAGGAGCATATTGTCAATTTTCTCTTTACCGCAAATGTGAACCACCTGAAAATCCTGCAGTAGGGTAGGAAGGGCTTCACGTACAGCGGTATTGACTGATGCTGCACCGAGACTTCCGCCGATGACCAAGATCACAGGTTTATTAGCTGTAAAACCACACATATCAAGAGCAGCAAGTTTATCACCTTTGGCCAGCTCTTCCCTGATAGGGGAACCGGTAAGAACTGCTTTTTCTGCAGGTAACATGCTTACGGTTTCCGGGAAATTGCAACATATTTTTTCTGCACAGGGAATGCATATTTTATTGGCAAGCCCCGGGGTCATATCTGATTCATGTATGATGCAGGGAATCTTTAGGGAAGCAGCAGCCCGTACAACGGGAACGCTGACAAAGCCACCCTTAGAAAATACCACATCGGGACGAATCTTTTTTAAATGCTTACGGGCTTCGGAATATCCCTTAATTACGCGGAAGGGATCGGTTAAGTTTTTGATATCGAGATATCTTCTGAACTTACCCGTTGCAATGCCATAATAAGGAATATCAAAATCCGTAATCAATCTTTTTTCGATACCATCATAGGAACCAATGTAGGATACTTCATATCCAAGTTCGTTTAAACGGGGAAGCAGTGCAATGTTTGGAGTTACATGTCCTGCTGTTCCGCCGCCGGTTAAGACAATTTTTTTAGTTGTGGTTGTATCGCTCATAGCAGAGCCTCCTGTTTTAACAATTTCCGTTTTGTATTGATTCTAAAGCCTGAGCCAGCTGGTCAGGACAGGAAGTGTTCTTAAATCCGCAACGGATTCCTTTTAATTT
This sequence comes from Lachnospiraceae bacterium, assembly GCA_017938315.1. Classification (GTDB taxonomy): domain Bacteria; phylum Bacillota; class Clostridia; order Lachnospirales; family Lachnospiraceae; genus Suilimivivens. Next base: position 22,928 of record JAGBBV010000028.1, read on the forward strand.
GGAAATAGCATCTTCTACTTTCATGCCTGTTACAAGAGATGCAATTCCTTTTAAGTTACCGTTACATCCGCCAAAAAATTCAACAAATTTGATAATACCGTTTTCTACTTCAATATCAATGGAAGAGGAACAAACACCTTTTGTCTGATATTTCATATATATACACCCGACCCTTTCTGAATGATGTATCTTTTGGTTTACAAGCATAAAGTATAACAGAAAATATTGTTGTTTTCCAGTAGAAAACAGTACTTTTTGCATGATTTAAGAAAGATTTTGTCGAACAAGTGTGATGCTTTAGCGGGGCGGAAATATTGAGCAAAAAAACCCTTTCTTCTATAATAATAATTAAGAAAAAGGAGGAAGATTATGCTTGCCATATTTTTTAAACATAAGGTTTTATCCGTTACCATTTTGATACTATTATTTCTAAGTATTATATGCCAGATATTGTTAGGTGTGATATTTCATAAAATGATCGAGGAATCCGACAATATGCCAACCACCGGAAATACGCTGCTAAAGCAATGTAAATTAAAATTCATTAATTGCTATCAATTAAATGGTAAGATGATGAATACATCTGTTTTTGTAGATAAGTTTATTTCAAAGATCCGTATAGCAGGATTATCTTTAGAGAGGATTGCCCATTTGTCAGGACAATTTACACTGTTATCCATACTGGTTTCAGGTATATGTGTATGTGTAAGCCTGGCAGCAGGTGATACCTTATTTCAAATTATACCCTATTATCTTGTCAGTATACTGGGTCTGTATCTTTATTTTTCCATTTCAGGAATTGTGGATATTATGGGGAAAAAGAAGCTGCTCAAGACAAATCTTGTGGATTACCTGGAAAATCATTTAATGCCGAGACTTGACCTGGAAGAAGAAAACGGAAAAGAAGAGAAAAAAACACCGGCACCGGTACTTCATATTGTGGAAGAAGAAAAAACAATAAAGAGAAAAGAAGGTCCGCAAGGTATGTTAAATGCGGCAGACTATGGGGAAGAATTGGAAAACTATTTAAAGGAATTCTTTGCATAAGGCATATTTTGTTGTAGAATAATACACAAGATAAGAAAGGTTTGGTTACGATATGGAAAATGGTATGTCAGATAAAAAAATGGAAAAGACTTTCCTTGAAAAGGTAAAAACAGAAGCAAAAGCAGCAGCCGGTGAACTTGTGGATATGGCAGGCCTTACCGCAGGAGATATTCTTGTGGTGGGATGTTCATCCAGTGAAGTAACAGGTGAAAAAATAGGGACTTTTTCCAGTGTGGAAACGGCAGAAGCAGTCTTTGAGGGAATATATTCTGTAGTAACAGAAAAAGGTATTTTTCTTGCAGCGCAATGTTGCGAGCATTTAAACAGGGCGCTGATTATTGAAAAAGAATTGGTGGACAGAGAGAGGTGGCCCATTGTAAATGTATTGCCTCAGCCTAAGGCAGGTGGATCCTTTGCCACAACCGCATATCATGCTATGAAGGAGCCGGTGGCGGTGGAGCATATCAAAGCAAAGGCAGGTATGGATATCGGAGATACTTTAATCGGCATGCATCTTTTAGACGTGGCAGTTCCGGTGAGGGTTTCTGTGAAGAATATTGGGATGGCACACCTTGTATGTGCCAGGACAAGACCCAAATTTATCGGTGGCATCAGAGCGGCTTATGATGAAGATAAAATGTAAGAAACGATAAACGGAGAAAAAGCAAATGAGCATCAAATGCATAGCACTAGATATGGACAGAACTACTCTAAATGCAGACGGCAGGCTGTCCGAAAAAACAAAAAAAGCATTAGAGTATGCTATAGAAAAGGGCGTTCACGTGGTTATAGCAAGTGGACGTGCTTTTTCTGCATTACCGGAGGAAGTGACAAGTATAGCCGGCATTGAATATGCGACTACTTGTAATGGTGCAGAGGTTTACTATATTCCGGAAAAAAGATGTTTGCAAAGCTTTTGCATATCGGAAGAAGCTGTTTGTGAGATTATGAAGCTTACAGAAGGGGCAAAGGTCATTTATGAATGCTTTATAAAGGGACAAGCCTATGCTGCGAAGGAATATGTAGATGATCCGGTTCGTTTTGGTGCCGGTGAGAAAGTGATAGACTATGTGAAAAGAACCAGAATGCCGAAGGAAGACATCAGAGCATTTATTTTTGAGCATAAAAGTGAACTTTGTAGTATGGATATTATTGTAAAGGACCCCATGGAAAAGAAACGGATATGGGAACAATTACAAAAACAGATTCCGGATGTGTATATTACTTCATCTGTAGAACAGCTGATAGAAATTTCAGATAAAAAATGCGGTAAGCACACCGGTGTAAAATTTGTAGCGGAAAGATTAGGAATAAAAAGAGAAGAAATTGCTGCATTCGGAGATGCGGATAATGATATTGATATGCTTTTGTATGCAGGTGTAGGTGTAGCAGTGGAAAATGCATCTGAGAATTGTTTAAAGGCAGCAGATATGGTAACTGCACACCATGATAAGGACGGTGTAGCAGAGGGAATTTATAAACTGCTGACGTAATACTTTGGCAAAATGATTGAAAAAAGAATAGGCATTTGTTACACTTAGAATATGTTGTGAGTGTTTTATTTATTAAAAAGGAGAGAACATTATGAGCAAGGTTACATTTGATTATTCCAAAGCAGCACCTTTTATTCAGGAGCAGGAAGTAGAGTCCATGAAAAAGCTTGCATTGGATGCAAAGGATTTGTTAGTTTCTAAAACCGGTGCCGGAAATGATTTTCTTGGCTGGATTGATTTACCGGTAGATTATGATAAAGAAGAGTTTGCCAGAATTAAAAAGGCAGCAGCTAAAATTCAGAGTGATTCAGAAGTACTTCTGGTAATCGGTATCGGCGGTTCCTATTTGGGAGCAAGAGCGGCAATCGAATTTTTACGTCACAGCTTTTACAATACCGTAAGCAAGGAAATCCGTAAAACACCTGAAATTTATTTTGTAGGTAATTCCATCAGTTCCACTTATATTAAACATTTGATGGATGTAATCGGAGACAGGGATTTCTCTATTAACATGATTAGTAAATCCGGTACTACCACAGAACCTGCCATAGCATTCCGTGTATTTAAGGAAATGGCTGAAAAGAAATACGGAAAGGCAGAAGCAGCGAAACGTATTTATGCTACCACTGATAAGGCAAGAGGTTCTCTTAAGAATCTTGCTACTGAAGAAGGCTATGAAAGCTTTGTTGTGCCCGATGATGTAGGCGGACGTTTCTCTGTACTTACTGCAGTAGGATTACTTCCCATCGCCGTAAGCGGAGCAGATATTGATAAATTAATGGAAGGTGCACAGGCAGGACGTAAGGCAGCACTGGAAAATGATTTCGAAGATAACGATGCTGTGAAGTATGCCGCGCTTCGTAACATTCTTTTAAGAAAAGGAAAACAGATTGAAATTCTTGCCAACTATGAACCCAGTGTGCATTTTGTTTCCGAATGGTGGAAGCAGTTATACGGCGAGAGTGAAGGTAAGGACCAGAAGGGTATTTTCCCTGCAAGTGTAGACCTTACCACAGACCTTCATTCCATGGGACAGTTCATTCAGGATGGTTCCAGAAACTTGTTCGAGACAGTGATTAATATTGAAACCAGCAGAGAAGAAATTATCCTTCAAGAGGAAGAAGTTGACCTTGACGGATTAAATTATTTGGCAGGTAAGAGTGTTGATTTTGTAAATAAGAGTGCTATGAACGGAACAATCCTGGCACATACTGACGGACAGGTTCCCAACTTTGTGATTAACATTCCGGAAGTAAATGAATATTACTTAGGACAGTTATTCTACTTCTTTGAGTTTGCCTGTGGTGTCAGCGGATATTTACTCGGTGTAAATCCTTTCAATCAGCCCGGCGTGGAAAGCTATAAGAAAAATATGTTTGCACTTCTTGGAAAGCCCGGTTTTGAAGCACAGAGAGAAGAACTTTTAAAGAGATTATAAACAAATCATAAGATGTAAAAAGAGCCTGCAAATTACGTAATGTGATTTGCAGGTTTTTTAACAGAATAAAAGAAATGGAGTATAGTCCATGAAGAAGATATTGGTTGTTGATGATGATGCACATATCGGTAATATGCTAGAAGAAATTCTTACAAAAGAAGGATATGGTGTTTTGCGTGCTTATTCCGGAACGGAAGCGGTATTGGTTTATGAACAACAAAATCCGGATCTTGTATTGCTTGATTTAATGCTTCCGGGACTTAGCGGAGAAGAAGTACTTATACAAATGAAAGAGACGCCTGTCATTGTGGTAAGTGCAAAAGTGCAGACAGACAGTAAAGTGGAGTTACTGCTCGGAGGGGCTGCCGACTACATAACAAAACCTTTTGATACCAAGGAATTACTTGCCCGTATTACGGTACAGCTCCGTCAGAAGGAACTTAGAAGTGAAAGCGACTTTTTACAAGTAGGAGATTTGCGGATAGATACGCTTTCTCTTAACGTAACAGTAAGAGAAACACCGGTGAAATTGACGCGTACGGAATATGCCATATTAAAGCTTCTGATGTTAAATCCAAAGCAGGTAATAGCCAAAAGTGTTTTGCTGGACAGAATCAGCACAGATACACCGGATTGTACGGAGCGGTCTTTAAAACAGCATATCAGTAATTTGCGTAAAAAATTACAGGATATAAGCGGTAAGGATTACATAGAAACGATTTGGGGAATTGGATTTAAACTAAAGGAGTAGGTCATAATTTTGACCAAATCTTGACGATTATCTTGACCACTTTCTTGACTTTTGTTTTGTAAACTAAAGGTCAGAAAAGGAGGTAAAAATCATGGAATATGTATTAGAAACAAATAATCTCAGCAAAAAATACAAAGATTCTTTGGCGTTAGATAGATTTACCATGCATGTGCCAAAAGGATCTGTTTACGGATTTGTAGGGCAAAACGGCGCCGGAAAAACAACCTTGATCCGTTTGGTTTGTGGATTGATAAAGCCTACAGGCGGTGAATATACGTTATATGGTGTGCATTCTGATAGTAAGGATATCGCAAAAGTCAGACGGCGTATGGGAGCTATTGTAGAGACACCGTCATTTTATGCGGAAATGACAGCAAAAGAAAATTTAAGGCAGCAGGGTCTGTTATTAGGTTTGCCTTCTTTTGATTATGTAGATGAAATATTAAAATTGGTAGGATTAGGGAATGCCGGAAAGAAAAAAGCAAAAAATTTTTCCCTTGGAATGAAGCAAAGATTAGGGATAGCCATAGCATTGGTGGGAGATCCTGACTTGCTGATATTAGACGAACCGATGAATGGGCTTGATCCCCAGGGTATTGTGGAGATACGAGAGTTAATTTTGAGCTTAAATAGAGAGAGACAAATTACAGTGATTATCTCCAGCCATATTCTGGATGAACTTGCAAGAGTTGCTACTCATTACGGCTTTATTGATAAGGGACGTATGGTAAAGGAAATGAGTGCCCGAGAGGTAGAGGCTGCATACAGAAAACGTACTTACATAAAGGTGACAGATACCAAAGCACTTGCACGCGTTTTGGATGATATGAACATTACATATGAAATTAGTTCCGATAAAGAGGCGTATGTGTTTGATAAAATTGGAGTATCGCAACTTGCCATTTTGCTTGAAAAAGAGAAATGCGAAATTTTATCTATGCAGGAAAAAGAGGAAAGTTTAGAAAGCTTCTACATTTCATTGGTAGGAGGTGGCGACCATGTTTAAATTGTTTCGTGTGGATTTTTACCATATGTTTTACAAAAAGTGGTTTTGGATTTTCACAGCTTTTATGGTGGCTTCTGCTGTAGGTTTTTGCGCTATGCAATATACTGCAATGGATTATGTGGTAGCGCTTGATAGGGTAATTTTCCTGCCCATGGCTTTCTTTGGAATTGCCGCAGCGGCACTTGTAGGAATGGTAATAGGGGAAGACTTCAGTGATGGAATTGTAAAAAATAAAATGATTTCCGGAAAGAGCCGGGCGAGCGTATATTTTGCAAATTTGGTTGCAAGTACTCTGGGATGCATTCTGATGTATCTGTTTACAATTATGATATCCTACGGAATGGGAATTCATTTATTTGAAAATAATGTACCTTTTGAAAAATTATTGCTTTTTATCTGTTTGGGATTTGTAACCATATGTAATTATGCTGCTGTTTACTGTATGGTTACCATGATTGTGGGAAATAAATCTCTTGCACTTATGTTTTGTATGGGAATTGCATTTGTGTTACTATTTTTAAGTATTCATGTGGATGGGATGTTAGCACGACCGGAGATGAAAGATGGGCAAATCAATCCTTTTTATGTAAGTGGTCTAAAAAGAACGATTTATGAATGGATACACGATATAAATCCCACCGGTCAGGCGGCACAATTGTCACAGATGGAATGTTTATTTCCCGTAAGATATGTGATAGCAGCGCTTTTGTCCATCCTATTGTGTTCATTGGTAGGGTATGGGGTTTTTTGTAGGAAAGATATAAAATAAAGAGCGGAATGGAGAGCGGAATGGTAGAATTACTGTGGGTTGTAATCGGATGTTTACTATTCATTATTTTGTTGTTGTCAGTAAAAATATATTTATTGCGTAAAAGTACGGAAGAGATATGTAATGCTTTGAAGGATAGATTCACAGAGGATACCAACACGCTTATTGATATTTCCGGGAGAGATCCGTATATACGAAAACTGGCAACAGAAATCAACTCACAACTCCGTTTGCTCAGGAAGGAAAGATGCCGTTATCAGCAAGGGAATGCAGAGGTAAAAGATGCCATAACAAATATTTCCCATGATCTGCGCACACCCCTTACGGCAATTTGTGGTTATTTGGATTTATTGGAAAAAGAAGAAAAATCCGAGACAGTTCAAAAGTATTTGCTTCAAGTACAAAACCGTACCGAGGCACTGAAAAATCTGACAGAAGAAATGTTCCGTTATAGTATTGCTTCGTCCGGTCAAACGCTAAACCGGCAGCAGGTGGACGTAGTAAGAATCTTGGAAGAAAGTTTATTATCATTTTATGGGCTTATGCAGCAAAAAGGCATCAGCCCTGAAATTGTTTTGCCGGAGGGATCTGTTTTAAGAGAATTGGATGCAGATGCTCTTGGCAGGGTATTTTCAAACATCATCAGCAATGCGGTAAAGTATTCTGATGGGGATTTCAAAGTAGAGATGAATGAAAATTGCGAAATTGAATTTTCCAATAGGGCGAGGGAATTGACACCGGTAATGGTAGAGCGGCTTTTTGACAGATTCTTTACAGTGGAAGTTGCCAGGAAATCAACCGGACTGGGGCTAGCGATAGCAAAGACCTTAGCGGAGCAGATGGATGGGATGGTGTCTGCGAGATATGAGGACGGAAGGCTTTATATTTGTGCAAGTTTATAAAAAAATATAAAGAGCCATGCGCACCTCGCTTCCGCTGCGCTGCATCTCGGTCGCGGGCTTTGCCCTATCATAGAAAAAGAAAAGCACCATCCCCAAGGCTCGTATGTCCTCAAAAATGGTACTCATAATGCGTCTTCAGGGGCTCGAACCCTGGACACCCTGATTAAGAGTCAGGTGCTCTACCAACTGAGCTAAAGACGCATACTTATAAAAATGTTGCTGTTGCAATTTGCAACGCAAGTGTTATTATAGTATAATGTTTTTTGGTTTGCAAGTATTTTTTAAAAAAAATTTAAGAAAATTCAATTTTATTGATAGGTAAGCACAGAATGGAGATAAAAAGATGATTTTCGAGACCCATGCGCATTATGATGACGAGGCTTTTGACACAGACAGAGAAGAACTTCTTTTAAGTATGCAGGACGGCGGTGTCGAAACAATTGTAAATATAGGTGCTGATGTGGCGAGCAGTAAACAGACACTTGAATTTTGTGATAAATACCCCTTTATCTATGGCGCAATAGGCGTGCATCCTTCCAATACAAATGCTATGACAGAGGAAGATTTCAAGTGGTTAGAGGAAACGGCAAAGAAATATCGGATGAAAGCTGGGGGTAAAGTTGTTGCCATCGGGGAAATCGGACTTGACTATTATTGGGATAAGGAAGATGTGACGAGAGCAAATCAAAGAAAATGGTTTGAGAGACAAACAGTTCTTGCGGAAGAAATGGGCCTGCCCATTGTAATTCATTCCAGAGATGCTGCAAAGGATACCATGGATATGATGAAGGCAATGAATGCAGGGGAAATCGGTGGAATTATTCATTGTTACTCTTATGCAAAGGAGCAGGCAAGAGAGTATCTTGATATGGGATTTTTCTTTGGAATCGGTGGTGTACTTACTTTTTCTAATGCAAAGAAGTTAAAAGAAGTGGTTGAATACCTTCCGATGGATGCCATTGTTTTGGAAACAGATTGTCCTTATCTTGCACCCGTGCCAAACAGAGGCAAACGGAACAGTTCCTTAAATCTGATTTATGTGGCAGAGGAAATTGCAAAGATTAAGGGAAAAGATGTTGAAAAGGTTATTGAGCAGACAAAAGCAAACGCCCGCAGAGTTTACCGGTTTGATACTTAATATAAAAAATAGTTGTTGAGATTAAATAAAAGAAGCGGAGAAAAATATGCCTACATTAGGAAATCCTACAGGAACCATAGAAATTTTAAAAAAATATAATTTTAATTTTCAAAAACGCTTTGGACAGAACTTTTTAATTGACAGTAATATTTTGGAAAAAATAGTGAGTGCAGCAGAGATTACAAAGGAGGATTGCGTACTGGAAATCGGTCCTGGTATCGGAACTATGACACAGTACCTTGCGGAAAGCGCACGGGAAGTAATTGCGGTTGAAATTGATAAAGCACTCATTCCTATTTTGGCAGATACCTTGTCGCCTTATGATAATGTTACCGTGATTAATGAAGACATTTTAAAAGTAGATATTGCGGCTTTGGCAGAAGAAAAAAATCAGGGAAAACCTATCAAAGTAGTTGCAAATTTGCCTTACTATATCACAACACCTATTATTATGGGGTTGTTCGAAAGCCATGTGCCGCTTAAAAGTATTACCATTATGGTGCAAAAAGAAGTGGCAGACCGGATGCAGGTGGGTCCCGGAACAAAGGATTATGGTGCACTTTCACTGGCGGTGCAGTATTATGCAAAACCGGAAGTGGTAGCTTACGTATCGCCGGAATGTTTCATCCCCAAGCCTAATGTGGGAAGTGCAGTAATTAGGCTTGACCGATACGAAAAGACACCGGTGGAAGTGGTTGATGAGAAATTTCTGTTTAAAGTAATTCGTGCTGCATTTAACCAAAGAAGAAAGACTCTTGCAAACGGTCTTGGGAATGCATCGGATCTCAATATAACAAGAGCACAGGCGACAGAGGCATTGGAAGCACTGGGTTTTAGTCCTTCTGTCAGAGGAGAGGCCTTAACCCTTGAAGAGTTTGCAGCCTTAAGCAATTTTTTATATCAGAATCAATAAAATAGTATGCCGTTACAGAGACTTTAATATAAGCTTTTGTAACGGCTATTTTTATGTATACACAAGATATATGGATAAAATTAGTAAAATATCGCCATATATTGAGTTTTTTTGATGATATTTTTTGACAGAAGGATACCTATATGGTACACTTAAAAAATGAAAATAGGATAACTATGTCTACAGAAAAATGAGGTGAGCACCTTGGATAAATACGAATACAAAGTACGTGCAGACGAAATTAAATCCCTAATTGCAGAAGGAGACTATGCCGAAGCTGTCAAAATTGCAGATACAATTGACTGGCGTAGAGTAAAGAGCGTGATGATGCTCTGTACAATCAGTGACTTGTATAAAATAAACAGGCGTTATGAAGACAGCCGGAATATTTTGTTGCTTGCCTATGAAAAGCATACAGGGGGCAGACTGATCGTTTATTCACTCTGTGAGCTTTCCATTAAACTGGAAGAGTTTGTGCAGGCAATAGAATACTATAAAGAATTTGTCAGATTGGCGCCGAAGGACACCGGACGCTATATTTTGCAATACAAATTGTATGAAGCACAGGAAGTAAGTCTGGAAGAGAGAATCGCGGTACTGGAAGAATTTAAAAAGAAAGATTACCGTGAAAAATGGGCTTATGAACTTGCATATTTATATCATAGAGTTGGACTTGAATCTAAGTGTGTAGAGGAATGTGATGAGATGTTCCTCTGGTTTGGTGACGGCAGATATGTACTGAAAGCTTTAGAATTAAAGCAACTTCATCAGCCGCTTACAGAGGATCAGCAGAATAAATATGAGCAGATGCGCCAAAATGGTGGTGTGATTGAATCAGACTATGTGGCAGAAAGTAATGCCATTAAGGAAGAAGCAAACAGTGTGACAGAAGATGAGGAAGATGGCGAATACAGTCTTCAGGAAAATTTGATGACAGATCCTACTCAGGAAATTCCCAGTAAAGAGATTGAAGAATTTCAGGTAAAGACGGTGGATGTAAGTCAGTACAACACCATAAATCTTCAAAAAGAACTGGCAGAAAGTATGAAGGAGTTTTTGGAGGGTAATTCTGCACAGGAAATTCCGGAAGAGGCAGTGGAAAAAGAAGAAGATGAGATGGATTTGACCCAAATGTTTTCACCGGTGTCTGAAAACATGTCTATGACAGAAGAAATAGCGGAAGAAGTTTTAAGGGTGGAAGAATCTGAAGAAGAAAATGATGAGCCTGTATATGTTTCACAGGATACTGACGATATGCAGATGATAGCAGGCGAACTTCCGGTTTCCCAGGAAGTATTCTTTGGCAATACATCAGAAGTTGATATTAATGAAGTGGTCTCAGAGCTGGCGGAAAAAGATGCTATGGAAAAGCAGGAACAGAAACCCTTTACGATTTCCATGGCGAGTCCGGATCCGGCTATCAGCAATACAGGAGTGATTAAAACATTCCATAAGCCTTCGGGTTATGATGATATGCTTTCCCAGGAATATGACGGACAGATTAGTTTGGTGGTTCCTGAGGAAGAAAAAATAGAAAAACAGATTACGGGGCAGCTGAGTATCGATGATGTTTTGTCAGAGTGGGAGCGCATTAAAAAAGAAAACGAGCGCAAGCGTATGGAGGAAATCAAGCAGCGTGTACAGAAACAGACAAACACGTTATTTGCTGATTTTGATGAATCCACCAAAACTGGTCTTTTAGAAGAATTAGAAAAAGCAATGATTTCTGCCGCAATGGAAGAAGAGAAGAAGCGGATTGAAGAGGGAAGACCAAGGATAATTAAGGTTGCGGATATTGAAAAAGAAGCAGAAGAAATTACAGAGGCAGATGAAGTAGAGGAGCTGGAAGAAATAGATGATACGCAGGCATCTGCTGTAATGGATGAAGTATCCGAAGCTTTTGCACAGGATGAGGAAGAATTCGTAGAAGATTTTGAAGAATTTGAAGACGAGCCCGAAGAAGAATTAGAAGAAGAAGACGATTCTGAAGAGGCTATGGATGACTTTGAAGAAGAGGAAGACGAAGAGGAAGCTTCTGAAGAGTCAGAAGAGGATGATGATGAGGCAGATGAGTCCGCAGAAGTAGAAGAGAGTGAGGAAGCCCCTGAGGAAGATGTGACAGAAGATAAGGTAGAAGATGCAGAAGAAAATGCAGATTCTACTGATATAGACAAGCATCAAAACAGGGAAATGAGCAAGAGCGAGAGAGAACAGTTTGCTCCCTTCATTCACCACAAGAAAACAAGAAGACAGATTGTGGAAGCCATCGATAATATCAGCATGGCGTCCTATACCGGAAATGTTATCATTACAGGCGAAGAAGGTACCGGTACTACGGCACTTGCGAAACTGTTGGTAAAAGAAGTTCAGCTTTCCGACAATAATTTCTCAGGTAAAGTGGCGAAAATCTCAGCATCCACTATGAACAAGAAAGATGTTGGAACTACCTTAGATAAGCTGGAAGACGGCGCATTAATTATTGAAAATGCTGCCTCCATGAAAAAGGAAACGGTTCAAAACCTGATAAAGGAATTAGATCAGGAGAACAAGGGATTAATCGTATTACTTACGGATTCCAAACAAAAAACAGATGAATTCCTTAGTAAGCATGAAGAATTATTATCATTTTTCAATTTGAGAGTGGATGTGGAAGCATTAGATGACCAGACTCTTGTAAAATATGCAAAGAAATACGCACTTGAGCAGGAATATGCGATTGATGAACTGGGTATTTTAGCACTTCACACAAGAGTTGCGGAAATGCAGACCAGCGATCATGAAGTAACCCTTGCTGAGATTGAAGAGATTGTAGATGAAGCGATTTACTTTGCGGATAAAAAGACACCGAAACACTTCTTCGATGTATTGTTTGGTAAGAGATATGATGAAGAGGATATGATTATTCTTCGGGAAAAGGATTTCATGCATTATTAATATATAACGGGGGTTATATGTATGGATAAAACAAAATATTCTGAAGATAATGTGTTTATATCTGAGGCAGACCAATATTTGTTTGCACAGGGCACACATTATGATATTTATAAAAAACTTGGTGCCCATGTTTCCGTGGAAGACGGAGTAAAAGGTATGTTTTTCGGAGTATGGGCTCCAAATGCAGCAAGTGTGCATGTAATCGGAACCTTTAACGGATGGGATGAACAGGCAAATCCCATGAAGAAATTAGGTCCCGGAGGAATCCATGCCACGTTTATTCCCGGAGTGGGAACAGGAGAACTTTACAAATATGTGATTACCACCCCTGAAGGGGAAAAATTATACAAGGCGGATCCTTTTGCAAATTACGCTGAAATGCGCCCCGGTACAGCATCAAAAACCACAGATTTATCTATATTTAAGTGGACAGATGATGTGTGGATGAAGGAAAGGGACAGTAAAAATTATTATAAAGAGCCCATGGCAGTATATGAGTGCCATATCGGTTCCTGGATGCGCCATCCAAGACCGGAGGAACAAGGCTTTTATAATTACAGGGAATTTGCAGATAAAATTGTAGAATATCTGAAAGAAATGCAGTATACCCATGTGGAGCTTATGGGAATTGCGGAATACCCCTTTGACGGTTCCTGGGGATATCAGGTGACAGGTTATTATGCACCTACATCCAGATATGGAGAACCTACAGACTTTATGTATTTGGTCAACAAGCTCCATAAAAATAATATCGGAGTGATTCTCGATTGGGTGCCGGCTCATTTTGCAACGGATGCACATGGCCTTGGGAGATTTGACGGACAGTGTATTTTTGAAGACCCGGATCCCAGAAAGGGCGAGCACCCCGATTGGGGAACCAAGATTTTTAATTACGGAAAAACAGAAGTGAAAAACTTCCTGATAGCGAATGCTTTATTCTGGATAAGAGAGTTCCATATAGACGGTATCCGTGTAGATGCCGTTGCATCCATGCTGTATCTTGACTATGGAAAGAAAGACGGACAGTGGGTTGCTAATAAATATGGTGACAATAAAAATCTGGAAGCGATAGAATTTTTTAAGCATTTGAATTCCGTAGTACGTGGTATGTATCCCGGATTTATTACAGTTGCAGAGGAATCTACGGCATGGCCGAAGGTAACCCATCCGGTTGAGGATGATGGACTGGGCTTTAGCTTTAAATGGAATATGGGTTGGATGCATGATTTTTGTGAATATATGAAACTTGACCCGTATTTTAAAAAGGATAACCATTATGCACTTACTTTTGCTATGAGTTACAATGAGAGTGAGAATTACATTTTACCGTTGTCTCATGACGAAGTTGTTCATTTAAAATGTTCCATGGTAAATAAAATGCCGGGCTATCAAGTGGATAAATACGCTAATCTCCGTGCCGGATATACCTTTATGTTTGGACACTGCGGCAAAAAACTTCTCTTTATGGGTCAGGAATTTGCACAGGAGAGGGAATGGAGTGAAGAGCGGGAGCTTGACTGGTTCCTTCTGTCGGAAGATTTGAATAAAGGAATGCAGAATTACATGAAGGAATTGCTTAAGATTTATCGGAAGTATCCTTGCATGTATGAAAATGACAATAACTGGTTCGGTTTTGAGTGGATGAACTGTGATGATAAAGAAAGAAGTACCTACAGTTTTATCCGTAAATCTGAAAACGGCAAAAACAATTTGTTGTTTGTGATTAATATGACACCTATGAAATGGGAAGATTATGTAGTAGGTGTGCCAAAGAAGAAAAAATATAAACTATTATTAAACAGTGATGAAAAGCAATTTGGCGGTTCCGGAGTTCAAATGCCTAAAGAATTGAACGCAAAGAAGGAAAACTGTAATGGTAAGGAATATAGTATAACCATGGACTTACCGCCTTTTAGTGCTCTAATCTTTCAATTCTAAAGGTTAAGAAACAAAATAGATATGCCGAAATAAAGGGTGAATGTATAATAACATTTACCCTTTTTTTATTGATTGTTTACAGAGGTATGAGTATGAATATACGTTTTGAAGGGACAGATAATGTCCATAATCATACAAATGTAGACAGGGATACAACTACATATCGCACTTTGGAAGATACAGGGAAGGTATCAAGAAGTGATTTTGCATTAGACATTTCTGGCACAGTTATGGATAACAACGCTTACGCAGGTCATGGACAGACCGCAGAAGAGGTTATGCAACAAGCAGGGCAGCAGGATATTTCTGCCCGCAGAGACTATATGGCCGTAATGTCTAATTCTATGTCCACTGAAGATTTTGCAAAATTGCAGAAAGAAGGATTTCACCCCGGAAGTGAAGATATTGAAACGGTTGTAACCATTGTCGACCATATAAAGGCAGCGCTTATGAAAGGCGGCGCACAGATAGAAGGATATACAGATACCCTTTCAGGAGACAAATTACTAGCGATTACCGGAAGTCAGAGTTTTGCTAATGAATTGCAAAACCGGTTTCAGGCATATGATGTTCCGGTGACAGAAGAAAACGTAAAAGCCGTAGTAAAAGCGTTTGATACGTTAGGACAGGTAGAAAGTGTATCAGAAGGTGCCGAAAAATACATGATAGAAAATAAATTGGCACCCACCGTAGAGAATCTCTATACATCAGGGTTCTCTGCATCCGGTGACGGAAGCCGCCAGGGAAAAGGTTATTATGCGGCAGGAACTGTGGCAGGCTATTATGCTAAAAAACCGGAAAATATTGATTACGAAAGACTTATGCCACAAATAGAAAAAGTGATTGAGGAAGCAGGCTTTTCTGTGGGAGAAGAAACCATAGATGATGCCAAATGGCTGATAGAAAAAGGGATTCCCCTTAATGAGGACACTTTTAGCAGAAAGCAGCAAATGAATGAAGTGATACTTCCCCAAACAGAAGCTTCTTTTCTTAAAGCAGCGGCAATTGCAATTGCGGATGGAAAAACGCCCATGCAGGCGGATATTACCAAAAAGCAAAGTGATTTAGAAAAGGCAGTTGCTATTAAAGAGCAGGTAGAACAGGTCTCAGAAGAGACAGTAGATATTATTAAAGCAAAGAACTTACCTTTTACGCTGAAGAATTTATTTGCGGCATATACAGAATGGAAACAAGCCGGAGAACCTTTAGATAATAAGGATATTGACACAGAGGGAAGAGAATTACTTTCCCAAGTGAAAGAAACGATGACTATAGGAACGAACCTCAGATTACTCCGAGGCGGATTTTCTATTGAAAGCATGTCCATGGAAATGCTTGCAGAAAGGCTAAAGAGAGCACAGATACAAGATGCAAAAGCCCTGACAGGCGAAGCAGATGCGGCCAAAGCAACAGTGAAAAGCAGACTCTACAGTCAGACGCTCTTTGCGTTAGAAAGCATTAAATGGGCACCGGCAGCGGTGGCTGCAGAAGTAACCGGGGATCACACTCTTTCAGAAATTCAGAATATTGCAGTTACGAGAGTAGCAGCATATCAGAAAGCAGGGGAGTCTTATGAAACTTTGATGACGATGCCCAGAAAAGATATGGGTGATTCCATTAAAAAAGCTTTCCGCAACGTAGATGATATATTGGCAGATCTGCAGAAGGATATTTATGACAAAAACCGTAAGGTAGTCCGTATCATGGGCTACAATAGCATGGAAATGACAGAAGAAAACTTTGAAAAGGTAAGACAGGCGGATGACCTTTTGACGGATGTAGTACAAAAAATGAAGCCGGCTACTGTTCTTTCCATGATAAGGGAAGGGATTAATCCTTTAACCATGACGCTTAGCGAGTTAAATGAATATCTTGACAATATGCCTACCGATGTTGCATCTGAAATGGAGTCTTATAGTAAATTTTTATATCAGTTGGAACAAAAGAGTGACATTTCCGAAGGGGAAAGAAGTGCTTATATCGGAATATACAGATTACTCCGACAGATCGAAAAGGGTGATGATGCGGCAGTAGGTGCCGTCCTTAAGACAGGCAGCACGCCGACCTTAGAAAATTTGCTTACGGCAGTTAGAAGTAGCAGAAAAAAACATATGGATTATACTGTGGATGATACCTTTTCCGGAGTTTCGGCAAAAGAAAGCTCAGTTCCAACCATCTTAGAGCAGATAGAGAAAGGCTATATGAAAACTGCGCAGGAATTTGAAGAGGCACTTGCAAATGAACAGACGCAGACTGTGGAAAAAGAGTTTGATAAAATACTATCTGACGAGATAAGAACAGCCATGGGAAGCGAAGAGTCTGTTTTACAGTATTTATCATCTTACGGGCAGACCGTAAGTGCAGAGAATCTTCTTTTTGCACAAGGCATGTTAAAAGGATATGTGGATATATTCACTAAATACAAATCTTTAACGGAAGAGAACGAAGAGACATCTGAATCGGAGGTGTTAGAAGATTTTAATGATGCGGAAAGTGCGCAGGGCAGTTATGAAGAGATGATTACCCATATGCAGCAGAAGATAGAATCCGCCGTATATGAAAATGACTATCGGGCACTTGATATCAGAGAAATGGGCATGCTTTATAAGCAACTTGGATTTATGGGATCCATGGCAAAGGAAGAAAACTACGAAATGCCGGTAAATATTAACGGAATGCTTACCACGGTGAACCTTAAAATGATTCACAAAGAAGAAGGTGAAAGCAAAGTGGCGATTTCCTTTGAGACCATGGAGCTGGGAAAAAACGAAGCAGAATTTTGTTTTGAAGGCGAAAGACTTGCCGGATACAGCATTTGTGACGATAAAGAAGTATGTAGTCTTTTATCAGAACAGAAAGAGTTATTTATCAATCTTTTGGAAAAAGAAAATGTACAGGCGGGGGATATCAGATTTCTTACAGGTAATGAACTCGATTTAGCGGATTTCGCGGGTAAAGCAGTAAAAGAACGGATATCGGGAAAGACACCGGATACACTTTATAAAGCTGCAAAGGCATACATAGGATACATACAGGAAATCAGCATGCAGAAAGGAAGTGCGGAATATGAGGATTAGTTTTAACGCATCGGCAGTGATTGCCAATAATTCATTAAGCAGAGCGGATAACAGATTGTCGGAATCTCTGGCAAGACTTTCTTCCGGTTTAAAAATAGTTGGGGCAAAGGATAATCCGGCAGGACTTGCTATGTCAAAGCGAATGAATGCACAGTTGGAAGGAGTCGGTGTCGCAACACAAAATGCCAATGACGGTATTTCCATTATTGAAGTTGCAGACGGAACCTTAAGTGAGATCCAGGAAATGCTTCAGAGAGCCAATGAGCTTTGTGTAAAAGCAAGTAATGGGGTTATGACAGAAGCTGATAGAAAGATTGTAAATGAGGAAGTCATACAGTTAAAAGAAGAGATTGAGCGTATTGCCGGAGAAACGGAATTTAACGGGCAGGCGATTCTGGACGGGTCATTTGACTTAAGGGGTTATACCAAAAATGCAATTACAGATGTAAATGACCCTAACCATGCATCAAATGTAAAAGTAGCCTATTACAGTGATGAAATTGTAGCCGGAACCTATACAATAGATGCTCTTAACATTACCTATGATGCCAACGGTAATGTTGATTTGGCAGAAGCAGAAAGAACGTTTAAAGCAGGGGCTAATTTCCCGCCAGATGCAAAGGTTACCCATACAGATGGAGGAACCATTACCATAACCGGCAGCAATAATTTTGAATTAAAGCTCCAGGTAACATCGAAAGATGTAAGTAGCCTTGCTGGTTTAGAGATAGAGTTACAGGACTTCGGTGCCATGGATATGCAGATTGGTGCAAACGAAGGACAGCAGCTTGCCATCAGAATCCCTAAGATTTCCTTGGAAAATATAGGCATTTCTGCACTGGATACTACCACAGAATCCAGTGCTAGTGAAGGCATAGATAAGGTGGATGCGGGCATAAAGTTTATATCAAGTGTACGAAGCCGTCTTGGTGCGTACCAGAACCGTTTGGAGCATACGGTCAGCAGTCTTGATATTACAACAGAAAATATGACAGCAGCATACTCCCGTATTATGGACGTAGACATGGCAGAAGAAATGACAGAATATACGACACTTCAGGTGCTCTCCCAGGCAAGCACATCCATGCTTGCACAGGCAAACGAAAGACCCTCCCAGGTACTTCAATTGTTACAGTAGGGATAAACAGAAAGAGTGGAAATGCTTATGACCAAAGAATTGAAACAGCAGTTTACATTAAAAATTACACAGGCAAATAAAACCCAGCTTATCGTCATTTTATATGAGATGTTATTGATTTATTTGGAGGAAGCTAGGCAGGCGTATAAAGAAAATAATGCGGAAGAATTCAGAACAGCGATTAAGAGAACCAAAGCATGTCTTCATGAACTGATGGCATCCCTGCATTTCGAATATGAGCTTTCAAGACATTTGCTTGCATTATATGGATATGCAGACAGGCAGCTTACAAAAGCAGATGTCAGATTTAGCATAAAGGAGCTTGATGCAGTAGAGAGTGTGATTATCAAATTACATGATGCGTACGAAACAGTCAGTATGCAGGACACCTCCGCACCGGTGATGTCCAATACACAGACTGTTTACGCAGGTCTTACCTACGGCAGGAACAGTTTAACGGAAAACTTAGCCGATCAGGGAAGTAACAGGGGCTTTTGTGTTTAATACGGATACAGATTCTTTTTCTTCAGGCAGCATGCTAAGGCGTGCTGCCTGTTTCATTAAATATTTATATCGTTTCATCACAGAATTCAGTTCATAAATGTAACAATCAATGAGGTCCGGTTCCGTTACATTGTCAAAACCTGCATATGCAATTTCAAGAGCACGTTTTGTTTTTTCCAAATCAGATAACAGTGCATTTCGCTCAATTTCCTGTTCTGATAAAGTCCGGTTTACATGTGAGGATGTACTAAAATAAGTTTTCATGGTTACCTCTTTTCTGCTTTTCATAAAGCGGCAGATGTCCTTATATCATATTCTGCAAATATCCAATAATTGCCTTTTATCAGAGTATGAGCAGAAAAAAAGAGCTTTATTCAGCAAACCGGGAAAATTTTGGAATATGAAAGAAACATGGACATATATTAGAGTGATAGTAGGTTTATAGACAGGCTGATAAGGGGGAACGGGGATAAAATGGATACTTACAGCGGCTCATTGTGGATAATAGGAATACTTGGAGCAGTATTTTTGGTGGTAATGCTCCGCAAACATGTGGAACTGATTATAAATTTTGTGCTGCGGGGGGTACTTGGACTTTTTGTGATATACTTTGGAAACTATTTTCTGTGCATGCAGATGCCGGGAATGGAGCTGGGCTATAATCCGGTAACATTTTTGACATCGGGAGCACTGGGGATACCCGGTGTTTTGATGATGTATGGTGTGCAATTTTATATGCTTTGGTAAAAATTCAAACCTTTACAAACCCTGTATTTACAAGGATTGTAAGGGTTTGTTTGTATTTCAAGATAAAATTTTTTGTAGAAACTTAACAAAGTTAAAAAAAATAATTTTAACTACTTTACAATAAAAAATTTGTCAGATATAATTCAGATTACAAACAAGACAGTCTTCGTTTATTTTTTTAGAAATCGAAAGAGGATGATATCATCCGTCGAAAGATTCCGGGAGGCTCTCCCACTAATTCATTTTGATTACGCAGCTTGACAGTTTCATAAGCAGAAAGGGGTTATGTTGGACAAAAAAATCCTTGCAATTTTTGACTGTGAGGAGAGTTATGCCTACAGGCTTATGGATTTTATTGGGGAGAAGGAGAAGCTTCCTTTTGAAATCCAGATATTTACCAGGGCAGAAAGCTTCTTTTCTTATGCAGAAAAAGAAGAGATAGAATGTCTTCTCATAGCAGAAAGTGTTTATCAAAGAAAAATTGAAAATCTAAAAATCGCTCACATCATAATTTTGAGTGAAACCGGTGAAAATATTAATCGTGCATTGTGCCATATTAATAAGTATCAGTCTTGTGAAAAAATTGTTCAGGAAATCATGCAATATTATGCGAAGAAAGTGCCGGAAGGTAGCATGGTTACCAGGAACAAGAACAGAAAAATGATTATCATCGGTATCTATACACCTGTAAAAAGGTGTCTGCAAACTACATTTTCCTTTACTCTCGGCCAAATGCTGGCCCGTCAAAGTAAAACCCTGTATTTAAATTTTGAAGCATATTCCGGATTAGGGAGAATGCTTAACCGTAATTTTCAAAGTGATATATCTGATTTGGCCTATCAATTTAGTTGTACAAGAGACAAGTTGTTTTATCATATGGAAAGTATGATAGAAACGGTGAATGGACTTGATTTTATTCCGCCGGCAGACATTTATCAGAATATTATGGGAATTAAAGGTCATGCTTGGATTGATTTATTTTCTGAAATAGAGCAAATCAGTGAGTATGAATACTTAATACTCGATCTATCGGATTATTTAACAGATTTATGGGAAATTTTGCAACATTGTGATTATATTTATACAATTGTGCGGGATGATGCACTAGCCAGGGCAAAAATTGAACAATACGAAACGATATTGGAACATCTGGAGTATGAAGAGATTAAGTCAAAGTCAAGAAAATGGACATTACCCATATTTAAACAGATACCGATGCAGTTTGAGGAACTTACTTATGGTGATTTAGCAGGCTATATCAAGCGGGAAGTTTTTCCGGATTTATTGGAAGAGACTTAGAATGGCAGCAGGAGAAGAAAACAACATGGACAAAGATAGTTTGAAAAGTTTGCAGCTAGAAATAATAAAAAGTCTCGATTTGTCAATGCAAATGAATGATGAAGAAATAAAATCGGCAATTGATAAACTGTTGTTAGAAAAAGGAAAGAGAAAAAAGATATCTCTGGAAGATAGGACTTATGTAAGAAAAGAAGTATTTTACTCCATCAGACGTATGGGACTTTTACAGGAATTGATAGATGATTTGTCTATTACAGAAATTATGGTGAATGGGACAGATCCTATTTTTATAGAAAGAGACGGGAAAATAGAACAAACAGAGCTTTGCTTTGAGTCGCCGGAAAAAGTTGAACAGATAATTCAACAGATAGTATCAGAATCAAATAGGGTTGTAAACGAAGCATCGCCCATAGTAGACGCCGGTTTAAAAGGGGGGTTAAGAATAAATGCCGTCCTTGCACCGGTGGCAATTAATGGTCCAATATTAACTATTAGGCGTTTCCCGGAAAAAGCAATGACCGTGGAACAACTTATTTTAGCGGATACATTGAGTGGCGAAGTGGCCTCTTTCTTAAAGAGGCACGTAGTGTCAGGTAGCAACATATTGGTATGTGGTGGTACGGGTTCTGGGAAGACAACATTTTTAAATGTATTATCCGGATATATTCCTCTAAAGGAAAGAATAATTACCATAGAAGATAGTGCGGAGTTAAGAATAGATCACCATCCCAATTTGGTCCGTTTAGAGACAAGAAATGCCAATGTAGAAGGTTGCAGGGAGATAACAATCAGGGATTTATTAAAAACGTCTCTTCGTATGAGACCGGACAGAATTATTGTGGGAGAAGTGAGAGGAAAAGAGGCAATTGATATGTTGCAAAGTGTAAATGTAGGACATACTGCTATGACAAGTGTGCATGCAAATGGAGTGAGGGACGTGGTAAGCCGGCTGGAGACAATGGTTTTGATGGGAATGGATATTCCTTTATCGGCTGTCAGAAGACAAATAGCATCCGGCTTTGACTTATTTATTCATTTGGGGCGGGTAAGAGATGGAAGCCGGAAACTTTTGGAAATAGCAGCGCCTGTTTTAGCTGAGGATGGAACAGTAACTATGAATACCTTGTACTATTTTAAAGAAACAGAAAGCGATAAACAAGAGAAGGTATGCGGCAGATGGATAAAAAGCAAAAACAACATGTGCGGTTAATTATAGAAAGTGTAGTAGTGGTTTTAGTAATTACGTATTGCTTTTATCGGAATTGGTGGGCTGCTTTACCGGTAAGCCTTGTGGGAATATGTTTTTACAGACAAGAAAAAAAAGAACTATGGATGCAGGAAATGGAGGAGAGGCGGCAACAGTTTAAGGAATTGCTATTTTTGACAGCAACAGGATTAAAGGCAGGATATTCGGTAGAAAATGCATTTTTAAACAGTTATGAAGATTTAAAAAATCTCTTTGGACGCGACTGTTATATATGCCATATTCTCTTGCATCTGCAGCAAAACTTAAGAAACCATAACTCTATAACAGAAATGTGGAAAACAATTGGAGAAAGTAGTGGCATCGTGGAAATACAGGAGTTTGCAAAGGTGTTTGCAGTAGCAAAAAAGAGTGGTGGAAATATGACCCAATTATTACAAACAACAGCTGATGTAATTGGAAAGAGAGTGGAAATAAAGAAAGAGATATATATTTTATTAAGTGCTAAGAGATTGGAACTAAAGATAATGAACATTATGCCACCGGTAATTATGTTATACATGGAAATTACTTCTCCCGGATATTTTGACGTTATGTATCATTCGCCGGGTGGGCTGGTAATCATGACGATAATTCTTTTTTTGTATGTGGCAGGGTATGGATTAGGCAGACGGATAATTGCTGATGTAAGTTAGGTGAATTATGAAGAGAGAAATAAAAATAATTTTAGAAAGATTACATCCCGGTGAAAATTCCAATCAAATATATAGTAATTTTCAAAAGCGTAAAAAAAGAGTAACGGTTTTAATCATCTTATTTGGGATAGTAGCCTGTATCTGTGCTAATATAAGCAGCCATATACAAAGCAAGTTACAGGAGGGACCCTGTTTGCAACGGAACGAATGGGGGGAGGGGAATTATGAGGTTATTTTATCTGCACTTACTACTAGCGGAAAGCAGACCATACATTATGAAGTGAAGGAACGGAAATATACATATAAAGAACTGGAAAGATTGTGCCAAGAGGCAGAAACGGAACTTAAGAATATTATCTTAGGAAATAATGTAAGCCTCTCTTTTGTAACAGACAGGCTGTATTTACCGCAGTCTCTCGAAAACTATCCGTTTAGAATTATATGGAGTAGCAGTAATACGGAATTAATACAAGCAGATGGAATAATTATTGGTGAAAAAATTGAGCAGGAAGGTGAAAAAGTGATTCTTACAGCACTGCTTCAATATCAGGAATTTGAGGAGGAACATTGTTATGAAGTAATTCTTTTTCCAAATGAACGGAGTGTAGAGGAACAGCAAACAGCAAAACTAAATGCATTACTCAAACAAATAGGAGAGAATACAGCAGAGCAAAGAACAATAATGCTTCCTAAAAGCATAGGGAACCAAGAAATAACATGGATAGAAGAAAAGAATAATGACAGTATATGGATTATATTAATATCGATGATAGGAGTTATAGCAGCATCGTATACAATCAATAAGGAAATATATGAAAAAGATAAGCAAAGAGAAAAACAACTTAGAGATGGCTATCCGGAATTTGTGTCAATGATTCAATCTTATATGGCAGCAGGTCTGACTATAAGAAATATTTTCTTAAGGATAGCTGAGGATTATCAGAAGGAAAAGAAAGAAACAGGCAGGAAAAACTTTTTGTCGGAAGAAATTGTTATTGCTTGCCATCTATTTTCTAACGGACAATCAGATGAGGAAGTATATAGAAAGTGGGCAGAGCGGTGTAACGAGCGGCATTATAGAAAGTTGAGTTTTTTGTTGATTTCTTATGGCAAACAAGGAAATGATAATATGATGCGGATGCTTTCAGGAGAAGTATATCAGGCATGGACAGAGCAGAGAGATTTTGTAAAAAGAAAAGGTGAAGAGGCAGGTACAAAACTACTTTTACCAATGACACTAATGCTGTTGGTAGTAATGCTGTTAATTGTATTACCTGTATATAAAGGATTTTAAAAGAAAGGATGAAGTAATATGAAAAAGGCAAAAGATCAGAAGAAAAATTGTTTATCAAAAGATAACAAAGGTATGGGGACAGTAGAGGTTATTTTAATTATTGTAGTACTAATAGGCTTAGTGCTTATTTTTAAAACACAGGTACAACAATTAGTGAATAATGTTTTTCAAAAAATTGCCGTGGACAGTTCGGTAATTCTTGCATGATGAAAGGAAGCATTACAGTATTTTTGGCATTATCATTATCTGTTTTGACAGGGATTATTGTGTTTTTAACAGGAAATGCAATTAGAAATGCTGATAAAGTACGATTGGAGGGAACAGTAGATATGGCTATGAGCTCTGTGCTTGGGGAATTTCATAAAAAACTACATGAGAGATATGATTTGCTGTATGTTGACCTTACCCATCAAGATAGAGGTTCTATCAAACAAAAACTACAAAATAGATTTTCCTTTTATATGTATCAAAATGGGTATTTGAATAGTGGTCAAAAACCTTGGAGCGGGCTATTGATATCACAAGCGGAAGTCACAGACTTTCAAACGGCAACAAAAGAGAATGGAAAATCTGTTAAAAAACAGGCAGTTAGTTATAAATATCATTGTGGTACGGAGTCACAGACTGTTTATGGATGCGGCGAGGGAAAAATATTGTTAAAAAAGGATAGAGATGCTATAGGAGAATGGATGTCACTTATGGGAGAAATTCAAGCGATGGAACTTCCGGTAATAATAGATGAATACGGACAGGAAAAACAGGTACCCCTTAATAATCCGGCTGAAGCAGTTTATGAAATGACAGACAATGATGTTCTTTACATGATAGGAATTGATACAAGCAAAATAGGTGTAGGTGCTATAAAAACAGAGGAATATATTTCCGGTAGAGGACATGAGGATTTACAAAATCTGATATCAAATAAAAAAGAAACAAGAATTTTTACGGAATATTTATTTGAAAAAATGGGAAATTACGGGCGAACAAGAGAAGATAGTTTTCTGGAATATCAACTTGAATATATTGCAGTGGGGCAAAGATCAGATTATGAAAACCTAAAGAAAACAATAGAAGAGTTACTCTTTAGAAGATTCGCAGTGAATGTTACAGAGGCTTTTGCAGACAGTAATCTATGCATGTATGCACAAACAATAGCAGGAGAACTTCATGCAGTACAATTAAAAGAAGAATTTCTAAAACCTGTAGCAGACAGTATTGTCTATGCACATGCTTATAGGAAGTCCCTCGAAGAAATACAGACCTTAATGCAAGGAAAAACGTTGGAAGGATATACCTATGAAGAATATTTATTTTGTCTTATCACAGAACTCCCGGAGCAGCTAAGAAATTTAAGGAGTATGGATATTATGGAGATGGATATCCGTTATCTGACAGGAAATAGTGGTTTTTCAATGGATAAATGTGTAGAGAAATTTACAACAAATACACAAGCCGTATGTAATTTGGGTGAGAAATATGCTTTGACAAGAACCTATGGATATTACTAAAAGGGGGATGAGATAGATGCTCTCTTTATCACAACATAAAAAATATCATCAGGTCAGAATAAAGGTCCTTTCTCTCGTCACATCACAAAAGAGAGTATCTTTCTCATTCCCTTTTACAAAGGTAAAAGCATCAATTACAGTGGAAACATCATTGGTATTACCTATTTTTCTTATGTATATAATGACGCTTTTGTATAGTATAGAAATTGTGCGTTTCCAAAGTAATGTATGGGAAGCGGTTCATAAGGTAAGTATGGAAGTCTGTTTTCAGAAATATGGACAAGAATATGGACAAGGTCACCTGAAAACAGAGATAGACGTACAGAAAGAAATAGTAAGTTATTTGAATGGTAGGATAAGTCCTTTTATGTGTGTACAAGGCGGAAAAAAAGGAGTAGTAATCACAAAATCTGAAGATGTTTTAGGCAAAGGGAATACAAAAATAACGGCTATTTATAAAATAAAACCATTTATCAAGTGGCTGTCCTTCGGGGAACTGGTTGTAGAAGAGAGTTGTCTGGTACATGGGTTTGCCGGATATGAAGAAAATAATCAGCAGAACCAAATGGAAAAAACGACATATGTTTTTATAACACCCTCAGGAGAAAAGTATCATTTTGATAAGGACTGTACCTACTTAAATGTAAAAGTGGCATGCGTGAAAGAAGAGCAGATAAAAGAACTTCGCAACGCATCAGGAGAAATTTATTATGCTTGTGAAGTTTGTAAACCCTACAAGTCAAATTATGTTTATTATACAAATTGGGGCAACCGCTTTCATGGAAATTTAGGGTGCACAGCATTAAAAAGAACAGTATATATCGTATTACTTTCAGAAGTGACAGATAGAATGCCCTGCAGTAAATGTATGAATAAAAAAAGTGAGTGAAAATGTTTTATGTATGAAAAAATAGGCTATTGTGTTGTGCTCATTACAGTGGGATTTTTAGCATGGCAGGATATAAAGACAAGAAAAATATCTATATTAGGATTAATACTCTCCGGAATTATTGCAATTTTTTATTTGTTTGTACAAGGTAAATTAGGAATAATACATATTTTGAACTGTATGTTGCCCGGTATGCTGCTGCTGGTTCTTTCATTAATCTCAGGAGAAAAAATCGGATATGGAGATGGAGCAACCGTGTTGATAGTTGGCCTTTGGACAAATATGGAGTTTTGCATAATGACTTTAATAATTGCTTTTTTTCTGACAGGATGCTACGCGGCAATTCTTCTATTTAAAAAAAGGAAAGAAGAAAAAATACCGTTTATACCATTTCTTTTATCAGCGGTGGAGGTGCTTTTGTTTTTTGTCTAAAAAATTAGGTGGATACATGACGATAGAGGTATCTTTTATTATGCCCATGGTATTACTGCTATTTATGTTGATTATTATGAGTGCATTATTTCAATTTAAGAGATGTATTGTTTCCCAGAATGATTACTTAATGGATTTCCGTACAAAAAGGGAAATGATGATAAGCAATAATAATGGAGAAGTTCTTTATGGGAATATGGATATAATAAAAACAGTCAGGAGATTAAAAAATGGAAGTTAAATATTATAAAGATTTAAGACATAACTTTCTAATAATAAGGACTTTGGATGAACCGGTAAATGGATATCAATTTCGTATGATTACAAATAATAAAATAGGTGGATTACTACCTTGCAAAGAAAGGCATATTAACGGAGAATTATTTCTTTATTATGAGATAACGTCAAAACAAAGCTTGCTAAGTCTTTATGAGAATAGGCGAATTAATATGGAGTTTTTAAGCCGGTTATTTGTACAATTAAAAACAACATGGGATAATATGTCGCGTTTTTTACTTGAAGAACAATATCTTGTGCTTAATCCTAAATACATATATACGGATATAGAAAGTGGTGAATTGCTTTTTCTATACTATCCTTTTATGTCGGAAGAAAATTACATAAAGCAACTGTTTGCATTTTTGACTGAAAAAGTGGACAGTGAAGATGATGTAGCAGTAGATATATGCTATAAAGCATTGGATTTGATAGAAAGAGACCAGTTTGTGCTTGATGAAGTGTTAAACTGGTTTGAGCAGGAGTATTGTTTTTGTCATAAAAAAGAAAATGAGTTAAAGCCGATAGAGAATCTGGAAAATGAAAATGGCGAAAAGAAGATGTTTGAGGAAGAAAGAGATTATGCAACTGATAGATTTTTCTTCCGGGCAATTAATGAAAAATTTTTGGGTAAGGTAATTATTTTACTTGGTACTATTTTAGCCGTGTGCATATATATTTATCAAAATTATGAGCTTGCTGAAACGAATCTTATTTGCTTATATGCGGTGTTTTTGGCAGATATTTTTTTTATGGCTTTTATAGTGGGACATTTTGTTTTTCAAAAGATTCGCTCTACAATAGGAAAGAGAAAGAACTTGTATGTAGAAGAAGAAAAATGGTATGAGAAAAAAGTAATTGACTTAGATGATATGTCCGAAGAGAATAAAGAAAATAATTTATATGGAAATACTGTATTTATTCCTTGGACAGAAAACAGTGAAAATAAGCTTTACGGAGTAGGAAAGAAAAATAAAAACCATATAGACTTAAGCAGGTTACCGGTTACCGTAGGAAAACTTGCCGGAATGGTGGATATGGTAATTGATGATACAAGTATCAGCCGTAGGCATGCCAAGTTTCATAAAGAAAACGGGCAAATTTACATGACAGACTTAAATTCAACCAATGGAACATTTAAAAACGGATTAAGGCTTGAACCAAATACATCGGAAGTTTTGGAACAGGGTGACGAAATTCGTCTGGGAAAGTTAAAATTTATTTACAGATAATCAAATCCGCTTTATACTTAAAGTAATTGTTTGAATGCAATTACAGTAAGAAAGGATTATAGAGATGAAGGTAAATATCTACTATGGCGGAAGAGGTCTGATGGATGATCCTACGCTTTTTGTTATCAATAAAATGCAGGAGGTTTTGGAAGAACTTCATGTAACCGTGGAGCGATTTAATTTGTATGAGTTGAAAAATACCATTACTACATTACCTCAAACTTTAAAGGAAGCAGATGGAATTATCATGGCGACCACAGTGGAATGGTTCGGTATCGGTGGATATATGCAGCAGTTTTTAGATGCTTGTTGGCTTTATGGTGATAAAGAAAAAATTTCCAAAATATACATGAGTCCTATAGTGATGTCAACCACCTATGGAGAGAGAGAAGGTAAATTAGCACTTGCTAATGCATGGGAGATTTTAGGAGGATTGCCTTGTAGCGGTATTTGTGGATATATAGCAGATACATCTATATTTGAAGGTAACGAAGGTTATCATAAGATAATTGAAAAGAAAGCAGAAAATATGTATCGTACCATCAATCAGCGCCTTGCAAGTTTACCCGCAAGTAACCAGGCTGTTAAGAAGATGGTATCGATTACCCAGAATACAGATCTTACACCTCAGGAGTCGGAACAGCTGTCTAAGTATGCTTCTGATGACAGCTATGTGAGAAGACAAAAAGAAGATATTCAGGAATTAACCAGTCTATTCCGTGATATGATGGGAAGCGTGGAGCCGGAAGAGGGTGAGCAAGGAGAATATGTAAAAGAATTTGAAGGTCATTTTACTCCCCAGCCTGGATTTAAGGCAATATATAAAATGCAGATAGAAGGAAAGAAGAAACCTTTTGTAATTGAAGTAAACGGACCGGAGTGCAAATGCTATTATGGAAATATGAATTCCTGCGATGTGGAAATTCAAATGGACAAACAGACAATGGATGATATTATTTTTGCACGGATGACATTCCAAAGAGCATTTATGGGTGGCGCGATGAAGATGAAAGGCGATTTTAAGATTCTCCGTACCCTTGACCAGATTTTCTCCTTTATGGAAAAAAGTATATAGAAACAGGAGATAGACTATGAGAGATGATAATTGTATTTTTTGCAAGATAGCAGCAGGAGAAATACCCTCCAGAGTTCTTCATGAAGATGAACAGTTCCGTGTAATATTAGATTTGGCACCTGTGACAAGAGGACATGCGCTAATTTTACCCAAAAATCATTATGCTAACTTGTATGAGTTACCCGAAGATGTGGCAGCTGATGTGATGAAGCTTGCAAAAAAGATGGCAGGAACCATGACGGAGAAATTAGGTTGTACAGGATTTAATTTATTACAGAATAACGGAGAGATAGCAGGACAGACTGTAAAACATTTTCATTTACATTTAATCCCGAGATATGATGAAGATGGGCAGTCGATTACAATGAAACCTACAAGTCCTTCTGCAGCAGAACTTGATGAAGTAAAAGAAATTATTACGAGGGCATAAGAATGAGAAGCATTCATGTGGAGGACATTGTTAAAACCGTAAAAGAGATGTGCATTGAGGCGAATCATTTTTTGACAAAAGATGTGGAAAATGCACTTGTAAATGCACATAGAAATGAAAAATCGCCAGTAGGAAAACAAATATTAGACCAATTAATAGAAAATCTGGATATTGCCGGAGAAGATATGATTCCTATTTGTCAGGATACAGGAATGGCAGTTATCTTTATGGAAGTAGGACAAGAAGTGCAAATTGAGGGAGGACTTCTATCTGATGCTATAAATGAGGGTGTACGTCAAGGATATGTAGAAGGTTTTTTGCGTAAGTCGGTTGTAAAAGATCCTATTATACGTGAAAATACGAAAGACAATACACCCGCTGTTATTCATTATAATATTGTGGCCGGAGACAAAATAAAGATTACGGTTGCTCCAAAAGGATTCGGAAGTGAAAATATGAGCAGGGTGTTTATGCTAAAGCCTGCCGATGGAATTGAAGGTGTAAAGAATGCAATTTTGACAGCCGTAAAAGATGCGGGACCCAATGCATGTCCACCAATGGTGGTAGGTGTTGGTGTGGGAGGTACTTTCGAAAAATGTGCATTAATGGCAAAAGAAGCATTAACCAGACCTATAGATAAACGTTCCGAGATTCCTTATGTGCGAGAGATGGAAGAAGAACTTCTGCTTAAAATCAACAAAACAGGAATTGGACCGGGAGGTCTTGGTGGTAGTACTACAGCACTTGCCGTGAATATTAATACGTATCCTACACATATTGCAGGATTACCTGTTGCAATTAATATTTGCTGTCATGTAAACAGACATAGTGTGAGGGAAATCTAAACGAGTTTCTACTATATATAGTGTGTTTTATTTTTTTAAATGGAAGGTGTAGTATAAAATGGATTTACATATAACAGTTCCTTTTGATGAAAGCACTGCGAAAAGCTTAAAAAGCGGTGACTATGTATATTTATCGGGAATCATCTATACGGCAAGAGATGCTGCGCATAAAAGAATGTATGAGACTTTAGAGGAAGGGGGAGAACTTCCCTTCGATATTACAAATAATCTGATATATTATATGGGTCCTTCTCCGGCAAGGGAGGGAAGACCTATCGGTTCTGCAGGTCCTACAACAGCAAGCCGGATGGACAAGTATGCCCCTACATTATTGGACTTAGGCCAAAGAGGAATGATTGGAAAGGGAAAACGAAGCGAAGCCGTGCGTGAAGCGATTGTGAGAAACAATGCCGTTTACTTTGCTGCAGTTGGGGGAGCAGGAGCACTTCTGTCCAAATCTATAATTAAATCAGAAGTGATAGCATATGATGACTTAGGGACGGAAGCCATCCGAAAACTGGAAGTAAAAGATTTCCCTGTGGTGGTGGTGATTGACTCGGAAGGAAATAATCTTTATGAAACAGCTGTTAAAGAATATAATGAAGAATAAGGATAGCAGGAGAGTAGGATAGTGAGAATAGCATTAATGGTTTTGCGACTTTTTTTGAAGGCACCGTATTATTTTTTACAGATTTGGTGGTGCGGAAAAAGTAAAAAGATTACACATGAAGAAGCATATGCGGTTGTTAAGAAGGTGACTAAGAAAGCAAATCATGCCGGAAGAGTTAAAATAGAAAGTTACGGACTGGAGAATATACCTAAGGAGAACGGATTTGTTTTTTTCCCGAATCATCAGGGATTATTTGATGTACTTGTGTTTCTTGAATCATGTCCCCGCCCATTTTCTTTTGTTATTAAAAAGGAAGCAAGCAATATTATATTATTGAAACAGGTGGTGGAAGCACTTGATTCTTATGTGATGGACAGAGATGATATTAAGCAGTCCATGCAGGTAATTTTGGGTATGACCAAGGATGTTAAAGAAGGAAGAAACTTTCTTATTTTTGCGGAAGGAACCAGAAGCAAAAATGGTAATAAACTTTTAGACTTCAAAGGGGGAAGCTTTAAAAGTGCTACAAAGGCAAAGTGCCCGATAGTTCCATGTGCATTAATTGACTCCTTTGTTCCCTTTGATGAAAATTCAATTCGTCCTGTAACAGTTAAAGTAGTTTATTTACCACCTATGTATTACGATGAATATAAGGATATGAAAACAGTAGATATCGCGGCTGAAGTAAAGAGAAGAATAGAGGTTGCGATAGCAGAACATACAAGCATATCAGAAAACTAAAAAATAAGTTGACAAAAGAAATGTGCTTATGTATAATAACTTTTGCGTTGTGAAAAACTCATAATGAATATTGGTAGCGGCAAGCAATTCAGATTTTGGAGAAATACTCAAGAGGCTGAAGAGGCGCCCCTGCTAAGGGTGTAGGTCGTTCACGCGGCGCGAGGGTTCAAATCCCTCTTTCTCCGTTTAGCTACCGATAGAATAAGTGGAAGTACCGAAAGGTGGTGCTTCCAAATTTTTCGCCTTATAGGTAGTTATGAGTAACTAACACGAATAGCAATCTTAATAAATATGCGTTGACAAGAAATTTAAGATTATGCTATAATCAAATTCCACCGCAAAAAAACGGTGAAAAACTCATCGAAAACTTGCTTAAAAAAGTTTTCAAAAAATTTTAAAAAAGGTCTTGACAGTAGAAAAGACGCATGATAAGATAACAGAGTTGCGTCTGAGAAAACAGACCGACAGAACGCAAAGCCATCTCGCGGTAAAACCGCTCGATGTGTGCTGTCGCACAATAGTCCTTTGCATGAAAATGATTTTATGAAAGCAAGCTTTCAAAATCATTTCACACAAAGAACTGCTTTGCTCGAACCTTGACAAATAAACAGC
>JAGBBV010000029.1 GCA_017938315.1 Lachnospiraceae bacterium
AAAACCATTCTCTGTATATCCCTTATTAAAAGACAAACTATTCTCAGTCTGTGACATACAAATATAGCCACTGTTAATAATCAAATCCTTATAATCCAGTAAACGGCTTTCCTTTGGAGCTTCTACCAAAATATCAATAATCGGTTTTGCCCATATAGAAGAAACCGCCGTACTTCCAATATGACTTATTCTTTCAGTTGAAAAAAGGGCATTTTTCAATAACCATTCTTCCTCAGAATACCATTCTTGCCAACAAGATTGATGTTCTGTTAAATATATAGGGAATAACTGCCACAGTTCTCCCAAAGTCATTTCTGACAATCTCTTTCCCATCACACTCACCTACAACTTCAAATTTTCTGCTCCCTACAAATTGGAATTTAACGGATTGACTTTGGAAAGGCATTAAACCAGGCACGTTCCTCAAAATCTTTTTTCTTAGGAAGAATAGGGGTTGTCTTTGCAATGCCTACCGGAAGAAAACATACCAACTCGAATTCATCTGGTACTCCAAGGATTTGAGCCATTTGATAACCAATTTTATCTTCATCCGTAATATGTCCCTCAAACCAGCAGCTTTGATAACCAAGCTCAACAATAGCAAGTAACATGTTCTCAATTGCTGCGGAATAGTCCTGAATAGCAAAGCATTTATCACGATATGCATAGACTCTCTGTGTAAGGACACAAATCATTGCCGGTGCAGTTTCGCCCACAGGTGGATTAATCACTCGGCGAAGTTTTTCCAAAACAGCAGGATCATCAACCGCTATCAGGCTCGTTGTCTGCTTATTGCAGCCCGACGGTGCGGCCAAGCCTGCTTTCATTATTTTAATTAAGTCTTCTTTGGGAATAGACGTGTTCTCGTACTCACCACGATAACTATGCCTGCTGTTAATTGCATCCAGTGTATTCATATTGTCCTCCTATCAATTGCTTCAAACTGAAAGGTTCCTCCCCTTATTGATTAGATGTTATTTCTCCTGTTGCTTAATATTTCCATCATATATAAAATGTGATTTATTCACCTGCTTCGTCATATCTCGGATAACGCTTTTTATCTGCCTCTGTAATTTCACGTAATACCCGACATGGAGTTCCCACAGCAATCACATTGGACGGAATGCTTTTTGTTACAACGCTTCCGGCTCCTATCACTGTATTGTCACCTATTGTTACACCGCCTAAAACAATAGTCCCCGCACCTATCCACACATTATCTCCTATTGTAATAGGCAATGCCACTTCAAGCCCTTCATTTCGTTGTTCCGCATCAAGCGCATGCTCTGCCGTTGTAAAAATGCAGTTCGGAGCAATAAAAACATAATCTCCAAAAGTCACTTTACCGCCATCTAAAATCTGACAACCATGATTTGCAAAAAAGAAACTGCCCACTGTGGTATTGTAACCATAGTCGCACCAAAACGGTGTATTTACAGTAACCCATTCTCCCATTCGTCCAAAAATCTTTTTTAATATCTCCGTTTGCGCCCCACGATCAGACGGCTTTATTTGATTAAATTCATGACACAAATCATTACATCTACTGATTTCTCCCAGTAGTTCTTCATCATAATTCGGATTATATAGATATCCGGCTGCAGCTTTTTCTTTTTCAGTCATATCTTTATTCCTCCTCCAAATTCAAATTCTTGACTGCTTTCAACTCTTCACAAGGCTGAAAGTTTCACGCTTTCATACTCGAAATATTCTTATCATTTCCAAAAAGCAATGTCATAACAAACGCAACAATTATTAATATATGTAATACTACATGATATAAATCTGGAACATACCTTCCGCTCACGTCTATTAGTTGAATACAGTCTGAAAAATAAGCAATCTTTTTGTCCATATGTCCCATAAATCCTCTACCAAATATAGTATACCATTCATGACTTAAAAACTGGGTAATAAACCACATTCCCAACCATGCCAAATGTATATTTCTTCCAATTTTTCCAATAATTAAAGATAAAATAAATGTAACTGTTGGAACAAGCATAAATATCCATTCTTCCATAAATGCACTTGTTACCAAATATTTATCTCCAATCTTCAAGCCCGTCATAGAAAGGGCATACCACAATATAAGAACAACATTACCAATTACATATAATTTTTTCATAAAACATATTACCTCTACAACTTCAAATTTTCCGGTGTGTACAAATTGGAATTTGTCACTCTGACTAGTTTGTATATATACATCACTTTTTAATTATAAAATTCAGATATCCATTAATTGTATGAATTATGAAAAACAGAAAAGCCGTCCCGGATAATAAATAGTTGCTTTTCCACAATCCAAAAAACAAATAGTACAAGGGAACAACTGCAAATTGACTAATTACAATTAACCAGCCGTATTGATATCCTAAAAAATAAAATGTCCATCCTACAAAGTTTATCAATATCATAAGAATAGTTAATACAAAATAGACTTTTTCCTTTGTTGTTTCTATAGAAAAAAACTTAATATCATCTCTAACAACCAACATTAATAAAAGCATTGAAAGCACACCAACCAACCCTTGTATTTTCTCAATCCATAGAATTTCATTTTGCATATTCATTATGGGATTTGATGAGGGTTTTATTAAAGGCATAATTATGTATGGAATTTCTTGAATAACAAATGCAATAATTCCAATAAAAGAAATTCCCAAATAATAATTTCTAAATAAATGGACGAACTTAATCACACCATTCTCCTCCTTTTTTGAGTCCATAAACATAACAGCAATTTTATACAATCTTCTTGCATCAAAGCCTACTATAATATGCCTATAAGCAAAAAAGGAGGCATATTATGAAAAATTTATTTGAAGCATTTAATCAGGGACAATTAATTATTCCCGGCAAAACAATGAACTTTGAAGGTATTCCATGGAACAAGCATCCTGCCTTTGATGGCGTAGAATTAAAACACATTGTCACTGCAAGTGATACCAATGGTGAATTCAGTTTTCATCTGGTTCGGATTGCACCAAACAAGAGCATTTTTAATCACATCCACGAACTTCAATTGGAAACCCATGAGGTAATCTCGGGAGATGGAATCTGTATCAATAATCAATGTGAAATACCGTATTCTCCCGGGGTAATATCCATTATGCCTAATGCTGTTGCGCATGAAGTACATGCAGGTGATGATGGCTTGTTACTCTTTGCAAAATTTATTCCTGCTCTTTGCTAATCTTAGCAACTTTTTGATATGACGCAGGTGTCATTCCCACAATCTTTTTAAAGCATTTGATAAAGTGGCTTTGGTCGCAGAAACCTGCATCTAAAGCCACTTCTGCTATTGTCTTATCACACAAAAGCATTTTTTGAGCCTTTCTGATTCTGCATTGTATTTGAAATTGATGCGGTGTAAGTCCTACTTCTTTCTTAAATTGGCGTATCATATGAAACGAACTTACACTTATCTCATTTGACATATCCTCGATGGAAACTGCTGCTTCCGGCACTTCAATTATCTTATGTTTTATATCCTTAGAATAGCTGCCTTTTGTTAGGTTCTTTAATTTATTTGCTAATAGCACAATCAATCCATCTGACAGAAGCTCTGAATATTTGACTGCTGTTTCCTTTTCACCAAATAATTGATTTAATTTTTTGTCTATCATAAATCTAATGTTATTAATATCTGTCTGTATCAAATAGTCATGATGAATACATACACTAAGCATTGTATAGGAACAATCTCTGACAGGCTTTATGGAATGCGGAACATCCATTGGGATGGTAAAGATATTATCCGATTTGCATACAAGCTTTTCTGCA
Organism: Lachnospiraceae bacterium; assembly: GCA_017938315.1. Lineage (GTDB taxonomy): Bacteria > Bacillota > Clostridia > Lachnospirales > Lachnospiraceae > Suilimivivens. Next base: position 3,790 of record JAGBBV010000029.1, read on the forward strand.
TTCGTTTCAATTACAATTTCACCATCAACTACAATCCCTACTGTATAATGCTCCGCATGAGTATGTAAAGGATATGAAGTATTCACTTTATTAAGCAATACGATATCTATCGTATTATTGTTACTTGAAAAATAAAATCCATTTTCTTCATTATTCATGATACTGTTCCTGCTTCTTATTTTGGGCTATATAGATGCCCATGTAGACACATTTTTGCATATTTTATGCTAAAGCATTCTTCTCCAATTCATCTAAATAATTATTTACACATTCTTTATTATCGGGAAAATCATGACCTATAAAGTATCTTTCAAACTCAAACTTGTTTACAAACTCTCGATAGGTTTTTAATCTGCTTAACTTAACTTCTCCATTATTATATAGATCTTCACAGTCTGCATCTCCAACAAATAGTGCCTTTTCTTGTGGTATATACACTAGCAGCGCATCTCGGCTATGTATGGAATCCCGTTCGTAAAGTTCCAACTGAATATCTCCTAAATCAAGTTTCATATTATCATTGACCACCATATCAGTAGTCAAAACTTTTATCATAGATAAATCCGAATACACTTTTTGTATGCATTCGTTAACAAACTCTATATCTGTTCCATCTTTTACACGTTGTTCCATGTCTTTTCCGGTCCATTTCCAATTAGAAACAACTTCTAATTGTTGCTGTGTTAATTGGCTGGAAATAGACTTCCCCTGAATATACGGAAGCCCAAAAGTATGGTCCCAGTGCCAGTGTGTTATAATTGTATATTTCGGAACCTCAAAGCCTTCTTTTTGTATAGCGGAATAAAATTGTTCCACATGTTCTTTAGATTGCCCGGCATCTATAGCAACACTGTAGTCACGGCCCTTGATATAGTACAAAAATGGTCTATCTGTTTCTTGCTCACCAGAGAAAAAATATATCTTGTCTGTAACCTTTACAAATTCACTAGCCACTCTATCACCTCATAACAAAATTCATAGTTCGACCTGTTTATCTTACAGTTCCCTCCATGAATATAACACACTCTTCTATATGAAAACCATTCTTCTCATAAAAAGCAACACTTGGATAACCACGCATTGTTGTAAGTACAATATTACTTATCTCCTCAGGCTCTGCTTGTAGTTCTCGCTTAACATATTCAAACATTCTGGTTCCAATACCTTTTCTTTGATAATCTGGATGAATACTTACCTCGTCTAACCACAGTTCTTTTTGACTCATATATGTCATTATTCTTCCGATTACCATTCCAACTACTATCTTTTCTTCACTGTCTAATACAATATATCCTCTGGAAACTCTTGCAGACATTAATTCATCCAATCTTGTATAGGCTTGTTCAAAAGTCCAATTTTCGTTCCATGGCTCCTCTTTGAATGCTTTTATAAGTGTATCTGCACACATCGATAGTTCGTTTTTTTCCAATCTTTTATACGTCAAATTCATTTGTAATCTCTCCATCAAATTAAAATTTTTCACTTAAACTTCAAGTACCAGAATATTGCTGTTGCATCAGACCATGGTTTGGGAAAATTTTTATAAAGCATAGTATTTACTGCTCCAATAATAAATCCACATTTTAAATAAAACCTACATGCTAACAAATTATTATCTTGTGTTTCTAAAGCCAAACCATATAGCTCCTTGTCTTTTGCCCATTCAATAGCTTTCTGTATTAAAGCAGTTCCAACACCTTGTCCTCTGCTAGATTTCGATACACATATGTCCTCCACAAAAGCATACTTATTCCAATCTTTTCTTAATACTATTTGACCAACACATTCATTTTCAAAATATGCCAAAAAAACTGCCTTATCCGGATTATCGATATAAAGTGAATAGTCACCATCTTCATCAGGATATGAATGTAAATGCGGACAGGCATATAATTCTTCCGTACATGTCCATTCATCATTAACAAATGTTGGTTTAAGCTTTCCTATTATTTCAAATGCCTCATTAGCTTTATTCATATCTTTTAATGTGTCAAAACTCAATTTTACAATTTCCATATATGACCTCGCTAAACTCCAATTTGTATGTCCTAAACAAATTGGGATTAATTAATTTACAGATTTATCAAATAATACTGACTGATTTTCCCTTCGTTATAATTGTCATTTTCTTCCATCAGTATGCCACCATTCTTCTGAATGGTTGCTGCAGATGCCACATTGTCCTTATAGCAACCAAGTATAACCTTATCCTTTCCTCTCTCTCTGCATACGGACAACGCGTATCGGAGCATAATTGTTGCATATCCTTTGTTTCTTTCGGACGGTCTCACTCCATACCCTATATCACCATATTTTTTCGTAAGCGACTCGGAAAAGTCGTATCGAATACTTAATAAACCTATCAATTTGTTGTTGTCAAAACAAAGGTACAGCAATGATTTACCCCATATTTCATCGCCAATCAATGCATTTTTTTGTATCTTTTCTACCCAATCAGGATACTCAGAAAAAGATAAACCTAAACTCGCACTGATGCTAGTTTCATTATTGTCGTAGTGTTCTTGAACATACTCTTGCAATATATTTTTGTCGCTAATTTCAGGAAGTCTATATATCATTTCACACACCTCCAAATTCATATTTTCCAATGTCTACAAATTTGAATTTGTCTAACCTAAGGTAATTTTCCCACTTACGATATCTGCAATTACTTCTACCAAAAACTCGTGCTCTTTTTCTAAAACTCTTGCTCCTAATTGTTCTGGTGTATCATTTTCAAGTACTGGAACTGTTGCCTGTGCAACAATCTCGCCACTATCATATTCAGGACTAACTCTATGAATTGTAACTCCTGTTTCTTTTTCTTTTGCTTCTATAACCGCAGTATGTACGTTCATTCCGTACATACCTTTGCCACCAAATTTTGGCAGTAACGCAGGATGTATATTAAAAATTCTATTGTTATATTTTTCAAGAATTGATATATGCAACATTCTCATATACCCTGTTAAAAATATCATATCTATTTGATACTTTGATAATATCTTAAGTATTTCTTCTGCTAATAATTCTTCACTTCCAAATTTCTTTGCACTAAGATGATATGAAGGTATCCCCTCGTTATTTGCTCTCTGTAAAGCCATAGAACTTCCATTATTACTAATAACAACAGACACGTTAGCACCTATTCTCTTACTTTTACAACCATCTATTATTGCTTGCAAATCACTACCACCGTGAGAAGCAAAAACTGCTATATTCATTTTCATTTCCTCCATATTCACAAACTCAAATTTATCTCCATTCTTTCCTTAAAAGTCGATATTCCAATCGAGTTTTCATTTTTCCATCATGCCATTCATAATCAATGTGTTCAGCTTCTTTGATCAAACCACATTTTTGCATAACTCTTTCAGATCCGACATTTTCAGCTAAACACCCTGTAGAAATTCTATATACGTTATTCTCTGAAAAAGCAAATTCGATCACTCGCTTAAAGGCTTCTGTTGTATATCCTTTTCCCCAGAACTTTGGATAAATAAAATATCCCGCACCCACAATTTTTCCTATAGGAGTCTCATCCATTACCGTATATCCAACACTCCCAAGCTGTTCATGGGAATCTTTTAATTCCATATGCATAAAGTAAAACTTTCTATCAGATTTTTTCATATCTTCCAAAACAGTACGGAAGTCCTCATATGCTTCTTCTTTCGTAAACATTTGTATATCTTGTAAATAATACATTGTCTTAGAATCCGTTTTCAGCCGATAATAGTCCGAGAAATCATCCTCACAATAATCCCTCAAAATCAAGCGTTCCGTTTCCAGATATATCATTTCTCACTGCATCCTTTCGCATGGTAAAATTCGAAGTTATCTACTTCATTCACCTTCAAAGTTTACTCATTATATGTACCACCTGTATTGTCTTTATTAAGAGTCCCTTCAACCTCAATCAAAAGGCACTTCACTAATGTCTTACAAACGGGCCGATGTTTTGTTCCCTTTGGTACAATTACGAAATCGCCTTCGCATAAATGCGTTAATCCTTCCTCGAATTCCATATCAAACTCACCTTCAATACAATAAAACATTTCATCCGAAGTTTCATGTACATGAAAATCTAAAGTTCTGTTTTCTGCTTGTAAAACATTTAACATATGGTTGTTTAACGTTCCAACTCTTTTATATAAAAATAATTCATCAACTTCATTAACACTATCTTTTAAATTAATTTTTCTAACCATATTTAAAACCTCGCAATTTCTGATTTGTTATTGTATATATCCCATTTTTTCAAAGAACTTCTGATAACGTTTTCTTTGTACATCAATTATTTCGTTTGAATTTATAAAAGAAATGAAGTCATTTTCAGAGATCCATTTGTATGATATTGTTTCACCTTCTTGAAGAGAAACAGATGCCTTATCGCAATCAGTGACACATAAAAAATTATAGTATATAGTATCGTGAGAAATGTGCCGACCAATTTCCATGAAATCGTCAGAAGAAATCCCTGTCTCTTCCAAAAGTTCTCGTTTTGCACATGATACCTTGTCTTCTCCTTTTAACGCAGAACCTCCAGCAGTTGCCTCATAGTAGCCTCCATAGTTAGGTTTTCGTACGTCTCTCCTCATAAGCAAATAATCACCATCAATATGTCTGACCAGAATCTCGCTGACAAGGTGGTACAACCCTTTGGGTATAGGTTCCCCTCGTACCAAATCTTGATTTGCTAAAGTTCCATCTATCAAGTACGCGTCCCAAATTTCCAAAATATTCACCTCCATAAATTGGAACATCATAGTTCCTTAATAACTCCATGATCAAAATAGTAAATATTCTCTCTTTTATACCCATATTTTGAATTCGGAACACTTATATGAGGTTCAAAAGTAAAGTAATCGACATCACCAAGCGATATTTGATTTCCCTTTTCTATGTAAACTCTATCACTTTTCAGTCTCACAATGGAATGTCCCAAGTTACCCATAAAATCAAGATTAATATAGCCTTTTCGTTCTATAATGTTATTGATATAATAATACAGTTCTTCAAAAGTCGTTTTAGGTGTAACAAATTTGCACATTTCCTCATGCAAATATTCTTCCATCAACAATCCGTTCTTCCATTCCTCATTTGACACATTGTCATTCTCAACTATTTTTCCCTTTTCAATAATAATAGTTCTTGCATAATCGCCCCATGTATCTCCATTTTGTGGACTCAAATCAATTGTAATAATGTCATTCTCTGCAATAACTCTTTTGCTTGTAATATATTCTTTTCCCGAAACAGATAGAGTGGTTTCGTCCCCTGCAAAAACAAAAGCTCCCACATCCCAATACCAAAAAGAATCAGCTCCCAATTCCATCATTTTTGTTTCACACAACTTCCTTATATCAAGTAATGTCATTCCCGGCTGTATCTTCTTTTTAATGAACTCAATTGTCTTTTTTGCTATATTCTGTACCTCTGTATATTGCATAACCATTCTCCATAATCTTCAAAGTTAATATTTCAACAAAAATGTGCAATTGTGCTGAAAAAACATCAGAAATTCATTTGTATAATTTTTTCAAATGGAATAAATTCCTTGGGCGGATATGTACGCTTACCTATTATTTTTTCCATCTCAACTAAATTGTACCATCTGCCAAATTTACTTCCGCATTCGTGGTATCTTGCAACAACCTTATATCCAATGGCTTCGTGGAAATGTTCGCTATTACGCGTAAGATATTCATCTTCTTCCACTGGGTCAGCGGCTCCTGCATATACGTTGACAACATTTTGTTTCACCAAAATATTTTCAAGTTCTGCATAAAGCATCTTTCCAATTCCCATTCTGTGATACTGCTTATCTATATATATTGATGTCGACGCACTCCACGCATACGACGCTCTTGTTCTGAATCTACCTGCATAAATATACCCAGCTATTTTTCCATTGACCACTGCCACCAAATAGGGATAATTATTAAGTGTTTCTTTTATTCTGCATATAAATTCTTCCACCGTTGGAACTGCATGCTCAAATGTAATTGCAGTATTTTTAACATAATATGCATATATACTTAACAATTCTCCTGCATCTTCTTCACTTGCAACTCTAATCAAGATTTCCATCTTTTCACCTTCCACTTATCATACATAATCAATCTTCTCTGGCAAATGACAAACCAATTATGTAAAATTCACAAATTGAAATTTATTCTTCTGTAAAAATATTCGTAAATGCTCTTGCAACAGCTATATGAGTCTTAATTTCCTTCATTAACGGTACCTTTAAGCTCAGATTTTCTTCTCTTATTACACTTTCTGTCTTTGTAATGATTTCTTGAGGCGAGGAGTTTGCAATATCAGTCAAAGAGTGAAAACCCGCTTTATAATAGAGCCTCGCTCTCGTGCTTTTTACCCCAGGCAGCTGATACAGTTCTTTAAAAGATTGTATTTCTTTATTCTCTTTGCAAACAGTTGTAATCTCTTTTAATTTCGCTGGTTTGATATCATACAAACTCAGAAACATTCTAAAAAGACGTACCATTTCAACATCTGCTAAACCCGCTTCTAACAACGAATCATCTGATAATTTCATGCAATCGGATTTTGTGTTGCACCCTATTTTACTCAAATTTTCTATGAGAATTTTTTTGTATGGTATTAATGGATAATATCTTGTTAAAATACAATCCTCATTCAATAAGATTGTTATTGCCGCTATCTTATAATCAGTATTCAACCCAACACCTCCACAACAGCAACTTCAAATTTGTTTAATAATGTTCAATACAAAAATCAACCCACTCTTTCACTTTCTTCCCAACTTCATCTGCATTCAAATCATCTACATTTAAAACATCTACATTTTCTTTTCCTATAAACCAATTTCTTTTTAATGGCAATAAATACTTCAAATGATGTTCGAAAAAGTTTCTGGAACGGGTATTATCATTCTCCTTATGTTTTAATAATACTTCATTTGAGGCATCTAAAAATAATATTCTTGTTGGCATACACTTTCGGACTTGTTCAAGCTCCTTATGTAATGCATTTTCAATTTCCCACTCTTGTCCTATAGTTTTCGGGTAATTTAAAGTATAAAATTCTATTTCCTCAGCTCCAAAATCCATAACACTACAACTAAAATTTTGGGCTTTATTATAGCGAACAACTTCCTTGTTAAGCCATAATTTCTGTATCTCCAAATAATCTTCGTATTTGTTTTTATCTAGCTGACGTCGTTTTACTTCATCAATAATATCCGTATTAATTTCATAACTAATATTTACGTACGGAGCATTTTCTTGTAAATATCGTACTGCAGTTGTTTTTCCTACAGCCATGCAACCTTGTAAAGAAAGTATCATATGTTTCCTCCTCAAATTCATCTCTCAGTATTACTAAGATTTTGTTCTTTAATTGAAAGAACGACTGCCGTAACAATAATGATTATTCTACAAGCGTATGACACATATTGGCTCCCACCCATTGCTAATTGTGTGAAAACATTGATTAGCGAATGTGTCATCACACATATCCACAAACTATTTGTCTTTATAAATAAAGCGGATAAAATAAAGCAATTTGTCAATAATCCAAGTGAAAATTCAAAAGCCTGTACTTGTGGCAACGTTCCTTCAATATAGAAATAAGAAAAATGCCATATTTCCCATGCAACAAAAGTAATGATTGTTGAAGTGATATAATTATGGCGTTCCTGTAAAACCGGTTGAAAAACATATCTCCATCCTACTTCTTCAATCCCACCAAATATGATTGCTTTAAGAAATAAGATAATAGGAATATACCACGCACTTAACACTAATTTTCCATTAACTGCAACATAACCAAAATCCAAAATCAAGAATATAAGAACCCAAAAATAACTGCTAAAATTTTGCTTTACAGCAAAAAAATCTTTTAGTATTTTCTTCATACCGTACTTTTTGTATCTTATTGCAATAATAGCTCCCCATAGAGCAGATGAAACTCCTCCAATTCCAATAGCAGCCATTCCTACCTGCGTCGTATAATCTACAACCATACCCAAATTACGCAATATAAAAACTATAATACATACCATCCATATTTGTCCTAAAGTTCCTGACAAATAAAGGGCAATCGCTTTATTTCGACTCATAAATATCCCCTAATACTTCTTTATTTTCTTACTCCTTTTTTAGCAGCCTTACCTGCATCTTTAATCGTTTCCATATATGCTTGTTCCACTGGTGATATAGTAATCGCTTGATACTTTGTATATTCCGCCTTCGCTTTTTTCATTGCCTCATCGTGACTAACCTTACCGGAACCTGTCAGCAATTTTCTGTTTCCAGATGACAAAACAGAATCCAATTGTTCAACATAATCACTCATATACATCGGTCTATGTTCAATAGCATTAATTTCCGCTAAGTCAAAATAACCGGATACAAGATTATTCAATATTTTTAACTCATCTTCCTTTAAATAATTTTTAGCTACTCCTATATCTTTAAGTGCCGGCAATTCTCCTTTAAATGATGTCAATCCCATAAAAGGTTTTTCTGCATCTGCACGTTCGTAGATTACTTCAGCCGCAGTATGTCCATGTGCTGCGTAATGTAATTTATTTTGCACAATCTTAAAGAATAAAATAGATTGCTCACTATGAGGGTCATAGTCCACACTTGTTGCATACAAATCTAGTACCTGACGATACAACACTTTCTCAGATGAACGGATATCTCTAATACGATCAAGTAATTCTTTCCAGTAATTACCACCGCCGTTTCCTTTTAAGCGTTCATCATCCATGGTAAAGCCTTTTATCATATACTCTTTTATTCGTTCAGTTGCCCATCGTCTAAATTGAGTTGCAATAGATGATTTTATTCTATACCCCAACGAAATTATCATATCCAAGTTGTAGTAAGTTACATTATAGTTTTTACCATCGGAAGCAGTTGTTCGGAATTTCCGAACAACTGACTCTTCATCAAGCTCTCCCTCTTCAAAAATATGTTTAATATGTTCACTAACATTAGATTTGCTGGATTGATATAACTCTACCAGTTGTTGCTGTGTAAGCCAAACTGTTTCATCTTCAATTTTAACATTTATGTTTGTTAATCCATCTTCTGTTTGATAGATTAAAATCTCTCCATATCTTTCTTCCATTTCCATGCTCCTATCAACTACTTATTTTAATTACGCCTCACAGAGCGAAATACACCCTTCGTACTAATCTTCCACCCATTTAAACTTATTGCTCTAATCCATGTAATTTAAATGGATTCGTTTCCAGTTCTTTTCTGTAAAGACTTACCACATCCCAAATATCAAAAAACATGTATTTACACTTTCCAATATAACCATCTTTAATAATACCCTTTTGGTATGCCATCTCTTGAATTGTATACCATGGTTTTACCGATGGTTCACCGCATTCCACCAGCCATTCATCAGCCGGATACTTATTATTGACTTCTTCTGTAGGTGCAAATATATCGCTGATTTCTTTTGGCATAACATCTTCCATATAGTGCATTGCAGTTAACTTGTATATATCAACTCCAAGCAATAACGCTTTTCCGCCGTTACGAATCACATAATTCAACCCGCCTTTGGCAGCCTCATCTGCATGTAATCCCCAACCGGAGGTTCTTATCACACCGGTACCTGTAATGACATCAGCTCTCTGTCTGAATGTATCTGCAATAATGCCCATTGCAGTTCTCGGCTCATCTTCCGGAATTATTTTGATTTTCACGGTAATCCCCATATTTCTGTCTTCTTCCGTCAGTTCCAATTCAGGACCAAAACATAAGGAAGGCATAAAAATACTTCCTCGCTCCGTCACACACTCCATAAGTGCTTCTATTACTGTCTCTGCCCCGCCTTCAACATGACCCAAGCTACTGAGTGAACTATGTACTTCAATTTCCATCCCCTCTTGAAGTCCTATTTTTTTCAGTTCCTCAATCAATTCTGCTTTTTTCATTTCCGCCACCGTCATCACCTCAGCGCCAAGTTTTTTCCTCAATATATCTATCTAAAATATCCTTCACAAACTTCTCTGCATGAATGTACGTTTCATTGGAATTACGTAACAACATATCCCGCTCCTTTCTCCATATGAGCGCACTATGAATCAACTCCCGATATTCCGGCAGAAAGTCCATTGCCCACCGGGCTGCTGCGGGTTTTGAAATCTGCTCTCCGGTCCGTACCGTATAAAGGGCACGACACAAAGTTAGTATTGCATATGCCTGACTATAACAACTTTCCTTACACGTTCTGATACGCTCCCGGAAACTCTGTGCATACTTACAAATCATTTGAATAAACTCCTGCTTTTCGATATGCGGTATCACTTTATTCTTATCAATTCCATAAAGTGTAATGGCATATTCCTGCACGCAGTACCATTCATCAATCCAATCCTTACCCGAATCAATAATATGTAATGGTTCTCCCGGAGAGATATTTCCCATTTTGAACGGCATCGTTCGGAAATTCTTTAAACCATCGATTGGTGCATAATGCACTTCGATACGATTTCTCCATTGTGGATTTTCACAAACTATTTCTTCGTGCATAGTACGAAGTTTCTCAATCTCGTCAAGCGTAACTTCGGAAGCTATGACACATAAGGTATCTATATCGCTGGTAGTAATGTCAAAATCTCCCCAAACCAGCGAACCATACAAATAAAATCCTATCATTCGGTCTCCGAAGATATTCTTATGACCACTCATTAGTTTTTCTATTATTTTGTTTACTCCATCATCTCGATAGTTACTCGATTCCATCTGTACTTCTCCAAATCTACTCTGTTTCCTTCTACTTTAACGCCTTCATTTTCCAAAAGGGCAATTTGTCGGTTTTCACCACCAAAGGCAAATGCTTTCGACACTTCTCCCAAGCGGTTTACCACTCTATGACAGGGAATGGTTTCCGGCTCCGGATTGACATGAAGGGCATAGCCCACCACGCGCGACCACCTTTTATTTCCGGCAAGAGAAGCCACCTGACCGTAGGTCGCAACTTTTCCACGGGGTATCTGTCTTACGACATCATATATTAATTCAAAGGTAGATTTCTGCATCAATTAAACTCCACATTTATTAAATCAATCCAAAATGCTTTGCGATCATATCGCAAACTTCCTCTCTGGTATCTTTTCCGTTATCTTCCCTAACCACCTTGAAAAATCCACTGTTTGCACACTCGTCATAGTGTTTCTGACTGTTAATAAGCGCAAGACCACGTTTGTAATTATCCATAACCGCTTCGGGATTCTCGCAACTTTCTATCACACTGAGAATAAATAATTTTTCAGGATCGTCCCTGTCAAAGAAGCGTTCAACACTCATTGACTGCGGTGACAGCATAACCGCAACATGGTTATAATCAGAAATTTCTTTCAGTACATCGATTGGAATATTTGTATCTACAATTACTTTTCTATCCCTTGATAGTGATATAAGTTCAGCCACCTCAAACTCTGCGGCTTCTTTTGCCACACTAAAAATCCACCGTTCATATTCTTCAGGTGAACGGGTAACAAAATCTTTCCAATCGGTAAGATTTTTTATATAGCAACTATCAGGTTGCTTATCAGGGGTTGCCACAATATCCGATACAGCACTGTGATAGTTTTCTCCGCAGAAAATCATATTATATCGCTCAGCAAGCATTTTTACTGTGGTTGACTTGCCGGCATAGGCTGTGCCTGTAATAAAATATACATTTTTGAGATAATGCTTCAAAATATTGTTTTCAATTTTCAATGCAAGCCACCTCCCTAAGACTCAGTAAATAAAATTTTAGTTAATTCTCCTATATCATCAATTACAAAATCTGCTCCGGCTGCAAGCAGGTCAGCTCTCGTTGCATTTCCATAAGTTACACCGCAAGTATTTACTCCCGCTTTTTTTCCCATTTCTATATCCATAGGCATGTCCCCGACAACAAGCGTTTCCTTGGGGTTAAAAAATAATTCTTTTAGCGTTTTGATAACCGGGTCCGGATTGGGTTTTAGTAACTTGGTATCTTCAGCGCATAAAACATATGAAAAATATTGAGAGATTTCCAATTGAGTTAAGAATTCCTTACAAGAAATTTTATTTCGGGATGTTGCAATCGTACTGACTATTTCCTTCTTTGATAAACTATCAAGCACCTCTTTCACATAAGGGAAAAGTACCGGTGGTTCCAATAACTTGTTTTTCTCAAACCTTTCCCGATATGTGGAAACACATAAATCAAGCTGCTCCTCTGACAGTTCCGGATATTGTTTCTTAAATCCCAGTTTTGAAGAAAGTCCGATTGTGGCAGCACATTCTTCATCACTTGCAACATGAAGTCCCAGTAAACGCATGGTTTCCTGTTTGGAAATTATGATGGCTTTTCTTGTATCTGCAATGGTTCCGTCAAAATCAAATATTACTAATTTAATCTTCATGCTGTCCTTCTCCATGAATTATATATTTAATAGCTTTTTTGCATTTTGGCTAAAAATATTAATTCTCTCTTGTTCATCCTTTGTTGCCCGTAAAACCGAAAGTATTGAAAATGCTTGTGTCACAAAGGGATAATCTGTCCCAAATAAAATTTTCTCACTGCCAATTTCCTTTATCAATTTTGCAATATTTCCGGCAGGCTGCACGCTAATATCGGTATATGTATTTGGATATTTTTTCATAACATGCGTAATAGATTCAAAATCAAAGCAGCCACTATGCGCCAAAATCAGTTTAGCCTCCGGAATACGCTCAAGTACTTTTTCAAATTTACTTAGTTGCTGCATCATCGTTTCTCTTTTACTTTGCTTCGGTGGTACAGCAGAATTAAGCATTTCCATGGGTAACCCTTTTCCACTGCAACTCATAATCGGTAAAGATGTTTTGGCTAATTCTTTTATCAACGTAATTGATTGGTCACAATCAATTGGTACACCCCAAATGTGCGGATTCAATTTCCACCCCTTAATATCCATTTTTATATATTGGTCAATTTTAGCACTGATATTATCATCAAAAGGATGAATGGAAGCAAATGTATATAGCCGATTATTGTTTTTAACAATATTATCCATATCATTTGCACAGCTTTTATTTGCCGGATTTATCTGTTGTACTACCGATTGATGAATATGATTAGCATCCATATCTTTTATTAGTCTATCTTCCGTAGCATAATTTAAAACCAACGCTCCCGAAAACAGTTTGACTCTGGTTTTAATACCATTCACGCTCAGCAACTTTGTTGGACACTTTGTAAAATAAATTTTTTCTAAATCAAATAATTCCATCGAAAAGGGAAAACAACTCAAATCCATCAAAGATTGATTGTCATTATATTTTTCCTTTTGCAAAAAAGCTGGGAAAAGTTGAGATAAACCTTTAAATAAATGGCAATGCATATCTATAATTTCATATTTTTCTACTAATTCGGATTTGATTTTAAAATCTCCATTATCACAAAGTAACAATTCAGGATTATTTATAAGAATTTTCTGTTTTTCACTTCCATAACGCATCCTAATATCCCCACCTCTCTAAACATTTTAAAGAATAAAAAGCAACGTAATAATCGGTAATGCCTTTCTGTAATCCTTATTCACCAACAAATAAGCCGCACCAAACAAAAATCCACCTACAGCAGAGAGAATCCCCACCATCAAACTTCCTTTGGTAAAAATATGTGCCAGGCCCCAGGTTAAGCCAAGAACAATTCCGCCATATGGAATTTTTTCATTATGAAACCATTTCTCACATGCTTTTTGTCCAAACACAATAATAAGCGAAACTAAGAAGCCTTCTGCCAAATAATATATATATTGAAATGTAAACAATAACGGTCCTCTGGAATTCCACTCCCTAACTACTTTAAATCCACCCCATGCCAAATACTTGGCAATTATATTAACCACAAAGCATACAACAATTGTAAGATATTGCCAGGGTAGCATTTTACTGCCTCGTTCCCATATATCAAAGCCGGTTGTTCTTTTTCCAATATGTAGTACTAAAATACCTAATAATATCCATCCGGAAATTGTAATCATCCAGTGAATAATGTTCTGCGTAACGGTAAAATTATTGATATCAACATGAAACATGCTTTCTTCTACCGCAACCACCAATAATTCAAATGCGAGAACTGCAAATGCATATAATGCACACCATAAATAATCAAATCCTGTTACTTTTTTGTTTTCCATATATTTCATTATTCACGCCTCGCCTCCAATGCAGTACGGATATCTGTAAAAGTATCATTTATCCGTGCTGTTCTTTGCACACTAACATCCTCTTCTGCTTCTGCAAGATTTTTAAATAACTCTAATTCCAATTTCCGTGCTCTTATTAACAAAAAATCCGGCTTATGAAACAAATCCCTATAATCAGGATACTTTTCAAGCAATTCTTCCGTTGGCAATGGCTCAATCATTTTTTCAATAGAAAATCCGGTCTCTACCAACGTATTTATAATCGTAGAAAATGTTCTATGATATTTTTTTACACCATCTACAAACCATACCGATTCTCTTTCTCCTTCTACACCATAGTCTGAAAGGTTTAAATGTAATTTGTTTCCATTCTCATCTCTTGTCCAACGGTCTCCCCCTGAATGGCAGGTACATAATGGATTTTCCTGCGAGAAAAGAAAGATTCCATTCTCATCAAGCAAGCTATACACATTTCTTACCACTCCTGCAAAGTCTTCCACATAATGAAAGGCCAACGAACTTATTACAATGTCAAACCGTTCCTGTAATTGGGCAATTTCTTCCATGGGTATATTCATATAAGTTATTCTAGTGTCACCATTCTCGGTCATTGCTACTTCCAGCATCTTTTCCGATATATCAACTCCGACAACCCTTTCTGCTCCGCAATCAACAAACCGCTTGCAGTGTTCTCCAAAACCACATCCCAAATCCAAGACCCTTTTTCCTTCTAAATTTGGCATCATGAAAAATAATGCCGGCATCTCAAATAAATTGTTGGCATTGACCTCTTTATCTCTAATTTTCTTATATCCTTCAAAAAATATTTCATTATCATATATGTTTTGTTGTGCCATTACAAACCTCCATCTGCCCGAGTACATTTCCATAAACTCTACTTATTTATCAATATCCTTTACTAAAATCAATTACATTCTTTTTAAGCTCATTATTTTTATCCCGCCTTATATTTTCGCAAAAGATATCTAAAATTCTCCTTCTTGTAAACTCATTTCCTCCCCAACTGATGCCTGAAATATGTGGAGTTAATACTACATTTTCCATGAATCTGAGAGGATGTTTTTCAGGTAAAGGTTCCGGGTCTGTAACATCAAGAACTGCGCCTCTTAAAAGTCCTTCCTGCAGAGCATTTGTTAATGCGTCCGTATCCACAATAAAACCTCGTCCCACATTTACCAATATGGCACTCCTTTTCATCTTACTTATTTTTTCTGCATCAAACATCCCTGCTGTTTCCGCTGTCCCCGGGAGTGCAATAACCACCACATCTGCACTTTGCAATTGCGTATCCACACTGTCTATGGTATACATTTCATCGAAATACATTTGTTTCTCTCTAAAACTGCGGCATATTCCGACTGTATAGCATCCAAAACATTTCAGCTTTTTGGCCGTTTCCTGTCCAATATTCCCTGTCCCTAGAATAAGCACTCTTTTTCCCTCTAAGGTATCATCGCTCTCAATTTGGCTCCACCCGCCAGCTTCCATCTGTGCACGGTATGGAAATAAATTTCTTATTAATGCAAGAATTCCGGAAACAATATATTCAGAAATCACACAGCCATAAGCTCCCGACGCACTGGTAAGCGTAATATTCTTAGGAAAATCCGGCGCAGAAGTATATTTATTGGCACCGGCCCAACTCATTTGAATCCATCTGAGCTTTTTCATGGAATGAATGGTACTGTGCTCAGGCTCACCCAATATCACTTCTATATTTTCACATTCCCCGCTTTTAAGAAGTTCCTCTTCATTGTCAAAAAACAAAACTTTATCCTCTTTTTCAACAGATGATAAAATAAGGTCTTTCTCACATTCTAAACACTTTTTAATTATAGCAATTGTTCGCATTTTGTCCTCTTTCCTTTTTAATTGTAACGGCACTCATCAATTGTTCCTGCAAAAAACTGGGTATATGGTATGGATTTTATCAGGCATTCTGCTGCATCTACGATATCCTCGTAATCCAATTCTTCCCCTGCGCGCTCACAGCATTCAAACTCATCTATCACATTTTCAATGAGTACCATATCAATAAATAGCGCTAACTGTTCCAAAAGTTCTGCTGAAACATCTGTTTCACTTCTGTATCCTTGCAGTATCATATCGAAATAATGATTCATAAAAGCCTTACGTTTTTCTGCATTTTCTTCAAACTGACACCAACCCACACCATGCGTCCAAAGATTGGCTAAATCAAACATATACCAACAGTACATACAGTTATCAAAGTCAAATACCGTTATCTCTCCCGTATTCATATCAATATGATAATTTCCATCGCTAAAATCAAAGTGTACAAGCCCATAATTACTCTTATCAATGGGTAAGTTTTGAAATACCTCTAATTTTCTTGCAATAGCTTCCTTAAGTGTTACATACGTGTCAGGTATCAATTGATCAATATATTTCATATCATATTTTTCAAAATACTCCGGACGACGATAAGAAGGTGAAAACTTTTTGGACAGCTTATGGATTTCCCCCAAGGTCTTTCCCGTATTATAAAAATATTCATCTAAAGATACGCCTTCACGATAACGATACCCATTGTCAGAAATTAACATTCCTTTAGCATATGTAAATAGACTAATATAAATGGTTTTTCCCATCCATCCAATACATTCAACCATTTTCCCATTAACAGATAGAATCACATCTGTCACCGGGGCTCCGTTCTGTGCAAGGTAGTGCACAAATTCTATTTCTGCAAGATAATCTTCTGCTTCTCGGTCTCCTAACGCCGAAATGCGAAGTGCATATTTATTTTCTCCCTTGCAACTACATATATATACGTAGTTACGACCCCCTTCGTGTTCAGACACTGGATGACATTCATATTTTTCCAATGCATATAGCTTTTTTGCATATTCAATAATTCTCTTCAACAATTTCTCCTCTCATCGTGTCATTGCAATTGAATTCTATAGTATAAATAATCTCCCGAAAAAGCTGTTTCATCGCTATTCTCTTTCGTATCATATAAAACGAATCCAACACTTTCATAATTCTTCGGTGCAATCAGATTACTGTTTGTCCATACGCGGATTTCTTTCAATCCTTCATATTCTTTTATTCGGCGGAGCGCTTCGCTCAACTGTATTTTTCCGAAGCCTTTCCCCTTATACTTTGTTCTTATACCATTATGTCCATTTCCGTATTTTCTTTTACGCAATTCATTTCATCCACCATGCTTGCCGGTTTTACAGTCATTTCAACCCATGCCGGACGAAATCCGCTTTTTATTGCATTTCTTGCAGATTTAATATTTGACCACGCACAGCAATAAAACGGAACCTTGTCTCTTTTTAATATCTCTATGGCTAATTTTGAGGTTACCGCTGATGCAATTCCCTGTCTACGATACTGGGGAAGCACATCCACCCCAATTTGCCACATAGTATCACAATCAGCAGAACATGCAGCCAAACCTACAAGTTTTCTGTTATCATATGCACCTACTCCGAGAACATCAAGCTCCTTACGCATTTCACATAAAGCATTACTCCACTGTGCTATGTATAATTCTTTAAAATCCTCCGCATGTAATACCCGAAGTTCATACCCACATGATTGTTCACTAAGAACCTGCATATCCGGCAAAAAATATTCTGCCATAAAACATACCCGGAATCCTAACTTTTGAAATGCATCATTCAAAACATGCATATTAGGTGTTTCAAAGCAATGTTCTATGGCATACTTGTTAATATATGACTCTACAATATCTCTATACTCTTCAGAAATCGTTGCAACAATATTGTTTCCGTATGATATCAAATTGCATGCATGAGGAAGCTTCAAATACTTTCTTGCCAATGCATGCTCTTTTGATATAACAATCACATTCTCATCACGGATGAAATCATCCGCGCTACAATTTGCATCTATAGCAGATTGCTCCATGGCAATCTGTTTTATCATTTCGTTTGTCCATACCATGGTAAATCTCCTTCAATTTCAGATTAACTTATTTCATATTCCCGATACATTCCGGTAATTCTCTAATATCAGTAATCACCCCATCCGGTGCTATGGCTTTTCCAAAGCCGTACTTTGCATAGATAAAAGGAATCCCCGCAAAACGGGCTGCCCTCTCATCGCCTTCCGTATCTCCAATATAAACAGCCGATTTTATGTTATTTCTTTCCATAAGTAATTTAATATTACTACCTTTATCCAAACCGGTGCGTCCGGACATTTCTATATCTACAAAGTACTTCTCCAATTTGTGTGCATGCAAAAACGCCGGAACATAACCATCTTGGCAATTACTTACAATATATAACTTATAATTTTGACTCAATAAATTTAATGTCTCTTCAAGTCCTTCGTATAATATGGCGCCATGCTCTGTCAAATACTTTACTTCTTCATTTCCAAACTCATTAAGAAGTGTATTTCTCTCTTCGGTATCAAGCTCTGGAAAAAGTATTTTACCGATATCTTCCATTGTTTTTCCCATGAGCTGCTCCGCTTTTTCCTTTGTCACCCTAAAAGAAATATCACCATGTTTTTCCAATACCTGATTCCAAATATCACAGGCACATACTGTAGAATCCCACATGGTTCCGTCTAAATCAAAAATAATCTCCATATCCGTACTTCCTTGAACTTAACTTTTTATTTTAATCTCTTCTTTTCAAAAACGACTCCTGCTCTCCACATAGTTACCATCATTAATACAAAGAATACCATTAAATAAATCGGAAAAATTCCCATTCCTAAAAACTGTCCCAAAACACTACATAGCACCGGTGTTGTCATAATGGCAATACTGGACACCGCCATCTGAGTTCCAATAATTGCAGGAGATAACTCTTCTCCGAAATTTTCCGGTGTTAAATAACTAAAGTTGGGAAATAGCGGTCCATTTCCAAGTCCCACTAAAAACAAACTAATTCCCGGAAGTATGCCACCTACGGGTAAACATAGTAAAACAAGGGCAATTCCCATCACTACCTGACCAATTTTAATAATTGTCCAGCTATGCAGTTTGGTTGCCACTACACCAGATAAAAATCTTCCCAGCGCCATACCTACATAATAAAAAGTAATTATTTCTGCAGCTTTTTCTACTGCAAAGCCCTTATGCTCTACCAAAAACGTACTGCCCCAGGATCCGCAGGTACATTCTATTGTACAAGAGCAGATAAACAGACTCCACATCACTTTTACACCCGGAATTTTTACTATCTCTTTCAGTGACAGTACCTTTACCTCCGGTTCCTCTTCGCCGGCCTCTTTGCCATGGGCTTTCTTCCAAAGCGGAATAGTACAGAATAACACCGCTGCAATAAAAACCTGAATTAAAACTGCTATACGGTATCCCCCGCGCCAACCATTTTCTCCATTTAAGACTAAAGATAATATGTATGGGCTAACAGAAACCCCTACTCCATAGAAGCAATGCAGAAAACTCATCTGCGTAGCTGAATAATGTAATGCCACATAATTATTTAAGGCGGTATCAATAGAACCGGCTCCGAGTCCCAAAGGAAGTGCACACACGCACATAGGCCAATAGCTTTCCGTAAAAGACATCACCAAAAGTGCCACTGCCGTTAATGCCGTACTGAAGGCAGTCACCTTATTAGTTCCAAAACGGTTAATTACCTTGGCACTGCAAAGACTGGAAATCGTTGTTCCCAAAAAGGAAATCACCGTTAAAAAGCTTCCAAAAGAAAGAGGCAAATTATACTCGGCATAAATTGCCGGCCACGCCGCACCAAACAATGAATCCGGAAGTCCCAATCCGATAAATGCCAAATATATTACCATCAATAGCAATGTTGCCATAAAACTATCCTCCCACTATCTACAAGCATCTTCGTTTAAGTATTTTTCTATTAAGGTTTGTTCCACAACTTCCTTCCCTAACAAAGTAATTGCCTGTGCAGGACAGTGATTTACACAGCGATAGCACATGGTACATTTATCACCGGAAACCATTTTTCCATCCACACATGCAATGTTATTCATTGGACATATTTTTGTACATTTTCCGCAGCCTATACATTTCTGCGTATTTATCTTTAATTTATCCGTGTAATTCTTTGTCTTATGGCCAAAATAAAACCTTTGTCCGAAAAATCCTGCCATACGATAAATCCATCCGATTCCCTCCATTGGAGGATTTCCATTTTTCATGGATTCGACAGCTTTTTCTATTTTGTTCTCTGCATTTTTAACGCTCTCGATATTTTTTTCTAATGGGCGTTTTAATACTTTTTCATCACAGATACTATCCGGCATTTTTAAATGTAATCCACCGATAACTTCTGCTCCATACTTTTGTAGCAATCGGCCTAAAACCCCTGCTCCATCTCCACTGAACATTCCCATAGTAGCAATGATGAATACCTTTTTTCCGCCCCACAATGTACTGTTTTTTATTACAAAATCCCGTAAAATTTTGGGAACAGTGCTATATTGTACAGGGTAACTGAAAACAATCTCTTCATGCTCTTTTATCTTTTCAGTCATTCCTTCTTCTTCGATTGAAAGTGCCTTGGCTTCAACATCATACATTTGTAAAAATGTTTCTAATGCATACCGTGAGTTTCCTGTTCCACTAAAATATATTCCTATCATAAAATCCTCAACCTTACTTTTTCTTTCTTAACTCCTATATACTCATTCTGAAAACAATTCATAAAACATCGGCTCAAATCCCGCTCTAAATGCTACTCTCTGAGATTTAATGTGACTCTCTACAGTGGAATATGTAGGCACAATACCACGCTTTAACATTTCTTCTTTCATTGCCGCTGTCACATAAGAACCAACGCCTTTTCCTTTACCTTCATTGGTTACATTCACACCAATTTCCCAGAGATAATCACAATTGCGAGTAACGCTTGCCAGACCAAGAATAGTGTCTCCATCCATAGCACATACTGCCAACATGTCCGGTATATCTTCGTCAAATAAGAGAGCTTCCCAAAATCTGCCATCTCCTCTAAATACTTCCAACTCCTCTTTTTCATACCACTTTAAATCAAAACGTTTCTCCATTACAGGAAAATTTTTAGCCGGCAGGTAATGATGATGTGTATCAGCAAGCTTCTGCCCATATTCCTGTAATTTATTGTTGATTGCTATTAAATTCTCCGGTTCGGAAAGCCATGCACCGCATCTGTGTGCAAAATTCTTTCTGCACCAATCCAGAATTTCCTCCTGAGCCATTACAAGCAATTTCTGCTTATAAACTGCTATTTTTAAAAGTGTACTCTCTGTCCCGATTTTTCTGGCCTTCTCATTTTTCTTTAACGGTCTGAACACCCCTACAGATCCACGTACCTCTTCCACAGTACAATCATAATCAATTGCTAATTGTTCTTCTAAAATGTCTACGTATGATTTGCTCATATGTTTTCCTCCGCTGCTTCCTATGCTTTTTATCCTTCCATCAACTTACAAACATCCACCCAGCACTCAAATCCCGAATATTTTTCCAATTCCGGAATCGTCATCTCAATTGCACTGCTTCCACTTCCGCAGGCAGGAAATACTGTCTCAAATCTCTTCAAAGATTCATCCAAATAAACCTTTACGCCTTCCTTTACTCCGAAAGGACAAACACCTCCTATGGCATGTCCGATAAGGTCTGTGACCTGATCAGATGAGAGCATTTTCGCCTTTGCTCCAAACTGCTTTTTGTATTTGCTGTTGTCAATTTTTACATCGCCTGCTGCCACAACTAAAATTGCTCTGTCCACTACTAAAAATGAAAGCGTTTTGGCAATTCTTTGAGGTGCACAACCCAGTGCTTCTGCCGCCAAGGCAACTGTCGCACTGGATACAGGAAGCTCCTGCATGCGATCTTCGATTCCAAATTGTTGCAAATAAGCTCTTGCTCTTTCAATGGACATATGAAAGCTCCTTTCCTTTGTGCGAATAAGCAGACTCGAAACGCTTCGCGTTTCTCTCTGCTTCCTCTCCCTTTGTTTGGACGAATAAGCAGACTCGAAACACTTCGCGTTTCTCGTTCGCGTTGCTCGTCATATACCCTGAAAAACATCTTTACATGCAAGCATGTAGATGTTTTTCGGGTATCTGACTCTGCTTATTCGCGAAAAAAAGCGCACCCGACATTACTTTATCGAGTGCGCGCGCATATCTGTACCAAGATAATATGATAATATTAAATCATGCAACAGTCGACAAAGGTTTATTCAATTTGTTTTTATGCCCTGTAAATCTCTTTGTCATGACTCTTGCTCCTTTCTTGTTTATTTGAGTTTTTACATAATGTTACTCTATCACTTTGTAAATTGTCTGTCAAGGATTTCCAATTTATCTTTTTGCATCAACAATTCTCTGTGCTGCAAACTTACCCATTGATGCCGCAGTAGGAAGTCCTCCGGGGCCCATCAGCCACTGGCTGGCAATGAATACATTGGAAAGTCCTTTTATCTTACCTGCCACGGTTTTGTTCTTTGCATTCTTTGTCACAATAAATCCCATGTAAGCGCCATGAAAAGAATTGCAATATCTATGATAGGTTACCGGTGTCCAAACATCCAAAATTCTTACCTTACCTGCAATTTGAGGAAATCTTTCCACCAATCTGCTTTCAATTTCCTTTGACAATTCTTCTTTTTTCTGCTGATATGCCTCTTTGTCTTTTACAAGTTCCATCCAATATTCATAGTCATCCTCGTTCTGGGTAAACATAGTCTGTAAAATCGTGTTTCCTTCCGGTGCAAAAGAAGGTTCATAGGAATAATTGCATACACTCATTCTGTCTGCCTCTACAGTTCCTACCGTTAACGGCTTGCAAGAGAAGATATTTGTTTCTTTCAATTCATCTAGTTTACCTTCCACCGCAAACGCTACCTGAAAAGCTGTCATTACCGGATAAGCTTTTCTTTCCTTAAATAATTTGCAAAGATCTTTCGGCATATATTTCTTATCCAAAAGTTTCGTAAACGTATGATTTGCATCGCTTGCACAAATTACATAATCTGCCTTTACAGTTCTTTTCTGTAAATCTTCTTCGATTTCACCCTTAGAAGCAAGTACAATACCTTCTGCTTTTTTTCCGTTTATAATCACTTTCTCTACCGGTGCATTTAAATATAGCTTTCCTCCCAAATCCTGATAGCGTTTTGCCATACGAAGTGCCATGGCAAGCGAACCTTTTTGGGGAATATCGCCATTTCCTGCTGTCACCGTTGCATAAGAAACCACAAAAGCATATGCCTGATAACCGGGTGGCATATAGTCTACAATTGCTCTTTTAATTAACGGATGCTTAAAACGCTCTGCTAATTCCTTAATATCCATTCCGCCATAAAGCTTCATGACCTTTCCCATTTCGGCCATTGACATACCCATCTTTATGTAATCGGAAATACTCATTTTATCAAACGGCTTCTCTACGGGAACCTGCATACTCTCCGCACTGGCAACCATATCCATGAGCTGATTAATTTCAGCTTCATCCTCCGGAGAAAGTGCAAGTAATTCTTTTCTGGTACGGTCTTTATCTCTCCATAAAGTTAATGTCTCTCCATCAAGTTCTGCACTAAAGAATTTCTCTTTTTCATAAACTTCTACACCATCACCAAGTGCACCAACCTCTTTCCAAAGCGCATTTAGTCCGCTTCCTTCCTTGGTTCCTGTAAGCCAGTGGATACAATTGTCAATCATGTATCCTTCTCTTTTCCAACCTGTACACTGTCCGCCCGGCACAGCATTTTTCTCATAAATTTCAGTCTCAAATCCTGCCTTTTGCAAATAAATTCCTGCTGTCATTCCGGAAATACCGGCTCCGATAATTACTACTTTTTTCATGTTATATTCTCCTCTTTTTCTTTATTTTACTCGTACAATATCTACAACCCATTCCGCTTTCGGTAATCCCATTTCCGGATGAGCCGCATACTGCTCTGCAATCCCTTGAATACTGCACCAAAATGCATTGGAAAGTGCAAGTGCATCTCCCTCTTTAATCGTTCCTTCTTTCTGACCCCATTCCACAATGGGAACAAACTGCTCTATGGTGTTTACTTTCATGGCAATTTCTTTTACAGTTTCCGGTGTCCCCTCGCTTCTCTGGGCATCCGCCATCAGTACAAACATTTTTGCAACATAAAGCTGTTCTTTCATAAACAAAAATAACTGCTCTGCAAATTGTTCAAAAAAATCAATAGCATGTTCGCATCTCTGATTTCCCGGATATGCAGTTCCCTGAAGTCCCATTTTTACCAACTCTTCATATAACTTTTCTTTGGATTCAAAATAATGGAAAAGCAATCCTACGCTCATGGATACTTTTTCTGCTATATCTGTTATCTTAGTGGCTGCATAGCCCTTTTTTACAAACAAGTCCAATGCTGCATATAAAATTTCCTGTTTACGATATTCTTTTTGCTCTTGACGTTTCATATTTACTCCTGTTGAGTTTATTTTCATTGAATATTTATTCAATATTTTTATAACATAAAAGCCGCTTTGCGTCAAGCGGCTTTTTATTATTTACGCATTCTTTTCTTTTTTTCTTTGTATCACAAATTTTATGACACCTAAAATAGCCACAAACAGAAGTGCTGCCACCGGCCAGATGATCCAGCTCACATCATCTCTCCAGCCCCTCTGCCATGAGGATGCAGGCAAAATCATGCAAAGGTAAATAGCTGTAATAATACACCAATAGATTGCTGCAAAAATTCTGATATATTTCCTGTTTTCTTTCTTTTCAGATGTATAATCACCTTCCTCCAGCAGTTTCTCGAAACTTTCCTGTATCGTTCCGGACCACACAAAGAAAAATACACCACATGCCACTAAAAGAAGTGTTCCGCCAACACAAAATGCACATACGACATCAGACATATTAAGTGCCATCGCTCCAAAAATCGGAATCGCTGCCGCAATACACAACGCTGTCCCTGCGGCTACTGATTTTCTGTAGCTTGTATCAAAATCATTTTTCCTCTTTTCTACAATACCCTGTACTCCATACTGAAGTGATATTTTTTCTTTTTCCAGATATTCAAATTTATCCATTTGCATACCTTTCCAAATAAAAATCATTACTGCCGGTATAATAAAAAGTAATAATATGATTAACCCAATTCCCCCTGCCATCTCTTCTGTCATGGCGATCATCTTATATTCTGCCAACGCTCCCAGAATAATTAAGCAAATAGGCGATAAGATACAAAGAACTGTTGCAAGAGCCATTTTAGGTGCAGCTTCTTTGGAAATATCCATATAAGTATTTGCTTCTTCTACGGAAACACTGCGGCCTGCCTCTTCCGCCAGCTCATCACTTCCGCTAATAAATTCCACATCTTCCATTTCATCTTTTAAAAGATAATCGGTACTGACACCTAATATTTTACTTAATACGATAATCTTATCAATATCGGGAATGGATGCTCCGGATTCCCATTTAGATACCGATTGTCTGGAGATATTCATCTGCTCTGCCAGCTGCTCCTGTGACCATCCGTTTTTCTTTCTCAAAAGAATTATTTTGTCTGCTAAAATCATTTTTTACATTCCTTTCTATACTTCTTGTTATGTTTTCTAATTTGTTTTTCCTAGGCAACTCGTTCTTCTGTTTGATTGCCCGTCAGCGATATCGTCTTATGAAAACATACCAAAAAATCCGGTTGACAACCAGCAAGTGCGCTTGGAAATTTGTCAACCGCGCGTTGCATTTTAAGAAAAATACAGGCCAAAAGTTATTATAGCAGAAAAATCACTCTTTTACATCGTTTTATTACAATATATACTTGCACCAATTAAACAGCATGCATAAACTCCTGTAATAACGCTAACGGTATTTAAAACCGCTTCGCTGATAAAAGGTGCTACTAATATCCCTAACATCAACACAATATACATGGCATATCCTGTATATGACCACGTTTTTGCACCGATCATCTTCACACGTTCATCATTCTCATAAATTTCTCTTGCCTTTAACTTTTCAGCATTTTTGAGTAAACGTACATTTTTGATTATCATTACAACACATCCAAAAATCAAACCGGTACCGGCTCCCGCATAAAATCCAATATTATATTCCGGAATCTGTACCGGAATGGCTCCACTACCAATGATCACTGCAACAATTCCTACAACAATAAGTAATGCACTGTACATAATTCTGTTTTTAATTTTCTTCTCTATAGTCATTTTAAAATCCTCCTAATAATCTTCTTTCCATTTTCATTTTTAACTTTCCTAATTTGTTTCCTCTTCATCAAACAAAAATACTTCCTCTATGGTTTTACCAAAATATTTTGCAATTTCATGTGCCAATAAAAGTGAAGCGTTATATTTTCCATTTTCTAAAGAAATAATCGTCTGTCTGGTAACTGCCACAGCACTTGCTAATTCTTCCTGGGAAATACGTTTTTCCTTCCGCAATTCTTTAATACAATTTTTCATGCTTTCCTCCTTTCCTGTGATAAAAAATTATTATAAAATGTTTGTATAGTTAACTTTACATTTGTAGTATAGCTCGCTTTACATTTTATGTCAAGTATATTTTACATTTTTGTCAAAAAATTTTTATTTGTCTTTTTTGTCATAATAATATATAATTTTTCATATCTAAGAAAGCCATCTCGGCAGTTCTTATTTTTTGTGGCATTTATCATTCTATGCCACATCAGGCTTCCCTTGGAAGCTCAGGCGTTTCGCCATTTAATTCAATTTATTTATTTTTACACGAAAGGAGTTTTGCCTATGGCAGAAAGCAAAGCAACAAAACAACACTCATTCCGGCGATTGGAGGACTTAAACCTGATTGATAACTTTCTCTTTCAGGAAATGCTCTCCCAAGAAGAGGATGGCGAAGAATTTGCCAGAATCCTACTGAAAACAATCCTCGGGAAACCTATTCGGAATGTTAAAATCATTCCCCAGAAAAATATCTTAGGTATTGACACTGACAAACACGGAATCCGGTTGGATGCCTACATTCAAGAAGTTGTAGATGACATCAACGGTGAAATGGCAGATGCCCAAGTCATTCCCAATGTCTATGACATTGAACCTAATAACTCTTACGAAAAGGAAACACTCCCCAGACGAACACGTTATTATCATGGTCTTATTGATTCACAGTTACTCTCTTCCGGCTCCGGATATGATAAGCTTCCCAACGTAGTTATTATTATCATCCTCCCCTATGACCCCTTTAACAAAAACCGTATGGTTTACACCATCAGAAATCATTGTGAAGAAGATACAACCATTCCCTATGACGATGGTGCAAAGAAAATTTATCTTTATACAAAAGGAACGGAAGGAAACCCTAGCCAAGCATTAAAAGATATGTTAAAATACATACAAGAATCTACGTCTGACAATGTAACAAATGACGATATTGCGTCCATGTCCAGGTTGATTGATAAAGTTAAGCAACGGAAAGGAGTTGGAATTAATTATATGAAATCATGGGAAATAGAAGAAATGATCCGCAAACGTGCCACCGCTGAAGGTCTGGCTGAAGGCCGTGCTGAGGGCCTGGCTGAAGGGCGTGCTGAAGGACTCGCACGGGTTAACTTATTAAATCACAAGTTATCCGAAGTAAATCGCATTGAAGATATTCTTAGGGCTACTTCTGACCAAGCATATCAACAATTACTTTTTGAAGAATTTAACCTATAACTATTAACAGCGTCCATAAAAAGGACGCTGTTCTTATAATCGTATATTATTATAACAAAGCCTGATAAATTTCTCTCTTTCCAACACCTCTGTCGGTTGCCACCATTTTCATGGCACTCTTTCTATCAATTCCCTGCTCTTCATAAAAAGTCATATGCTCTTCAATACTCATCTCTTCCCACTTAGCCTGCTTATTCCTTACGAGCTCCTCCCGACTCTTCCCTTCAATTACAAGAACATATTCCCCTTTTGGCTCATTTTCCTCATAATAGATAAGTGCATCTTCCAATGTTGTCGGAAATACAGTTTCAAACTTCTTTGTAAGCTCCCTGCAAAGCGTAATGCGACGCTGTCCGAGAGTATCATAAAGTTCTTTTAACGTTTTCTTCAAGTGATGCGGAGCTTCGTATAAAATGATGGTTCTTGTCTCATTTTTAAGTTCCTCAAGCACAAACTTTTTCTCTTTTTTATCGACGGGCAAAAAAGCTTCAAAGCAAAAACGTCTGGTAGGAAGACCCGACAACGTAAGCGCTGTAATACATGCACAGCATCCCGGTAAAGAAGTTACAGGAACTCCCGCTTCCTGACATTTTGCTACAAGCACTTCTCCCGGATCCGAAATGGCCGGAGTTCCCGCATCAGTAATCAATGCAATATTTTTTCCGGCAAGAAGCTGTGCAACAAGCTGCTCTGCCTTTTCCACCTTGTTATATTCATGGTAACTGGTCATAGGCGTTTTAATCTCAAAATGATTGAGCAATTTGATACTGTTTCTGGTATCTTCCGCCGCAATCAAATCTACCTCTGCAAGAGTCGTTATGACTCTTGCCGTCATATCATTTAAATTTCCGATTGGCGTTGCACATAAATATAACGTTCCTGCCATTTTCATTTCCTCTCTGAATTAATACCCATAAATATCATAAATTTCATCTGTGTAAACGCCGGGTTCCTTATAGACAATCAGTGGTTTCTCCACTGTCATTCTCGGTTTCCCGCCACGGTTTGCCTCAATCAGTACAATGTTAGGCTCCTTATCTGCAAAGGGATGTACCATTTTCATTCGCTTCGGTTCCAATTTATACTGCCTGAGTAACACAATAATATCTGCCAAACGAAATGGCCTATGAACCATAAAGAAATTGCCACCTGGCCGTAATAATTTGGCACTTTGGCTGATAACATCCTCTAAAGTACATAGCAATTCATGCCTTGCTATAGCCTTTGGTGCCTCTGGATTGGTGAGTCCATGATGTTCCGTCATATAAGGTGGATTACAGGTTACAACGTCAAAAGAAGCAGCGCCAAACAGACGCACTGCTTCCTTAATATCACCGTTTACAATTGTTATCTTATCGGAAAGACCGTTAAGCTTCACACTACGCTCTGCCATATCCGCACTTTCAGCCTGAATTTCCAGTCCGGTCAAATGAGCCGCCTTTGTCTTTGCTTCCATCAAGAGCGGAATAATTCCTGTACCTGTTCCTAAATCCAGCACCTTATCACCCTCGGCAGCTCTTGCAAAGCCGGATAAAAGAACCGCGTCTATTCCAAAACAAAACCGGTCAGGGTCCTGGATGATTTTATAACCGTTTCTCTGCAAATCATCCACTCTCTCATTTTCTTTAAGAAGTTCATTAGTTGTCATCTAATTTTGACTTTCCTTCCGCTCTTTCCAATTTCTCCAGTTCTTTTAATTCAGCATCCTGCACATCCATATGGTCTTTTTTATGCTTTCTCTTAAACCTAAGCTGGTCTGCTTTAAATTCCTGGATTTCCTTTTCATCATCTACATCTACAATTACTTTTACAAGCTGACGAAGCACATTTACACTTGCTACTTCCCCCTTAAGTCCTGTATCCGTAGTTACAAAATCACCCACACCGGGAAGTCTTCTGTTTAAATCCTCATAAGTTTCTTCCTCATGCTTTAGGCAACACATCAATCTGCCGCAAACACCTGAAATCTTGGTAGGGTTTAAGGAAAGGTTCTGTTCTTTTGCCATTTTAATGGATACCGGCACAAATTCAGATAAATGGGAATGACAACAAAGCTGTCTACCGCAAATACCCATACCTCCTAAAATCTTGGTCTCATCTCTGACACCAATCTGACGGAGTTCAATTCTTGTCTTAAATACAGCTGCCAAGTCTTTTACAAGTTCTCTAAAATCAATTCTTCCGTCCGCCGTAAAATAAAACAATACTTTATTATTGTCAAAGGTATATTCTGCATCAATCAGTTTCATCTCAAGTTCATGCTTTCTGATTTTTTCAAGACATACCTTGAAGGCTTCTTTTTCTTTTAACTTATTGCTAGCTTCCTGCTCATCGTCCCTCTCTGTCGCAATACGAAGAACCGGTTTTAAAGGCTGAACCACCTTATCATCTTCTACTTCCCTGATATCTCCTACTACCGTACCGTATTCAATACCCCTTGCCGTTTCTACAATAACATGATTTCCTCTTTTGATATCCAATTCTCCGGGATCAAAAAAATAAATTTTACCCGCAGTTCTAAAACGTACACCTATTACTTTAATCATAATCTATCAACCTCACAAATTCATTTATTTCTAGTTTTCTTTAATGGTCAAAAGCAAAAGTTCCATGGTCAAATCAAAGTTTACATTCGCTTTCAGTCTCTGCTTTGATTTTTCTAAAGCTTCAATGATAATCTCGATACCCTCATAGGTACTCTTATCAGCTACCTTGCGGATAGCCTGTATTTCCTCTCTGAAAACCAAACCGTTTGCATCATGCGTGGCTTTAAAAAGTAACACGTCCCGATACCAAATAGAGAGAATATCAAGGTAATCATTCACATCAAATTTATACTCGTTAATCTTTTTAATCGCCGAAACAATTTCATTGATTTCCATGTCACCGATATATTTGAGGAGTGAAAGGGCTTCTTCCTTTACTTTATCAAACTCTTCACTGTTTGCAAGAAGACGTGCTTTCCCCACATTTCCTCTGGCAAATGCCACACACACATCAGCCTTATAATCAGGAATCTCCATGGTTTCCATCAAGAATTTTTTCACCTGGGTGTCCTTTGCCGGCTTCATATTTAAAAGCACGCATCTACTGAGAATGGTGGATAAAAGCATATCCGCATTTTCAGTCAGAATAATAATAACTGCATACTCCGGCGGCTCTTCCAATGTTTTAAGGAGCGCATTCTGTGCCTGAATGGTCATCTTTTCGCCTTCACTGATGATGTAAATCTTTTTGGCACTGCTATAAGGCTTAATTGCCACATCGTTATTAATCTGCTCACGGATATCATCTACACTGATCGTATTGGGTTTCTCATGAGTCAGGAAAATGATATCAGGCTGATTACCTGAAAGGGCCTGCTTACAGGAATGACATTCTCCACATGGCTCACTGTCCTGCCTGTTTTCACACTGAAGTGCCATGGCAAAAGTTTTGGCAATAAATTCCTTTCCCGCACACCTTTCTCCATTAATGATATATGCATGAGATACCTTATTTAACCGGACTGCATTTTCCAAATGTTCTTTTAATTGTTCCTGTCCTACAATGTCACTAAATCTACTCATCGTTTGTCCCCCTACGTGAATATGTCAAGTAAAAGACCCCGTATTTCTCCTATCTTTGCAAGAATGGAAAGATGATCCTGTTCATCCTTCATCAGTTCTTTTGCAAGCTCGTCCAAGTTTTCATCTACCAGACGAATAATACCGTATACCCTGTGCCGTCCTTTCCGATCTAAAAAGTTTTCTCTAGAGAATGCATGCGAGCGATTAATAATTTCATTCATAAAATCTTTAATCAGTCCACGGTATTTTTTCATATCACGGACATCTCTCTTTTTGGCAAGCTTTTCTCCTTGCATGGTAATTTCTTCCATAAGAGTAGTAAGCCTTGCCTGCAATTCATGTTCCTCTACATGACTGATTAGCGTAAATTTAAACGTTCCATCGGCCTCTCTGAGCGGCGCCGCTGCTTCCGGCTGGGTAACCTGCGTGACTTGATTTACTTTTATATCCATAACAGTTACCCTCCCTCCTTAGTAGCTATTTACATCTTAACAGATAACTCTCTATATCCGATAGACATTTCTCTAAATTTTCATTGGAAAATTTTAGAGTGATTCCTGCTTCTTTTTGTCTTTCTTCCGAAAAGTCTTCGGCATCAGCCAAAAATCTCCGGCAAAGTTCCTGATATTTAGGGTTCTCCTGGGAACGTTCCCTATCAAGTGCTCGTTGAAGTCTTAACCCGTCATCTACCTCCAATAATATCGGAAGTACTTTTTCTTTTCCAAAGTATTTTGCTGTTTTTACATAAGATTCTAAAGTTCCGATAATGATATAATTATGATTTTCCAAATCAATATTACCGTCATCAACCGTAAAATACCGCCACAAACCATGATATGTATGGTAAGCCCGGGCTTCCACTACCTTGCCACAGGCTAATAACTTCTGAAAACCTTCCTCATCCGTAAAGAAGTATTCTTCCCCTTGTTTTTCTCCCACGCGGATGGGTCTGGTAGTATAAGGAACTATTTTTTTAAGACCCAGCTCCTCTTTCTCTAAAAGTTTTTTGTATACGGTGTCCTTTCCGGTGGAACTCTTCCCCATTAAGTATACCATTTTTCCCATATAATTTAAACCTCTACAACACGAATCATATTTGTTCTTCCGGATACTCCCAGCGGAACACCGGCTGTCAATACTACCTTATCGCCCTTCTTAATGTATCCTGCTTCTTCCGCTGCATGAACTGCCACATCAAACAAGTCATCTGTTGTGCTTTCTCTCGCAATCCAAAGCGGTGTTACACCCCACATTAATCCCATCTGACGGCAAATTCTGGGGCTGACACTACATGCAATAATCGGACAACTGGGCTTATATCTGGAAATCATACCAGCAGTAAATCCGGAAATTGTAACAGTGATAATGGCTGCAGCCTGTAAATCCATTGCCGTGGTACAGGTAGCATGAGAAATAGCTGTGGTAATGTCAAACTCTTTAATATTCTCTCTCTTTTTCATTCGGCCATTATAATCAATATCCTGTTCGGTTCTCTCCGCAATTTTTGCCATAGTTTTAACCGCTTCCACCGGATAAAGACCTGCTGCACTTTCACCGGAAAGCATAATGGCAGTAGTTCCGTCATAAATCGCATTTGCAATATCTGTTGTTTCCGCTCTTGTCGGTCTGGGATTCTTAATCATGGATTCCAACATCTGCGTAGCTGTAATAACATGTTTTCCAAGAGCTTCCGCCTTTTTAATCATTCTCTTTTGAACAACCGGCACTTCTTCCATAGGAATTTCCACACCCATATCCCCACGGGCAACCATAATACCGTCTGAAACTTCAAGAATTTCATCCAAATTGCGAATACCTTGCATATTTTCAATCTTTGCAATGATCTTCATATGGCTGTCACAGGTTTCCAAAATCTTTCTAATCTCAAGAATATCCTCTTTACATCTTACAAAAGATGCTGCCAGAAAGTCAAATCCCATATCACAGCCAAACATAATATCACTTCTGTCCGTGTCATTGATATAAGGCATAGACAATATCGCACCGGGAACATTCACTCCCTTATTATTAGAGATGGGGCCACCATTTACTACTGTACATATAATATCGGTCTCTTCAATCTCATCCACAACCATTTCAATCAGACCATCATCAATTAGGATAGTGGTTCCTACAGAAATATCGTTCTTTAAATTCTTGTAGGTAATGGTAACTTTTTCGTTGTTTCCCACAAGTTCCTCTGTTGTCAAAATAAATTTCTGTCCGGGAACAAGTTCTGTCTTACCACCTTCAATTGTCTTTAACCGGATTTCCGGTCCTTTTGTATCCAATAACGTTGCTACCGGAATTCCTAATTCATTGCTGACTTTAATAACTCTATCATACTTTCTCTTATGTTCTTCGTGACTGCCATGCGAAAAGTTAAAACGTGCCACGTTCATACCGGCCTGCATTAACTCCTTCAGTTTTTCCTCGCTTTCACTAGCAGGACCAATGGTACAAATAATTTTTGTTTTTCTCATATTCTCCTCGTTTCTGCATCCTTAAGATGTCTTTACTACTTTTATTTTTATGTCATTGTTTAAAATGTCTTTCACAACACCTTGAACATTATAACCATTTTCTAAATATTTTTTTATAAGTGCCACAGCTTCCTTATCCGGACTTTCTCCCGGTACCAACAGTGGAATTCCCGGTGGATACAAACTAACAAAATCAGAAACTGTTCTTCCTACTGCCTCTTCTATCAGTATTTCCTCAAAAGAAGCCGTAAATGCTTTTTTCAATGAAATTTTTTGCGCACTCTTAAAATGCTTATGCTTATATATAGATTTTTTTTCTGCAGAAATTTCTTCCTTTTCTCTACTTTCCAAAAATACATCTATTTCTATTAATGCAGATATCAAACGATGAAATCCCTCTTCTTTATCCATCATTGACAAAATTGCGACTACATAATCTGCACCACTCATTTCCATCTGTAAATGATACTGCTTAAGCAGTATATCATATAACTGTTGTCCCGTGAAGTCATTTCCTCTGACTGAGATAACAAGCCTTCCCGGTTCTGCTGCATGAGGTTCCCATACAGTTTTTTCATTCTTATATTTTTCCAACATAGAAGGAAGTATTTTAATATTCCTTAACTGTTTTGCCTTATTCCAAAACGCTTCTCTATATTTTAAGAGATTTTCCAAGCGCTCTCTTCCTTCATTTTGTAAAATATCCATGCAAAAGTCTATTCCTGCCATTAATAGGTAGGACGGACTGCTGGATTGGTATACTCTTAAATATTTTTTTATAAGGTTGCTATCTGTTAATTTTCCATTATGATGTAATACAGCTGTCTGTGTAGGTGCCGGCAAAGTCTTATGCACACTCTGGATAACAAAATCTGCCTTTTGGGATACTGCACTCGCCGGAAACAAAGGGTGAAATCCGAAATGCGCACCGTGAGCCTGATCTACAATTACCGGTATTTGGTAATCATGTGCTAATCTTACGATGCCTTCTACATCAGAAAGAATCCCTTCATAAGAGGGCGATGTAATTACAACAGCTGCTACAATATTTTTTAAATCTTTTTTTAAAACGCCATCTCTTAACGCAATTTCATGAAAAACACTTTCCACATCATCAGCGCTGATTCCATTTAGAACTCCAAATTCTTCCCATTCGGATGGATATATGTATTCTAAGCTCAGTTCATTTAAAAGTGCTGCATGATATACCGACTTGTGGCAATTTCTTGCAATAACCAATTTATGCCCTCTGTCTGCAACAGCTGATATTGCGCTTAAAATGCCTGCTGTGCTACCATTTACTAAAAAATATGTTTCCTCTGATCCGAAAAGAGATGCTGCTCTTTTTTGTGCTTCCAGAAGAATTCCGGCCGGTTCATGTAAATTATCAAATCCGTCTATTTCTGTAATATCATACCGGTACATATTATCTAACGGACCATCTATCACACTTCTCTTATGACCGGGCATATGAAAAGGATAGTAATCACTTTCCCCATATTCTTTTAACATATTAAAAAGACTTTTTTCCATATAACCGTTTCTCCCAGTTTTTCATTCTAACATATGTTATGAGATAAGTGCATAAAAACAAAAAAATAGTTGATTTTTAACGTTCTATTTACATTAAAAAATAGATAAGATAATGTACAGTTCTCATTAGCGAATATGCTATAACGCAAAGTGCTACCAGCTTCAAAATTAAAAATAGTAACAGAGTCGGAAATTGTTTCTCTTCTTGCTTCTTTAACCATCTCGTGCCGCTGTCTTCACTCCTCAGGCACTTTTTTAGAAACTCTTTATTTCTTTTTTTGCTTTCCAGCACGTAAATATCCCGATCCTGGCACAACGCATATAACTCTTTTGCTGTCATTTCGTTATAATTATTCTTAGAAGCGTGCTCAACTTTTTCTATTTTTTTATTATTTTTCTTTTTGGGACCTTTCCATACTATAAGAACATGGATGTAGCAAACAAAAACCATGATGGTGACTCCCAAAATACCTTTGTCTATGGAATAATTATTACAATCCGCTATTTCTTGCTTTTCTGATACATACAAAAAATATTTAAAATCATCTCCGATTTCATGTGCTCTTACATGACTTGGATATACAAGAATAACTCTGTCATCTACGCAAAAATAATATTGTGGCATAGATACATCTCTTCTCTTCACAATAACAGTTTCTTCCTTATACAGTATGTCTTCTATTTTCCCATACATCTCTTCCTTCTCATAGCAGAATGAATATTTTATGCTTTTAAATATATAAGGAGCAAAACTTCCTACAACAATCAAGAGAAAAATGGCAAATAAATATAATAATACATATAAGGACTTTGACTTTTCATAAATATACTTCAAGAACCGATTCATTTTTTTCCTTTTATATCTCTATTAGTTCATACTCTCTACTTCCAAATCCAAGTTCCTGTGCCGCCTCAATTGTATGCACACCATTTCTCGATTCAATTCTTTCCAATAAATGATCCTTTCCCGGATCTTCTGCAGAATATACTAAATCAAGACATGCCTGATCAATTGCTACGGGATCAAGAGAAGCTAATATTCCAATGTCTTGCATACAAGGGTCTTCTGCCACTGCACAGCAATCACAGTCTACTGACATATTTTTCATAACATTGATAAATACTGTATTTCCCTTAAAATATTCCTCAATGGATAATGCTGCATCTGCCATAGATTCCAAGAATGAATCATGATCTGCCGTCCATATCTTTTCAGGGTCACCGGCTCCATGTATATATGCCTTGCCATAGGAAGATGCCACACCAATAGAAAGTTGTTTGATAGCACCACCATAACCGCCCATAGGATGTCCCTTAAAATGAGAAAGAACAAGCATTGAATCATACTTTTCAAGATTCTTGCCGACATAATTTTTTTGTATTCTCTTTCCTTTTGGAACTTCTATTTCTAAATCAGGCCCTTCTGCATCCAATAGATCCACATCAAAATATTTACTCCATCCATGTTTCTCTATCGTTTTTAAATGTTTCTCTGTCGTATTACGTGCTCCCTCGTAGGCTGTATTACATTCTACTACGGTGCCATTTATACTTTCTATCATTGGTTTCCAAAATTCAGGTCGTAAAAAGTTTTGGTTTCCTTCTTCTCCTGAATGAAGTTTAACAGCAACTTTTCCTTTTAGCTCTTTTCCCACCAGTTTATATAATTCAACTACTTTTTCAGGTGTTATTTCTCTTGAAAAAAATACTTTTGCTGACATATCATAACTCCTCCCTACTACTGTCTCTCTGTACTTTATACTTTACTATATTTTATAAAAATAGACAAATAAAAGCC
Organism: Lachnospiraceae bacterium; assembly: GCA_017938315.1. GTDB lineage: Bacteria > Bacillota > Clostridia > Lachnospirales > Lachnospiraceae > Suilimivivens. Next base: position 41,017 of record JAGBBV010000029.1, read on the forward strand.
TTTCCATTTCGGCAATGAAAAAAGAAGTACCCGCAAGTACTTCTTTCATTAGTGAGCCACCGGGGACTCGAACCCCGGACAACTTGATTAAAAGTCAAGTGCTCTACCACCTGAGCTAGTGGCCCATGTCCTTATATATTTTACATAAAAGATGCCCAGAGCCGGAATCGAACCAGCGACACGAGGATTTTCAGTCCTCT
>JAGBBV010000030.1 GCA_017938315.1 Lachnospiraceae bacterium
ATGATGCGTTTTACCATTACGACACGCCCCTTACTGTAAAACACGAAACAGAAGCACTTCTGGAAGCAGGCTTTTCTTCTGTTGAGGTGCTGAAGAATTGGGGAGCGACCTATACAATAAAAGCAGTTAAGTAAATTTCAGGTTGTAGGAGTGAATATATGAGTCAAATACAGCTGCCTTCAAAAATTAAATCCCTGATTGGTAACAAGCCATTTACAGTGGATGAGGTTGGAATGTCCGGTAATCAGGTATTGATTTTTGAAGATATGGTTTTAAAAATTGAAAACAGCTCAGAGGATGTGTCAGAGCAGGTGCAGATAATGCAATGGCTGGAAGGGAAACTCCCTGTACCACGGGTGCTTGCCCATGAAGAGTTCCATGGGAAAAGATATCTGCTCATGTCAAAAATAAATGGTGAGATGTCTTGTGATACGTATTATTTGGAGCATCCACATATACTTTTGGAAGCATTGGCCTGTGGGCTGAAAATGTTATGGGAAATAGATATTACGGATTGTCCATGTAAACGGGATTTAGATGTCGTGTTGAAGGAAGCGCATATGAGAGTCCTGAATAATTTAGTGGATGTGGATAATGTAGAACCTACCACATTTGGTGAAGGTGGTTTTGAAAGCCCGAGACATTTACTTGAATGGCTTGAAAATAATCGTCCTACTTTCGAACCGGTGCTTTCACATGGAGACTTTTGTCTCCCGAATATATTTTTAAAAAATGGCCAAATAGAGGGTTTTATAGATTTAGGCAATGCAGGGATTGGCGATAAATGGAATGATATTGCACTTTGCTATAGGAGTCTTAGGCATAATTTTGATGGAACATATGGTGGAAAGGTATACGAAGATTTTAATCCAGATATGTTGTTTGAAAAATTAGGGATAGAACCGGATTGGGAAAAAATAAATTATTATATTTTGTTGGATGAACTGTTTTAGATGTATGATTTGAAATGAAAGTAAGTGGATGGATTTCCGGAGGGAAGCTTTCATAATTTGGAGTGGAGAGAGATGAAAATAGAAACAGAAAGATTAGTAATTACAGAATTTGATTTATCAATGGCAGAAGATGTACATAAAAATTCCTTAGATGAGGATACCAGACGATTTGTACCGGATGAAGTTTTTGAAACTGTTGAAGAGGCAAAGGAAACCATAGAATTTTTGATGAGTTGCTATGAAACAGGCGAGGGTCCACTGGTATATCCTATATTAATAAAGGGAGGTGCCAACATCGGTTATGTGCAGCTTGTGCCGATTGAGGAGGGATTTGAAGTCGGCTATCATGTTGCAAAGAAGTATACAGGACAGGGATATGCAACAGAAGCACTCTTGGCCCTTATACAATTTGCAAAGAGCGAGAAAAATCTGGATAAAATTTATGGTATTTGTGTTTCGGATAATGTCGCATCTAAAAGAGTATTAGAAAAATGTGGATTTAAAAAAGAATATGAAGGGGTAGGAGATTATCAGGGAGAAAGTATGAAGATTGCAAGATATTCGCTCGTATTTTAACTAAAGCTTAATTAGAGAAGAATATGAATAATTCTAAGTTCAAAGGAGAAGGTTACAACATGAATCAATATGTATTTGGCAAACCTATTAATAAACTTATTCATGGTGGTGATTACAATCCGGAACAATGGTTAGATTGTCCGGATATATTGGAAAAAGATATTGAATATATGAAACAGGCGGGAATAAATGAGGCTACGCTTGGTGTGTTTTCGTGGGCAATGTATGAGCCAAGAGAAGGCGAATTCCATTTTGATTGGTTAGTGCAGATAATGGATAATTTGTATAAAAATGGGATATATACAATTCTTGCAACACCGTCTGCAGCCAGGCCGGTTTGGATGGACCTTAAGTATCCGGAAGTAATGCGCGTAGATGGAATGGGAAATCGCAACAGACATGGACTTAGGCATAATCATTGTATGTCATCGGAAATATTTCGGGAAAAGGTCAGATTAGTCGATAAAAAATTGGTTGAAGCGGTTGGAAACCATCCGGGATTGTTGATGTGGCATATTTCCAATGAATTTGGCGGAGAATGTTACTGCGAAAATTGTAAAAGAAGATTTCAGGAGCATTTAAAAAAGCGTTTTAATAACGATATTGAGAAGTTGAATCACGAGTGGTGGACGACCTTTTGGAGTGCACGATATTCGGATTTTTCGGAAATTGAGCCTCCTTACGATAACGGGCAGACCGCGGTTATGGGATTAAATCTGGAATGGAGAAGATTTACCACACAGAATTATTCGGATTATTTGTCAGCAGAGATTGATACTATAAGAGAATATTCTCCAAGAACAGATGTCCCTGTCACAACCAATTTTATGGGTAGATTTTATGGGATAGATTACAGGGTTTTGGCAAAGAAGATAGATGCTATATCCTGGGATAGTTATCCGGCTTTTCATAATGATTATGAAAGCTATGCAGACACAATGCTTTCAGCTGCCTTTGATAATGCCATAATGAGAGGAATGAAAAAAGATAAGCCGTTTTTGCTTATGGAAAGTGCTCCGGGGTTGGTAAATTGGATGCAGTATAACAAGTTAAAACGTCCCGGTGTTCACGAACAATTTGCTATACAGACAGTTGCCTGCGGTTCAGATTCAGTGCAATATTTTCAAATGCGTAAATCAAGAGGTGCAGCGGAACAGTTTCATGGGGCAGTGATTGATCATATTGGAACTAATGATACGAGAATATTTAAAGATGTGGCTAAAACGGGAGAAATTCTTTCGAAATTGGCAGAGGTGGAAGGTTCCATAAAACGAAATGATGTTGCTGTTATTTTTGAATGGGATAACTGGTGGGCAATTGATGGAGCGGGTGCATTTGGCCGTAATACAAAGAAGTATGACACAGTATGTAGGGATTATTGGGCAAAGCTGATGGAGTATGGTGTTGAACCGGATATTATCTCTACGGAGGATTCGCTGGATGCATATAAACTGGTTATTGTTCCGATGCTTTTTATGCTTAAGGATGATATTGCACAAAAACTGACAGAATTCGTAAAGAAAGGCGGCATACTGCTTATAACTTATATGACCGGATATGTGAACGAAAACTGTTTGTGCTACCAGGGAGGCTTTCCGGGAAATGGATTAAGCAAGCTTGTTGGAGTGATTAGTGAAGAAATTGATACCTTATATCCGAGTGATAAAAATGGCATTCATGTACCGGAAGAAGATTCCGTATGGGATGTGACAGATTTTGCAGAATTGTTACGGGTAACAGATGCGGAAGTAATAGGCAGATATATGGATGATTTTTATAAGGATACTCCGGCATTGACAAGTAAGAAATATGGCTTGGGAAAAGTGTATTATCAGGCGGCAAGATGTTCTCTTTCCCAGATGGATAGTTTCTTTAAAAAATTATTGAAAGAAGCAAAAATTGAGACGACGGAGTTGCCTAAGGGAATTGAATTGCATAAACGCTATGGAACGGATAGTGTTTATGAATTCTATTTAAATATATCAGAAGATGCCATTGCATTAAAGGATATTTGTGGGGAAAATATGATTTCCGGAGAACAAATATGTGGCACTGTGCTGATGGAACCAAAAGGGTATTTGGTAGTAAAAGGAGTTAAGCAATGCCATTAGTTAGAATAGAAATAATAAAAGGTAAATCTTCGGACTATAAAAAGAAGCTACTGGATGCAGTACATGAAGGACTTGTAAAAGCGATTCAGATTGAAGATTGGGACAGATTTCAGAGGCTTATCGAGATAGAAGATGATTTTTTTGAAAAAAGTACAAGCAAAACAGATAAGTTTACAATGATTGAGATTACTATGTTTCCGGGTCGTACAAAAGAACAGAAAGCAAAAATCTATGAGGAGATTACAAGGGCGCTGCAGGAGAAACTAGCAATTCAGCCAACGGATGTATTTATTGTACTGAATGAGCCACCAAATGAAAATTGGGGACTGGCAGGGATGCAAAGAGCAGATGGATAAGAAGACAAAAATAACCGCCCCTGACTGGTAATCTTAGGCGGATTATTTTCTAACTAAATTATCAAAAAGGGGTACTGCTTAGTACCACTTCCTAAGAAAAGGAATATATGGAGGAGAATATGAAAAATATTACAACAAAACAGTTTCATTTATTATCTGACAATCAGATAGTATGGGATTTATTAGTAGAAAATCATGACGGGAATGCAGTAGGTGCACCTTTCTTTGAATATGCCCTTACGTCAACATGGATGGACAAGAGATATTTATATTTGGACAGACTTTGGTTTGACGGAAAGAAAGCAGTTGGATTTGTTTTTTATGAAGCCCCTTGTACAGATGTATACTTTAGTTTGAGTTGTGGGTATGAAAAGTTGGCTGACGAGATGATAGAATATGCGGAAAAGTGTATGCCGGGAAATGACAGCGAAAAGGCACTGATTTTTGGAGCCGGTCAAAAGGCATTAATGGCAGCCGCTGAAAAAAGAGGCTATAAACAGTGCTACGTGAATGAAGAGTATGTTATTGATTTTGCAAAGGCAGAATTGAACGTTCCATTGCCGGAGGGATTTCATTTTGTGAAGCCGCAAGAGGTTGATCCGGTAAAACTTGCAGTTTGCATGTGGAAAGGATTTGACCACGAGGATAAAGGCCCCTTTGAAAATTGGGAGGATAAGGACCCGGGCACGGATTGGAATCCGCAAAAAGCATACCAGGGTGTTATTAGCGATGTTATGTCGCCACCTCCTCATTCTACATATGAACATAATATTATCATTGCTAACGAAAAAGAAGAATATGTTTGTTTTTCAGGAATGTGGTGGGTGTCGGAGAATAAGCTTGCTTACATGGAGCCGCTTTGTACTATTCCGGAGTATCGCAACAAGGGATTAGCGGTAGCAGCGCTTTCCGAACATTATCGTAGAATGAAAAAACTGGGCGCTGAGGTCATGACCGGTGGCGGAAATGATTTTTACAGAAAAATCGGATATAATCGGAAGAAGATGGCTTTTGCATGGAAAAAGTAAGTGGGAAATAAGGATTAATTGCATTGTAGGGATTGAAGGAAATCAAATTGAGATTACAGTATAAGATTTTATAATAGGAACAATTTAAAGAGGAATACATTATGGAAAAAGTGGAATATGAATTGATTGATAACGTATTAACCGCAGAGGATTTTATTCGTCTGAAGGTAGCAACCGGATTTATGGACAGACCATTAGACCAGGTGGCAAAAGCGCTCGAAAACGGACTATTTAATGTATCGGCGGTACATAATGGCGAAGTAATCGGAATGGGGCGCTTGGTTGGCGATGGAGCCATGTATTGGTATTTGCAGGAAATCATTGTACTTCCGGAATATCAGGGAAAAGGAATCGGAAAAAGTATTGTAAACAGACTTATCGACCATATAAAGCACACGGCTATGCCGGGAACCGGTGTGCAAGTGGGACTAACTGCGGTAAAGGGGAAGGAACCTTTTTACGAAAAAATGGGATTTGATTTAGGTTCATCCGGAATGAACATGTGGATTGATATTGAATCGTAGAGAAGCAAGAAGAAAGGGAATAATGCAATGGAAGAAATCAGATTAATCAAGCCTACTGTAGAGTACGGTAACGATGCAATGCTGTTTAAGGCAGAGATTATAGAAGAGAATGGTCATGATGCATTTGCAGGATGCTTTTCTTTAAAATTGTGCGAGACAGGAGAAAGATGGATAGAGTGTCTTGAGATGATGGAAAATCCGGAAACCTGCCCCGAAAATTTTGTGACATCTACTACATATATTGCAGTTCGCGTTTCGGATAATAGAATTGTAGGAATCATTGAACTGAGACACCATATTAACCATCCCATTTTGGGTACATGGGGAGGACATATCGGCTATTCAATCCGTCCGTCGGAAAGACGTAAGGGTTATGCGAAGGAGATGTTGCGTCTATGTTTGGAAGAATGCAAAGAGCGCGGTATGGACAAAATTATGGTGACCTGCAGCACGGAAAATACAGCAAGTGAGAAAACCATTCTTGCAAATGGCGGAGAATATGAGAAAACTGTGCCAGGAGATGGCGAGAATATGAAGAGATATTGGATAATATTATAAAGTAAAAACGGAGGTATTTATGTACGATTATTTACGGGAAATGTGCAGCTATCCCGGGCTGTATTACAAATTAAGTAAAGTGAAAAAAGAAATTATCCCGGAAAGAATTGATTATGGTAGTGATAAAAATCAGTATTTCCTCCATTTTGCACCAAAAGGTGATAAGAAAGATATCGTTGTGGTTTGGGTACACGGCGGCGGTTGGAATGCAGGAACACCTGATGATTTTAAATATGTGGGACAGCATTTTGCGATGCAGGGATATCATTGTATTTCGCTGGGATATCGTTTGTCTCCGAAGAATAAATACCCCATTCAGATAGAGGATGTTTGTGCAGGGTTTAACAGAGGAATAGAATACTTGGAAGAACAGGGAATTGATTGCTCAAAGGTAGTGATTACAGGACCCTCCGCAGGGGCACATTTATCTGCTATTTTGTGTTACAGCAAAACAGATCAGGAAGAATATGGAGTAAATATTGAAAAAATCAAAGGATTTATTGGCGTGGCAGGTCCTTATTACTTCCAAGGAAAAATAATAAAGACTGTACAAATACTTTTATGGCAGCTTTTTGCAAAGGGATATGACAGAACAAAAGCAGAACCATATTCATTGATGACAAGCAATCATATACCGATGCTTCTCATACATAGTAAGCATGACGGACTCATTGATTTTTCCATGTCGGAGAAGTTCTATGAGAGGGCAAAGGAACTTGGAGTAGAATGTGAGTTATATGAGGTTACCGATAAAATCAATACACATTCCGCGTATAGCGCAGGAATGTTTCTGGAGACAAGGGCGACGAATAAGGCGTTGGATAAGCTGTACTCTTGGATGGAAGAGTTAGAAAATTGTAGGGAAAATAACATATGAAAACACCGATTTTGGAAACAGAAAGATTAATATTAAGACCCGTAAAAGAGGACGATGTTACAGCTATTTTTGACTGCTGGATGCAGGATGAAGATGTGTCCAGATATATGTGCTGGAAGGCAAGTTCCGATATTAATGAGGCAAAGGAGTTTGTTTCCTTTGAACTTGGGAATCTGGAAAATGATGAATGGAACCGCTTTATTATTGAATTGAAAGAGAGCGGAGAAGTAATCGGAACCTGCTTGATCTTTTATAACGATGAAGAGGATAACTGGGATATTTCCTATAATCTGGGAAAGAAATACTGGGGCAACGGCTATACATCTGAAGCGATGAAAAAGGTAATGGATTATGCAATAGACGTGTTAGGCATCAAGGAATGTATTGCCGTTCATGCAGTAGAAAATCCGGCGTCCGGTCGTGTAATTGAGAAGCTTGGTTTTCAGTATGAAACGGAAGTGCCGTATGAATGTAACGGCGGAGAAATTCAGACGGTGGGCAAGTATTACCGTCTTCTTTTGAACTAAACGAAAAAAGAAAAGAGATTGTGAACAGGAATGGAAATAAGAAAAGATATTAAGAATTACAGCGAGGAAATTATCAGAATTGCTTATGAACATTATAAAAGAGAAATTTCCTCTATGGAAAGAATGTCGATACAACCATCGGAAATTTTTAAGAAATATTTGAATGATAAACTGCATGAAATAAACGGATTGGTATATTTAGAAAACGGAGCGTGCCGAGGATATCTTTTGTATAATAACTGGCAGGAGAGTACTGAACTCTATTGCAGAATTCCGGAATGGGGATATGGCGCAGAAAGTGAAAAGAGAGAGAAAATAATAAGCTATCTGTTTCAGGCATTGGCAGAAGAATTTGTGGGAGAAAAGCCGGTAAACTTCTCTGTTAATTTATATGCTCATGACGTAGAGATGCAAAGGTTATTTTCTTTCATGGAGTTTGGCATGCAGGCGGAAACAGGTATTTACTTGTTGAAAGAGACTGTTGATGCGAGCACCGATAAAATAAAAGTGCTAGAAAAGGCAGAATTGGAAAATAGGTGGGATGAGGTTTGGAGTTTATTGTCTCAGCTAGTGAATCATTTGAAAAAGAGTCCTGTTTTTTACCCCGGGGAAGAATTTACGGAAGAAGTATATAAAGAATTCTTTGCAGATGAGGGGACAAGAGTCTATATCGCAGAAGATGAAAGTAAAATAATCGGCTTGATTGCATCAAACCCTGATGAATTATTGCCGGTGTTTGCCACCGGTGAATCCGCAAATGTGGGAGAAGTGTTTGTACTTCCTGAATATAGAGGACAAAAAATAGCTGAAGCCTTGCTTGCATATGTGAAGAAAGATTTGTTAAAGAGCAATTATCGATATGCATGGGTAGAACATGGAACCGCAAATCCCAATGCCAGATATTTTTGGAATAAATATTTTAGTACATATAAGTATGAAATGATTAGGAGGATACAGTAATGCTGTGTGATGATATCCGCTTTTTAACGGAAAGAGCATTGTGGGAAATGGAGAATTTAATGAAGTGCATTCCGGATAGTCTCTGGTTTGAAAGATATGACGGAATTCCTATGTGGAAATATGTGTATCATACACTGTATTCTATGGACAGATGGTTTATCAATCCCTACGATGCAAATTATAAAGATCCTGAGTTTCATATGGAAACACTGGCAAATTTAAATGTAATTCCAAAAGAGGAGTTTGTATCAAGAGAACAGATGGAAAACTATTTTGTTCAGGTTAGGGAAAAAATACAGAATTACATTAACGGGCTTAAGGATAGCGAATTATCCGAAAGACCGGAAGGCTGTGACCTTAGTAAATTCTGTTTGATATTGGGACAAATCAGGCATTGGCACCGTCATATGGGTGTTATTTACGGGTTTATTATTAAGGATGATGGGAAGTGGCCATATGTGCTGAATATGAGAGGGCAGTATCCGGATGAACCTATGCCTAACTACTATTAAGCGGTAAAGGGATATTAAAAAATATTGTGATTTACGAAAAAGAGGAAGGAAGATTCAGAGAATGGAACCGATTATTACATTAAAAAATGTCTCAAAAGAATTTAAGGTTTTGAATAGGCATGAAGGATTAAAAGGTAGTGTGAAAGACCTTTTTTCAAGAGACTATAAAATTATTAAAGCAGTAAATGACATCTCCATGGAAATCATGCCCGGAGAGATATGTGGCTACTTAGGACCCAATGGGGCAGGAAAATCAACAACAATTAAAATGATGACCGGCGTATTGGAACCCACAGCCGGTGAAATTATTGTAAACGGAAGAGTACCCTATAAAAACAGAACGGAAAATGCACAGAATATAGGAGTAGTTTTCGGGCAACGTTCCCAGTTATGGTGGTCCTTACCTTTAATAGAATCGTTTAAGCTACTGAAGGACATTTATCAGATTGAGGATAAGCAGTATAAGGATATGATGGAACTGTACGAATCCTTAGTTGATATAAAAAGCTTATATTCAAAGCCCGTCAGACAAATGTCCTTAGGGCAAAGAACGTTAAGCGACATCCTAGCAGCTTTTTTACATAATCCGGGAGTCGTTTTCTTAGATGAGCCTACCATTGGACTGGATGTATCTATGAAAAGTAAAATCCGTGATTTAATTAAGGCATTAAATCATGAAAAAAATACTACAGTTATTTTAACAACCCATGACATGGGAGATGTAGACGCTCTGTGTAAACGAATTGTTATTATTGATAAGGGCGTTATGCTTTATGATAATTCCATAGAAAATTTGAAAAGTTTTTTTGGGGCCTACCGTACCATGCGTCTGCGTTTTACAAAGGATGCATCTGAACTAACGGAAGAAGCGCTGAAAAAGCAGGCAGAAGAGCTGAGCGCAAATCTGTTACAGAAATATCCGCAGGTAAAATCCTTAAGTGTATCGGTAGATGAAGATTGGATAGACGTACTTTTAAATGAGGACGAGATTCCGCTTATGAAAGTGATGCATCATATTCAGGAAACAAAAAGGATCTATGATGTACAGTTAAAAGAAATCTCAACAGAGAGCGTTATCAAAAAAATTTACGATAAAGATATTAAATAGGTGAAAACATGAAGAAAAAAATATGGAAATATCTTTCCCTACTACGTGTCGGAGTCTTGGAGGAAATGCAATTCCGGCTCGGGGCAGCGGTGAGATTGTTTGGAAATATCATTTACTTGATTATTATCTATTTTTTGTGGAAAGCCATTTTTGATAGCTCACCAACAGAGGTGGTAAATGGAATGACTTTCACAGATACCATGATTTATTTGGTATTGGCATCTGCATTATTTTCTACAATGGAAATGTATGTGACATGGCAGATGGGACGTAGTGTACAATCCGGAAATATTGTGATGGATTTACTGCGGCCAATGGGATATACCACATACAATTTGTTTGTGTTTTCCGGAAACACATTGGTGTCAGTTTTTGTAAATCTGATACCGACTATGATAATTGTATATTTGATTACAAGTGGCGGATTTGCATTGTCATGGAATTTGTTGTTTTTTATGGCAGCAGTATTTATGGGAACAATATTAAATTTCTTTATTAATTTTTTTGTAGGGATTATTTGTTTTTATACAGAATCCATATGGGGAATTAATATTATGAAAGAAGTAGTTGTAATGCTTCTTTCGGGAGCAAGCATTCCTCTTGCATTTTTCCCGGAAACCTTGCAGCGTATTGTATATTACCTGCCCTTTCAGGCTATTTATAATACACCACTGACCTTATTAATTGATAATCATTTATCTACAACGGAAAGGCTGAGTATGCTGGGAATTCAATTATTTTGGCTGGTAATTGTGGGTGCTGTTAGTCAGGTGTTTTTAAGAGTCTCCATGAAACGTATTACAGTAAACGGAGGCTAAAGGAGAAAAGGAGTATGAATCAGACATTAAAAAAGAGAGGACTACGATTTTATGCCTCGATTTATTTTAAAATTATAGCCCAGGACTTTAAAAGTAAAATGAGTTACCGAGCAGATTTCATTATTTCCACATTGGGCATGATTATGACAAATATCTCAGGATTTATAGCGTTCTATATTATGTTTCAAAACTTTGAGACAATCAATGGATGGAACTATTATGAAATGCTGTTTTTATATGGATTTTCGTTAATTGCGTTAACGCCCATGCAATGTTTATTTGATAATAATTGGAATCTTCGTTATAAGGTATACGAAGGAGATTTCATCAAGTATTGTTTCAGACCGATTAATATATTCTTCTATTTTATTTCAGAAGTTTTTGATGTAAAAGGCTTGGGACAGCTACTGATGGGAAGTCTAACCCTTGCTTATGCATGGAATAAGCTTTCATTACCCTTTACCGTGGGAACAGCAGTCTTGCTAGTGTTGGCACTTATCACCGGTTCCTTATTTATGATTGCAATTATGAATCTGGCGGCAGCGACATGCTTTTGGATTATTAATTCCGGATACGTTATGGTCACAATGTTCAAATTTACGGAGTACGCAAAATATCCGGTTACAATTTATCAGGGAATTTTCCGTGTATTATTTACGTTTGTGATTCCCATTGCCTTTGTGGCGTATTATCCAAGCTATATTTTCCTGCGGTCAGGAGTGCCCATTCTTACCTGTATGTCACCACTATTTGGAATCTTTTTCTTCTGGGTGAGTTATAAGGTGTGGATGCTGGGAGCAAGCAAATATGCAGGCACAGGTAATTAAGTAGTGAAAAAGTGTGAAATCTCAAAAAAATCCCGTCCATTTTGCATAAAATGGGCGGGGTTCTTTTGAAGTTCATTTCAAATAGTATTGCTATTCTTCGTCAACGAAAATCTCCAAATATGATTGAATTCTTGCTTTATGATATAATTCTTCCATCAGTCCAAATTCCGGATCATAATAATTGCCATCGTAGTATAAAATCCAATGACTATATCCCGGCAAGAGAACTTTAAGAATACAAACTTTTGGTAAAACAGAAGAGTTATCTGCTTTAATCATCGTCTTTGCCTGACTTATTCCATAATAGCTCAAAGCCTTCTCAATATCTTTTTTTCCTGTTCCTTTATCAGTTTGCATTACTGAAACGACTTCTTCTATCGTTACATCTGCAAGCATAGCAACACAAGCCTGGCCACATAAGTATTCTGTGGGCTGTTTAATATATTTGATTGTTCTCATCATATAAGCATCCTTTATTAATTAAAAAGTAGAAAAAGCGTCCGCTTTGGTAACACCGGCAGCGTGTACATAAATATCCATATAAACAACACCATCTTTTTCGTATTCGTGTTCAAAACAACTGATGATATCATCCGATAATTTTTCTTTAAAATGATTCGCTTGCAAGAATTCCATAATACATTTATATCCTGTGGGTATTCTCTCGAAAGGCCGGATCATAGGTTCTGTTACAGTAATAACAGCATACTCTGCTTCTCTATTTTGGGCATATTCCACACCCGGACAGTTTGTCTGAAATCCTTCCGGCAGTACATACGCAGCAACATATCCATGAAGTCCAAATCTGGTCTGTAATTCCTGAGAGACAAAAGGAAAATCCCATCCAATCAATCTTGCATTTGGGTCGGCGGCAAGAAGACCACTCATTTTGCCCCAATTTTTCATATAGTTTTGAACATCTGATTCCGGGTCGGGGGAAATCATTACGTATCTTGCCATTTTGAAAGCAGGTACTTTTCTGATTGTGACTTCAGAATAGATTTCAGCCTTGGAAGACATATCTTCTCGAATCAATTCATCTAATTTACATGAAAAGAAAGAACATATATCAACAAGTTTGCTAAGTTCCGGAGTAACTTCATCTGATTCCCATCTGGAAACCGTTTGCCGTGTAACGCTCATCTTTTCAGCAAATTGTTCCTGTGTTAGTTTATTTAGTTTGCGTAAGTATTGTATATTAGTTCCTAAAAGCATAAATCCATCTCCATCATAAGTTTTCATATTTGATCTATTGGCCAGTAGATAATTGCACTACAGATACTGTTCTGTAATTTATAACCATTATGACACATATTGTTTTACATGAAAACCAACTAAGATGCGCTTTTTCCCGAAAACTTGTAACACAGATTTTACATTTCTATCAAATATTTTTTGTTTCACTAGAAAACTTGACATGCCACAGAATATAATGTATGTTATATAACAAGAGTTATAAAAGGAGTATGCATATGCCACCAAAACCCAGAATTACCAAGGAAATGATTGTGGAAGAAGCATTTCAGATTGCACGGACAGAAGGGGCAGATAAAATAACGGCCCGCCGTGTTTCAGAAAATTTAAAATGTTCAACACAGCCGGTTTTATACTATTTTTCTGCAGTGGAAGAAATACGGGCGGCTGTTTTCCAAAAGGCAGACGAATATCATACGAGGTTTCTGATGAATGAGGAACATGACTATGGAGATCCGATACTTGCTATGGGAATGAACTATATTCGTTTTGCTTTGGAGGAGCGGAATTTGTTTCATTTTTTATTTCAGTCCAATGAGTACTCGGGAGATAGCTTAATAGACTTGGTTCAATCAGAAGAGATAAAGCCTATTATACAGGTTATGAAGCAAGAGGCAGAAATGACCGAGGAGGAAGTGAAAGAAATCTTTACGACATTGTTTGTTTTCGTACACGGATATGCCAGTTTGTTTGCAAATAATGAAATGGTGTATGATGAAGAGTTTCTGGTAACATCGTTAACAAAAGTATTTGATGGTGCTGTTTATGCAGCAAGGGAGGTTACAAATGAAGAAGATTTATGATAAGAATGAACTTAATTTTGCGTTAATATGGATTGGAATTTATGTTGTACTTGCCAGTATTGGTGACAGCATATCGGGTTCTGTCGGAGTTGCAAAGCTATTCACAGCACCCATATGTATCATATTAACCATTATTATTTATACCTGGATTAGGAAAAATGAATTAAAAGAAAAATATGGACTTTGCAGACTGAAAGCAAATGCCAAGGCATATATGTATTTTGCGCCTCTTGTGCTGCTTGCAACAACCAATATTTGGTGGGGAGTTAAATTAAATTTAACGATAATGGAGACGATTTTGTACGTGATAAGTATGCTTTGTGTAGGATTTTTGGAGGAAGTGATTTTCAGAGGATTTCTGTTTAAGGCGATGTGCAAGACGAATATAAAATCCGCAATTATCGTTTCAAGTATTACATTCGGAATCGGTCATATTGTGAATTTACTGAATGGAGCAGATGTTTCGGAAACATTAATGCAGATATGCTATGCGGTTGCAATTGGTTTTCTGTTTACAATTATTTTTTACAAAGGGAAAAGTCTTTGGCCTTGTATCATTACACATAGTGTAATTAACAGCTTAAGCGCATTTGCTAATGTGGAAGGAGCACCCATATGGCATGGTATAGCAGGAAGTGTATTTTTGTGTGTAGTTTCAATAGCGTATGCAATCTATATTATAAAAAGTAACAAGGAAGAGATTTTATAGTTGAAAAAGCCTTCTGAATGTGATATTGTAACTTTATTAACAATATTCTGCACATGAATAATCATTGTTTCGTATGTGCAGCCACATCCGATTTCATAGGATGTCTGAATTCCGGCATTTCGCCAAAGATTCAAAGTTACTAATTACAATAGCAGATGGCGAAATGAAATTCTGACAACTAGGGATAAAATGTTTTTCCATCTGCCAAAGCAGAAGGGAGAACTAAATATGGAAAACAAAGAAAAAGTGGTAATTTCCAAAGGGGAAATTCCCGATGTAAACAATCGGATGGTATTAAAAGACCCGGTACTATGTTTACAATATTTGCAAGACTATGTGGATGCAACTCTTTTTAAAAATGTTAAACCGGAAGACATTGAGGATATGACTGAAAAGTATCAGGCGTATTTGGGAATATCCTTTGAGTCAGATACAGTAAAAAAAATCCACATTCGGGATTTGAGTGACCAAGATGATTGTGGAATGATTTATTTTATTTCATTAATTGAGCATAAAAGTCAGGTTGATTATGATGTGTCGATGCAACTTTTGCGCTATATGGTTTGTATCTGGAATGAATATGCCAAAGAGATGAAGAAAGAAAACAAAAATCATTTGGCTAAAGATTTTCGGTATCCGCCTATTATACCGGTAGTTCATTATGAGGGTATCGGAAAATGGACGGCAGCAATGCGCTTACGAGAAAGAATTTCTATGTGCAATGAATTTGAAAAATATATACCGGACTTTACATACAAGTTGGTAAAAACACAAGAATATTCTAATGAAGAACTTTTGGCTAAGGACAATGAAATGTCGCTTCTTATGATGCTGAATAAGGTTCAGACAATACAAGATTTGACCAATTTGATTCAAGTAAACAGAGAACAGATAGAAGCAATTGTTAAAAGTACAACCTTACCGATTCGTGAAATCATCGGAAATGTAGCTTGGAATTTATGCATGAGAATGAATGCATCACCGAGCGAAGCAGAGCAATGTGTAGAGTATTTCAAGGAGGCCAATATGGGAAACTGGTTTGAAAATATGGAAAAAATGGATATACAGGCTGAAAGAAGAAATACGGCAGAGGCAAAAGAGCAACTTTATAAATCAATTATTTCTGTTTCCCAAAAGATGGGCGCTTCGAAGGAATTGACGTTGCAAAATCTAATGGAAGAATGCAACATTTCAACCTCTGAAGCGGAAGCACTTCTCGAAAAGTATTGGAGATAGCCACATATTTTATAAAAATAAATAGTATGATAAAATCCTGTTAGTAGTTGAAAAATTATTTTCAGGATTTTTTTGTATTTAAGGATTTTTTAATAATTGTCTTTTTATAATGTGAGCATACCGGTTGCATTGTTTAGTGGTATGAGAATTGGCGAAATAGAGGCACTTACATGGAACGATATTATTTTTGACACGCAGACAATATGTATTAGTAAAAGTGTTGCATATGGCGCGGAAGGAACGTTTATTAAAACACCAAAAACTAAATCATCATATCGAGAAGTTGTTATTCCTATCGATGAAATTAGATTATTGAAGAAAATGAAAACAAATCAAAAAGAGTTAATATTAAAATTGGGAAGTAGTTGGGTAGGATACACTGATAGAGATGAAATTGATAATAATTATGTTTTTTGCCAATGGAACGGAAAAAATATGGCAAAAGGAAGTGCTAATAGGGTATTGCAACGAATAATTAATAATTATAATAATATGGTAATAGAGAAAGAACAATTACCAGTTATATCAGTTCATGGATTAAGACACCCATATGTCAAGCACACGACGAAAAATATATTCCTGCAAAAGCAGAAATCCCAAACCATCAACGATAACTTGATAGTCAGGGATTTCTGTTTTTGTGTATTTTCCCTATGCATATAAGTTTGGCCGGAGAAATCCAGTCGGTGTCTGGAATTCTCAGCAGCTATGCTATCAGCATCCTTTCCCTCCGATTCAACAGACAGTGTCTGCTAAATTGTACTTCTTTATTTCCTTTCCTTCAGTACAATGTGGATCACTCGTTAGTAGCGTTTTCTCGCAATTGATGCAATGCTTTTTCAATAGCATCTTCAGCTATACAGTCTTTCATTACGGACTCGGAAGGAGTTCGCTCTGTAACGAGGATAAATGCTATGGCATTCATCTGGTCATCTTTAGGAAGCGAGAAAAATTGGCTGGTAGCTGCAAATGCCTTAATGCGCCGATAAGCCTCACCAACATCAATGAATTCTCCAATAGCCTTTCGGTTCACATCCCGTGTCTTCGCAACTATTTTTGTTGCCACAGTTCCTCGTGAAGTACAATAACTCACAACTTTTATGAGTGAAACATCGTCCGAGACAAGCGATTTCTTTTTGTTTTCCGCAAGTTCTGCGTCTATATTTCCTAACATCCATAAAAAATTCAAGCCTTGATACTGCCTTAAAGCAGCTCCGGAATCTATCGCATCAATGGCCCGGCTCTTAAAAATTGTTTCTAATTCTAAAATCTCTTCCAATGAAAACATCGCATCATCTCTAATAGACAAGTCTTCTGTAAAACGGCCAAGTTGGGTTTCAAAATCTTGAAGTAATAGTGCTAATGTTGATGGCTGAACGTCCTTATTTTCAAAAACTGAATGAACATAAGGAAACCGAGATGCCGAATCCATTGCTTTTAATAGTGGATCAACACAGAAAAGAAGTCTCCATGCAAATGGAACGGAGAAGATGCCTCTGTCATCAACCTCAAAGGAACTCCAATTGCTAACAAGTGCGGTTATTATCAAAGCTGCTCTTTTGACGGAAAGCTTTGCTGAATGTTCTCTGTTAGCATATGCCTCTATTTCTTCAAGCAGGCGTACAATTTTACCTTCCCGATAGAGTCGCATCATCTCTGCCGTAAACTCACCTTCGCTTGCTTCGTAAATTATGTGTTTCATTACACTGGTAGGAATAGCATCATTTTCAAGAGCTAAAGCGAAGTATCTGTCAAAACACTCAGGAGTTGCAATATTGTTATTAATTATAAAATCCCGATGAGAGTAACTCCTGCCAATACTGTATGATATACCTGTGGCTGTTTTTGTTCTTGGAAATAGAATGCCAAGTATCTTGTTTGCAGCGTCCTCATTTGTAATTGTTCCATCATTGGGCATCAGTAAAGAAACGGATTTCTTTACCTTTTCTTCATCTGCTTTTTGTCGTTCGTATGAGTAGCTATGATCCGCTCCACATAATATATCTTTATAGCTCGGTAATTTTGAATAGAGAGATGGCTCGAATACCTGCAAGGCAGTAAGACCAAGCAGATCAACAGGATCTGTTTCATCCTTCAAAAGCTCATATTTCAACAAGAATACATTTGTATAGCGAATAACATCTCGGATAGATTTGATATAGTTTTGAAGTCCGAATTGAAAGAGTTCTGCCCACGTTGTTTTAGCCCATCGTTCTTCCGGAATATCTCCAAGAATGGAATCAAGCTTCGAAAATAGCGCCTCATGTATATTGGCTATACTTGGTGCGGGGATTTCAAAAGGTACCTGGATTATTTTTTCCAAGTATTCTTTGCCATCACCATATTGTACTTTGCTGAGCGCATGAACTACAACATCATAATCAAATGCCAGAATATAAACGGTATTTGGAAAATCGGCCAATGCTTTAACCAGTTGGAAAACAGCAATAATCTCTTCTTCTGAAAGCCGATCAATGTCATCCATGGAAACAATTATTTTTATGTTTTCTTCCATCATCTTGTTGACGATTTGATTTTTGCTTTCCTGTAAATCTTTTGTTCGTTGCTCAACCCGTTCATTTGCCTCTTTTGCCAATGTTTTACCAAGTGTGGCAATAATTGTTCCAGCGCCAGGAATAAGACTTGCCGCGTCAAATACATCCGCATACTGATCTATTAATTCCCATGCCTTCTCTGCCTTTGGTTTTTTAAGTTTTATCGCCGTGGCCATTTGCTTGAAAAACTGGGTGATGAGTTGCTTGGGATCAGAGCATAACCATGGGTTGAATCTAAGAATTATGGCATTATTGTCTATATCCTCTACAGCTTCAAGCATCATATTTACAAGAGATGTCTTCCCACTTCCCCATTCCCCATATAAGCCAATGGTAAATGAAGACGGAAAAGAATATTGTGATATTGTTTTTGCAAGACTTTTAGCAAATTCACCCCTGTTCAATTTGTCTTCGGTAGATTTTGTAATTGGCAAATCAGGACTTATCAACTTGTTACCTCCTATCACGAGAAAACATACTTTATGTTTGACCGATTGATTTATGTATCCATATGCGATTTCTTATATCATTGCCCGACTGTATAACAATATCATGTTCCAACATCATACTCATTGCTTTTGAAACCGAATTAAATGATAAGCCTGTATGCTTCGCAGCGGACGAAACTGTTGTTATCGGAAATCTTTTTAAGTGTTCGAGGACAGAATAGACACTTTTAGGCAGGTTTCCGATGTGTATCAGTCGATCCTCGGCTTCGGCAATAGCCTGTTCATACTGAATCAATTGTTCCGCCGATCGCTTTGCTGCTTGTCCCACAGCATTTACAAAGAACTTGATCCATCGGATATATCCCCCGCTGTACTGTGTCGACCTAAGGAGATCGAAATATTCATTTTTGTTGTGGTACAAACACTCGGACAAGCATATCAGTTGCCTTGCATCTCCAATAACATCTCGCAGAACCATTGGCACAAGGATTCGTCCGACAATACCGTTATACCGTTCAAATGGATGGATCATTTCAAATTGGTAATGTACCAGTGCTGCCTTAATCAACGGATCAGTATTATGGTCGTTATAGAGATATGCAGAAATATCAGCCAGTGCAGGGAGTACAGCATCCGGTGCTGTAGGGTTGTATCCTTTAAGATTCGTCTTTGCTCCCAGCCAAAAAGTTTGATGCGCCCTAACATCTATCGGGGTATTCTCTGATTCTCCATTAAGTGCGATGCCGCAGATCTGGCTCAAGTCAGGAGCGTGGATCTCCAAATTTGCCGCTGCGCTGTAGGTCGCCTCCAAGTTCATGATGGGAGTTATATTCCCTTTGCCGGTGCCGCGGATAGTGAGTATTTCTTTGAAATCGGGACCATCGTAGTCGATCATATGGGAATAGGTACACTCTTTCAAAAGCATCAGCTCCGCAAATGCTTCTTTATTCGGAGCATACTCAACAAGCCCTTCCAGAAAACCAATGTTCCTGTGGGCCTCTATCAGCAAGGCAGCCAATTCGTCATCCATCTGATACATACCCCCGCGCATCAAGGGACGCGGGGTAAAGGAATAGAATATAAGGCTTGGCTTTTCGGGATCAAAATGTTCCGTGTAATCACCTGTGTAGGGCAGCATCGCATATACCTCAACAACAAATCGTTATTTTCAGTATATCATTGACACGGTGAATAGAAAAGAACTATTTCTTGATTTATCTCAGAAAACCAAGAAATAGTTCAATAAAAATCGAAAATCGAGTTCCATGAATTAGACATACAAGTGCTACATTACTAATTGCAAATAATGTAGACGTCAAAACAGTATCAGAACGATTAGGTCATAAACAGATAGGAACTACATTAAACATATATGCTCATTCCTTGAAAGAAAGAGATGAGTATGCATCTAGTGTGTTAAAAGATGTTTTATATAAGAAAGCAAAATAGGGGGAAACACCCCCTATTCGCTTATAACAAATAATTCATCATTCCACCACGTGTCAGCAACAAGCGGAATGTTTTCAGATACAAAATTATCAAAATTAATGCTTTGTATTGTCTTTAAGGTATAATCGGCTTTAATTACCATTTGTTCCTCAGAATTTCCGTATACATCGATTATAGGAAATGTTACACATATTCGTACATCTGTATCAATAACAGGTTGTAAGGATTTTAGTATATCCTTAATATCAAGATAAGCTGCTTCAACAATTAGATTAGTTGTCAAACTGTCAGAGCCTCTGAATGTAATTAATGTATAATTATTTTCAGGTAAGTATATAAAGTCGACTAACATATCAGCGCCAACAATATTTTCAATAGCAATGCGGAGAGCGTCTTCTTGACTTGTTTCATCATTTTGGATTGCTGGAGATTCTTCGAGGATATGTTCATCGAAGACCTGTTCGTCGAAGGTATGTTCTACGGAAGTTTGTTCGTCCAGTTCGTTTTGGATTTGGGGGGAGTTTGTTTCGGAAATTATATTTTCAGAAGATTGATAAGAATGGCTTTCACCATTGTTATAATCAACATTTTTAGGCTCTATAATAACATAAGAAATAAAGCCTATTATAAGGCACCCTAAGCTAGCGCAGAATATAGTTAATGATATTTTTAGCGTAGAACGCCATTTACTAAATACAAGACCAAGAAAGATAAATACAAGTGCCATAGGCATACCAAGTAATCCAATAATACTAATAACTAAACTAAACGTGTTCATGATTATTACCTCCATTTGATTATCATAACATAATTATAAGCCAATGTAACACAAATGTAAATTGTATACACAATGCAGAATTGTGTTATAGAAAAGAAGCTACAATTGTAATTATAATATAATCAAAATTGTGGAGGCTTTGATTTATGAATAAATTTGTAATTACTCCTAAGGAAGATAAAACCGTAACCATGACTATACGAATTGATAAAACATTACAACAAAGATATGATGAACTTGCAAGAGAAACCAAACGGTCCCGTAATGAATTAATAGGTATGGCTTTACAATACGCACTTGATAATATGGAAAAAGCTGATAAGTAATAAAACTAAAATAAACCAAAAATTTTCGACACCTCAAAGAAGAGGTGTTTTTTTATGTGAATATCAGTGATAAATGCGGCATTTCAACAAGAGTAAATTGACTTAATAATAGTATGGCATTATTTCCATAGATAAAGATGCAAAACAGGTCTTTTTTCATGGAAAAGAACTGTCACTTACGGTAAAAGAATATGAATTATTACTTTTACTTGCGGAAAATCCGGGAAAGACTTTAAATAAGGATTTTTTGTTTAATGAGGTCTGGGGGATGGACAGTTTCAGTGAAAATCAGACACTTACCGTACATATTAAAATGCTCCGAGATAAGATAGAGGACAATCCGGCAAAACCGGTAAGGATAAAAACCGTTTGGGGTGTGGGATACCGATATGAAGAAGTTTAATTTTTTGATAGGTTTAACAGGACTGTTTTACATTGCACTAATGATTATAACAGGTTGTTTTATCTTAAGGCAAAGTGCAGAGAGCGACGGACTTTATCTGGTGGAGGCAAACAGAATCATGAGAGGAATGGAAGAGCAGGGAGGCTTTTCCATTCCTAATTTTGATGAATATGAACAGATAAAGTCGGTAGATTTTCTGGCAGGGGAAGATGTCTTTGATACAGAGAAAGCAGCAATTTTTTATCATAAGAAGAACGGATATGAGACGTATAAGGAGCCGCTTATTATAAGTGGGGATGTTTTGGGGATAGTCCGCATGGATTATCGGCAAAATGTGGATAACAGGAAGCTGTTTTGGTTCATAGAGAGTGTGCTTGGGGTAGCAGGTGTGCTATCAACTATATTGATACTTTATGTCCGCAATAAGGTGGTCCGTCCTTTTGTATTGCTTAGGGATATGCCTTATGAACTTTCCAAAGGAAGACTTGGCACGGAGGTCGAAGAAAGCAAAGACCGCTATTTCGGGAAATTTATCTGGGGCATGTCCATGCTGAGGGATACCTTGAAATCCTCGCAGGCAAAAAATTTGAAGTTGGAAAAGGAAAAGAAGATGATGCTCCTTTCCGTTTCCCATGATATTAAAACGCCGTTAAATTCCATTAAGCTGTATGCGAAGGCGTTGGAAGAAGGAATGTATGAAACAAAAGAAGAACAAAAGAAAGTAGCGAAATCCATTCAGAAGCTTTCAGGTGAGATAGAAGATTTTGTAAGAGAGATTGTGAAAAATTCCAGTGAAGAAATTTTGCCTATTGAGGTGGAAAACGGTGAATTTTATTTAAAGGAACTTGTGGAAAAAGTAAAAGAATACTACGATCCGAAATGTAAATTGATCATGACGGAATTTTCAGTTGCCGGCTTTGAAAACCGGCTCTTAAAAGGTAACAAAGACAGTGCCTTTGAAGTAATAGAAAATCTCATGGAAAATGCTTTTAAATACAGTGACGGAAAGAAGATTACAATCAGTTTTTATGAGGAAGACGGTTGCCAGATTATGAAAATAACAAGTAGTGGGAATCCTATAAAACTCGATGAAATGCCCCATTTGTTTGACAGCTTTTACCGCGGAAGCAATGTGGGAGCACAGGAAGGAAACGGCTTGGGACTGTATATCTGCCGTGAAATTATGCGCAAAATGGAGGGCGAAATATTTGCGCGATGCGAGGAAGATGGAATGAGTTTTCATCTTGCATTTGTGATATGTTAATAAAAAGGGAATAAAAGCACATTTACAATTATTTGGATAAGTGTATAATAGAAAAAAGAGGGACGATGAAAGAGTATGAAAAAATATGTTACACTACCAAATATAATTACTTCCCTACGAATCGTAGGAACAATATTATTATTTTTTATTCATCCGTTTACGGTTGCGTTTTATATGATTTACACTTTTTGCGGAGTGACGGATGTACTGGATGGTTTTATAGCCAGAAGAACAAACAGCATCAGTGAATTTGGATCAAAACTGGATAGTATAGCTGATTTATTGTTCTATTCTATTATGATTATAAAAATTTTTCCGAAGTTATTGGAAGTACTGCCGATGCAGGTTTGGTATATGGTGGCAGGTGTATTAATCATCCGGTCAGCAGCCTATTTGTTAGCGGCTATTAAGTATCGGAAGTTTGCATCCTTACATACATACATGAATAAGGTTACGGGGTTGGCCGTATTTTCCATTCCTTATTTTATCAGGGAGCCTTATGCGGTTATGGTATGCAAAGTAATTGCGATTATCGCAGGAACGGCTGCACTGGAAGAACTGATTATGCACATTGTGAGGAAAGAATATAAACCCGGTTTGAAAACAATATTACATATTTAAAAAACAAAACCTGATAGAAAGTGGATTTCTATCAGGTTTATATTTTTTAAAATTATGTTGTTTTTTTCGTATCTTTTATCATGACAACCGCCATGATAATTGCACAAACGATAAAAGCAGAGCCGCCGATAATACCCGTAGAAGCCGGTCCCACAAAAGGGCTGATATTTGCATTTACATCTGCAAAGAACAGCGGAGCCGCTGCAAATCCATTTAAACTTCCGTGAGCCAAAGCTGCGGGAAGGCAACTTCCTGTGCGGATAGTGATAAAAGTAAAGATAACGCCAATCACAATGCAGAAACAGCACATAGCCAAAATGCCTGTAAAAGGATAGCCCCAGTATCCTACACCGTAGTTATGACCGATAGCAGTAAGGGGCGCATGCCATAAGCCCCAAATGATTCCGTTCACAAGAAGAACAACCGGCAGGCTGAACTTTTCCTGCATTTTAGGAAGAAGATAGCCCCGCCATCCCCACTCTTCACCAAAGCAGGTAAAGATATTGAGAAGCGGTCCAATTAACAAGGCTGTAAGAGATTGGGCAATCATGGTCATTTTCAACATGTCTGCGGTAACCTCAGTCCCTTGCGCGGATAATGTGGCAGCCATATAAGACATGCCGGAATCAAACTTGTCGGGAAAAATCACATAAAATACGATAGCACCAAGTATTATGAGTACCCAGGGACCAAACCAACCAAATAAAAAGTAGGGAATGCTTTTCTTTCCTGTTTTAGGAACAATGTAGGAATCCTTAAAGCCTTCTTTGGTAATCAGCCTGGTAAGAAGAACACCAATTGCCGGAATAAACATAATACTTCCCACAAGGAGCTGTCCCAGCATCTGCATACCTACGGAAATACTGTTTACTGCGGGATATATTACCGCAAAAGAAAGCAGATAAGTAACGCCGAAGGTAATGGCTAAATAGATGATAATACGTTTCGTAGTTAAGCTTTTTTCATTCTGTTCCATAACGGCCTCCTAGGATATAATTTTTACGGCAGTGCCGTAGGCAATTACTTCAGCGGCACCTGACATGACGGAAGAAGTTCCGTAACGTACATTAATAACAGCGTCTGCACCTAATTCATTTGCTTCGTCTACCATACGCTTTACAGCGATTTGTCTTGCTTCATTTAACATCTGGGTATATCCTACTAATTCTCCGCCTACCAAAGTTTTCATGGCAGCCATAAAATCACGTCCCACGTTTTTGGTGTGTACGACAGTTCCTTTTACGATACCTATATCCTCAATTTCCTTTCCCGGAATATAATCAATACTTAGAAGCTTCATCTAATTCTCCTCCTTCAATTTCTTTAAATCTTTCTTTTAATGCAAGTAGTGTGCCGATGACACCGCCTATTGTAATCAATGCCAATAAAAAGATTACACCAAATGGAACGTTGTCTTCGCTTTCTAAAATAACCCAAATAACAAGAATAATGGGAATGACCATTATTAAGATTGCACTGGTAGCAGCTACAAGGGCATTTTTCTTTAATAGTTTTTTATCATTCTTTTTGATATCCATAAACCGTGTGCCTCCATCTTCCATATTTTCCATGTCAGAAAGAAGTTGTGTAACAGGCAATGTATCCAGCGAGGCATCTGTAGAAAGAATGCTTTTGCAAAAATCTTGTATGGAATTCAGATTTTTGCTTTCCCGCTCTAAAGTAATCAGATGCCGCTTAAGGCAATCTTCCAAGGTAAGATGTTTTGACTGTAACTTTCGGATTTCTTCGATAGGAATACCAAGTTTTCGAAGTAGTTTAATTTGTTGCAATACGTAAACATCTTCTTCTGAATAGTCACGATATCCGTTTCCTGCATTACGGGACGGACTTAAAAGGCCCTGCTGTTCATAAAAACGGATATTCTTTTTGGTAATGCCTATGGCCTGTTCCACTTCATTAATTTTCATGGTTCCCCCTCCTTTCACGTCCTATCCTATACCTTCCACAAAGAGGAAGGTCAATACTTTTTTGAAAAAAATTTTAAATATGATTTTTTATATAAAAAGCAACTATATATTACCACACTATAGGGGAAATTACTATTTGCAATTGACCTTTCTTATGATAAAATTATAAATGGTAAAGCAAATTTTTTATATTGCGGAGGATAAAATCATGGACAAAAAAATTACAATCAAAAGTATCGTAGCTATTGGTATCGGAGCAGCTCTCTTTTTTGTAGTGGGACGCTTTATTGCAATTCCGATTTTTGCTAACACAACAGCAAATTTACAGTATGGTATTTTATCTGTATTTAGTATCATTTTTGGACCCCTTGTTGGCGCACTCGCAGGATTTATCGGACATACCTTAATCGATTTATCATGGGGCGGTCCTTGGTGGAGCTGGATTATTGCATCAGCAGTGTTCGGTGTTCTTGTAGGACTTGTTAAGAAGAAAATTGATATTGAAAACGGTAAGTTCGGTAAAAAAGAAATTATCACTTTCAACGTAGCACAGGTAATTGCACATGCAATTTGTTGGATTGTAATTGCAAGTGCTCTTGATGTTATTATTTACAAAGAAGCAATTTCCAAATTAGTAGGACAGAGCCTTATTGCTTTTGCAGCAAACTCTGTGACAACTGCTATTGTAGGAACATTATTGTTACTGGCATATGCTAAGACAAGAACCAAAGCAGGAAGCCTTCAGAAAGAAGATTAATTAAGATGCAAAAACCGATTATCTCATTTAAGGATTATACATATCATTATCGTTCACAGGCAGAGCCTACGATTACAAATATTAATCTGGAGATATTTGAAGGGGAGCGAATCATTATAGTTGGTCCGTCAGGGTGTGGTAAAAGCACCCTGGCGCACTGCCTAAATGGTTTGAACCCCTTTAGTTATCCCGGGAAAACTGAAGGAAGCCTGACTATTTGTGGCGTAGAAGCTGACAAGTCAGGTATTTTTGAGTTGAGCCAATATGTAGGAACCGTGCTGCAGGATACCGACGGACAGTTTATCGGAATGACTGTGCTGGAGGACATTGCTTTTGCCATGGAAAATGACTGTGTGGCTCAAGAGGAAATGATAGAGCGCACAAAGGCAGAGGCGGCAAGGGTATCTTTGACAGAAAAATTGGACGCGGCACCCCATGCACTTTCCGGCGGACAAAAGCAACGTGTTTCCATGGCAGGTGTAATGGTAAATGAAGTGCCCATCTTATTGTTCGATGAGCCCTTGGCAAATTTAGACCCGGCGGCGGGAAGAGATGCCATAGAGTTAATTGATAAGTTACAGAAAGACGGTGGTAAGACAGTCATTATTATTGAGCACCGGTTGGAAGACGCTATGCATATGGGTGCGGACCGTATTATCATGATGGAAAACGGAAAGATAGTAAACGATACAACGCCGGAAGAATTATTCTTATCCAATAAATTAATTGAAGCGGGGATCCGTGAGCCTTTGTACCTATCAGCGCTGAAATATGCAGGAGTTGCATTGACAAAAGATATGCATGTGGAACGTATGCAAAATCTTGCATTAACGGATGAGAATAAAGAGCAAATCAGAAAATGGTTTGCTGAAAGAAGTGAAAAACCGCCTGTAGAGGAAAAGCCGGAAGTTCTTCGGGTAGAAGACATTCATTTTGGTTATACGCCTGAGAAAGAAAATCTGACAGATATCAGTTTTTCTATAAAAGAAGGGGAAATGATTAGTATTGTAGGAAAAAACGGTGCGGGAAAAAGTACCATGGCAAAACTCCTTTGCGGATTTGAGAAGCCCGGTAGCGGAAAACTTTACTTAAAGGGCAGGGATATGGGCGAAGATACCATTAAAGAGCGTGCGGAGCATATCGGATATGTGATGCAAAATCCCAATCAGATGATTAGCAAGCCCATGATTTATGACGAGGTAGCACTTAGCCTTGTGATGCAAAATTTGCCTGAGGATGAAATTAGGGAGCGTGTATTTGAAGCTTTAAAGATATGTGGTTTATATGAGTTTCGTAATTGGCCCATTAACGCCCTAAGTTACGGACAGAAAAAGCGCGTCACTATTGCAAGTATTTTAGTTTCCAGACCACGGATTTTAATTTTGGATGAGCCTACCGCAGGACAGGATTTCAGACATTATACGGAAATCATGGAGTTTTTAAAGGAACTGAATGAAAAAGGGTACACGGTACTAATGATAACCCATGACATGCATTTGATGCTGGAATATACAAATAGAAGCCTGGTATTTTCAGATGGAAGAAAAATTGCGGATACCACCCCGGAAAAATTGTTTTCCAATCCGGAATTACTTAAGCAGGCAAGCTTAAAAGAAACCTCACTCTATGCATTGGCAGAGATGTGTGACTTGCCACCGGAGAGTTACATCCGGGCGTTTATTGAATACGACAGGGAGGTACGCTCATGAGTGCAACACTTTCCTATATTAAAAAGAAATCTCCTGTTCATGGTTTGACGGGAAGCACCAAATTTATTTTTTTCCTGGTATGGAGCCTTGCAGCCATGATTACTTATGATACCAGAGTTTTGGTTGCTATGTTTTTAATGGGCGTGGCATTTTTCAAGATGTCGAAACTTACTTGGAAAGATGTGCGCTTTGCGGTGCTTTTCATGGTTTGGCTGATAGTAGTAAATTTGGTGGCATTGTTTTTGTTTGCACCGGAGCAGGGCGTAGAGATTTATGGAACTAGGACAGAAATTGTGCATTTGTTCTGGAGATATTCTATTATTGCAGAAGAGATGTTTTATTTATTTAATTTTACGCTCAAATATTTAGCAGTAATTCCCGTGGCATTACTTTTCATTTTGGCAACTGATCCCAGTGAATTTGCTGCCAGCTTAAACAAGATAGGTGTCAGTTACAAGGTAGGTTATTCTGTGGCAATTGCCCTTAGATATATTCCTGATGTGCAACGTGACTTCCGGGAAATTTCCCAGGCACAGCAGGCCAGAGGGATTGACCTTAGTAAAAAGGACAAGTTAACTGCCAGATTGAAGAACTCCGCAGCGATCTTATTTCCCCTTGTATTGTCCAGTTTAGACAGGATTGAAGTGATTTCCAACGCCATGGAACTTCGTGGATTCGGTAAAAAGAAAAAGAGAACATGGATTGTGGAAAGACCTTTTAAGAAGGCAGACTATACAGCAATTTTAACAGCGGTTTGTATGATGATTGTTTCACTTGGATGTATATGGCTAAACGGCGGAAGATTTTGGAATCCGTTTATATAACCGGTGTCATTGACACGCAGATGGTGGCATAGTATGATATAGGTCATAAACCATACTAAGATGCTAGGAAATAAGGAGAATCATGATGTCACAAATTTATACAGCAGTCGACCAGATTATAGGCAGTACGCCTTTGATTGAGTTGACACATATAGAAGAAAAATATCACTTAAAAGCCCGATTGATTGCAAAACCGGAATATTTAAACCCAGGCGGTTCCATTAAGGACAGGGCGGCAAAACAGATGCTTGATGATGCAGAAGAAGCAGGTATTTTAAAAGCAGATTCTGTCATTATTGAGCCTACATCCGGTAATACCGGGATAGGCCTTGCATTGGTGGCAGCGGCAAGAGGTTACCGTACCATCATTGTAATGCCGGAAACGATGTCCGAAGAGAGAAGAAAACTGATGAAAATATATGGAGCTGAATTGGTACTTACTGAAGGCAGCAAAGGCATGCCGGGTGCTATTGCAAAGGCAGAAGAACTTGCAAAGGAATATCCCAACAGTTTTATTCCGGGACAGTTTGAAAACCCTTCCAATCCTAAAGCACACAGACTCTCTACAGGACCGGAAATTTGGGAAGATACAGATGGTAAAGTAGATGTTTTTGTGGCAGGTATCGGCACTGGAGGAACCATAACAGGTGTGGGAGAATACCTAAAGGAAAAAAATCCGGAAATAAAAGTAATTGGGGTTGAGCCTGATGCATCACCTGTACTGTCAGGGGGAGAGGCAGGACCCCACGCTATTCAGGGAATAGGGGCAGGTTTTATACCCAAGGCGCTTAATACAGATATTTATGACGAAATAATCCGTGTAAAAAATGAAGATGCCATAAAGACAGGAGCAGAAGCTTGTAAGATGGAAGGAACCCTTGTGGGAATCAGCTCAGGTGCAGCATTATTTGCAGCTATTGAAGTTGCAAAACGCAATGAAAATGAAGGGAAAATGGTAGTGGTTGTCTTGCCGGACTCCGGGGACAGATATTTGTCCACACCACTTTTTCCATAATTGGTACTTGTATTTTGAAATGAATATGTTATTATGTAATTAGTAGTACCTTGGTGTGAGTATGTCTTGTGACAGGAAGGAAGAGATATATGCGCAAGCTTAAAATCCGTAATATTGTAATTTGCTTAGCACTTGTCCTTGCTTTGGCAGGAGGACTATTTGGATATAACATCATATTAAAGGGACAGGGAGAAATAACCGAGCAGGCAGCGACCAGAGGTGATGATGTACCGCCAGAGGGAGTTACATTTATTGAACCTGAAATGGTAAGCCTTGCAGATGCACTTTCCGGAACGGCAGATACGCAGGCAGCAGCCAAAGCTGCTTTTGATATTGTAAATGCGAAAAGACAGGAGGCAGGACTTGGCATCCTTACATGGAACTCCGGACTTGAGCAGGCTTCTGCAGTCAGAGCGATAGAAGCATCACAGGTATTTTCCCATACCAGACCTGATGGTTCTGCGTGGTGGACAGTTAATAGTAATATTATGTATGGAGAGAACCTTGCGAAAGGATATGCGAGTGCAGATGCTGCGGTAAAGGCATGGATGGATTCGCCTACACATAAAGCAAATATTATGGATGGTGGATTTACATCAGGAGCAATTGTTATCCATGTTAACGGCAACGGACAATGGTTCTGGGCACAGGAATTCGGATATTAGAATATTACCGGGTGAAAATATTCATCCGGTATTTTTTTGCCTTTTTGGAGAGCATGGTGTAGACTATTATGTATCATTAAATGAAAAAGGAAAATTTATATGTCAAAAAAAATTTGGATTATTATTCTGATAGTATCATTGTTTTTAATTGCGGCATCCGGATATAACATTGTAAAGCTATATCGGGAATACCAAGCCGGAATAGATGAGTACGAAGAACTGGAGCAATATGTATTAGTGGAAGAACCGGCAGAAGCTTTGGAGGATACGCAGACCGATTCAAAGATAAATGTTTCACTGCAGATTAATCATCCGGTATTAGAGGCTATGAATCCGGATTATTGCGGTTGGCTTTATTATGAGCCGCTGAAAATAAGCTATCCTATTGTTCGCGGACAGGACAATGAGTACTATGTCAAACATACTTTTGAAGGCGAAGAAAATAAATCGGGAGCCATATTTATGGATTCATACAATTGGCCGGATTATGGGGATTATAATACGTTTATTTATGGACATAATATGAGAAACAGAACAATGTTCGGAAGCCTCAAGAAACTGCTGAATGATGAAGAGAAAATCGTAGAAAATAATCCGTATTTTTATGTGTTTACGGAAGAAAAGGCGTATATGTATGAAATATTTGCCGTATACAATACAAAGTCGGATTCAGATACTTATCATCTGATCCATAGTAAAGAAGAACAGGAAGCAAATATTGCGCATATAAAAGAAAAGGCTACTTGGCTGTCAGACAAAGAAATAAAGAGCGAAGACAAAATAGTGACTCTTTCTACTTGCTACGGAGTACAAACGAAAAACAGGACGGTTGTCCAGGGTGTGCTAGTTGCTGCGGAAGACAGGTAGAGAGTTATCCTGCTCTGGTTCATTGACGGTAACGACCTGAACTTTATTTATCATAAAAGAATCACCTTCATTTGCAGGTGCGACGGAAACCATCAGTGACTGCGCATCACTGATGGGGTAAGTATAGATGAGAGAATCCGTTGAGGATTCTTTTATTTTTGCCGGATTAAGTGCCGCTAAATCCCGGTTAGCATGAGAGAGGGCATCATAATAAGCAGTAGTGCGTGAAGCGAGTTTCTGACTTAACCGGTAATCCGCAGATGCGCTTATCAAAGATAAACCTGCAAAACAAACCAAGGCTAAGATGACAACAATTAATAAAATGGAAGAAATTCCAACATGAATACCATAACTTTTTTTTCGTTCCATATAAAGCCAGTTCCTTTCTGAAAGCATAAGTTTTTTATTTTCCTCCGGGAAAATAGTCAAGCATCAATGAGTAAATTACCCGGTTATTTTCTTTGCTGTTAAAAGATATTTCGCAGGTAATAAGATTATTTACAGCAGGAGAAATTTTTGCAGTAAGTACATAGGAATAGTCCTGATCATCAGGGGAAAGCTTAGTGCTATAAATAGGCTTAAAGTTTTCATCAAAACAGATTTTGATTTCACATTTTTCTGCATCATTAGTTACATAAGCATAGTCCTTAAAAAGAGAAACGACATCCTCCGGGTTTCCGCTACATCCGTAAAAGGATTCTGCAAAATTTTGAGTCCATAAAACTCCATGATGAAGAGCCACACTATCTTTGCTGATTCGGTGTGATTCAACAAACATTTGAATGCAGAGTGCACCGGCAAGAGAAAAGAAAAATATAGCAATAATCAGTTCCATTAAAAACAGGCTGGTTTTGGAGGAACTTCTATTTTTCATCTGATAGTCCTCCTTCCGACTTTGTACTGATATATAAATCAAAAGATTCACTATCTGCGGTTATAAAGGAAAAAATTAGCAGATGGTCATTTTTATGCGTCAATGAAAAATCTGAAAGGGGTATAATATTTTGCCCTGCACTTGCAGGTAGTGGAGTGTCTTTACGGATGGTCAGTTCTTTTAAATGACCTTCATATTGATAGAGATAGGTAATATAGGAAACACCACTAATTTCCTGTGTAATGGCTAGAGCGGGAATGTCATCTAATTTGCTCACAGAAACTAAGCCGGTAGCATCTGACTGCCGGACTTTTTCCGTTATGTAGGCGAAGGCTGTTCTGCCGTTAAAGTTTGACTCCATGTTTGTTACAGTTTTACTATAAATACTTGCGCCAATAGAAATCAGAAAAAAAGAAGAAAGTGCAAAAATGCAAAGCAATGCTATAACAAAAAGGATGTCAATAACGTGGTAT
The DNA here is from genome assembly GCA_017938315.1 of Lachnospiraceae bacterium. Taxonomy (GTDB): domain Bacteria; phylum Bacillota; class Clostridia; order Lachnospirales; family Lachnospiraceae; genus Suilimivivens. The sequence continues at coordinate 32,695 of JAGBBV010000030.1, forward strand.
TCCTGTTTTTTGTTCATGACGTGGCCTCTTTTAATAGAATGGTAACATTAGGTCTTATGTTGGAAGCGATGGGTCTATAGTCAACAAAAAATAATGTTTTGTCATAGGTAAGTCCATAATGTTCTTCCAAATATGCAAGGCTGGGAGGGTAATATCCTTCCACAGCATAGCAGTGGGTAATATTTCTTGATAATGCAGTTTCCAGACTTTCCTGCTGCTTATGAATGGTTGTATTTTCAATGGCCGAAAGGCCGTATAAAAAAACAACTATAAAGGCTACACAGATAATATAGGAAAATTTAAAACGGGGAAGCCGTGAAAATATATTTTTTTTCTTACTGAAGCGATTTGTCATACTTATACTCCTTTTTTATCCGATACTGGACATAATACCCATAAGAGGCAGTAATACAGATAAAAGAATCATACCTACAATGAGGGAAAGGATAATGACTAATGTGGGCTCGATGATGGAAATGATGCGGTTTAACTGCTTTTCTGTTTCGGCATCATAATTTTGGGCAATCTGCTTAAATACCAAATCTACGGAACCGGAGCGGAATCCTACGGAAATCATTCTCGAATAGAGATTTGAAAAGATTCCGGCATCTGCAAGCGCTTCGGGGAGAGTCATTCCCTTTTCCAAAGATTGTTTACAGATGTCAATTTTTGAACGCATCTGGTGATGCTCCACAATTTCAGAAATCATGTCCAGGCTTTTATAGGTATCCATCCCACTGGTAAGAGCGAGATACATACCGTTTGCAAAACGTCCTGCAGCAATTTTTTCATAAAATTTTTTGCTGAGAGGAAAACGGGTTAAAAAATGCATAATTTTATTTTTGCCGTAAGAAGATTTGTAAAAAATCAATGCTGAAATTACAATCAAAAAAATAAAAACCGTAATAATTAGTGAGTATTTGCTGAGGGTATTTCCAATCGAAAGAAGAGAAGTTGCAAAGGCATTCATTTCCGTGCCCAGCTGGGTAAATACTTGCCTAAAGATAGGAAGCACCTTAACAATCAAAACCAATATAATAATCACCATCATAGCAATCATGATAAGAGGATAGGTAACAGCACTTTTGACACTATCCGAAACAGATTCTTCTCTATCGTAATAATCTGCCAGAGAAATGAGAACATCGTCAAGATTACCGGATTCTTCACCCAGGGCAATCAAGTGAATCACATAAGAGGGAAAAACTTCCGTACTTTCAAGGGCTGTGGAAAAAGGATTGCCCTGCTGGCAGGAAGAGGCAATCTGCTTCAGAAGTTCTTTTCCCTCTAAATCGGCAGTATCCTTTTGTAAAATATTCATACCTTCTGCGGGGGTAATACCGGCCCCTATAATCATGGCACTCTGCCTGCAAAAGGAAGCAATCTCTGCATGGGATAATGCTTTTGGATTGTTCATAACGTATTTCTCCTATCTGTAATCAGTATATATATTTGGTAACATAATTGCTGCCGTCCCCAATAAAATTCTTTAAAGTCTCTTCCCCGGCATTGGCGGCAAAGGTAGGATCCATGATAGACCAGGATTTTCCGTCGAATTGGATGATACCGTTAATCCAGCCTTGACATTCTACATAAGAGCTAATCCATGCATGATAAGCTTCACCGGCATATCCAACTTCAAGACGTGTAGGGATTTGCTGGGAACGGAGCATACCTGTCATCACAGAAGCATAATCTAAACATATTCCGGTTTTTGAGGCAAGAATTTCATCTACACTGGGAATGTAGCCACTTTGTACGTTCTGAGCTTTGTCATAATCATAAGTAATATTTTCCGTCACATAATTATATATGTGCATGATAGCTTCCAGATCATCCTTCGCGGGGGATACAAGTTCAGAAGCCTTGGAAACAATATTGCTGGATGAGTTAAACTTCACATATTGGTTGGGATAAAGGAAAGGGCCCATTTCGTTGGTAATCTGTGCATCAAACTGCTCGGATAAAATGGCGGCATATTGATTGCCATCTATATTTTCATAAATGCCCAGCTGATATGTACCATTTCCTGCTGAAAGGGGAAAGACCTCATAGGAGTCACCGTTTAAATCGTAGGTATAGGTCATGTAATCAGGGCCGGTAAGCTGAAGCTTTACCTTATGGTTACTGCCTGTATATAGTGCCATGATATAGCCTTCTGATAAATTGCTGATATCAACGGTAACACGGTCGTTGGAATAAATGATATCACCGTCGGCGGAAGGAACAAGGCAGACCGGTGTATTGTCTCTTATCGTGGTGGACGCTGAAACATAAGCCTCATGTTTTTCTGCACCACATCCTGTCAAAGGAAGAAAAAAGAACAGAAAAAAAACAAGACTGACAAATATACTATAATTTTTTTTGATTAGAAAGTCATTTGTCCGTTTCATGAAAAACCTCATAGGTAATAATAAAAATATTATAATACAATCGAAGGCATTTTTCTATATAAGGAAAGGAGAAATTGGTCATAGGAAGAATGAAAAAGACATAGGATAGAAAAAAACAGGAGAGCTGTATGTTAAATTATATATGGGCAGCAATGATTTTTATTGGCATTATATATGGAGTAATTACAGGAAGTATGAAGGAGATTACGGAAGCTGCATTAAACAGTGCAGGGGAAGCAGTCTCCTTATGTATTTCTATGGCCGGAATTATGGCTTTTTGGGTGGGGCTGATGGAAATAGCAGAAAAGTCTGGTCTCATTAAGCGCCTGACGGGATTTCTATCGCCGTTTATTTCTTTTATGTTTCCGGGAATTCCAAAAGAACATAAGTCAAGAGATTATATATCGACGAATATTATTGCGAATATATTAGGGCTTGGGTGGGCCTGTACGCCGGCAGGACTTATGGCCATGGAAGAACTTGCAAATTTGGAAAAAGAACGTGGAAATACAAACAGACAGATTGCAAGCAATGAGATGTGTACTTTTTTGATTTTAAATATTTCTTCACTACAATTAATTCCGGTGAATATGATTGCTTACAGGCAGCAGTACGGAAGCATCAACCCGGCGGGAGTTATAGCACCGGCCATTGTGGCAACCTGCATCAGTACTATAGTAGCCGTTATTTACTGCAAAATCATGGATAAAAAAAGGGGTTAAAAAAGTCTGCTATTGACGGTTGTAATATTCAATGCCATCGCTTGGAAGGAAATAGGTTCTGATATAGCCGTCCTTTGATACAATGACAAATTCATTGCTTTTTTCCAGATAATAAATAAAATCTTGATCTTCGGCTTCCAGCTTTTGGAGAGCGTTTTCCGAAATAATAACGCGATTGGCAGCTGCTAAATATTCTTCTGCAGAATCAAAACCCATTTCTACACCGTGTTTTTCGTAATGATCGTAAAGTTGTTCTTTACTGCGGAAAGTATAGTCAATGGAAATCTCTTCAGCACTGCTTTCGAAAGGCATCGGCTCGGAGATTGTAATAGGTGCATTGACCGGTGTGTCTGAAGGTTCATCCATAATAATCGGCTTGCCCAGCAAATAAGCAACTATAACAAGACCCAGCGCAACAAGAGGATATTTATTTTTTAATTTAGAAAATAGTTGATTCATAAAACAGGTTCCCTTTATAAGTGATATTCTTTTTTTATGGCTTCAAAATCGCCGGTAAAACGGAAGGTATGAATGCCTGCGTTTGCGGCACCTTCTACATTTGCCGGCATGTCATCGATAAACAGACATTCATCGGCGCATAGGTGATAGGTTGCAAGAAAATGTTCATAAATTCTCTTTTCCGGCTTGATCATGTGAACATCAGAGGATACCATAACACCTTCAAAATAAGAAACTTCTTCAAATCGAGGAAAATAATTATAAAATTCGTTGCAGGCGTTGGAAAGTACATAAACTTTGTAGCCCTTTGCTTTTAAGTATTCACAGAACTCCTTTGCACCGGAAACAGGCTGCATACACATTTGCCATTGCTCTACACATTTTTTTAACTGCGTATGTAACCCCTTGGGAACCCGTTTGCTCACAGGTTCATAACGTTGTTCGTTGGTAATGGTTCCGTAATCACCTTGAATCCATTCAGGGCCCTCAAAAAGTTCCTTCCGGATAATTGCCCGATTCTCTTCTGTATCCAGAAAGGCATTCAGGCAAACTTCGGGGTTGAAGGTCAGTAAGACATTTCCCATATCTAAAATGATATTTTTAATCATAAATCATTATCCTTTCAAAAAGATATCAGCATTAGTATATCAAAATGTTGTGCCTGATGCAAAAAAAAGATATACTTGTTATAGAATGAACAGAAGAAGAGGAGAGGGCAATATGAACGAGAAAGGTAGAACATTATTTTACGGAATCGGTGCCGCATACTTATTATATTTGTGTTATGATTTATTTCAATCAGGAGTAAGAACGGGAGAAGCAACTCTTCCGATTACACTTTTTTGTATTTTGTTTGGAGTGGTAGGTGCAGGTCTTGCAGTTCTGGCCGTAAAGCAATATAAGAAATATATGCAGGACGCGATGGCTGACAGCCCGGACGAGGAAAATAATGAAGAAACGACTGCCGAGGCGGAAGAATAAAGAGGTATGGGAATGTACACAGCAAAAGAAGACAGATATGATAAGATGATTTACAACCGTTGCGGAAACAGTGGGTTAAAACTTCCGGCACTCTCCCTTGGAATGTGGCATAATTTTGGCTCTGTAAATGACATAGAAAATATGAAAAAAATTCTGTTTACCGCTTTTGATAACGGCATTACCCATTTTGATCTGGCAAATAACTATGGTCCCGTATACGGAAGCGCGGAAGCAAATATGGGCAGAATTTTGAAGTCCGATTTCATGCCCTATCGCAATGAAATGATTATCTCCACCAAAGCAGGTTACGATATGTGGAAGGGTCCTTACGGCGACGGAGGCTCCCGGAAATATCTGATAGCAAGTCTGGATGAAAGTCTTAAAAGAATGGGACTTGAGTATGTAGATATCTTTTATCATCACAGACCTGACCCGGAAACTCCGCTGGAAGAAACCATGGCAGCTCTTGACCATATCGTCAGACAGGGAAAAGCATTATACGTGGGAATTTCCAATTACAATAAAGAACAGACAGAGAAAGCTTATGGGATTTTAAAGCAACAAGGGACACCCTTTGTGATTCATCAGCCTTCTTATTCAATGTTAAACAGATGGATAGAAGAGGACGGATTAAAAGATTATTTATATGAAAAGGGAATCGGTTGTATCGCATTCAGCCCTCTTGCACAGGGAATTTTAACCGGAAAATATTTAAAGGGAATCCCGAAGGATTCCAGAATCGGAAACGGTAAGAGTCCGTATTTACATAAAAGTGATATTACGCCGGAAAAACTGGAGAAGGTGAGAGCACTGGATCAGTTGGCAAAAGAGAGAAACCAAACGTTAACGCAGATGGCACTTTCTTGGATACTTAGGGATGGAAAAGTAACTTCCGTACTGATAGGGGCAAGCAGGCCTGAGCAGATAATAGAGAATTTAAAGGCTCTCGACAATATTGCTTTTTCTGAGGAAGAACTTAGAAAAATTGAGGAGATATTATAAAATATCTCCTCGTTTAAATTTCAGAATCATTTCCCTGGTTAGACTTAAGTGGTCGTCTTCCAAATCAATTTCTTCCGGGGAAAACCAACCGGCCTGCGCCAGTTCATTGGTATCTAAGGTGATTTCGTCAGAACCGTCAAGTTCACAGAAAAAGCCCAGAAGGAGACTTCCTGAAAATGCCCAAGGCTGACTTTTGTAATAACGGATATTTTTTACCTTAAGCCCAACTTCCTCCATGACTTCTCTTGAGACGGTTTGCTCAGCCGTTTCACCGATTTCTGTAAATCCTGCGATAAGGGCATAATTCGTGGTAGCTCTGCCGGCGTATTTACTCATGAGAATTTTTCCGTCATGAAGTACACCAACAATAACCGCAGGGGAAATTCTGGGATAAATCATGTTGTGGCAGTTCGGGCAACGGAGCATTCGCTCCTTATGGTCAGGCACCATTTTGGAAGAACAGCAACCGCAAAATTGGTTATTTTGATACCAATTAAAAAGATGATGTCCGGTAATGCCGGCGAATGCCGTGTGCCTGGAGTCTGCGGTTCTGAAAATGCGGACACTTTCATAGTGATAGCCGTCTAATTCGATTGTCACATCAGCATGCTCCGGGTATGCTAAAAAATACTTGTAATCGTCAATGGAAAACAAGTAATGATAAGTACAGGAATAATTCGACAGTTCTGCTAAAGTCGGATAACGGAGTTTATTATCCTGAAAACGGACAAGAACGGTATCTTTGGAAAATATCAATATAAAATCCGAAGATGTTGGCTTCTCATCTCTATATTCGTTATGATAAATTTTCGGAAAAATGTCTTGTATCATGTGGGTCTCCTTTAAAGTAGCTTAGATCGGCATTACGTTGGTTTTATTATAGCAATTTTTTGTTAAAAAACAAATGAATTATTTTTGAAACATACCGATATATATAATGTAATGATATTGCAACATTTATATTGACAAAAAGTATCGTTTTGATAAAATAGGAATACAATAATTCAAAGGAAAAAGCAGGAGGGAAAGTCATGAACGATTTATTAGGGAAAAAAATAAAAACACTTCGTAGCGTGCGTGAATTGACCCAAGAACAAATGGCGGAAAGCTTAGGAATCAGCAGGCAAAAATATGCGAGAATTGAGAGCGGAACTAATAACATAACATTAGAAATTTTGTCCCGCATTGCAGATGTTTTGGATGTTACAGTAAGTGATATTACATGTGTATTGGATGAAGAGCCAAGAGTAGCATACAGGGGATATGCAGGCGATGACTCTTCCGTAGACAAGATTTTTGATATGTTGGATCTTTTTTATGCGAATAAGCATATGTATATGCGTTTGCAGCCTACGTCTGAAGAGTAAAGGAAGTGATTTGGATGCTTGAAAGCAGAAAACGTGAAATTCGAGTCAAAGCGGAAGAATTTAGAAATAATTGTAAAGTTAGTAAATATGGCATTATTAATCTGTTTGAAGAATGTAATCGAAAAAATTATAAACTCATTCGCTATCCGTTAGGAGAAAACGGAGACATGGGTTTTGTGTTAAAGCGAGATGATGATATTGTTATTTTTACAAATTCCGCTGTGCGTATGTCCAGAGAAATTTTTACTTTGGCACATGAAATAGGACATGTAGTATTACATTTTGGAAAAGAGAATTCTTTTATAGATAATCAGCATACCCTTTTCGGAACATCGGAAACTGTTGCAGAACAAGAGGCGAATTTTTTTGCAGCAAATCTATTAATGCCAAAGGATGAGGTGTTAAAATTCTATGATTTGGAATTCCAGGAAACAGAGAACAAAAAACTGTCGGCAATTGATATAACAAGAATTATGTCAGAGTTTAAGGTTAGTTTTGAGGTGGTACTGAATCGATTAGAAGATTTGGGAATAATTGATGAAAATGAGAAAATACGTCTCAATAACGAAAAGAATATCAGTAGAGTGGGAAATATGTTGAAGGCAACAGGTGGTGACCGCAGATTAAATGAAGCAAGTATGGAAGTTGCGTTACCATTTGAATATTTGAACTATACCATTAGTAACTATAATCGGGGTGCGATTCCCAGAGATACCTTGATGAGAACGTTGGCCTACTACAATTTTTGCTTTGAAGATATAAGTGATAAGGTTGTTGAGCCCACTGATAAGGAATTAGATCTGGAGGAACTTATAGGAGGACTGGAAGGTTGAAAGCATCGTTGGATACGAACGTGCTCATTCATCTTTACAGTGCAAATAAGCAGAATTTGTTATTTAATTTTTTTAAGGATGGAGTATTGATTTATGAGCAGATAAGAAATGTAGAATTAGTAAATCACGGACAAGCGGTATTGGAAGATATAGACAAAGATATTAGGGAAGGAAAAATAGAAGTATATACAAATCGGAAATTAAGAGAAAAAGGGATATACAAAATATTTGAAGGACGTGTGAATGAAACAAAAAATTTGTATGGTCCGGGAGATATGGGAGAAGTGTATGCAATATCTTTGGCACAGACATTAGGTGTTTATTCTCTTGTGACAGATGATACCAAGCAAGGTGGACCATACATGTCTTTATTGCAATTTGAAGATGATGTTGTTCCTTTTAATTTTGCAGATATTATTATCTTAAGTTATCTGGCAGGAGAATATGGTGCACAGGAATCAGTAGAAATGTTTAATGTTATTAATGAGACATCAGATTTAAAATGGTCTTACAAATCACAAATAGCAAAATTCATCAGACGCTTTTGGAAAGACCCATATCAGGAAAAGGAGAAACGGTGGATGATATCCTATTGTGAAAAATATGAAGTGGATTTTATGAAAAAGATTAGACAACTGGCATCTGTTGTTATTCTGTGATAATATTAAAAATTGAGTATGAAATAGAACAAATATAATTATTGCTGAAAAGGAGCACAAATTATGAAATGGATGAAATTTAAAATAAAGACAATTACAGAAGCAGAAGATATCATTATCAGTACCCTTTACGATATCGGTCTTGAAGGTGCACAGATTGAGGATAAAATCCCTCTTACTTCCGCAGAAAAAGAGCAGATGTTTGTGGATATTCTTCCCGACGGACCGGAGGATGACGGTATTGCCTATCTTAGCTTTTTTGTGGAAGAAAAAGAAGACGGAAGCCTTGAGGTAAACGGTGAGAAGACTACCGCCGAAGAAATTCTTGCCAGTGTAAAAGCAGAGCTGGAAGATTTGCAGTCTTTTATGGATATAGGTGAAGGAACGGTAACCATAGATGAAACCGAAGATATTGATTGGATTAATAACTGGAAGCAGTATTTTCATCAGTTTACCATCGATGATGTGCTGGTGATTCCTTCCTGGGAAGAGGTGCAGCCGGAAGATAAGGACAAGATGATTCTTCATATTGATCCCGGCACAGCCTTTGGAACCGGCATGCACGATACCACACAGCTTTGTATCAGGCAGCTTCGCAAATTCATTACACCGGAAACGGTACTTTTGGATGTGGGAACCGGAAGCGGTATTTTGGCAATATTATCTTTAATGTTCGGTGCAAAGAAAGCAATTGGTACAGACCTTGATCCCTGTGCTATTGATGCAGTGGCAGACAATTGTGCTAACAACGGTATTTCGCCCGAACAGTTTGAATTACTAATCGGTAATATTATTACAGAAAAGGAAGTTCAGGATAAGGTTGGTTATGAATGCTATGATATTGTTGTGGCAAATATTCTTGCAGATGTGCTTGTGCCCCTTACCCCGGTGATCGTAAACCAGTTAAAACCCGGCGGAATTTATATCACATCCGGCATCATTGATGATAAGGAGCAGACCGTTGTAGACGCTGTTAAGGCAGCAGGACTTGAGGTGCTTGAAGTGACATATCAGGGTGAATGGGTATCCGTAACGGCAAAGAAGCCACAGTAGGAGATAGTATGTATCAGTTTTTTGTAGAACCTTCCCAAATACAGGGGAACCGTATTGTTATTACGGGGAAAGATGTCAATCATATAAAAAATGTTCTCCGCATGAAAAAAGGTGAGGAACTGGCAGTCAGCAACGGAGTAGATGGAAAAGAATACCGCTGCGGGATTGAAGACTTTACAGAGGATGAAGTAGTTTGCACGCTTAGGTTTGTGAAGGAAGATGATTTGGAGCTTCCCTCTAAAGTTTATTTGTTTCAGGGACTTCCCAAGGCAGACAAGATGGAACTGATTATCCAAAAAGCAGTAGAATTGGGTGTATATCAGGTGATTCCCGTTTCTTGTAAAAGGGCAGTTGTAAAACTGGATGACAAGAAAGAAAAAAGTAAAATTGCCAGATGGCAAGGGATTGCAGAGGCTGCAGCCAAGCAGAGTAAACGCGGTATTATTCCGGAGATAAAGAATGTAATGAGTATGAAGGAAGCCATCGTTTATAGTGAGAACTGCCAGGTCAGAATCATTCCTTATGAACTTGCAGAAGGAATGGAGAAGACGAAGGAAATTATAAATGCGTTAAAACCGGGTCAGGATGTGGCAATTTTTATCGGGCCGGAAGGCGGTTTTGAAGAGTCAGAAGTACAAGCTGCAATGGATAAAGGCATTGTGCCTGTTACTCTGGGAAAAAGGATTCTTAGGACAGAAACCGCAGGAATGACAGTACTTTCCTGGATTATGTATCAATTAGAAAGTTAAAAGCATACAGTAATCATAGATAATACGTATATTATAGTAGAAAGACCGGTGATAGTATGGAAATATATTTAGATAATTCTGCCACTACCAGGTGCTTTGACGAAGTGGCAGCTTTGATGACCGACATTATGTGCGGTGACTACGGAAACCCTTCCAGTCTCCACAGGAAAGGGGTGCAGGCGGAAAATCACATCCGTCATGCAAAAGAAGTAATTGCCAAAAATTTAAAGGTAAGTGACAAAGAAATTTTGTTTACTTCCGGCGGCACGGAATCGGATAATTTGGCAATCAGGGGATGTGCCTATGCCAATTGCCGTGCAGGAAGACATTTGATTACGACACAGATAGAGCACCCGGCAATTTTGCAGACTATGAAACATTTGGAAGAAGACGGTTTTCGCGTAACATATCTTCCCGTGGATGAAAGAGGATGCATCCGGTTAGAGGATTTACAGCGTGCAATTACCGGAGAAACTATTTTAGTTTCCGTTATGCATACCAACAATGAAATCGGTTCCCTGCAGCCTATTGCGGAAGCAGGAGCATTAATTAAGAAGATAAATCCGAGAATTTTGTTTCATGTGGATGCTGTACAGGGATATGGTAAGTTCCGAATTCATCCCAAAAGAATGAACATTGATCTTTTATCTGTGAGTGCACACAAAATTCACGGTCCTAAAGGAATTGGATTTTTATATGTGGATGATAAGGTAAAGATAAAGCCCATATTATTTGGCGGTGGGCAGCAAAACGGCATGCGCTCCGGAACAGAAAATGTAGCAGCCTGCATGGGCATGGCAAAAGCAATTGAAAAGATATATGCAAATTTGGATGAAGATGTAGAAAAACTTTATCAATTAAGAGAAGCATTTGTAAAAGGATTGGAAAAAATAGAAGGTGTATCCGTGAACGGATGCCCGGGCAGGGCCGGGGCGCCTCATGTGGTAAGTGTTTCCATTCAGGGAGTGCGTAGTGAAGTAATTCTTCATGCCCTTGAAGATAAAGAGATTTACGTGTCTGCAGGAAGTGCTTGCTCTGCGCATAAGCCACAGCCTTCTGCAACGCTAAAGGCAATCGGACTTAGCAAAGACTTGCTGAGTTCCACGATAAGATTCAGCTTTTCAATCTTCACAACCATGGAAGAGATTGACTATACTTTACAGACAATGTGTGATATAATTCCCATGCTTAGAAGGTACACACGCAAATAATGTACCGGAGATGAAAGGAGAAAAAATGTTTACAGCATTTTTGATAAAATACGCAGAAATCGGTATTAAAGGAAAGAACCGTCATTTGTTTGAAGAGGCACTTGCCCAGCAGATTAAGTATGCTCTTAAGCGCTGTGAGGGTGAATTTAAAGTAACCCGTACACAGGGAAGAATTTACGTAGATGCATTATCGGAGTTCGATTATGAAGAAACCGTAGCAGAACTTAAGACGGTGTTTGGTATTTCCGGTATTTGTCCCGTGGTTTACGCAGAAGATGAGGGCTTTGAAAAACTGGCAAAGCGTGTAGTAAGTTACATGGACGAAGTTTATCCGGATAAGAATATTACATTCAAAGTGCAAGCCAGAAGAGCGCGCAAAAATTATCCCATGAATTCCATGGAAATAAACAGTGAGCTTGGCGGTGCCATATTGGATGCATTTCCGGAAATCAAAGTAGATGTGCATAATCCTGATGTCCTTTTAAATGTAGAAATCCGTGAGAAGATATATATTTATTCGATAGAAATTCCCGGTCCCGGAGGTATGCCTGTGGGAAGTAACGGAAAAGCAATGCTTTTATTGTCCGGTGGAATTGACTCCCCGGTTGCGGGATATATGGTTGCCAAAAGAGGTGTAAAGATTGATGCGGTTTATTTCCATGCGCCTCCCTATACCAGCGACCGTGCGAAACAGAAGGTAGTTGATTTGGCGAGATTGGTTTCCAGATACACAGGTCCTATTTATCTTCATGTGATTAATTTTACAGACATTCAGCTTTATATTTATGAGAAATGTCCCCATGATGAACTGACTATCATCATGCGCCGTTATATGATGAAGATTGCGGAAAAGATTGCAAAGGATACAGAGTGTCTTGGGTTAATTACCGGTGAAAGTATCGGTCAGGTGGCATCCCAGACGATTCAGTCTCTGGCGGTAACCAACGAAGTTTGCACCCTTCCTGTATTCAGACCGTTAATTGGATTTGATAAGATGGAAATTGTGGATATTTCCGAAAAGATTAACACATACGAGACTTCTATTTTGCCTTACGAGGATTGCTGTACCATTTTTGTGGCGAAACATCCTGTGACAAAACCGAATTTGAATGTTATTAAAAGACATGAGAAAAATTTGGAAGAAAAGATTGATGAGCTTGTGCAGACAGCACTTGATACGGACGAAGTGATTGTGGTGAATTGGGAGAAATAAAGATAGAAAACGGCACATGCTGTAAGCGATGTGCCGTTTGATATTCTTTAAAATAATGGAAGCAGAGCTTCCTGTTTTTCGGTTGTGTGCTGCCGGATAAAATCCGGTCAGCGTTTCACAATTCCTAGATCATGTAAGGTTTCAATGCTTCTAATACTGCATCAGCATTGTCTTCTGCATGAATATTTAAGTCGATGGGCTTAGATAAGTCTAAGGAAAAGATACCCATAATGGACTTAGCGTCAATTACGTATCTTCCGGAAACTAAATCGAAGTCATAATCGAACTTAGTAATATCATTTACAAAAGATTTTACCTTATCGATGGAATTTAATGAAATCTGTACTGTTTTCATTGTCATTACCTCCTTCTTTTTCATACCTTCTGCTATTATAGTAAAGGCTTGCGAAAAAAAAGTCAATGCTAAAACAATACAAAAAAATTGGAGAAAAACATGAAAAAAGTGGCATTACACAATCTTGGTTGCAAGGTAAACGGCTACGAAATGGACGTTATGCAACAAAATTTGGAAGAAAAGGGCTATATTGTTGTACCATTTGATGAAAAGGCTGACATTTATATCATAAATACCTGTACTGTTACAAATATCGCGGACAGAAAAAGCAGACAAATGTTACACCGTGCCAAAAAATTAAACCCGGATGCCGTCGTGGTGGCAGTGGGTTGCTACGTGCAGACAGGAAAAGAAGAAGCTCTTTTGGACCAGAGCATTGACCTTGCAGTTGGCAATAACCGCAAAAAAGATTTGGTGCCTTTGTTGGAAGAGTTTTTGAATGAGAAGGAAAAGGATAAAACGCTACAGGGAAAATCGGTGATTGATATTAACCGGACAGATGAGTATGAAGATATGCAACTTTTCCGTACAGCAGAACACACCAGAGCTTTTCTGAAAATACAGGACGGCTGTAATCAGTTCTGCTCTTACTGTATTATTCCGTATGCAAGGGGGAGGGTAAGAAGCCGTAAGGAAGAAGAAGTTCTCGCAGAGGTGAAGAATCTTGCAGCAAACGGATACAAAGAAGTGGTTCTTACAGGAATTCACTTAAGCTCCTACGGACTTGACTTTGACAACGTAAAAAACATACCTGAGGGACAGGCTTTTCCCCATGAAAGACTTCTTGCATTGATCCAAAAAATACAGGAAGTGGAAGGCATTGAGAGAATCCGTTTAGGATCTTTAGAACCAAGAATTGTAACGGAAGAGTTTGTAAAGGGAATCAGTAGCCTCTCCAAGTTTTGCCCACATTTCCATCTTTCATTACAAAGCGGCAGTGACAGTGTTTTGAAAAGAATGAATAGAAAGTATACCACTGAGGAATACTATAGAGGAGTCAGTCTGCTTCGTAAGTATTTTGATAACCCTGCGATTACCACTGACGTGATTGTGGGATTCCCGGGAGAAACACAAGGGGAGTTTGAAGAGACAGTAAGCTTCTTGGAAAAAACAGGATTTTACGAAATGCACGTTTTTAAATATTCCAGAAGAAAAGGAACCCTGGCGGATGCCATGGAAGACCAGGTGTCGGAGGATATAAAAACAAAGAGAAGTAATGTGCTTCTTTCTTTAAATGAAAAAATGTCGCAGGATTATCGAAGGGCACATTTACATAAGCCAACTTCTATTTTGTTTGAAGAAGAGAAAACCATTGGAAATAAAAAATATCAAATTGGTCACAGTATGGAATATATAAAGGTGGCGATGGAAAATGCCGATAATCTTTCGGGAGAGATAGTAACCGGACAAATAGATGACTTTCTAAATCCGGAAATTATGCTCTTTCATAAGAATGCAGAAGCAGAAAAATGACAGAAAGGCAAAGGAGAACGCTTGCTCTTTAAGAGTTGAATTTTACCATAAAATAGGGTAATATAAAACATAATGGGCAAGAAAACATAAGGGGTACAAACATGCAGGATTTAGGCAATACACAATATTTTAAAGTAGAAACAGATAATAACAGTGTCAAGAAAACGCTGGAAGAAGTTTATGCAGCTTTGACAGAAAAAGGATACAACCCTGTCAATCAGATTGTAGGTTATATTATGTCCGGCGATCCCACTTATATTACCAGCTATAAGAATGCACGAAGCCTGATTATGAAGGTAGAGCGGGATGAACTGGTAGAAGAGATGCTGGAAGAATACATCAAGAGCAATCATTGGAACTAAGCATATGAGAATTATGGGACTGGATTTCGGAGCCAAAACTGTGGGGGTGGCTATTAGCGACCCTTTGCTTATTACGGCTCAGGGAATAGAAATTATCAGAAGAAAAGAAGAAAATAAACTTCGAAAGACATTGGCGAGAATTGAAGAGCTGATTGTAGAATACGAAGTGGAAGAGATTGTTCTTGGATTACCCAAGAACATGAACGATACGCAGGGCGAGAGAGTCGAGCTTTCCTTAGAATTTAAAGAAAAGCTTGAAAGACGTACAGGCCTTTCCGTGCATATGTGGGATGAACGCCTTACCACAGTTGCGGCGGATAAAGCGATGATAGAAGCGGGTCTTCGGAGAGAAGAACGCAAGGAACATGTGGATAAAATTGCCGCTGTATTTATTTTACAGGGATATTTAGATTTGCGCAGCAGACAAATAAAACAAGAACTTTAGGAAGGAATGAAAGTAATTGGAAAAGATAGCATTTACTCCCGAAGGAGCAGAACAGGTTTGGTTTTACGTACTTGAGCAGACAAAATTGGGCGGAATCCGTTACATTCTGGTTACAGAAGAAGAGGAAGGCGATTCAGATGCCTTTATCTTAAAAGAGGTATCGGACGAAAAGAATGCGGAAAGTATTTATGAATTCGTAGAGGATGAAACCGAACTGGCTGCTGTTGCGGCGGTATTTGAAAATCTTTTGGAAGACGTGAAACTTACATAGGCGGCGGATTAGGATATTTGTCTATGTAAATATGGAGGTAAATTAGTTGAAAAAAATTGAAAAAAAGACAAGCTCCGGCTTAAAAATTATCCCTTTGGGAGGTCTGGAGCAGATTGGAATGAACATTACTGCCTTCGAATACGAAGACAGTATTATTGTGGTGGACTGCGGTTTGTCATTTCCGGAAGATGACATGCTTGGAATTGATCTTGTAATTCCGGATATTACTTACTTAAAAAATAATGCAGATAAAGTAAAAGGCTTTGTAATTACCCATGGACATGAGGATCATATAGGAGCCCTTCCTTATGTGCTTAAGGAACTGAATGTAGCTGTTTACGCGACAAGACTTACCATGGGTCTTATTGAAAACAAACTAAAAGAACACAACTTGATTAATCATGTAAAGAGAAAAGTAATAAAATTCGGACAGTCCATTAATTTGGGACAGTTCCGTGTGGAATTCATTAAGACAAATCACAGTATTGTAGACGCAGCAGCGCTTGCAATTTATTCTCCTGCAGGTATTGTGGTGCATACAGGAGACTTTAAGGTGGATTACACACCGGTATTTGGTGATGCCATCGACTTACAGCGCTTTGCAGAACTTGGGAAAAAAGGTGTTCTTGCACTTATGTGTGATTCCACCAATGCAGAAAGACCTGGATTTACAGCATCGGAAAAGTCGGTTGGAAAGACTTTTGATGCACTTTTTGAGGAGCATAAAAACACGCGTATTATTATTGCAACTTTTGCATCTAATGTAGACCGTGTACAACAAATTATTAATTCCGCTTATAAATTTGGCCGTAAGGTAGTGGTGGAAGGAAGAAGTATGGTAAATACCATCGAGGTAGCCACCAATTTAGGATGTCTTAGCATACCGGACCAGACACTGATTGATATTGAACAACTTAAAAATTATCCAAATGAAAAAACCGTGATTATTACAACCGGAAGCCAGGGCGAAAGCATGGCTGCACTTAGCCGTATGGCAGGTGATAATCATAAGAAAATATCCATAGGACAGGGAGACACGGTTATCTTTTCATCCAGTCCTATTCCGGGCAATGAAAAAGCGGTAACCAATGTTATTAACGGACTCCTTGAAAAGGGAGCAGACGTAATTTTCCAGGACGTGCATGTATCAGGACATGCCTGCCAGGAAGAAATTAAACTCATTTATACCTTGGTACATCCCAAGTATGCCATTCCGGTACACGGAGAGTACAAGCATTTAATTGCCCAGGCAAAGATTGCAAAGGAACTTGGAATGCCCAAAGAGAATGTGTTTATTATGCAATCAGGAGATGTGCTTGAACTTTCAGAGGAATCGGCAAATATAGTAGGAAAAGTTCCCGTGGGCGATATTTTGGTAGATGGTCTCGGAGTGGGAGATGTAGGAAATATTGTACTTAGGGATAGACAACATCTGGCTAAAGATGGTATTATCATTGTTGTCCTTGGAATTGAAGCAGGTACGGATCAGTTACTGTGTGGACCTGATATTGTTTCCAGAGGCTTTGTGTATGTAAGGGAATCTGATGAACTCATGGATGAGGCCAGAATTGTAGTGTGCGATGCGGTAGAAGGATGCCTTGACCGCGGTATTACGGATTGGGGCAAGTTAAAGAGCTGCATCCGTGATTCTTTAAGCGATTATGTATGGAAAAAGACAAAACGCCGTCCTATGATTTTGCCAATTATTATGGAATTATAAGACAAAGTGACAGGAGAATATTCTATGCTGGAACAGAGCATGATAGATGCTGTAAACAGGTATACACAGGCCATTAAGGAAACGGAAATATATAAGAACTATTATAACAGGTTAGCTGTTTTAAAACAAAATCCGGAGACGCTTGCAAAAGTAAATGAATTCCGGCAAAGAAATTACGAACTGCAGCGAAATTATAGGCAGGATGAACTTTTGCAAAAATTGGAAGCTTTTGAGAAAGAATATGAGGATTTGATGGAAAATCCTATTGTGGATGACTTTTTACAGGCGGAACTTGCATTTTGCAGAATGATGCAGGATGTAGAAAATCTGGTGACAGAAAAATTGGACTTTGAGTAATTCCGTGACAGAAAGGTATGGGAGTATATGAAAGTAAAATATCTGGTTGGCGCCGTGATAGAAGCGATAATAAAGGTGGTTGTGATAGCCTTTGTGGTGATGTTTGTACTTCGAACCTCCACCAAGGCATATGATTTTGGATATAAGGTATTCGCAGATGAGCCGGTTTCATTAACCACAGGAAGAACCATTACCGTAGGAATTGCTGAAGATGCTGATATAAAAGACATTGCAGCAATGCTTGAGGAAAAAGGTTTGATTGAAGATGCTGACCTTTTTGTAGTGCAGGAACTTCTGTCTGCTTATCATGGTGATATCATTCCGGGTATTTATGATTTGAGTACCAACATGACGGCAACGGAAATGCTTGCCGTTATGTCCACTCCTGCTGTGGAGGAAACGGAAGAATGATTACGGAAGAGAGAATAAGTACATTTATCAATTCTTTTGACCCGGGAAATGTACCCTATTTAAATGATCTTGAAGAATATGCAATTAAGACCAATGTGCCGATCATCAGACCTCAGATGCAAAGCCTGCTGAAGCTTCTTTTGGCAATGAAGAAACCGAAGCAGATTTTGGAGGTTGGGACCGCCATTGGTTTTTCTGCTTTGTTAATGAGTGAATACGGACCAAAGGATTGTAAGATAACTACTATAGAAAAGTATGAAAAAAGAATTCCCATTGCAAAAGAAAATTTTGCCAAAGCAGGGAAGGAGAAACAGATTACTCTGCTGGAAGGAGATGCTACGGAAATTTTAAAAGAACTTTCCGGGTCCTATGACTTTATTTTTATGGATGCAGCAAAAGGACAGTACATAAACTTTCTTCCGGATATACTAAAACTGATGCCCGAAGGCGGGCTCCTTATTTCCGATAATGTACTGCAGGACGGAGATGCTTTGGAATCCCGGTATGCAGTCACAAGAAGAAACAGAACCATTCACACCAGAATGCGTGAATATTTATATGAATTAAAACATTGTGAAGAGTTACAGACAGATATCCTTCCTGTCGGAGACGGCGTAACTATTAGTGTAAAAATATAAAGAGGAGTAAATTTTATGAGAAAACCGGAACTTTTGATACCGGCAAGTTCATTAGAAGTATTAAAGACCGCTGTACTGTTTGGTGCAGATGCGGTTTATATCGGTGGAGAGGCGTTTAGCCTTAGAGCAAAGGCGAAGAACTTTTCCAAAGAGGATATGAAAGCAGGAATAAAGTTTGCCCACGAACATCATGTAAAGGTTTATGTGACCGCAAATATCCTGGCACATAACAGTGACCTTACAGAGGCTGAGGAATACTTTAAAGAGTTAAAAGAATTAAAACCAGACGGACTGATTATTTCCGATCCGGGTATGTTTATGATAGCAAGAAAGATTTGCCCTGAAATTGAAGTGCATATTTCCACCCAAGCCAACAATACCAACTATATGACGTATCAGTTCTGGTATGAGCAGGGAGCAAAGAGAGTGGTTTCTGCAAGAGAACTTTCCTTAAAAGAAATCCGCGAGATCCGTGACCATATTCCGGAGGATATGGAAATTGAGAGTTTTATGCATGGAGCAATGTGCATTTCTTACTCAGGACGTTGCCTGCTCAGTAATTATTTTACGGGAAGAGATGCAAACCAGGGAGCTTGTACCCATCCTTGCCGTTGGAAATATGCGGTAGTGGAAGAAAAGAGACCGGGTGAATATTTACCTGTTTACGAGAATGAACGGGGTACTTATATTTTTAACTCTAAAGATCTTTGCATGATTGAATATATTCCGGAAATGATTGCAGCTGGAATTGATAGTTTTAAAATAGAAGGAAGAATGAAAACTGCGCTCTATGTGGCTACGGTAGCAAGGACTTACCGGAAAGCAATCGATGATTATCTGGAGTCCGAAGAAAAATACCGTCAAAATATGGACTGGTATAAGGCGGAAATATCCAAATGTACGTATAGGCAATTTACAACAGGATTTTATTTTGGAAAGCCTGATGAAAATACGCAGATATATGACAACAATACCTATGTAAATGAATATATTTATCTGGGAATTATTGAAGATGTGAAAAATGGTGGAAACTGTGTTAAGATAGAACAGCGAAATAAGTTCTGTGTAGGTGATGATATAGAAATTATGAAGCCTGACGGAACAAACGTGCCTGTAAAGGTCCTTTCGCTGACCACGGAGGATGGAGAAAAAGTAGAAAGTGCACCTCATCCCCAGCAAGTTTTGTGGGTAGAACTCAGCGAGTGCGCAGACCAATATGACCTTTTGCGCGTTCATAAGGAAGATTAAAAGAGGAAATGAAAAATTTATTTGTGAAAGGAATGACAGGAATGAGCAATGTAATGAATGTGGAAGAGCTTTTTGCCAGTAAGGTGTTCACCCGGGAAACCATGAAAGTGCGTTTGCCCAAGAATACCTACAAAGAGGTAATCAGACTGATGGATGAAGGTGGCGAGCTGTCCCTTGCAACAGCGGATGTAGTTGCCAAGGCAATGAAAGATTGGGCTGTGGAAAACGGAGCAACCCATTATACACACTGGTTTCAGCCGCTTACAGGTATTACGGCAGAAAAGCATGATTCTTTCGTGTCCCATCCTGATGAAAACGGAAAAATGATTATGGAGTTTTCCGGAAAAGAGCTGATTAAGGGCGAACCGGACGCATCTTCCTTCCCCTCAGGAGGTCTTCGGGCAACCTTTGAAGCCAGAGGATATACCGCATGGGATATTACCTCCCCGGCCTTTTTGAAGGAAGACGCAACAGGTGCAGTCCTTTGCATCCCTACAGCATTTTGCTCTTATAAAGGCGAAGCACTTGATAAGAAAACACCATTGCTGCGTTCGTTGGAAGTAATTAATGAACAGGCACTCCGCATTGTACATTTATTTGGAAACACAGAGGCAAAGAAGGTGATTGCTTCCGTAGGTGCGGAACAGGAATACTTCCTTGTGGACAGAGAAAAATATTTACAGAGACCTGACCTGATTTTTGCGGGACGTACACTCTTTGGGGCACCTGCACCTAAAGGACAGGAAATGGAAGACCACTACTTTGGAAGCATCCGGGAAAGAATCGGTGCTTACATGAAGGACTTAAATATCGAACTTTGGAAATTAGGTGTTACTGCTAAAACACAGCATAACGAGGCGGCACCTGCACAGCATGAACTGGCACCTATCTATGAAGAAGCCAATATTGCTGTGGACCATAATCAGATTGTGATGGAAACCATGAAAAAGGTAGCGGGACGCCATGGACTTACCTGCCTTTTACATGAAAAACCTTTTGCCGGCGTAAACGGTTCCGGTAAACATAATAACTGGTCACTCACGACTGACAATGGTGTCAATTTGCTTGATCCCGGTGATTCACCCAATGAAAACATTCAGTTTTTATTTGTTCTTGCCTGCATTATTAAGGCAGTAGATACACATGCAGACTTACTCCGCCAGAGTGCCTCTGATGTAGGAAACGATCACAGACTGGGAGCTGATGAAGCGCCTCCGGCAATTATTTCTATTTTCCTGGGAGAACAGCTTGAAGATGTGGTGCGTCAGCTTGTGGAGACAGGGGAAGCATCCAGCTTGATTGAAGGCGGTAAACTGCAGACAGGTGTTTCTACCTTGCCGGATTTTGTGACTGATGCAACGGACCGTAACAGAACGTCACCTTTTGCTTTTACCGGAAATAAATTTGAATTCCGTATGGTGGGTTCCTCAGACTCTATCGGAAGCCCGAATACTATCTTAAATGCCATTGTAGCAGAAGCATTCTGTGAAGCGGCAGATGTACTTGAAAAAGCGGAAAATTTTGATTTGGCAGTACATGATTTAATTAAAGAATACTTAACCAAACACCAGAGAATTATTTTCAATGGAAACGGTTATGCGGAAGAATGGGTAAAAGAAGCAGAAAGACGTGGACTTCCCAACCTTAAGTCAATGGTGGATGCGGTAAGCACACTTACAACTGACAAGTCAGTTAAGCTGTTTGAAAAATTTGGTATTTTTACAAAGACAGAGCTAGAGTCCAGAGAAGAAATTCTCTATGAAATATATGCTAAAACTCTTAACATTGAAGCACTGACCATGATTGACATGACTTCCAGACAGATTATTCCTGCGGTAGTAGGCTACTGCAAGACCCTCGCAGAAACAGTAGTGGCAGTGAAAGGGGCAGGTGCAGATACGACAGTTTATACACAGCTTCTTACAGAAGTATCAGAGAAACTTACAACCATGAAATCAGCACTTGTGAAATTGCAGGAGGTAGAAGAGACTGCAGCTAAAATGACAAATGCCAAGGATAAAGCATTCTATTACAAGGATGTGGTAAGAGAAGCCATGGAAGAGCTCAGAGTCCCCGTAGATGAAGCGGAAATGTTGGTAGATAAAAAAGCATGGCCTATGCCTACATATGGTGATTTGATATTCGAAGTTTAAATGTGTTGAAACGTAAATCCCCGTCCGGTAAGACGGGGATTTGTTTTTAAAACAGAGATATAATTGCGGCGAGAATTGCTGCAATAAGGGGATAACCAACAAGGGTTCCCAACCATTTTCCAACAAGGGTTTTCTTGGGAATATATGGCATTAAATCTTCCGTGCCGGGAATAAACCAGGCTTTGGTTTTTCCTACCCAGTACCAGTCTATAAAGAGCCTGTCAAATAATCCCTCGATTAATAAAATAACTGTTATCTGCCAAAAAATATCAAAAAAACCTCTTGCTCCATTGATAAAATAAACCATTGCAGGAACAAAAATTAAGATGGGAATAAATAAAAAGATTCCGGCGATGGTATAACGCTTTTTGATTTTTTCCTTGGTTGTAAGGCCGAGTTCTACAACCCGCTCCTGCACCTCCGGCTCATAAAAATAGACAGAACCCACAGGGCCGTTTGCGATTCCGACTACGCAGATTATTAATAAGATAAAACACATTGCCAGACTTTCTACTAATAGTAACATACTTTTTCCTCCTTCGTTTTAATAATTAATCGTTCTTAATGTATAATTTAAAATCACAGCAATCTCCGCCGGTACCCAAGGTTTTCGTTCTTCCCCAAATAAGCTTCGAATGCATGTTTCCATAACAATAATCGTCTGACAGACAGAAAAATTGGGCAAGTTCCGGACAGTCATACTTTTTACAAGTTTCCACATAAGGACATTTGGTCATATCTGCTGCAAAGCCATTGTTACATTCTTTTCTTACATATTCAAAGCCTGCTTTTGGGCCGAATATTGCATCCAGCATTTTTTCCATTAACGCAGGAACTTTTTTATATAAGCCAGGAATTTTCATCAACATCGGAATCATTTTTGCCATTTTCTTAATCTTAATAAAACAATATTTTTCATAAATTTCTAATGCCTTTTCGGTGCTGCCTTCTTGCTTGACCAGCACCTTGTAAAAGGCAATGGATGGCAGAATCTGTTTTAAATGTGCCATGACACCTTTGGGTGTGTTTTGATGTTCCAGTATGTAGATTGCCGTAAGTTCATATACTTCATCAAGTAAATTTTCCCATCCATTGCGCTTGAATTCAGCCATTAAACTGCTTGGCATGGGTTTAATGCGTACATATTTTTTTGCAAGTTTCAGTGCTTTTCCTTTGTCCATTATCCATCCTCCTCCGTTATTATTTATAGAAAACTGGTAATAAAAATTTCCAGTCCAATTAAAATAAGGATTGTGCCGCCCAAAACCCCGGCTTTTCCCGCCATTTTGGTTCCTGCTTTCTTTCCGATACAAAGACCGGCGTAACAAATAATAAAGGTAACAACACCAATCAGCAGACAGGCAAGTAATGCTTCTGTGAAACCGTAATTGGAGATGGTAAAGCCTACCGAAAGTGCGTCGATGGAAGTGGCAATACCTTGTATGAACAATCCTTTTATTCCTACGGTGGAGATTGCAGCTTCAGATTCTTTATTTGTTATTCCGTCGTAGAGCATCTTCCCCCCAATATATAAAAGCAGAACAAGGGCAATCCAAGGAATAAACCTTTCAAATACCGAAAACAGCCGGGCAATTGTAGATACGCATATAAAGCCGATTAGCGGCATCGCAAACTGGAATATCGCAAATGCACCTGCCACACCACACATTTTTTTCTTTTTCATGAAAGGCTCATTTAATCCATTGGCAAGGGATACCGAAAATGCATCCATTGCAAGGCCGACTCCTAACATAACATTTTTGAAAAAGAATGAGATACCAAAATTCATTGTATTTTCTCCTAATCCGTAAAATAGAAAAACCCAAGTACAGTGATAACTATACTTGGGTATATATCTTAGATAGACAGACTCCATGCATAGTTTACCTATACATGAGTCTCGCAATTTAAAACAAGCCAGACCAAAAGGTCAGTATGTTGACTTGCTACGATGCACGCTTGCTACTCCCTCATGGGAATTTCCTTTTTTGCATTGTAGCACTAATATCCAGTTTCTGTCAAATTAAACTTTAATTTCTAAATATCCTAAAAGGTTATTCATATCATATTCGGTAATCACGCCTAAGTTAGAATCATAGAATTTTCCGTCATAATGAACAAGATAGTGACAGAAGCGGCCCATTTTTTCCATGAGGATACAGCACTTGGGGAGAGTTGCTTCGGCACCTTCCGTATAGACTATTACATCACTGTGATCAATACCGTAATAATTCAGTGCGGAAATCACGCGGCCCATGGTGGCCTGCCATTCACGGCAATCCATAACACTGATAACTTCAGCAATGGTGATGCCTGCTAACATGGCAACACAGGTCTGTCCGCAAAGACCATCTTCCGGCTGAATGATGATGTCAATGCCGTCAATTTTACGGATTGGATTTTCAAAACTGTAAGGACTGTTCTGTTCCATCTGAATCAGACTGCCTGATATATGAAGGAGAATTTTGTGTATCTGTGCAGTGTCAATGTGGGAAACATCATCATCACTTAAATGAATTTTGTAATTACCCTTTTCTTCAGGAATTAATTCACAATCAATAATTTTGTTATCAAGAACAATATCAGCCTGAATCACATCTCTCTGCTTGCATACTTCCCATACATTAAAGGGAATGCGGATGCAATAAATGTTATCTTGTTTTTCAATTTTTCCGTTAAAAAAATACCTCATAATATAACCTCCTATAACCCCGAATGAAATCGCTTTCATTACTTAAAAGATAACAGATTTTCAAACCCTTGAAAACTATTTTTGCCCGAAAAATGCTTAAGTATTTAAAAAAATACATCTTGATAAAAAAGTAACAAAGAAATAAAATCTACAAATTTGGAGAAAATACTAAAAAGAAATTTTTTTTTGATAAAATAAAAAAAGTGCTTGCATTTTATTTTGAAATGCGTTACTATAGTCAAGTGCCTAGCACAGAACAAAATATAGGGCTATCGCCAAACGGTAAGGCAACGGACTCTGACTCCGTCATCTCAAGGTTCGAATCCTTGTAGCCCTGTTTCTAAGCAAAGAACTCACGAGCCAACGGCCGTGAGTTTTTTGCTTAGAAACTGGGCTTGCCTGCTTTCAAAAACACTAAATATAGGAAATATATTGCTTTTCTTTCATAAATGTTGTATGATAGTTTACATAATTTGGAACTTGTAACAGGTAGGGATACATTTGGAGGAATAGCAATGAAAAAGAGAAGGATAATTAAATTTTTGCTTGACCTTTGTCTGGCGATAGGTATGGTAATGATGCCGCTAAACGAGATGGAAGCACAGGCACAGGAAGTAATAGCAACGGTTGAGGGAACGGTGTTGTCTGAAACGACCCAGGAGCTGCTTCATCTTTCCACAAAGGAAGGCAAGATGGAGATTAAATTGGACAGCAATACGGATGCAAGCGGCTGTAAACTGCTCCTTACAGGAGAAAAAATAAACGTTTCCGTTTCTCATGGTTCAGACGGATATTTACATGCGGTAAAAATCACCAGCAGCACAAAGACGCCGGGAATAACCATTGATTCGTCTACATCCGTGACAGTGACCGGAATTATTAATGCAAAGTCAAACAGTGAAATTTTGTTTTTCGATACAGAATGCGGCACCATGGAATTGAAACTGGATGCCACTACAGATATCAGTAATTCATCTTTGCTGGTAGCCGGTAAGGCATATGAAATTGTCTGTGCGAGAGGTTCTGATGCCTATATGCATGCACTTTCCATTAAAGACACCAGTGCCATTGTTAAGACGTCCTCCGGCAAGACGGCCAATATATCTTTATTGACACCGGCGCCGGTTGCTGCACTTGACAGCAACATTGTTACGACTACAGTAAAAGGAACAGTGGGATCAAAAACAAAAGAAAATCTTTTGTACCTGGAAACAGAAGGCGGTACCATGCTGGTTGTAATTGACAGCAAGACAGACAGTACTAAGGGACTGGTTCTTACCCCGGAGACAAAATTAACAGTGTCGGTATACCGCGGTGCTGATGCTTACATGCATGCGGCAGTGATAACCGGTGGGAATAGGGAACCTTTAACAGCTACATTGGACCAATCTACAAAGGCCACCGTAACGGGAACCATATCAGATAAGTCTACAGAAGAAATGCTGTATTTAGATCTTGAATACGGTGAAATGAAACTAAAAACAGATGCATTAAAAGAAGTAAAGGGACTGAAAGTCCTTGTGGAGGATAAGAAGGTCAGCGTAACATGTGAAAGAGGCTCTGATGCCTACATGCATGTGACAAGCATTACAGGTTTATAACAAAAATATAGAAGATAAAAAGTTCCGGCCAATGTGCCGGAACTTTTTTACACCATTTTTAGAGGTTTATAATAGAATAATTACGGCAATACTATGTAAAAACAAAAGACATAAAATAAGGTTTTTGTAATTTCTTGACGTAGTTTTCAAAAACTGATATACTCGTAAAGAATACATATAAGTAAAGTTATAAAGAATGAGGTAATAAAAATGGTGTGTAAAATAGTATCGGATTCAGCCGTAAATATGCGGGCGGCAAAAGGTGATACGGAATTTGTTTCCGTACCTCTTACCATCAGAGCAGGAGAGAAAGAATTTGTTGATGATGTCTCTCTGGATGTACAGGAAATGGTAAATTATATGAGTAACTTTAAAGGAAAATCCGGTACGGCTTGTCCCAGCGTAGAGGCATGGTTGCAAGCATTTGAGGGAGCAGAGCGTATTCTTTGCTTTACGATTACAAGTGGTCTTTCGGGAAGCTATAATTCAGCCAAAGCGGCCAAGGAAGATTTTGAAGAGAAGAATCCGGGAAAGAAGGTATATATAGTTGATACCTTGTCTGCAGGACCTGAAATGGAACTTTTAATTGATAAAGCAGAGGAACTGTTGTCGCAGGGAATGGATTTTGACAAAGTGTGTGAAATGGTTATGCAATACAAAGAGAAGACAGGACTGATGTTTTCCCTGGAGTCTTTAACAAATCTGGCGAATAACGGACGTGTCAGCCCTGTGGTAGCAAAAATTGCCGGAGTGTTGGGAATACGTGTTGTAGGCCGTGCCAGTGATAAGGGACAGCTGGATCCCATGGATAAAAGCCGTGGCGAAAAGAAAGCACTTGCCGCTATCTGGCAGAGAATGAAAGAATTAAATTACGCCGGCGGCAGGGTGAAAATTGATCATTGCAATAATCCGCTGGCGGCAGAGCAGATGAAGAAAATAATCCTGGAAAAATATCCTGCGGCAAAGATTGCCATTGGGATAACTTATGGATTATGTAGTTTTTATGCAGAAAACGGGGGTCTTTTAGTAGGCTTTGAAAAAGCATAGATGATTAGGTCGGTTTCCATTGAAACCGACCTTTGTTTTTGAAAAAGTTCGTGTTATACTGGTAAAAGATGCTATTGTGTGAAGAAGGAGTAAGAAATGTATAGTTATCAAAGCAGAATCAGGTACAGTGAACTGGACGCATCGGGACATTTAAAGATAGAGTCGTTATTGGATTATTTTCAGGATTGTACTACTTTTCATTCGGAGGACTTGGGACGAGGGGTAGACTATTTAAAAGAAAAGCATATGGTATGGGTACTCAGTTCCTGGCAGATTATAGTGGACAGATATCCAAAGCTGGGGGAGAGAGTGACAGTTGCTACAGCACCGTATGATTTTAAAGGCTTTATGGGTTACCGTAATTTCCTTATGACTGACGAAAAAGGAAACCGTATTGCATGCGGAAATACCATTTGGAGTCTCATTGACACAGAAAATAACCGCCCGGTTAAACCGACAGATGAAATTATAGATGCATACCGGCTGGAAGAAAAACTGGACATGGAATATGCACCCAGAAGAATTGCCCTGCCGGATACTTTGGAACAAAAAGAGAGCATTGTCGTACGGTCCCATCATTTGGATACCAACCATCACGTAAATAATGGGCAGTATGTCAGAATTGCACTGGATGCATTAGGGAAAGAATGTAGGATTAAACAACTTCGTGCAGAGTATAAAAAACAGTCATTTTTAAATGACTGCCTGACTCCATTTGTAGGGAGTTTTGCAGAAGGAACGGATGTGATTGTGCTGAAAGATGCACAGGATACAGTGAGCTGTGTTGTGGAAATACAAACCATATAAAAACCAAAAAGAACGGAGAGACTAAAATGATTGAATTGGGAAAAAGACAGTTACTTACCGTTATCAAAAAAGTAGATTTCGGTGTTTATCTTGCAGAGGAGCAGGGAGATGCAGAGGAGAAAGTATTGCTTCCTATTAAGCAGGTGCCTGCAGGAGCAGGGATAAACGATAAGATAGCCGTATTTATTTACAGGGACTCGAAAGACAGACTGATTGCAACCATCAATGAGCCGATGCTGGAGGTAGGTCAGTTTGCCTGTCTGAAAGTAAAGCAGGTGGGGAAATTCGGTGCGTTCCTTGATTGGGGATTGGAGAAGGACTTACTACTGCCTTTTAAAGAACAGACAACATCCTTGAAGGCGGGTGACGAATGCATGGCAGCACTTTATGTAGATAAAAGCAACAGACTGTGTGCCACCATGAAAGTGTATCATTATCTGCAGACAGGCAGTCCATATAAAAAGGATGATAAGGTAGAAGGAATTGTGTACGAGATAAGTCCCAATTTTGGTGCGTTTGTGGCAGTGGACGAACGATACTCTGCCCTAATTCCGAAGAGTGAGCCCTCGGAAGGCGTGAAAGTGGGAGATAGAATACTTGCCCGCGTGACAGAGGTAAAAGAAGACGGAAAGCTTTCTTTGAGCATTAGGGAAAAAGCATATGTGCAAATCGATACAGATGCGAAAAAATTGCTTGATATGTTGAAAGCAAGTGACGGATATCTTCCCTTTGGCGATAAATCTGCCCCGGAGCTTATCCGCGAAAAAACAGGTATGAGTAAAAATGAATTTAAAAAAGCGGCAGGAAATTTATATAAGCAAAGATTGATTGAAATTCAGGCAGAGAGTATGCGATTGGTTAAGGGGAAAGAGAATGAACAGTAAAAAAGCGAATCTTGCATTTCTAATATCTATAATATGTTATATAGCGGTTGTGTTGATGATTCCCCATTTTCTTCCGGCTGTTACGGGAAATCTGATTATCAGCAATGTACTTTGCGAAATGGTCATCTTGCTGCCCGGACTGCTCTTTGTTCTTTTGTCTAAAGAAAAAGCAATTGGTTTTTTGGGATTCCGTAAGATAAAAATTTCCACAGTGCTTGCGATTATACCATTTACAATGCTCACGTCACCGTTTATTACGTTGGTGAATTTAATTTCCCAGTTTTTTGTGGAAAATGAAGTGACAAATATGGTTGATGGTTTTCAGATGACACAGATGCCCTTTTGGCAGGTGTTTGGTACAGTGGCAATTTTTGCACCGTTTTGTGAAGAATTGGCGTGCAGGGGAGTCTATTATCACAGTCATAAAAAGTCCGGAGGGATGTTTAAGGCATTGCTTGTTTCCTCCCTTATTTTTGCAATGGTACACATGAATATTAATCAGGCGAGCTATGCCTTCGTGGTAGGCGTGCTTGCAGTACTTTTGGTAGAGGCGACGGGGAGCCTTTGGTCTTCCATCATATATCATGGGCTGATTAACGGAAGCCAGATGGTACTTCTTTTTGCAGTGCAGGCAGTAGACCCCCAGGCATACAGCCAGGCATCTGCAGAAGCAGTCACTACAGAAATGCTGGTTTATATGGTGGCAGTATACTTGGCTATGGCAGCAGTCTGCCTGCCATTGGGATGGGCTCTTTTAGTGTGGATAAGCGGACGCGAAGGACGCAGTGGAATTCTCAAGACTGTTTGGGAAGAACGAAAGAAAAAGGATAAGGTCATATCAGTTTCACTGATAGTAGCACTTATCCTTTGCATAGCTGTGATTGCGTGGACTATGATAGCTCCGCATCTGATGTAATGATTTTAAACAAACATATCAAAATTACTGCCCACATTGGGGTTTACCGATAGTTCCATGGAGCGGTCCATCATTTGAATCAGACTTTCTCCCAAGGCTTCGGTATTGTCTAAGGCTTTGCTTAAAACAGCAGTGCCTATTTTGGTGCCGATTTCCATATTTGCCATGGCGGTTGATAATTCGGGAATGTTCATAACAAAGCCTCCTTTCTTTTCTGTAAAGATATTATAACATGTATTTTGTGAAAAAGCCATTTTTTTGCAAAAACATGTTATTTTTTTGCGGTAAAAATTTGTTTATGTTGCATAGAAGAATTTTTTGGGATTTTTTGGGCAAAAACATTAAAAATAAACAAAAAAATGTGAGAAACGTGTAGATTTATTTGTACATTTGTATTAAAATGAAAAAGAAGTCTTTTTTTGTGTTGCAAAAAACGAAAAAAACATTGTGAAATTTGTATACATTTTGAAATATGACAAAGGAGTGGGGGATAATGATTTCAAATCAGATCTTACAAAATACAATAGAGGGACTAAAAGGAATTGCCCGGGTAGAGTTTTGTGTGATGGATGTGGATGGCAAGGAAGTGGCTGCCACATCTGCAAATATGAATATCAATGCAGGAACTGTCTCTGAGTTTGCAAAATCGCCTGCAGATTCCCAGGAAATACAAGGGTGCCAGTATTTTAAGATATTTGATGAACAGCAACTTGAGTATGTACTGGCAGCAGCCGGCGTGGGTGAAGACGTTTACATGGTCGGAAAGATGGCGGCATTCCAAATCCAAAATCTGCTGGTGGCATATAAAGAGCGTTTTGACAAAGATAATTTTATCAAAAATCTTCTTTTGGATAACCTGCTTTTGATTGACATTTACAGCAGGGCCAAAAAACTTCATATACAGACAGATGTGAAGCGTGTTGTCATGATTGTGGAAACTGACAATAATAAAGAGAACAATGCGTTGGAAGCAGTGCGTACCTATTATGGAAACAATAGCAAGGATTTTATTACTGCTGTGGATGAAAACAGCGTAATCGTTGTCAAAGAATTGCCCGAGACAGACAGTTCTAAGGAGATTGAAAAAGCAGCAGCCAGTATGGAGAACTTTTTGTTGAAAGAAGGTATGACAGATATTCATATTTCTTACGGTACGGTTGTCAAAGAAATTAAAGAAGTGAGCCGTTCTTATAAGGAAGCTAAAATGGCACTTGATGTGGGCAAGATATTCTTTGATGACAGAAACATTATTGCTTACAGCGAACTTGGAATCGGCCGCTTGATTTATCAGCTTCCCATTCCGCTGTGTAAAATGTTTATCAAAGAGATTTTTGGTGGAAAGAGCCCGGATGACTTTGACGAGGAAACGCTGGCCACGATTAATAAGTTCTTTGAAAACAGTCTGAATGTCTCCGAAACATCAAGACAGCTGTTCATACATAGAAACACACTGGTGTATCGTTTGGATAAGTTGCAAAAGAGTACGGGACTGGATCTTAGGGTTTTTGAAGATGCCATTACCTTCAGGATTGCACTTATGGTAGTGAAATATATGAATTACATGGAAAGTTTTGAGTATTAAAATACAGGTGGTGAACTGATTTGGCTAAGAATGACGTAAAAAGAAGAAAAAAAATAGCGGTGGCAAATGATGAAATCATTACGCTGAAAAATGTAAGCAAGGCTTATGCCACAGGTGCACCTGCACTGAATGGTGTGGATTTGCATATTAAGAAAGGTGAGTTTGTATTTATTGTAGGGGACAGTGGTTCCGGTAAATCTACAATGATTAAACTGCTTCTTAGGGAGCTGGTACCCAGTTCCGGTGAAATTAATGTAATGGGCTATGACCTGACCAGAATCCGGCATAGAAAAATACCGAAATTCAGAAGAAATCTCGGTATTGTTTTTCAGGATTTCCGTCTGTTAAAGGATAGAAACGTATATGAAAACGTTGCCTTTGCACAGAGAATTATTCAGGTGTCCAACAAAGAAATTAAGCGGAATGTTCCAAGTATTTTAGCTACAGTGGGACTTGCGGGCAAATATAAGGCAAAGCCCAGACAACTTTCAGGAGGAGAACAGCAGAGAGTTGCCATTGCAAGAGCACTTGTAAACAGACCCAGCATTCTCCTGGCGGATGAGCCTACCGGTAACCTTGACCCTAAAAATTCATGGGAAATTATGAAACTGCTTGAGCAGATTAACGAAAACGGAACCACGGTTCTTGTGGTTACACATAACAGGGAAATCGTTAATGCCATGCAGAAGCGTGTAGTAACCATGAAAAAAGGCGTTATTGTAAGTGATGAAGAAAAGGGTGGATATATAGACGATGAGGATTAGTACATTTTTTTATACCATCAAGCAGGGTATTATTAATATTTTCAGAAACAAGTGGTTTTCCCTTGCTTCCATAGCAACCATCAGTGCCTGCCTGTTTTTGTTCGGACTGTTCTTTGCGGTTCTTATGAATGTAGACAGTATTGTAAAGACTGCCCAGGAAGGTGTATCTGTTACGGTATTCTTTGATGAAGGAATCAGCCAGGAACGTATTGTGGAAATCGGCGAAATGATTGACAAACGCCCGGAAGTGGCAAAGAAACGGTTTATTTCTGCAGAAGAAGCGTGGGAAACATTTAAGGTGGAATATTTGGGTGAGTATGCAGACGGATTTACAGAAAATCCTCTTGCAGATTCCGCAAGCTATGAAATTTATATGAATGATGTATCTATGCAGCCGGCACTTGTAACATATCTGGAAGGCGTAGAAGGTATCCGTCTGGTTAACCGTTCCGAAGTTACAGCGGCATCCCTGACGGGAATCAATGCGCTCATTGCCTACGTATCCATAGGTATTATAGCGATTTTGTTTGCAGTATCCATATTCCTGATCAGTAACACGGTAACCATTGGTATTTCTGTCCGCAAGGAAGAAATCAATATTATGAAATATATTGGGGCAACCGATTTCTTTACCCGTTCTCCTTTTGTGATTGAAGGTATGCTGATAGGAATCGTAGGTGCACTTATTCCTGTAGGAATTATTTATGTGATTTACAATCATGTAATTGAATATATTATGACTGAATTTGCAAGTATCAGTAATCTGCTTGCATTTGTATCGGTTGAGACAATTTTTACGCAGCTTCTTCCGATATCCCTTATTATGGGTGTGGGCATCGGCTTTTTGGGAAGTATTACTACAGTAAGAAAACATCTTAAGGTATAAGAGGTTACAATGAAACAATGGAAAAGATTCGCATGTCTCTTTCTTGCCTTGGTAATGTTTTCCTCCTTCAGCAAAAGTGCAGGCCTGGTTTACGCAGGAGAATTGACCAACGCCAGCATTCAGAAGAAGGAAGAAGAGGTAAAGCAGGCGAAAGAAGAAAAGAAGACACTGCAAAACAATTTGACTGACGTTAAAAATTTGAAAAAACAATTGGAAGAGTCAAAAGCCAATCTTTCTACATACATTACAGAACTGGATGCAAGCCTTGCAACCATCCAAACTAAAATAGCGGAACTTAAAACGCTGATTTCTGATAAAGAAACGGAAATTGCTAATAAAGAAGTGGAATTGGAAGAAGCGGTTGCCGTTCAGGAAACCCAGTATGAGGCAATGAAATCCAGAATTAAGTTTATGTATGAGAAGGGTGATACCTTTTACCTGGAACTTCTTTTTGCGTCGGAAAGTTTTGGAGATATGCTCAATAAAGCGGAATATATCGAAATGCTTTCTGCCTATGACAGAGAAAAGTTAAATGAATATGCTGCCCAGACAGAATATGTTACGCTTTGTAAGGAAGGGCTGGAAGCAGAGAAAGATGTTTTGGAAGAGGCAAAAACTTCTGTAGAAGCAGAAGAGACTGCCATGAATGAACTGATTGCTGCAAAAGAGCAGGAGATTAACGCGGTTTCCAATGATATCAAAAATAAAGAGGCGGCTATCGCCGAATATGAGGCGTATATTGCCGAACAGAATGAAACCATAGCAGCCCTTGAGAAAGCGATTGCTGAAGAGAGAAAGAAACTTGCTGCTGAACAGGGAAGAAAGTATGATGGTGGCGTGTTTACATGGCCGGCACCTTCCTATACAAGGATATCCGATGAGTATGGAAATCGTATTCATCCTATATTAAAAACACCGCAGTTCCATAACGGACTGGATATGGCGGCTCCCGGCGGAAGCCCTATTTTGGCTGCTTATGATGGTAAAGTTGTGGCAGCGGCTTACAGTGCCACTATGGGCAATTACATTATGATTGATCACGGGGATGGATTGTACACCATTTACATGCATGCGTCTGCGCTATATGTAAAAAACGGCGCAGAGGTGAATAAAGGTGATAAGATAGCGGCTGTGGGAACCACAGGACGTTCCACCGGTAATCACCTTCATTTCAGTGTCCGCTTAAACGGAAATTATGTCAGTCCATGGAATTATTTGCGAAGCTAATAAAAGATAGCTACAATGGTTACGGAATAAATAAGCGTAGCCGGGGGAATAATGAAAAGAGAGATTGGAGTGAGAATTTTGAACAAGGAACCGGATGTTCAAAACGGACAAAATAATAAAAGGAAACCGATGAGGGTATTTTGGGGCGGCATGGCGTGTGGCATGCTGCTCTGTATCTTGATAGGCGGAATTATTTTATTGGCAAAAAATGCCGTGGTTTATATTGCCGGAAAAGGTACTGCAGTAACCTCGGCAGATACCGGATATGAGAGTATTGTAACTATGGAAACTTTGCAAAAAATGCAGGTAGTGGAAAATGTATTATGGCAAAGCTATTACGGAGAACCAATCACTGAGGAAAAGTTACAGGAAGGGATTTACCGTGGCATGGTGGCGGCCTTAGGAGATCCCTATTCTGAGTATTATTCCAAAGAGGAATTAGAGGATGCGCTAAGCAGTAACCAGGGGATTTCTTATGGTATCGGTGCTTATATTACACTTGATAAGGTGACGGGAATGCCAATGATCAGTAGTGTCATGGAGCAGTCACCGGCACTGGAAGCAGGCCTACGTGGCGGCGATGTAATATATAAAGTGAACGGTGAGGATGTGGCAGGCTATAGCCTAAGCAAAACGGTAAGCCTGGTAAAAGGAAAAGAAGGAACACAGGTAGTTTTAACTGTTTTCAGGGAAGGCGAGCCGGAGCTTCTTGAAATAGAAGCCGTGCGTGGAAAATTAATTGAAACGGAAACCGTCAATCATGGTTTGGTGGAAGATGCGGATGGTATCGGATACTTGCAGATTACGGAATTTGACGGTGTCACCGTAGATCAGTTTAATGAAGCGATGGCAGAACTTCGGGCTGAAGGAATCAAAGGGCTGATTTTGGACCTTAGAAGCAACCCCGGTGGTGATTTGTCAGCGGTGGTAGACGTGGCAAGGAGAATCCTCCCGGAAGGAATGATTGTATATACGGAAGATAAAGCAGGAGAAAAGAAAGAGTATACCTGCAATGGGGAATATGAATTGGACATTCCGCTGGTAGTACTTATCAACGAATATTCCGCATCGGCTTCTGAAATTCTGGCAGGTGCCATTAAAGATTATAATAAGGGAACACTAATCGGAACCACTACTTACGGAAAAGGTATTGTGCAGAGAATAAACAGACTTGAGGATGGAACGGCCATTAAATTGACGGTCAGTGCATATTACACCCCTTCAGGTAATAATATCCATGGTATCGGTATAAAGCCGGATATCGAGATCGAATATGATTATAATCTGGCAGAGGAGCAGGGAATAGATAATCAGCTCGATAAGGCGATTGAAATATTAGAAGGAAAGATAAATTAAAACAAAAGAGAACAAATGTTTGTAAAACGTGTATTGGTATGCTATAATAATTACAGCTATCTGTACACGTTTTTTGATGATAGAAACAGGAGGTCGTTATGGAAGAAAAAGGATATTCGCAATCCGCTACGCTACTTGCTCATGAAAGCAGAGCGGGCGACTCTGCTTTCAAATTGCATAGCGAATTTGCCCCAACCGGCGACCAACCTCAGGCTATCAAGGAACTGGTGGACGGCTTTAAGGAAGGAAATCAGTTTCAAACTTTGCTTGGCGTTACCGGATCCGGTAAGACCTTTACTATGGCAAACGTGATTGCGGCACTGAATAAGCCCACGTTGATTATTGCCCATAATAAAACCTTGGCAGGGCAGCTCTATGGGGAGTTTAAAGAGTTCTTCCCCGAGAACGCAGTGGAATATTTCGTGTCCTATTATGATTATTATCAGCCGGAGGCGTATGTGCCTTCCTCTGATACTTATATCGCTAAAGATTCTTCTGTTAATGATGAAATCGATAAACTGAGATTATCCGCGACGGCATCCCTTTCTGAGAGAAAAGATGTTATTGTGGTTGCCAGCGTATCTTGTATTTACGGTCTGGGAAGTCCCGATGATTACCAGGGGATGATCGTATCCTTACGGCCTGGCATGGTAAAAGACAGAGATCAGGTGCTCCGCGAACTGATAGATATTCAGTATGACAGAAATGACATGGACCTGCAGCGTGGATGCTTCAGGGTCCGGGGAGATGTGGTAGAGATTTATCCGGCGCAGGGTGGTGATTACTTAATCCGCGTGGAATTTTTTGGGGATGAGATTGACAGAATCGTGGAAACTGATCCCCTTACCGGACAGGTACATGCATCGCTGGAGCATGTGGCGATTTTTCCGGCATCCCACTATGTAGTACCCCAGGAAAAGATAAACATTGCATGTAAAAATATTGAATCGGAGTTAGAGGAAAGAGTACGCTTTTTTAAGAGTGAAGATAAATTGCTTGAAGCACAGAGAATTTCGGAGCGTACCAATTTTGATATAGAGATGCTTAGGGAAACCGGTTTTTGTTCCGGAATAGAAAACTACTCCAGACACTTAAGTGGCATGCAGCCGGGAGTTCCGCCTCACTGTCTTTTGGATTATTTTGGAAATGATTTTTTGATGATCATAGACGAGTCGCATATGACAATTCCGCAGATTGGTGCTATGTACAGCGGTGACCGTTCC
Organism: Lachnospiraceae bacterium; assembly: GCA_017938315.1. Taxonomy (GTDB): domain Bacteria; phylum Bacillota; class Clostridia; order Lachnospirales; family Lachnospiraceae; genus Suilimivivens. The sequence goes on from JAGBBV010000030.1 coordinate 69,755, forward strand.
CGTAAGACAACCCTTGTAGACTACGGTTTCCGTTTGCCCTCTGCACTGGATAACAGACCTCTTTGTTTTGAAGAGTTTGAGGAACATATTGACCAATTATTATTTGTTTCGGCCACGCCTGCAAAGTATGAAGCAGAGCATGAGCTACTTCGTACAGAACAAATTATCAGACCTACGGGGCTTTTAGACCCGCAAGTGGATGTGCGCCCTGTAGAAGGACAGATTGATGACCTCATTTCTGAAGTGAATAGGGAAGTTGCCAAACATAATAAGGTTTTGGTTACCACCCTGACGAAGAAAATGGCAGAAGACTTGACTGACTACATGAAGGAAGCAGGTATCAGGGTAAAGTATCTTCATTCCGATATTGATACTCTGGAGAGAGCACAGATTATCAGGGATATGAGGTTGGATGTTTTTGACGTGCTTGTGGGCATTAATCTTTTGCGTGAAGGCTTGGATATTCCGGAAATTTCTTTGGTGGCGATTTTGGATGCGGATAAAGAAGGCTTTTTGCGTTCTGAGACATCCTTGATTCAAACGATTGGAAGGGCGGCCCGTAATGCGGAAGGGCACGTGATTATGTATGCCGATGTGATGACAGACTCCATGCGTGCAGCCATTGAAGAGACCAACAGAAGACGTGCAATCCAACAGAAGTATAATGAAGAAAATGGTATTACACCCCAGACCATTAAGAAGGCAGTCCGGGATTTGATCAGTATTTCCAAAGTGATTGCCAAAGAAGAACTTAGATTTGAAAAAGATCCTGAGTCCATGGACCGCAAGGAATTGCAGAAATTGATCGCTAAGGTAGAAAAGCAGATGCGACAGGCTGCTGCGGACCTTAACTTTGAAATGGCAGCAGAGCTTCGTGATAAGATGGTAGAACTAAAAACAAAGCTTCGTGAAATAGAGGAAGAAAGTTGATAGAAAGGCACAAAAATGAGTTTAGCAGATAAACATGTGGAAAAACCAAGAATGCTCCCCAGAGAATATATTAAGATTAGGGGTGCATCAGAACATAATTTGAAAAATTTAGATGTGGATATTCCCAGAAATGAATTGGTAGTTCTGACGGGATTGTCAGGTTCCGGAAAGTCCTCTCTTGCTTTTGATACCATTTATGCGGAGGGGCAGAGAAGATATATGGAATCCCTATCATCCTATGCCCGCCAGTTTTTAGGGCAGATGGAAAAGCCTAATGTGGAAAAGATAGAAGGGCTTTCTCCGGCGATTTCCATAGACCAGAAATCTACCAATCGTAATCCCCGTTCTACAGTGGGAACAGTAACGGAAATATATGATTATTTCAGGCTCTTATATGCCAGAATCGGTATTCCCCATTGTACAAACTGCGGCAAGGAAATCAAAAAGCAGAGTGTGGATCAGATGGTGGATCAGATTATGGAGCTGCCAGAAGGAAGTAAGATACAGCTTCTTTCACCGGTAGTCCGGGGACGTAAGGGGGAACATGCAAAGGTTTTTGAACGTGCCAAAAGAAGCGGATATGTGCGTGTGCGTGTAGACGGTAGCATGTATGAACTTACGGAAGAAATAAAACTTGATAAGAATATCAAGCACAATATTGAAATTGTTGTGGATCGTTTGGTGGTAAAAGAAGGAATTGAGAGACGATTGACGGATTCCATAGAGAATGTTTTGGCTCTTTCGGAAGGGCTTTTGATGGTGGATGTGATTGATGGTGAAACCCTTAATTTTAGCCAAAGTTTTGCCTGCCCTGATTGTGGTGTAAGCATCAGTGAAATTGAGCCCAGAAGTTTTTCCTTTAATAATCCCTTTGGTGCCTGCCCCATTTGTTTTGGCCTTGGATACAAGATGGAATTTGATCCGGAGCTTATGATTCCTGATAAAAAATTAAGTATCAGTGAAGGTGCGATTCAGGTGATGGGATGGCAGTCCTGTACCGATAAAGGAAGCTTTACCAATGCTGTTTTACAAGCACTTGCCAAGGAGTATCGGTTTAGTTTGGATACTCCCTTTAATCAATTGCCGGAAGATGTTCAGCATATGCTTATCCACGGTGGATTTAAAGAAGTAAAGGTTCATTATAAAGGACAAAGGGGAGAAGGTATTTACCCGATTACCTTTGAAGGGATTGTCCGTAATGTAGAGAGAAAATACCGGGAAACTTCCTCGGATATCATGAAACAGGAATATGAATCCTTTATGCGCATTACACCTTGCCATGAGTGTGAGGGTATGCGTCTTAAAAAGGAATCCCTGGCTGTTACTGTATGCGACAAGAACATTTATGAAATTACTTCCCTTTCGATCAGAAAATTGCATGAATTTTTACATGATATGAAACTGACCAAACAACAGCAGCTAATCGGACATCAGGTACTTAAAGAGATTAAGGCCAGAGTCGGTTTCCTAATGGATGTGGGGCTGGAATATCTATCTTTATCCCGTGCCACAGGAACTTTATCCGGCGGGGAGGCACAAAGAATCCGTTTGGCGACCCAGATTGGCTCCGGCTTGGTAGGGGTATGCTATATTCTGGATGAACCCAGTATCGGTCTTCATCAGAGAGATAATGACAAACTGCTAAATACGCTAAAAAATTTGCGTGATTTGGGAAATACCCTGATTGTGGTGGAACATGATGAGGATACCATGCTTGCAGCAGATCATGTTGTGGATATCGGACCCGGCGCAGGCTCCCATGGGGGACAAGTGGTAGCCCAGGGAACTGCGGAAGAAATTATGAAGGTAGAAGAGTCTGTGACGGGGCAGTATCTCAGTGGAAAAATGAGAATTCCCGTGCCGGAAAAAAGAAGAAAACCGGCAGGGTTTTTAAAAGTTACCGGTGCAGCAGAAAACAACTTAAAAAATATCTCGGTGGATATTCCGCTGGGAGTTTTTACCTGCGTAACAGGTGTATCCGGTTCCGGCAAAAGTTCGCTGGTAAATGAAATCTTATATAAGAGGCTGGCAAAAGAGCTAAACCGCGCCAGAACCATTCCCGGCAAACATAAAGATATCAAAGGAATTGATAAGTTGGATAAAGTGATTGATATTGACCAGTCGCCAATCGGAAGAACACCCCGGTCTAATCCGGCTACCTATACCGGTGTATTTGACCAGATCCGTGATTTGTTTGCAGGAACACCTGATGCAAAAGCCAAAGGCTACAAAAAAGGGCGTTTTAGTTTTAATGTGAAAGGCGGACGTTGCGAGGCATGCTGCGGAGATGGTATAATTAAGATAGAAATGCACTTTTTGCCAGATGTCTATGTGCCTTGTGAGGTTTGCGGAGGTAAACGATACAATAGGGAAACCCTTGATGTAAAATATAAAGGCAAGAGCATTTATGATGTACTTGACATGACGGTAGAAGAAGCAGTGCCGTTTTTTGAAAATTTACCCTCTATCCGTAGGAAGATTGAGACATTAAATGACGTAGGACTTTCCTATGTGAAATTGGGACAGCCTTCAACCACACTTTCAGGTGGTGAGGCACAGAGAATCAAACTGGCCACAGAATTAAGTAAAAGAAGTACCGGAAATACCATTTATATTTTAGATGAGCCCACCACAGGACTTCATTTTGCGGATGTTCACAAGTTGGTGGAAATTCTGCATAGATTGGCTGATGGTGGCAACACCGTAGTGGTAATCGAGCATAATCTGGACGTGATTAAGACCGCTGATTATATTATTGATATGGGACCAGAAGGTGGTGACAAGGGCGGACAGGTGATTGCCCGCGGAACACCGGAGGAGGTTTCAAAAAATCCGGATTCTTATACAGGACACTATGTGAAAAAAATGTTGGAGAGGTAATTCTATGATTAAGGTAGCATCGTCTATAATAGCACACAGACCGGAAAGAGTGTTGTATTATTTGCCTGAAATAACAGAGGAAGTAAATCAGTACATTTCTGATGGAATCTGTCCGTCCCAGTTAAAAGAATATCAGTACGCATTTGGTACTTACGATGAGGTTGGCGTATTTTACCTACCTCCTTCACTGGAAAAGGAAACCGGTATGAAATGTATTATCGGAATAGAGTACCGCAAGGATGACGATGTGCTGAACTTGCCGGAACATCTTCCCTTTGTTACGTTACCGGCTTGTGATATTGTTATGCTGGATGTTGCCTACGAATACCAGTTGAATGAGCAATTATTGAGTAATATTATCTGTGATGCACAGAAAGAAAGGCATGAAAGGAGTGCAGAATACCGTTATATAAATGAAGGGCTTATTACGGCATTTCATTCAAAAGAAAAGTTGCGGTTGTTATATGAAGTTGAGCTGGTTAACAACCAGGAATACTTTTCTTTTGGTAATCATGAGGACTATAGAAAAGAAGATATATTTAGCAGAGCATATTGCGAACCAATTACGGGGTATTATAATTGGACATGGCTCTGGGAACGCCTGCGGACCTATTATCTTCAGGGAGTGAATGATTATGCTTTTGTCCATTTTGACATTAAAGATTTTAAAATGGTGAACGAACTTTATAATCATCAGATTGCCAATTCCCTTTTAATCCGTGTGGCCCGGAATATTGAAAAACATAAGGACTGGATTTATTTTGGAGCGAGATGTCACAATGATAATTTCGCCATGATGATAAAGGATATGCCTGAGCAAGAAATCCGGAAAAAACTCTTTGCGTTTTTTGAAGAAATATCATGTCTTGACGCGGATCCTTCCTATAAAGTGTATTACCGATGCGGTGTTGTGGGTATGCGTAATGCCATGCGAACGGGAGATACGGTAGCTGACTGTGCCAAGCTTGCACAGGCGATGGGTACAGGTATCCATATGACGGAAATTAATTTTTACACAGATCAGATGCATGAAAATGCCCTTTGGGGAAAACAGTTAAAAGCATATCTTGATACAGCCATTATGGGCAATGAATTTTTGGTTTACCTGCAACCGAAATTTGACATTCAAAATGAAAGTATCTGCGGAGCAGAGGCGCTAATCCGTTGGAACTATAAACATAAAGAGTTCCTTGCACCGTTCCGGTTTATACCATATTTTGAATCAGATGATTCCATCATTAAAGTGGATGATGTTGTCTTACATAAAGTATGTGCCAAACTAAAAGAGTGGAAAGCAAAAGGATATAAACTGTATCCTGTTTCAGTGAACTTATCGCGCAAGAATATGGAGAGGACCGGACTTGCTGACCATTTAGCGGGGATTGTTGATGCTTATAAAGTGGAACATTCGTTGATAGAATTTGAATTGACAGAGTCAGCAGCATATGACAACCAAAAATATATGGTTTCTGTTTTGAATGAACTAAAAGACAAAGGATTTCTCATTTCAATGGACGATTTTGGAACGGGATATTCCTCTTTCAGTTTGCTTAAAGAAATGCCGTTGGATACACTGAAAATAGATAAAAGTTTTGTAGACCCGATTATGATAAAAACGGAATCTGAAAAAAACCAGATTATTTTGCGGCATATCATTTCCATGGCGAGGGAACTGGGAATACACTGTATTGCAGAAGGAATAGAAGAATATGAGCAGGTGCTGGCGTTGAGGGAGCTGGGCTGCGAAACAGTACAGGGATATTATTATAGTAAGCCGATTCCTACAGAAAACTTTGAAGAAAAATATTTGGAGAAAAAAGAGGAAAAGGTATAAAGAAAACATAGAAAAAGACCGATTATAAAAATATAGCATGGACGCAGTGAAGGAACGGAAGGAACCGCTTTTTCACTGTGCCATTTTTTTTCTATTAAAATTTTGTGAAATCCCTTTGAAAATACTTTTGTATGGGTTATAATAACTCTGTGTGTTTTTTTACAGAATTATAGTAACTTTAAAATAGATAAAACAGAAAGGGGCATCGCAATATGCAGTACACAGACATCGGAATTGATTTGGGAACAGCGAGTATTTTAGTTTACATCAGAGGTAGAGGAGTTGTCTTAAAAGAGCCCTCTGTAGTTGCTTACGATAGAGATACCAATAAAATTAAGGCGATTGGAGAAGATGCAAGACTTATGCTGGGTAGAACTCCCGGAAATATTATGGCAGTCCGTCCCCTTCGTCAGGGTGTTATCTCCGACTACAAGGTGACAGAACAGATGATGAAATATTTCATCCAGAAAGCACTTGGCAGAAAGGCGTTCCGTAAACCCAGAATCGCAGTATGTGTACCAAGCGGTGTTACCGAAGTAGAAAAGAAGGCAGTTGAAGATGCTACGCTTATGGCAGGTGCCAGAGAAGTGTCTATTATCGAAGAACCCATTGCAGCAGCAATCGGTGCAGGAATTGATATTTCCAAACCCTGCGGAAATATGATTGTTGATATCGGAGGAGGAACTTCCGATATAGCTGTTATTTCCCTCGGAGGAACCGTAGTAAGTGCCTCCATTAAAATAGCAGGTGATGACTTTGATGAAGCTCTTGTCCGTTATATGAGAAAGAAACATAATCTGCTGATTGGTGAAAGAACAGCAGAAGACATTAAAATTAAAATCGGCTCTGCATTCCCCCGTTCCGAAGTGGACTACATGGATGTCAGAGGACGTAACCTGGTAACAGGTCTTCCCAAAACCGTTAAAGTTTCTTCTGAAGAAACAGAAGAAGCATTACGAGAGACGACAGCACAAATTATTGAAACCATACACAGCGTTTTGGAGAAAACTCCCCCGGAATTGGCAGCGGATATCGCTGACAGAGGAATTGTTCTTACCGGTGGCGGAAGCCTACTTCGCGGATTGGAAGATTTGATTTGTGAGAAGACAGGAATTAACACCATGACTGCAGAAGATCCCATGACAGCAGTTGCAATCGGCACAGGAAAATATGTTGAGTTTCTGGCAGGTTATAAGGAAGACTAACTTCTAAAGAGAGGGTGTTTTTATGGTAAAAGGACTTTACAGCGCTTATACCGGAATGATTAATCAGGAACACAGAATGGATGTGCTCACAAATAACTTGGCCAATGCGGCAACCAATGGCTACAAAAAGGAAGGGGCAACCAGTCAGTCATTTGACTCTGTTCTTGCCTATAAAATTAAAGATGCTTCCGAAGGATACCATTTGGCAAAGAGAATTGGAACCAATCATCCCGGCGTGAAAATTGGTGAGGGTTATACAGACTTTTCACAAGGTTCTTTAAAAACCACAGCCAATATTTACGATCTTGCACTCACAGATACAGGTTTTTTTGCCATAGAGTTTAAAAATAAAGCAGGAGAAACCTCTGTAAAGTACACCCGTGATGGAAACTTCACGTTGACGGATGACGGAAGATTGGTAACCCAGGAAGGCGATGCTGTATTGGATACCAATGGAAAACCCATTCAGATAAGTACTATCTTAGAGACGGAAATTAACAGACAAGGTCAGATTATTCAGGATGGAAGGGTAGTTGCTACCATCCAAGTGACTGATTTTGAAGACTATAATTATCTGGAAAGATACGGAGAAAATTATTATCAGCCGGTAGAAGGTGCCGTTGAAAAAGAAGCGGCAGCAAAGGTTTATTCAGGATATTTGGAAACTTCCAATATTTCTGTAGTGACAGAAATGGTAAATATGATTACGGTACAAAGAGCCTATGAAAGCAATCAGAAAGTGATTACCACTTATGACGGTACCCTTGATATTGCAGCAAATCAGCTCGGAAGACTCTAGTTTGGAGGTGACAGTGTATGGTTAGAAGTTTATGGTCAGCGGCAACAGGTATGAATGCACAGCAGACAAACGTAGATACGATTGCAAACAACCTTGCCAATGTAAACACAGTGGGATATAAAACCCAGTCTGCACAGTTTAAATCCTTGCTTTATCAAAATTTGCAAACAGTGACAACTACGGCAAACGGTGATCCGAAGCCTACTTCATCCCAAGTGGGTCTTGGTGTAAGAAATTCATCCATTAATTCTATTTTTACCCAGGGAAGTCTTCTTGCATCTAACAGTGATACCTCTTTTGCGATTGAAGGAGATGGATTTTTCTCTATCAGAGGAAGCGACGGAAATACATATTATACCAGAAATGGTGATTTCACATGGGCTACCAATGCAGGTGGTGGTGTTATCTTAACAAATACTGACGGACTTCCTGTGCTTAGTTCTACCGGTCAGGCCATTACATTAAATTCAAACTATGTAACAAGCAAGATTACCATAACAAAAGACGGAACCGTATGCTATCCGGACGCAAGTAATAATCCCCAATCCCTTGGGATTACTATAGGTGTTTATCAATTTAACAATCCCGGTGGATTAGAGAGAGAAGGGGACAGCCTTTGGAAGGTTACAGAGGCCAGTGGAGTGGCAATGAACGAAGCAACCAATGGAAGCCTGCAGAAGAGTAATATCGTACAGGGGTATCTGGAAGGATCTAATGTGCAGGTTGCAGATGAAATGGTAAATCTGATTGTGGCACAGAGGGCATATGAAATGAACTCCAAAGCCATCACCACCACCGACGAAATGATGCAAACAGCTAACAATGTGAAGCGTTAGCGAGTCAAGCATATGATTTTTATGCTTGCATAAAAAATCATATATTTGACGAGCGCGTATCATGAGCGAAGGCGGAGCCGTAGCGAATGAGACTTGCGCGGTAAGCGCAAGGAACGCTTCAGAGGAAGCGTGAAGGAAGGCGCGTAGCGCAAGGAACGCTTCAGAAGAAGAGGTGTAATTATGGACGTAAACGCAATTACCCAGGCCTACACAGAATATATGGCCACGCAGAATACAACAGGTACCAAATTAAATAAGACCCTTGAAACCACAGACTATGCAAAGGCAACTGATGATGAACTCATGGATGCCTGTAAGCAGTTTGAAGCATACTTTGTGGAAATGGTTTTCAAAGAAATGGAGAAAACCGTAGATTGCTTTAAGGCAGAAGAAAGCAGCTCCAGTCAAAGCGGTCTGGTGGACTATTTTAAGGACACGGCTCTTCAGGATTTGGCTGCGACAACGACAGACATTCAGGGACTTGGACTTGCTCAGACGTTGTATGAGCAGATGAAAAGAAATTACGGTTTGGAATAAAGATTATGCAAATAAAGTGGCTGCTGATAACGGATAAAACCGTTTTATCATGCAGCCCTTTTTACTGTGATATGCACGGAAGGAAGACTGAGTTGGAAAAAGTAAAAGGATATATTGACCATATCATTTATCAGAATAGGGAAAACGGCTATGCAGTACTTTTGCTCATCGTCGATGAGGAAGAGCTAACCTGTGTAGGTTCTTTTAAAAACGTAGAGGCGGGAGAAACCCTGGAAATTGAAGGTACTTATGTGGAGCATCCCTTATATGGGAGCCAGTTAAAAGCAGAAAGCTTTCGCGTTGTGCCGCCGGATGACCTTGTAAGTATGGAAAGATATTTAAGCTCCGGTGCCATAAAAGGAATCGGGGAAGCACTTGCCAAAAGAATTATAAAGGCATTTGGGGAAGACACTTTCCGTATTATAGAAGAGGAACCGGAAAGACTTTCCGAAATAAAAGGCATCAGTGAGAGAAAAGCAAGAGAAATTGCCATTCAGATGATTGAAAAGAAGGATATGCGTGAGGCCTTTGTCTTCCTACAACAATATGGAATATCCAATACACTGGCGGTGAAAATTTACCATCAATACGGTATGAATTTATATGGGATTATGAAAGAAAACCCATACCGCCTGGCAGAAGATATTACGGGAATCGGATTTCGCTTGGCAGATGAGATAGCATCTAAAATAGGCATTCATACAGACTCTGATTACCGGATCAGAAGCGGAATTCTCTATGCGCTTTTGCAGGCTTCCGGAGAAGGTCATACCTATCTTCCTATGGAACATTTACTTGACCGGGCAGCAATGCTTCTTGGGTTATCGCCAAAGGCCATTGAGCCCCAGGTGAGCAATTTGGCCATGGACAAAAAACTGGTAATAAAATCCTCAGGTGACAAAAAAAGTGTGTATGCGTCTGCTTATTATTATACAGAACTTCAATGTGCCAGGATGCTGCACGACCTCAATATTTCCATGGAAAGAGAACTTTTGCCCTGCGAAGAGAGCAAGGTGGAAAGTATTTTGACAGCTATGGGGGAAGAGCAGGGGCTTGAACTTGATGAATTGCAGAAAAAAGCAGTGATGATGAGTATCCGCAACGGCTTAATGATTTTATCAGGAGGCCCGGGAACAGGTAAAACCACGACCATTAATACCATCATTCAATATTTTGAAGCAGAGGGAATGGACATTCTTCTGGCGGCACCTACGGGAAGAGCCGCTAAAAGAATGACGGAGACTACCGGTTTTGAAGCCCGCACTATCCATCGTCTTTTGGAAATTAACGGCCTTGTGGAGGATGGGAAAAGTGCGGGCTTTGAGAGAAATGAAGAAAACCCCTTGGAAGCGGACGTTATTATCATAGATGAGATGTCCATGGTGGATGTTCATTTGCTGAAAGCCCTTCTTAGTGCGGTAAGTGTGGGTACCAGATTAATTTTGGTGGGAGATATGAACCAGCTTCCCAGTGTAGGCCCCGGGCAGGTGTTGCAGGATTTAATAGAGAGCGGTGCATTCCCTGTGGTAAAACTGGAAAAAATATTCCGGCAGGCGGAGGAAAGTGACATTGTTGTAAATGCACACAAAATTAATCGCGGTGAAAAACCAGAGTTTGATAATAAAAGCAAGGATTTCTTTTTGCTTGAGAGAAATGACGTCAATGTCATATATAAACATATGATACAGTTGATAACAGAAAAATTACCGCCCTATGTAGAAGCGGGACCTTTTGACATACAGGTGCTGACGCCAATGCGAAAGGGAAGTCTGGGCGTAGAAACATTAAACAATATTTTACAAAAATATTTGAATCCAAATTCCCCTGAAAAGAAAGAGTACATGAGTGGAGAACGGCTTTTTAGGGAAGGCGACAAGGTCATGCAGATCAAAAATAATTATCAGATTACCTGGGAGATTTTAAGCCGTTATGGGATTCCCATTGATAAAGGAATGGGTGTTTTCAACGGTGATATGGGCGTGATAAAAGAAATAAATGAAACGGCACAGACTTTGACGGTAGAGTATGATGAACACCGCTTGGTGGAATATCCTTTTACAGAGCTGGATGAAATTGAACTTGCCTATGCAATCACCATACACAAGTCCCAGGGAAGTGAGTATCCGGCAGTGATTTTGCCGTTGCTTTCCGGCCCTAAAATGCTGTTTAACAGAAATTTGTTATACACAGCTGTTACCAGGGCGAGAAAATGTGTAACTGTTTTGGGAAGCAAGGATGTGGTTTGTGAGATGATTGACAACGAAAAGGAGAACAGGCGCTATACGGGATTAAAAGACAGAATAAGCGAGATAGAGGGGACAGAATGGTAAAAGAATTTTTTTTAGACTTACTTTTTCCTCCCAGATGTGTAATATGTGATGAGGTTACGGATGATAAAGCAAGAGGGGTATGCAAAGCGTGCACGGAAAAGATTGCGTATATAAAGCCGCCTTTTTGCATGAAATGCGGAAAGAAGGTAATGGAAGGCGGCGGGTACTGCAAGGATTGCCTGCGCAGGGAGCACCGCTTTATTCAAGGGATGGCGCTGTATGATTACGCAGGAATGTCAGGTGCGTTATACCGTTTTAAATATGCAGGACGTAGCGAATATGCACGTTTTTTTGGAAGAGAATTGGCAGAGAGAGGAGGGGGCTTTCTTAACCAAATTAAGCCTGATGCGTTGGTGCCGGTGCCGATTCATGCTTCAAGAAAAAGGATGCGGGGATATAATCAGTCAGAACTCATTGCACGGGAGCTGTCACGTCATACCAAAATACCTGTAAATTGCGACTTGGTGACCCGCATAAAGAAAACTTTGCCCCAAAGGGAATTAAGTGAGAGCGAACGCCAAAATAATTTGAAAAAGGCTTTTAAAATCCTGCAAAATGATGTAAAATTAAGTACGATTGTTATTGTAGATGACATATATACAACAGGCAGCACAATTGACGCAATGGCAGAGGCATTATCCGGAACCGGAGTGAAAAGAATATATTACATGGCATTGGCGATAGGACGCGGATGCTAAGATGAGGTGAATTGTATGAATGTACGTAATTGCAGAGGATGTGGAAAAGTTTTTAACTATGTTATGGGCCCCTTCTTATGCCCGAGATGCAGGGATGAGCAGGAAGTGATTTTCCAGGGAGTAAAGAAATACGTAGAAGAGCATCGTGGTGCTGACATTATGGAAGTTGCAAATGCATGTGAGGTTGATCCGGGACAAATCCGTCAGTGGATCAGAGAAGACAGATTACAGTTTGCAGACGATTCACCAATCAGAATTCCTTGTGAAAAGTGTGGCGTGATGATTCAGTCGGGACGTTACTGCGAAAAGTGTAAAGCAGAAATGGTAGGCGGTTTTAAACAGGTGATGCGTAGAAACACACCTCAGCCCCAGCAGCAAAGCCCCGCAGGCAGAGTAAGTGACAGAGACAGAATGCGTTACCTGTAAGAGGAGACGGAAAGGCATCTATATGATAAATGAAGAAAAGGTCATTTTGATGACCAGAATGGCATCATATGAATACGGAAAAGGTAAAAAGGACATTACCATACTAAATTACTTCAAGGGAGACTATATCGGATTTCAGGTGTTGAAATCAGTTATTGCAGCAACCATATCTTTTTTCCTGTTATTAGGTGTTTACTTTTTTTATAACTTTGAAGTATTTATGCAGGATATTTACAATATGGATCTGCTGGCTTTCGGAAAAAGTGTAATCATATTATATTTGTGTATGGTGGGCGCATATGGTGTAATAACCTATGTGGCTTTTGCAACGAAATACAGTAGGGCAAAGAAAAGTTTAAAGACATATTATGCAAATTTAAAAAAACTTGCGAGTATGTATGAGCATTAAGAAACGAATTACGAGGAAAAGAAAATGACATCATTACTTGTAGCAAAGCAATACATTAAAATGTTTATCTCAAAATACGAAGTATATGTGAAACCGCTTTTAAAGCTTATTTTGGCACTTGCGGCACTTATGATTATCAATGCAAAAGTTGGCTATATGCAAAAGATAGACAGCTTGCCGATTGTGCTTATGGTAGCACTTATGTGTTCCTTTATGCCCATGAATTTTATTGTATTTATTTCGGCAGTATTTTTGGTATTGCATATGTATGCATTGTCTTTGGAAGCAGCCGTAATCACTCTGGTATTGCTTGCAGTTTTATACTTGTTGTATCTTCGTTTTTCTCCGAAAGATACGCTGGCTGTTTTGTTGACACCCCTTTCTTTTGCAGTAGGTGTGCCTTATGCCATGCCCCTGGCCATGGGACTTTTAGGAACTCCCGTTTCTGCAATCTCTGTTTGTTGCGGCGTTGTAGTAACTTTTTTAGTCTGCTACATGTCAGATAATGCAACCGTTTTGGCGGGGATGGAGACGGAGGATATGTCTACCAAGTTCCGTTTTATTATTGATGGCTTTTTGGATAATAAAGGTATGATTTTGACAATTGTTGCATTTAGTGCTGCAATTATTGTGGTATACATGATTAGGAGAATGTCCATAGACTATGCGTGGACGATGGCAATTGCAGCGGGAGCGATAACCGATATTATGATTTTACTGATTGGTGATTTTATTTTCGATACAAATATTTCCATCTTAGGGTTGATTGTAGGAAGCATTTTTGCGGTACTGATTGCGAAAGTGGTGGAATTCTTTGGTTTTAATGTGGATTACAGCAGAACCGAGAAGGTACAGTTTGAAGATGACGAATATTACTATTATGTAAAAGCTGTTCCGAAGGTGACGGTAGCGGCTCCGGCGAGAACTGTTAAAAAAATAAACAGTTCCAGAAGAAGACCGACAAGATAAAGAGATAAAACATATAATAACGGGGAAGTGTAAATGGCACAGATAAATGAATTTATAACAACATATCTGTCATGGATACCCAGAAGTGTCAGGCTGGTTGATATTATTGAAATACTGGTTATCTATTTCATGCTGTATCATATCCTTTTGTGGATTAAGAATACCAGAGCCTGGTCGTTATTAAAGGGAATTATAGTGATTGCTGCATTTGTATCCATTGCGGCATACTTTGAAATGACAACCATATTGTGGATTGTGCAGAATGCATTTGGAGTTGCGGTAACAGCGATGGTGGTTATTTTGCAACCGGAGCTACGGAGAGCACTGGAGGAACTGGGGAAGAAAAACATTATTTCTTCTATTATTCCTTTTGACAGCATCAGGGTGACCGACGAGGGCAGATTTTCCGACAAAACCATTAATGAAATAGTGAAGGCATGTATTGAAATGGGCAAGGTGAGAACCGGAGCCCTTATTGTCGTGGAGCAAACCCAGTCACTGACAGAATATGAAAGAACCGGTATTGATGTGGACGGTATCGTAACCAGCCAGCTGATTATCAATATTTTTGAAAAGAACACACCTCTTCATGATGGAGCTGCCATTATAAGAGGAAACAGAATTACTTCAGCCACATGTTATCTCCCTTTATCAGATAACATGGCACTGAGCAAGGATTTAGGAACCAGACACAGAGCTGCCGTAGGTATTTCAGAGGCGACGGATTCCATGACGATTATCGTGTCTGAAGAAACAGGCAAGATTAGCGTTGCCTACGAAGGAAAACTGGATCGTAACCTGGACGGTGACGGACTTCGTGAAAAATTAAAAATTATACAGAATAAGCCGGAAGAAGAACTCAAAAAGCGTATTTTGTGGAAGGGACGGTCTAAGAGTGAAAAGTAAGATTACAGCCAATTTGGGCTTAAGAATAATATCTCTCTTTTTTGCATTTATTCTTTGGCTGGTCGTAAATAATATAGAAAATCCTACCGTTACGGAGAGCTATGTAAACATTCCCGTAAAACTGCTAAATACTGATTTGATTACTGATGCCGGCAAGGTGTATGAGGTTATTGAAGGAACAGATGTGGTAGAAAGAGTTTCCGTAAAGGCACCTAAATCTGTTCACAGTTCCTTAAATGCCGGAGACATTACAGCTACGGCAGATGTAAGCGAACTTAGTAGTTTAGATACGATTAGCATAAAGTTTTCAAGCAATGTATATGGAGAAGATATAGAAAGTATAAAAGGCAGTATCGATACTGTTAAATTAAATATAGAAAATAAGAGATCTAAGACGCTCGCACTTAAAGCCGGTGTATCCGGAAGCGTAGCAGAAGGACATTTGGTGGGTGAAGTGACAACCGATCAGAACCTTGTCAGAATATCCGGTCCTGAGTCACTGATTGATAGAGTCGCAAGGGCGGCTGTAGAGATTGACGTGAGTGGATTTACCAACGATATCGGAACGAATCTGGATATCCGCTTATATGATGAAGAAGACCGTTTGGTACAGGACAGCAGAATCTCACAAAATATTAAATCAGTAGGAGTTAATGTAAATATTTATCAGACTACGGAAGTACCTGTTTATTTTGAAGTGTCCGGTACACCTACAGCCGGATATCGTGTGTCCGGTGAACCGGTAGGAAACCTTCAGACAATAAAAATTGCCGGTAAGGGTAACATCATTAGAAATGTGACAGCTATCGAAATTCCGGCGGAAGAAATTGATGTGACAGGACAGTCTGCGGACTTTGTGACAGAGGTTAATGTGCGTGAATTTTTACCTGACAATGTATTTTTAGCGGATGCATCACAGGCAAAGATACAGGTGAGTGTTTCCATTGAGCAGGAAGTATCCCGGGAGATTTCTGTGTCAGGAAAAGAAGTAGAGCTAATTAATGTGCCGGAAGGCTTCCGCGCAACAGTGGCAGAAATTGAAGACGGAACTACCATTGATGTCATCGGTCTTTCACGTGATGTTTCAGCTATTAGGGCAAATGAACTTAAGGCAACATTTGATATCCTTAAGTGGATGGAAGAACAGGAAATGGAAGAAGCAGTAGACGGTTACTATAACGTTGAGATTGATTTTGGTTTGGGCGATAATGTAACAGTATTAGAACCTTTGGTACTGGTGTTACATTTATCTGAAATAACAGAATAAAAAACAAAAAAGGAGAGTGCTTATCATAAGCACAACGCGAAAAATGGGAAGATTATTTGGTACAGATGGTGTAAGAGGTGTGGCAAATGATGAATTAACGCCGCTTCTTGCTATGCAGCTTGGGCAGGCAGGTGCGTATGTACTTACAAAAGAAAACGAACATAAACCTACCATTATGGTAGGCTGTGACACACGTATTTCCGGTGATATGTTAGCAAATGCTCTTATGGCAGGCATTTGTTCTGTAGGGGCAAATGCTGTATATGTAGGGGTCATTCCCACACCGGCTGTAGCGTACTTGACCAGAAAGTATAAAGTAGATGCAGGGGTTGTTATTTCCGCATCCCATAATCCTGTGGAATTTAATGGCATTAAATTCTTTGATGGTAACGGCTATAAACTCCCCGACGCCATGGAAGACGAAATTGAAGATCTGATTAAGAGCAATATGCAGGGAATCAAATTTCCCATTGGATCCAATGTGGGAAAAATTAAATACCGTACGGATGCAAGAGAAGAATACATCAATCATTCCATTCAGTCCGTAAATGTTGATTTGTCCAATTTAAAGATAGTAGTAGACTGTGCAGAAGGTGCATCTTTCTATACGTCTGTAGAAGCACTAAAGGAGCTTGGCGGTAATGTGGTAGCCATTCACAATTCACCGGACGGAACCAATATCAATGCCAACTGTGGTTCTACGCATATGGAAGAACTCCGTGCCCGTGTTGTATATGAAAAAGCGAATGTGGGGCTTGCCTTTGACGGTGATGCAGACAGACTTATGGCAGTAGACGAGATGGGCAATGTGGTTGATGGTGACCAGATTATGGCTATTGTGGGCAATCACATGAAGGCAAAGGGAGAACTTTCCGGTGATACCATTGTGGCTACTGTAATGAGTAATTTAGGATTTTTCCTGATGGCAGAAAAATGCGGAATCAGGGTAGATCAGACCAAGGTTGGTGACCGCTATGTATTGGAGCATATGAAAGAAATCGGAGCAAGCCTTGGTGGAGAACAGTCCGGACATATTATTTTCCTAAAAGAAAATACCACAGGAGATGGTCTTTTGAGTGCACTTCATCTGTTACAGGTAATGGTAGAGACAGGAAAGAGTTTATCAGAACTTGCTTCTATCATGGAAGTATTGCCGCAGGCGTTAGTCAATGCAAAGGTGCCTAATCACAAGAAAGAAAAATACATGGAATATCCTGAAATAGCAGATGCCATCAATAAGCTCACAGAGAAGTTTGCCGGAGAGGGAAGAGTGCTCATCCGTCCTTCCGGAACAGAACCGCTTGTCCGTGTTATGATTGAGGGCAAGAATCAGGAAATGATTGAAAAGGAAGCTAGAGACTTGGCTGATCTCATTCAAAATATCATGCTGTAATACTTGTGAAAAGTATAGAAAAATGATATAGTAATAATAGAGAATACAGAATAGTCAGACAGGAAATGGATTGGAGGAGAAGAGGATGGTAAGCCAAAAGGTGGTTATTAAAAATCCCACGGGTCTGCATTTAAGACCGGCCGGCATTCTTTGCAAGGAGGCAATGCAGTTTAAATCTCTAATAACATTTACCTTCAGAGGTAATACGGCGAATGCCAAAAGTGTGCTGAGTGTTCTCGGAGCGTGCGTGAAATGCGGCGATGAGATAGAGTTTATTTGTGAAGGTGAAGATGAGGAATTGGCATTAAAGAGTTTGGTCAATGCAATCGAAAATGGTTTAGGAGAATAAAAATAAATGGTCACGCAAATGCGTGACCATTTTTTATGTTTATGATTAATCAGCATCGATAACTTTGTCATCTACATTGAAAGAATCGCCGTCTTCTAAGATACAAACCATAGTCTTACCGGTATTTAATTTAATTTCATTTCCGGCATCGTCATAATATCTGGTAGCACCGTAGTCAGATGTCTTTTCCCATGTTACATGGATACCTTTTCCGTTTGTGAAGAACCAACCGTCTCTGGTGGTATCATGACACTGGAATGCAAGGTAACCTTTCTGGTCTCTTACTTCAAAATAAGTACTCTGGATTAATACATTCTTAAAAGATAACTGTTCGTTGTTTGCAAGGTCAACATGAGGACCGTCGCTGTCACCGGATAAGTGCTGATATCTGTCATAAAGGCCTGTCTCTTCATTGTATAAGAAATAGCAGTTGGTAACAGGGTATGCAGGTGACATATCAATCTTTGTAGCGGTAATTGCATCTGAGTACTGCTCTAAAGTATTAGGCTCTGCATTGGTAGCAAACTGATAATGTGTCTCGTCTGCATATCCGTCTCTGTATTCCATGGAGTATCCATAATGTTCCATAGCATCTTTAATACGGTCAGTGCTTGTGAAAGCATTATCGGTAGAGTTCTTTGCAGTGTCTCTGTATGTCGCATTTGAGAAGTTAATACAGTTAATATTCTGGGTATCTTCACGTCCAACCAATTCATCTATGTAGAAAGGACCGCCGTAGTGAATATAGATAGCATCCCATTCAAATGCCCAGTATAAATAATAATCACGACAGCTTCTGATGTTACCCAATTTTTCTATATTGCTCCAATCTTCCCAAACACCCATAAGTCTTGTCATGCTGCCTTCTACGTTACATTCATAAAGAATAGAGGCATCTGACAAACCATACTGGCTTGCTGTTTTAGAGTTGGGAACCATAACGGCGATGGGACGTGTTTTGGCTACTTCCTCATCCACCCATTCATTTGTCAAACGGCTTCTTACCATGCCTTCTGCAGGAGGCGCGTCCAAATCTTCTTCAGGGACTTCTTCTACAGGGTCTTCTACTACTTCCTGAGGCTGTGCTTCGATAATAGGCTCAACAATGGGCTGAGATACAGGTGTCTCTTCTTCTTTACCACAACCGAATAATAAAAGAGATGAAGACAAGGCTACAAGAAAAAGCACTTGTAATCTTTTCATCATTATATTCCTCGCTTTCTTTAATATGCTTTTCATTATAATTACACATTTGACATTATAACACAGATAGAGGGCATCGTCACTAGAAATTTCAACAAAAATATTAAGATTTTATTACGAAAAACATATCTTTAATTAATTACTTGTAGAAATCTTTATTAAAGGTTAAAATATACAAGGATGATAAATGAATGTATGTAAGTCTGACAAATGAAAGGAACATAAAATTTATGAAAAAGATAATTGTAACCGGTTGTAACGGACAGTTAGGCAGAGCCATAAATAAAGAATTGGCAGGGAATACAGATATTCAGTTTGTAAATACAGATGTAGCCGAACTTGACATTACCAACATTGATAAAGTTCTTGAACTTGCGAGGGAAGTAAAACCTTATGCTATTATCAATTGTGCGGCACACACAGCAGTAGACGCCTGCGAAACGGATGTGGACAATGCATACAAGATTAATGCAATCGGTCCCAGAAACTTAAGCATTGCTGCTACAGAAACCGGTGCAAAAATGATACATGTATCAACCGATTACGTTTTTGACGGCAAGGGAACCCGCCCTTATATTGAATTTGATAAGACAGACCCACAGGGTGTTTACGGTGCCACCAAGCTTGCCGGTGAAAATATGGTAAAAGAATTTGCAGATAAATATTTTATTTTGCGTACAGCATGGCTTTATGGGGATGGAAAGAATTTTGTAAAGACCATGCTCCGTCTTTCAGAGAGCCATGATAAGGTTAGGGTTGTAAACGATCAGTTTGGAAGTCCTACCAGCACAAAAGAACTTTCTGCAGCTATCGCACAGCTTTTGTTTACGGAAAACTACGGATTATTCCACGCAACCTGTGAAGGAAGTTGCCATTGGGCTGATTTTGCAACAGAGATTTTCCGTCTGGCGGGAAAGGGCACAGTGGTGGAAGGTATTTCTACAGCAGAGTACGGTGCGGCGGCACCCAGACCTGCTTACTCCATACTGGAAAATTATATGCTGAAATTAACCGGTGGATATACATTTGCCGATTGGCATGATGCAATAGAAGAATACGTAAAAACTCTGTAAAATAATTGCAGAGCGGAGGATGAGATGGAGTTTATAGTTGAGTTGCTTCATAATGAAGTATTTGTTTCGGCAGCCCTTGGCTGGCTTATAGCACAGATAGCCAAAACAATTATTTATATGATTATTAACAGACAGTTTAAGGCAGAGAGACTGGTGGGAAGCGGTGGAATGCCCAGCTGCCATTCAGCTACGGTTTGCGGTTTGGCGGTATCTACAGCGATTCATTGCGGACCTGCTACTGCGGAATGTGCCATTGCCGTAATGCTTGCGATTATCGTAATGTATGATGCCATGGGAGTCCGCAGGGAAACCGGTATCCAGGCCAGAGTGCTAAATGAAATGATAGAAATGTTTACCAAGATGGGCAAGCAAATGACTGTAGAAGAAAAACTGAAAGAGTTCGTAGGACACACGCCCCTTCAGGTTATAGTGGGAGCCTTCTTAGGTATCGCCATCGCTATCGCGGTATGTAATATTATGTAAAAATTCTAAGCTGGGGTAGGGAAAGGCTCCCAGATGGGATTACCACTTTTTGCGGTACTCTAAGGGAGTCATATTCTCGGCTTTTTTAAAGACTTTGATAAAGTATCCGGATTCCTGGAACCCGCACTTTTGTGCAATGGTATCTACGGAATCGTCGCTAAAACGGAGCATGGACTTGGCGTGGGAAATTCGCTGATAGGTCAGATCATTTCCGATAGTGGTTCCATATATTTTCTTATATTCCCTGGATAGGTGGAATTTGCTGATAAAGAAGCGCTCTGCCAGGTCTTCCAGGGATATTTTTTCGGCATAATTTTCCGTTAAGTAGGTATGCACCTGCTGAAGCTTTTCCGGAATGGAATATTCTCCCTGCTTCAAGGATTCATTCTCCGTAAAACATAAGGTAATAATATCCGTAATACACTTGTTGGAAATTAGCTCCATTAAGGATGATTTATTTTGATGACAGATATAGAGCTGGTCTAATGCTTCCGTAAAGGGAAGGATGCTCCGGGGGCAAAACACATAGGAATTATCCTTGGAGAGATAGGCACTATAAAAATTCTGCGCCTGGGTACCGAAAAAATGAACCCACTTAAGACTCCAGGGGTGTTCCGCACTGCTCTCATGAAAATAGGGTTTGGCGCAGTCAATCCAGACACAGTCTCCGGCTGTGATGTGGTGGTGGGTTCCGTTATAAAAAAGAGTTCCTTCCCCGTCCATGACAATAAAGAACAGGAAAGAATTTAAGTTCTGACGTTTACTGACATGGGGCTCTAAGCTTTGAAGCGTTCCTACTTCCTGCACATAAAGGTAATGGGAACGTGCATAGGAAGAGGGAGTTGCCAAAATACGGTTTGAGGTAGATTTTGCAGCCATATTTGTATCCTTTCAAGCAATAGCAATATTTTACTATTTTTGGGCAATATATTTAATTGATAGTTGTATTATACAATAGTATACTGCCTAATGGAATAGCAAAAAAAGACAAATTATTTTGAACGGCCGGTTAATTGGCAGGAAGTGAGGAAATATGCAGAATATAGCGTTAATTACAGGTATTACGGGACAGGACGGTTCCTATCTTGCTGAGTTTTTGTTAGAAAAAGGATATGAGGTACACGGACTTATCCGCCGCCACAGTATCAGTAACACATCAAGAATTGACCATATTATCAATTCTAAATACAACAATGTAAAATTTTTCCTGCATTTTGCAGATATGACAGATTCCAGTAACTTAATGCGTCTGATTGCAGAAATCAGACCTACGGAAGTTTATAACCTGGCAGCACAGTCTCACGTAGGTGTTTCCTTTGAAGTGCCGGAGTACACTGCAGAGGCAACCGGTGTCAGCACCTTAAAGCTCCTCGAAGCGCTCCGCGTAAATGGTGGCAACTGCCGTTACTATCAGGCATCCACTTCGGAACTCTTCGGTGGACTTCCTGAGACAGCACCCCAGAGTGAAGCAACACCTTTTTATCCCAAGAGCCCTTACGGGGTAGCAAAGTTATACTCTTACTGGATTACCGTAAACTATAGAGAATCCTACAACATGTTTGCATGTAACGGTATTCTTTTTAACCATGAATCTCCCAGACGTGGAGAAAATTTCGTAACCAGAAAAATCACTCTTGCTGTTGCAAACATTATCGCCGGAAAACAGGAAAAGCTTGCCTTGGGTAATATGAATGCAAAGCGTGACTGGGGATTTGCAGGTGACTATGTAAAAGGTATGTGGCTCATGCTCCAGCAGGACAAGCCCAGCGATTACGTTCTTGCAACCAATGAAACCCACACAGTAAGAGAATTCGTGGAAGCAGCCTTTGAAGAACTTGGCATTACCATCCGCTGGGAAGGAACCGGCGTAGATGAAAAGGGATATGATGCAGAAACTGGCAAGCTTCTGGTAGACGTGAATCCTCAGTTCTACCGCCCTGCAGAAGTAGAGTTTCTTTGGGGTGATTCCTCCAAGGCAGAAAAAGCACTTGGCTGGAAGAGAGATGTAGACTTTAAGGGTCTTGTGGCTATGATGATGGATGCAGACCTTAGAGAAATTGCAGGAATGAGTTGCGAAGAATATAAGGCAAAGAAAAACTAAGTATTTTTATAGATAAGAGGTTACCCTATGGTATCGGTAATTCTTGTTTGGATTTACATGATTTTTACCTGTTACGTGACAGGCTATGCGTGTCTCACCATAGCCTGCACAAAAACAGGATATACAATAAAAAGAGATAGTAGTTATTTGTTTGCAGGAATTGCATTTCTCACGGTATATGCGCAGTTTTTCAGTATTTTTTATAAAGTAGGGCTATTAGCCAATGTAATTTTGCTTTTACTATGCGGTTTGTCCATCCTTGGATGTAGAAAGCAGATGGCGGTGCATTTGCAGCAAAGATGGAAAGAGACTGCACCGTGGAAAGCGGGGCTTCTATTTCTTTTGTTCCTGATATTTGCATATGGGGCATCTACCGGTATTATCCATTATGATACAAGCCTTTATCATGCCCAGAGCATCAGATGGATAGAAGAGTATGGGGTAATCCCGGGACTTGGAAATCTGCACACCAGACTGGCATATAACAGTGCCTCATTTTGTCTGTCGGCACTTTTTAGCTTTGCCTTTCTGGGTGGACAATCCTATCACTGTGTGGTGGGATTTTTGGCGTTTTTGCTTGCGGTGGTATGTTTTTCCGGATTTATGCGAAAGGACTTTAAAGTACCGGTGCTTTCCGACTTTATCCGGATGATGGGTATTTATTATCTGCTGATTATCTTTGATGAAATGGTTTCGCCGGCGTCGGATTATTTCATGGTTCTCCTTGTATTTTATATTTTGATTACATGGCTTGATTTACTGGAGGAAAAAGAAAAATCCTATCTGCCCTATGGGCTTTTGTGTATTCTGTGCGTATCGGTGGTGACCATGAAGCTTTCCGGTGCGCTGATTTTGCTGCTGACCATAAAGCCGGCAGTGATGCTCATCAAAGAAAGAAGAGGAAAAGCCATTGCCGGATTTTTGGGAGCGGGAATTGTTACTGTCCTTCCTTTTCTCATTAGAAATGTAATTTTGTCAGGATGGCTTGTTTATCCCTTTACTTTTATTGATTTATTTAACTTTGATTTCAAGATACCGGAAGGTGTGGCAAGATACGATTCACAGGAGATACAGGTTTGGGGAAGAGGATACACGGATGTAACAAGATATGATATTCCCATCAGTGAATGGATGGGACCGTGGGCAGCGTCCCTTGATGCCATTAACAAGGTATTTTTGCTTTTGGCAATGGGAGCATTGTTTGCCCTTGTGGGAATTTGCGTATATGCACTCATAAAAAAGAAAAAGGAAATGCTGGACTTTTTGCTGGTAGCAGGCTGCATGGCGGCAAGCTTTTTGTTCTGGTTGACCAGTGCCCCATTAATCCGTTACGGATGCATTTATCTTTGGGTATTACCCATGCTGGTTTGGGGATTTATCTATTTGCAAATCAGTCCCCGGGTGGATAAATATAAAATATACTTGGCAATGCTTTTGCTGGTAGGATGTTACAAGGCCGGTGCATTTGCCATGGAAGTGGCAGAAAGCGCCACGGCAAAGTATTTGATAACACAGAAAGATTATGAAAATTATGAAACCATCAGCTACGAATTAAACGGATATACTTTTTATTATCCTGCAAATGGAGATCAGACAGGATATGAAGATTTTCCGGCATCGCCTATCAAAGCGGAAGATATCTTTCGAGGCGATAAGATAGAGGATGGATTTGTGGATGTGGTGCATTGATGAATTGGCGCCTTTGTGCGGCTTTCCGCTCGGGCGGGTTGCGCCGGACATTCCGGTGAGCCCCAAACAATTCACAAGGCAGCAAAGGCTGCCATGAGAATCGGGTCTCATCTCCATGGTGCAAAGGCACCTTCGCAGAAAGCCGCAGCAGAAGGCGGCGGCAAAATCAAAGGCAGAAACATAGGGAGGATATTAGTATGTTAAATAAGAGTGATAAGATTTACGTGGCAGGACACAGAGGTCTTGTGGGCAGTGCAATTGTAAGAAATTTAAAGGCAAAGGGTTATGAAAACGTCATCGGCAGAACCCACAAGGAACTGGATTTGACCAATCAGGCAGCAGTCCGTGAATTTTTTGAAAAAGAACGTCCTGATGTGGTGGTTCTTGCGGCTGCAAAGGTAGGCGGTATTAATGCAAATAACACAGCCCCTGCAGAGTTTGCTTATGAAAATATGCAGATTCAGTGTAATGTAATTGACTGCTGTCATCAGTACAAGGTAAAGAAGCTTCTATTCCTTGGAAGCACCTGTATTTATCCTAAGATGGCGCCCCAGCCCATTCCGGAGGATGCACTTCTGACCGGTCCTTTGGAAGAGACCAATGAAGCCTATGCCATTGCAAAGATTGCAGGTCTTGAA
The DNA here is from genome assembly GCA_017938315.1 of Lachnospiraceae bacterium. Lineage (GTDB taxonomy): Bacteria > Bacillota > Clostridia > Lachnospirales > Lachnospiraceae > Suilimivivens. The sequence continues at coordinate 94,710 of JAGBBV010000030.1, forward strand.
ATGTGTAAGTTTTATAAGAGACAGTACGGTGATGATTTCATCAGCTGTATGCCCACTAATTTATACGGACCTCATGACAACTATGACTTATCCGGTTCCCATGTTATGCCGGCGATGATCCGTAAATTCCATGAAGCAAAGGTTTCCGGAGCACCTAGTGTGGAGCTTTGGGGAACAGGAACACCTCTCCGTGAGTTCTTATATGTAGACGATATGGCAGATGCCTGCGTATTCCTTTTGGAAAACTACGACGGCGAGCAGCATGTGAATATCGGTACCGGCAAGGAAGTAACCATTAAGCAGCTGGCAGAAACGGTTCAGCGCGTGGTTGGCTACGAAGGAGAAATCATCTGGAACACCGATATGCCTGACGGAACTCCCAGAAAGCTTACCAACGTAGATAAGCTTCACGGCCTTGGCTGGCAGCATAAGGTGGACCTTGATGAAGGTGTGGAACTGGCTTATCAGTGGTTTAAAGAAAATGTAGATAGCGCAAGATTATAAATGAAATAAAACCGATGCAACGCTTGATGGAAAGGTCAGAGTTGTATCGGTTTTTTGTTGCTTTCTGATGGTGGTTGTGATATAGTCGTTTTATCGAAAACGTTCTTGTTTTCGTAAAAGGTTTGAATTTCAAATGCCTATGGCATTCTAACAGCATCTCGCTGGAAAATTCAACACAAACAATATCGCGACAATGGGAAATATGGTTTATTTATTGTTGAAAAAGTGTTATTTTTCTTTTATAATAAAGTATACTTACTTGTGCTTGTCATGTTACCTATTGTTGCAAAAGTCAGCAAAATAGGGAGGGTAATAACAGATGAGTAACAAAACGTATTTGGCCCATGTACTGGATATTGCACAGTTGAAGGTACAGTATGACAGCGAGGCCAAAAAGATAGTGGCAGATAAGGGGATTCTGTCACGGATTATCAAGGAAACTGTGGAAGAGATGAAAGACTGTAGCCTTGAGGAAATAGCAGATTCCATTGAAGGATTGGAAATTTCCGAGGTGCCGGTATATCCGGGCAAAAAGGCGGAGGCGATTATCGGTATGCCCACGGAAGATAAGGTGCCGAATGAAGGAGAAATAACTTTTGATATCCGGTTTTATATCATTACACCATATGGTGAGAGGATGAAACTCATTATAAACGTAGAGATTCAAAGGAAATATTATCCGGGATATGATTTGGTAACCAGAGGAGTTTTTTACGGGGCAAGGATGCTGTCCGCGCAGCTTGATACAGAATTCAGTGCAGACAATTATGATGAGATTAAGAAAGTATATTCCATATGGCTTTGTCTGAACTCACCAAAGGATATGGCAGGAAGTATTGTAAAATATACAATAAAACCTGAAATAGTGGCAGGGGATTTACAAAAACGGGAAACACTGACAAACCACCGATATGACCTGCTAACGGTAGTTATGATTGGCTTAGACAAAAAGAGTTTTGAAGAAAAGCAAACGAAGCTACATGGGCTTTTGGGAACTGTGTTTTCGGAGCAATTGAAGCCGGATCAAAAAATAGAGATTTTGTATAAAGACTACGGGATGAAAACTGTGAAAGACAGGGAGGAGGGTGTTGCTACAATGTGTAATCTAAGTGATGAAATTGAAGAACGTGGTATGGAACAAAAGTTAATAGAGCAAATTTGCCGTAAAATCCGAAAAGGAAAAGAGACTTCGGTAATTGCTGAGGAATTGGAAGAGGAAGAAAGTGTTGTTAGGAGAATTTACGAAGCAGCACTACATGCAGCCCCGGATTATGACAAAGAGCAGGTATATGAAATATTGTATAAGTAGCAGGAAATAGTGAGAAGTAAAAATCCAATGCAAAAAAATATGCATTGGATTTTTTTTGTGAGTGCAACCTTTTGGGGAGGTCAGGGGTATATATGGTATAGGAACTATAAAGGAGGTTTAACGGGATGGAAGAAAAAATCAGAAGAAGGAGTAAGATAAAAAGACACAAAAAAAGAAAAACAAAAAGACCTATTGTTATTTTGGCATTGTGTATAGCATTAGTGATTGGAGTATACCAATATGTAAAGCCAGTGGCTATTGCAGGAGTTACGGATGGTGGAAGTATTGTATATATAGGCAGGTTTTATGAGCTGATGAAAGTGCATGCTATGACATCTGAGGATGGGGAGTATTATGTAGGTTATAAATTAGAAATAAATGGGAAAAAAGTTTATGAAAATGTTGAATTAAAGAAATTATATTAAAGAAGAAAAATGATTGCAATAGATTAATTACGAGAGCAGGTTTAGACTGGAATACGAAGATGAAAATGGATACCCTTTTCATCTATGAATGTAATTATGACTTTAGAATATATGGGTGGTTATATGATGTTTTATAAAATGCTGCAAAAATAAAGGAGAACATGAAGCAATATGGAGAAAATGGAAGAATTACAAAACAACTTATCTGAAAAAAGAACTGTAATAATAGGGACAATACTAATACTGCTAGTGCTTTCTATAACAATATTGCTGTTTTCCCGGATACAACGGGGAAAAGAAAATCCAAATTCAGAGTATGAAGACTATTGTTATCAAATCTATCAGGAGATTAAAAGCCAATCGTTTTCTATAGCAGAATTTCAAGAAAATACAATTGTATTTTATGATGACAAATTTAATGAAACAGACAAATTGGAATATAGTGATTATAATTCTTCATTAAAAATTATATACATAGAGAACACGGAAGATACGATGTTATTTTGGGTAAAAGGCAGTTTGGACGACGGAGAGGGAATTCTTATTATAAAAGATCAGAAAATCAATGCCGCATTAGGCGGGATTAAAAATTTAGAACGTGCAGGAAGTACAAGCTATTGGTTCTCAACGTGGGAGTAACAGGCATGAAAAAGTATGTGTACATATGCTTGGTTGTTGTTGTGTTATTAATAATAGGAAAAAGACTTGGCAAGACAGATATTGTAAGTGAGTTGCACGGACAGTGGAAGGTAACAGAATTTCTGGCTTGCAAGCAATATGGAGTATCCTATAGTTATTATGATCATTTTTTAGGAAGAAGCATAACGATTACACCGGAGCAAATTATTACAAGTTTAAATTATTGGCCGGAAAAGATAGAGTATTCTCACATGACATATGATGATTATGAAGTGGAAAGCATTGATGCTTACCAATATGGCGCGCAAGAGCGCATGAATGAATCGTGGTTTGAAATATTAAAGAATCAAAGCTTAAAGGAAGTAAAGTTTCTAGATACTCCCGCAAATTATAAAACTTTTTATATTACCGAGACAGGGGAAGTGATATGTTCGTATTTATCTAATTTCTATTACATGGAGCCTTATGTGGGGACGGTTACGAATTTAAGACAGGAACAAATATATGGACAATGGAAAGTGGAACGTTTAATTTCCTACCAGGATGGATGGAAAGGAAATTCTAAGGCATATTTGGAGACAGGGCTAAGCTTTGAGAATATCGATATATACGAGGAAGAAGCAGGAGCAAACTTTTATCCGGAAGAATATTATGGCAAATGTCTCTTGATATCAGAAAATAGTATCAGCTTGTGGGAAGAAGAAATGGTAATAGAAGAGCATGGCGTATCAGGATATGATATGCAGATACATAACAAAAACTATTACCAGGAGCAAAACGGCATCTATGATGAACTGGGAATTGCAAATGAGGAAATTCAAGTGTTTTCGGGAAACTTGTCAGGTGGAGTTGTCGATATGTTACTGAATGGTGACTTTGTTGTTGTAGATGATGAGAAGATAATTACAAAAATATATCAGGGCTGGTATTTGCTGGTTAAAGAGCATTAGAAAGTTGGTGCACAAAAGACGATGAAGAAAGAAATGAAAAAATTAAAAAAGTTAAAGATATATTATTATTAATGCTTGTAACAGTAATTCATCTGTTCATCTTGTTGAAATGGGGAGAATATGACTTGGATTATTGGGAAGACATAAGTGACAAATATGAGGAAGTAACCGAAAGGTTTGGAGAACCGAATCAGCTAATATATGAAGAAAAATATTATTGTGCATATTATGATGAAATAGAAATTGTATGCTATAATAATGGAACTACCTATTTGGCAATAATTACAGATGAAGATATCCGTTTTGGTTTTTTAAATATTGGAATAGGAAGTCACAAAACGCTTATAGAAGGGATTTATTGCTTGAAAGAAAAAATGATAGATCTTAATGAAAACGAGATTGGAATAAAGGATGGTATAGATACAATTATTTTTGAATATGACGAAAATGATAAGGTGAAAAAGATATATTTAAGCAGGTGGTATTGGTAAATAGGGAAGCGAGACTGAATATAGTACCCTAAACGGATGTTAAAAAATAGATAGAGATAAAAAACAAAAGAGGTGTTCAAGAAAATGATTAAAAATATCAAGAACTTATCGGGAGAGAAGAAGATAATATTAAGCATATGTGTACTGGTAACGTTTATCTTTGACTTCTTTTATGCTAATTGGATTTCATATAGAATAGCATTGTCCCACTTTGAGTTGGAGTTCTATATTCCGTTGTATATATTTGCTATATCTACGATAGCATTTGTAGTATTAAAAATAATAGAAATGAAGAGACATAAAGAATTATTTATTAAATATTTGGTAGCCATTGTTGCCATAGGAGCTATCTTTGCATTTGTTTTCTGCGGTTATTGTCCTGCGTGTAACGAAGTTCATAATCCTATATATAGGTTTCTATATAAAATATTTGAGGAATAAAAACATATGAGTAAACTTGGGGAAAAATTAGTTTGGCTATTTATGTCTTTGCAGGCAAGTGCAGTAGGGGGATTTTATGTATACAGCAAGGCGGAAAAGTGGAACATCCGGGAAAAGATGACAGTGTTTATTTATCCGTTTTTTAAAATATTGGTAATGGTACTTGTGGTACTTTCTATACTATTTACTTTGGCATATTCTGTTCAAAAGGTGAAAGAGACAAAGAAGATTTTTTTTCTGTTGCCGATGGTTATTATGGTGTTTCTGGTAGGAATAGCTGCAACGCTTTTTAGTGAAAGTAAATTGAGGGAATATAACTTTGCGAAGTACCGGGAGACAAGGGAAGCAATAGTTGCATTAGTTCTGGAAGGAGAACTTTTGCCGGATACAAACGGAGTCATCAGTTTGCCAAAGGAGATGCAAAGTGAGGAAATGGCAAGAGGGCAAAAAGTGTATCTTGTGTCAAATAATGGACAAAGTGGTATTTATTTTTGTACCTTTACAGGTGTAATGGAAAGCTCTGCCGGGTATGTATTTTTAACAGATAGAAAGTTCGATGTGAGTATGAACAATGATATTGTGTTACAAAAGCAGTATGAAAAAGGATGGTATTATTGTGGGACGGACTAGGAAAGTCTTTAAAAGAAAGTATATTACATTTGGAATGATCGGGTGTGTTATTACAATTATTTTTGTAGGTGGTGTGTTCTTTTATCCACTATATGTCCGTTATGTCGCAGGAAACTACGCAAAGGAATTTGCAGTGGTTTTGAATTCTCATGATATGAAAAAATACGATGCATTTTTTAATGAAGATACGGTATTCAGGTATGGAGATAAAGAAATTACATATGCGGATGCAAGAAAACATATATCTCAAATAAGAGAATTTGAAAGCAAAGATTCTTACGGACATTTGGATGAAAATACTAATGTATTCGCTGAGAAAGAATACGAAGTCAGTTTAATGCTACCCGTCAGAGTAAATAACGGAGAGTTTAATGGCATTCTTGAGGGATGGTTTGTACTCAAAAGAAAATGCATTTTTCTTTTTGAAATTAAGGAGGTTGGAGTGTATAAAAACACATTGACCATAACGAAAGAACAATAAAAAATATTTGATAAAATGAATTGCAATTCAGTGGAAATTATGATATTCTTCTTATATCGGGAGAAGTCTTCTCCCATTAATGTTCCATTTTGCATCAGCAAAATCAAGTGCCTTCAGGCATTCAAGCGGCGTATCGCCGGAACATTCAACCATTAACCAATGATAGTAATGGCAGGAAAGATTTAGCATAATGGTGTATCGGATGTGCCGGTGGAAAGTCAGATAGTGTGATAATTTATTTTCCTGTGATTACGCGAGTAATTCTGCAAAAGCAGGGAAAGTGAGGTATGATGACCCAAAAGACACATCTGATGCGAAGTATCGAAGCAGCAGACGAGAAGGCACAGTATGATGAATATGCAAAAAGAATAGTGGCAGACAAAACCATACTTGCGTGGATAGCCAAGTATACTGTACAGGAGCTAAAGGAGTATAGTATTCCGATGATAGTATCCTGTATTGAAGGAGAACCGGAAATATCAGAAGTTCCCCTTCATCCGGATAACCAAAAGAAAATGACAGAACAAACCAAAGAGCAACCGGAAAAGAAGCGGATTAAGATTATTATCAATATAGAAATTCAGAAGGACTTTTATCCGGGATATGATTTAGTGACAAGGGGAGTATTTTACTGTGCGAGAATGCTTTCGGCACAGCTTGATACAGAGTTTACTGCAGAAAATTATAATGATCTTAAGAAGGTATATTCTATATGGTTATGTCTGAATACACCGAATCACCTGGCAGATACGATTACACAGTTCAGTATCAAACAGGAGAACATTATAGGAGAATTTAAGAAAAAAACAAGATATGATTTGATGTCTGTAGTGATGATTTGCTTTAATGAAAAGAGCTGGCAAAAGAAAATCTCAAAGCTACATGGAATGCTGGGAACTGTCTTTTCTGAGAAGTTAAGTGCGAAAGAGAAAGAGCAAATTTTGGAAGAAGAATACGGGATAGAAGCGGAAAGAGAAGTAAAGGAGGGAATCAGAAGTATGTGTAATTTGAGTGCTGGTATAGAAGAACGATGTAAGCAACAAAGTATAATTGAATTAATATGCCGTAAAGCAAAAAGAAATAAGCCATTTGTACTTATAGTAGACGAATTAGAGGAAGATGAAAGCACTATTTTGCCGTTTTATAACGCGGTAATGCAAACGGCGCCTAATTATGATGCTGAAAGGGCATATGAAGTTTTAAGAAATAATAGAGAATGATAAGAAGTAAAAATCCAATGCTGATAAAAAAGCATTGGATTTTTTGCAACCTTTTTACGTTTTAAAAGGTATTATAATCAGAATAAAAAAATACACAGGAGAAAAGAACAAATGAAAATCAGTATGATATTGGTAATAATTGCGGTAATAGTTGTGGTACTTCTTTTGTTATTGTTTGTAATGCATGATATTTTTGCAACAATCCGCTACTTTCGGGCTATCAAAACAAAAGGGGAAATTATAGAAAAAATCGGAGAAGAGAAATTTGCCTTTTATGGGGATAGGACAGCGAGAAGAGTTTTTGGAAAATATCGTATCAGATATACAGATGACATGGGAAGAAGATGTGAGGGAACATTACTGGTTAAGAAAAGAGATTTGAGTTTTGGGGCACAGATCAATGTCCGCTATGAAAAAACGGAAAACGGAACATGTCTTGTAGATGATGTCTATGTGAGGAGAATTGGCTGGTTATTGATCGCTATTGTGATAGGTGGCACATGGGGACTGATATGTTATTGCCAAGTAAAAGGGATACTCTAATAATTGATGCTATCAATCGATTGTGAGAGGAAATAAATAATATGAAAAAGATAGGGGAAATAGGGATATACATTATTGCAAGTATAGTGCTTATTATGTGCTTCATAAGAATATGTACAGGAGCAAGTCAAATAATATCAAAACTTTCCAACATAGAAAAAAGAACGAAGATAGAAAACAAAGAGGAAATGTTCCAATTTGTTTTTGATAATCGGGAGAAATTGGAAGAAGTGGTATTAGATATGGAAGAATTGTACGAGAAGAAAGATGAACGTATTATAATAATTCGTAGGTTGACCCGCTCGGAATATAAGCTTGAAACAGCAGATAAGTTGATTAAAAAATATAAACTTAGTTATATATCTGTGGATAGAGAAAATGAATTGTATGAGGTTAAATTTTCGTTTGAAGCTGCACCAAAAGGATATACATATTGGGGGATTTACTATACTGAAAATGGTGAGCCGAGTACATGGGGAGCAGAAAACTTTGTCGAAAACGAGGATATTTTCACACAGGAAGGAAGCTATTATACATATGAAACAGAAAAAATTATAGATAATTGGTATTATTACCAATGCGATGCCGGATAGACACATAGAGGAAAAAGGACAGATGATAGCGAAAAAATGGCTAAGAAAAAGTATATTAATAATCGGGATATTTATGATGATAGCTATGGCATCTTTTATACTTTATTGTGCAAATACGGATATATCAAAAACATATACAATTTATGAAAACAATTATGAATATAAAGTAGTTGTTCGACAGTATAACGGGAATGTTATTATCTCAGAAGATACGTATAATATGGAACCCATAATAAAAGAAGTCGGGGACGATATGCTGACGTTGACAATAGGACAAGGTGATTGGCATATAACACGGTTCATTAATGTAAAAGAGGGAACGATATCAGAAGGCTTTGGTAACGTAGAGGCGTATGATTCTAATAAAGTGGTTTATCCTATTTATGAAGATGGCACCATAAAAATTGTTATACAAGATATATATGATAAGGATAAATATTATAGGGAAGTTATAAGGGACTATGCACCGGTTGCAGTGCCTAAATCCATGATAATAGATATTAAATTTTTGGATGATTTATCACTCTTGCTAAAGTATTATAGCGGAGAAGGATGGAAAGAAGTGAGTGAAACTATTGAACTTGCGGAAACAACCTCTCTATGCCGGGAATGTATTATATAGCATATGTAATAGGAGGAAATGTACCTATATGTGGAATAGAATAAAATCAAAGGATACTATTGCAGCAATAATTGCAGGTATTTTTCTTTTTCTGGGATTGGTAGTGTGGACAACTAATCCTAGGAGAGAAAAGAATTCGGAATGGGAGCAGATTGTTGTATGTTTAGATGAAAAAGAGATAACGGAGAAGAAAGCAGATAATTGGGAGCGGGAAACACAACGGACTTGCGAAGCAGGGACTTATTTTTTGGAATATGAAAAAGAAGATAGGCAAGTGAATTTATATTATAGAGGAAATGATGAACAGGAAAAAAAGTTAATTGAAAAAGGGATAGAGAGTTTTTTATTGACTGAAGATGAGACAAAATTGTTTTGTACAAAAACGTTTATTAAGCCGAATGCTTTTGGATTTGAAATAGATTATGGAATAATAGAAATTGATTTAAAGGAAGAGACAAGCCAAATATTGATAGATTATGATGACGAATATATTGTTCCTAAGAGTCTAAGTGGCGAAACATTATACTATGTCGAGCTATCATTTGATAAGCGAAGAAGTAAAGTGTTTTGTTTGGATTTGCAGACAAACAAAAAAGAATGTATCTATCGGACAGATAAAAAAATAGTTGAAATAATAAGAGGGCTTTGATTTGCTAAAACGGAATATGGGTTTAAAAGGTGCGTTAGTGTTTATAGTAGTTTGTTTATGTATATGCGTTAGTTTATGCTTCTGGGGTATAAGTTATTATTTAAAATATCTGTCTTTTTCAGAGAATAACGTATTACCAAAACAAGAAATTACTAATTATTTGTCGCAGACATATGGAGGGGAGTTTGTCTTACAGGAACAAAAATTTTATAAAGAAGAAGGGTATCACATATGGGAATACAAATTTGTGGATGAAAATGGTCTTGAGTTTTATGAATATTACGAGCATCCTATTGAGCGGCCTTTGGATAGGGCAGGAGTATATGTTTTTTTTGACAGAAAAATAAACTCAGAAGAAATAGACTTTTATTGGACTGAAAAAATAAAAGAGGTGTATGCAGAAACGCTACATATAGAAAAATATCAGTTAGATAATAGTCCACACGTTGGAAGAATAAGATATGTGTTTGATATACAAAAAAATGATATTAATGAGATTGCTAGTATTATTGCTCAAATTTATATGTTTACATTTGAGAATGTTAAAAAGCCTGAAAATAGTCATATGGGGTGCAGAATAAAATATAAAGGAAAGAGAATATGCACAATAGGAGCAACGCCTTCCGATGAAATATACCAATATATAGGAGAAGAGGAAGAGGCAATTTTACAGTACATATATCAAAGGATTAGTGAGGAGTGCAAAGAATATTTTGAAAAAAGTTAAATTCATAGATATGGCAAGATGGAAAACGTATTCAATGAGAAAAAAAGTTACTATTATAACTTTAATATTAATTGGTGTGTTTGTGATATACGCAATAACATTCGGTACGTCAACAACAACGGTTGTGGTATATCCGGCTATTATCGAAAATCCGGATGAAGAGATAGTAGAAATGGATTTGAAGCTGATAGGTAAGTTTGAAGCAGAAGATGAAGAGTATGTGGCACATTCAAAAGAAACGATGATGCGAGATACTTTATGGTGGCAAAGTTGTACTAAAGATTCATATGAAATCATAACAAAAAGGCTTGGACTTGATGAAATTGATTATGATTTCGATCATAAGAATTACTCGTATATTTTTTCGTATGGAAGACCTTTAAAGAGTTTATGCTGTAACAAAACGCTTGAATATGCACAAGGAGGATATGGGGTAGAGTATGAGTTTGATATGGAGACTCCCTATGAATCAAATGTTGTATATATTTATGAGACAGATGATTATTATTTGGTAGATATTGAATGGATATAATAGAAGGAGCTAAATTGCAATTTATTTATGAGAGTTTATAGAAATAGACTGATAAAAGTGACTGCCATCATATGTATTTGTTTTGTGTTGGGAAATATATATTACTATTTCAGATATTTATCTTTTTCAAGATTTAATATAATGCCAAGAAAAATCATTGAAAATTATTTGGCAGATACTTATTATAATGATTTTACGTTAAAGGGAAAAGACTTTTATGTAGAACATAAAAATTACATATGGAAGTATACGTTTGTAGATCAAAGTGGTTTGGAGTTTGATATTTATTATAGGCATCTAAGTGAAAGTGCAGAGGGATTCTTTTATCTTTTATTTGATAATAAAATGGGAAATTGGTGGATTTTGGATTATTACTGGCAGGCAAAGTTGCGAAAAGAATTTGAAGAAGAGTTGCGCACTGAAAAATATGAAAAAGAGTTTGATGGTGGAACTCCAAGCTATATTTTTGAAATTAAGACAGAAACAGATATAGATGAAATTTCAAAAACAATCTCAATTACTTTAAGCAATATACCAAAGTATGTAAAGACCTTTACTGATAAAACGATAGGAATGTATGTAGTTATTTATCAAGGAAAAAGTATTTATACACTAGGAATTGATAATAAAATAAGCAAAGTTATGGATATGGACCAAAGGTTATTGGAGCAATATATATATAATGAAATATATGACTTGTACATACAGGCAAATAACTAGTATATATGAAACAGAAAAACCATAGATAATTGGTATTATTACCAATGCGATGCCGGATAAGTGTGTGGTAAAGAATATACTTGCAAGATGGGAAAGGTATTCAATGAGAAAAAAAGTTACTATTATAATTTTAATATTAATTGGTGTGTTTGTGATATACGCAATAACATTCGGTACGTCAACAACAACGGTTGTGGTATATCCGGCTATTATCGAAAATCCGGATGAAGAGATAATAGAAATGGATTTGAAGCTGATAGGTAAGTTTGAAGCAGAAGATGAAGAGTATGTGGCACGTTCCAAAGAAAAAATGATGCAAGATACTTTGCGGTGGCAAAGTTGTAATAAAGATTCATATGAAATTATGAAAAAGAGGCTTGGATTTGGTGAAATTGATTATGATTTCGATTATATGAATTACTCATATGTGTTTTCCTATGGAAGACCATTAAAGCGTTTATGTTGTGACAAAACGCTTGAATATGCACAAGGAGGATATGGGGTAGAGTATGAGTTTGATATGGAGACTCCTTATGAATCAAGTGTTGTATATATTTATGAGACAGATAATTATTATTTGGTAGATATCGAGTGGATATAATATATATGTAATTTAGGAAGGATTACATTCATGAGAAAAAATAAGACATATATACTTATGACAGTTATTTGCATCGGCATTATACTAGTGCTTTTTGCGCAAGACTTGCAAAAAACTAAGGCTATTGGGAACATAGAGATAGAAAAAGAAGAATTGCAGAAAAAGTATGAAATGCTTCAAGCAGAACATACAAAATTAAATGATCAGCTTGAGGAAAAAGAAACATACAGTCAAGAACTGGAAGGGAAAATAAATTTCTGGGAGGAAAATAGACCTGAAGGATGGCAACCTTTTCACGGATGGTGGGTGGCAGATGTTTATTACTTGCCAAACGATAGTACAGAGTATGAATGCTGGAAAGAAATAAAATTATACGATTATGTAATAAGAATGAACGGAGATGATGTGACAGATAAGCCGATGTATAATGTGGCGGCACGGATTAAAGGTGATGTAGTAGAAAATATAAAAAATCTAGGTATTACGAATGAAGATTTATTAAATCTTTTACAAGCTGATTGTTACGCAGAAATTGACATTAGCATGACATATGAATGGAATAGAAAGTTGCTTAGCAGAGAGGTTGATTTAATACAAAATGCAAAATATTATCCCATTACTAACGATGTGATGATATGTGTGTCTGATAATGATGGCGGAAGAGTATATATCCTGGGTCGGATTGGGTATTAGAGAGAGAAGAGACTTGTGACTTAAAGTAGAAGGGATACTATGAAAACAAAACTGTTATATTTATGCTTAGGAATTTCCATATTAATAATAATTTGCATGTGTAGTTATATTCAAGCCTATAATCCGTACTGTGAGTATATTCATGCAGAATATGTATATGAAATTGAAAACAGGGTACCGGATAAAGAGGTTGCTGAGAAAATTGCAGATGTAGTTATGGAAGCACATTCTGAACTAAAAGAAGGATGTACATATCAGAAAGAAGTTACTTATGAAGAACAGAGCAACGAATGGAAAATAACATATGTACAGGTAACGCCGGATGGGGAATGCTTGCAGGAAACAAAAACAGAAGTTGGAATTAATAAGGACAATGGCATGTTGTCAATTGTGTATTAGTGCCGGGGCAGATGCTGCTGACGCTTATGTATAGCATCCGTGTACAGATGAAATGATGGGCGGATTAATGGTGGGAGATCTGTGGCCAAGGACAAAATATACTTAAAAGATGGAGAATGCATTCGATGAGAAAAAAAGTTACTATTATAATTTTGATATTGATTGGCATTATTACTATATGCCTAATAATACTCAGTAGACCAAGAGTAGTTGTGATACATCCGGCTATTATCGAAAATCCAAATGAAGAGATAATAGAAATGGATTTGAAGCTGATAGGTAAGTTTAAAGCAGAAGATGAAGCGTATGTAGGATATTCTAAAGAATATCTGATGAATACTACTTATTGGTGGCAAGCTATGAGACAGTCGCACTATGAACATATTGCAAAAGAAAGACTCGGCTTGGAAGAAATAAATTATGATTTTGATTTTGAAAAATATTCATATATTTTTTCATATGGAAGGCCCTTCAAGTATTTACGCTGTGATAAAACTCTTGAATATATGCAAGGAGGATATGCGGTAGAGTACGAGTTTGATATGGAAATTCCCTATGAATCAAATGTTGTATATGTGTATGAGACAGATGATTACTTTCTGGTAGAGGTTGAGTGGATAAAATAAATAGCTAAGAACAAGCGATAATATTGTTAGACAGCATTAAAAAAGAGGAGAATCATAGACATCCCATATATTTTATATAGTGTTTTGACAGAAGGCTATAAGGAGGAATGCTGTGGATAAGAAAAAAAGAAAAAGAAGAATGTTATATGCTAGCGTAAGCATATGCGTATGCATATGTTTTTGTTTATTGATTAAACATTACAATAATGATAGTAAAAATCAAATTGAGAGTCATCTCATTTTGGAAAAAGAGTATTTAGATAATAAATTTATTGAGGTATTAATTAGTACTGAAAATGATTTAAAAAAATATAATGAACGATATGGAATTGATGAAGAAATACTGGCGGTTAATTTTGAAGAAGAAGTGGTATTTATGTGTAGTTTACATAGTGCTAAAGAATTTTATTATAAAGAAAAAAATACTCAAAAGAATGGATTAAAAGTGTTAGATATTATATTTAATAAAGATAAGGAAAATAAGCTGTATGTATATGTTCTGAAAAAAGTTAATATCATTACATGGGAAGCGGCAGGAAATAATGTAGAACCATCATTTGCTTAAATTGTAAATGTGTGAAACGGAGATATATTTACATATGTGGATTACATTCATGAGAAAAAATAAGACATATATACTTATGACAGTTATTTGCATCGGCATCATACTGGTGCTTTTTGCGCAAGACTTGCATAAAACTAAGGCTATTGGGAACATAGAGATAGAAAAAGAAGAATTGCAAAGAAAGTATGAAATGCTTCAAGCAGAACATACAAAATTAAATGATCAGCTTGAGGAAAAAGAAACATACAGTCAAGAACTGGAAAAAAAAATAAATTTCTGGGAGGAAAATAGACCAGAAGGATGGCAACCTTTTCACGGATGGTGGGTGGCAGATATTTATTATTTGCCAAACGATAGTACAGAGTATGAATGTCGGAAAGGAATAGAAATATACAATTATGTAATAAGAATGAGCGGAGATGATTTGACAGATAAGCCGATATATAATGTTGCGGCGCGAATCAAAGGAGATATAGTAGAAAATATAAAAAATTTAGGTATTACGAATGAAAATTTATTAAACCTTTTACAAGCTGATTGTTACGCAGAAATTGACTTTAGCATGACATATGAATGGAATAGAAAGTTGCTTAGCAGAGAGGTTGATTTAATACAAAATGTAAAATATTATCCGATTACTAACGATGTGATGATATGTGTGTCTGATAATGATGGAGGAAGAGTATATATCCTGAATCGGATTGGGTATTAGGCGATGATTTATTACATGGGAAGCAGCAGGATATAATAATAGACCCCTTTTTTGTTTTTAGACACGGTTTTTTGTTGTAAATATTGACATTTATACATAAGCACGTGTAAGATGCATAGTGAAACTGAAAATTTTTGGAAAAATTTTTCAAATGATGCAACCTTTTGTATATCTTAAAGGTATTAAAGGTAGAAACGCAAAAATACGATGAGAGGAAGAGGAAAATGAAAAAGAAAATTGTTTTGTGTTTATTGCTCGGGATGTTAATGACAGCTTTGACAGGCTGCGATTCTGACAAGTTAATGGAAACATTTGCAGGCGCAGAGGAAGAGGAAGCCGGAGACGAGGACGAAGAAGAAGCCGAAGACGAGGACGAAGACAAAAAAGAGGCTAAGAAGAAAAAAGACAAAGACGAAGAAGATGCTGAAGCTGAAGAAGAAGCCGATGAAGAAGAGGAAACTGAGGATGAAGAAGAGGCTGATGAAAGCGAAAAGAAAAAAGAAAAGAAATCCAAGAAGAGCGACGGTCCTGTACTTGGTGGTGATGATGTAGAAGGATATGAAGGATTTGAATACCTTTATGAAGAACTTCTTATGACAGATACAGAAGAAAACGAAGAGACAGGCAAAAAGGAAAGAAAGAAACTTACCGTATATATTCCTGATGATGATTATGCAACAGCAAGCGGTGACTATGCATATGCAAACTCCATGGGAGTAAATTTCAGAGTCGAATTAGAACCTTATATCAGATATGACGAAGAAGACTACCTGCCGGAAGAAAATCTTGCATATCATCTTGAAAACCAGTATGATCCTTTCTACACAGCGGAATACAAGGACTTAGTAATTGGCGATGTGGAAGTTCTTGAGAATGATGCGGTTACAGCTATTGTAGAATATTGTGAATACAATGAATGGGATGAAGAATATTTCACAGTATTTACCACATATTATCTTGTTGAATTGGAAAATGGGGAAACCGTTCTTGTAACAGTAGAAATTGATGACTCAGAAACTACCGGAAAGACAGACTTCCTTATAGAAGAGTTAGAACAGTTCTATCAGTTTGATATTGACTGGGATAAGGACAGAGCAGAACAGAAACGTACCAATTATGCAGCAAATGAAACAGAAAATACATATTCAACAGGTAGCTTTTTGTTTGAACTTCCTATGGGATGGAAAGAAGATACGGATATTTCTGACTATGAAACAAGAGTATATTCCCCTGACGGTGATATGGCATTCTCCGGTTGTATGGTTGCCATTGCAGAAGAATATTTAAGCTATGATGAAACTGTAGATTTACAGGCAGTTATCGATGAATATTCCGAAGAGGAACTTGCGGCAGATATGGGAGCAGAAGTGACAGAATATGCAGCAGAAATTTGCGATACAGCTCTTGGCAAAGCTGCTAAGATTTCCTATGCGGTAGAAATGGATGGCGAAAGTGCACAGAGTGTTATTTATGTAATTGCTACAGATCATGATGTATATACATTCATGGCAATGCAGACGGAAGGTGCAGAGGAAGACGCTATCGTGGTACTGGATGGCATTATAGCAACAGGCCAGATTAGATAATTATATATCCTCTATGGAAAAATAATGCAAAGATTCCCTTCATAAGGTATAATGAGAAAAGGTAACTTGATGCCGAGTGGGGGAACCAAAGATGAGTGAGAATAAAAAACAAATTACTGCGGAGGAGGCAATTGACCGGTATGCTGATATGGTGTACAGGCTTGCTCTCCTTCGGGTAAAAAATCAGACAGATGCAGAGGATATCTTTCAGGAAGTATTTATCCGTTTGGTGAAACATATAGACAAGCTTCAAAGCTGGGATCACGTGAAAGCATGGTTGATTACAGTGACTACCAACTGTGCCAAAAAACATTTTGAGCAGTATTGGAATAAGAACGTATCCTGCATGGAAGACACACAAGAAATTCAGGTGGTGGAGACCGGTTATGAGTCGGCAGAAGGAGACGGAACTGTTTTGACGGCAGTAAAGAGTCTGCCGGAAAAATACCGGATTGCTATACACCTGTTTTATTTTGAAGAATTATCTGTTACAGAGATAGCAAAAGCTACAAAACAAAAGGAAAGTACAGTGAAATCGCAGCTTTTTAGGGCGAGGGAAATGCTAAAAGAGATGCTGGAAGGAGAGGTCTTTTTATGAAAGAACAATATCAAAAAGAAGTATCACAGATACATGTTCCGGATGAATTGTTAATCAGAACAAAACAGGCAATGAAAGAAGAGATGCGCCTTCAGAAAGAAAAAAAGAAAGCAAAAATCCTTTCCTTTCGTGCTTTATCCGTAGCGGCAGCGGTTCTTGTTTTGATGATTATATATCCTGTTGCTGCCCCACACTTAAACTTGAACGTAAAGCAGGAAGAGAAAAAGCCTCAGATACAGCTTTCAGAGCATGAGCCGGGAATTATTTCCATAGAAAAAAATCCGATTGTAAATCAATCGAAGTTGACAAAAGAAGCAGTAGATAAAATGCCGCCGGAATTTAAAGACGGAGAAGAAATCGTGATAAACGATACCACAGTTATTTTGTATAAAGATGCAGCAAGCGGCTGTTTTAAGGCGTACTGCGAAACAAAAGAGGGAGCTATGGTTTACAGCTCCGATAGAACAGATAAAGAGGAATTGATAGAACTTTTAGAGGACATTTTGTAAAAAGGGAAAAACATGAGATTCGAAAATGACTATATACGGATTATTATAGAAAAAAAAGAACTTACCATAGAGAAAAAAGAAGAACTGGGAATAAAGTGGAA
Source organism: Lachnospiraceae bacterium (assembly GCA_017938315.1). Classification (GTDB taxonomy): domain Bacteria; phylum Bacillota; class Clostridia; order Lachnospirales; family Lachnospiraceae; genus Suilimivivens. The sequence continues at coordinate 112,576 of JAGBBV010000030.1, forward strand.
GCGGCGTCGTCCGGCTATGCTAATTGCGTTGTTGCTTGTCGTTGCCATTATCGGCTCAGTGATTTTTAACAGAGTACAAAACAGAAAAGAGGAAGTGCAGCAGGCACAGGTATCAGTAGGAACTGTTTCAAAGAATGTAAACCCTGCTACAGAGCCTGACGGACAGGAAAGCGATGAGGCGATTCCTGTTGAAAGTGAAGAAGAGTATGGAAAGATAGAAGGGGAGTACATTACTACTGAGAAACTGGCAGCAGGGCTGCATGAAAAATATGCTGACAGAAATTTATACAATTATACCCTTGTGGAACCCATAGAAGATGTTGCCAGAACCCAGCAGATTACATTTGAACTGGGATATGATGTGGCCGATTTGGGGATTGAGTATTGGACAGAAGTGTTTGCCCTTTATGAAGACCCGGCATTGACACAGTCATTGGGATGCAAATTTTCTTTTGACACAGAGACCAAAACCTTTATCATGGGTCCCTCAGAAACGGAAAGCCCCTGTGAAATCAGTCTCATAGGCTTGGATGTGGAGACGGTTTCCAGATATCCCCATAATTTACATCATTTATTTCATAATGGTGCAGGAACCAGTTGGGGAAATTTAGGAACTGCATATCTGGCATCTTACCGGGATAAAGAAACGGGTGAGCTACTTGAAAAGCCGGAAGTGAGCATTGTTACTTTTTCCGGAGAAATAGAAGATACCCCCAAACTGAATTATAGTATCACAGAGGATGGAAGGCCCAATTTCTATTGGAATGAGGTGGAAGGTGCCGATGAATACATGGTGTGCCGTACTTCCAGAACAAATGAAACCGGGTATAGAAGTATGCAGGTGCTTGGCATCACGGATGAATTGTCATGGACTACAGAGCCTGCAGACTTTAACTCTTGGACCACCACCAATACACATTTCAAAACCTTTACAATTTCTCAGGATGATTGGAACAATGAATCTAACTATGAGGATTATCTGGAAGAATATGGGGAGCCTGACATTCCATACTATCCGGAAGGGGAATATACGACTTACAATGGAATTTGTGTCATTGCCGTAAACCAGGAAGGCACTTCCATGATTAGCAATGTGTATACCAATGAAGAACTGGCACCGAACCTTCCCTATGCACCGGCAAACTATACAAGGAGAAAAAATGGAATTGTAAATTCCTTCAGTACTTATGAATCCGTAGAACAGTGGCCGGTATATGACTATGTAACCATGTGCGACGGGTATATGGTTTCAAAACTGGTAGAGTATGATACGGAGAAAGGTTATATCCAAAACGAACGTTTTATGATCTTGGACGAGGAAACGGGAGAGGTTGTAGGAGGCGAGACAGTGCCCTGCCTGCATGTTCCCTATCATGTACAGGGAACCCCCTTTTACTATGAATTTACCATTTCGGACTATGACGAGGCAAAGTTTGAAGAGGATATGGCATTTTTGGCTGAAAGACAAGCAGCCCTTACCAGAAAATCCGGTGACGTGGCGCCTGAGTTTGCCCTTCAATTTGCTGTGCCTGATAAATCCGGTATTCAGGAAATCCGCAAGGTGGACACAGAGGTTTTCGCAAACAGTGCTCTATCGGAATACCTTGCAACCAACATGCTGGGCGGTGCTTCGGTTATCGAACTGGATGACTTCCCGGAGGCAAGGGATACCAGAGTTCTCGATGATGCATTCTTAGAAGCCTATTACCAGAATCCCTTGATTTTAGGAATTAAAGGCTACAGAATAAGTAAAAACGGTGAGAAAATCAGGATTGTCTATGAAGAAAATCTGGAGGATCAGGCAGAGAAACAGGAAAAAATCCGGAATAAGGTAGAAGAAATTATTGCAGAAATTATTACCGACGATATGACGGACCGTGAAAAGGAATTGGCTATTAACCAGTACCTTTGTGATACAGTGGTTTACGATTACGATGCCCTTGACAATGCGGCAGAGCATGACTATCAATATACGGATGATGAATTTAAGGATTCCTTTACAGCCTATGGAGCGTTAATTGACGGAAAATGCGTATGCGCAGGTTATTCTGCAGCGTTCCAGCTCCTTGCAAGAGCGGCAGGCCTGGAAGCCATTGTGGTAACCGGTAACCTGGACGGTAGCCTTGCCCATGCATGGAATAAGGTGAAAATTGACGGTGAGTGGCACATTGTGGATTCTACCAACAACGATAATGAATATTTCTTTAATGCACTAATGAATGTACCTGCAGCGGTAGGAGACAGAATTCTGGTAGAGAATAAAGACTTCCTTATGGATGCAGTGCTCTCTGAATATACCGGTGACAGTGAAAAAAATGAGTATTATCACATAACGGACAATTATTTCCCGGTTCAGGAGGTTGCGGAAATTCTGGCAGATGAGCTTTTAGAGAATAAAACAGCCACCGTGCGTACAGACTATGAGTTAGATGACGAGGACTTTTATGAGATTACCGATGCGGTTTATGACATCATGGGAGATGAGGTGCAGCTGTACGGATATTATTGGCTTGGAGTTATTTATTTGACAACGGAAGAAATGAATTAACAGATAAGGACTGCCGTATGACAGTCCTTAGCCTTTTTAAGAAAAGTTTTAGAGATTAAAGAAGAAATTCATAATTATCTTATTGATTTATGTTTTTTTTATCTCTATAATCAATTATAAAGTTTATTTATGAGAACATGGAGAAAGTATAGAGTTATTATGAGTGAAAATAATTTAAATCAGTACGAACCCGGTTCCGGCAGCGGAAATAAAGGCCCCGGAAATAATGGTGGAAATAATTCCGGAAGCGGCGGGCAGAATGGAAGAGACCCTAAGAAACAGAGTATTATTCTCTTTCTGATTGCATCCTTAATTACGCTTCTTCTAATGAGCAGTTTTATGAAGCTCTTTACCGGTGAAACTGAGAAAGAAATCGAATATAATGAGTTTATTTCCATGCTGGAAGAGGGAAAAGTGGAATCTGTGGAAATCGCTTCTGATCGCATTTGGATAACTCCCGTTGTGGAAGAAAAAAAGCCTAATATGGCAATGTTTATTTACGGCGGTATGCCCTCTGTTACTTATTTTACAGGTAAAATAGAAGAAGACGATACTTTGACGGCAAGACTCCTAGAGCATGAGGTGCCGGTGAAGGGACAGGTGGCAGACAGCTCCAGCGTGATTATCAGCTTTTTACTTACTTATGTGGTGCCCATTTTACTGATGTGGGTACTCCTTAGCTTTTTATTTAGAAAAATGTCCAAAGGCGGCGGCCCTATGGGTGTTGGAAAGAGCAATGCCAAGGTCTACGTGCAGAAGGAAACAGGCATATCCTTTAAGGATGTGGCAGGTGAGGATGAGGCGAAGGAATCCTTACAGGAAGTAGTAGATTTCCTTCACAATCCCGGAAAGTATGCCAAGATTGGTGCGAAGCTTCCCAAGGGAGCACTTCTTGTGGGACCTCCCGGTACCGGTAAGACACTTCTTGCCAAGGCGGTTGCAGGAGAGGCAAAGGTACCTTTCTTTTCCCTGTCCGGTTCCGACTTTATTGAGCTGTATGTAGGTGTGGGTGCATCCCGTGTAAGGGATTTGTTTAAGGAAGCAACCAAGAATGCACCTTGTATTATATTTATTGATGAAATTGATGCCATCGGAAGAAGCCGTGACAATAAATACGGTGGCGGTAACGAAGAGCGTGAACAGACATTAAATCAGCTGTTGTCGGAAATGGATGGCTTTGATACCTCCAAAGGTATTTTGGTGCTCGGTGCCACCAACCGTCCCGAGATTTTGGACAAAGCACTTCTTCGTCCCGGCCGTTTTGACAGAAGAATTATTGTAGATAAGCCGGACTTAAAAGGCCGTGTGGAAATCCTGAAAGTGCATGCTAAAGATGTACATTTGGATGAAAGCGTGGATTTGGATGCCATTGCACTTGCCACCAGCGGTGCCGTAGGTGCAGATCTTGCCAATATGATTAATGAAGCTGCCATCAATGCAGTACAGCACGGCAGAGAATACGTGACCCAGAAGGATTTATTTGATGCTGTTGAACAGGTGCTTGTTGGTAAGGAAAAGAAAGACCGCATCATGAGTCAGGAAGAACGTAAGATTGTTTCTTACCATGAAGTGGGTCATGCGTTAATCAGTGCACTTCAAAAGAACTCTGAACCGGTGCAGAAGATTACCATTGTGCCCAGAACTATGGGAGCCCTTGGCTATGTAATGCATGTACCTGAGGAAGAGAAGTATTTGCAGACAGAAGCAGAACTGCATGACAGGCTGGTAAGCCTCCTTGGGGGACGTGCCGCAGAAGAGATTGTTTTCGGCAATGTGACAACCGGTGCAGCCAACGATATAGAACAGGCTACCAACATTGTTACCAATATGATTACCCGCTTTGGTATGAGTAAACGCTTTGGACTCATGGGTCTTGCTACCATCGAAAGCGAATATTTGGGAGGCGGTGCGAGACTGACCTGCAGTGACAGAACCGCAGCCGATGTAGATACGGAAGTGATGGAGATGCTGAAAGCATGCTATGACGAAGCCAAAGAACTTCTTTCCGGCAACCGCGAACTGATGGATAAACTGGCAGCATATCTGATTGAAAAAGAAACCATCAGCGGCAAGGAATTTATGAAGATTTACCGTGCGGAAAAGGGAATTCCTGAGCCCGAGGAAGAGGAAAAAGATAAAGATAAAGAGCAGGCAGAGACTTCCGGCAGTGATAAGACTGAAGTGTCAGGCGACGAACAGACTGAAGCATCGGACGCTGGGCAGACAGAGGCATCGGGTAGTGAAGCGACGGAAGCCGGTGCCACGAGAGATGACTTTTTTAAGGAAGATGTATGGGGAAACTTTGAGACAAACCTTTCCTCTGAAAAGGAAAAATTAGCACAGAACCTGCAGCAAAGTGTAGAGTCTGAGCAGACCGCGGAAGTTTCCGATAATTCAAATGCGGCGGATGATGATACGCGTCCTACCGGACTCTTCTCCGGAGCACGCTCCGATATTTAAAACAATACAATAAAAAGGATTCTTACTATTACATAAGAATCCTTTTTTCATACGTAATGATTTTGTTAACCTTGCGTCATATTCCTTTTATTTTTCATAAGGAGCACTTTGTGCCATGTAGATGAGACCTGAAAGCGCAGGAGGGCTCATCCCGACTGTGCTTTTGTATCAGGGCTCATCGGAATGCCCGGTACAACACGCGACGAGTGAAAAATAAAAGAATATGTAAAAAGATTAAGAAAGGACCTTTCTATGTTTGACATTCAGGAGGAATTAAAAAAGCTCCCCAAAGAGCCGGGAGTCTATATCATGCACGATGAAGCCGATACCATCATCTATGTGGGTAAGGCCATCAATTTGTACAATCGTGTGCGTTCCTATTTCCGCCCGAATATAGGACGTGGTCCTCAGATTGACAAGATGGTGACACTCATAAACCGCTTTGAGTACATTGTGACGGACTCAGAGCTGGAAGCCCTTGTGCTGGAAAATAACTTAATCAAAGAACACAGCCCTAAGTATAATACACTGTTAAAGGATGATAAAACATATCCTTACATTAAAGTGACTTTAGGCGAAGAGTATCCTAGAGTACTTTTCTCCCGCAGTATGAAAAAAGATCATTCCAAATATTACGGTCCTTATACCGGCGCGGCTGCGGTGAAAGATACCATAGAATTAATAAACAAGCTTTACCAGCTCCGTACCTGTAATAAAAACTTGCCCAGGGACTGTGGAAGCGACAGGGCTTGCCTGAATTATCACATGAAGCTTTGCACTGCACCCTGTCAGGGAAACGTACCAAAAGAAGAGTATGCCCTTCGGGTAAAAAAAGCCTTGGAATTTTTGAACGGCAGCTACCAGGAGACGTTAAAAGAACTGGAACAGAAAATGAAGCAGGCCTCCGAAGATTTAGAATTCGAGGAAGCAATCCGTTACAGGGATTTGTATAATAGCGTAAAACAGGTGGCGCTAAAACAGAAAATTACCGACAGTGACGGTGAGGATAAAGATATTATTGCCTTGGCAAATGATGAGAACGATGCAGTGGTACAGGTATTCTTTGTCCGTGGGGGCAAATTAATCGGAAGAGAACACTTTTATATGACGCACGTATCCCAAACACCGCGCCCGCAAATATTGCTTGATTTTGTAAAGCAATTTTATGCAGGGACACCCTTTGTTCCAAGGGAACTGATGTTACAGGAAGAAATTGAAGATATAGACGTTTTGGAAAAGTGGCTTACTGCCAGAAAGGGTGCAAGGGTATATATCCGTGTACCGAAAATCGGCTCCAAAGAAAAACTGGTTGAGCTTGCGGCAAAGAATGCAGAGCTTGTCCTAAGTCAGGATAAAGAAAGAATCCGCCGTGAAGAAGGCAGAACCATTGGTGCCGTGAAGGAAATAGCAGGACTTCTGGGACTTGAAAATGTAAACAGAATGGAAGCCTATGATATTTCCAATATCAGTGGATTTGCCAATGTAGGCTCCATGGTAGTTTACGAAAAGGGAAAACCAAAACGCAGTGACTACCGTAAATTCCGGATTAAAACCGTATCAGGACCGGATGATTATGCCTGCATGAAAGAAGTTCTTGAAAGACGCTTTTTGCATGGTATGGAAGAACAAAAAGAACTGGCAGAAAAGGAAATGGAAAACGAATTCGGAAGCTTCACGAAATTCCCGGATCTTATTATGATGGATGGTGGCAAAGGGCAGGTGAACATTGCGCTTAATGTTTTGGATGAACTTCATTTGAACATTCCTGTCTGTGGTATGGTGAAGGACGACAATCACCGCACCAGAGGACTTTATTTTGATAATCAGGAAATACCTATTGAAAGAGACAGCGAAGGCTTTAAACTGATTACCAGAATTCAGGATGAAGCCCACCGGTTTGCCATTGAATATCACCGGTCGTTGCGAGGAAAAGCACAGGTGAAGTCAGTGCTTGATGAAATTCCCGGTGTAGGGCCTGCCAGAAGAAAAGCGCTGATGAAGCATTTCAAATCCATAGATGAGATTAAGAATGCAAATGTGGAAACCCTGGCACAGGTGCCGGAGATTCCGAAACACATTGCGGAAGACATCTATCATTTTTTTAGAGAAAAATAAACAATTGAAAATCCGCATCGCTGGTACTGAGAAGATTTTTTAGGTATGGATGCGGATTTTTTATAAAAACATTGACATTGACGTAGCGTCAACCTTTATCATAGAAAAAAGGATGTAAGAAACATGAAGGATATGTACACGGCAGGACAACTTGCAGAATTGGCAGGTATTTCATCGAGAACAGTTCGTTATTATGACCAAAAAGGATTGTTGAAACCTATTGCACATTCGGAGGGAGGATACCGTCTCTACGATACCGGCTCTTTGGCACAACTACAGAAAATAAAGATGCTTCAATTTGCAGGCTTAACCCTGGAAGAAATAGGACGCATTGTAACGGGAACAGATGACGTAAATATTTCTGATATACTTTGGGACAGAAAGCTAATGCTGGAGCAACAGCGTAACAGGATGAACCGCATGATAGATTCTTTGGATAATGTCATTTTTGCATGTAAGGATATTCAAGATGAATCCGAAAATAAGAAAAAGGCTTTCGAGATTTTGAAGCTGATAAACATGGAGTTGTCCTATGATAAAATGTTTCTCATGTATGAATCATATTCTGCGAACCAGCAGAAATGGCATCCATGGGTTTTTGAACAAATGCATCTTTTCCCGGGAGCCAATGTGCTTGATATGGGAAGTGGGTATGGTCTTGTGTGGATTCGTAACTGGACAATGATTCCGGAGAACGCCCAAATTACTGTAGTGGACAAACTGCACACGGGAATGGATTTTTTGGAACGGTTTTATGAAGAGAATCAAAAACTTCTTCGTAAAAATGTAAAGTTTATTTTTCTGCGACAGGATTTGGAAAAGGATTTTGTGTTTGCAGAAAAGTATGACCGCATTGTGGCCAATCATTTGTGGAAATTCATTGATGATGAGGAGAAATTGATGAAAAAAGCAAAGCAGGCATTGACCGTAGATGGGCTTTTGATATCCACCTTAAGTTCTTATGGATTAGGGGAGCGGGTAAATAAGCTGTTTGATGTATTGAATTTGCCTGTTGATTTTAACGATGAAGTTATTCGGGAAACGAGGGAACGAGAGCGGATAGTTGGGAATTTGCAATCAGTGTTTTCCGGTGTGAAAGAGCAGGCGTTTGAAAACAAGCTGGTGGGAATAAATGATGCCAAGGTAATCATGCAATGCATAGAGAACAAATTCCCGGGTAAATATGAAAAGCAGGCACCATTGTGGAAAGAATGCACGCAGAAATTAAATCGATATTTTGAAGAATGCGGCGCGATTGAAATATCTAACTTTACATCCTTATATCAGTGTAGGAAGGTGTAGAAAATGAATATTGCGGTTTTATCAGACATCCATGGAAATCATGTGGCGTTTGAAAGTTGTTTAGAGTTTTTAGAGAAAAAAGAAATTGATGCGTTTATTTTGCTCGGAGATTATGTTGGTGAGTTTCCGCATACGGAAATTACGATGGACCTGATTTACGAACTGAAAAAGAGATATCCTTGTTATATTATCAGAGGAAACAAAGAAGAGTATCAATTGGGTGGTCTCGGAAATGATAACTTGAACTGGAACGAGTATCCGAGTACTATCGGAATGATCCGCTATGCGGCAAGGCATACCAGAGAAAAAGACTTGGCATTTTTTGCTTCTTTACCTATTACAATGAGGGTGGAACTTCCGGATATGCCGCCGCTAAGAATTTGCCACGGCTCACCCAGAAAAGTAAAAGAGGATATCAGACCGGGATGTGAAATTAATAAGGAAATGTTTGCAGAAATTGAGGAAAAATACATCCTTTCCGGTCATACGCACAGAGTAACTAACATGGAAGAACACGGAAAAATAGTATGGAATCCCGGATCTGTAGGTGTTGCGTTGGACGGAAGTTCTAAAGCACAATTCATGATTCTTCATGGAGTGGCAGGAAAGTGGGAACCGGATTTTTTTGCAGTTGCCTATGATACAGATAAAGTGATACAGGAAATGAAAGATGAGAATCTTTATGAACTGGCTCCTTGCTGGACGAAGGTATCTGAAAGTTTGCTAAAGGGCGGTAGTGTTTCGCATGGCCATGTGTTATTCCGAGCGATGGAATTATGCTATGAGGAAATCGGCAGATGTAACTGGCCGGAGGTTCCGGAAAAATATTGGCAACAGGCATGCAGGGAGATGTTGGGAGAATAAAGGGATATTTATAACCTCGGTAATATGTAAGACGTTACCGAGGTTCATTATTTATATTGAAATAATTTGATTGATTGAATGCTATAAAAGTTATATAATTAATTTATGCAATGCATAAAGAGGTGGATTATGGAAGCAAGAGAAGAACTGAGAAAACTAAGAGAAAGCACTGGGATGAATCGAAAAGAATTTTGTGAGTATTTTGAGATTCCTTATATGACTGAAACTGATTGGGAATTAGGACATAGAAGGATTCCACAATACCTTTTGCACTTAATAGAATATAAAATTTGCATTGAACAATTGGCAGATAAGCATAAAAAAGAAACAATGGATGATTAGTAAATTATGTGACAACCTGTTACGTAATTAGGAGGAGGTCTCATGGGTAATAAAAAGAATACAATAATTATGGTACAGGGTATACCAATAACTGTTTCAGGGTCAGATATGGATGGATATATTAGTATTACGGATATAGCGGCAGCAAAAGGTGGTAATTCAAGAGCGGCTGATGTGGTGAAAAATTGGATGAGAAACAGAGTGACACTTGAATTTTTGGGAACGTGGGAGCAAATATATAATCCTGATTTTAAAGTAGTCGAATTCGACCACTTTAAAAGTGAAGCTGGTTTACATACATTTGTATTAAGTGTTTCGGAGTGGATAGAAAGTACGAATGCCAAAGGGCTATATGTAAAGAGAGGAAGATATGGTGGTACTTATGCTCACAAGGATATTGCGTTTGAGTTTGCATCAGCAATTAGTCCCGTATTTAAACTGTATTTAATTAAGGAATTTCAAAGGCTTAAACAAGAAGAAAATAATCAGAAAAAAATAGAATGGGATGCTAAAAGATTTTTGTCTAAAAACAATTACTTAATACAAACAGATGCAATTAAGAATTATATCATTCCGAAAGGGGATTATATGACAAGGGTTGAGTGGCTTGCCTATGCAGAAGAAGCAGATATATTAAATGTTGTATTGTTTGGCTTTACAGCTAAAGCATGGAGAGATGCGAATCCCGAATTGGCAAAAAAATATAATGTAAGAGATTATGCTACAATTAACGAATTGACAGTTTTGTCAAATTTGGAAACTCACAATGCACAGATGATTCGTGAAGGGAAAAGTAAGATAGAAAGGTTTAATGCATTGAAAGAAATTGCAAAGTATCAGCTGGATATCTTGCATTCGGCTGAAAGATTACGATTAGAGAATGCGCCATCTAACTAAATAATGATTGGCGGATGTCTATTGAGATTGCACGCCGGGTATGCTACAATAATTATGTATGTGTACCAAACTTACAGACTATAAGAAAGGTATGGAAATTACTATGGCAAGCGTAAAACTAGAGAACATCATCGAAAAAATGAAATTGGAAAATTTAACCCCCCAGCTGGACATCTCCAAGATTAAAATTATCCAGCCGGATATTAACAGACCGGCGCTTCAGCTGGCAGGATATTTTGAGCATTTTGAAGCTACCAGATTGCAGATTATCGGTTTTGTGGAATACACTTATCTTCAGGGACTTCCTGAAGCAAGAAAAAAAGAAATCTATACCAGATTATTATCCTGTGATATTCCGGCAATTGTATTCTGCCGGGAATTACAGCCTGATGAATTGTTTATTGAAATTGCACTAGAACGGGAAGTTCCTGTGCTCATTACCAAAAAAGCTACCTCTGCATTTATGGCAGAAATTATCAGATGGCTGAATGTAAAACTTGCCCCTTGCATTTCTGTGCATGGTGTTTTGGTTGACGTATTCGGCGAGGGCGTGCTGATTACCGGTGAAAGCGGAATCGGTAAATCAGAAGCAGCACTGGAGCTTATTAAGCGTGGACACCGTCTTGTAACCGATGACGCTGTAGAAATCCGAAAAGTAAGCGACGATACACTTGTAGGTTCTGCGCCTGATATTACCAAGCATTTTATTGAACTTAGAGGTATCGGAATCGTTGACGTAAAGACCTTATTTGGTGTATCCAGCGTTAAAGATACCCAGAACATTGACCTGGTTATCAGATTGGAAGAGTGGAATAAAGAAAAAGAATATGACAGACTGGGTCTGGAAGAAGAATATACAGAGTACCTTGGCAATAAAGTGGTATGCCACAATATTCCTATCCGTCCCGGACGTAACCTTGCAGTTATCTGTGAATCTGCAGCGATTAACCACCGTCAGAAGAAGATGGGTTACAATGCGGCACAGGAACTTTACAGACGTGTGCAGGAATCTCTTGCAAGAAGAAGAGAAGATGAGGAAGACGAATAAAAGCTTCTATATAAATAATAATAGTAGGTGAAAGATATGAAAAAATATGTATTTGGGGTAGATATCGGTGGAACTACCGTAAAACTTGGATTGTTTGACACAGACGGAAACGTTCTTGATAAATGGGAAATTCCCACCAGAACAGAAAACGACGGCTCACAGATTCTGCCTGATATCGCAGCAAGTATTCAGGAAAAGATGAAACAAATTGACAATGATGCCGTTATCGGTGTGGGCGTAGGAGCTCCCGGTCCTGTTGACGCAGAAGGCATGGTGCACAGAGCCGTAAATTTGGGTTGGGGTACTTTCAGTATTAAAGATACCTTGGAAGATTTGTTAAATATGCCTGTTATGGCAGGTAATGATGCCAACGTGGCAGCCCTTGGAGAAATGTGGATGGGTGGTGGCCGCGGTTATAAGGATTTGGTAGTGGTAACCCTGGGAACCGGCGTTGGTGGTGGTATCATTATTAACGGTAAGATGCTCACAGGAGCAATCGGTGCCGGCGGTGAAATCGGACATATCCATCTGGATGATAATGAGACAGAGGTTTGCGGTTGCGGAAACAAAGGATGCCTGGAGCAATATGCATCTGCAACCGGAATTACCAGACTGGCAAACAGAATGCTCTCTTCCTGTAGTGATGCAAGTATGCTCCGAGACGGCGAAGTATCTGCAAAAGCAGTATTTGACGCAGTGAAAGCAGGAGACGCTCTTGCGATTAAGATTGCAGAGCAGTTCGGGGAATATTTAGGAAAAGGATTATCCTGCGTGGCAGGTGTTGTAAATCCGGAAGCCTTTGTTATCGGCGGTGGTGTATCGAAAGCAGGAGAAATTCTCATGGATTACATCAAACCTCATTATGAGAAAAATGTATTCCACGGAAGCCGTGATGCTAAATTCGTACTTGCGACTCTTGGAAATGACGCAGGAATTTACGGCTCAGCCAAATTAATTCTCGACAAAGAAAACTAAAATAAAAAGACCGGTGCTGCAGAAGAAAGAACTCTTCTGTAGCATCCGGAATAAAATAACAAAAAGAACAGCAGGTGTAAGAAGTGCAAGAAGTAAGTGCAGCAGTTTTGGAAATGATAAGAGCCCATGTGCCGGCGGAAGATATTCTGGAATATGAGCCCATGAGTATGCATACTACTTTCCGTGTGGGAGGTAATGCTCTTTGCCTTGTAAAAATAAGCAGTGAGCAGCAACTTTTTAAACTAATCCCTTATTTTAATCAGGTAGAAATTCCATATTTTATTTTAGGAAACGGCAGTAATCTGTTGGTAGGTGACAGAGGATATGCCGGTATTATTTTGCAATTAAAAGAAAAGTTTGCAAGCATAGAATGTGATGGGGAAAGGATATGTGCCAAAGCGGGAGCACTGATGTCACAGGTGGCACAGCAAGCTATGGAAAATTCCCTGGAGGGTATGGCCTTTGCATCCGGAATTCCCGGAACCATCGGCGGTGGCGTGATGATGAACGCCGGAGCCTATGGCGGTGAGATGAAAAATATCGTTGAGAATGTCAAAGTCATGGACGAAAATGGGGAAATCCTCATTCTTGATAATGAAACCATGGAGTTTGGCTATCGTAGTAGTATCATCAAAAACCGTAAGTTTATCGTATTAGAAGTGACACTGAAATTAAAAAAAGGAAATAAAGAAGAAATCCGTAAAGAAATGGAAGAACTGGCGGCAAAGAGAAGGGAAAAGCAACCTTTAAATTATCCCAGTGCGGGAAGTACCTTCAAAAGACCGGAAGGATATTTTGCCGGAAAGCTGGTTATGGATGCAGGGCTTCGGGGATTTTCAATCGGCGGTGCAGGAGTTTCTGAAAAACATTGCGGATTTGTAATTAATAAAGGAAATGCAACGGCAGCTGACGTGACGGAAGTCATCAGTGAAGTACAGGAAAGAGTCAAAGAAAGATTTGGCGTGACACTGGAGAGAGAAGTTATTTATCTGGGAGATTTTTAAGGAGGTATCACATGCGTTTCGTAATTGTAACGGGAATGAGCGGTAGCGGTAAAATAACGGCAATGAGAATGCTTGAGGACGTAGGCTTTTATTGTGTGGACAATTTGCCTGTTCCCTTAATTGAAAAATTTGTGGAATTGCTTGCCATGCCCGGAAGCGAAGTGACGAAGGTGGCTCTGGGACTCGATGTCCGTGCAGACCAGCCTTTTGAAGATGCGCAGAAGATACTGGAAAAATTAAAAGGAAACGGGTACAATTTTGAAATTCTTTTTATGGAAGCAAGCACGCAGGTGCTTCTGAAAAGATATAAAGAGTCAAGGAGAATGCATCCCTTGTCCTTGGAAGGAAGAGTGGAAGACGGTATCAATAAAGAAAGAGAGATTCTGCATGACATCAAAAAGAAGGCAGAGTATGTAATTGACACTTCCAACCTGTTAACCAGAGAGTTAAAAGAAGAACTGGACCGTATTTTTGTAAAGAATGAAGAGTATAATAGCCTAATGGTTAATATTTTGTCCTTTGGCTTTAAGCACGGGATTCCGGCAGATGCGGACTTGGTATTTGACGTGCGCTTTTTACCCAATCCGTTCTATATTGATGAACTGAAATATAAAACGGGAAATGATAAGGAAGTGCAGGATTATGTGATGAGTTTTTCCGAGGCGGAAGAGTTTGTGGATAAACTCAGTGACATGTTAAATTTCCTGATTCCCAATTATGTAAAAGAAGGAAAGTACCAGCTGGTTGTAGGGATTGGCTGTACCGGTGGAAAGCACAGAAGTGTGACATTGGCAAACAAGCTTTACGACCGCATGAAAAATAAAGGCAATTACGGAATCAAAATTGCACATAGAGATTTAGGACAAGGCATATAGTAGAAAAAGGATGGATGAAGATGTCTTTTTCGGCAGAAGTAAAAGCGGAATTGGAAAAAATAGTTCCTGCATCCAGACATTGTCAATTGGCAGAGCTTTCTGCAATTATTCATTTTGGATGCAAAATAGAAGCCACAAAAGATGGCGGTAGCGAGATTGAGTTAAGCACGGAAAACGATGCCGCTTTCAGAAAATACTTTACATTATTGAAAAAAACATTTATGATAGGTACTGATGCGGACAAAGTACTGCAGGCAATTAAGCTGTTTGAGGGGAACAAACAGATAAGAACGGTTCATGACAGCGTAAATCCTATGCTGATTAAGAACAGTTGTTGCAGACGTGCTTTTTTGCGAGGTGCTTTTTTATGTGTGGGCTCCATGAGCGATCCTCAGAAAAGTTATCACCTTGAGTTTGTGTGTGACAGGGAAGCAAAAGCCGTGCAGATCCGGGAAGCGATTAACAGCTTCGATCTGGATGCAAAGATAGTAAAGCGCAAAAAATATTTTGTTGTGTATCTGAAGGAAGGCGCAGGAATTGTTGATTTGCTCAATGTAATGGGAGCGCATTTGTCCTTAATGAATTTAGAGAATTTAAGGATAGAGAAGGAAATGCGTAACTCCATTAACAGGCAGGTCAATTGCGAAGCCGCGAATATCGCAAAGACGGTAAACGCAGCTAATAAGCAGATAGAAGATATTCAGCTGTTAGAAAAATGCTACGGATTTTCCAATTTGCCGGAAAATCTGCGCCAGATGGCCATTGTAAGATTGGCTTATCCGGAGAGCTCCCTTCAGGAACTGGGTGGTTATCTCAACCCACCGGTAGGCAAGTCCGGTGTAAATCATAGATTACGGAAACTTAGTGAAATGGCGGAGAAAATCAGGAACTAAAGGAGGAAAATGGAATGATTGAAAGAGCAATTGAGGTAAATGTTAAAGAAGACTTTGACGCAAGACCGATTGCTATGTTAGTTCAGGTGGCAAGCAGATTTGAGAGCAGCATTTATATTGTGGCACAGGATAAAAAAGTCAATGCGAAAAGTATCATGGGAATGATGACACTTACACTGAATAAAGGGGAAACCATCACAGTGACAGCAGATGGCGAAGATGAACAGACAGCTATTGAAAGCATCAGCAATTATTTAAACGGAAAAGAAGAATAATATTCTTTAATATAACTTGGAGGAAAACAAAATGTTAGTATCAGCAACAGAAATGCTTAAAAAAGCAAAAGCAGGTCATTATGCAGTTGGCCAGTTTAACATCAACAACCTTGAGTGGACAAAAGCTATCCTGTTAACAGCACAGGAAAACAATTCACCTGTAATCCTCGGTGTATCCGAAGGAGCAGGAAAGTACATGGGTGGTTATGATGTAGTGGTAGGTATGGTAAACGGACTTATCAAAGACCAGAATATTACCGTTCCTGTAGCTCTTCACTTAGATCATGGTAGCTATGAACACTGTTATAAATGTATTGAAGCAGGATTTTCATCCGTAATGTTTGACGGATCTCACTATCCCATTGAAGAAAACGTTGCAAAGACCAAAGAATTGGTTGCAGCAGCACATGCTAAGGGAATTTCCCTTGAAGCAGAAGTTGGTTCCATCGGTGGTGAAGAAGACGGCGTTATCGGCGCAGGCGAATGTGCAGACCCTAATGAATGTAAGGCAGTAGCTGATCTTGGAGTAGACTTCCTTGCAGCAGGTATCGGAAACATTCATGGAAAATATCCTGCAAACTGGCAGGGATTATCCTTTGAAACATTAGATGCAATCCAGCAGCTTACAGGAGACCTTCCTTTAGTTCTTCACGGCGGTACAGGTATCCCTACAGAAATGATTCAGAAAGCAATTTCATTAGGTGTTGCTAAGATTAACGTAAATACAGAATGTCAGCTTGCTTTTGCAGCAGCTACACGTAAGTATATTGAAGACGGTAAAGATTTGGAAGGAAAGGGATTTGATCCCCGTAAACTTCTTGCTCCCGGTGTGGAAGCAATTAAAGCTACCGTGAAAGAAAAAATGGAAATCTTCGGTTCCATTAACAAAGCTTAATTCAGATTTATATAAGGACTGTGCTTAAAGGCACAGTTCTTTTTCTGTTTGCAATTAAAAGATTATCTGTTATAATAAACCCGTAAATACAAATTTTAACAAAGAAAGGATGATTTGAAATGCCATTAGTTACAACCACAGAAATGTTTAAGAAGGCATACGAAGGCGGATACGCTGTTGGTGCTTTCAACGTTAATAACATGGAAATCGTTCAGGCTATCACAGAAGCCGCAAATGAATTAAGATCCCCTATTATTCTTCAGTGCTCCGCAGGTGCAAGAAAATATGCTAAGCATTCTTATCTTTATCACCTTGTACAGGCAGCTATCGAAGAAACAGATATTCCGATCGCTCTTCACTTAGATCACGGTGCAGATTTCGAAATCTGTAAGCAGTGTATCGACGGCGGATTTACTTCCGTTATGATCGATGCTTCCCATCTTTCTTATGAAGAAAACATCGAAGTTTCCAAGAGAGTTGCTGACTACGCTCATGAAAGAGGCGTTGTAGTAGAAGCAGAGCTGGGAACATTAGCAGGTGTTGAAGATGATGTTGTTGTAGAAAGCGGAAACGAATCTTATACACAGCCTGAACAGGTTGAAGACTTCGTTACAAGAACAGGTGTTGACTCTCTTGCAATCGCTATCGGTACAAGCCATGGTGCATTCAAGTTCAAACCCGGCCAGAAGCCTCAGCTTCGTTTCGATATCCTTGATGAAGTTTCTAAGAGACTTCCCGGATTCCCTATCGTTTTACATGGTGCTTCCTCCGTACTTCCTCAGTACGTTGACATCATCAATGCAAACGGTGGTAAGTTAGAAGATGCAATCGGTATTCCTGAAGAAATGCTTCGTCAGGCTGCAAGATCTGCAGTATGTAAGATTAACATCGACTCTGACTTAAGATTAGGTCTTACAGCAGGTGTTAGAGAGCATATGTTTGCTCATCCCGATCACTTCGATCCCAGACAGTACTTAACAACAGGCCGTGACTACTGTAAGGAAGTTGTAGCTCACAAGATTAAAACTGTTCTTGGTTCTGAAGGTAAGGCATAAATCATATCGATTTGGCTTACATAGTTGAATAAGAATGATAAAGGAGTTTTTGCAAAATAGACGAAAAGTCTATGAAGCGAAAACTCCTTTTTGGTTGCTGATTTGGTTGTTATAAAAGAGAAAATACCCCCTAAAAAGGGAGGATGCCAAGTAAGTTATCTTACTTGGCATTTTATTATGAAAAAGTTATTTAAAAAATCAATTACTTTGAATTAGACAATTTTGTTTGTATCTTATGATATAAGTATAAAACTCAGAAATGTCTAAAGAATGTTGATAAATTGAAGTTTTTTTAAATTAAATGTGAACAAAATATGAACAACACGCAATTTTTGCCATATTTCGGCACTTTTTCCGTCCTCCCTGTGGAAAAACTAGCATTTTTCAGGTTCCGGATAGGAAACACCGAAAGTTTCTACGGTAACGGATTTCATAACCTGATCTTCTAAGGGACGATCGGAGAAATCAGTTCTTGTTTCAGCAATTTTGTTTACATTTTCCATTCCTTCAATAACTTTTCCGAAGGCAGCGTAGGAGCCGTCCAAATGAGGAGAGTTCTTGTGCATAATAAAGAACTGGGAGCCTGCGGAGTTGGGCATCATGCTTCTTGCCATGGAAAGAACACCTTCTGTGTGCTTTAAATTGTTTTCAAAACCGTTTGCGGCAAATTCACCCTTGATGCTGTAGCCGGGGCCGCCCATGCCGGTTCCTTCCGGGTCACCGCCCTGGATCATAAAGCCGCGGATGACACGATGGAAAATAAGCCCATCATAGAAGCCTTTGCTCACAAGACTTACAAAATTGTTTACGGAAACCGGTGCAATATCTGGATAAAGCTCTGCTTTAATTACATCTCCGTTTTCCATTGTAAAAGTTACAATAGGATTTTGTGCCATAATATATACTTCCTTTCATATTAATGTGTTATACTTAATAGAACGTTAGTATTTATTTTATTAAAAGTAAGGAAATATTGCAATGCTAAAATTTGTGATTTATTTAGTCACGCCCGCAGGATATGATTACCTCACAGCCCATAAGCAAAAGATGGAATATGCATTATCAGATAGAGATGTAAATCTCCTTATAATGAAAGCCCCAAAAAAATATGAGGAAGAGATAAAAGAATTCTGCTATAATAATTCTTGCAAAGATGATACTTTGATAATCAGTGACAGCAATGACATTGTGCAGACACTAAAGCAACAGGGATTTTTGACGGCAGGTTTTTATCATAACGAAAATAGAGATGAGACTTTTTACGATGTTCTCTATGCAGTAACCGACGTGGATGAACTTAATTGCAAATCCTATGACGAAGTATACCGTCGCCTCCGACAGATTCCATGGGATATCCTGGAAACGGATAGGCTGTTTGTGCGGGAAAGTACAGTGGAGGATGTAACCGACTTCTACCGCATTTACAGCGACCCTTCCATTACAAAATACATGGAAGATTTGTTTCAAGACCCGGAGCAGGAAATTGCCTACATGCAGGATTACATTAAACAGATGTACGGATTTTATGGTTTTGGCATGTGGACCGTAATGGAAAAGCAATCCGGTGAAATTATCGGAAGAGCGGGACTTAGCGTCAGGGAAGGATATGATGTGCCGGAACTTGGTTTTGTCATAGAAAGAAAGCATCAGGGGAAAGGCTATGCAAAAGAAGTGTGTGAGGCAATTTTGGAATATGCCAAATGTGAATTGTGCTTTGATGAAGTACAGGCATTGGTAATCAAAGAAAATGAAGCGTCACTAAAGCTTTTGCAGAAACTGGGCTTTGCTTATGAAAAGGATGTTACGGAAGGCGGACAACTGTACCGCCTAATGAAAAAGAAAAGCGGAGAGGGAGATAAACGTGGCATTTGAATTTGAAATACTTTATAAGTTACAGGAAATGCATCACCCCATACTGGATAAAATCATGGTGGCAGCCACCACCTTTGGTGATGGCGGAATCGGATGGATTATCCTGGGGCTACTGTTTTTGATTTTTAAGAAGACAAGGAAATGCGGACTGCTCATGCTTATTTCCATGGCAGTATGCTTTATCATCGGAAATCTCGGAATTAAGAATATCGTGGGCAGAATCAGACCTTGTCACATTGACCCGTCCGTACCGCTTCTAATTCCCATTCCGGGTGAGTTCTCATTTCCATCGGGACATACCATGCATGCCTTTACGGCCGCAACGTCCATTCTTCTTCAACATAAAAAAGGAGGAATTGCAGCGATAGCACTGGCAACGCTGGTTGCGTTCAGCAGAATGTATTTGTTTGTACATTATCCCACGGACATTCTCGGTGGCCTGCTTATCGGTGTGGCGGTTGCAGTTCTGATTTATAAAATAGCAGGAAAAATAAGCAGGAGGTTTTTATGAAAAAGGCAAATTACAAAGCACTTCTCCCTATAGGGGTATTTCTGGTCCTGTACTTGGGGCTTGGTATTTTATTTGAGTATGTACTTAAAATTTCCATGGGATTTTATAATATCCCTATTGTAGTAATCTTTTTGATTGCACTTATTGTGGCGTGTGTGCAGAACCCGGCCCTTAATTTTGACAGTAAACTGGAAATTATGGCAAAAGGTGTGGGCGATAAAAATATCGTGACCATGATTCTTATTTTTATGGCGGCAGGCGCATTTGTAGGCGTTGTGGGAAGAAGCAGTGCGGAAAGCGTTGCCTATTTCCTACTATCCATTATTCCGGCAGAATTTGCAGTGCTTGTGCTTTTTGTGGTAAGTGCTTTTGTGTCGCTGGCAATGGGAACCTCTGTGGGAACCATTACGCTGATTGCACCCATTGCGGTGGCAGTGGCAAACGGTTCCGGCTTTTCTGTACCCTTGTGTGTGGGAACGGTTGTAGGAGGTGCCATGTTTGGTGATAACCTGTCCTTTATCTCTGATACCACAATAGCGGCATGTAACGGCCAGGGTTGTGCCATGAAAGACAAGTTTAGGGAAAACTTTGGAATTGCCCTCCCGGCGGCACTTGCATCCTTAGTGATTATTTTTATCCGTTCCATGGGTGCTGATGTGGGAGAGGCGGTAGCAAATGACTATAATCTGATTCAGATTATCCCTTACCTTTTGGTATTAATCGGCGGAATTATCGGTATCAATGTTTTTGTGGTATTGTTAATCGGTATTGTAAGTGGTTCTGTCATTATGCTTGCAACAGGTGCAACAGAAGCTACGAGTCTTCTTTCCAACATGGGCGGGGGTGTATCCGGCATGTTCGAAACGACTATGGTAGCAATTTTGGTGTCAGCCATTTGTGCACTCATTAATGAATACGGCGGATTCGCAGCCCTTCTTCAGCTCATTAAAAAGATGTTTAAGGGAAAACGCGGCGGTATGCTTGGAATGGGACTTTTGGTTGGTGCTATGGATATTGCCACAGCGAACAATACAGTTGCCATTGTTATGGCAAACCCCATTGCAAAGGAAATGGCAGAGAGTTATGACATTTCACCCAGAAAAGCGGCGTCTGTCTTAGATACCTTCTCTTGTATTTTTCAGGGAATCATTCCTTATGGTGCACAGATGCTGGTGGCACTTTCCGTGGCAGCAGAACTGGGACAGAATGTGTCAGCCTTTGATATTATTCCGAACTTGACATATCCGTTTATGTTACTTCTTAGCTCTCTGATATTTGTGTTTATTCTTCCGGGTAAGAAAAAATAAGCCCGATTGACAACATAATTTCTTTGTGATAGGCTAATAACTAATAAGAATAAAAGCGATGACGAAGAGAGTAGCTTCACGGAAGTTTTACAGAGAAAGTTCCCTGCACAGGTGCCGGTTACATATTTGATGGCGTGTAGGTTGAGAGGAACTAAGCGGAAAGGAAGGGAAGATGGCTTCTGAGCAGTGCACCGAACCGCAGATGCGGCTAGATTGCAACAGGATCCGCCTGTTACAGCGGCAGGGTATTTTATGTACCCGATGAGGTTTCCCCCGTGAGAGGGAGATGAAAAGAAGTGGTACCACGGCTATATAGCTGTCTTCTGTAATACAGGAGGCAGCTTTTTTGATGAAAGGAGACACAAAAAATGAGTAAAGGAAAGTATTATATTACCACGGCGATTGCCTATACATCCGGCAAGCCCCACATCGGTAACAGCTATGAGATTGTGCTTGCGGACAGCATCGCCCGCTTTAAAAGAAAAGACGGATATGATGTATTCTTTCAGACTGGAACCGATGAGCATGGTCAGAAGATTGAATTAAAAGCACAGGAAGCAGGCGTTACCCCTAAGGAATTCGTGGATGGCGTTGCAGGAACCATCAAAGATTTGTGGAATCTGATGGATACCTCTTATGATAAATTTATCCGTACCACAGATGACTACCATGAAAAACAGGTACAGAAAATATTCAAGAGATTGTACAACCAGGGAGATATTTATAAGAGCTCTTACGAAGGACTTTACTGTACCCCTTGTGAATCTTTCTGGACAGAATCCCAGCTTGAGGATGGAAAGTGCCCCGACTGCGGACGTGAAGTAAAGCCTGCCAAGGAAGAGGCTTACTTCTTTAAAATGAGCAAATATGCAGACCGATTAATTGAACACATTAACACTCATCCGGAATTTATCCAGCCGGTATCCCGTAAGAATGAAATGATGAATAATTTCCTTCTTCCCGGTCTCCAGGACCTTTGTGTATCCAGAACCTCCTTTAAGTGGGGCATTCCGGTTGATTTCGATGACAAGCATGTAGTCTATGTATGGCTGGATGCACTTACCAACTATATTACCGGTATCGGTTATGAATGTGACGGTGAAAGCAGTGACCAATATAAGAAATTGTGGCCTGCAGATCTTCACTTAATCGGAAAGGATATTATCCGTTTCCATACTATTTACTGGCCCATTTTCCTGATGGCACTTGGCGAGCCCCTGCCTAAGCAGGTATTTGGTCATCCTTGGCTTTTGCAGGGTGACGGCAAGATGAGTAAGTCCAAAGGAAATGTGATTTATGCAGATGACCTGGTAGATTTCTTTGGCGTGGATGCAGTGCGTTATTTTGTTCTTCATGAAATGCCTTTTGATAATGACGGAACCATTTCCTGGGAACTTTTGGTGGAGAGAATCAATTCTGACCTTGCCAATACCTTAGGAAACCTTGTAAACAGAACCATTTCCATGAGCAATAAATATTTCGATGGAGTGGTGGCAGATAAAGGCGTGACAGAGCCTGTTGATGACGATTTGAAGGCGGTAGTAACCGGCACTTACGGAAGGGTTTCGGCGAAAATGGAAGACCTTCGTGTGGCAGATGCACTGACAGAGATTTTTGCACTGTTCAAACGTTGTAATAAATATATTGACGAAACAGAACCCTGGGTTCTTGCAAAGGATGAGGCGAAGAAAGACAGACTGGCAACAGTTCTCTACAATCTGGTAGACAGCATTGTGACAGGTGCGTCTCTCTTAGAACCCTTTATGCCGGGAACTGCAGAAAAAATCGTGGCACAGTTAAATACTTCCGTAAGAAGCTTTGAGGAAAGCTGCAAAGCAGGACAGTATCCTTCCGGAAACAAAGTAACCGATAAGCCTGAAATTCTTTTTGCAAGACTGGATGCAAAAGAAATTGTGGAAAAGGCAGAAGCTATGTTTGCGGAAAGAAAAGCAGCGGCAGATGCGGCAAGCGGTGTGGCAGAAGAAAAAGCAGATGAAAATGTGATTGATATCGAAGCAAAAGAAGAAATTACTTATGATGATTTTATGAAAATGCAGTTCCAGGTAGGTGAAATTATTGCCTGTGAGGAAGTGCCGAAATCGAAGAAGCTTCTTTGCTCTCAGGTAAAAATCGGAAGTCAGGTGAAACAAATTGTTTCCGGCATTAAACAGTATTACTCTCCGGAAGAGATGGTTGGCAAGAAGGTGATGGTTCTTGTGAACTTAAAGCCCGCGAAGCTTGCCGGCGTACTTAGCGAGGGAATGCTCCTTTGTGCAGAAGACGCAGAAGGCAATCTGGCTCTTATGACACCGGAAAAAGAAATGCCTGCAGGAGCAGAAATCTGTTAACACACAAAGGGGGGGTACAATATGGTTAAAAAGGAAGAATTTACCTTTGATTCAAGAGATGGGATTTCCAAAATACATGCTGTCCGCTGGATTCCGGAAGGAGACATTGTTTGCATTCTTCAGATTGTTCACGGAATGGCGGAGTATATCGAACGCTATGAGGAAGTGGCACAGTATTTTGCAGAAAGAGGTATTCTTGTAACCGGTGAGGACCATTTGGGGCACGGGAAAAGTGTTTCAGAAGGTGGAACTTACGGATACTTTTGCAAGCGGGATCCGGCAACGGTGATAGTGCGTGATGTGCATCGCCTTAAAAAGATGACACAGGAAGCTTATCCCGGTGTTCCCTATGTGATTTTGGGACATAGTATGGGATCCTACATGCTTAGAAATTATTTGTTCCGTTACGGAACAGGAATACAGGGAGCCATTCTTTGCGGAACAGGCAGTATGCCCCAAGGAATTATCTCTGCTGCAAAAGTTTTGGCGAAAATCCAGGAACTTGTTTTGGGTGGAAAGCATGTGGCAAAACGTTTGGATAACATGGCATTCGGGGCATATAATAAACGTCTGCAACCGGAGAGAACAGATAAGGATTGGCTCTGTACCGACGAAAAGGTAGTAGATATTTATAAGAATGATTCTCTTTGCGGCTTTACTTTTACGGTCAATGGATTTCAAACCATGTTTGAAATTATTACCAGATTAAATAAAGAAGAGAATCTATCCAAAATGCCCAAAAACCTTCCTGTATATTTTATAGCAGGGGAAGAAGACCCTGTGGGAGACTACGGGGAAGGAGTGAAAAAAGCATATCATGACTTTGAAAATGCGGGAATGGAGAATTTGTCAATAAAATTATATCCCGGTGACCGTCATGAGATTTTAAATGAAAAGGATAAAGATCAGGTTTATGAGGATGTTTATTCTTTTATCATGGACAGAGTGAAGGAGTATCAGGATTGAGAAAAAAGATATTGTTCAAAAAAATGGCGGTTTTGTTTGCAGTTATGTTTATGCTGACAACCGTCCTCCCCACACCACTGATGGTTCATGCTGCAAGCGCGGAGGAAACAGAATTTCCGGATGTGGAAGAAATGCTTTCGGATGTAGAAGAAAAAGTGTCCGAAGCACTTTCCGATATGGACAGCGAAACCGTGGAAGAGATATTTGATTTTCTGAAAGAAAAAGTATCTGACGGAAGTCTTTATTCTGAGGAAGGGATTGCCTCTGCAATCAAAGAAGGGGAGACGCAGTTTGGTATTACCATTGATAAGCAGACCGCCACTCAGATTGTGGAAGTAATGGAACAGCTGGAAGCACTTGGTTTTTCCGGCGAGGACATTTTGGACCGTGCACAGGAGCTTTATGACACCTATGGCGCAGACTTTGTGGCACATGCAAATGAGGCATTTACCAAAGCTGTGGAAGATGCGGTGACATCGGCAGTAAAAGGCTTTTTTGAAAATTTATGGGAAGGCATTCAAAGTTCAGTGTCAAATTTCTTTGAAAACCTTTTTTAGTAGTTTTAATATAGGCATTTTTGTAAATACTACGTTGTATATTGTTTTATAGCAGTAATAAAATATTTGTAGAAAGAGGTCCCCTATATGAAAATTGCGTTTTACAGTACGAAACCTTATGATAAGACATGGTTTGAGCCTATGGGAAAAGAGTACGGCTTTGATATTCATTTTATAGAAGCGTCATGTAACAGGGAAACGGTGTTCATGACAAAAGGTTATGATGCCATCTGTATTTTTGTGAATGATTATGTGGATGCGCAGATGATTGATGATCTCTGTGAGATGGGGGTCAAAGCTGTTTTGCTTAGAAGTGCCGGATACAATCACGTGGATATTAAGGCGGCAGAGGGAAAAATTGCAGTTCTCCGTGTGCCCAGCTATTCCCCTGAGGCGGTGGCGGAGTTTGCCATGGCCATGCTCCTTACCGTAAACAGATGGACACATAAAGCCTACAACAGAACCAGAGAGTTTAATATGAGCTTGCATGGCCTTATGGGAATGGATTTGTTTGGAAAGACAGCAGGAGTTGTGGGAACCGGCAAAATCGGGCAGGCAATGATTAACATTTTTAACGGGTTTGGTATGAGAGTGCTTTGCTATGATCCTTATCCCGCAAAAGGACTGAAAGCCGAATATGTATCTTTGGAGGAACTGCTTGCAAGCAGCGAGGTGGTTTCTTTACATTGTCCTCTTACAAAAGAAACCCAGCATCTGATTAATAAAGATACCATAAAAATAATGAAAGACGGCGTTTATCTTGTGAATACATCAAGAGGAGCGTTGGTGGATACGGATGCACTGATTGATGCTCTGTTGCAGAAGAAATTTGGCGGTGTGGGACTGGACGTTTACGAAGAGGAAGAAGGACTTTTTTATGAAGACTGCTCCGGAGAAATTATAACTGATGATAACCTTGCAAGGTTAATGACTTTTCCCAACGTTCTTGTCACATCCCATATGGGCTTTTTTACGAAAGAAGCCATGCAGGCGATAGCACGCACTACTTTAGAGAATGCATACGCGGTAGAAAAAGGACTGCCTCTTGATAACCGAGTGGGGAATGTACACTAAAATGTACAAGGTGAATGCATTGTAAAATGAAAATTTATTTGATATAATAATAGAATATTAGCGATTAAAGGACAAAACAATGAGTGTAGAGTTACCGTACGAGATACGATTTTTGGATCGCGAAGAATGGGAAGAAGCCATGGGCCTTGCGTGGAAAACATTTCTTGAGTTTGAGGGGGATGTTTATTCGCCGGAAGGCATCAGAAATTTTGAAGACTTTATTACGGACAGCGAATTAAAGCGAAGGTTCCTTAAGGGCACCTATCAGGTGATGGCAGCCTATGACGGCCCTAAGTTGGTCGGGATTATCAGCCTTCGGAATAAAAGTCATATATCATTGCTTTTTGTTGATCGCAATTACCATAAAAGAGGGATTGGGAGAGCCCTTGTTTTGGCGATGGCAGATTATGCCCGTGCTGAGATGGGGCAGAAAAAACTTACGGTGAACGCTTCTCCGTATGGAGTTGGATTCTATCACTGCCTCGGATTTTTTGACTTAGGACCTGAGAAGCAGCAGGATGGAATTATCATAACGCCAATGATGCTTGTCGTGGAAGAAAAAAATAGCTGAGGCAGAAGGAATAGAAAAGGAGAACATACAAATGGGAAGATTACTTGGCCTCGACAGCCCGCCGATGAAAATTATGGGAAAGTTTGCAGATCTTATTTGCCTGAATTTTTTGGCACTTTTCTGTTGTATTCCTATTATTACCATTGGGGCATCCATGACTGCGTTACACTATGTGGCACTTAAGATAGTCAGAGATGAAGAAGCATATATCACGAGGTCGTTTTTTAAATCATTTAAAGAAAACTTTAAACAGGCTACCATAGCATGGCTCATTATGCTGGTAATTATAATCGTACTTGGACTGGATGCTGCTTGGTGCTATCATGCAGGGGAGGATGTTCCGTCATGGTTTAAAACGGCACTGCTCGTTGTGGCAGTAATTGTAACGTTTGCCTCCATGTATATATTTCCACTCTTGGCACGATTTGAAAATACCCTGAAAGAGGTATTTAAGAATTCCTTATTTATGGCAATGTTATCCATAGTCAGAACGGTTTTCATGATGGCCTGTTGGCTCATTCCGGTAGTTGTGGCATTTGCAGCACCTCAGATTTTCCCGGTGGTGTTTTGCTTAGGACTATCAGGACCGGTATTTTTAAATGCGTTACTTTATGATAAGACATTTAAAAGATTTGAGCCAAAAGAAGAGGCGGATGAGCAGCCGGATGACTGGCATGTGGAAGTAGAAGAATCAGAAGAAGAAACAGAAGAAGATGCAGAAGAATAAAGGTAACTGTTGACCCGTAGTGGAAATGCAGGGAGATAAGAATGAAGGACGAGTACCTCAGAATTTTTAAAAAGTTTATAATTCCCACAGTGATTTTGTGCGTGGCGGTAGGCATCGTGGTTATGGTATTTTACGTGAATGTAAATGTCCGGAGACAAGATACCACCAAAGACGATTTAATCTTTGTTACTCAGGCGTATGCCGACAGAGTTCAAAATGAGTTAGAGATTATTTCTGCCGTTTCAGGTGCGGTTTGTGATTTCCTTTCCAAAGAAGAAGTTGATGATGCTGAGATTAAGAGCATTATGAACTCTATTTGTGAGAGCACGTCAGCATATGAAGTGCTTTTCCACAAAGGAGAGGGTGTAGCGCGTACCAGCCTCGGAAAAGAGATAGATATTTCCGGATGCCATTATTATGAACGAATAGTAGCAGGCGAAGACGTTAGCTACATAGTTGCAAATGATGAAATAAGCGGCCAGGAGGCGATTGTTGTAATAGTACCCGTGGCAGGCAAACCGGGGCAGAGCCTGCTTGCTTATTACTCTATAGAAAACTTGAAAGAGACAATGAACGTTTCCCAGGAGTTTAACAAAAAATCATTTTCGCTGTTAATGAATGCAGATGGTGACTATCTGGTGAAGGGCAGCGGAAACACAAATTATTTTAACGGTGATAATCTCTGGGAACTGGTACGAACAGAAGAAAATAAATCAAGCGTGGCAGGGGCGTCGATGATTATTAAAAACGGAAATGCAGGCGTTTTAAAAACAACGGTTTCCGGAGAAGAGAGAAGTTTGGTTTATTGTCCCCTTGACATACAGGACTGGGTGTTTGTAATCGGAGTCAGCCAAAAATATGTGGATGAGCAGGAAAACGGGCAGTGGTATGATGCAAGAACAATGTTGCTTCAGCTACTTGCGATTGCAGTTGTTTACATTTTTGTGGTAGGAGTCATAGATATCCTTGGCAAGAAGCATGAGGAAGAAAAAAATAAACTGTTACACGAAAAAGCAGATACTGACTTGCTTACAGGCCTAAACAATAAATTGGCAACAGAAACCAAAATTAAAGAATTCATGCAGGATAATCCCAATGAACTGGGGATGATGTTTATTATAGACTTAGATGACTTTAAGAAGATAAACGATACCAGAGGACATGCTTTCGGCGATGAAGTGCTTCGTTCTTTCGGTAACAAGATAGGAACTGTATTTAGAGTGTCGGATATCATCGGACGTGTCGGTGGTGATGAGTTTATTATCTTCTTAAAACATTTAAAGAGTGATACCAATGCAGTTACAGAGGCTAAAAAGCTGGAGAATTTTTTCGCAGGCTTTATGGTGGGAGATTACGTGAAGTATTCTGTCTGTGCAAGTATTGGCGCAGCGGTATATCCGGAACATGGTGCAGACTTTGAGAGTCTTTATAAAGCAGCTGATAAGGCACTTTATAAGGCTAAACAAAGAGGAAAAAACCAGCTTGCATTTTTTGATGACCGTGATAAAGAACCGGGAAAATAATATTGTACAATTTGTATACTAAAAATCAATATGATTCAGCAAAATGACGGATTGAGACAAAAAACAATAAGAATATAAGCATTTTTTACAATGTTAAACAAAATCTTTGTGGAATAGTTGCATAGCCTTTTTTTTCAAAGTTCGTTATACTGTTTTCAGACTTGATTTTTGTAATATATTAAGGAGGCAAACAAAATGGCAGGTTTATCATTAAAAAATATTACCAAAGTATATCCTAACGGATTTGAAGCAGTTAAGGATTTCAATCTTGAAATTGATGACAAAGAATTTATCATCTTCGTAGGACCTTCAGGATGTGGTAAGACTACTACACTTCGTATGATCGCTGGTCTTGAAGATATTTCTTCAGGTGAATTAAAGATCGGTGACAGAGTAGTTAACGACATCGAACCTAAGGACAGAGACATTGCAATGGTATTCCAGAACTACGCTCTGTATCCTCATATGTCTGTATATGACAACATGGCTTTCGGTCTTAAGTTAAGAAAAGTTCCGAAAGATGAAATCGATAAAGCAGTTAAGGAAGCAGC
This sequence comes from Lachnospiraceae bacterium, assembly GCA_017938315.1. Classification (GTDB taxonomy): domain Bacteria; phylum Bacillota; class Clostridia; order Lachnospirales; family Lachnospiraceae; genus Suilimivivens. The sequence continues at coordinate 142,131 of JAGBBV010000030.1, forward strand.
AGGTATCCTTGGATTAACTCCCCTTCTTGACCGTAAGCCGAAGGCTCTTTCCGGTGGTCAGAGACAGCGTGTAGCTATGGGACGTGCTATCGTTCGTAACCCTAAGGTATTCCTTATGGACGAACCTCTTTCCAACTTGGATGCTAAGCTCCGTGTACAGATGCGTATCGAAATCGCTAAGTTACACCAGAAATTAGGAACAACTATCATCTACGTAACACATGACCAGACAGAAGCTATGACTCTTGGTGATAGAATCGTAGTTATGAAGGACGGTGTTATCCAGCAGGTAGATACTCCTCAGAACTTATATGAAAAACCTACTAACTTATTCGTAGCAGGTTTCATGGGATCACCTCAGATGAACTTCTTAGATGGTGTTGTAGAAGTGAACGGTGATGTTGCAAGCATCAAGATTGCAGGCAACAGCATTCCTCTTCCTCCCGCTAAGTCCAAAAAGTTAATCGACGGCGGATATGATGGAAAGACTGTAACATTCGGTGTTCGTCCTGAAGACGTATATGATTCCGAAATGTTTGTTGAAACTTCTAAGTGTGTATTCGAATCTGAAATCAAGGTTTACGAATTACTTGGTGCAGAAGTTTACTTATACTTTGATTTAGCTGAATTCCCTATCACAGCTAGAGTTGATTCCAGAACAACAGCAAGACCTGGTGATATAGTTAAGTTTGCATTCGATGTTGAAAAGATTCACGTATTCGACAAAGAAACAGAACAGGTTATTACAAACTAGAAATAACTTACCGGAGGGATGCTCTTTGGCATCCCTCTTTTATTCTTTTACCATAATAAACAATTTAGAACAGGAAGGGTGAAAAGATGATATCTGCACAGGTGATAACAACCGGTATTGAAGAACTGCGAGCGATAACAAGAGTAGATCTGTGTGTGTTTGATGTAGACGGAAGAGTGGTAGCCACAACTTTCGATGCACAGGATATAAAAACATCATTGATTAAGGATTTTGCGGTATCTCCTGCTGACAGCCAGGTGATTGGTGCTTACCACCTTTTAAAGGTCTTGGATGAAGGCGAAATAGCCTACATATTGGTAGCAAGAGGAAATGGCGATGACACTTATATGGTGGGTAAAATTGCAGTCAGCCAAATCAGCCAGTTAATAGTGGCATATAAGGAACGTTTTGACAGAAACAGTTTTTTCCAAAGCCTGTTACTTGATAATCTTTTGCTTGTAGATGTCTATAATAGAGCGAAGAAACTTCATATTGATGCAACCGTATCAAGAGTTGTTTTAGTGGTAGAAACAAAAAAGGAAAAAGATAGCACGGCAAGTGAACTTTTGTCCGGTATGTTTTCTTCCCAGTCCGGTGATTATATTACGGCTGTGGATGAGAGCAACGTAATACTGATTAAATCATTAGAGCCGAGAGAGGGCTATGATGAAATTCATCAGATAGCAAATACCATTGTGGATATGATGAATACAGAAGCCATGATCAATGTGCGGGTTGCTTATGGAACGATTGTGCATGAACTGAAAGATGTATCAAAATCATACAAAGAAGCAACAATGGCACTTGATGTAGGAAAAATATTTTACGTCGAGAAAAAGGTAATTGCTTACGGCAGACTTGGAATCGGACGTTTGATTTATCAGTTACCGGTAAACTTATGTAAGATATTTATAGATGAAATTTTTGCTGAGGAAGGTTCCTCTGAAATTGATGAAGAAACACTGACAACGGTAAATAAGTTCTTTGAAAATAATTTGAATGTGTCAGAGACCTCAAGGCAGCTTTTTGTGCACCGCAATACTTTGGTGTATAGGCTGGAAAAACTTGAAAAAAGTACCGGTCTTGATGTAAGGACATTTGATGATGCACTTACTTTTAAAATTGCCATGATGGTTGTGAATTATATGAAGTATCTTGATTCGTTAAGTTACTAAAGGGAATGTACAATCCTGTTTCCGAATACAATAGTAAAAAACTATTGGAGGAAACGGGATTGTTTTTTGTTGGAAAAAAGATGGTGTATTTATCCTTGTGGGAGAGAGGAAAAAGAAATAAGACAGTGGGATTTGCAGAGCTTGTTGGAAAGAATAATGACTTGAGTATTCATGTAAATATAAAAAATAAAGATAGGAATCCACAGGAGTGGCCGGAGATACAAAGCATAAAAATCATCATGGAAGATGGGAATGAAATAATTGGTGAAATCAAAAAAGAACAAGAGAAAAAGATGGAAATACTTGGTTGTGAAATGCCTGATAGGGAAGAGGACACAAAATGGAACCAAATTTGTGAACAATATAAAAAAATACATCCCTTTGGAGGTGAAAGAGAGTGTGTGGCTGTAGAATTGAAAGATTTGGCATTGCTGGCTCCGCAACTACATAAATTGACAAATAATAGTTTTCTGCTTCATGGTTTTTATAATTACAGACACTTGATTTTGGCAAAAAAATGTGGATTTGCAAATCCTGATGAAAGAACATTTTATCTCGGAGTTCCTGGAGTGTATTATGAACGGGAGAAACAGGTAGCTATCATGTTTGGGTTTCAAGGATTTGAATGTGTGGGGCAGGTAGAAGTCGGAAAATTTGGATATTATATGAAAGAAGTACAAATTTGACAATAATTTCGTTGTTTTTAGTAGAAAATAAAGTGACAAGAAAACAAAACAAATGTATAATGATAATAGAATGCATATTTAGGATAAAAGGTAAGAAAAAGCATGAAGATAGCAGTGTTGGTTGCAGGGCTGCGTTTTGACAGTCAACGTAGAATTATCAACGGAATATTGGAAAAAGCAGTGGAAGATGGAACAGATACATACATCTTTTCTTGTGATGCATGGACTTATTCATCAGAATCATTTAATCAAGGCGAGACTGCTATTTTTAGCCTTCCGGATTTTTCTGATTATGATGGTGTTATTTTTCATGGCGACACGATTTATGCACAAAGTATAATCGATAATGTTTTAGATAAAATCAGGGAATCGGGTGTTCCCTGTATCAGTTTGAATGTCAAGCATGAAGGTATGCTTTATGTGGGCATGGAAAATGCATCCGGCATTTATGAAATCGTAGATCATATGATTAAAGTGCACCGTGCGAAGAAGGTTGCGTTTATTTCAGGCCCTGTAGAAAACTACGATGCAGAGGGGCGCCTTGCAGCATATCAGAGAGCTCTTACGGATAACGAGATAGTGCCTGATGGCAGATATGTATTTTATGGCGACTATCATCCGGACAGCGGTAAAGAAGCCGTAGAATATTTTTATGATATGCAGGGTGATTTCCCGGATGCAATTGTTTCTGCAAATGATGAAATGGCCCTTGGAGCATTTTATGAGTTAGAAGAAAAGGGGTATGATGTACCGGGACAGATTTTACTGTCAGGATATGATTATGCTTTCGTTGGAAGACATCATTATCCGAAGATTACCAGCGTGAAACGTCCGGAGAGTGAACTGGGTAGAAGGGCGTATTCCATGTTGAAAGACAAAATTGATGGAAAGCCGGTAGTGGAAGAACCGGACTTGAAATGTACGCCTATCTTCAGTGACAGTTGTGGCTGTAAAGATGCGGAACAAAGAGACGAGAAAAGATTTCGCCGGAAAACAGTAAAAAACAGATTGCATGCCATTACCTATTCTGAGATATTGAAATCTTCTTCTGCAGATTTTACCGGTGTAGCCAATTTTAATGACTTGCTGGAACAGATGAAAAAATACATAGCCATGATTGATCCGGAAGAACTTTACATATGCATGCGTAAAGATATGCATGATTTCTTTATAGGACTTAATGATAACATTGGACAAGATGAAGAAGATTCAGATGCCGCAGTTGGCTATACTTCCGATATTACCATTCCATTGTTTTATAAAAAAGGAGCATTTGGCAGACATAAAAAGTTCGCAGTTGACAAACTGTTACCTGACGAACTGCTTAATAAAGGCGGTGGACAGTTTTATACAATTGTTCCGCTCCATTATCAGCAGAGATGTTATGGTTATTGTGTGCTTGCAAACAGCAAGCTTCTGATGGATAGTGAATTGTTCCATTTGTTTATTATGAACGTAAACAATGCGTTTGAAAGCCTTCGCAAGAAAAATATGTTAAATGACATGGTGCAGAAGCTTAACAGAATGTGGGTATATGACACGCTTACCGGTGTATTTAACCGTGCAGGCTTTTTCAAATTTGCATATGATATTATTGCAAGTGCAAGGCAGGCCGGTGAGAATTTATTTGTATTGTTCCTTGACATGGATGGGCTTAAGAGCATTAATGATAAATACGGCCATGATGCCGGTGATAACATTATCCAGACCATGGGAAGAATTATGAACCAGACGCGCCGCCATGGGGAACTTTTAATGCGTTACGGCGGAGATGAGTTTGTGGTACTTGCAAAGAATTATACAGAAGCGGAAGCGGAGCAATACATGGATCAGGTGAGGGCAGGAATGGAAAACTACAATGCCATGTCCAAGAATCCTTACATCTTAGATGCAAGTATGGGTTATACATTGATTGAGCCTACGGAAGATTTGGATTTGGAAGAATTAATCGAAATGGCCGACAAAGAAATGTATAAGGCAAAGAATGAAAAAAAGCGTATAAAAGCGCTTAAGAAATAAAATAAAATCGTGTTTTTACCTTCGGGGAAACTGCCATGCGTTACCAATGCAGCCGGCTCTGGGCCGGCACCCTTGCGGCACATGGAAAATTCTGCTTAGTGCTGCTTTGTTCCCAACCTGACACGGTTCGCGGACATCCATTGCGCAAGACCAACCCGTCAACGCCACTTACAAAGGGCAGCCATGGCAGTTTCCCTGAAAATAAAAAACACGATTTTTCATTTAGATACTAATGTAGTATATTGGTTTTTGGAAGATTTGTCAACTACTGCTTTCGGAGGATAAATTGTTAATCAAAGGACTGAATAAGACAACTTTATTAGATTATCCGGGTCGTGTAGCCGCTACGATTTTTACCGGAGGATGCAATTTCAGATGTCCCTTTTGCCATAACGGTGACCTGGTATTAAAGCCTTCCATTCAGGATGCTTATTCTGAAGAGGAGGTTCTTTCTTTTCTGCAAAAAAGAAAAAACGTTTTGAAGGGCGTCTGCATTACAGGCGGTGAACCTACTCTGCAGGCGGATTTGCCGGTTTTCATGGAAAAAGTAAAAAAGATTGGCTATGATATAAAGCTGGATACCAATGGGTACCAGCCGCAGGTTTTGGCGGAGCTTATAGGGGACGGACTTGTTGATTATGTGGCTATGGACATCAAAAATTCCAAGGAAAAGTACCCGGAAACTGCCGGTTTGAATGACTTGCAAATAGAGAAAATCGAAGAGTCAGTGGAACTGCTTGCAGGTGCAATAATCCCATATGAATTCCGGACCACGGTGGTAAAGGAATTACATACGATGGAGGATATTCTCTCTATTGGGAAATGGATTGCCGGATGTCCAAACTTCTTTTTGCAATCATATGCGGAAAACGAAAAAGAAATCAGGCGGATGCAGGAAGATATTATTACGCCGTTCCATGCCTATGAAAAAGACGAAATGGAAGAAATCATAAAGAGATTAGAAGAGATTCCCGGAATGAAAGGGAAAGTGTTACTGCGAGGAATGTAAAAATGACAGAACAGGAAAAATATATGAAAGCAGCTATCAGGGAGGCGAAAAAAGCGTATGCCCTGGGAGAGGTTCCCATTGGCTGTGTGATTGTATATGATGGTAAAATAATCGGACGCGGTTATAACAGACGGAATACTGACAAGAATACTCTTGCCCATGCGGAGATTACAGCGATTAATAAAGCGAGCAAAAAGATAGGGGACTGGCGTCTGGAGGGGTGTACGCTTTATGTGACTTTGGAGCCTTGCCAGATGTGTTCCGGAGCCATTGTTCAGGCGAGAATAGATGAGGTGGTCATGGCCTGCATGAATCCAAAGGCGGGATGCGGAGGCTCTATACTAAATATATTAGAGATGCCGGAGTTTAATCACCAGGTTAAGGTTACCAGAGGCGTGCTTGAAGAGGAATGCTCAGAAATGCTGAAAAGCTTTTTCAAAGAACTCCGGGTGCGTGTGAAAAAAGAAAAGCAGGAAAAGAAGACCACTTGTTAATCAGGTGGTTTTTTTGAACCAATCAGCAAGTTATTACAATATATAAATGAAAGGGTTAACCTTAGACGTCTGGGGAATAATAAAAGGCTTACATAAGAGAGGATAAGAATGACAATTACGCAATTAGAGCAATGCATTGATTGCTACGGAAAAGAAATATATGGGTTCTGCAGGCACATCACAGGTAATGTGCAGGATGGAGAGGATTTGTATCAGGACACTTTTTTAAAGGCAGTGGAACTTGCGGACAAGATAGATGTCAATCAAAATCCAAAAAGTTATCTCCTTTCCATTGCAATACGGTTGTGGAAAAACCGGAGCAGAAAACGTGCATGGAGACAAAGAATAGTCGGTGCAGAAATCATGAATACATTGGAGGAGCTTGAATATGAGGTGGCAGAAAACGATACAAAAACACCGGAAATGGAAGTGCTTATGATGGAGCAAAATGTCTTTGTAGCTAAGTGTGTGCAGGAACTCAAAGAGAGATACCGCCTGCCACTATACTTGTACTATTCCGCAGAACTTTCCGTAAAGGAAATTGCTGAGTGTATGGAACTGCCGCAGGGGACTGTAAAAAGCCGATTGCACAAAGCAAGAGCAATGATAAAAGAAAAATTGGAGGTTGCAGGATATGACAGATGAAAAGTTAAGCCAAATGTTACAGCAAGCCCTTTCCTCGGATATCCCGGGTGAACAACTGAATAGGAATATCAAAAGCAAAATGGAGGAAATGGGTATGAAAAAACATTTTAGCGTGAAAAGAGCATTGATTATGGCAGCGGTATGTTGCCTGCTTGTAGGTACAGTGAGTGTAGCTTCTTCGGGAGTTGTATCATATATTGTGAGCAGTAGCGGATTACATGTATATACGGACTTTGAACAATTAGAACAGGCTGAAAAGAAAGCAGGTTTTCGGGTAAAAGCAAAAGAGAAGTTTGCAAACGGATATTCGTTTAAGAGTGTGGATGTGACAGAGTCCAAAGACATGGATCAAAGCGATAATGTGATTGCAAAATACCAGGAAATTCTTTTTACGTATGAAAAAGGAACTGATGATATTTATATCAATGTCATGCAGAGTGGAAATATCCATGGAGATGGGACGAGAGTTCCGGATAGAAAAGTAGAACTGGAGGGAATTGAAGTAGAGTACTATATTGATACCTATAAATGGGTACCGACAGATTACGAATTAACTGCAGAAGATGAAGTTAATTTGCTGCGTGATGATTATTTTATATCAGACGGAGCGGATGAAGTGTCTGAAACAAAAGTGTGCCACGTGAATTGGTATCAAGATGATATCTACTATAGCATCATGGCATATCAGGAAATGCCGGCAGAAGTACTGTTTGCAATGGCAGAAGAATTAATTATAAGTGAAAACTAAATAGATGTAAGAGATTTTCAAAAGACGGCGCCATGGAGCCGTCTTTTTTTGAAAGCATTGACAAAAATGCTATAGTAAATTAAGATAAATTTTATCCATGAAAATCTTTTTTCTACATTTCTATATAAATGGTATTCGACTTTTCTGTCAAAGATTTTCACTTTTATTTAAATCAGCAAAGTAATAATTTTAACCAAATGATGCAACTAAAAATAGTTGCAAATATAAAGGAGGAATATTTAGGGACAGTAGAATATTCAAGCGAAGATGATTGCTTATACGGTAAAGTGATTGGTGTACATGGATTGACTGCATATGAAGGGCAGAGTCTTGAGGAATTGAGGAGAGACTTTAAGGCTGCGGTTGATGAATACCTAGAATTGTGTAAGGAACGCGATATTATACCGGAGAAATCCTGTAAAGGTTCCTTTAATGTCCGGGTAACGCCCAAACTTCATCGGTTAGCAACAATAAAGGCTGATGAAAAGAACATCAGCCTAAATGCATTCGTTACCATGGCATTGGAACAGGCTGTCAGAGCTTGAATTTCTGCTACGCCTCATCCACAATATTCTGTAACCACACGCCACTTTTTACCATGAAGAATCCCAATATTACCTTGATAAGTTCAGTAAACTGAACAAGGAAGAACACAGAAACTATGGTAAGGGTGGTATATCTTGATAATACAAAAGCAAAAGGGATGACAAGTACCCATGTGTAAACACTGTCAAACAGAAACGTGACAATGGTCTTTCCACCGGAACGTAAAGTAAAGTACGAACAGTGACAGAAAGCACACAGGGGCATAGCCAAAGCGGAAATAATGATAAAAGTTTCCGCTAGATCTTTAATGCTTTGCTCGGTATTATAAATGCCGGGGAAGAGTCCGCCCAGTAAAATCATGATTACGGATACCCCACAGCAGCATGCAACGCTGAAGAATATCATCTTGGTGTCAGCCTCTTTTGCTTCTTCAATCTTGCCGGCACCAAGGAGCTGTCCCACCACAATGGCAATACAGCCACCGAGCTGAATATATACAATATTAAATAAATTCGTAATCGTAGACGAGATGTTTTGCGCAGCAACCACTTCAAGGCCTCTCACAGCATAGCACTGGGAGATGACGGCCATACCGGATGCCCAGAACATCTCGTTTAACATTAAGGGAGCCCCTTTTTTGATAATGGCCTTTAAAATATGACCGGGAATACGTAAACTTTTGTAAGCACCGATAATGTATTTGTTTTCACTTTGATGGGTGTGCGTCCAGACGATTACAATGATGCACTCAAAAAATCTTGCAATGACTGTTGCGATAGCTGCACCCTGCACACCCATGGCAGGAATGGGACCGAATCCGAAAATAAAAACATAGTCTAATATTAAATTGGTAACCACAGCGGTGATGCTGGCAACCATGGGGATAAATGTCTGACCGCATTCACGGATGGTGTTAATGTAGGTTTGCCCCACTGCAAAGGGAATTAATCCAATCATCATAATTGCGAGATATTCTTTGCCATATTTAAGGGCAAGCCCAATATCTCCCACACTTCCGCTGTCGCTTAAGTACAGGGAAATCAACTGCGTGTCAGCAAATCCAAAAAGAAGGAGTGCAATTCCTGTAATAATCAGGCAGGCATAAAGCTTAAAGCGGAAAGCATATTTTTGCCCTTCATAATCGCCTTTACCAAAAAATTGGGTACCAAAAATTCCGGCACCGGAAACGCCCCCGAATATACAGATATTAAAAACAAACATTAACTGGTTAACAATAGCCACACCGGACATTTGCTCGGTACCGATTTGCCCAACCATGATATTGTCCAAAAAACTGACAAAACTTGTAATTGCGTTTTGGATAATCATGGGAACCGCTAAAAACAAGATATGGCGATAAAATGCTTTATCGCCAATGAATTTCGATTTAAATTTTTTCCACATCGTAAAACTCCTAATCATATAAACACATCTTCCATCTAATATAAGTGAACACAATTATGACCATTTTCTTTGGCCATATAAAGGGCCTTGTCAGCACGGTCTAAAATGACTTCATAATCTTCCCCATCATACATGGCAACACCAACGGATACCGTAACAGGACAAATACTATTGGTAGACTGTTCTACTGCATGACGCAGTGCCTCGGCTTTTTTCCAGGTCTGCTTTTCCGTGCTGGAAGAAAGAATAATGACAAATTCTTCTCCCCCCCACCTGATTAAATAATCATTAGGTTCAATGACAAGGGAAGCTATGTTGGTAATGTTTTTGATAATGACATCGCTGATAGTGTGACCATAAGTATCTTTTATTTTTTTGAAATTATCAATGTCAAACATGATGACACCACATGTAGAGCCCATGGAAGGGATAAACTGCTTGGTGTTTTTCTGTACGATCCTGTCAAGAATATTTCTGCTATAGACACCTGTCAGGGAATCATATCTGGATAGATACTCAAGTTTACGGGTGGCCTGATAATGGTCCATGTAAAGCTTTTGCATAAAATAATGGGCCGAGCAGATGCCCACAACACAAGGCAAACCTAAGGATATCATCATATCTAAATTCGTATAATGGTTAAAAAGGTGAGAAACCAATATATTAGCAATCAAAATGCAGTGTGCAATAAGTGCATAGTGGAAAGGTGCACAGAATCCTACCGCAAAAAATAAAAGCTGCATAATGATAAAGCCCTCGCTGGCATGGGTTTTATCCGGAAGATACACAATCGCCCATATGGTATTCCACATGACAAGGTGAATGACCAGATAACATATGGGAACCATAATGCGATAATTGGTGACCTTTTTATATATGTACATAAAAGCAAGAAGCGGTATTAAGATGATGGTACGGGGCAAAAGCGTTTCAATTGCAAAGCGTCCAAAAAGCTGGCAGTCAGACACGAAATAGGTAATACTTGCAAGGCATCCTGCAATAATAACATAAAATGTAAATTTTTTATAATAATCGTATTTTGACTGATAAAATTCTTCAGTGCTAATTTCCTGGGTAAACAAGGCTATCCTCCAAAAATATATAATAAAAATGTGATAATCATAAGTATATATGTTTTGGGATTTTAAGTCAATGAAAGGGTGTTGCAATTTTTGCGTTAATGTGGTTACAATATTCTATATAATTCTATATATAGGAAAAGAAAAGGAGAATGATTATGGCAGCATTGCATATAACAAAGGAAAATTTTGAAGGCGAAGTATTGAAATCCGATATCCCGGTATTGGTGGATTTTTGGGCGGCATGGTGTGGACCCTGCAAAATGCTCATGCCCATTATTGAAGAACTTGCGGGCGAAGTAACCGGTGTTAAAATTTGTAAAGTAAATGTGGATGAGGAACCTGAGCTTGCTGCGAAATATCAGGTAATGACCATTCCTACACTTGTTGTAATCAAAGACGGAGAAGTGATGAAAAAAAGTAGTGGTGTGATTTCCAAGAATGCAATTTTGGATATGATTAACGCTTAAGCGTCGGAGGCAGATTCATGCAGTATGTTATTTCCTTTCTGGAGGGAATTATTACGTTTATTTCCCCCTGTATTCTGCCCATGCTTCCGGTATATATCTCTTATTTTGCTAATGGAGAAAACAACAGCAGAAGGACTTTTAAGAACGCATGCGGTTTCGTGCTTGGTTTCACCATTGTTTTTGTGTTGATGGGAGCCTTTGCAGGCACTATAGGTGGCTTGCTTAGCCGGTATCAGAGGATTGTAAATATAGTGACTGGAGCAATTGTAGTGCTCCTTGGGCTCAATTTTACAGGAATCATTAAAATCGGATTTCTAAACAGCAGTAAAAAAACGCAGATGGAGTTTACGAAAATTCGCTTTGGCACATCTGTTTTGTTTGGAATTGTCTTTTCCATAGGGTGGACACCTTGTGTAGGGGCTTTTTTAGGTTCTGCGCTGATGATGGCATCCCGGGAAGGAACCGTCCTTGCAGGGATTTTGATGCTGATATTCTATTCGGCAGGGCTGGGCATTCCATTTATTGCAAGTGCACTTTTACTGGACAAATTAAAAGAAGTCTTTCAGGTTATCAAAAAACACTACAGGGTCATTAATATGATATCCGGCGTGTTTTTGATTATTGTGGGAATCATGATGATGACAGGAACTTTTGGGTATTTACTGGCATTGTTTAGCGCGTAGAAAGGAATGGATTGTGAAGAAGTATGTTAAGTTAATAGTAGGCGTGGCGGCTTTTGTTCTTTTGCTGATAGGGGCAAGTGTGCTGTACAATAATTTAGCCAAAGAGTATAAACCGGAGGCAAACTTGCAGGCAGTGCCTGATAGTGCAGAAACAGAGCAAATACCGGCGGAGCAGGAATCTGCCAAGGTAATAGATTTTACAATGGAGAATATGGCAGGAGAAGAAATAACATTGTATTCGCTAGTGGGAAAGCCCTTAGTGCTTAATTTTTGGGCAAGCTGGTGCGGACCTTGCAAAATGGAACTCCCTGATTTCCAAGACGCCTATGAAAAGTATGACGGTGAAGTGGAATTTGTATTAGTGAACATGACGGACGGCATGCAGGAAACGAAGGAAAAGGCAATGAAATTTATAGAGACCGAAGGGTACACGCTTCCGTTTTACTTTGACATTCATCAGGAAGCGGCTTATGCTTACGGTGTGTATGCGCTCCCCACCACTTATTTTGTAGATGAAAATGGAACTGTAATTGCCGGTGCACAGGGGATGCTTGATGCGAAGTCTCTGGAAAAAGGGATTTCGATGATTTATAATGAAATTAATTAAGAAAGACATACAAAGGAGGAAAAATATGCGTATAGCAGTGACTTACGAAAACGGTGAAATTTTTCAGCATTTTGGTCATACGGAACAATTTAAAATTTATGATGTGGAGAATGGAACAATTGTAGCGGAAAACATAATCGGTTCAAATGGTAGTGGTCATGGTGCTTTAGCTACACTTTTAGCAGAAAGTGGAGTGAATACTTTGATTTGCGGTGGGATTGGTGGAGGTGCCCAAGTGGCTCTTGCAGAAGCGGGAATCCAACTTTATGGAGGAGTAGTGGGCAATGCGGATCAGGCTGTCAGGGCATTGCTTGATCATGTACTTGATTTCAATCCTAATGTGAAGTGTAATCATCATGGTGAAAACCATGAGCATCATGAAAATTGTGGAAGCGGAGGATGCGGTTCGCATTCTTGTATGCATTAGTGGAAAAATGAATTTTATTTTAATATCCACATAATAATATTATTATAGAAATATTAGGAGGTGTAAAATTATGAAATATTATTTTTGTGAACATTGTGGAAATATCATCGAATATGTGAAAGACTCAGGTGTTCCGGTGATGTGCTGCGGACAGAAAATGAAAGAAATGATTCCCGGAACATCGGATGGCGCGGCAGAAAAGCATGTACCTGTTATTACACAAAAGGGTAATCATATCTTGGTAGAGATAGGAAGTGTAGAGCACCCTATGGTGGAGGAACATTTCATTGAGTGGATTGTAATTGAAACCAAAATGGGAAGCCAGAAGATAAAGCTTTCACCGGCAGATAAACCCAGAGCAGAGTTTTATCTTTGTGAGGGTGATGAGCTTGTCGGTGCATATGAATATTGCAATATTCATGGTTTGTGGATGGCATAATTGATATTAAAAAGTGAGCATTAATTTTAAAAATTAATGCTCACTTTTTTAGCGGAGATGGAGGGATTCGAACCCTCGTGCCCCGGAAGGCTAACGCATTTCGAGTGCGCCCCGTTATGACCACTTCGATACATCTCCACGTTTTTTCTATTATACTCATTCCCAAATTGCAAGTCAATCTTTTCGGCAAGTTATGACTCGGGAAATAAGTCTTTCATGTCCACATTAAAGAAGGAGGACAACGCTAAAAGCTCTATATCACTGACAAATCGGGTTTGCTGTTCTATTCTTAAAATTGTTAAGTCATTGAATTCATATCCTAATAATTGGAGTTGTATAGCAAGCTCTTTTTGGGTGAGCTTTCTCTTTTTTCGTAATTCTTTAATACGAGGACCAATTAAATTTTTGTTTTTCCCATCCCAATAAATTATCATGATTTCAATCTCCTTAGCAATAACTTCTAAAAATGAAGTTTTTGTATTGAAGATACGCCAAAAAAATGATATTATACTTCTAAAGATGAAGTTTTTTAAAAAATAAATTACGGAGGTAAACAAAAATGTACAGATTAAAAAAAATCGTAGGTGCAATGGCATTAGCAGCGTTGCTGACACAGACGATTGGGGTGACTACAGTTTATGCGGAAGAAGGAGAAAACCAGAATCCTATAGCAACAGAAGAATGTGGACATTTTGATTGTGGTAATTATAAAGATGGGTTAGATGAACTGGATGATGTCTGCTCTGATTGTACAATGAGCTACACCTATACACCAAATGATGACAGCAGCACGCATCAGGTAGAATGGAGCTGCAATTGTGGTGCGAATGGCAGTTATGAAGGACTGTGTTCTTTTTACAACGGATCATGTGGTGAATGTGGAAAAGAACAACAGTCTACAATATGTGAACATGAAAACTGTTCCAATACAGTGACGATTTTTACAGTGTGTGATGAGTGCAGTAGCAGCACTGTAAATTTTGAAAAAATAGACGAAAATACGCATAGAAGAATCGAAAGATGTGATGGATGCCCTGAGATAATTGCAACTGGTGTAGATGCACACAACATTGTAGAAAGCTGTAAAATGTGCTACTATTGTGGATATAAACCGGACGAAAGTGAGAGCACAGACAATACATCTAAAGAAGCGAAGCCAGAAGAAAAACAAGAAACTACAGAGACCAAGGTGAGCGAAGTTATCATCCCTAAGGCTGAAACAAAAACAGCTGACGGAAAAGTAATAAAATCATCTGTCAATAGTGTTTACACGGCAGCAGCTGTTAATGGTGCAGCAGTTATAACGCCTTCGAAAGAAATAAAAGAGGCAGTTGGCATTAAAGAAGAGGGTACAAAAGCTTCTTTCTATATTTGTGATAACCGCAGTAAAATTATGAAGGAACATATGGTAGCTAAAGCAACCGAGAATAATGTTGTTGTAAGTAAAATATTTAATTCCGATATGTATTCCATCACCCAAAAAGGTGTGATAGAAAAAATACATTCATCAGAAAAACCGGTTTCCTTGATTTATGGATTACCTGCAGAACTGAAGGGAAAAAAAGTATCTATTCTTGCATTTAATAATATGACAGGAGAAGTAAAACTATTTGAAGATGTTGATGATGATCCCACAACAATTACGATAGAAGCGACTATTTTTGGCGTGTATGCATTAGTCAATGAAAAATAAATATTGTTTTACAAAGACAGGGACTGCTATTGCAGCCCCTGTCTTAAATTTGCTCATTCTGCCTGTGGAGTGAAGGCTCTTCATAACGGTCTAAGAAATCCCTGCCGAGGAACAATGTCTCATCGGAGAACTTTATTCCGCTGGGAACCGTAAGCACTGAAAGCACCCGCCTGAAACGGAGATCTGGAATAAAATTAAGGATTTCCATGGGGAACATGCCACTTAAAACAATGTGCTCCGGAAATTCTTTGCTATAGTCTAAAACATCTCTGGGGTGAGGTTTAATCAGTACCTGAGCTTCCTCGCCGTCTATGGTTCCGTATTCATCAATAATATCTGAAAAAATTTGTCTGCGCACAGTCAAATCGCAAAGAGGCTCGGACAACACCAGGATTTTGTGCTTGGAACCGCAATTAAGCTTTTGCTGCAATTCATCCATGTTTTCGATAAAAATATGAATCAGTAAATTTTTGTCCCCGTCAGAGAGATGCTCCACCAGATTAGCACGGGGAACCTCGATGTATTTTTCAAAAGGATAAGCGAGAACGCTGATATCATTGACCTCCATATCCAGACAATATTTGCTGTATCCGTTCTGGATAAAGATAAGTCCCATGGCTGCCATCTTTGCCTTTAAATCAAAATAACCCCTGTTATCATATCGCGCGGTGTCAAAGTGCTGGATGCAGTTTAAGCCATCCTCCACTGCGTGATAATATATTTTTTTATAGTTTAAATAGTAACCAATGGGATCGGAATCACAAAAAACATAAATCTCTTTATATTCCTTAAAATTCACCGGAACATATGGCTCCTGTAATTTTCCCATAAGCTTGGTAAAGCGTATACGGGCAAGCATATTAAGGGCGATATTGCCTCTGTCCTTGCGGTATTTGGCAAGCTGTGGAAAATGTTCTTCGGACTTTTCCTCAAACATAACAACCTGTTCAAATAATCCTGATTCTTCGGCACGGTCTTGTAAAGTGCCGAAGTTGTTGGACATGGTACTTAAAACCAAAGTAGCTTTTCCGTGCTCTTTTTTAGGCAGATATAATTCTTTTAAACATGCCACATATGCATGATAGAACGTGTGACATACATAGATTCTTTCTTTCATAGTGTTTTTGCGGTCCTGCAGACCGTCTCCTTTTGCAAAATGAAATTGTAAAATTAATTTTTCCTTAATACCTATGATTATACACTATAATTCATTGCATTCAAATAAAAATCTGTGATAAGATAATCCATAGGCGCAAATAAGGGAAAAAGTGATGAAAGATGCGCGAATAAATTAATTCAAGATTTAATAAATGACAATTTTCGACGCCTTGAGTAACACGGGTTATCCATAAGCAAAAATATTGCATGCGGAAGTATGGTTAGAGCTGATGAAAAAGTGTTGAATACTAACTTATATCTATGATAAAATATAATGATATTTTATATTCTAAGGACGATAGGAAATTATGGCTAAAATTTTCAAGAAATTAATGATATTACTGGATAAAAAGCAGAAACGGAAAATGATTGTTCTGATTTTTCTGATGCTCATAGGAGCAGTACTTGAAACATTAGGCGTATCCATGATTTTGCCGGTTATGGATGTGGTAATGGAAGAAAATGCCGTACAAAACCATGAATATTTGCAAATAATCTGTGATGTTTTCCGGATTGGCTATGAAGATACAAGAAGTCTTATGATTTTGGTAATGGTAGGACTTGTTGTTATTTTTGCGGTGAAAAATATGTTTTTATTTTTCCAGCAGAAAGTGCAGCTGAAATTTGTCTATACCAATCAGTTTGCTACGTCGCGCAGAATGATGATCAATTTTATGGAGCGTCCTTATGAGTACTATTTGAATGCGGATACGGCAGTCATCCAGAGAAGTATTACATCTGATGTAAACAATATGTACGGACTCATCCTTGCGCTTCTCCAGCTTTCCAGCGAAGCCATTGTGTTTGTATGCCTGGTAGCGGTGAGCTTTGTACAGGATGTATGGATGAGTCTTACCGTGACAGCACTTCTCGTGGTAGTGCTTCTGATTATCAAATGTATTTTAAAACCTGTGATGAAGAGAGCGGGAGAAGAAAACCAGGATTTTTACAGCGGACTTTTTAAGTGGATTAATCAGGCTGTTATGGGAATCAAGGAAATCAAAATTGCAAATAAAGAAAGCTATTTCATCAATGAATATGCCAAGTGCGGTGCCGGCTATGTAAGTGCCGTACAAAGATACAATTTATTCAATGCAACCCCCAGACTTCTTATTGAGACTGTGGCGATTGCAGGGATGATTTTGTATATGATGGTGCGCCTTTTGCAGGGGGTGGCAGTGATTGACATTATGCCCCAGCTTACCCTGCTTGCCCTTGTGGCCATGCGTCTGATTCCCTGTGCAAACAGAATCAATAACCATCTGACATCCATCTCTTACTTCGAGCCGTTCTTTATGGGCGTATCGGACAACCTGCAGGATGAAATCAGGGATGAAAGCATTAACTATGACGAAGAGACTTACCGGAATAAAATTGATGTAGACAAATTGGATATCCGGAAAGAAATTGAGTTAAAAGATATTACCTACAAGTATCCGGGCACCGATGTGCTGATTTTTGACCATGCGGACATGAATATTCCTATTGGAAAGAGCGTGGGCATTGTAGGAACATCCGGTTCCGGTAAAACCACAGTGGTAGATATTATGCTGGGACTTTTAAAACTACAGAGCGGAGAAATACTGGCAGACGGCATAGAAGTGAGAGAACACTATGCTTCCTGGCTTAAGAATATCGGATATATTCCCCAGACCATATTTATGATTGATTCCTCCATCCGCAAAAATGTGGCATTTGGCTATGCAGATGAAGATATCGATGATGAAAAGGTTTGGCGTGCTCTTAAAGAAGCGCAGCTTGACGAGTTTGTAAGAGGCTTGCCGGAAGGCCTTGATACCGGCATCGGAGAGAGAGGAATCCGTATCTCCGGTGGTCAGAGACAGCGTATCGGTATTGCAAGAGCTTTGTACGAGGACCCGGAGGTGCTTGTCCTTGATGAGGCAACTTCAGCCCTTGATAATGATACCGAAGCGGCAATTATGGATTCTATTAACCGCTTGCATGGTAAAAAGACACTTGTGATTATTGCACATAGACTTCAGACCATTGAAAAATGTGATATGGTATACCGCATTGAAAGCGGTAAGGCAACCAGGGAGCGTTAAAAGAAAAAGGTAAGACCAATTCTGAGGAAAGGAGAGCAGCATGGCAGAGAAAAAAAGACTTGCGAATATTGAATTACTGAGATGCGTTGCAATGGTAATGGTTGTTGCCATGCACTTTGTGCGGGAGTCGGGAAGCCTTCTGACGTCCGGGACAGAGGTCCTGACAATCAGAAATATTATCGCTACTTTTTTGGAATCCTTTTGTATTGTTGCAGTAAACACTTACGTTTTAATTAGTGGCTACTATGGTGCTGACAGTTCCTTTAAAATAGGAAAAGTCTTTGCTTTTTGGTGCAGGGTACTGTTTTATGCATTGCTGATACCGGTTGTATTACTATTTTGCGGTGTCAACATAGTGGCACAAGACATGGGAATATACGGACTGGTTCAATATGTATTTCCCATAAGCAGCGAACACTATTGGTTTGCAAGCAGCTATCTGTATTTACTGCTTTTTATGCCTCTCCTTAATAAGGCATTAAAAGAAATGACGGCAAAGCAGGCAGCATCTTTGATAACAACATTACTTATCCTGTTTTGCGGAGTAAAAAGTATTGTGCCTGTTTCCCTTGCTTTTGACAGATATGGATATGATTTAATTTGGTTTATTTGCGTTTATCTTGTGGGCTTATGGCTGAGGCTATATGGCGGAAAGGTGGCAGAGTGGTTTCAAAGACATAGTGGAGGAGTGTACTTTTTTAGTTGCTTTGGAATTTTTGCAATGACTTTGGGATTATGGAGCATGATACCCAAAGCAGAGGGAATTTCTTACTATTTTACAGTACCCTTTCACTATAATTTTGTTTTGTGTTTAACAGGTGCCATAGGACTTTTTTATACGTTTTCAAAAATCAATTTGAAAGAAGGAAGAGCAACAGATTTTTTTAGAAATCTCGGTAAGTATGCATTTGGGGTATATTTACTTCATGAACATATTGACCTAAGACATTTATGGTATCCACGGCTTACCAATGCCATAAATACATGGCTTGGAAACAATATGGTAGCCTTCTTTGCAGAATTATTTGTATGCGTTGTTGTGATTTTTACAATAGGCATTTTGATAGACTTTATAAGAGAAAGATTATTTGATTTTGTAATTGCCAGTTGGAAAAGAAGGAGGGGTTAAATGCAGAAAAAAATACATGCTGTTGGTGAAATTATTTTTCCTATATTGCTTTTTTTGTTTCCCCTGCTCAAGGTAAACCAGGGCGTGGATTTAATGGATACAGCTTACAGTCTGGGCAACTACCGCTTCTTTCCCCAGACAGAAGGGGTATGGGTGCTATCCACCTTTCTTTCCAATGTGACAGGTTACCTGTTTACCAAGCTTCCTTTCGGGGATACCATGCTGGGCATGAAATTCTATACAGCGCTCTTTATCAGTGCCATGGCACTTTTGGCGTATCGATTCTTTAAGACAAAGATGCCGTCATGGATGGCGTTTTTGGGAGAAGTGGCCGCTATTGGATTTTGCTGGTGTCCTACGGGCATTTTATATAATTATATGACTTACTTTTTTTTCCTGCTGGGAGCCATTTTCTTATTTAGGGGACTTGCAGGAAACAGAAAGGCATGCCTTGTCATTGCCGGTGTATGCTTAGGTCTTAATGTGTCTGTGCGGGTGCCGAATGTTTTGGAGGTGGCACTCATAGTTGTTCTTTGGTATTACGGTGCCAAAAAGAAGAAAAACTTTGAAAGTATTTTAAAAGAGACAGGCTTATGTGTAGCCGGCTTTCTGGGTGCACAAGCACTTATGTTTATCATCATATCTGTGATGTATGGAATTGGTGCCTACGGGGAGATGATTGGCGGCTTGTTTGGCATCGCAGGCAGAGCCTCTGACTATACACTGAAAGATATGCTTGCATCTATTCTTTCGGCATATTTAAAAGGCTTTAAATGGATGCTTTACATGATTTTTTGCATTTTGCCGGGAATTCCCTTTTTTATGATACAAAAAGAAAAGTTCCCCCTTCTAAGAAAAGTGATTTATTGTGTCTGCATTGCCTTTTTGTTCTTTGTGCTGGGCAGATGGGGGATGTACAACTTCCGCTATTATCAAAAGGAATCAAGCCTTCAGTGGGGCGTGGTATTCCTGCTTCTTTCCATGGGCGTATCCGTCTGGATGCTTGTCACCAAGATGATGGATGATGAATGGAAGTTAATCGGTGGGATTTCGCTCGTGATTGTTTTGATTACGCCCCTTGGCAGCAACAATTATGTGTGGCCGGCGTTAAACAACCTGTTTTTTGTGGCACCTGTTACCCTTTGGATGGTCTATCGGTTTGCTCTGTGGGGAAGAGCCTACTTAGATGAAACAAAAAAAGTAACCCTTTTCCCTGCCAAAGCTATGGTGTTTGCAATGGTGGTTATGTTCCTGATACAGAGCATAGGTCTTGGCTTTGGCTATGTATTTAGGGATGGGGAAAACGGAGAGAAGCGTAGCATGAAAGTGCTCCACAGCAAAGTCCTTTCCGGTATGTACACCACTCCGTTAAATGCGGAAACCTTAGATGAACTTTGCGTCTTTGTGACGGAACATGAGACAGAATACAAGGGCAAAGAATTAATTTTATACGGAAATATTCCCGGGCTTTCTTATTATCTTGACCGGGCACCTGCCGTTTCTACCACATGGCCGGATTTGGCAAGTAGTAGTAAAGAGCAACTCATTGAGGATTTGGCGCAGATAAGTGGAAGACCGCTGGTGATATTGACACCGGAATTGGAAAATAAAGATACGGCAGAAGATGAAAAATTGCTTGCTATTATGCAGTTTATAGATAAAAACGGATATACAAGGGTTTTTGAGAATGAAGCCTTTGTGCTTTATGAATAGGATTGGAGAAGAAAATGATTCGATTCAATGTGCCCCCATATACAGGGCGTGAACTTGACAATGTAAAAAAAGCCATGGAAAGCATGCACATTTGCGGCGACGGAGAGTTTACCAAAAAGTGTCATACTTTTTTAGAACAGCAAACAGGGGCAGAAAAATGTCTTTTGACTACTTCTTGTACCCATGCTCTTGAGATGGCCGCACTTTTATGTGATATCAAAGAGGGAGATGAGGTGATTATGCCCTCTTATACCTTTGTGTCAACAGCAGATGCCTTTGTACTTCGAGGGGCAAAGATTGTGTTTGTAGATATCAGACCGGACACCATGAATATCGATGAAAATCTTATAGAAGACGCCATTACCGAAAAGACCAAGGCTATTGCACCGGTTCATTATGCAGGCGTGGGCTGTGAAATGGACAAGATTATGGAAATTGCAGATAAGCATGGTTTAAAGGTAGTTGAGGACGCGGCTCAGGCGATGATGAGCTTTTATAAAGGAAAACCCCTGGGAACCTTTGGTGATTTTGGCTGTTACAGTTTCCACGAGACCAAAAACTTCAGTATGGGAGAGGGCGGTGCCCTTTTAATCCGTGACAAGTCTTATATTGAAGCGGCTGAAATTCTGCGTGAAAAGGGAACTGACCGGAGCAAATATTTCAGAGGGCAGGTGGACAAATACCGCTGGCAGAATTTCGGTTCTTCTTATTTGCCCAGTGATATGAATGCCGCTTACTTATATACACAGCTTGAATTGGCAGAGGAAATACAAAAATCCCGAATCGACAGTTGGAAGCTTTATTATGAATTGCTGACACCCCTTGCGAAGGCAGGGAAAATTGAACTGCCTTACATTCCGGAGCACTGTACCAACAATGGTCATATGTTCTATATCAAAGCAAAAGACTTGGCGGAGAGGGAAGAGCTGTTTGCCTTTTTGAAAGAAAAAGACATTTTGCCGGCGTCTCACTATGTGCCTCTTCATTCGGCACCTGCAGGAGTGAAATTCGGACGTTTCTACGGGGAAGATAAATACACCACAAAGGAAAGTGACAGACTGCTCAGACTTCCCATGTATTACCGGCTGAAAGAAGAAGATGCCTGCTATGTAGCAGATAAAGTAAAGGAATTCTATGGAGCTTAAAGATTTTTTTAAGAAGTATGAAAATTTCATAGGGACATGCATTCTGCTGCTTATCATCATGGTCTTTACGGCGCTCCGTTATGACTATTACTACGACTTAAATGATGACGTACTGATGAAGGACATTCTGGCAGGTGTTTATACAGGAGAACCTGAGGGACATAATATCCAGATGCTTTGGCTGATTAGTGCAATCATTAGCTTGTTTTATAAAGTAGTGAGGGGACTTCCCTGGTATGGACTTTTTCTCTGCACCTGCCACTATGGCAGTATCGGACTGATTGCCCACAGAAGCTTGAGCTTTTGCAGTAAATTATCCACCAAAATATTGCTTTTGTTTGCAGAAGGCGCGCTGATTATAGGTCTACTCTTGCAACATTTGGTATCTGCACAGTATACCTTTACATGCACTCTTCTTGTGGCGGCGGCAACGTTTTTGTTTTTGACCACGGAAAGTACGTTGCCTGTAAAAGAATTTGTAAAAAAGAACATTATTTCAGTTTTGCTGGTATTTTTGGCTTATTTAGTCCGTTCAGAAATGTGCCTTTTGGTACTGCCCCTTGTTTGTGTGGCGGGTGTGATGAAATGGGGGAGCGAAAGCAAAATATTTGTAAAAGAAAATGTAATTAAATATATATCTGTTATCGGAGCTATTTTAGGGGGCATCCTTATTGGACAAATCAGCCATATGATTGCTTACGGCAGCAGTGAATGGAAAACTTTTACGGAATATTTTGACAACAGGACAGAACTCTATGATTTCCAGCAGATTCCCGAGTATGAACCTCATCAGGCGTTTTATGAAAGCGTGGGACTTGCTGAGAGTGAACGGCAGCTTTTAGAAAACTATAACTTTGGCCTAAATGAAGAGATTGACGAAAAACTCCTTGGCAAGATAGCTGCTTATGCGGCAGAGAACCGCAAAGCTGATAAACCCTTTATACAAAATTTAAAGGAAAGTACCGGTCATTATATCAGAAGAACTGTATACGGTCCCGGAAATAACGAAAGTGATTATCCCTGGAACTATATCATTTTGTTTTCCTACCTGGCAGTGTTTGTAACCGCACTATTTGATAGGGAAAAGAAATTTGTAAGTAGATTTTTTCAGATTACATGGAAACTTGTTTTTCTAGGAGGCGTGCGCAGCGTACTGTGGCTCTGGCTGATTATGAGAGACAGAGTACCACCCCGCATCAGCCATTCCATGTATGTGATGGAACTTTGCATTCTCTTTGCCATGGTGCTTTTGCATTGTAAAGGCAGATTCATGAAGTTGTTTACAGGGGCATTGTATGGGTTCATGGGCGTGGCATTTTGGCAGTTCTCCTTTATGACTACGGATATGGATGTGGCACAAAAAGCCCAAAATAATGTTCCTTATGAAGAACTCTACAGCTATTTTAAACAAGACGAAAACAAAGACAATTTCTATTTTGTAGATGTATATTCATCGGTGGCTTACACAGAAAAGATGTTTGCAGATGTGGACAATTCCTTAGACAATTATGATATCATGGGTGGCTGGGCATGTAAGAGTCCTCTTTACCGGAAGAAACTTGCAGCTTATGGCATGGATTCCATGGAGGAAGCTCTGCTTACAAAGCCATATGTGTATTACGTGCAGAAACCGGGGAAAGATACAGACTGGTTGTATGCATATTATGAAGAACAGGGAGTCAGTATTATGATGAAACCTGTGGATACACCGCTAAAAAATTTTGAAATCTATCAATTGGAGGCAGAACATGAGTCAAAATAATAATGTGATTTTAAAGGGCGAAGGAATGTATCTTCGCATGATGACAGAAGAGGATACAGAGCTGATTGTAAAGTGGAGAAACCAGGACTTTGTAAGAAAGAATTTCATTTATCAGCAGCCATTTACCATAGAAGGACATCATAAATGGGTGGAAAACATGATTAACACCGGTAGGGGCGTACAGTTTATCATTTGTACAGACGAGGATGTGCCGGTGGGAAGTGCTTATCTTAGAGATATAGACAGGGAGCACCGTAAGGCAGAATACGGTATGTTTCTGGGTGAGAAGGAAGGCTTCGGCCATGGATACGGTTCCCAGGCTGCTGCACTGTTAATCCAGTACTCATTTGAAGAACTTGACCTTCACAAAGTGATGTGCAGAATCCTTGCGGAAAATATCAGCTCCAGAAAAAGTTGTACCAAAGCAGGATATAAAGAAGAAGCTTACTTGAAGGATGAAGTATTTTTAGAAGGTAAATTTAAGGACATGGTATTTATGGCTTGCATAAATCCTAAAGAACTGTAATTGGTTTTGCGAAAGCAAAAGACGGAGGAAATAATGAAGAGTATCAGTTTTGTAATTCCCTGCTACAGATCGGAAGTAACACTTCCGGGAGTCATCAATGAAATAAAGGATACCATGAAGCAAATGCCGGACTACACATACGACATTATCTTGGTAAATGACTGTTCTCCCGATGAAACCTTTAGCGTGATTGAAAAACTCTGTAAGGAAAATGACAATATTACAGGTATTAATCTGGCAAAGAATTTTGGACAGCACAGTGCTCTGATGGCAGGCTTCCATCATGCCAAGGGCGATATTGTAGTGTGTCTTGATGACGATGGACAGACACCTGCCTGCGAGGTGGGGAAACTACTGGAAGGGATACAGAGTGGGGCTGACGTGGTTTATGCAAAGTATCAGCACAAACACCACTCGGGATTCCGGAATTTCGGCAGTCACATCAATGAACTGATGGCACGCATTATGCTTGGCAAGCCTAAGAATTTACAGGTTTCCAGCTATTTTGCAGCAAAGAAATTTGTGGTAAAGGAAATGCTTAGGTATGAGTATGCGTATCCTTACGTGATTGGACTTGTGCTTCGCAGTACAAAAAATATCATTAACGTAGATATCAATCACAGAGACAGGGAATACGGTGCATCCGGTTATACCCTGGGGAAACTCCTTTCTCTATGGTTTAACGGATTTACGGCTTTTAGTGTGAAACCACTGCGTATTGCAACCATGACAGGAACCATTTTTGCTTTTTTAGGTTTTGCTTATGGAATCTATACTATTATTAAAAAGATATTTATCCAGCCGCCGGAGCTTGTGGTGGGATTTAGTGCCCTCATGTCCATGATTGTCTTTATGGGCGGCATGCTGATGCTGATGCTTGGCCTTGTGGGAGAGTATATGGGCAGAATGTATATTTCCATGAACAATTCCCCGCAGTTTGTAATTAAGGAGATTGTAGGGAAAGAGGCAGAGTTTGATAATTGATATTAACTGTGCTATACTTACGCAGGACTTGCGAGAGATAAAGAGGAGTTACAGGTGAAAAAAATTTTGTATCAAAGTAAAGCAATTCAAATAGTGATTGTAATCATAGCCCTTTGCATTTTGGCCTCCCTCTGGCCAATCCGTATTTGGCAGGAGAGAGTAACCTCATCCGTGGAATGCCAAACAGGTACACTGACGGAAATGATTAATGAGGAAAAGATGGTTTTGCAGACCATTGTTGCCCAGTATGACCACATGGATACCATTGATTTGTATCTGGGAGAGGACTGTGTTGGTGAGAGCTTTTACCTTCGCATTTTAGATGAACAGTGGCAGCAGGTTTGTGAAGAAGAGACAAAGATAGATCCGGTAAACCTGCCCGGTTATCAGCAGGTTAATATCGATATTGATATGGAAGTAGGGAAGATGTATTACATCATCCTTCAGGGAAAGGCATCGGCTATCTATGCGGGATGTGAGTTTGTGCCTCTTACGGACATGCCCCATTTAGGTGTACTTTACTATGCAGACGTGCCGGTAGAAGGCATGAGTCTTGTGGCAGACTATCATTACAGCATGCCCCTTAGGAAGGGAAAAGTTCTTGCCATCGGTGCACTCACAGTGCTGATTGCTGCATTGCTCATTTGGGCGGTGAAAGTAATTTATAAAAAGAAAGAAGATAAACTGGTGACGGCAGAAAGTGTCTTTAAAAAGGTGATGAACCCATTACTTGCTGTCTTTACCGTTGTTTCTATAGGTTCAGTCCTTTTTGGCGTTTGGGGCAAATATGTACTGGATAATTCCGTGTTTTTCATCAGTACAGTGCTTTTGTCCGGAATTCTTTTTTATGCCGTTAACCATAACAGGGACGGACAAGCCCCCATTATCACATGGGAATATGTAAGGACACATGCAGCAGACTTATTACAGTCTGTGGCTATTGCAGGTGCCATTGCTTCCTGCTGCGAATATTTAAACGGTTTATATGACATCCATCATTATGTGGCAGAACGTAAAGAAATGCTGTGGTTTTCCCTTGCGGTGATTGCCATGTTTAAATGGAAGGAAATTGTCAATATCTACAACGGCATCTATCTTGTGGTAGCGGGGATATGCGGCTATCGTTACTATCAGGCCAATTTAACACCGGAGATGGACGAACTGGCAGTATTGGTGTTAAAATATAGTGTTTGGGTAGCAATCCTTTTAGGACTGATTATAATCAGAACTGTCATTGGATTATGTAAGAAAAAATTGGCAAGACCGGCGTATGTTTACACCGGCATTCTTGCACTGTTTTTTGCCCTGTTAATCATTTTCAGAAACGGCAGATATTGGGGTATTATTTTGGTAGTGGCATTTACACTGTTTTACTTAAATTACGGTATGTGGGAACACAAGGCAAGATTCCTTTCCAATGTGGCAAGAGGTGTGGTTTTTCATTTCTTATTCTCCACAGGATACTGCCTGCTTCACAGACAGTACACCAGTTATAGAAATACCCGTTATACCCACATCTTCCACACGGTAACCATCACGGCTACTTATCTTACCATGGTAGAGTGTGTGGCTATGGTGCTACTTCTTTGCAAACTTGTAAAAAGCCGTAAACTAAAAGATATTTGGAAAGAACTGCTCTTTTTCGGAGTGGTATCTTCTTATATGATATTTACTATGGCAAGAACAGCCTTTCTTGCAATCGGCGTGTCGGTGCTTTTTGCACTTGTTTTTATGACCATGGGAAAAGGAAAAGAGAAAATAATTTACCTATGTAAGAACATTGGGCTGATGGCAGCATCGGCACTGGTGTGTATTCCTGTGGTATTTACCCTTCAGAGAAACATACCGGCACTGGTCAGTGAACCTCATCTTCATGAGATAGAATATACCATGTACTGCCCTGAGGATATTATGCGCGGAAGAAATGTAGACTCTGTGAATTATATCCGTGTAGGCCGTTTTATTGATGTCTTTGCGGAAAAGGTATTTGGACTTCCGGAAGGAACATTCGATATCTATGGGGAAATTAGAGCTTATGAGCTGGAAAGCGAAGAAAATGATACAGCGAAAGGCTTGCTTCCCGGTGTGGAAGATGCCTCGGTTTTAGTTGCCAGCGCGGATTATGTTCCTGAAGGAGCAGAGGAAGAAGACTATACAAGCGGAAGACTGGATATTTTTAAAGCCTATATAGAGCAGGCGAACTTAACCGGACACGATAAGATGGGGGCAACTCTTGAGAACGGTGAAATTGCGGTGCATGCACACAACATTTACCTGCAGCTGATTTATGATCACGGTCTTATCACCGGTGCTGCGTTTATTCTGCTTGGCATAGTAACCTTTGTGAAGGCCTGCTTATATTACCGGAAGAAAAAGGAAACCATAACCTATGCGGCATTACCTGCAGTGATTTTGGTGGCAGTGGCATCCGCCGGTATGGTGGAATGGATTTATCATGTGAGTAATCCCTGCGGATTTCTTTTGATGCTGGTGATTACACCATTTGTATTTGTAAATGAAGGTTTAAAAGATGAGTGAAGAAAGTAAGAAAACCAGAAAACCATTTAATGTGAAATTATTATACCGGAGAACCTGCCTGATTATCTATGACATTATCAGTGTCATCGGTGCAAGTTATCTGGCTCTTTTGATGCGTTACAATTTTGATATGGGAGAAATTCCCAGACACTTTATCGATCCCATCAATAAAGTACTGGTGATTAATATTATCCTCACATTATTGGTTTTATATTTGTTTAAAATGTATCATAGCCTATGGGCCTTTGCCGGGGAGACAGAGTTGCAGAATCTGGTGGCATCCAGTGTGGTGTCGGCCATTCTTTACAGTATCTGCATCCAGTTTTTTAAGACCCCGGGACAGCAGGCAGTGCCCGGAAGTTATTACTTCCTGTATGTATTTTCACTAATCAGCTTTATTTTTGTGAGCCGTTTTTCCTACCGCTTCTTTAGAAGCCTTAAGCATAAACAACAGAACAAAAATAATGGCATTTCCGTTATGGTAATCGGTGCAGGGGAAGCTGCCAATGTAATTATTAAGGAAATTGTGAACAGTAATTTTTCCACCATGGTAATCCGCTGCATCATTGATGATGACCAGGGAAAATGGGGGAGATTTATCCAGGGAATTAAGGTGGTAGGTGGCAGAGATAAGATTATTGAATGTGCCGATATTTTTGGTATTGATGAGATTATTGTAGCCATGCCCTCCATTTCCAGATCCCAGCTGTCGGAAATTTTGGATATCTGTAAGGAAACCAACTGTAAGCTCCGAGCCCTTCCGGGTATGTACCAGTTGGTAAACGGGGAAGTCAGTGTCAGCAAGCTCCGCGACGTAGAAGTGGAAGATTTGCTGGGAAGAGACCCCATTGAAGTAGACCTTGATTCCATTTTGGGATATGTAAAAGGCAAGAGAGTAATGGTAACCGGTGGCGGAGGATCCATCGGAAGCGAACTTTGCAGACAGATTGCAAGTCATCATCCATCCCAGCTTATTTTAGTGGATATTTATGAAAACAGTGCCTATGATGTCCAGCAGGAATTACTTGGGAAATATCCCGATTTGAATTTGGTAGTACTGATTGCATCAGTCCGCAATACCAACCGCGTAAACTGGATTTTTGAAGAATATAAGCCCGAGATCGTTTATCATGCGGCAGCACATAAACATGTGCCTTTGATGGAGACAAGCCCTAATGAGGCAATTAAAAACAATGTGTTCGGTACATGGAAGACCGCTTATGCGGCAGCTATGAGTGGCACCAAACGGTTTGTCATGATTTCTACGGATAAGGCAGTAAATCCCACTAATATCATGGGAGCAAGTAAGCGCATCTGTGAAATGATTATCCAGACCTTTAACAAACATTATGATACAGAGTTTGTGGCAGTGCGTTTTGGCAACGTGCTGGGCAGCAACGGCAGTGTTATTCCGTTATTTAAAAAGCAGATACTGGCAGGAGGGCCGGTGACGGTGACCCATCCGGATATCATCAGATACTTTATGACCATTCCCGAAGCCGTCTCTTTAGTGCTTCAGGCAGGTGCCTATGCAAAGGGCGGGGAAATCTTCGTGCTGGATATGGGAAAACCGGTTAAAATTCTTGATTTGGCAAAGAATTTAATCCGTTTATCGGGACTTCGCGTGGATGAAGATATTAAGATAGAGTTTACAGGACTCCGTCCCGGGGAAAAATTATTTGAAGAACTCCTGATGGCTGAAGAAGGCATGAAAGAAACTGCCAATAAGCTGATTCATATCGGCAAGCCCATTGAACTGGATGAGATGAAGTTCTTTGCACAGTTAAAAGAACTGAAGGAAGCATCCAAAAATGAAAGCACGGACATCCGTGAAATGATAAAAGAAATTGTTCCTACCTACAATTATAAAAAGACAGAAAATTAAGGAAGGAAGTGTTTTAGATGGATAAAAAGAGAATCTATTTATCCTGTCCCACTATGCATGGGGAAGAGCAGAAATTTGTACAGGAAGCATTTGATACCAATTGGGTGGCACCCTTAGGCCCCAATGTAAATGCACTTGAAAAAGAAATGGCAGCTTACACAGGAGCGGGCTATGCCTCTGCATTAAGTGCAGGTACGGCAGCCATTCATTTGGCACTGAAATTACTGGGCATTGGAGAAGGAGATGTGGTGTTTGTATCCAGTCTGACCTTCAGTGCTACCTGCAATCCTATTGCCTATGAAAAGGCTACCCCTGTATTTATTGATTCGGAAGCAGATACATGGAATATGTCTCCGGTTGCCTTGAAAAAAGCATTTGAGAAATATCCAAATCCCAAGGCGGTTGTACTGGTACATCTGTATGGGACACCGGCAAAAATAGATGAGATACTGGAAATTTGCAAGGAACATCATGTGCCCTTAATTGAAGATGCGGCGGAGTCCTTAAGCAGTACCTATAAGGGAAAACATACAGGCACCTTTGGAAAGATGGGGATTTATTCCTTTAACGGGAACAAGATTATTACCACCTCCGGCGGCGGTATGCTGGTTTCTGATGAGGAAGAACTGACAAAAAAAGCTACGTTCTTAGCCACACAGGCAAGAGACGCTGCCAGACATTATCAGCATTCTAATATCGGATATAATTACCGTATGAGTAATGTTACTGCCGGAATCGGAAGAGGGCAGTTGCTTCATATAGAGGAACATAAAGCCCTTAAGAAAAAAATCTATGAGCAGTACAAAGAGGCTTTTGCAGATATAGAAGCACTTACCATGAATCCCTTAAATCCCCACGGGGATGCCAACTGCTGGCTTTCCTGCGTAACCATCAAAGAGGGATGTAAGGTGACACCAAATCAGATTATGGATGCCTTGGAGGCTGAGAATATTGAGTCCAGACCGATTTGGAAGCCCATGCATTTACAGCCGGTTTTTGCAGACTGTGATTTTGTTACAGAGAAAGAATTTAAGAGTGACCTGCCTGCAGGATGTGAGCCTGAAAGCATATCGGAAGATATTTTTAACAGAGGACATTGTCTTCCCAGCGATATTAAAAATACCAAGGAAGATATGGACCTGATTATCGGTATTATCAGAAAATTATTTGATAAATAAACAGAGAGGCAAAGCATTATGATATATCAGAAATACATCAAAAGATTTTTGGACATTATCATATCGGCTGTGGCACTGGTGCTGCTTAGCCCGGTGCTTCTAATCGTGGCTGTTTTGGTCAGGGTAAAACTTGGCTCCCCCGTGATTTTTCATCAGCAAAGACCGGGATATGAGGAGAAAATATTTGGGCTTTGTAAATTCCGCACCATGACAGAGGAAAAGGATGCAGAAGGGAATTTACTTCCTGACGCAGACAGACTCACCTCCTTTGGCAATTTCCTCAGAAAAACCAGTTTGGATGAACTCCCTGAGCTTTGGAATATCTTAAAGGGAGATATGTCTTTAATAGGACCAAGACCCCTTCTGATCAAATATTTGCCTTATTATACGGAAAAAGAGAAGCTTCGCCATACAGTGCGTCCGGGACTTACGGGACTTGCCCAGGTAAACGGAAGGAACTTTATTTCCTGGGATAACCGCCTTGCAAAAGACGTAGAATATGTAGAAAATCTATCCTTTTTACTGGATGTGAAGATATTGTTTAAGACCGTAGCAGTGGTATTTAAAAAAGAAGATGTGGCAGTGGATACCAACGTGGTGGAAGGTTCTTTGTGTGATGAGAGAAAGGACATGGTTCAAAATTCATGAATATCTTAATTTTAAGCTGTGGTACCAGAGATAAAGTTGTGCAATATTTTAAAGAAGTTTTTGCGGGAGAGGGAAGAGTTGTTACAACAGACTGTAATCCTTACGCGCCGGCACTTTACGAGTCGGATGCACATTATATTGTTCCCAGAATGACAGCGCCCGGCTACATTGATGTGATTTTTGATATCTGCAAAAAGGAGCAGATAACCGGTGTGTTATCCTTAATTGATCCGGAGCTTTCCCTGCTTGCAAAGCATGCAGAGGATTTTAAGAAACTGGGAGTTACGGTAATCGGATCTTCCTATGAACTTTGCGAGAGAACATTAAATAAATGGGAAATGTACTGCTGGATGAAGGAGCATGGATATCCCTGTGCCAAAACCTATAAGGACTTGCAGGCATTTAAAGAGGCGGCAGATAAGGGGGAAATAACCTACCCGGTTTTTGTAAAGCCCATGAGGGGAAGCGCCAGCTTACAGATTTCCAAGGCAAATGATTATGAGATGGCAGAATTTCTTTTTAGCCATGGGGATGAAATGATTATTCAGGAGTTTATGCAGGGACAGGAAATTGGTGTAGATTGTTACATTGACCTGATAAACAAAGAAGTAGTTTCCATATTTACCAAGAAAAAACTGGTGATGCGTGCGGGAGAAACGGACAAAGCAATTTCTTTTAAAGACAATGAACTGTTTAAACAGGTAGAAAAGTTTGTTCTGGAAAACGGTTTTGCGGGACAAATTGATATTGATATTTTTGAAAATGACGGAGTTTATTATTTTTCAGAGGTCAATCCAAGATTTGGCGGTGGCTACCCCCATGCCTATGCTTGTGGTGCAGACCATATGACCTTGATAAAGAATAATCTTTTTGGTAAGATAAATGAGAAGAAAATCGGCACTTATGCTGAAAATAAAGTGATGATGAAGTACAATGAAATCATGTTGATTGATGCGGTGAAAGAATGAAACAAAAGGTACTGATACTCGCAAACAGTGCCAGCGGGCTTTATGATTTCAGAAATGAACTGATCCTTCGCCTGCTTCGGCAATATGAAGTGCATGTGAGCCTTCCGGATGCGGAAAAAGTGCCGGAGCTTGCAAAAGAGGGCTGTATTATCCATGACATCAGCCTGGACAGACGTGGAATCAATCCTCTAAAGGATGGCAAACTGATTGCGGAATATGATAAGTTAATAAAGAATGTGAAGCCGGATGTGGTGCTTACCTATACCATTAAGCCGAATATCTATGGGGGACTTTGCTGCAGGTTGCGGAAGGTTCCATATATCACCAATATTACTGGGCTTGGCTCTGTCTTTGAAGACGGCGGCCTTTTACAGAAAATCGTTGTATGCCTTTATAAGGTTTCTTTGAGAAAAGCATCCTGCATTTTCTTCCAGAATGAAAAGAACAGAGGCGTTTTTGATTCTCTTGGTATTAAAGGAAAGGCAGACAGACTGGTGCCCGGCTCGGGAGTAAACCTTGAAAGGCATTCCTATGAGGAATATCCGGCAGAGGATGAGAACATCACCTTCCTATACGTAGGTAGAATTATGAAAGAAAAAGGAGCAGATGAACTCCTTTACGCAGCGGAGGAGATTCGGAAAGAATATCCGGACGTAGCCTTTGAATTAATCGGTTATTTTGAAGATGATTATAAAGACATGATAGAAGAAAAAGAGAGCATGGGAATTGTGAAACTCACCGGCTATCAGAAAATCATTCATCCCTATTATCAAAAGGCGTCGGCAGTGATTATGCCCAGCTATCACGAGGGAATGAGCAATGTGATTTTGGAGGCAGCAGCCACCGGAAGACCGGTGCTTGCCAGCGATATTCCCGGTTGTAGGGAAGCCTTTGAGGACGGAAGGACAGGCATTTCTTTTGCTCCAAGAGATAGAGAAGCCTGCCTGGGTGCAGTGAAACAATTTTTAAATCTTTCCTATGAGGAAAGAAAAGAAATGGGATTCAATGCCCGCAAAAAAATGGAGCGGGAATTTGATAGAAATATTGTGGTGGATGCTTATCTTGAAGAAATTGGTAAGTGCACAGACAGGAGGATGAAGCCATGAGTTTATATGAAGATATTGTAAGCGGAAAAGAGAAGGTATCCCTGGTGGGCCTTGGGTATGTAGGAATGCCCATTGCAGTTGCCTTCGCACGCAAAATTAAGGTAGTAGGTTTTGATTTAAACGAAAAGAAAATTGATTTATATAAAAACGGAATCGACCCTACAAAGGAAGTGGGCGATGAAGTGATTAAAAATACTGCTGTGGAATTTACTGCAGACCCTACAAAGCTTAGAGAAGCCAAATTTCATATCGTGGCTGTTCCTACACCGGTAAATGCTGACCATACACCGGATCTTACACCGGTAGAAGGTGCCAGCAGATTGCTGGGACAGAATCTTACGAAAGGTTCTATTGTAGTGTTTGAATCCACCGTATATCCCGGTGTCACAGAAGATATCTGCGTGCCCATTCTGGAAAAAGAATCAGGCCTTAAATGCGGCGTAGACTTTAAGATTGGTTACTCTCCGGAAAGAATTAACCCCGGTGATAAAGTGCACCGCTTAGAGACCATAACCAAGATTGTTTCCGGTATGGATGAAGAAGCGCTGGATATCATTGCAAAAGTATATGAATTGGTTGTGGAAGCGGGTGTATACCGCGCAGACTCCATTAAGGTGGCAGAGGCTGCTAAGGTAATTGAAAACAGCCAGAGAGATATCAATATTGCCTTCATGAATGAATTATCCATCATCTTTAATAAAATGGGAATTGATACAAAGTCTGTTTTGGAAGCAGCGGGAACCAAATGGAATTTCCTTCCTTTCAGACCGGGACTTGTGGGTGGACATTGTATTGGTGTAGACCCTTATTACTTAACCTATAAGGCAGAAGAGCTGGGCTATCACTCCCAGATTATCCTGGCAGGTCGCCGTATCAATGATGATATGGGTAAATATGTGGCAGAATCTTTGGTTAAAAATTTGATTAAAGCGGATATTCCCGTAAAAGGTGCCAAGGTAGCCATCTTAGGTTTCACCTTTAAAGAAAACTGTCCTGACACCAGAAATACAAAGGTCATTGATATTTATAAAGAATTAGGGGAATACGGTATTTCACCTATCGTAGTTGACCCTGCGGCAGACGCTGAGGAAGCAAAATGGCTGTACGGAATTACCTTTGAAACCATGGATGCGGTAAAGGATATGGACGCTGTGATTATGGCAGTTGCCCATTCGCAGTTTGAACATATCGATAAAGAAACAGTAAGTGGATTCTTCAATCCCAAACATGAAAA
Source organism: Lachnospiraceae bacterium (assembly GCA_017938315.1). Lineage (GTDB taxonomy): Bacteria > Bacillota > Clostridia > Lachnospirales > Lachnospiraceae > Suilimivivens. Next base: position 177,049 of record JAGBBV010000030.1, read on the forward strand.
GAAAGTATTCATGGATATCAAGGGATTGTTTGACAGAAAAGAGTATTTGACAGAGGATTATCTTTACTGGAGGTTGTAGGAATGGGCAAAGGGCTGTTTTGCGACAGCAAAGAAGAACGGCAGATAAGTGTTATTGAAAAAGGAATCATGTTATTTCTTTTACTGATTTTATTTGGGATATTATTGTTGACAGCAGGTGTAAAAGCTTATCCTGATACGGAAAGTTATATGATGATGTCCCCAACCAGAGAACCCTTGTATCCGTTATTTCTGAATATGATGTCTGTTCTGTTTGGGAAATACAGGGATATTGCCATAGGAATTTTTCAAAATGCTTTGGCGGTTATTTCTGTTTATCTTACAGCTGTTTTTTTGGGAAGGCGCATGAAATCCGCAGTGGTATTTTATCTTACAGTTGTCTGCATGCTTCTTCCCTATGTAATAACACCTTTGTTTGCAGCGTCGGGACTGATTTTGACAAATGCTCTTCTTTCAGAGGGATTAGCACTGTCGCTGTATAATCTTTATTTTCTTTTTTTAGTGCAAGTAATCTGGGATGAGAAGGCAAAAAAAAATGCAACACTGTCTTTGCTGACAGCCTTGCTGCTTTCTCTGCTTCGAAGTCAATTTTTGGTGACGCTGATTGCTTGGATGGTTGTTATGATTTGCCTGCAGTTAAAAGAGAAAGTAAGTCTGAAAAGAATGATGACTGTTCTTGTGCTATTTTGCTGTGCAGTGGGTGTGCGGCAATTATGTATGAACAGCTATAACTTACTTGCAAACGGCAAATTTGTGGGAACAACATATGGTCCTGTTACCGTTTTATCCAATGTCATTTATGTATCCGATAAAACAGATGGAGATGCGATTAAGGATGATGTTGCAAGGACACTTTTTTATGAGATTTACGAGGAAGTAAAGAGTGAAAATATGCTGAGGGTGGATGCTCCGGAGGATTTCACGGGAGAAGCCTCATTTTTCAGTCATGTGCATGATGAAATTAAATTTTCCTATATTTATCCCATCTTGGAAGATTATGTAGAAAGTGAAAACCCTTCTATAGGCTATATGGATAAGCTGGTGCGGATTGATGCTTTGGCTTCAGAAATGATAAAAGGGGCACTTAGCAGTAGTTTGTTAAGCTGGCTTTCCCACTACTTTTGCAATGCGTGTGTAGGATTTGTACGGACAGTAGCCTATGTACACCCGGTGCTGAATATTTTAACGCTACTTGGATACGTAATATTGATAGGGATGGGCATCTATAATTATTATCTTTATAAGGATAGCCCTGCGGGGAGATTCTTTTTACTGACAGCATTGTTGACAATGGGAAATGTATTTGCTGTGGCAATCACCATTATGTGTCTGTCAAGGTATATGATTTATAATATGTCTTTGATATATATATCAGCCGTTTTACTTTTGTGGGAGATATTTCAAAAGAAAAAGGGCAAAGAAACAGAAGGAGCAATGAGAAAATAAGATGGGATTTCGAGAGTTAACTTTTCAAGATGACAGTGTTTTTTTAGTGACAGGCGGTGCGGGATTTATCGGTTCCAATTTATGTGAAGCAATATTGGAAATGGGATATACCGTGAGATGTTTAGACGATCTTTCCACAGGAAAGTACGAAAACATTGAGCCTTTTATCTCAAATCCGAAATTTACCTTTATTAAAGGAGATATCCGTAATTTAGACACCTGTATGGAAGCTACCAAGGGTGTGGATTATGTGCTGAATCAGGCGGCATGGGGGAGTGTTCCCAGAAGTATCGAAATGCCGCTTCTTTATGAAGAGATAAATATCCGGGGAACCTTAAATATGATGGAGGCATCCAGAGTAAATGGTGTCAAAAAGTTTGTGTATGCATCCAGTTCTTCCGTATACGGAGACCATCCGGCATTGCCGAAAAAGGAAGGGCAGGAAGGAAAGGTTCTTTCCCCTTATGCACTTACCAAGAAGGTAGATGAAGAATATGGAAGGCTGTATAAAGTACTTTACGGACTGGATACCTATGGAATGCGTTACTTTAATGTGTTTGGCAGACGTCAGAATCCGGATGGCATGTATGCAGCAGTGATACCGAAGTTTATCAAACAGTTGATGAATGGTGAGGTGCCTACCATTAATGGGGACGGAAGACAGTCCAGAGACTTTACCTATATTGACAATGTAATCGAGGCAAACCTAAAGGCCTGTCTGGCATCTTCCGATGCGGCGGGTGAAGCGTTTAATATAGGTGCCGGAGGCAGGGAATATCTGATTGATGTATATCAGAACCTCTGTGACGCGTTAGGAAAGCAGGTAGAGCCTCACTTTGGTCCTGCAAGAGCCGGCGATATTCGCGATTCTAATGCAGACATCAGTAAAGCAAAAGAACTTTTGGGCTATGATCCCGAGTATGATTTTGCCAAAGGAATTCGATTGGCAATTGATTGGTACGTGGAGAATTTATAAATATGAAAATTGCAATACGGTTAGATGATATTACACCTGATATGGACTGGGAAAAGTTTCTTAGGTTTAAGAAACTTTGTGATCTGTATCAGGTAAAACCGCTTATAGGGGTAGTTCCCCAAAATCAGGATGAAATGCTGAAAATAGATGCCGGAAGAGAAGATTTTTGGGAATATATATTACAATTGCAAAAAGAAGGATGGTCCATTGCCCAGCATGGCTACAGGCATATTTACAGCACAAAGAAAAAGGGATGCTTTCCCTTGAATGCAATATCAGAATATGCGGGCAAAGCCTATGAAGAACAGTTAGAGTCTATCCGCAGTGGCAAGGAAATATTAGAACGCCATGACATTTATACGGATATTTTTATGGCACCGGCACATTCCTATGACAGAAATACCCTAAAGGCATTAAAGGCAATGGGGTTTACAAAACTGACGGACGGATTTGGGAATGAACCATACAGATGGATGGATATTACCTTTTATCCGATTTCTTTTAAACAAAGTAGCAGCTTAAAACAAAAGGAAGGATATACCACCTTTGTTGTCCATACAAATACCATGAATGATGGCGATTTCAAACGCTATGAGGACATGTTTGCACAACATAGGGACAAATGGATTTCATATAAGGAGTATCTTGCGGTACCGGCAAAGGTGCGCAGTATTTTCGGTAGAATAAAAGAATATTTAATGGCTATGGCAAAATATGCTTTGGTACGAATAAAGAGCATGAGGAAAGCGTAATGAATCAATTGAAAACGCAAAAACCTGTCAGGGTTTTACATGTGCTGGGAACCACAAACCTTGGCGGAGCAGAAAGCAGAATAATGGAATTGTACCGCAGTATTGACCGTGATAAAGTGCAGTTTGATTTTCTTGTACACACGAAAGAAGAAGGACACTATGATGAGGAAATACGGAATCTGGGTGGAGAAATCTACCATTTACCCCGTTTTCAGGTAATTAATTTGCTACAATACAGACGTGCCATCAAAGTTTTTTTTGAATCACATAAGGAGTATGTGGTGATACAGGGGCATATGACAAGCACAGCAGCTATCTATCTTCCTATTGCTAAAAAGGTAAATCCTTCTGTGGTGACGGTAGCTCATGCCAGAAGTGCAGGCGTAGACAAAGGATTAAAGGGCTATGTTACCAGACTCCTACGCATGCCGCTGAAGAGAAAAGCTGATTATTGCTTTGCCTGCTCTAAAGAAGCTGCGGTTTCTGTATTTGGTAGCAAATGCGTAAAAGAGGGAAGCGTATCCATTATACCTAATGCCATAAGTGTAGAGCGTTTTAGATTTAACAAGGGAATCAGAGATTCTCTGCGGGAAGAGATGAATCTGAAGAATCAGTTTGTCATTGGTCATGTGGGAAGATTTAGTTTTATGAAGAATCATTCTTATCTGCTTGATGTTTTTGCAAAACTTTGTGAATGCAGAGATAATATGATGCTGGTTCTGATAGGAAAGGGAGAAGAGGAAGCGGCAATCCGCGAAAAAGTAAATGTCTTAGGTTTAACGGATAAAGTCCTGTTTTTGGGAAATAAATTTGATGTAGAGAAATATTATCAAATTTTTGATTATTTTGTTTTTCCATCAACCTTTGAGGGACTGCCGGGAAGCGTGGTGGAAGCACAGGCGGCAGGACTACACTGTATGATTTCTGACCGTATTACCAAAGAAGTGGCATTGACATCTCTGGTATCCTACAGGTGCATTGACGAGGATGCAGAAATGTGGGCAGAAGAAATATTAGAAAATGAAAACAAGGCGTATATCCGTGAGGATATGCGTGACGAAATAGAGAGAGCAGGCTTTGATGTAAAGACACAGGCCAAATTGATGGAACAATTTTACTTAACGGGTATTAATCCTCCCGGAAATTTTACAAAAAATCCTTAATTGGAAGGTATATTTGTTATGGTAGATGTAGTATATCAAAAAAAGTTTTTAAGAATAAATCAAATCTGGTATCCAAAAGATGTGAAGATTGCCGAACTCCTGAAGCAGAAAAGAAAATCGGATATTTTATTTGTGCATGGCACAGAGAAAGAGGAGACGAAAGGAAGCTTTTGCGGCGGTAATGAATTTCATACCTGTATCAATGACCTTGCGATAACAGAAGAAGAAATATGGGCAAAAATCAACAAAAACGTAAAATATGAAATACGCCGCAGCGACAAAGACGACATTGAAATAAAATATTACACAGGTGCGGACATCAAAGCAGACCATAGCCTGCTACGAACATTTGCAGACATTTATGAAAAGATGTATCGGTCTAAAGGGATGGATGTAAAGCTCAATATGACAGCAATCGATTATTATCTGCAGGCGGATGCAATATGTTTTTCTGCCATATTATATAAGGGAGAGATGATAGTCTTTCACTCATATATTTGTGATGAAACAGATGTGAGATTATTACATTCTGCATCCTGTTTCCGCGACGAGAGTGTAGATAGAAATATGATGGGGCGGGTAAATAAGCGCCTTCATTGGGATGATATCAAATACTTTAAAGACAAGGGGGTAATCCGTTACGACTGGGGCGGTATTTCAGATTTTGAAAATCCCAACGGCATAGATGCATTTAAACTCAAGTTTGGAGGAGAAAAGGTTACCTACTATAACGTGTATGCCGGCAATTCCCTGCTTGGCAAGACAGCGGTTTTGGCAATGAAACTACTTGGTAAGATAAAATAAAAGGACAGTAAAAATGCTAAGCAAAGAAAAGAGAACAGAAATTATGCTCATTGTCCCTATGCTGGATCAGGGCGGACTGGAGAGAGTCTGTGCACTTACCGCACAACTTCTGAAAACAGAATATGATGTGCATCTGGTAGTGTTTAATACAGCGGGGATGATTTATGATGTATCGGGCGTTGATCTCATAGATTTAAAACTCGGTGCTGTGCCCGGAAAAGTAGGGAAAATCCTGAATTTGGCAAAGCGCGTAAAACGAGTGCGGAAGCTAAAAAAAGAATTGGACATTCAGATTAGTTATAGTTTCGGGCAAACTGCTAACCTGGTAAATGTTCTTTCAAAAAGAAAGGATATCACATGGGCGGGCATCCGCGGATATGGCACATTACAAAACAAAAAGGAAATGGATTTTGTATGTAAACGGGCAGACAGAATGATTAGTTGTACAAAAGTGATGGAGGCAGATATTGCTGAAGGTCATAGGGTTCAATCATCTGCAACTCTTTATAACCCGTGTAACATAGAAGAGATTAAACAACTTACAAAAGCAGAAATAAAACCGGAGTTTGCCGCTTTTCTGAAACGTCCTGGAAAAACTGTGGTTTCCATGGGACGGGAACATGATGTGAAAGGATTCTGGCATCTGATAAAAAGTGTATATTTACTGAAGAAAGATTTGCCGGATACCAAGCTGATAATTATTGGTGCAGGCGATTACCTTGAATATAAGGACTTGGCTGTAAAGCTGGGCATGGAAAATGATGTCCTGTTTACGGGTGTACAGAAAAATCCCTTTGCACTACTTGCAAAGGCAGATGTATATGCGCTTACGTCACAGAGTGAAGGATTTCCTAATGCATTGATTGAAGCGATGGCATGCGGGCTTCCCTGCGTAAGTGTAAACTGTAAAACCGGTCCTGCAGAAATTCTGCAGGAACAATACCTGTTATGCCAAGACCAAAGTAAAGTGTATGATGGGGATTATGGCATATTGACGCCCATATTTTCAGGGGAGAAGAATCTTAATCCGGATTATTTTTCGAAGGAAGAAGAAGTGTTTGCAGTACAGTTGAAAGACTTGCTTTCCGATGAGGAGAGGATAATCTCATACCGGGAAAAGGCAAATAAAAGAGCGTCCCATTTTGGGATGGAGTTTTATGTAAAAGAAATAAAAAGGTTGATTAAGGAAGATGCATAAAGAACAACTTTTAAAAGAGAAAAAAATAAGATATGCCATCTGGGCGGGAGTTTTTATCATCAGTGCGTTATTTTATCTGTTATGGTACTTTCATGATGGTATTATTATGACAGAAGATGCACCGTCATATATAAACAGATCCAGTGACAGAGAGCCCGGATATTGCAGTTTTTTATGGATATTACAGGTCATGTTTGGCGAAAATCTATATTTGCATGTGGCGGTTATCCTGCAGTGTATTATCGCAGCAGTTGCGGCCACTGTCCTTACCTACAGTTTGCAAAAACGATTCCGGTTGCATCCTATATGGACGGCAGGCATACTGCTAATCCAATACGGAATGACCTTCTTAAACCGCTTTGTGGCACTTCGCAGATGTAGTTATTATAACAGTATTGAAACAGAAGGACTGACTTACTCTCTGTGGGTGTTTTTTATAATTTCCCTGATGGGGATTTTATATGATAAAAACACAAAAGATATTATTTGGTCCATTGTGTGGGCGGTGGTGCTGATATCCATCAGGAAACAGATGCTGGTAACATTGCCGCTTATTTTCCTGTGCGTTGTTTTTGCACGACTTATGCAAAAGAAAAAATGGCATTGCATTTTAGTGGAGGCTGTTTTGATTGTTGCATTGTGTTTTGGAGGAACAAAACTGATTGACTGTACCTACAATTTTGCTAATCGTGGCATTTTTGCACCTCATACAGGAGATTCCAGCTTTATTCTCGGAACGGAAATATACCTTGCCGATGTAGAAATGGCCGGGGAAATTACAAATGAGGATTACAGGGAAATTTTCCTTGAAATTATGAGAAGAGCAGATGAAAAACAATATAATATTGGTTACGCTCAGGAAGGCTGGCATAATATAGAAAATCACTACAGCCTTTCCTATGATAGGATAAAATTTGACATTGTGAATGCTGTAGCAAGAGAATATTATGAAGCAAAGGGCATACCTCAGGAGAAGCACGAAGAGGCTTATAACCAAATTGCAGGGACGCTCATGAAAGAACTGCTTCCGGGAAGCATTCCCAGTCTGATTAAGTTGTTTTTCTGTAATGTAATCCACGGAATGATTACAACGGTTTTAAAAGTACATCCCATTCTTAACTGGGCGGCTTTATTTCTTTATATTGCGTATCTTGCATTGTTTATTGTGTTACTGCTTAAAAAGACATATAATAAGAGAGTCAGTGCGTTGCCTTTTGCGGCAATTACTCTACTTGCGATTTTGGGAAACGTATGCCTGACATCGGCAACCATTTATTGCCAGATGAGATATATGCTGTATAATACGGCATTGTTTTACCAGGCGGGTATTGTAATGCTTGCTGAATTTTTGGAAGCGTTTGTAAAAAAGGAAAAGTAGAAAAACATCAGGAGATTATTCCTATGAAAGTTATGTTTCATTTGAATTGTTTTGAACAGGGTGGTGCGGAAAGAGTTGTTTCCAATCTGGCAAATTGGCTTGTGGAAGACAATTATGAAGTAATCACGGCTACACAGTGGCAGGGAGAGAACGAATACACACTTGATGAGCGCGTCCGCCGAATTCATGTGGGGCTACTGCCGGAAGACGAAAAGAAAAACCGTCTGGTAAAAATTTTTTTAAGATTTAAATATTTTCGCAGGTTGGTAAAGAAAGAAAAACCGGATGTAGTTGTTTCCTTTGCAAGAAGAGCTAATTATCGCTCCATTATTTCTACATTAGGATTAAAGGTGCCACTTATTACAGCCGTAAGACAGGATCCAAAATCATACTATAACAGTATTGCGGACAAGTTATTAATACCAACGTTGTACCGATTACCTGCGGGATGTGTATTTCAGACAGTAGAGCAGATGGAATATTTTCCCAAAGTTTTGCAAAAACGCTCCAGAGTCATCCTCAATCCTGTAAATGATAAATATTTAAATATACCGGCACCTGCCAAAAAGGAAAAAACAGTGGTACAGTCCGGAAGACTGGCAGATTTTAAAAATCAGGAAATGCTGGTTAAGGCGTTTTTGAAAGTACATGAAAAGCATCCTGACTATAAACTTAAAATATATGGCGGAGATTCCTTTGATGGGACAAAAGAAAAATTGGATGCCATTATTAGAGAACATAATGCCGAAGAATATATCCTGCTTATGGGAGCCTGTAACAGTTTGGAGCAGGAACTGCCTAAGGCATCTGTATATGCATTTTCTTCTGACTATGAAGGGATGCCGAATGCCCTCTTAGAAGCATTGGTACTTGGATTGCCTGCCGTTGCCACTGACTGTCCATGCGGTGGTCCGAGAACAGTTATAAATCACGAAGAAAACGGATTACTGATTCCGGTAGGAGATGAAAAGGCTATGGAGAATGGCATTAACCGCCTGATAGAAGATCGAAAACTGGCAGACTATTTGGGTGAAAATGCCCGTAAATTATGTGAGAGAATCAACGGGGCTTCTGTGCTTGAACAGTGGAAGGAATATATGGAAGAAGTTTGCAGAAGGACTATGAACGGAGAATAATATGTGCGGAATATGCGGATTTATCTCGAGGCAAGAGATATCACTGGAAATGCTTAGAAAAATGAATGATACCATGTATCACAGAGGGCCTGATGACAGCGGAGAAGAGATTTTCCAGATGAAACATGGTTATAGACTTGGTTTGGCGCAGAGAAGATTGTCAATTCTTGATTTGTCGGCGCTTGGTCATCAGCCCATGCATTCAGCGGACAAACGGATCAGTGTGGTATATAATGGGGAGATTTATAATTTCCAGGAAATAAAAAAGGAGCTTACAGACTACCCGTTCTTATCAAACTGTGATACGGAAGTGATTATTGCGGCGTATCTAAAGTGGGGAATTGAATGTGTGAACCGCTTTAATGGCATGTTTGCCATCTGTCTTTATGATAGGGATACAGAAGAAGTTTTTTTAGTGAGGGACAGAATTGGCAAGAAGCCTCTATATTATGAAGTGCGGGATGGCAATCTGGTATTTGCGTCCGAATTAAAGCCCCTTATGGTAAGGGAAGGTTTTTCTAAAAAAATAAGGACAGATGTACTTTCCAGATATTTGTTCCAGCAATATATTAATGCACCTGATAGTGTTTTTGAAAATGTTTACAAGCTGGAGCCGGGAAGTATTCTGCGTTTTTGCTATGGTGAAGTCAAAATATGGAAATATTGGGACATTAAAGAAGTTTATCATAAGATGCAGGAAAATCCTGTGACAGATTATCAGCAGGCAAAGGATGAACTGAAGGCACTCTTAAATAAAGCCGTGTCAGCACGTATGATTTCGGATGTTCCCCTTGGTGCATTTTTAAGTGGAGGGTATGACTCTTCTCTAATGACAGCTATTGCACAAGCTAATTCGCCGGAGCCGGTAAAAACGTTTTCTATTGGCTTTCACGAAGAAAAATACAATGAAGCTTTATATGCAAAAGAAGTGGCCAAACATCTGGGAACTAATCATACAGAGCTCTATATTGACGAAAAGCAGATGTTTGAGATGGTGGAGAGTATCCCAAAGTATTATGACGAACCTTTTGCAGATTCTTCGCAGATTCCCTCTATGCTGGTATCTAAACTGGCAAAACAGGATGTCACGGTAGTTCTTTCCGGGGATGGGGGAGATGAATTTTTCTGCGGTTATAACATTTATGAAAATGTATTACAGGCACAAAAATTAGATGTTTTAGGTGGTCTCACCCATACTGTTTGTAATCTTCCGGGACTAAAGCAGATGAAAGTGGAGAGTAAGCTTCCCTTTAAAGTGCGTGTGATTGCATCAAATCGGAATAAGGCGACAAAAACACAATTTGGAGCAAGTAATTATTTGGATTGTGCTCATAACATGATATTAGCAGAGGGAATGCCATGTCATTATCCTATAGAAGAAGCCTATAAAGTAGAATCATGGCAGATTAGAAGAATGCTTCTAGATATGGATACCTATTTGCCCGGTGATATTTTGTGTAAGGTAGATAGAGCCTCTATGAAATATTCTTTGGAGGCCAGATGTCCCATTTTGGACAAAGATGTAATGGAATATTCATTCCGCATGGCACATGACTTGAAATATAGTCATGGGGTGAAAAAACGTATTTTAAAAGATATCGCATATGACTATATTCCGAGAGAACTTCTTGATAGGCCGAAGGTTGGATTTAGCGTTCCTTTGGATAAATGGCTCCGAGGTCCTTTAAAAGAGAGCCTTCTTGATGCGACTAATCGAGAATACTTGAAAAAACAAGGGATTTTTGACGCAGATTTTGTAGCTGATATGGTAGAAAAATATATACTTGTGGGAGACGGTGGACCGGCTTCGGGAACCAATTACTCAAAGATTATATGGCCGTTGTTTACTTTCCAACAATGGTATCGCCTTTATTGTGAATAAACAGGGAGAAAAGAATGCGTATAGCCTTAATGATTGCGTCGCTGACGAAAGGAGGCGCAGAACGCGTTATGGTCAATCTGGCGGATTATTTTGCCGATTATGGCCATGAAGTAATACTGGTAACGCAGTATATCAAAGAGAATGAATATCCGTTAAATCAAAAAGTGAAACGTATTATTTGTGAACTGTCAGAGGAAGAACTGACAGAGAGCCGCATTACTAATTTTATAAGACGTTTTTCTAAATTGAGAAACATCTGGAAAGCAAATAAACCGGACGTGATTCTTTCATTTATCGGTAAAAATAACATTATGACCATCTTAACATCACGTTTTTTGGATATTCCGGTGGCTGTTTCCGTAAGGGCGGAGCCGGGAGAGGAATATCCGGGAATGTTTATGCGCCTGCTTGCGCGCAACTTGTTTAAGATGGCAGATAAGGTCATTCTACAGACAAAACAATGCTTTGACTTCTTTCCGGAAGCAGTGCGCAGAAAAGCGGTGATACTGAAAAACCCTGTGAGCGAGCATTTCTTTAGGGAAAGATTCACCGGAGAACGTGATAAAGTCATTGTTGCAGTGGGAAGAGTGGATGAAAATAAAAACCATGAAATGCTAATTAAGGCATTTGCCGGTATTGCGGATGAGTTTCCGGATTATAAAGTGGTGATATACGGAGAAGGCGACTGCCGCAGCAAATTACTTGATTTAGTGCAGGAATTAGGACTTTCCGGACGTATTCTACTTCCGGGAAGCATTGAGAATGTTTCTGAGGCGATATACAAAACACGTGTTTTTGTATTGACCTCAAATTCAGAAGGAAGCCCCAATACGTTAATCGAAGCCATGGCCATGGGGCTTACAGTAATATCCACAGACTGTCCTTGCGGTGGTCCGGCAGAATTAATTCTAGATAATATAAATGGGATTTTGACCCCGGTAGGTGATGTGGAGAAGTTGCAAGTAAACTTGCAAAAAGTTTTAAATGACTTGCAATTTGCGGATAATCTGGGAGAAAAAGCAAAAGAAACGAGTGATATTTTTAGGCGGGATAAGGTTTGTAAGGAATGGGAGAGTGTATTGTCAGAGATTTCCCGAAAACGTGAATAAATCAATATATTCAGCCTTTGTAGGAGAAAGAAAACATGTGTGGCATAGCGGGATTTTGCAACCTGAAATGTGATAAAAAAAGTAATATTGAAAAAATGAAGGACAGAATGTTCCACAGAGGACCGGATGCGGGAGGAAGTTTCTTTTCTGAAGATGGAAATGTAACCTTCGGACACCGGAGACTTTCTATTATTGACTTGTCTGATAATGGTGCCCAGCCCATGGTTTCCGCAAGTGGACGTTACGTGATTGCATTTAACGGAGAAATTTATAATTATAAAAAAATAGCAAACAGACTAATGGAAGAAAACTATGTGAAGGCTTTCCGCAGCTCTTCCGATACGGAAGTCTTGTTAGAAGCGGTGGAAGCGTACGGCGTAAAAGAGGCGATTTCCTTATGTAAAGGCATGTTTGCAATAGCGCTCTACGACCAAAAAGAACAGGTGTTATATTTAAGCCGCGATAGAGTGGGAGAAAAACCCCTTTACTACGGACAGGTAAAGGAGGGCTTTGTATTTGCTTCGGATATAGGTTCTATTTCCGTACTGGACGGATTTGACAACGGAATCAATACCAAAGTGCTTGACATCTACTTTACTCACGGGTATATTCCCGCGCCTTACTCGATTTATGAAAATATCTATAAATTAGAGCCGGGAACGATAACAAAAATTAAATTACCATTTAATAATTTGAGTGAAATTCAGACAGAAACCTACTGGTCTATGAAAGAGACTGCAAGGAAAGGGCAGGAAAATTTGTTCACCGGTTCTTATGAGGAAGCGGTAGATGAGTTAGAGCGTCTTTTAAAGGAGTCCATTTCTGAGCAAATGGTGGCCGATGTCCCCGTCGGGGCATTTCTTTCTGCGGGAATTGACAGCAGCACGGTGGTGGCTTTGATGCAGTCCCTAAATCAGGGAAAGGTAAAGAGCTTTACCATCGGAATGGATGAAAAAGATTATAATGAGGCAGTTTATGCCAAGGAAATAGCAAACCACTTAGGGACACAACATACGGAATTATACATTACGGAAGAAGATGCCAGAGCTGTCATTCCGAAACTGGCAGGCATGTTTGGCGAGCCCTTTGCAGATTCCTCCCAGATACCTACTTACCTTGTCAGCAAGATGACAAGAGAATATGTGACAGTTTCCTTAAGCGGAGATGGAGGAGACGAACTATTCTGTGGATATAATTCCTATGAATCAGTTGTGAATCTATGGAACAGAATGAAAAAGGTGCCTTATTTTGTGAGAAAGTCCTGTGGGGAAATTGCCCTTCACAGTCCCCTTGCAAATAACCGCTTAAATCAAATCAGAGCGAAACTGCTGACGGCAAAAGGACCTTCTGATTTGTATATTACTTCTTTTGAGACAGATCCCCTTACTCCTAAAATTAGTTTGGATAACAGCCTATGCAGCTATAAATACAGTGAATATGATCCGCATTTTTTACAGGAAGCAAATCATAACCTCATGCTCATGGATATGCTCATGTATCATCCGGATGATATTTTAGTAAAGGTGGACAGAACGGCAATGTCTGTTTCTTTGGAAACCAGAGTGCCTATGCTTGATAAGGACGTAATAGAATTTGCGTGGAGCCTTCCTATCCAATATAAACGGGATGGGGCAGTAGGGAAAAAAGTTCTCCGCGATGTGCTTTACCGTTATGTTCCCAAAGAGATGATGGAACGTCCTAAGAAAGGCTTTTCTATCCCCATTGAGAAATGGCTGATGCAGCCTGAGCTTAGAGGCTGGGCAGAAAGCCTGATTGATAGGGATACACTGATAAGGCAGGGTATTTTAAATCCTGATGTTGTCTGGAAAATATGGACAGATTTTACCAACAAAGGAGAATGGAGAATCCAGATTTGGTATATTTTGATGTTCCAAAGCTGGATGCTTTCAGAAAGAACCGGAGGCTACCTATGAATATAATCAGAATGTCCGGCGGACTTGGAAACCAGATGTTTCAGTATGCGCTGTATATGAAACTGCGTTCCATGGGAAAAGAAGTGAAGTTTGATGATATTAATGAATACAGGCATGATAATGCAAGACCTATCATGCTTTCTGTATTTGGTATTGACATACCAAGGGCATCCTGGGATGAAATTAATAAGTTTATTGATGGTTCCATGGATTTTACCAAGCGGCTTAGGAGAGGGTTGTTTGGGAGAAAAATTATAGAGTATGTGGAGGAAGGCTTCTATGATCCCAAAGTACTTTCCTTTGACGATATGTACTTAAGGGGCGGCTTTCAAAGCGATAAATACTTTGCGGGAATAGAGGAAGAAATAAGAAATGCCTACCGCTTTCCTAATCTGGAAACCATGCATCTTCCTGATAAACTATATCAGGTTACAAGTGAGTGCATGGAGCAGATCGAAAATACCATGTCAGTAAGCATCCACATGCGAAGAAGTGACTCACGGGAAGACGAGGAACTTTATGAAGGTATTTGTACGGAAAAGTATTATGAAGGTGCTGTGCAATTCATTCAGGAAAGATACCCGGAAGCGGTTTTTTATATCTTCAGTAATGAGCCCAAGTGGGTGAAAAGCTGGGTTGATAATCTGATACAAAGCCAAATAAAGGAAGATATGGAGCCGTGGGAAATTCAGGCACTGCAGCAAAGATTTGTGATGGTGGAAGCAAACACGGAGTATACCGGCTATCTGGATATGCAGCTTATGACCAAATGCAAACATAACATTATTTCCAATTCTACCTTCAGCTGGTGGGGGGCATGGCTTAATGAGAATCAAGATAAAATAGTGATTGCACCTGATAAGTGGAAAAACAATGTGGAAAGCGATGATATTTACACAGCAGGCATGGTGCTGATTAATGAGAAGGGCCGTGTGAACCGCACTGTAAAAAAGGACGAAAAATGATTATAATCAGAATGACCGGCGGGCTGGGCAATCAGATGTTCCAGTATGCCTTATACTTAAAACTGAAATCCATGGGAAGAGATGTGAAATTTGATGATAAGACAGAGTATGAATTATCGAATGCACGTCCCATTATGCTTTGGACATTTGGGATTGATTATCCCAAAGCAAGTAAGGAAGAAATCAATCAAATGACGGATGGTTTCCTGTATTTATCCCATAGAATCAGAAGAAAAATTTTCGGAAGAAAATCCTTGGAATATCAGGAAAACAGTTGCAATTATGACGGGCAGATACTAAAAAAGAAACAGGCATATTTAACAGGATATTTCCAGAGTGAAAAATATTTTAAAGAGATAGAAGAAGATGTACGCAAGGCATTTACCTTTCAACCGTGTATTTTTGAAAACATAGATGCAGGCTTAAAGAAAAAAATAGATGCCTATAAAAAGGAAATTGAAGAGAGCTTATCTGTCAGCATTCATATCCGAAGAGGGGACTATCTGGAAAACAGTGAAGTCTATGGAGGAAATTGCACGGCAGAATATTATGAAAAAGCAATTCACATCATAAAAGACAAATTTCCGCAAACAGTCTTTTTTGTGTTCAGCAATGACGATGCATGGGCACAAGAGTGGTGCAAAGAACAGGAAAAAGTGCAAGGCTTGCGCTTTGTGCCGGTAACGGATACACCGGAAGAATTAGGATATCTGGACATGTATCTGATGAGTAAATGTAAGCATCATATTATTGCCAATTCCAGCTTTAGCTGGTGGGGCGCATGGCTTAATGCAAGCCCGGATAAGATGGTACTAGCACCGGCAAGATGGTTTAATAATCAGACATGCTATGATATTTATACGAAAGAAATGAAGAAAATTTCTCCTGAAGGGATAATAGTGGAAGATGACACAAAGTGAAAAATTGATTTCCGTAATTGTAACTGCATATAACATCGAAGACTATCTTCCAAAATGCATGGATAGTTTGCTTGCGCAAACCTATTCCAACATGGAAATTATTGTGGTGGATGATGGTTCTGTGGATGGAACCGGTAAAATTTGCGACGAATATGCGTCAAAAAATGAAAAAACAAGGGTTATCCATAAAGAAAATGGTGGTCCCTCTTCAGCCAGAAATGCAGGGTTAAAGATAGCAAATGGAGAATATATCGGATATGTGGACGGGGATGATTGGATAGAACCTGATATGTATCAGGATATGTTGAAGGCCTGCGAAGATACAGGCGCACAGATTGCAATCTGCACATACAAAGAAGTGGGAGAAGGCAGTAAAGAAGTTCATCCTACGGGAAATGTCATTGAACTGTCCAGGGATGAAGCAATGGACTTTTATATTAGTGGGCATCCCCAGTACCATATTTACCATTCTGTTTGGAGCAAACTGTTTCGGAGAGAAGTGATTAAGGACATTGCCTTTCAGGAAGGTCGTAAATCGGAAGATATCATGTACACCACATGGGCGCTCACCAAAGCCTCCAAGTGTGTATTTTTAGACACGGCGTACTATAATTACAGAATGGACCGTGAAGACAGCATTATGCATACAAAGATAGGAGAGAGAAGATTCCGCGACGAAATTCCTTTTTGGAAGGAACAGATGGGATACTTGGAAGGAATTGGAATGCACGAACTTGTAGGGAAAGCTTCCTACGAGTTTTATAAGCGTATGCTGTATTATTATATTGATTTCAGGCAAACAGGCATGAAAAAACAGGCCGTAGAGCTGGCGGGTCTGTTAAAATCAGAAAGAACAAAAATTAATAAAATTTATGAAAAACCATTTGTGAAAACCGGTGATAAGGTGCGCATGAAAGTATTCTTATTTAGTCCCGGATTGTATTATCTGATTGTAAGGCTGTATGATCAAGTGATTATACCGCTACGACAATAGGTGGACACCAAGATACTAGTTACTATAAATGAAAAGAGAAATTGGAATGTGTC
The DNA here is from genome assembly GCA_017938315.1 of Lachnospiraceae bacterium. Lineage (GTDB taxonomy): Bacteria > Bacillota > Clostridia > Lachnospirales > Lachnospiraceae > Suilimivivens. The sequence goes on from JAGBBV010000030.1 coordinate 193,798, forward strand.
CAATTTCTCTTTTTGTTGCTATTATTTGTAAAGATTTTCATAATCGTAATTCATATAAAATGCTTTTTCCTCATTCAATTTCTTCAAATAGTTTTCTTTGGTTATGCGACCGATATCTTTAGAAATCCAATTTAAAATCATGGAATTGACTTCCGCACTATGATGACAGGGATCAGTGTAATAATCGGTGTTACAGATTACATCGTATTGATCAAAAAAACCATATAGTTTTACGTTAGGACATTCCAATAATAATTCTGTACATAACTGTTCGGCAGAATATTGTTGTTCCATAATGCCTTCTAACTTAAGGGCATCAAAGTGGCAGATGCTGAAAGGAGTATAATATATATAAAATGTAACATCAGGATGTTGGTTAATTACACGGATGAAGTTTTCGTTAATGGTTTGTTTTACTCTGGCTTCTTCTTCAGGACCAAATATAGCAGAATCATTTTTTACAATTTTATCTCTTTCATACGCTGCCATAATATTTTCAAGTCCGCTGGGACGTACCCAGGATGAATATTCATCCATGGAAGTGGTGGGTGTTTCGGACAGCGTCATGGGAATACAAGGTAGTACTCCGTGGTAAAAAATTGATTTGTTAAACAAGTAAGCGGCATCGTTAAAAAAGTTGTTATCATATAAATAAGTGGGATAATCGGAGTAAGCCTGGTAATCATAATTTCTTAGCAAACCATTATAATCTAAAACCCATAATATTGTATGGATGGAATCATTCCGGTTTAATGAACGCTCCAAATGCTGAGAGATTTCCTGGTATCCAGCGCCGGAAAAACAAGACTTTATAGAATTTGTCCCAAACAAAGCATCCATTTCACTAGTCTTAAAATTTTGTGACATAGATGTTCCTGCAATAATTGCGTCATAGTCAAAATGCCTTGCAACTCCATCGTTAATATACCGTTCTTCATAAAGCCTATATGACAGAAAAGAAAGTGGCTTATGATAATGAAAATATGGATCAACTATAATCATGATAAGTGCAACCAAACCTAAAAGTGATGCCAATGTTATCATGCATTTAATAAACCATTTTTTTGCAGTTTGCTCTTTCAATTTAGTTATCACCTCGTTTTGTAAATCTGATTTAAAAGTTAAAATATAAAAATTCACTAATCTCAGAAAGTGACATAATGCTCCAGAACAGAAGAATAACCACAACAGCTAATTTATGGTATGTGAGCTTCAATGATGCTGTTTTTTCTTGGGTATTTTTTAAAGTCATACATCCAAGAACGGAGATACTCATAAATAAAAATAGCGGAAGAAAAGGGCATGCAGAAATCAAGTTGCCTAATCCTGCCCGGTATAAAAAACTGACTTCCATCATTTTATTAAAGCTGTCAGTGAGCGGTTGATAAATAGGACCAAAACCACCAATAAATAATTGCTCCCAAATAGAGATGGCTTGAGAGACAGATGCTGAGCGGAAAATACTCAATGTAAAGGTGAAAAATGAAAAGGTAAGTATAACCTTTATAAATTTTGGAGTTTTCCAATTAGGGATTTTAAAAATGCGTTCTAAGATAACGAAAGCACCATTCAATGCACCCCAAAGAATGTATGTCCAGTTAGCTCCATGCCAAAAACCGCTTATAAAGAAAACTATAAATACGTTAAAGAGAGTTCTGGAATTTCCTTTTCTGCTTCCACCAAGAGGGATGTAAACATAATGAATAAAGAATCTTGATAATGTCATATGCCAACGATTCCATAACTCTGTTACAGAAGCAGACTTATAAGGTGAATTAAAGTTTTGAGGCAATTCAATATTCATCATATAACCGATGCCATATGCCATGTCACAATAACCACTGAAATCAAAATAAATCTGCATGGCAGAACAGAGTAATACGAGAATAACACTGGGAGTGTTTAAATCAGAGATATTGCCGTAACCTATAGTTACTACCTTGGAAAAAATATCTGCAAGCAAAACCTTTTTGGCTAGTCCCAGTGAAAAAGCATAAATACCTCTGCATAAATTGTCAAAATTAAGGTGTTTTTTTGTTTCATCACGAAATTGAGGAATCAGTTCTGTGTGAAAAACAATCGGACCGGCAATTAACTGCGGAAAATAGGATACATATGCAGCATATTCAAGAAAAGAATATTTTTCGCAATCCTTCCGGTAACAATCAATGACATAGGATAGTTGCTGGAAGGTGTAAAAACTGATTCCCAAAGGTAATGCCAGTCTCAAAAATGGCAAGCTTGTTTTGAATATAATGTTGATATTATCAATAAAAAAATCAAAATATTTAAAATAGAAGAAAATACCTATATTAAAGAAGAGACCAAATCCTAAAAAAACACGTCGTACTTTTGGGGTATCAAAGTGCATCATCTGGTTGGTGATGAAATAATTAACAATAATACTGGTAATTAAGACATACAGATAATAAATATTATTGTATCCGTAAAACCATAAAGACATTCCAATAACAAAAGCCAGTGCTGATTTATATTTTTTAAAATGATTTAGCGTATAATAACCGATTAAAGTCAGTGGGAAAAACAAAAATATAAAAATATAAGAGTTAAATAACATAGATTTAGATACTTCCTTTCGGGCAATAGTCCAATTTGGGAAAAAATCAATAATATTATATGTCACGGGGGGATAATTTACAATAGAATTTAAAAATTTGATTATAAATACAAGATATGGTATACTTTTAATAATTATGTTTAGAAAAAAATAACGTAAAAGGAATCAGAAAAACAGGCATGAAAAAAGTGACTTTACTGGGGAAAATACGAGGTATATTTGATAGAAAACAAAAGGTACAACTTGTCATATTGGGAGCTATGATTTTTATAGGAGGCATCTTGGAGACACTGGGCGTCAGCGGTATGATACCGGTGGTGACAGCACTTCTTACTCCTGATGAATTGCAAAAATTTGTGGACAAGTATGTTTTTTTACAAAAAACATGCAATACTCTGGGAATCGAAAGTGTCAGTGAACTGACAATGGCGCTCTTAGTTGGTCTTATCATTGTGTACGTGGTGAAAAATGCGTATATTTTGTTTTTAACCTACAAACAAAATACGTTTATTACCCATAACAGAAACCGGATGATTAGCCGCGTAATGGCAGATTTTTTAAATCGTCCCTATGAACAGTATCTGGGGGCAGATATTCCTACTGTATTCCGTATAACTGACAGTGACATTCCACAAACATTCACTTTGATATTAGCGATGCTGCAGCTGGCATCAGAAGTAGTGGTTTCCTTTTTGATTTTCTTGGTGCTTGTTATTCAGGATCCTGCAATGACTTTGTTTATTATTGCCATTTTTGGAATTATGACATTGCTCATATTAAAAGTAATTAAGCCGAAGATGAACAAAATAGGTGCAGATAATCAGAATATTCAATCTAGAATTGCCAAATGGAGATTACAGGCAATCTATGGGTTGAAAGATGTAAAAGTATTAAACAGAGAAGAATTTTTTATAAGAAATTATTATGAGACAGGAAAGATAGGTGCAGATGTAAGCCGGAATTATACTGTCCTAAATAATACGCCAAGACTGCTGATAGAAACTGTTTTTATTACCGCAGTACTTTCCTTTGTGGCGGTATATATCAAGAGTGACGGGAATGTCGCAAATATGGTTACAACCATTGCGACCTTCGGTGTGGCAGCCATGCGTGTGCTTCCCAGCGTTAATAGGATTAATACCTATATCACAGAAATAGCTTATACGACGCCGAGTCTCAATTTTGTATATGAAAACCTGCAGGAAAGCATGAAAAACGATGCTTTGCTGATTGAGCGTAAAGAAAAATCTCAGGCGGAAAAATTAAAGCTTACAGACAAAATAGAATTAAATCATATCAGTTTTCATTATCCGGATTCTGACAAAGATATTTTTAAAGATGCCCACATGGAAGTGCATAAAGGGAAATCAGTAGGTATTATAGGAGCATCCGGTGCAGGTAAGTCAACCATTGTGGATGTGCTTTTGGGACTTTTGCATGTACAAGAGGGAAAAATTACCTGTGACGGAGTCGATATATTCAAGAATTATGAATCATGGCTTGCCCAAATAGGGTATATTCCGCAGGCAATTTATTTGGTAGACGAATCCATTCGTGATAACATAGCGTTTGGTATTGACGCTGAAGAAATTGATGATGAAAGAATCTGGAAGGTGCTTGAAGAAGCACAATTGAAAGAATTTGTGGAAGAACTTCCGGAAGGCCTTGACACCAAAATCGGTGACAGGGGAGTGCGTTTGTCTGGTGGACAGAGACAGCGAATCGGTATTGCCAGGGCACTCTATAATGATCCTGAGATTTTGGTGTTTGATGAAGCTACATCGGCCCTTGACAATGATACGGAAGCAGCGGTTATGGAGGCAATCAATAGTTTCCACGGCAAAAAGACCATGGTGATTATTGCCCATCGTTTAAATACCATTGCCAAGTGTGATACAATCTATAAAGTTGAAAACGCCAAATTGATTGAGACATCTTTGGAGTAAGAAAGGTAAGAAAGGGAACAGAAATTTATGATTGGAACAGAGTTTCTGAAAGGACAGGGACTGGGGAATCAGTTATTCTGTTATGTGACGGCCAGAGCGATTGCTGAAGAAAACGGATATGAATTCGGTACGGCCGGTCAGGAAATTTTTGCCGTAAATATGCATAGTGACCGTGGCATGTATTTTATGGATATGGATCTCGGTCATGTGATTACACAGGAACAAAAGAAAACATTTAAGATATATCAGGATGATGAGACCCGTTTGTTTATTGGAAATTCCAAACATGATTTGGAACACGGCTGCTATATCAGCGGCGCGGATGAAGGAATGCATCATGTGGAAGACAATACTCTTATCTACGGAAACATGCAGGATGAATCCTATTTTATTAAGTATATTGATAAAGTAAAAGAATGGCTCTGCGTAAAGCCGGAATATGATTCCTATGAGTATAGCAGGGACAATCTGTGTATTATTAATATGCGCGGTGGGGAATATACGAGCAGTCTTGAATTATACATTGACAAAAAATATTGGCTGCATGGAATGAAAGAGATGAAGAAAATCCGTCCTGATATGGAATTTATGATTATTACGGATGACGTTGAAGCGGCAGGGAAAATGCTTCCGGGCATTCCGGCTTATCATTTTGACATCGGCAAGGATTATGTGACCTTAAAAAATGCACACTATTTGCTGTTATCAAATTCGTCTTTTGCATGTTTGCCGGCCCACACCAGCGACACGCTAAAATTTGCTATTGCGCCCAAATATTGGGCAAGACATAACGTGTCAGATGGCTATTGGGCATCAGAACAGAATATTTACAGTTTGTTTCATTATATGGATCGTAGGGGGAGACTCTTTACCGCGGAGAGCTGCAGGAAAGAGCTTTCCCTATACAAAGAAAAATCAAAAAAATATGCAAAGAGAAACAAACGTCCGGGAAAAATAGGATTTATGATTCAAAAATTGCGGAGCAGAGTTGTTTATTGGTGGTTTTATTTAAAGAAGATTTATCGGGCTCTTATCAGAAGACTAAAAAAGCAAAGGTGAAAGAATGAATAAAGATGTACAGAAAAAACTGCAGCTGCCGAACGTTACATTGGCAGCCATGAGCAGTGTAAAAGTATATGAAACGGTAAAAGCTTTGCAATACAGTATGCAGGGGATTGAGTTTGGTGAAGTGGTTTTGATTACCCACAGAAAGCCGTTATTTTTGCCGAAGGGTATCACATATAAGCATACATCCAAACTTACGGATATTGATTGCTTCAACTATAAGATGGTGTATGAATTGGGGGATTATATTTCCACAGATTACGTGCTTCTGGTACACTATGATGGATTTGTAGTCCACCCGGAAAAATGGCGGGATGAATTCTTTGACTATGATTATATCGGATCCCCTTGGCCTGTTCCGGCACCGGGAACCCGGCATTGTTATCATGATATTTATGGTAATTTGTGCCGCGTGGGAAACAGTGTATCCCTTCGCAGTAAAAGACTTTTGGATTTCCCCAGAGAAGCAAACCTGAAATGGGAAAAAGACGAAGACGGATTTTACAATGAAGATGCTTTTATCTGTTGCATGAACAAACATAGGCTCGAGGAAGCGGGGATGAGTATAGCACCGGTGGAAGTTGCCAAATATTTTGGACATGAGCATCCGGTTCCTGAAACGCTGGATGTGGATGCTCCGTTTGTTTTTCATAAATGGTGGGGAAGAAATGAGAACTATCCTCGATTTGAAAATCCATGGACTAAGCTGTGGAAAAATTTTAAAAATATTGTAAGACCACTGCTGTTTTGGAGAAACATAAACAAATAACCAATTAAGAAAGAGTAGAAAAAATGGTATACGATTGCATTCCTTTTTTTAACGAAATAGACATTTTGAAGATGAGGCTTCATATATTAGCACCTATTGTAGATAAGTTTATTATCGAGGAAGCCACAGTTACTTTTTCGGGAGAACCAAAGGAACTTTGCTTTGAAAAAAACAAAGATCTGTTCCGGGAGTTTCTGCCCAAAATTGAATATATTATAGTGGACGATTCACCGGTAGAAGCAACTACCCATGTAAGAGATAACTTCCAAAAAAATGCCTTGATAAAAGGACTTACGGATGCAACGGAGGATGACGTAATTATATTAAGTGATGTGGATGAAATTCCCAATCCCAAAGTGCTGAAGGAAATTATAGGAAACTTTGATAAGGACAAGGTATATCACCTGGCACAGAGAATGTTTTACTGTTTCTTAAATATGGAAGAGATGTCAGGTAAACTCCTTTCCATAACGGGGGAGTTCCCCGGTGTGGAGCGTAAGATGTGGCTTGGAACCAAAGTTTTCAGCAAGAAAGCGATTCCGGAAGGCGGCATTATACGGATGCGAGAGTCTTCTGTACTTTCACCGGATGCAGTGCGGATTGCAGATGGCGGATGGCATTTTGGCTATATGGGAAATACAGGAGAAAAGGATGTGGCAAAGCGTATTGGTACAAAAGTGGTGGCTGCGGCACATCAGGAATATAATGACGATGTACTTTTAAAAGAAGCGGCGGACCGTCTGATCATAGGGCAGGACATGTTTGGAAGGGACGCAAAGTTTGAAAGAGTAGAAGTAGATGAAAGCTATCCGGAATATCTTCTGACACATCGGGATGAATATGAATATCTGATCATGCCGCCTGTTAGCAAAGGGAAAATTTTTTGGATAAAAGGAACTATGAAGATAAAACGGCTGCTCAGACGCATAGTGCGTAAAATAAAACGGATTAGAGGTAGCGTATGAATCGAAAAAACAGAATGATAGAAGTATACGGACTCTGGTTTGCAGATCTTATGGTAGTGTTGGTGTCCTTTGTGCTTGCAACCTATATCCGTTTTGGAAACTTCAAAGATATGAATGATAAAGAGATACACTTTCAAGTGTGTCTCGTTGCTCTTTTATTTTGTACGGTATATTCTTTCTTTCTGGAATGGAACCACCAATTTTTAAAGCGCGGATATGCAAAAGAGTTTTACGCAGTTTTTAAATACAATGTGTTTATGCTTTTGGTAACCCAAACCATTATGGCTTTCCTAAAATGGGCTGATACGTTTTCCCGTTTAGTGATGGCTTACTTTGTAGTGATTAACTTATTACTGTCGTTTATTGTCCATATAACCATTAAAAAAATAATTAAAATGCATTATAAATCGGATTTGTCCAAAATAAAGGTATTGGTCATTACCCAAAGTGATTTGGCAAGTGCTGTAAAGGAAAAACTCACACGTAATCTGGACATTAATTACGAGATTGTACAAACAGTGCTGATTGAAGAATGGCAGGAAGACTTTTTGGAAAAAGCTACTTTTATGGCAGTGGATGAAGTGTTTATTTATACGCCGGTATTATCCCAGAAAAAGGTACAGGAGATCATCAGTGCCTTTGATGAAATGGGAGTTGACTGTCATTATTGTGTGAAATTAGATGGAATATGGTCAGATAGGAGCAGTATCGGAGAATTTGGAAACTATTCTGTAATTACTTATACCAGATTTAGGAGCAGTTATAAAAAATATTTTGTAAAGAGGGTTATGGATATTGCCGGCGGACTGGTAGGTATGCTGATTACCATCCTGTTTTATCCTTTTGTGGCTCTTGCCATAAAAATGGATTCACCGGGACCGGTGCTGTTTTCCCAAGTGCGTATCGGACGTAATGGCAGAAGATTTAAGATATATAAATTCCGTTCTATGTACATGGATGCGGAGGAGAGAAAAAAGGAACTGGAAAAGCAAAACGAAATGCAGGGACTCATGTTTAAGATGGAAAATGACCCCCGTATTACAAAGGTAGGTAGATTTATCCGAAAGTCCAGTATTGATGAATTGCCTCAGTTTTACAATGTTTTAAGAGGCGATATGAGCCTTGTAGGGACAAGACCGCCGACGGCTGATGAATTTGAAAAATATGACCAATATTATCGCCGCAGAATCAGCATGACACCGGGACTTACCGGGTTGTGGCAGGTGAGCGGAAGAAGCGAAATTGAAAATTTTGATGATGTGGTAAAGTACGATTTAGAATATATCGATAACTGGTCACTTACATTAGACGTTAAAATTTTACTGCGTACGGTGTGGGTAGTTATAGCAGGAAGAGGTTCCAAATAAGTAGGAGATGGCATGCAACCGTTAATCAGTGTGATTGTTCCGGTTTACAACGGACAGGACTATTTGGAAAAATGCATAGAAAGCATTCAGGCACAGACTTATGACAATGTGGAAATTATTATCGTCAATGATGGTTCCACAGATGGCACAGGTCAGGTTTGCGTGCGTCTAAAAGAAATGTATTCCAATATTCATATTATCACTATGGAAGACGAAGGTGTGTCGGCTGCGCGGAATGCAGGACTTGACGCGGCAAAAGGTGCGTTTGTAACTTTTGTGGATGCAGATGACAGGATTCGTCCAAAGATGTTGGAAGTTTTACATCGTGGCATTATGAATACAGGAAGTGACGTTTGCGGATGTCGCTTTCTTATGTGGAAGAGTGACGAGGAATGGAAAAACTTACAGAAGAAGCATTATCGGATAGAAAGCCCTATTGTTTATGAGCCCGGAGAGTACTTGGAAGCAGAGGTTTTAAATGGAAACAGCCGTTGCTGGAGTAAATTATACAGACGGGCAGCCATTGGAAAACTGCGATTTAAAAGAGGGCTTACCATTGGAGAAGACATGCTCTTTGTGGTAGAACTTTTACCCTATATCAGAAGTATATCGGAGATTGCTTATCCCGGATATGGTTACTATGTAAATCCCAAAGGCGCAATGAACAGAACCTTTACACCCAGGTATATGGATCAGATTGCCTGTTGGGAGGTGGCACGCAGTAAGATGCCGGATAAGCCGCGGGTACAAGCAAAAGTTACTACAATTCTACTTGTTTCTATTATGCTTACGGTGGGTAAAATTGCAGAACTTGGTGGAAAAGACAGAAAAAAATACAAGAAATATATAGAAATCTGTAATGCAAAAATAAAAGAAGAAATAAAAGTGGAAGGTGCCTATGAAGGGCTTTCCAAAGGCTATCAGATAAAGGTAAAATTTTTTGGTTTGCTTCCGAAGCTATATGTTTTTTTATACCATTTCAGGAAATATAAAAAAGCATAAGAAAGGTAATTGGCAACAATGAAGGAAGAGTTAATATTATATATGCACGCAGGCAGTGCCAATCACGGCTGTGAAGCCATTGTCAACAGCCTGTGCCATATGATAAAGGAAAAAACAGTACTTATCAGTTATTTTGGTGAGGAAGATAAAAAATACACATTGAAAGACTTATGTCATATTAGGAATGAGCGCAGATTTGAGAACCATAAAATAGCTCATATTTTATACTATATATACCGGAAACTCACAAAAGATGAGACCAGCTTTATCAGATACCGCTACAAGGGGATTTTTGGAAAAGACATGTCACCTATAGCGATTTCCATTGGTGGTGATAATTACTGTTATGATTCCATGCTTCATGACTTACGCTTGTCCAATAAAGCTTTTTCAGAGAGGGGCGTAAAGACCATTCTTTTGGGCTGTTCCATAGAACCTGAACTTTTGGAAAGAGACGAAATAGTGAAAGATCTGATGCAATATCATACCATTATTGCTAGGGAAAGCATTACCTATGAGGCATTAACCCAAAAAGTAAACGGCCCCCGGATATTGTGTTACCCCGACCCCGCTTTCACTTTGAGGAAAAAAGAAATAACCTTACCGGAGAACTTCATGCCGGGAAATACCCTGGGAATTAATATAAGCCCTATGATACAGGATAATGAAAAGGAATCGGGGATCACAATGGACTGTTACCGCGAATTAATTCGATACGTGGTGGAAGAGACAGACATGCAAATAGCCTTAATTCCTCATGTAGTCCGGGCACAGAATGATGACAGAAAGCCCATTCATGAATTGTATGAGGAGTTTAAGGATACCGGAAGAGTAGTGGAAATACCGGATGGAAGCTGTGAGGAACTAAAAGGAATCATCAGTAAATGCCGTTTCTTTGTAGGGGCAAGAACCCATGCAACCATCGCGGCATATTCGACTTGTGTTCCCACCCTTGTGGTTGGCTATTCAGTAAAAGCAAAAGGAATTGCAAAGGATTTATTTGGAACAGAAGAAAATTACGTGCTTCCTGTACAAAGTTTGAAAGAAAAAGAGGATTTAAAGAAGGCGTTCCTTTGGCTTATGAAACATGAAGAAGAAATCAGTGAGCATTTGGGACAAATGATGCCTGCTTATATTGAGAAGGCATTTATGACAGGGAAAGAAGTAGACAGATTATGGGAAGAGTGCAGTCGGCAGTAAAAAACATTGCCTTTGGCCAAATCGGTAATTTAACAACCCAGCTTTTGGGTTTTATTCTGCGTACGATTTTTATCAGCCATCTGGGAGATACCTTAAATGGCGTAAATGATTTGTACACAGGAATTCTTTCTGTGCTTTCCATGGCAGAACTGGGCGTTGGAACAGCACTGAATTACAGCCTGTATAAGCCTGTGGCTGAGAACAATATAGAAAAAGTGAAATCCTATATGCAGTTATACAAAAAAGCATATAGAGTGATTGGTTTTGCCATTGCAGCAATAGGACTCTGTATTGCACCTTTTTTACCTTACCTTGTAAAGCAACCGGAAGGCGTAAGCGTAAGGGATTTAACCCTATATTATTTTATCTTTTTGTTTAATACGGTAAGCACGTACTTTGTTGCGTATAAATATAGTCTGGTAAACGCCGAACAAAAAAATTATATACAGACCAACATCATTACCGTGACGAAAATGATTACTGTAAGCTTGCAGATAGCAGTCATTTTACTTACCGGTAATTTCTACGCATATTTGCTGACGGCAGCAACGGTTGAACTTCTGCAGAAAATTTTTGTAAGTCAGTATTTAAACAGGCGTTATCCGTATCTGAAAGATAAGGACGTGGTGCCTTTGTCGAAAGAAGAAACCGGAGAGATTGTAAATAAAACAAAGGCTCTTGTTTTCCATAAAGTGGGTGACGTGGCAAGGCTGCAGACGGACAGTATGATTATTTCCGGTTTTATTAACGTTACCCTGGTAGGAATTGTCGGAAACTATACCATGGTGCTTAATTCAGCCGCCAATGTGGTGAACATTTTCTTTAATTCGGTCCTGTCAGGTTTTGGAAACCTGATTGCTACGGAAAACAAGGAAAAACAGTATCAGTTATTTAAAGTATATCGTTTTGCGGCATGTTGGATATACGGTTTTTCTGCGGTGGGCTTTGCACTTTTGCTGACACCGCTTGTGGAATTATGGCTTGGAGAAGAAAAAACACTTGCCTTTGCGATAGTGGGGGCAATTCTTATCGACTACTATTTTAAAGGGGACAGGATTGTCCTTTCCAATTTCAAAACGGCAGCAGGGGTATTTGAACAGGACAAGTACCTGGCACTGATACAGGGTGTGGTGAATTTAATTATTTCCATCGTGCTGGTACAGGAGATAGGACTTCTTGGCGTGTATATAGGAACTATCATTTCGGGACTGATTGCCAACATTACAAAACCGGTTATTATCTATAAAGTGATATTGGAGAAACAGGTAAAGGGATATTTTGGGGATTCCCTAAAGTATCTGGTAGTAGTGCTTGCAATGTTTGCAGCATTTGTATGGATAAAACCGTATGTAATGCCTAAGACCACTATACTTAGCTTCGCAGTATTGTTTGTTGTCATATCAGTTCTGTTTAATGCGGTATTTTTACTTTTGTTTGGAAGAACGGATGAATTTAAATATTTATGGGGCATTGTAAGTAGTAAGATAAAAAGAAGATAGTGTAAAGGAGATTATACTATGCAAGAAATGGTAAAAGTAGCAAAAAAACAGTTGCTTAAGTATCCAAAACGCGGATTGATATATCGTGTAAAAAGAGTGCTTAAGATGCTTATAGGAAGAAATGAAGGGCCTGTTGATAAGATTAATTGGCCAAACGGACTTTTGGCGAAAGCATTGGCAGATTATTATATAAAGTATCCAAGCGCAGAGGAAGCCGGAGCAATCTTAAAAGTGCTTCAGAAATATTTTGACAGATGGATATCAAAGCACCATAAAATGTTTTACCTGGATGATGCTTTCAGTGGAATGGCACTAATTGATCTACATCAGATTACCGGAGAAGAAAAATATAAGAAAGCAGCAGATGCCATGGCTCAATATCTGTTCTATCATGAGACGGACGCGGCAGGAAGCTTGCTTTACAGGCCAAAACAGAAGAATGGATATATATTCGCTGATATGATAGGAATGGTGTGCCCGTTTTTAGCGAAGTATGGTAGTACATATGGCGATATGAATACTATAAATCTTGCTGTGACCCAAATACAGAATTTTATTGATTTCGGAATGGATGCGAAATCGGGGCTTCCCTATCACGGATACCAATATGATAGCGGAGTGAAATACGGAATTATCGGCTGGGGGCGTGCAGTGGGGTGGCTTATGATAGGTATGTCAGAAACACTTGCGTATATGGAAGAAGAAAGACCAAGCTATGAACCTATAAAGCAGGCATATAGGCGATTAGTAGATAAGGTGGAAGCATATCAGCTGGAAGGCGGTTTGTATAGCTGGCAGCTTGGAGCGAAGGAAGGGCCGGTGGATACTTCTGCAACAGCTATGATTTTATATGCGATAGCAAAATCCCTTGACACAAAGGTGTTAATTGGTATTCACAAGTCCAGAATGATAAGAGGGAGAGATGCCCTTTGGGGATCCGTTAAGGATGGGCAGATATATGGATGCCTTGCGGAATGTCTGGGATTTAGCATGTACCCACAGGTTTATGGTGCATATCCATGGTCCTTAGGTCCGGCATTATCCTTGTTTGTACTGACAGAAGAGGTAGATAAGGGAGTAGCAAAGTAAGATGCTATTTAATTCGATTGACTTTTTGATTTTTTTCCCAATTGTATTATTGATATATTTTGTTCTGCCGTCGAAGATACGTTATTTATGGCTTCTGATTTCCAGTTACTATTTTTATATGTGCTGGAATCCGTTATATATCGTATTGATTATTATTTCGACACTGATTACCTATGTCTGCGGCATAACCGTAGGCTGGATAAAGGAATGCGGAAAATATCATGAAAAAAGAAGATGCTGCTTGATGAAAATGATAGTAGCTGTCAGCTTTTTGGCAAATATAGGAATATTGGTGTATTTTAAATATACCAACTTTTTAATTGATACAATAAACCGGATATTACAGAACATGAACTTGGGTGAATTGCCCAAGCTGGATATATTGCTGCCTGTAGGAATTTCTTTCTATACATTTCAGGCTCTTGGATACACAATAGATGTGTACAGGGGATGCGTGAAAGCGGAAAGAAATTTCTTTAAATATGCGCTGTTTGTATCTTTTTTTCCACAACTGGTGGCAGGACCGATTGAACGATCGGAAAATCTGCTAAGACAGATAGATGAGGAAACGACTCATAAATTATGGAATTACAAAAGGGTAACGTCAGGTTTTATGACAATGCTGTGGGGCTTTTTCCTAAAAGTGGTGATTGCAGATAGGGTGGCTGTGCTGGTTGATACAGTGTTTGCAGGCTATGAAACATATCAGATGACAGCACTGGCAGCAGGAGCCGTTGCCTTTGCCATACAAATATATTGTGATTTCGCAGGATATTCGACGATTGCTGTTGGTGCAGCAAGAGTGCTTGGTTTTGAACTTATGGAAAACTTTGACACACCGTATTTTGCCCGGTCAATCGTAGACTTTTGGAGAAGATGGCACATATCTTTAAGCACATGGTTCCGGGACTATCTATATATTACTCTTGGAGGAAACAGATGCAGTAAACTGAAGAAATACAGGAATTTACTGATAACATTTTGCATCAGTGGCTTATGGCACGGGGCAAACTGGACATATGTCATTTGGGGATTACTTCATGGTATCTACCAGGTGGCAGAAAAAGAATTACAACCGGTCATTGATAAAATTAATAGGAAGTGTAAGACAAAAACAGATTCTTTCGGTTACAAATTTTTTGGCATGGCAGGAACCTTTATATTGGTTGATTTTGCGTGGATTTTCTTTCGGGCAGACTCCCTAAGTCAAGCAGTCCATTATATAGAGCGAATGATTTGTTACAGGGATTGGTGGTCTTTGTTCGATCAAAGTATTTACACATTAGGACTGGATGTGAGGGAAATGCATATACTGGCATTTGGACTTTTGGCGTTATTGGCGGTAGAGATACTTAAATATAAGAAACGGGAAACCTTAACGGCCTTTTTGGAAAAACAGTGGATTGTTTTTAGGTGGAGTGTGTTACTTGGACTGTTATTTGTTTGTATTGTTTTCGGATATTATGGCCCCGGATTTGATTCAGCACAATTTATTTACTTTCAATTTTAAATAAGCACATAAGCGAAAATGGAAAATAATAAATGAGAAGAAAATGTTTTATAAATGGCATAAAAATAGCATTATTCAGTATTTTGGTTTGCGGAATGCTTATAAGTATCCTTAAAGTTTTTAATTATAAAAGTACCGGTGGGGGTGGCGGCTTTCAACACCTCTATGGGATGGATAAGGATACCATAGATGTAATGTTTTTCGGAAGCAGCCATGCACATTGTACGATAGACCACGGATATTTATGGGAAGAGTACGGAATAGCCGGCTATACTTTGTCTGCAGGAGCCCAACAGCTTGACAGTACTTACTATTTTATCAAAGAAGCTTTGCGTGTGCATAATCCTAAAGTGATAGCGGTGGAAATGTATGGTGTGACCGGTGGTGAAATAAACAACGCAGAAACAGAAATATATAGAAATACACTGCCTATGAGGTGGTCACCGGTTTTTCATGAGTATGTCTCCTATATGTCTGAGAATATGGATATGGATAAAACATGGAAACAACAAGTATATACCAAAATTCCAATCATTCATTCCAGGTATGCGGAAGCGGAAAGAAGTGACTTTAAAGACAATGTTCCCTTTATGATGGGGTATCGTGGCAGTTATGAGGTGGTTCCTTTTGAAGAACCTAATGTTGTTTTAGAGAAGGCAGAAATTAGCCGGGAAAAAGAAAAATGGTTGCAAAAGATTGTGGATGTTGCAGCCGAGAATGATGTACAGGTAGTTTTCTTTGCAGCACCATATGTAGTTGATGCAGAAAGCCAGAAGCAGTATAATGCCATTGAAGATTTTGCGGCAGAAAAGGGTATAGTGTATATTAATTATAATAAACTGTATGATGAGATTGGCTTAGACTTTGAGACAGATTTTAGAGACAGCGGACATTTAAATAATTATGGTTCAGTAAAAGTAACCGGTCATATGGCGGATTTATTAAAAGAAAACTATGAGTTAGAGGATAAACGCGGACAGAGCAACTATGCATTATGGGATGAAAATGCCTTATATTTAAGAAATAAAGAACTCAGAAATGAGCTGCTGGATAGTGCGGATATTAATGAATATTTACAAAAGCTTGCGGAAGTAGGAGATGAGCAAATAATCATACTTGCACTTAACGGAAATTATAATGCTTTAGGTGAAGTGTATTTGGATAATTTAACAAAACTGGGTATTACGCCGGACGAATATACACAGGGTGGTGTCTGGATATTTAAAAATAGGAATCGGATATTGTATTTACCGGGAAAAGAATATAAAGAATGTATCAAAACGCGGGCAGGAGAAATATCCCTGCAGTCATCTGTCTATACCGCAGAGGATGAAACCATCAAGGAAAATGTTCAATTACTGTTAAATGGAGAAGACTATTATCAGGCAGAAAATGGTGTCAACATTATTGTCTATAATGAAGGGCTAAACCAATTGATCGATGCAGCGGCAGATGACATCTACTTAGGTTTGGAGCTGGTGCACTGTGAGGAACCGGAAGAGTAGGACATAAGGGGAAGTTAGTATGATCATTATTGAAGTGGCCGGTGGGCTTGGAAATCAATTACAACAATATGCGTTGTACCGCAAATTTGTGCGGATGGGAAAAGAGGCAAGACTGGATATTTCATGGTTTCAGGATGAAGCAAATAAGAGTGGAGGAGTAACCCACCGTAAATTGGAACTGTCTTATTTTGACAGGCTTGTTTATGAGGTGTGTACCACGGAAGAAAAGGAAGAATTAATCGGCAGAACCGGTGTGATAGGAAAGCTGCAAAGAAAAATATTCCCTTCAACAGTACACTGGTTTCATGAGAATAAAATTTATCACCCGGAGATACTAACCTTTGAAAACATGTATCTTTCTGGCTATTTTGCATGTGAAAAATATTATGCAGATATTTTGTATGATTTGCGGGAAAAGATTCAGTTTCCTAAAAGTGCAAATCCCTTAAACGCACAAATGGCAGAGGAAATAATGGCTTGTAATTCCGTCAGTGTACATGTGAGAAGAGGGGATTACTTAAACCCGGAAAATGCGGCAATGTTTGGAAATATTTGTACGGATGCGTATTACCGGAAGGCAATAGATATCATAAAAGAGAATGTGCCTGATGCTCACTTTTATCTGTTTTCTGATGATATTTCCTATGTAAAGAAAAATTTTGAAGGACCAGAGTACACGATAGTAGACATTAATCATGGACAAGATGCTTTTTATGATATGTGGCTGATGAGTCAATGTAAGCATAATATTTGTGCTAATTCTACCTTCAGTTTTTGGGGGGCAAGATTAAACGGTTATGAAGAGAAGATGATGATACGTCCCACCATTCATAAAAATAGTCAGGTGTTTGTGAAAGAAGAAATGAAGGAATTGTGGAGCGGCTGGCAGTTTGTCAGTCCGGACGGAGTGGCATTTTGACGATAAACAAAAAGCTTGGAATGGAGAAGCGTTTGATGGAAAAAGCGAAATTGGAAAAATACAGCAACCTGATATCTACAGGTACTTTCTATTTGGCATTACTGATAGAATTGACGATTGTTATTTTGGATAAAAGTGCATATACCATTCAATATGAGGGAATATGGTTTCGTTTGACGTTTTTACTTTTCTTTATCAGTATGGTTGCTGTAAAGCATAGTGTGCGGGAGTGGATTGGTTTTTTTGCATTTTTGCTGCTGGGATTTGTTTCGTATAGGATGTGTGGCAAAAATGAGATACTTAGGTTTGTCGTATTTGTGTGGGCTTGCCACAAGAAAGATGTCATGAAGGTTTTAAAACTGACTTTTTGGTATACATTTGCCGGTTGTGTCATATTGGCAGTACTTTCACTTTTGGGAGTGTATGGAACAGTTTCCCTGACAGCAATTTACAGACATGGGGTTGAGGAGACAAGATACTGCTTTGGAATGGGACATCCCAATGCATTTCACGCGATGACTTTCGTGCTGACATTGCTGGGCGTTTACTGTTATAAGGATAAAATTAAATGGTATGGATATGCCCTTATATTTGTTTTACATCTGTTTGTTTTTTTCTTTACAGAATCAAGAGCCGGTTTTTTGACTACAATCGGTGTATTAATGCTTATCATTATATTCCGCTATTGTAAACCACTACAAACAAATATGTGGGTTTATTTGCTGGGAATGGTGTGCATTGCTTTTTGCGTTTATTTATCGGTTATGATGGCGAAACACAATATATCTCATCCGTTGTTTGAAAAGATGGACTATTATTTAAGCGGAAGAATTTATTCACTGTTTGATACAACAAATGATGAAGGAACGCTTCGCACGTGGTCTCTTTGGGCAGAAAACGGATATAGAGTTTTCTTTGATTTAGGCATCGTCAGAATTTTTTACTGGTATGGAATTATACCTGCAATTATTTACTTCTTAGCCCAGTGCAGACTTTTATGGTGTGGCTATAAAAGAAAAGATTATATGTTGCTGGTGGTAATGGTATCTATTACAATATATACTGTTTTTGAAGCACATTTTGTGTCAGTATATTTGGGAAGAAATTACATCCTCTTTTTCTTTGCTATGTATTTATCTGATATGCTTGGGCAAAAAGAGAAGGATAGGATTTGTGAGAGAGGTTAGTTATGACCAAAGAAGTAAAGAAAGAATATGTAAATCAATTCATATCAATGGCAGAAATTGTTTATTTGATTTACTTTATCGTCATGTTTGGAACCAGAGCCATAGGCATTTATGAGGGAATGTTAGCCTATAACGTTTCTCTTGTGATTGGCATGCTTATTTTTGGGCTTAAGGTGCTTATGACAGAGCATTCCGTATTAGAATATATCATGATGGCGGGGCTATTGCTTCTTTGTCTGATTGTATACAGAAACACAGGTGAAAAGGGAATGCTTCTTTACTTTACCATGATGCTTGGCATGAAAGGTGTGTCTGTGCAAAGAGTGTTTAAAACAGGGGCTATAGTGCAGGTGACGGCATTCGTGGCGCTGGTAGTGTTGTCACTACTTGGAATAAAAGAAGAAATCATTTATGTCCAGAGCCGCATGGGAATGGGAGAAGTGCTGAGACATGCTTTGGGGTATCCACATCCCAATACTTTGCATACAACTTATGTTTGCATGATGGTACTTATTATGTACGCATTTGGAAACAAGAACAGGAAGAGACTGGTGGTGACTTCGGGATGCCTGTTTTTGGGGTCAGTTTATATTTATCTTTATTCTTGCAGTAATACGGGATTATTAGTCTCTGTTTTATACTTGGCAGTAAATTTCTATTTCCAAAGCAGAAAGACTCTCTCTAAGTTTGAAAAAATATGTATTTATTCATTATATCCAGCGTGTTTGCTTTTCTCTATTTTGGGACCGATAATAATAAAAGGTAAACTGTTTGATATCATTAATAAACTTCTTAATACGAGGTGGGGACTTTCAGTATATTATTTGCAGAATGAACCGGTTACATTATTCGGTACAAGATTTAAAGAAGCACCGACCACGCAATATATGATAGACAGTTCATTTCTCTATTCATTTTTACAGCTGGGTATTATAGCTTTTTTGGTTATAACAGTACTATACTTATTGACCATACATGAGTGTGTTAAAAACAGGAAACGTGCCGAGATAGCAATTATTGTCAGCTTTTGCATTATGGGTATATCAGATCCGTTTTTGTTTAACCTTTCCTATAAAAACTTAGTGTTTTTATTTATTGGCGCTGTATGGTATTGCCGGGTTGAGGATGTACAAGTTAACACCTTGCTTAAAAAGAAAATTAGGATATTACGCATAGGTGGAAATGAAATCAAATATAGAAAAATAATGCTTTTTAGTAGCTATGGTAAGGCAATACAATTGATAGCGGTATTTGCAATTGCTGCAATTGTGTCCGGTGGATTTTACGCTATAAGTCACGAATGCCCTAATGCAGTATATATCAATCAGACAGCATGGGAAAAGGGCATGAGCTTGAAAGGAACTGTGCCGGAAAATCTGGAAGATTATGCACTATATTTGAGTGATGATGACGTGGCAGAGATAGAAGAAACTAATGGGTTGGTAATCGGGTATCAGAATGAAAACAAACCTATGTTTATGGAAAAAGGTAATGTTGCTAAAATGGAGTATATAAGAAATATAATCAGCATTGGCGTGTGGAGCGGGGTGTTAGCTGTATTGGTGTTATGTGGGGTAAAGCTTAGAAAAGCATAAAGGGTTATTGCTTTTCAAAAAGGAGAACTATATTATGATTTATGATTGTTTTACTTTTTTTAATGAAGTTGATTTATGTTTGCTTAGAATGAGTATATTAGATGACATTGTAGATAAATTTGTCGTTGTAGAAGGAACAAAAACACATTCTAACAACGACAAACCATTATACTTCAGTGAAAATATGTATAAATTTGAGAAGTTTAAAGACAAAATTATTCATATAGTTGTAGATGAGTGGCCGGAATATGATTCAAGGTGGACTTTTGAGCATTACCAGAGAAATTGCATATTAAAGGGGTTAACCGGATGCAATGAAGATGATATTATTATATTGAGTGATCTTGACGAAATCCCCAATCCCCGAGCAGTAAAAAAAGCTGTAAATTTTTTGAAAAAACATAATGGGATTTGCTGTTTTGAAATGTTTTTGTTTTTCTATTTTTTAAATTATTTGGACTATTCAAAGGTATTTTGGTACTATCATCCTAAAGTATTCAAATATAGAGAATTTTTTCAAAAGCATGATAGTTCCAGCTCAGATGTCGGGCAGAACGGGTTTGATGTGGTGACAACACCAGATCAGATTCGCCTTTTTGCAGGAAGGTATTTCACCTTCCATAAGGGTGGATGGCATTTTAGTACAGTGGGATCAAAAGAACATATAACTCAGATATTGACAGCCATTGTCGATTCCGATCGTATAGAGACTTGCGATGGTCAGATAACAGATATTGATAAAAAAATACTTGCAGGTGAACACTTTATATCATCGAAGAAATCTAAACTGTGCTCTGTTAAAACCAGAATGTTTCTCCCCAATTATGTATTAGAACATATAGATGAGTATAAGGATTATATGACAGACTTGCGACCAAGTGAAGAAGTAAAAGGTTTTAGTTTTATTGTTGCAAAAAAATTTATAACAAAATATGTCAAATCGTCAATTGATAACATTTTGTTTTTGATCAAAAACGGGAAAATATATCAAAGCATGTATAAATCTTAAGCGATGAAGGATAAAAATCAAAAAAGATGAAAAGGATCGATGCGATAGCGTCGGTCCTTTTTTAGATATACTGATGTGTTTTTTTGCAGAAACGTTTATATGCATAAACTATACAAAAAACATAATGTGTGGTATACTTTACTGTGGATTTTTATATAGGAGTGATGAAACAATGGCAAGAAGAACACTTTATGGAACAGTGATAGTAACGTATAGATGTAATGCACGATGTAATATGTGCGACTGTTTTAAAGATCCGTCCAAACCCAGTGAAGAAATTACATTGAATGAGATCAAGAAATTGCCTGAAATGGCATTTACAAATATCACAGGCGGCGAACCCTTTGTGAGGCAGGATATACCTGATATAGTTAGGGAATTGTACAAGAAATCGGATCGTATTGTGATTTCTACGAACGGATATTTTACAGATAGAATTATTGCATTGTGTAAAGAATTTCCCCAAGTGGGTATTCGCATCAGCATCGAAGGATTACAGGAAACCAACGATAAGATTCGAGGTATTCCGGATGGTTTTAACAGAGGTTATAATACACTTAAGACTTTGGTAGAAATGGGACATCCTGATGTGGGATTCGGTATGACAGTACAAGATATGAATTGCGAGGATTTAGTTCCGCTATACCGGTTATCGGATGAATTAGGAATGGAATTTGCAACAGCAACTTTGCACAATTCTTTTTATTTTAGAAAAACAGACAATAAAATAGACGATAAGAAGAAAGTGGCTCAAAATTTTGAAAAGTTGATTAATGAGTTGCTTGCAAGCAAGTCACCCAAGAAATGGTTTAGGGCGTATTTTAATCACGGATTGATCAACTACATTTATGGTAATGAGAGATTGCTTCCTTGTGACATGTCAAAGAATGCTTTCTTTATTGATCCGTTTTGTGATGTGATTCCTTGTAATGGTATGGCACAAAAGGCTGTAATGGGGAATTTAAAAGAACAGAGTTGGGATGAACTCTGGAACTCAGAACAGGCACAAAAGGTAAGAGAATGTACTCGCAAGTGCGATAGAAATTGTTGGATGATTGGCAGTGCTTCTCCGGCAATGCACAAATATATTTGGGTGCCCGGATGGTGGGTTGTCAAACACAAATTTTTACATTTTTGGAAAAAGAACAAATATAGCATGTATGAGAATAAAAAGATTTGTGACGCTCAAATAGAAAGTAATGATAATAAAAAGTAGGTTTAAAGAATGAGAATCCTTTTAGTAAATTATAGATATTTTGTCTCCGGCGGACCGGAACGATATATGTTTAACATTAAAAAGGCATTAGAACAGGATGGACATGAAGTGATACCGTTTTCTATTCATTCTAACAAAAATGTCGAAACAGAATATTCCCGATATTTCGTTGAACCTATAGGAGATAGAGACGCCACTTACTTTGAAGAATGCAAAAAAACACCTAGGGTAATATGGCAAATGTTATCTAGAAGCATTTATTCACTAGAGGTTAAAAAAGCCATACAAAAACAAATAAAAGATGTAAAACCTGATTTGGTATATATTATTCATTTTGTAAATAAATTATCTCCTAGTGTAATACGGGGAGCTAAACAGTTGGGTGTTCCGGTTGTTTTGAGATTGTCAGATTATTTTTTGCTTTGTCCCAGATTTGATTTTCTTTATAATAAAAAAGTTTGCGAAGATTGTTTAAAAAAAGGATACAGTGAGTGCGTGAAGCGGAGATGCGTAAAAAATTCTTTATTTGCTTCCGTAATCAGAGTTTTTTCGATGCAATTTCACAAATGGATACGCATTTATAAGGATGTGGATGCATTTATTACGCCATCGGTCTTTTTAAAGAACAAATTGGTTGATAATGGATTTCCTGCTGAAAAGATTATTTATATCCCTACGTTTACAGAAATAGATGGAGATAAGAATGAACCGACTATTGGACAATATGGTCTTTATTTCGGCAGAATTACAGAAGAAAAGGGCGTAGATACTGTGGTGAAAGCCTATGAAAAGCTTCCCAAATATCAAGTCAAGATTATGGGCGATGATACTACAGAGGAGGCAAGCCGACTAAAAGCCTATATTGAAGAAAAGGATATTGATAATATAGAATTTGTTGGATTTCAACAAGGGGATGAACTTGAGAACATTATTAATAATTCCCGTTTTGTTATTATCCCATCCATTTGGTATGACAATCTACCAAATACTGCATTGGAAGCGTTCCGAAATGCAAAACCGGTAATTGCTAGCAATATAGGGAGCCTTCCGGAATTAGTAGAGGACGGAGTTAACGGATATTTGTTTGCGACAGGTAATGAAGAGGATTTGGTTGAAAAAATCAAATTATTGGAAGAGGACGATGCGGTACTTGATAAAGGAATAAATGCAAAGAAAATTTTAGAGGAAAAATTTTCAAAAGAAAGGCATATAAGAACTTTAATCCAAGTGTTTGAAAAAGTGATAGGTTTGTAAAAATATTTATAGAATATGGAAAGGATAGATTAACCAAATGAAAATACTTCATTTATTAAGTGGAGGAGGTTTTGGTGGAATCGAAATACTATGCCGAGATTTGGCCAAAATAAGCCGGGATAGAAATGAATTCTGCTTTCTTTTCAGTGGAGGAGAAATAGCAGATGAAATGAAAAAAGATGGTATTCCGGTTTATTTTTATTGGGAAAAACCTTTCTTAAACAGAATATTTCAATTATGGAATTTGGTACGAAAAGAAAAGTACGATGCTGTGATAGTACATCACGAAGGACTAGGTATATATTTATTTTTCTTAATTCTTTTATATTCATTTCCGAGTATTAGATTTATAAAGTATTTGCACTGTGCATTTGAGGAAAAATATTTTTATACAGGAAAAAAAATAAAGGATTACTTATACTATAAAGTATTAGAAAAGATATTACTAAAATCATGTCACATAATAGCGGTATCCAGGTTTGTCAAAGAAAGTTATTGCAATGAGTTTAAATGTGATGCTGATAAAATAACTGTAATTTATAATGGGATAAATTTTTGTGATGATGAAAAATTTGTAGAAAAAGAAATACGAACAAGTGAAACAATCAAGTTGTTATATGTGGGAAGATTGGTGGATGTAAAAGGAATTCAAAGTTTACTGAATGCTGTAAAACAATTGCTTGCAGAGGGAGAAAATATAGAACTTAATGTTTTAGGCGATGGAGAAGACCGCTGGAAGTATGAAGACTTTGTTCGTGAAAACAATATAGAAAACAAGATTTTTTTTAGGGGATATCAAATGGATAAAGAACCCTATTACAGAGAGAATCCGATATTTGTATATCCGTCTGTTTGGCAGGAGGCATTTGGGATTTCTATAGTAGAAGCACTCGCCAAAGGCTTGATATGCGTTGCCGGCAAGGTAGGGGGCATACCGGAAATTATAAAAGATAATCAAAACGGATATCTGTTTGAACATCATAAAAATAACGATTTAGTAAATGTGCTAAAATTGGCGATTGAAAAGCATAGAAACTCGTACGATGCTGATATGCGTAAGGCGGCATATGAGAGTGCACACATTTTTGATATTTATACAACGAATGCCATGTTGGAAAGGATTATAGATACTGAAACAAGAAAGGTAAAAGATGGAAAAAGAAATACACTTAAAGAAACCTAACATTGTGAAATATGAACAGGCATATGCTGTTATTGGGGGACAGGGAGTTATTAATATATATGATAATGAAGGAAATCTTGTTCCCAATACGACTAAGCGAAAATTCGGCAAAAAAGAATATATACATCATGCAGAAAAAAAGTTTTTTTCAGAAGAAGAATATACTTATGTAAATGAAGAGGTCGTATATATCGGCTTTATGCGAGGACACTGGGGTCATTTTATGGTGGATAGCAGTGTACGCTTTTGGGCACTTGAGAGGCCGGAGTGCAAAGGGAAAAGAATTTTATTAAATATTGAAGGCATGAATGCTTTGTATGAAAAAATATTTGAATATATGGGGATTGAGAAATCGCAAATTATTGTCATGAGTAAAACTACTAAATTTAAGGCTGTTTATGTCCCTGAGTTATCCTACTGTCCGGAGCAGTATGTGTCAAAAGAATATTTGTACCCTTTTGAAAAGATAGCAAATCAAATTAATTTACAAACGCCTTCTTTTGATAAAATTTACTTATCCAGATTACATTTTACAAAAGGGAAAAAAGAACTGGGTGAAAAAGACATACAAGATATTTTCTTGAAAAACGGTTACCATGTTTTGTATCCGGAGGAGTTGTCGCTGGAAGAACAAGTATGGTATTATAAAAATTGTAAAACTATGGTTACAACAAATGGAACAATCGCACATAATGTACTTTTTTGTAATGCCGGTACAGAGCTGATAATATTGAACCGTTTTTGCGAAGAAGAAAATATGCATCAAAAAGCAATTAATGCTATTAAAAACATCAAAGTGAACTATATCGATGCCTATCATCCCCATGTGGAAGGAACTAAAAATGATTCTCTTATGTGGAAAACAAAAGGATTAATATCCTTTTGCAATGAAAAAAACTATAAAATGCCAAAACAGCTTTGGG
Organism: Lachnospiraceae bacterium; assembly: GCA_017938315.1. Classification (GTDB taxonomy): domain Bacteria; phylum Bacillota; class Clostridia; order Lachnospirales; family Lachnospiraceae; genus Suilimivivens. The sequence goes on from JAGBBV010000030.1 coordinate 219,579, forward strand.
GCAGAAAACTGTATTTAAGGATACTATTTAAGTTACCATATTTGTATAAATTTGTGAAATAAAAGTAAGGGATTATTTTATGGAAGTAAAGCGTATACCCATTGTAATGATAAGTGACGATAATTTTGTAATGCAGACTTGCGTTGCAATTACGTCATTATGTAAAAATAAGAAAAGCACTACAATATATGAGGTGTTTATTGTGATGGCAGAATGCTCAGATGAATCTGCAAACACATTTAAGCAGATGGAGCGGGAAGATTGCATCATTACCTTAGTACAAGCTTCACTTGAAAAATACAGAGATATTAAGCAATTGGCGCATATTTCCATAGCATGCCTTTTAAAGTTTGATATATGTGAGTTGATTTCTCAATATGACAAACTGCTGTATTTAGACGGTGATATTATTGTACGTGGTGATTTAACAGAGCTGTATAATACAGAGCTAGGAGACAATTATGCAGCTGCGGTCAAAGAACTATATTGTATGGAAGAGGATGATGGCTGCATTAATGCGGGAATTATGCTTTTCAATGCAAAAAAAATGCGTGTAGATGGCATGAGGGATATATTGGTGACAACCCGAAAATCTCTGGGTGATCGTGGTTCCATGGATCAGCAAACATATAATATGGTTATTAAAAATAAAATCCAGTATATCAGCATTGAAAATAATTGCATTCCAGGAAGGCTTGTGGGAGATGTAAAGCTAAGCTATACGATGGAACAGCTTAATTCGCTTTATGGGACACATTACAAAAATGTGAAACAACTGATTCAAAATGCTGTGATTATACATTTTGCTACAGGAAACAAACCATGGAAGTACACGTTTGCACCATGTGCAAAAGAATGGTATGAATATTATTTATTGTCACCTTATGGAAATAAGCCGTTTAAAAGATATGGAAGATGGGGATATCGATTACACAACATGAAAGAGATATTCGAAAAGAACGGTATTGATGGAATAATAAAACATATCTTAAAGAGAATAAAACGTAAAAAGAGAAAAGAAAATGTAGATTGGGACTAGAAGATGGAATACAGAACAATTGAGCATGTGGACAAGCCGGTATCGAAGATTGTTTTTGGATGTGCCAATACAATGATGACCTCAAAACCGAAGATATTTCAATGGGGTGAAGTGCTTCACCTGTTGGATGAAGCATTAGAAGCCGGAATTAATACATTTGATACGGCAGAAAACTATGGTGAAAGTGAGATTGTGCTCGGGAAATGGATAAATAAGCGAAAAGTAAGAGACAAGGTTGTTATTATTACAAAGGGCTGCCATCCGAAAGGATATAACAGAGTTACGCCGGAGGAATTGAAAAAAGATTTGAAACAATCATTTCAAAGGCTACGAACAGATTATATTGATATTTACATGCTCCATAGGGATAGTTCTGATGCAGATATAAAAGGTTTGCTGCAGGTTCTCAACGAATATTTGAAGAAAAAAAAGATTGGAGCAATTGGGGTATCTAATTGGACACATGAAAGAATAGAAGAAGCTAATAAAATTGCTGTACAAAATGGTTTGCGGGGGCTTACTGTTTCCAGTCCCAATTTCGGACCCGCAAAGCAGATTGTATCACCATGGGGGGATGGTTGCGTAAGTATTTCCGGTACAGAGAATGAATCTGCCAGAAGATGGTATGAAGAAAATCAAATTCCGGTGCTTGCCTATTCCTGCCTCGGCAGAGGAATGTTTTCCGGAAAGGTAAAAACCTCAGATTTAGAAGACAGTAAAGCAAAATTAGACAAGTTTGCGTTAAAAGGATATTGGTGCCAGGAAAATATTGATAGACTTGCTTGTATGGAAAAAATTGCAAAAGAAAGAAAATGCAGTGTGGCGCAAGTGGCACTCGCATGGATAATGCAACAGAAATTTGAAGTATTTCCAATTGTTACAATTTCGAATAGAGAGAGAATTCGGGAAAACATTTGGGCAATTGATTTGAAATTAAATGAAGAGGAAATTTGGCGGATTAATGAAGGACAAAGAGAATAATGTACAAACTGCATATATTGCAAAGGCATATATTCCATCGACATTAGCAAATAGTGTTCATGTGATGAAAATCAGCGAGGCGTTTGCAGAGCTGACAAAAGATTTTGTGTTAATTGTACCACAATTATTGGACGATGAAGCAAACAGTTTTGAGGCATATGACGTGAAACCATTCTGTATAGAGACGGTGAAATTGGCAAAGAGTGGAACATGGGATATGTATAGGTTTCCAATTAAGAGCATATGGAAAGCAAGAAAAGTGAGAAATATAATCACTCGAGACCCGTTGGTTGCTTTTCTGGGAATACTGATAGGTAAGCATGTGGTTCTAGACTTGCACGGCGATTTAAAGCAACTGTGTGGGAGGGCTTATCGAATTATAAAATGGAAATGGTTTGTAGAAAATTCCAAATTACATTTAGTGATGATCACAAAAGGGCTGCAGGAATACTATTTCAGGACATATGGTCTAAGTAAAAAGCTTTCCACAGTTTTACCTGATGGCTATACGGCAAAGAACTATAACGACATATTGCCTGTGACTAAATTAGAAAAAGATAGTTTAAATATCGGATACTGCGGTAGCATAAGAAAAGGAAAAGGATTAGAGCTTATTCAGCAATTAGCGGCATCGGATAGTGCAAACCAGTATAATGTTTATGGTGGAACAAAGGAAAAAGCAGAAATTGAAGTGGGAAGTTCTTTTACAGAAAATGTCTTTTTTGGTGGTTATATAGAAAACGCAAAAGTTCCACAAATATTGGGCGAGCAAGATGTTTTATTGCTTCCAAATCAAGATAAGCAGGTATGGAAAGGAGAGGATATAGGGCAAGTGACTTCTCCTATAAAAATGTTTGAATATATGGCTAGCGGTAGAATTATTATTGCATCAGATTTACCGGTTTTGAGGGAGATTTTAAATGAGGATAACTGCTACTTTGCAAGTGCTAATGATATAACAGATTGGAAAAAATGTATTTGTGAAATTGTAAATCATAAACAGGAAGCAGTAAGTAAAGCTCAAAAGGCAAAAGCAGATGTAAAGCAATATACATGGAAAATCAGAGCTGAAAAAATGTTGGCATTACTTAATGAGAAGAGGGCGTAAAAATGCATATTATACAGGAAAAAGTTTCGAAATTATTTAGATATGCGAAACTTGAATTCTTATTTGCAAAAAGAAATGAGTTTTCCAATATTCATCCCGAGTTGAAAAATGTGTGGAAGAAAAAATTTCGTCAAATGATTCGATATAGCTCGAACAGAGTTTTTCCCATTGTAGAAGAATTTTTGACAGTAAAAATAAGTAAGCTGAAGGAGTACACAGCAAAAGATGAGACTACAAAGGCACCTATTCTAATCTGTGTATTTAGAAATGATTTTGGGAAATTGCGTTTTTTTATGGAACATTATAGAAAGATAGGGATACAACACTTTGTTTTCTTGGATAATGGATCCGCAGATGGAAGCCTGGAATTTTTATTAGAGCAGGAAGATGTGACAGTATATAGTTGCATACATGAGTTCGCTTCCAATAGAAAAATTGCATGGATTAATCGCATGATAGCGGAACTTGGAGATAATAAGTGGTATTTGATGGTAGATTCGGACGAATTTGTTACTTACCTAGGAAATAGCGAACACAGGATAGACGAATTAATAGCGCAATGCGAAAGTAAAGGATATAAGAGAGTTGGTGGATTAATGTTGGATATGTATGCAACAGGCAATTTGTTTGACTCAAATAGTGAAAATTTTATGGAACAGTGTCGCTATTTAGACAGAGATACTTACGATTTCTCATGGGCGGCAAATGGGATAAGGATAACAGGTGGGCCGCGAAAAAGAATATTTGGCACACCTATGAAACTCTCAAAGTATTGTTTGTTCTATTTTGAGGAAGATGATGTAATTCCTTCCTCACATTTTATGATCCCTTTTGAAAAAGGATTTAATGTTCCGGTAAGTATGGCCATTTTACATTATAAATTTACAGATGAGAAGGATTATGAAAAAATTCTGGATGCAGTAGAAACCGGAAAGTATAGTAACAATTCAGCAGAATATAAAACCTACTTTAAAGGGGTAAAAGAAAATCCGCAGTTAACATTTTATGACGAAAAGCATTCTATGATTTTTTCGGAAGATAATTTGAAAGAGATTTCATTTATTAAAAATGTGTTTGCAAGTAATTAACAGAGAAACATATAAAGGGTTAATATAAAATGAATGAATTAATATCAGTTATTGTCCCTGTGTATAATTCGGAAAAATATTTATCCACATGCATTGAAAGCATTAGTAATCAAACCTATTCAAACTTAGAGATTATTATAGTAGATGATGGTTCTACGGACGAGTCATATGATATTTGTAAAAAATGGGCTCAAAAGGACGCGAGAATACATGTCATCAAACAAAATAATCAAGGGGCAGCGAAAACTAGGAATACAGGGATTTTAGCAGCACATGGTGAGGTGCTTTACTTTGTTGACAGCGATGATTACATTGAGCCTAATATGATTGCCTCTATGTATACAATTATGGACAGGGAATGTTGTGATTGCGTAGTTTCTTCCTTTCGATATATAAATGATAAAGGAGAAGAATTAGCATGGTACACACCTCAATTATCAGATTACCAAACAATGTCAGGGCAAGAGGCAGCGAAAATTTTTCTCACAACTTTTGATATAGAGGGATTTTCGTGGAATAAATTAATTAAGAAAAAACTTATTCAAAAACATGATATTCATTTTGATGAAAATAAAATATCTTTTGAGGATATGTTTGGCATGTTTAAGGGGATATTATACAGCGACAGAGTAAGTTTTTATAATGATAAACCTTATTATTACAGGCAGCATGAGGTGTCTTGCGTACACACGATGGATTTGCGTAAGATAGAAAATTTTAAAGATACAATTTTGCAGATAAAAGAGCTGGCACAAAAAAATCAATTATATAGTGAGAGCGAATTTTTTTATTTGCATCGTATGATTTTGCAACTTTTCTCTATTCTAAAAGAAAAAAATGTATATGCTGATAATTGGAATGAGATTAAAGAAAAATGCAGGTGGGACACTATATTTAATATGTCCTTTTATAGAGTTTACCAATTGATGCAACCAAGACTTAAAGATGATAAAATAAAAACATGGATAAAAGTATTTGTTGTATGGCTGAACTTTTCGTTGTAATTTATCAAAGGATGGAGTGTTATGAAAAATACAAATAAAAAACGGATTAAAATTCAAAAGGCCGATTTTTATGATAAATTGTTTAATGATATAATCAGGAAAAATTTAGAACCATTTTATGAATTAGAATTTTCAGACCAACCGGACTTTTTATTTTATAGTGTTTATGACACTGGAATAGAACATTTTAAATACGAAAATTGTGTAAAAATTTTTTATGCGGCAGAAGGGGTATTGCCGGATTTTAATGAATGTGATTATGCAATAGGTTCATATCCCATGGAGGTAGGAGACAGATATTTAAGAGAAAAATATAATGCGATACCTGATATAATACAAGACAGAAAGCGCTTTGAACATGTAAATCTGAAGGAACGGCGTTTTTGCAACTTTATTTATTCGAATGCAACAAATGGAAGGGGCGCAGTTCTGAGACAGGAATTTTGTAAAAAATTAATGGAATATAAAAGAGTAGACTGTCCCGGTAATGTACTGAATAATATGAAAGATGCAATAGAGCCACGGAATGGAAAGTGGTATCCGGCCAAAATAGAGTTTATAAAAGATTATAAGTTTACGATTGCGTTTGAAAATGTTGCAATGGCTGGGATGACAACAGAAAAACTGATACAGCCTTTTGAAGCCGGAAGTATTCCTATTTATTGGGGAGATCCGGCTGTTACAGAGATTTTTAACAATAAAGCATTTATTAATTGTCGTGATTTTTCGTCTTGGGAAGAAGTTATAGCGAAGGTCGTTGAACTTGATAACGACGATGATAAATATATGGAAATGCTCATGGAACAGCCTTTACTTGAGGATGTAAAAACATTAAATACCCATGAAAATATAAGAAATTTTCTTTGCAAAATAGTAGAAAAAGGAAATGTACAGTATGAAAAATGTCCGCTCGGATTTAATGTAAAGAAAGAGTTGTATTCCGAACATGTTGCTATTAATAAAGGTTTGTGCGGGAAGCTGCATAATAAGAAAAAAGAAATAAACGGCATGTGGGAGAAAGGATATAATAAAATAGTAAAAGTTTCAAAACAAATCAAGAAAGGGAAAGAGTAGACTGTTCATACGTCATACAAGGATAAGTAATTATGAGTCTGTTAAAAAAAATAAATTATATATTTGATATTAAGCAAAAAGCAAGACTGTTTTTTTTAATGATATTAATTTTAATTGGATCTATATTAGAACTTGTAGGTGTGTCTGCTATTCTGCCTCTTGTTAATATAGCAATGACACCGGAAGTCATTAATGAGAATGAGATATACAGGATGCTTGCAAAGTGGTTTGATTTGCAGACTGCTAATGAGTTCATTTTGTTTTTTTCTTTGTTAATGGCGGTTCTTTACGTGATAAAAAACAGTTATATGATTTTTTATAAAAACTTTCAACTTAAGTTTACTTACAGCGTAAATAGAAGGATTTCATTAAAATTGATGAATTGCTATATGCGTCAGGAATACTTATTTCACGTCGCACACAATGTTGCTGAATTACAAAGAAATGTGAGTTCTGATGTAACACAGTTTGTAAATACATTATCAGCAAGCATAAATGTGGTAGTTGAAGTGTTTACGCTTTTCTTGCTAATTGGTTTATTAGTAATAACCGATCCAATGACAACAGTACTTGTTATTGGAATATTAGGAACTGCAGTTCTTGTGTTCTGGAAGATTTCTAAAATGCTGCAGATGAAGCATGGTGAATTAGCGCGAGAAGCCACAAAAGATATGAATATGTGGCTTTTACAATCTTTCGGTGGCATTAAAGAAATAAAGGTAATGAATAGGGAAAATTTCTTCCTGAGTAATTATGACAGTGCTTGCAAAAAGAATATAGCAGCTCATAAAAAATATAATATTGTTTCGATGATGCCCAAGTATGTCATGGAAACCATTCTTATTTGCAGTATATTATTGGCTATGAGTATCAGAATTTTACAGGGAGTGGATATTCAAGACTTTGTATCATCTTTATCTGTTTTTGCAGTAGCTGCCATGAGACTATTACCCTCTTTTAATCGTCTTACAGAATACATAAGTACAATTATGTTTAATAAAATAGGCGTAGAAAGTGTTTTTAATGACTTAAAACAAATAGAACTTTTGGTACAAGAAGAAACAAAACAGAGAAGAGACATTGAAAAACTTCAGCTGAAAGAAAAGCTAGAAGTTAAAGATATAACCTTTGCTTATCCTAATACAGAAAAAAATATTTTTGAGAATGCATCACTTGTAATAGAAAAAAATCAATCAGTTGCCTTCGTGGGTAGTTCAGGGGCAGGAAAAACGACATTAGCAGATATTATTATTGGAATCTTGAAACCAAGTGAGGGTCAAATATGTGTAGATGGTATTGATGTATTTACACATTTGGACGCGTGGCATAAGTCTATCGGTTATATACCGCAGATGATATACTTAATGGATGATACAATCCGTGCAAATGTAGTATTTGGGCTTCCGGAAGAAGAAGTGAGCGATGAAAAGGTATGGAGAGCCTTGGAACGTGCAGAAATTGCAGAGTTTGTACGTGGCCTAAGGGATGGTATTTATACACAAATAGGAGATCGAGGAGTTCGTTTGTCGGGAGGACAGCGTCAGCGAATTGGAATTGCAAGAGCACTTTATGAAGAGCCGGAAGTATTAATTTTGGATGAGGCAACTTCCGCCCTGGATAATGAAACGGAGGCTGCGGTAATGGAGTCTGTGGAAAGTCTGCATGGAAAAACAACTCTGATTATTATTGCACACAGATTAACTACTATACAGAATTGCGATAAGGTGTATGAGGTTGAGCAGGGAAAGATTACTTTAAGCGAAGATAATACAAGTAATAAGGCTTAGATTGGGAGATGGATGATGGATAAAAACGGTAAATTGGTAAGTATTATTATGCCGGTTTATAATTCTGAAAAATATTTGGAAGAGGCACTTGTCAGCATACAAGAGCAATCATATAAGAATTTGGAAGTAATACTGGTGGATGACGGCTCAAAGGACTCCAGTCCGAAAATATGTGACCGTTTTGCAAGTATTGATGCAAGATTTAAAGTAATACATCAATCCAATAGTGGACCATCAGCAGCCAGAAACAGGGGGCTGGATGAGGCAACAGGAGATTACATTACGTTTGTTGACAATGATGATTTGTTGCATAGGGATTTTGTGAAAGAATTATATAGTTTATGTGATGATAATGAGTGTGACATTGCATTAACAAAGATTCATGCATTTTATGATGGAGAACAACTACCGCAAGGAAGAGGCGAATCAAAATTAAGATATATGGACGCAAGGGAACTGAGCGAACAGTTATTAGATATGGGCTGGAACGGAATTGCTGTAACAATGGCTAAAGTTTTTAAAAAGAGCCTGTATGATTCGATTCGGTTTAACGAGGAGAGGATTATCGGAGATGATGACTCTACCATGTATCTGGTTTATTGGAATGCTAAAAAAGCAGTATTAAATAATGAAACCTTGTATTTTTACCGTTCCAAGAGAAAAGGAAGCATTACGCATTCAAATTATAAATTATCATGGCTTACAGGTGTGGAAGCGTTTAAAGAAAGAATGGAATTTTATCATTCAAAGAATGAAAAGATATTATATGCAAAGGCTATGAGAAATTATTGTAGAAGAATGGCAGAAAACTATGTCCAGATTAGCAATAACTTTCCGGAAGAAATAGGGAAACTAAAAGAATTGAAAAGTAAAATGAAGAAATATGCGATAAAGTTACTCTTTTTAAGGGGGAATACATTTAAGCAGAAGATCAGTGCAATCATGTTTGCCTGGATACCTAATATGTGGAACAAGCTATATATGAAATTGTAGTGTTATAGGGAGGAAAGAGCGGTGTCCGGATATCAGTATATAAAAAATGTACAAAGACGAAAAGAAATGGAAGCTTATAAAGAGATGTTTTTTTTTCGTGGTACACCACTAGAGGTTTCTTGTATAGAGGACGGCTATATTCTTCCGCCAAAAGGTGGCGTGTATGAAAACTGGCAAAAAGGATTGTCAAAGCCTACAATGGGTGTTGGCGGTGTGGTAGATGCTACGGGTGAGTATGTGGATTTTTCAGCAACTCGGGTAGAGCATTTAGTACAACTATCGGCGTTGACAAGAGACCGGTTTGGCGGAAAATATGATTTTGATAAAGAAGCAGTCACATATAGAGATGAGGAAGTAATATATTGTGGTATTTTTTGGAAACAATGGGGGCATTTTTTAATTGACCAAATTGTACGTTTGTGGTATGTCATTAAAAATACTGGTTCCGATAGTAAGTTGGTTTGGCTAACCGGTGAAAAGGAAGAAAACCCAATAAAAGGAAATTATCTGGAAATCATTAAGTTATTGGGAATTGACGAGAATAGATTTGAATTCGTCAGGGAAATAACAAAGTTTAAAAAAATAATTGTTCCGGAGCCATGTTTTTACCCGGGAAGATATTATACCAATGAGTATGTTCAAATGTTGCAATGTATGATTGAACATTCGTTAGACAAATATGAAGGTGAAACTTATAAAAAGATATATTTTTCCAGAACCAATTTTTCTAAAAATTCTATCATGGAAATAGGTGAACAAAGTATAGAAAATATTTTTAGGGAAAATGGTTATCGAGTTCTTTATCCTGAAAAATTAAAAGCTTTTGAAATGATAGCAATTGTTAATCAATGTGAAGTTTATGCGAGTATGGTGGGAACCGTAGCACATAATTCTGTGTTTGCATCTGATGGGATGAAACAAATAATAATTAACAGAAACAGAATTATAAATCCTTTTCAATTTCAAATAAGTGCGATGAAGCAAATTGAAGACATGTATATTGATGCGTGGGAGGAGCCTGTTAAGCCGATAAGCTTAGACAACCTGCCGGGAAGATTTTGGGAAGACCCATGTTTTCTTTCAATAAATGATATGTTTAAAAAATTTTGTAAAGATAATAATTTAATGATTACATTTAAAGCACATAATTTGGGAATGAGCATTCGAAATTATATGAAAATAAGGTTTTATTATTTTAAAGTTAAGTACTTAAGACCAATGAAGAAATATCTAAAGGGAAGCAAATCATCCTAAAGTGTTTTGAACCATTAAGTGAACGAATTGGAAGGACAAAAGAAATGCTGTTTAACTCTTATATTTTTCTCTTTTTATTTTTGCCGCTATGTTTATTCGGATATTTCTTTTGCAATAAAAGAGGCTGGAATAAAAGTGCGCTTCTGATATTGATTGGAATGTCACTTTGGTTTTATTCATACAATCACTTACAATATTTACTTTTATTTGTGTTCAGCATTTTATGTAATTGGCTGATAGTACAAATAATGAATAAAAAACCTATAAAATATCCCCAATTGGTTTTGGGCATTGGAATAGGTATAAATATACTTATAATTTTTTATTATAAATATTTATATTTTGTAGTTTTTAATATGAATAGATTTTTAAATACTTCTTTTACGGTTGAAGCGATATTGTTGCCGTTAGGGATTAGTTTTTATACTTTTCAGCAAATATCATTTTTGGTAGATACCATTCGAGGAGAAACAAAAGAATATACATTTTTAGAGTATGTAGCATTTATATCTTTTTTCCCTCAATTAGTGGCAGGACCTATTTGCTTACATTCTGAAATAATACCGCAATTTAGAAAAAATGAAAAAAGATGCTTTAATTATGATAATTTTGCGGCGGGTATATATATTTTTGCAACCGGTTTATTTAAAAAAGTGATATTAGCCGATACATTTGGGGAAGCTGTTTCGTGGGGATTTAGTAATACAGATATTTTATCATCACTGGAGATAGCAATTGTCATGTTGTCTTATACATTTCAAATTTATTTTGACTTTAGTGGTTATTCTGATATGGCAATCGGAATTGCAAGGATGTTCAATATTGATATCCCACACAACTTTAATTCACCGTATAAAGCAAATTCTATTATAGAATTTTGGGACAAATGGCACATGACACTCACTAGATTTTTACGAAAATACGTATACTTTCCAATGGGGGGGAGTAAAAAAGGGAAAATAAGGACATATGTAAATATATTAACAGTGTTTCTAATCAGTGGAATATGGCATGGAGCAAATTGGACATTTATTTTATGGGGATGTATTCATGGTATTGCCAATATACTAAATCGTATTTTTAAAAAGGAGTGGGATAAGCTACATACCGCATTTCAATGGATTTGCACATTTTCATTTATTAATGTAACATGGTTACTTTTTAGAGCTGATAGTGTGTCACAAGCAATAGAATTATTAAAACGGCTAATACGTGCAGAATCATTTGAGATTCACTCGACGCTTAATTGGTGTTTCTATTTAAACGAATTTGATATATGCCAATGGGTAGTGCCATTTGTTTATGATATTAGAGGATTTTGGATATGGATTTCTGTTGCAATGGGATTATTTGTGTGTTTGAATATGACTGATGTTGCGGACAAGGAATTCAAGCCAACGTGGATAAAAATGCTGGGGACGGCGGGGATGCTGATTTGGTCAGTTGTATCGTTTGGAGGAATAACAACATTTTTATATTTTAATTTTTAGGTGATATATGAATACAAAAAAATTTAGTCTTTTTACAATAGGAATAATGCTGCTAGGACTTATAATCTTTGCTATTCCAACCATAATTATAGACCCTTATTTTCATTATCATGCACCTTTGAAAAATTTGGAATATCCAATTAATAACCAGAGATATCAAAATGATGGGATGCTAAAACATTTTTCTTATGATGCCATGATAATAGGAACTTCGATGACTCTTAATTTTAAACCGGATGAGTTTGATAAGCTGTTTGATGTTAATTCTCTACATGTTTCTTTTTTGGGCGGATCTTATAAGGAAATTGGGGATAACATGATGACCGGCCTAAAATATAATCCGGATATTAAAATTATATTACGAGGATTAGATCTTTCACATTTGGATGATGACAAAGACTATTTGAAAGGGGAAAAGTCATCCTACCCCACATATTTATATGATGCTAATATTTTTAATGACATAGAATATCTCTGGAATAAGGAAGTGTTTGATAAAACGTTTGAAGTGTTCGAGCATACGAAAAAAGTACGTGAGTCGTCATATGTAGAGAAAGAAGAAATGCCGGTTTATGGAAAAGAAATAGTGCTTGAAAGTTTTGATCGGATTGCGCCTTCAGGCGCAATAGTAGAATTCACAGAAGAGGATAAAGAAAGAGTATTAGCGAATATAAGACAAAACGTTACAAGCGCTGCAGAGAAGTATCCGGATGTAACTTTTTATTATTTTTGGACGCCATATAGCATATGCTACTGGGACGAAATCTGCTTGGGAGGAAAAGTGGATTATATGTTGGAAGCTGAAACAGTAGCAATTGAAGAAATGCTGAAGTATGAAAACATTAGATTGTTCTCATTTGCCGACAATTTTGATTTGGTGTGTAATTTAGACAACTATTGCGATCAAGGACATTATTCGCCACATATTAATTCGAAAATATTAGAGTGGATTAGAAATGGAGAGTATGAATTAACAGCCGAAAATTATAAAGCACATATTGCTGATAGAAAAGATTTTTATAAACAATATGATTACGATGCTATATACAAATAGGGGGTATTATGTTAGAAAATATAAAAATCGAAAAGAAATATTATTATACATTCTTTAGTACATTTTTAGCAGGTACATTGGCACATAATTTTTTGATGTCTAATAAAATATCTTTTCATGATGATATATGTAGTTTGTTTGGGATAGGCTCTACGTATAAGCTTGGAAGATGGGGACTGGGGATTATCTTATCTTTAGTGGAAAATACCATTGGAAAATACAGTATTCCATTCTGGGAGATTATGTGTTCCTTATTATTTATAGCGTTAACAGCATGCATAGTAGTTAATTTGTTAGAGATAGAAAAAGAGATAAATTGTGTTCTTTTTGCTGCTATTATGGCAGTATTTCCTGCAGCGGCTGTTACATTTATGTATACCTTTACTGCAGGTAGTTATTTTCTGGGACTTTTTTTGGCGGTATTAGCGGTATGGCTGACCGAACGAAAAAAGTTCGGATGGATAGGAGCAATAATATGTATTGCTTTTTCCCTTGGAATTTACCAGGCATATTTAAGCGTAGCAATTACAATTAGTATACTAATAATTATGAAGAAATGTATGGACGAAAAAGTGCGAGAAGTGGTGGAGTCCATTATTAAGTCAGGCGTCATCTACGGTGGAGGATTGTTGTGTTATTTTGCTATGGTTAAACTGTCATTAAAGCTAACAGGAAGTCAGTTGTCAGGATATATGGGAACAGACACCATGATGGATTTGTCCATAGCGACCAGAATAAGAAGAATGAGATATTGTTATTCAGATATGATTAAAATGCTGCATGAAGATATCGTGGGCTTAACAAATAATTTTGTGATTCGGTTGTTGGTTATAATAATATTAGCAACATTAATTTGTGCAGTTGCATATTATTTTACCCGTATTACACATATTGGACTTAAGGCTATATATATAGGCCTATTTATAGCACTGCCCATAGGAATTAACTTAGTATATCCGATGACATCCCCAGAGACAGAACCTCATGCTATAATGAGATATTCACTTGTTTGTATATGGATAGCGGCAAGCTTTTTCGTTGGTAGAATAAAAATTGATAGTTGGCAGAAAAAATGTATTCATTATGCCGTACTGATTAGTTGCTTAGGAAGCATTTTGTTTTATGCGTATTATGATAATGCTGCATATTTAAAAGCGAATTTTATGCAGGAACAAACTTCTTCTTATTATACGACATTGATAACTCAAATTAAAAGCTGCGATGGGTACAAAGACGAATTGCCCGTGGTTTATATTGGCAAGGGGAAAATAGAAGATTTGACATTGTCAAAGAATGACAAATATGATATTGATTTGACCTTATTTAATTGTGATTTGAATGAATGGATAAATGATTTTGCATATGTAGCGTATATGGAACACCATAATGGCTTTGCTCCGGAAATTATTAAACCGGAGGAAATTACGGAATGGGAGGAGATTGATAAAATGCCCATATATCCGGATGACGGTTCAATTAAAGTGATTAATAATAAAGTGGTTGTTAAATTTGCAGAAAGAGAATAGAGAAAGAAAATTTGGAGATGAATTGTGAAGGATAAATTAATCAAGATATATAATAAGGTGACAGACAAGACCAAAGTGTTTAGCTATTGTAGTGTAAAAGAATTTTGTCAGGAAAATGGTTATACGTATAAAAAGTTGGCTGATGAGAGAGAAGGAGAAGAATTACGGCCATATATATGGAAGCAGAGAGAAAATGCAGAAAAACGTGTTCGTAGTTTACCGGAAACCTATTTAGCAGAGATTAAGAACGCAGTTGTGTTTGGGGGCAATGAGCTGGTTGCCTGTGGAACAACAATTCTGTCAGATATGATAACTAATGAGTATGCAGATAAGATGCGTTTCACTAAGGAGATTGTGAAAAGTGCAAATTTGGAAATCCATGAAATTACCTTGTCCTATCATAATTACAGAGCGTTACCTATAGAGAAGGCATTTTATCTGGTTGGATTATTCTCTAACAGTTACTATCACTTTATGGTAGATATTTTGCCTAAATTATATTATTTATATCAGAATGAAGAATACAAGGACTATCCGCTACTTATTGATAAAGAGGCATATAGAAATTTTCAACCGATTATAGATATGTACAATATTGATAAAAGAAAAGTAATCTGCATTAGTCATGGAGTTGCATATAAGGTGAAAAACTTGCTGATGACATCAAACTGTGCATGGTATGATAGATATGTATTAGAAAAAAATTATCCGGTTGTAGGGCATGTTTATGACAAGGAAGCAATGCAGTTTGTCAGAAATAAGGCACTTTCTATGATAGAACCCAAAGAAAAAATGGAAAAAGTTTTTGTGTCCAGAAGGAAAATGGATGAACACAGAAGACGATTGGTCCATGACGAACAGATAGAAGAACTTTTCCATGAATATGGATTTATCTCCGTTTTTCCGGAAGATTTGTCATTTATGGAACAGGTGCAGTTATTTAGTCACACTAAAGTACTTGCAGGCGCTACAGGAGCGGCATTCACCAACCTAATCTTTTTGCCAGAGGATGCAACGGTTATTTGTTGCACATGCGTAAAAGGAAATTCCGGTGAAAACTTATTTCCTTCATTGTGGAACACTGTGGGGAATGGGAAATTTTATATTTTGCAAGGGAATGTAACAGAAGAAACGAAAGAAATGAAAGACAATTTGAGAAAGTTTGAACTTGATAAAAAGGACCTTGTAGAATTGTTAGAAACGTTATAAATAACAAAATGATAAAGGATATGAAAATATGAATTATCGAAGAATTAGTATAAAAACCAGAAAAACGATATCAGATGGAAACTTGTGTTTTTTTCAAGAGGAAGATACCTGTTTTGCAATGAAACGTTTTTATTACATTTATGATGTGCCGGCAGAAGTAAAGCGTGGCGGACATGCACATAAGCAATTAAGGCAATTGCTGTTTGTTCCTTATGGTAAGGTGAGAATAGAATTAGATGACGGATTTGAAAAAAAGTTGAAATATTAGATAATCCATCTGAAGCACTTCTCCTAGAACCCGGAATTTGGAGAGATATGTATTGGATGATGGACAATTCTGTTCTTTGTGTTGCAGCGTCTGAAGAATATGATGAAAATGATTATATTAGAGACTACAATGACTTTATTATATGGAAAAAGAAGAGTGAGATGAAATAGGGTATGAAACTAAGACCGCTGGAATTAAAGGATGCCCCCTTAATGGTTGAATGGATGCAGGATTCGGATATATATAGTAAAATGGCATATGACGCAAAGGACATTTCTGTTTTAAATGCAGAAAAGTTCATCGAGGCATCAAAAGATAGGAACGAGAATGTACACTTGGCCATTGCTTCTGAAAACGATGAATATTTGGGAACTGTAAGCTTAAAAAACATTGATCAGAAAAATAGTAATGCAGAGTTTGCAATTGCAATTCGTAAGTGTGCTATGGGACAAGGCATTTCAAAGTATGCTATGATTGAAATTTTAAGAGTTGCATTTGAGGAACTTTTGCTTAATAAAGTATATCTGTATGTGCGGGTGGATAATGAACGGGCAATACGGTTTTATGAAAAATGTCATCTTAGAGAAGAAGGTGTCTTTAAAAAGCATTTGAAAATCGGCGACGAGTATTATGATTTAAAGTGGTATGGCATGCTTCGAAGCGAATATACTAAGTGGCTAGAGTCAGTTAAGGAGATATAATTATGAGAGTACCTTTTGCAGATTTCAATCCTATGCATAAGATGATTGAAACTGATATTATTGATAAGTTTGCAGAAGTTTATAAAAAAAATCAATTTATTGCAGGTAAGGAATGCGAAGCATTTGAGATGGAGTTTGCAAAATATTGCGGAGCGAAGTATTGCGTAGGATGCGGAAACGGACTGGATGCTATTTATTTGATTTTGAAAGCATATGATATTGGTGAAGGGGACGAAGTAATTGTTCCTTCAAATACTTTTATCGCTACGGCATTAGCAGTATCATATACAGGTGCGACACCAGTATTCGTTGAACCGACACTAGAATATTATAATATTGATGTGAACAGAATTGAGGAGAAAATAACTTCGAAAACAAAGGCAATTATTGCTGTTCATTTATACGGACAACCTGCAGATATGGGTGAGATCAATAAAATAGCGGTTAAATATAGATTAAAAGTAATAGAAGATGCGGCACAAGCTCATGGGGCATTGTATGACGGACACAGAACCGGAAGCTTGGGAGATGCAGCTGCATTTAGTATGTATCCGGGTAAAAATCTTGGAGCGTTGGGTGATGGAGGGGCTGTAGTTACAAATGATGAGGAACTTGCAGAAAAAGTCCGGCATTTAGGGAATTATGGATCTGACTATAAATATCACCATATTTATAAGGGGAATAACTCAAGACTGGATGAACTTCAAGCGGCATTTCTCCGTATTAAACTTAGCAACTTAGATGTATGGAATGATGACAGGAGAAGAATCGCAAGCAGATATTTAGATTCAATGAATAATGCAAATATTGTCCTTCCGCAATTAAAAGAGAATACAGAGCATGTGTTTCACATTTTTGCTATAAGAAGCAAAAGACGAGATGAATTAGAAGCGTATTTAAAAGAAAATGGAATTGAGTGTAATAAGCATTATCCAATACCGATTCATAGACAGCAAGCATATAAAGACCTAAAATTTGAACAGGGTGCATTACCCATTGCAGAAGAGATATCGGCAACCCAACTCAGTCTTCCCATGTACTATGGGATGACAGATGAACAGATACAAAAGGTTATAGACGTAGTAAATATGTTTTAAATAATTTATAACAGAGGTAACATTTGATGAAGGAAAATAAAGTTCCTATAGCGAT
The DNA here is from genome assembly GCA_017938315.1 of Lachnospiraceae bacterium. Classification (GTDB taxonomy): domain Bacteria; phylum Bacillota; class Clostridia; order Lachnospirales; family Lachnospiraceae; genus Suilimivivens. Next base: position 237,307 of record JAGBBV010000030.1, read on the forward strand.
GATTTGTGACAGAAATTTCATTATGCAAACAAAAGTAGCAATTGCATCATTGAAGAAAAATAAGAATATAGATACTGTTTATGATGTGTTTGTTATATTAGTGGATGGAAATGAGGAAGATGCAAGAAACTTCAAAGTGATTTCTTCAGAAGATTGTTATATAACTGCACGATATATATCTGTGGAAAAGTACAGCCATATCAAACAGATTGCCCATGTGCCGCTTGCAAGTCTTGTGAAGTTTGATTTATGTGAACTTATTCCAGAATATGATAAAATTTTATATTTGGATGGGGATATCATTGTAAGGGAAGATTTATGCGAACTATATGATTTTGATTTGAACGACGCATATGTGGCAGGAGTGCCGCATTCCATAGGAATTATAACTGGAGAGAAAAAGATAAATGGAGGAATCCTACTTTTTAATGCGAAAAAAATTAGGGATGAACATTTACAAAAAGTTTTCATTAAGACAAGAGAGTCACTGGGAGAGAGAAAATCTATGGATCAGGAAACATTCCATATGGTTTTTGGTGATAAAAAAATATTTCTTCCGCCTAAGTATAATGTAATGATTGATAAAGTGGATTACGAGAAAAAATATTATTCTGTGAAAAGTTATAATGAGTTTTACGGAACAGAATATAAAACGAGAAAAGAAATTGTTAAAACAGCAGCGATAATTCACTTTACAGGAAGTATAAAACCTTGGAAATATGATTTTGCAAAATGCGGTAAAGAATGGGTCAGCAATTATAAGAATATATACGGGGACGACACAAAATTACTGTTAAAAGACAAAAAGACATATTATAAAGAGCAAATTGAAAAAAATGGCTTAAGATGCGTATACTGGATGATGAAAGATAAGATATTGCAGGTTATAGGTGATGTGTTTCACATTTTTTTGGATAGGTCATATGGGCAGTGGAATTAGGAAGTATTTATTATGGGTTTGAGAATATAAAGGATTGAAGATTCATGAAGATAGCATTCATCAATTTAGGGCGTCACTATGGCGGCGTGGAAGTTTATATGTTATCATTGATAAAGGCATGGATAGCAAGAGGGGATAAGTGTGTTGTCCTTGCAAGGAACGAGAGTGCATTTTATCAAAAATTAATGAAGACAGGATTCGCTGATAAGGTGATTCCTGTTGATTTTGATTTGCAAAGCATTAAAGATGCCAGAAAAAAACTTCTAGCCGAAAAGGTGGACATACTACATGTAAACGGTATAAACTCCGGTGTCTTTGTGAGTCTGCTAAGATTATCTGCAAAGTGTGTTACTACCGTACACGGAAGTGTGTACCACGAGAGAGCAGATAGGAACATTCTCGTGCAGAAGCTGTTCGCATATCTGGAGAAGAGATGTTTATGCAAAAGTACAAAAATTATTTCCGTGTCTGCGGCTATTAAACAGATTTTAACAGAACGTGGTATTAATGAAAATAAGATCGAACTGATTTATAACGGTATAGAAGAGATTGACTATGAGCAGAAAGAAAAAGCAGACAGTGAACTTATGAAAATATGCATGGTAGGCAGATTGGAAGAGGTAAAAGGTTGCGATTATTTGATTCGCGCCTTGGCAAAGCTGAAAGATAAAAAAGTTTTGTGTGATATTTATGGAGAAGGCACCTTAAAAGAAGAACTGGAAAACTTGGCACAGGATTTAGGGGTGGCGGGTATGGTCTGCTTTAAAGGCTTTTCTGAAAATATCAGAGAAGTTATGAGCGGATATGATATTTTGGTACAACCGTCCCGATTTGAAGCATTTCCACTGACGCCGTTAGAGGCTATGAATGCCCGTGTGTTACTGATCTGCAGTGACATAGGTGGCATGCGTGAAATTGTGGATAGTGAAGAAAATGGGCTGAAGTTTGAAGTGGGAAATATAGAAGAACTTTCAAGGAAAATTATATGGGCGATAGAGCATAAAGAAGAAGTAGACAAGATGAAAAAAAATGCCTATGATAAATTTCGAAGAGAGTATACAGAGTCTGTAATGCATGAAAGAACATTTGGACTATTTGAGAGGGTTTATCATGAAATATGATTTGTCTATTATTGTACCTATTTACAATGTAGAACAATATTTAGAGCAAACAATTCAAAGTTTATTAAAACAAAAAGAATACAATTATGAGATTGTTCTGGTTAATGATGGATCTACAGATAACTGCCTGTCTATCTGCGAAAGATATGCAAAAGAGAACGGGGACAGAATCCGGGTGGTTAATAAACCAAACGGAGGACTGCCCAGTGCCAGAAAGGCCGGTGTGCGTGCGGCGCGAGGGAGATATATTACTTTTTTAGATGGTGATGATTGGGTAGATGCTGACTATTATTATAACATGCTCGTAAGTGCCATGGAAAATGATGCACAGGTAGTTTGCAGCAGTTATACATTTTCCTATCCGGATTGCGAATGTATAGAAACAAATGCGGTAGAAACCGGAGTTTACACAGGAAAGAAATTAGATGAAGTCAGAAACAGAATCTTATATAATGAGCCCTACTATACATATGGAGTTTGTCCAAGTCTGTGTATGAAGGTAATAGAAAAGAGCTGTTTGGAGGAGTATATCTATAAAGTCCCCGACAATATTACTTTGGCAGAGGATGCCGCCTGTTCTTTTCCTATTATGTTTTCCTGTGAAAGTATGGTAGTGCTTAAGGAGAATACAGGTTATTATTATAGACAGATAGGATCTTCTATGATGAATGTATATAATCCAAACAAAATAAACAAAGTAATTGCCGTAATGGATTATTTGGAAGAGGTTTTGAACCCGTATCAAGAGCAGTATAGGAATCAAATTGATATGTACTATACACAGCTAATCAAAGAACTTGCCAAGAATGAATTGCTAAGTGATGCAAGTCTGGGAAAGAAGAAGGAAACATTAAATTGTCTGTTACAAAAAGATTATGTAGGCAGGGCACTTGCAGATATGAAGCGTTTTCCCTTATCGTACAGACTTTTTTTCTGGATGCTGCGTGAGAGAAAGATAGGGATACTGAATACTGTTTATGTTTTATATAAACGGATACGAAAAAGATAGATTTTTAGTACAATGGAAAGGTGACAAGTATGAGCAAAAAAGTTAGTACTGTGACGTGGACAATATTATTAACCGTATTTATTTTTCATAGTGTGTTGGAAAATGCAATTCATGTATTCCGTTACTTTGACGAAGCCGTTGCATTACTGTGTCTGCCTTTGGCAGCTTATGATTATTTAATAAATAAAAGAGCAAAAGGAATTAAGGTCACAAAGACAAGAAAAGCACAGCTTGGACTATTGGCATCATTTCTTTTGTGTGGTCTTGCGGGAAATTTATTATATCAATATCAGCCATTATGGATTGCCGCCGTATCTACGGTATTGGCAGCAAAGTTTTTTATGATATTATTGGCAGCCGGCTATCTCCAGAAGTTCCTGCAGATTAATTTGGAAGAGCAGGAGACGACTATTGAAGTAATTAGTATGGTATGGTTTGGATATTATATTTTGGCGTTATGTTTGCCTCAGATATTAGTAGTGCCGGAAGCGTGGGATATTTGTGCGAAATCGTCTCTGCTGTTTGCGTTGCTGGTATTTTGTGAGCACAAGCGGGCATGGATGTACCGGGCGGGCTTATTAATGATGCTTGCAATGCTGTTTTTAAGTGGTAAAGAAAAAGCATATGGCGCAGTGTTGGTGTTTGGACTCTTTTATTATTTAATTGTACACAAGAAGATACAGACAAAAGTCCGTTATATTTTGTACATGGCAATTCCCATCGCTATTTTGGCATGGGACAAAATTTACTATTACTATGTGCAGGGAAATGGCCGTTTTGCAAAGAGTATTATGACAAGTACATCCATTCAAATTGCAAAGGATTATTTCCCTATAGGAACGGGATTTGGAACTTTTGGTTCTAACTATGCAAAGGAAGTATATTCTCCTGTTTATTATATGTATGGCATTGCAGAACATGCGGAACTGGGAGCAGATTCGAGAAGATATCTTACAGACGTATTTTGGCCCATTTTATTTGGTGAAACGGGAGTTCTTGGAACCATTCTCTACTGTAGCTTAATGATACTCTTATTTGCACAAATACAACGTGTATTTTTCTATAATAAGAAGAATTATTTTTTACTGATTTTTATGTTTGTATTCATGCTGATGACAACGTTTACAGAAGCCGGTTTTATGCAACCAATGGTAATGGTCTTTGCTTTTGTAATGGGTATTATTCTTCAGGAATATGAAGAAAAACGGAAACGGAAGATGAAATATTTTGAATAAAGATATGTATCAAAGTAAGTTTTAATGGAGATTGTTATGAAAATTGCAATGATTGGACAAAAGGGAATACCCTCCAGAGCCGGCGGCGTTGAAATCCATGTGGAAGAGTTGGCAGCAGGCCTGGTAGAAAAGGGACAGCAGGTGGATGTGTATTGCCGGAAATATTATTGTAAAAATAGAGTAAAGGAACACAGAGGAATCCGTCTGTATTATATTCCAACTATTTCAACCAAACATTTAGATGCAATTATTTATACATTTTTTGCAACAGTTGTGGCCTTACTGAAGGGATATGATGTGTTTCATTACCATGCCTGTGGACCATCCAGTTTGTGCTGGATTCCAAAACTGTTTGGAAAAAAAGTGGTTTGTACCACCCACGGCCTTGACTGGAAGCGTGCCAAGTGGGGGGCAATTGGTCAGGAATATTTAAAGTTTGGTGAAAAAGTCATTAATAAATATGCTGATAAAATTATTGCTTTAAATGATCCCATGAAGGAATACTTTAAGGAAACTTATGATAGAGATACAAATGTAATTCCCAATGGAGTAGGTGAACCGGAAATTCTGGATGCAGAAATCATTACAGAGAAATGGGGACTGACAAGAGGAAATTATATTCTATTTTTAGGAAGACTGGTTCCGGAAAAAGGGGTGCATTATCTGATAGAAGCTTATCAGAAACTTAAGACGGATAAGAAGCTGGTAATAGCTGGTGGCAGCAGTCATTCAGACGACTATGTAGAGCGGCTGGCAGCGATGTCGATTGATAATGATAACATAATCATGACAGGACAGGTGAGCGGAAAGACATTGGAGGAACTATATTCCAACGCTTACATTTATGTATTACCTTCAGATGTGGAAGGCTTGCCAATCAGCTTGCTTGAAGCGATGAGCTATAAGCGTTTTTGTCTTGTCAGTGACATTAAAGAAAACACTACAACAAGTAATGGAAAAGCCATAGCTTTCAGACAAGGAAATGTACAGGATTTGTACGAAAAACTAAAGGATATAGACTCGATGCCTGCACCTGAGGTGGTAAAAAAAGGTGAAGAAGCGGGAACTTATGTATTAGAGGTCTATCGTTGGGAAAATGTGGTAGAGAAGACGTTGGAAGTCTATGAGAGTTTAAGATAACAGATACAGAAAGGGCATTACTGTTGCAGTAATGCCCTATTTACGTTTTGCTTGTTTTTTATATTTAATTGCTAATTTGAAAATTTTCATATCATCAACAAAATATCTTTTTGCCAATCTCTTTGGGTCTTGCAAGAAACGGTAAAACCATTCCAAACCGCATTCAGACATCCATTTGGGGGCACGCTTTACTTCCCCGGCCTCAAAATCAATACTGGCACCCAATCCTAAGGATATGGGAACATGTAGTTTATTTTTGTGGTGTAAAATAAACAATTCCTGCTTAGGGCAGCCTAACCCTACGATGAGGATATGGGGCTTGGCGGCCGTGACTATATCAACAATTTTATTTATCTCTTCTTCATTTTTTTCAAAACCATATGGCGGTGAGTAAGTCCCTACAATTTGTAAGCCGGCATATGTTTCACAGAGGTTCTTTGCAGCTTTGGCAGCGACTCCCTCGGCAGCACCGAGAAGAAACATGCGGTAGTTTCTTTTTGCTGCCATATCGCATAAACAGGGTAAAAGATCGGAACCGGAAATTTTCCCTTTTAGAGGGGTGTTGTACCATTTAGACAACCAAACAATTGGTTTCCCATCTGCGAGAATCAGATTGGCGTGTTTATAAACTTCACAAAGTTCTCCGCCACGTTCTAATTGAATAATATGATCAACATTAGGCGTTACAACATATGCATTGCAGTTTTTTTGGATTAATGCATCAATTTCCTGTAAAGCTTCGTCCATTGTGAGATTATCAATTTCCGTATTCATAAACTTAATACGCGGCATATATATCCTCTTTCTCAGTATCCCGATTTATTCTTTAAAAATTGTATAACATTCATCATGATTTATCAATAGCCAATTTCCCGTAAGAATAGAAGATTTGACGGGTATAAAATATTATAGTAATATTGTTATTACATTTAAAATGAAGAAGGAACATAGAGATGAAAATAAAAAATTTTTTTTCCCATAATTGGAAGTTTATAGTATATCCAACTATTAGTTTTATCGTTGTTTTTGCAGTTACACGTAGTCTTTTCCCATTACTGAAGGATTGGACTTGGAAAGCTACATTATGCGGCTGTATCTGTGGTTTAATAGTCGCTGTAATCGAAATTATAAAACTGCTGGTTGAGAAAAAAAACAGGCTTAAGGCTTAAGGGTTCTGGCAGTTTCTACAATAAGGGCATATCTGTCTGCCCGTTCAGCGTTTTCATGAATTACAATATCCGGTTCATAAGTATCTATGATTTCTTGGAAGTCAGATGTTTTATCTGCGTGAATACATACAAGTTCATAAAAGCTTTCGCTTAATTCATCCAACAAGAAATGATTCACATAACTATCGGCAAGAACCAAAACTTTGGTTTGATTATCAACACTTTCATTGGTGTAAAAAGTGCAATTGTGATCTTCAGAAAGTGACCCTAGTTTTTCTTTGGTTTCACGTGATGTTGGGGTAATGATTTCAAAGTTTTCTAAATAATCCACTAAATGAATACCGCCAAATAAATCTGAACCTTGGTCGGTTAAGGTAATGTGAAAATCATCTTCTTCCAACATATCAAATTGATTATTATTTTGCGCATTAATTGCGGTCATTAATTCTTGATATGCGATAAAAGAACCGCGCTGCGTCCAATGTGCACAATCTCCAAAGCGGCTATAGGTCTGGTAACTTTCTTTGGCATCGATTAATACATCTTTAATTTGAACTAAATGAATAGTTGTATCCTGTGCTAATGCATCGACAATTTGATCTGTTTTGGAAACAGAACCGTACTGGTTAATGTGCAATGTCATATATTCCGGATAAATTGAGTATTTTTCATAGCATGGCAGGTAATAATACTGTATGTCTTTATCTTTTAGGTAATCAGAGATGACTTGAAAACTGTCAGTGATTACCGAAAGTTCTTTTTCAGTTTTGAGATTGAGATGCTGAAACTCTATAATTTGCTCTTTGGGTGTTGAATTAACCTCCCCATTGGGACCCAGACTTAAGTTGCTAAAGTGTGTAAATCTATCAAAAACATGAAATTGTATTTGGGCATTTAAAGCCACGATTTCACTGCGAAAGCCAATGTTATCATCAATCCATCCGTCATATTCATCAAGTACCTGCGGGTTAAAAGAACCTTCATACGTAAATATCTTGGCAATCCCATGAAGCATTCTCTGCTCGGCTTCTGAGGGAGTACCCTGTACTAAATTGGAAAATAATAATGGCACAGAGCACATAAGCATGAAAATCATAATAAAAATAATATTGAATGCTTTTTTGTACATAAAAAACTCCTAAAATTGAAAGTAAATAAACGGATTATAGGTTCCGGATATAATTCTGATTAAGGAAAAAGAAAATAGCAATAAAAGAGCTATCTTTTCCAGTGTAAAATAAACGGTTTGGTTTAAAGTGGCTTTGATGCGAAGCACAATCTTTTGCGGAATGTTTGTGGATGCAAATAATGCAATGATTAAGATTGTTACAGTCCATTTATCCAAATACCAGAAAACATCAAATCCGGGAGTTTCTCCAAGGGAAATACCGAACATGGTTTTCAGATAGGCAATTGCTTCTCCTAAGTTAGCTGCCCGAAACAGTATCCAACCGATTCCGACAACACCTAACGTATATATTCTGCTTACAACAGGATTGGCGTTATGTAAAACGAGAATGTTTTTATTTTTAAGTACACGTTCAATTAAAATAAAACATCCGTGCCAAATACCCCACAATACATAATTCCATGCAGCACCATGCCAGATTCCGGTAAGCAGGAAAACGATAGCAAGATTAAGGTATACATGTTTTCTGTTACCGCCCAGGGGAATATAGACGTATTCGCGGAACCAGGAAGAAAGTGAAATATGCCATCTTCGCCAAAATTCCGTTATGCTTTTGGAGATATAAGGCAAATTAAAGTTTTCATTGAAATGAAATCCAAAAATTCTTCCCAGACCGATGGCCATGTCGCTATATCCGGCAAAGTCAAAGTATATTTGTAAGGTATATGCAATACAACCCAGCCATGCAATGGCGACTGTATTTTGTGAAGGACCACTGCTCCAGATACTGTCAACCGTAGTAGCCAAAGTATTGGCGATAATACTTTTCTTGCTAAGACCAATAATGAAACGATGAAGACCGGCCACAAAATCGTCTAAACTTACTTCGCGGTGATTCATTTCCTTTTCAATATCACCGTATTTTACAATAGGTCCGGCAATTAATTGTGGAAAAAATAGAATGTATAATGCTACTTTCAATGGATTTTTCTGTACGGACACCAGATTTCTGTATACATCAATTACATAAGAAAGTCCTTGAAAAGTAAAAAAGGAGATGCCGATAGGTAATATAATCGTCTTGACAGAAAAACCAGCATGAAAGAGATCATTTGCAGATGTAACAAGAAAGTTAAAATATTTAAAGTAAATTAACAGACCTAAGTTAATTGCAAGTGCGCAGAGCAAAAAAAGCTTCTTGTTTATTTTTTTTAATGAACTTGAAATTAACATAGCACATAGATAATTGGTAAATATATTCAGAAAAATCAACCATAAATAGTTAGGTTGTGACCAAGCAAAAAAAAGGGTGCTCATAAGTAAGAGAAAAAAATTTTGGAATTTTTTCCCTAAAAAGAAATATCCCCATATAGTTACGGGTAAGAAAAAGAATATAAATGAGTTTGAACTAAATACCATGGTGTTGCCTCGCTTACTTGTTATAGGTATCACTTTCATTATCATATAACAAATCTTTTTTTTTTTCAATAAAGGTACAAGTGACATAAGAAGATTAATTTTGGACTATTTAGGGAAGAATAAAACTATCGTAATATACCGCCATGTCCTAAGACAGGACATGAAAAATGAAATATTATAATAAAATAATCGTGTTACAGTTAGACTTTGGAGAAAAAGTATGGCACGAGTGGTAGATTGTATAGTACAAAATATTGTCGGTGACAATGTTAGGAAATATAGAATAGAGCGGAACATGAGTCAGCAGGAATTATCTGAGAAATTAGAGACCTATGCAATTTACGTATGTAGAGGCTCTGTGTCCAGAATAGAACGACATGAAAGAACTGTGACAGATTATGAATTGCGCGCAATTGCAGATGTTTTGAAAGTATCCATTTATGATTTATTTGAAGATAAGGAAAAGCGATGAGAAAAGTTGTTTTAATTATCGAGGATGATGCTAGTCAGTTAGAAATGTTAAGGCGGCTTGTTCTAAAAACAAGTAAAGATGTAGAAGTGTTAACAGCGAATAACAGCATGGTGGCCTATCAGGCATTGATGGAGCGGACAATTGATGTCTTTTTAGTAGATATTGTTTTGGATACAGAAAACAGAGGCGATACATCCGGAATCCGTTTGGTGGAACGTTTTAGAAAGATTCCGAAATATATGTTTACACCTGTTATATTTGTAACGTCACTGGAAGATTCCACTATGTATGCGTATAAAGAATTGAATTGTATCGGATATATAGAGAAGCCTTTTGAACCGGCACAAGTGATGTGCCTTGTTGAGAAGGCTCTTAATTTTACTACTGCCAGAGATACCGATGTCAGATTGTCATTTAGAAAAGATGGTATCTGGTATCCGGTAAAAATCAAAGATGTTGTATATATGGAAAGTCTTAAACACGTCATGAATATACATTTCGCAAAAAATTCCGTTTTAGAAATTCCTTACGTAACTTGTAAACAGATTTTGAAAGATGCTGACTGTGATTGTCTGGTGCAGTGCAGCAGAAGTACCATTGTGAACAGGGATTATGTTCACAGCGTAGATCCTCAAAATCAATATATTGTTTTTAAAGAAAAACTGGGTAGGGTAAATATAGGCGTTACATACAAAAAGAAAATGATTGCGGAGTTCGGAAATGATAGTTAGTTTGTATACACTATTTGAGGTATTGGCAATTATATTTTGTTTGCACTATTTATATGCAGAAAAAATAAAGTTTAATGTGCCGACTTTCTTTGTTATCGTATTAGATTTGATAATAATGCAAGTTTTTTACATGATGCATATAAGTGGTAATGCTTTTTGGATTGTTTTTCCTGTAATCCTTGTATATAGTGCAATACAATTTGGATTTTCTATAAAAAAATTAATCATAAATAATATCTTGTGGATGATAATTATTGGTATCTTACAAACGACTGTGTTAATGCTCCTATGTCTTTTTACAGAGATTGAATACGTTAATGAAAAAGAACTTTTACTATGCAATTTTATTATTTTTCTGTTTGTTAGTATATTATTAAAAAAGTGTAAGTTAAGTAAGCTGTCGGCAATATTGCAAAGCAATGAAAAAATTATAGTAATTTCTGTCATAATGATTTTGATTAGTGTGATTTATTGCCTAATAAATTATAGACAAGACAGAGGATTGGATCTTGCATATTACATTGTGCTGTTAATCAGCGTGTTTTTGATTATAATAGCATCAGTAGATATAGGAAAACATAAAATGAAGGCGAAAGAAATTGAGACAGAACTTCGTCTTCACAAGCTTTATGAACAATCTTTTCAAAACTTAATTGATGAAATATGTGCAAGACAGCATGAATTTGACAATCATATCAACACAATATATAGTCAACACTTTCTATTTGATACGTATGAGGAACTGGTAGAAGCCCAGAAGAAATATTGTGATAACATTGTGGCTGTAAATAGCTATAATAAATTACTTTCAAAAGGTAATCCTACAGTGCTGGGGTTCTTATACGGGAAACTACATGAATTGGAAAAGAAAGGAATTAGACCAATATATAATATTCATATTGATAATTTGGAAAGTCATGTTCCAATATATAGAATTATAGAAATATTGGGTAATTTAATTAATAATGCAATAGAGGAACTCTTAAAAGAACAAGATTTGCATGACCTCAAAATAGTGTTGCTGGAGAATGATGAAGAAATAGTAATAAATGTTGGTAATCCCTGTAGAGATATTGACTATCAAAAAATACATAATTTTTTTCAAAAGGGCTATAGCAAAAAAGGTGAAAAACGTGGATATGGTTTGTATAATGTGAAAAAAATATGTGAAGATTATAATATTATTTTAGAAACAACTATTGAAGCAGAAGAAAATATTGATTGGATACAATTTTCCCTATTAATAAAAAAGCCCTTAGCGTGAAGGGCTGATTTACTATTCTTCTTCTTGAGGATATGGATATTCCCCTAAAAAAAGAATGCATGGTAAATCACAACCGATAAACCAGGAAAAAGCCATACAAGCACATAAAAGCGGTTTGGTTAATGCAATAAATTTCTGTTTCATGTTTGTTCTCCTTTCTTTCGTATTTTTGCAAAAATAAGTTGCAAAGTATGTACTACTATAATCCAGAAACAAATTGGCATATATTTGTTATCCGGAATAATAGATGAAATAATAAAAAACAATAAAATAATGATTAGGGCGCGTAAGCGTCCTTTTTTTATACGCTCTTCACTTAATGGAACGTGCACATCGGATGTGACCGGACCAAAGCAATAATTGATAATCATACATAAGAAAAGTAATGGGAATCTCAAACCGGTAGGTATGTGGATAAGTGGTAAAAACCGGATGCAAAGCAGCATATACAAAAAGGAAGATAGCAGGCACGTAAGATATGTTTTGCAGTGGTATCCGCCTGTGGAAGTACGTAGGAGGAGTAAGATGCCTACAGCAACTGCATATACATCCAAAATGTCATAAAAACAAATACCCATAAAGAGTAATTTGCTGAACTCTGAAAGCAATGTTTTACCCAGATGTGAAAGTTGCGCAACCTGATAATCCGAAAATCCATAATTACTTTTCAAAAACTCTTTCATAAAAAGCCTCTTTTGTATTCATATAGGCGTATTATAGATTTTGGAAATTGCATTTTCGGATTTGGGAGCCCAATCCTATGTATTATTGGTTGGGTGAAAGAAAAGACTAAATTTGACATAAAATAGCGAATTTTAGCAAAAAATAGAAGCGATTGGGAAAAACGGGAAAGAAAGGATGACATACTATGAGAAAATAGCTTATTAAGAAACATACATGGAGGAAGTCTCTTGAAAACAACAGTGGCTATTTTGGCTAGTGATTTGACATTTGCAAAGCAATTAGCAGAAAAAATAAAATGTTATGGAAAAAAATACAGATACTATTTTAAGACGACTTGCTTTCAAAACCCGGAAGATATTCAAACAGACCAAAGCCCGTTTGACATATTGGTAATGGATACGCAGTTTAAAGAGACAGAAAAGGATGGCATTAAATGGGCATATGAACAAAAGCCGGCAGAGAAGTACTATCATCTCATATATGTTTCCGGTCAGGAAGAGAGAGTATTTGAGGCTTTTAAGACAGGGCCTATAGCGTTTGTGAGGAAAAATTTCCTGGATGATGATTTGGAACAGGCCATCAAAATATATAGTGAGCGTTTTCCTTTTGCCCCCTCCTTTGCAATCCTTCCGGAAGGAAGAAAACGACATTTTTTTATGCCTGATAATATAGTATATTTACATTCTAATGGCCATTATATAGAGATTAATCTTTTTGACGGAGCAGAAAAAGTGATTCGCGGTAAAATGGATGTGATGGAGGATGTTTTAGCAGGTTATGGATTTTTGCGGATACATAGTAGTTATTTGATTAATCTTAAGCACGTAAAGAAAGTTGACAGAAAGAAGATATTCTTTTCAGATGAAGAAGAAAGCATTATCAGTACAAAATACCGGGAAGGTGCTTGGGAACGACTTGGAATTTATAATTATGAAGAAATGACGTAAAAAACAGAACTAACTGAGACAGTATGATTATTGCCTAAAATTCTTGAAACAACAGAATGAAAATAAGTAAGGAGAACGCGCATGAAAAAAATAAAATTTACAGGGGGCTTTTTTGAACAAGATACAGAGTTAAAGTTAATTGATGGATCTGATAATATATCTTTAATTTATGGTAAAAATGGAAGTGGTAAAAGTACCGTGGCAAAGGCAATTGCAAAAGCTAAAGGAATTGATGTTTCTGATATTGCGAGTGCAAAATTGTATGATCAAGATGACAATGAAATTTTGGATACTTCTATTGTTCATGTTTTTAATGAAGACTATATAAATAATCGGGTGAAAATTTGCAGTGATGGTTTGAACGCAATTGTTCTTTTAGGAGAATTGGGAGAAATTGAAGAGAATATAAAGAAGGTGAAAACAGAAATTCATAAGGAAGAAGAAAATATAAAGAAGCAAGAAGAGGTTTGTGCAAAGTATAAAAAAGTAGATAGTCCTGAATCGCCGCAATATTTTAAGATGAAGATAAATATGGGAATATCTGGAGATTCTCATTGGGCGGAGAGAGAAAAAGTAATTAATAATGGAAAGAGAAATGCAAGCGTCAATGAAAGCGTAATTGCGTCTATACTTGCGACTAAAATAGTACATACAGAGGCAGAATTAAAGAAAACGTTTCATGAAAAAATGGAACTTCTGACACAAGTAAGAAAAAATCAAGCGGTAAAAATTTCAAATACTACACAATTAGAAATATCTGTTAATATTTTGGAATTAAGTGATTTGTTAAAAAAGCAGTTGCAAAAACCAGAGTTGAGCGAAAGAGAAAAGTATTTACTAGCGTTGGTTGAACAGGGAAGAAGCAACCAGTTAGAAAGCATGAAAAATACATTTAGAAGTGAAAAAATTAGTTTTTGTCCGTTCTGTTTGCAAACTGTTGATAAAAATTATAAGTTAAATTTATTGCATAGTATTGAATTAGTTTTATCTAAAGAGGTAGATGAACATAAAGAAAAGTTGAAAAAATTTTTGAGACAAGAAATAGCGTTTGATTTTGGACAATATAAGGTTTTAGAATCAGATAATTTGGTATCTTGTGAAAAAAACTTAATTGACATCAATAATGAAATTATTAGAATTAATGGAATAATTCAAAGTAAAATAGATAATCCATATTTACCAATAGAGGAATTTGGTACTTGTTTGGAGTTACTAATAGAAAAATATGAGGAAGCAAGAAAAAGACTACAAGAAGAAATAGAGCAATATAACAGTGTATTATCTAATACTCAGAGATTGGTTTGTGATTTGCAGGAAATAAATAAAGAACTAGCTAGAATCGAAGTTAATGTACTATATGATTCATACTTAAAATTAACTGATCTGGAGCAAAAAGATGAGCTAAAGATGTCAGAGATAAGGAAGAAGTTGCATGAGGCAAAAAACAAACTAGATTATTATAATAATAGAAAGAAAAATATAGATATTGCGGTAGGCCTTATTAATAAGAGTTTAAGATACGTTTTTTTCTCAAAAGAACGTTTGGAAATAAGGGTAGAAAAAGACAAATACAGATTATATTCAAATGGTTTGCCTGTAAAACCTAATAATGTTTCAGTCGGTGAACGAAATATTATCGCATTATGTTATTTTTTTACAGAATTAATAACTAATCAGGAAATAAAAGATGGATATTCCAAAAAAATAATTCTTGTTATAGATGACCCTGTTTCAAGTTTTGATTTTGAAAATAAAGTTGGTATTATGTCATTACTAAAGTCAAAATTTACTCAAATTATTTTTGATAATAAAGAGAGCAGAATAGTAGTATTGACCCATGATATGCAGTGTATGTTTGATTTGCAAAAAATTGCGGAAAAGATATGTGCAGAATATAAGGTGAAAAGTAACGGGAATAAAATTACATATAAAGGAAGTGAATTGCGAAATAAAAAGCTTATTGAGTTTAATTATAAGAGCCGTCATGAGTATAGTGAATTAATGAAACTAGTATATGATTATGCATTGGGTGAAAAGGATGGGCTTGAAAACATAATAGGAAACATAATGAGAAGGGTGTTGGAGGCATTTTCTACATTTTTATACAAGAAAGGTATTGACGAGATTTCTTTTGATCCATCTATACTGGGGACTATTGAGAATGAAGAATGTATTGAATACTTTAAGAACCTTATGTATCGATTAGTGCTTAATGGCGAGAGTCATATGTTAGAAAGAACGAAAGCATTAGAGGACAATGAGTATCTGGAGTTTATGTCAGCTGAAGCGAAGGAAAGGACATCGAAAGAAATATTAAGTTTTATGTATTTGCTAAATAAACAACATGTATTGGCACATCTTGCTGAAAAAAGAGGAGTGCAAGAAAACTTGGAATGTTGGTGTGAGGAGATTAAAATGTTTCAGCAGAATACATAGAAAGTGATTAAAGAGTATATTGGATTGATTTGATTGAGATGGTAGAACAAGCCATCTCAATTTTTTGACTTTATTATTGATTTTTTGTAATTAACGTTTTCAATTCTTACATAAATAATATGCAGAGCTTGACAAAAGAAGGAATATGAAATGGTTGACTATCCGAATATGTGGTGCTAATATATACGTAAATACGATAGCAGATGCGAGAAGTGAATATACGTATATACGAGAAAATAAGTGGAGGAATATTATGATAATAAGTGAAAGAATTTTTAAAATCCTAAAGGATAAAAATATGTCACAGAATGCTTTTGCAAAACAGGTTGGATTGGCAAGTAGCACCATAAGTGATTGGAAGACAAAGAAGACGAATCCGTCAGCGGATAAGATTATGGATATCTGTGTAGTGTTGGAAGTTACGCCGGAACAGTTGTTAACCGGAAAAGGCATTGATGAAGATTATGTAGAACATAAGCCTAAAAAGGTTAAAGAGGTGCTTGAACTATCAAAAACTGATATTCGCATTATCGAGGATATTCATGCCATGAAAGAGGTACAACGCAAAAGACTTTTGAAGTACATGGAGGCTTTGAAGCAGATAGAAGCATTGGAAGATTTTAAATACTAATGATTGGAGGATTATATGGCAGAAGGTACAGAAGTTGCTATTGTTTCAGAAGAAAATATACATGATAAAATCTATAATATACGTGGTCAAAAGGTAATGTTAGACTTTGAACTTGCGGAAATATATGGGTATGAAACAAAGAATTTTAATCGTCAAGTGAAAAATAATTCTGCAAAATTTGAAGGTGAAGATTTTATGTTTCAATTATCAAAAGATGAATGGGAAAACTTGAGGTGCAAAAAATTCACCTCAAGTTGGGGTGGACTAAGGTATTTGCCGATGGCTTTTACAGAGCAAGGGATTTACATGCTCATGACAGTGCTAAGAGGAGACCTTGCCATAAAACAAAGTAGAGCATTGGTCCGCACGTTTAAGAAGATGAAGGATTACATCACGGAAAATCGAGAATTAATCGGACAGAGAGAATATATACAGCTTTCTATGCAGACTGCGGAAAATGTACGCGATATTGCAAAATTAAAATCAGATATCGGCTCTGTGGAGAAACAGATGAGTGATGTAATGGATCAACTTAGTGATGTGGTTACAAAATCGGATTTAGCAGATATGATGAACAGCTTTGTGGATGATGGAGATAATGGCTGGCTGATGTATAATACAAAGTATTGTACTGCTGATTTAGCATATTCCGACATATATACGCAAGCAAAGAAAACTATTTATGTGGTAGATAATTATATAGGATTACGTACATTAGTACTTTTGAAAAATGCACCTGTAGGTGTTAGTATCACTCTTTTTAGCGATAATATAGGTGGCAGATTACATAGTATTGAATATAAAGATTTTTGTACAGAATATCCATCAATTAAAATGACACTGAAAAAGACTGGTGGAATTTATCATGATAGATTTATTGTGCTGGATTATGGAACGGAAGATGAGAGGATTTTTTTATGTGGAGCATCTTCTAAAGATGCAGGAGCAAAGATAACTAGCATTGTAGAAGACTATGGAATAGAAAAATATAAAGTGCTTATAGATGCTCTACTTAAGAATACAAAACTTGTGCTTACATAAGTGTAACTCTTTGCTATATGTTAGAAGTGTATTAGACGTTCTGGAAAAATGAACCGTCCCTTCAATA
This sequence comes from Lachnospiraceae bacterium, assembly GCA_017938315.1. GTDB lineage: Bacteria > Bacillota > Clostridia > Lachnospirales > Lachnospiraceae > Suilimivivens. The sequence continues at coordinate 254,742 of JAGBBV010000030.1, forward strand.
GTTAGACGTTGGTCTGACTTTTGAGGACGGTTCACTTTTATTTGAATGTAAATGTAAATAAGAAAAACACAAGCAATGTAATAGCCACAAAAGCATAAGTGAAATATTTGATAATTTTTTCCCAAGTAGGATGTTCGTGGGTAAAGGCAGAAAGCCATAAACAATGACATACCAGTATGGGAAGAGCATATCGGATATCCATTGTCCAAACATACGGATATTCAATGCAAAAAGTATAGTAACTGATAAACTGCACTACAAATAAAATAATAATGCTGATATTGGAGATAAGGAACTCCTTACTCTTTTTAAGTAGCCCGGGAAGGGCACATAAGGAGAGTGTAGTAAATACTGTCCATATAAATACCAGTGGATAAGCCACTACACGGATATAAATGTTATAGTTAAACCAGCTTTGACCGTATACAGCCGATTTGAGTAAGGCAGTGATGGGGTTGACTTCCGTAAACCGGCCCTCAAATTGTACATAAATGTTTTGAAAACTGAAACGCCTGATATCAAAATCAAAAACCCGTTTCCACGTAGGTACATTGCCGAGATAACCGATTGCATCGGTGCTGGTCCGATAGATGTAATTAATAGGTACGTCAAAAAGGATATAGTTTCGGATATACCACCACATTCCTAAGGGAAGAGAAATGATCCCAAATAGAATTAGCTGTCCGAAAACTTTCATTTTGTATTTAAATAATCCGGCAAGAAAGATGAATGCCATTGGAAATGCTGCAATGGCGGCTGTTCCCTTTGAAGACATACCAAGACCGATAGACAGTGCACAGGCAATAATCAACTTGATGCTTGGAGACTGATACCATAGTAGGGAAAGATATATGGAGAGTATCGTAAATAAAAAGCAAAGAGCATCATTGTTAACGCTTCCGGATAATATAATAAATGTAGGATGGAACGCTATGATGAGAAATGGCAAATATAATGCTGCACCTTGAAAGTTCCACAGCTTTAATAGCTTCCAAACGATCCATATGCACAGTGTAATGTAAAGTAAGGGAAGCAGTTGCAATGGTTCATAATTTCCGTGCATACCGGGAAAAACTTTCCAGATAATAGTTAGGAAAGCAGCAGAAATCCAATGATGTAGAGGCGGATGCCAAAATTGAAAAGCCTCCCGCACATCAAAGTCTGGCAATTGAAAGTTTTGCATGTAATACGAGATGTACCCCAGATGACCGTAATAAGTATCAGGAGTACCCACATCATGCTGCATATCGAAAACAGATATGGAACAGATATAATATAATCTTACTAAAAGGCTGAGAACCATGACAAATAGTAAGAAGTATTTTTCATTTTTTAGATATTTATTAATGGATAACCTGTTCATTAGTAGCCACACCTTTTATGAATAATATATCTGGGTCGTCCTTTTATTTCATCATAAATTCTGGATATATAGTGCCCGATAATGCCTAAACTGATCATCAGTACGCTTCCGATAATGAGGAGCAGTAGGATGACAGTGGTGAATCCTTCCAGTGCCGTGCCGGTAAAATAGCGGTACAGGGAATGGATAGCAAAGATAATGGAAAACAAAAACATCATCCATCCCATCAGACTTACAAACTGCATAGGTGCACCGGAGAAAGAGGTGATGTTCCGTATGGCATATTTGGTAAGACTCCACATGGACCATTTGGAGGTGCCCACGGTACGTTCCTGCACTTCAAAGGAAACAGAAGTAGTTTTAAACCCAATCCAAGAGGAAAGGGCACGGAAAAAAGGCGCCCGCTCCGGAAGCAGTAATAAGGCTTCCACAGCTCTGCGGTCCAGCAACTTAAAGTCAGAGGCATCTGCCATATTGATTCCCGTAACCTTACTGATAATGCCGTAAAAACGGTTTGCACAAAAGGTGTGAAGGGGATTTTCCTTTCCCCGGGATGATTTGACACCTTCTACTACCTCGTAACCTTGTTCCCATAAGCGGTACATTTCTACAATTGTAGCAGGGGGATGCTGCAAATCACAGTCCATAATCACACAGCAGGCACCGGCCGCGTTTTCAAGACCGGCAAAAATAGCGGATTCCTTACCAAAGTTTCTGGAAAAAGAAATGCCGCGGATTTCAGGATTGGAGGTGGAAAACTCTGCAATTTTAGAGTAAGTAGCATCTGAGGATCCATCATCCACAAATAGTATTTCAAAAGGGATAGTATTCTTATTCAATATATCTTTTACAGCTTCAAATGTAGTGGCAATCATGTCCTGCTCGTTATAGGCGGGAATGATTACTGAAAGCAACTTGTCATTTTCCATGTTTTTCAATACCTTCCTTAATATTGGTCTTTCTATTTACTATAAAGTTTGAAATAAGAGTAGTCAACTTGGTTAGTCCCCATGCAGCCATGGGCACACATAAAACAAAGTATCCAAGTCCATATCTGCCGCCGGCTTCCCAAATCAGATGAAACAGATAACCACCCAATACACATAGGGAAAGAAGTGTATTTTGCACTTTCCGCTCACGGAGATGATACAGGGCAAATACACTGCTTCCTAAAAGAACCAAAAAGTGATATAAGTTCATAATGCCTTCTAATAGGAGTCTGCCGTTTCCATATATCAGATAAAGGGCCAAGGGGGAATGGTCATTCCGATGACGGCTATACCATTCATTGGTAATCTGAGCCTGATAACCGGGATCATTCCATTGGGAAATAAATTTTTTATAAAAAAAGGATAATCCGGACTTGGGTGATTCAATAAAGGAAGAAAGAGATTCTTTTATTGAATCTACGCATACTGCAGTGGTTTGCTTGGAATCATAATTATTTTGCGTATAAACATTCCAATTATATGCGTTATACCATCCGTTTTCTATATACTCGTTTTCCTGTAGTCCCATGGCAATCCATGCAACCTTTGGAATGCCGGAAGGCATTTCTGATATACCCGAAACATGTGAATAATGTGCATTAACACATCCGTTTACGAAAGAAGGACCTATCAGTAAAAGAACTGCAAAAGCAAGAGTGACAAATTGGGGTTTATGAATAAATTTTAAAACTAATAACAGGATAAAGGCAACTAATAATACCATGTTATTGGATTTAAAAAGCACGGCCAAAGTCATGAGTAAAACTGCAGGAAAAAGATACTTTTTATGGTCGGTATTATAGTAGCGGATAAAATAATAAATGGCGGGAACGGCAAAGCCTAGACCGGGAATATCGCCATAAATAAAAGTGCTATATAAATATAGGGGTAGCAGTCCTATGCATAAGAAAGAAAGGGTTGCCTGCAGCTTATAGTCATGAAACAGTTCTTCTGTAATGCGGTGTAAATAATAAACGGAACAAATAATGGCGCCAACGTTTATAAGTTGCAAAAGGGTAAAATTTTCGATTCCGAATATATGGTAAATAAGCTGTAAGTAACCAATCATTCCCAATTGATGAGGATAGTGTACCAGATAGCCGTCACCTGTAAGGGATGAATAATCACCACCTAAAAATGCTATGGCAATTTCACTTAATGCCTGACTGTCACAGGAAACATTTACACGAAAAAGGAAAATGATAAACAAACATAAAAAAATGGTCCATGCAAGTGAAATTTTTTCCAAAAGAACACAAAATTTTGGAGAAATTTCTTTTCGGATAAGGAAAAAATAATATATCAACAATAGGATGCCTGATATTGTAAGTAACAAAACCGGAGAATCGGCTTTGTAAAGAGGTTTCTCGGTATCCTGATATAATTCCATATATGTGGTTTGGAACAAAGAAAAAAACATATTGGCACAAACCAATATAAAAAATGGAATTGTATAGATTAAAGATATAAAATAAATGATGGACTCTTTTTTGGACATAAGTTGTTTCATGCTTCTATTTTCCTTTTTATTATCTATTGTTAGTATAGTGGTTTGGACATGTTTTTTCAAGAAGGAATGAGAAGGTTTGACGAATAAAAGCAGGTAGTATAAAATAAAAAATTAGAAGTATAAAGAATCGTAAACTGTGAGGGACATGATGATGAATCAATTAGATACAACGAAAACTTATTTGATTACAGGCGGTGCCGGGTTTATTGGCTTCTATTTGTCGAAGGCATTGCTTGAAAAAGGAGCCACAGTAATCAGCATAGACAATATGAATGATTATTATGAGGTTTCATTAAAAGAGGATAGACTTGCCATTTTAAGTGGGTTTTCACAGTTTTATTTTGTGAAGGCAGACATTGCGGATAAAGATGTGCTGTTTGAAATTTTTAAACAGTACAAACCACAGGTGGTAGTAAATTTGGCTGCGCAGGCAGGAGTGCGTTATAGTATTGATAATCCGGATGCTTATATACAGTCTAATTTGGTTGGTTTCTTTAATATATTGGAGGCTTGCAGAAATTATCCTGTGGAACATTTGGTATTTGCCTCCTCCAGTTCCGTTTATGGAGGAAATAAGAAAGTGCCCTTTAGCACAGATGACCAAGTGGATAAACCGGTAAGCTTATATGCTGCCACGAAAAAGTCTAATGAGCTTATGGCATATTCCTACAGTAAACTGTATAAGATACCTCTTACAGGACTGAGATTTTTTACGGTGTATGGACCTATGGGCAGACCGGATATGGCTTATTTTAAATTTGCCAAAAAGATTATGGCAGGAGAGCCCATCCAAGTGTATAACAATGGTGATATGAGGCGTGACTTTACTTATATTGATGACATCGTAACAGGAATTGAAAATATTCTTTGTAATCCTCCGGCAGCAGATGAAAATGCGGCATATTACAAGATATATAATATCGGTAATAATCAGCCGGAAAAACTTATGGATTATATTTCCGTTTTGGAAAAATGCATTGGAAGAGAAGCAAAGAAAGAATTTCTCCCCATGCAGCCGGGAGATGTTTATGAGACCTATGCGGATGTCAGTGATTTAATGCGTGACTTTGATTTTAAACCGGCAACGACAATAGAGGAAGGCCTTTCTAAATTTGCTGAGTGGTTTTTGGAATATTACAACTTTAAATAAAGAAGCAGTTCTATAAAAAGAATCACAAGTATAAAATTATATTAAGATTTTTTTAAGGTTGGCGAAAGAATCCTTAAAAAGATGGTTTTAATCTATGTTTTTGATGAAAATGTGATATGCTTATACATACAAAAGAGGTAAGGGAATTGACTAAGTGAGTAGGAAGAGGAGTGAAAAGATGAAGAGATGTATAAGTAAATTGTTGCTGTTGGCGATGGCAGTTACCTTGCTAACCGGATGTGGATCCACTAAGGTTAACGATGGTAATAAAACCATGCAGGAAAATGTTGTGCTTACGGAAACGGGAGAGGTGCTGGTAAAAGAGCAGCCTACTGCAGAACCGGAAAAAACCAAGGAGCCGGAGAAAGTAAATGATATATCTCTTGAGGAACAAGTGCATGTCCAGAAAGAACATATCAGTATTGGCGATGTAGAAATTGATGTGCCGCTTGCACAGGAAGAAATTGTTGAACAGGAACCGGTAGAAGCAACGGGAAACGATTTGCAGATAGTTTTTTTGGGGGACAGTATTTTTGACTCTCATCGTGACGGTACAGGAATCCCTTATCTGACCGCAGTCCAATGTGAGGCAGATGTTTATAACTTGGCTATCGGAGGAACCAGTGCAACTGTAGAAGTTGGTGAACAGATAGAGAGTGAAAAGTGGGAATCACGTTCGTTGGTAGGTGTGGTGAAAGCCTTAAAGGGGGAAATTACCACAGATATATTTAAGAATTATAATGCAAAAAGAGTACTGGATGATCCTAATGCTGATTTTTCAAAGACGGACTATTTTGTGGTAGAGTACGGAATCAATGATTTCTTTCAGGCTGCACCATTAGATAATCTGGATGCGACCTATGATTTTACTACCTACGTTGGAGCATTGAGGTATGCGGTAACAAATTTGCGTGAGATAGCACCGGATGCTACCATTATTTTGTGTAGCCCTCATTATTGTCAGTTCTTCGATGGGAATAGGTATATAGGGGACAGCAATATCCTAAATAACGGATATGGCACTTTGTTTGACTACAAAGGGAAATGCCTATACGTGGCCAAGGAACAACAGACAGAATCATTAGATGCCTATTTCGATTTGGGGATTGATGGATATACGGCAAAGCAGTATTTGGAAGACGGGATTCACCTGACGGCTGAAGGCAGACAACTTTATGCAGACACGTTAGCAAAGAAAATCTTAAAACTGGAAGAAACAAAAAATAATTAATGAAAATGAAAGCGGATGTTTATCATGATGCAAGTTGCTGGTAAACATCCTTTTTATTTATGAATAGGACAAAAATAATGTGGCTTGACATGAAAAAAGGTGTACGAGATAATGGAAAAGAAACGGAAATAATCTGTGAGGAGTAAAATGTATAGGGTAGAAGACAAATTCGGATGTAGCCGTGCAGAGTTATATCATTTGCAAAAGCGTTTGGGGTATGTATTAGAATCGGATTCTAATGAAAATAATATAGAAGGCTATAAAGTAAGTAGTTTGTATTTTGATGATTTACAGGACTCATGCCTACGGGACACTATAGAAGGATATCGAAGCAGAAGGAAATACCGTATCCGGATTTATAATGATTCCTTTGACGCGATTAAATTAGAGGTAAAAGAGAAACAAAATAACAGAATATATAAATTATCCAGAACCATTACAAAGGAGGAAATGGATAGACTCATTTGCGGTGAATGCATTGACTGCACTTATGGGCAGGACGATCCTGCCACACTTTTTAATCTGGCTATCAAGGAGACCGACCTCAGACCTAAGGTGATTGTGACATATGAAAGGAAAGCCTTTGTATATGACTGGGGCAATGTTCGCATTACGCTGGATAGAAACGTAAGAGGGAGTAATGATATATTACACTTTGGAAAAAAAGAACTAGCATACGATTTTGTGAGAGAGTGTGATGCGGTATTGGAAGTAAAGTATGATGAATTTATACCGCAATTTATTTTACAATTATTGGAACTTGGAAATATGAAACAGACAGCATATTCTAAATATCAATTATGCAGAGAATTGTTTTAAGAAAAATGAATGAAGGAGAGGAATAAGGTTATGTCAACAAAAGATGTGATAAAAAATAATATATTGGAAAGTCTTTCGGGAGGCACCTATTTAGATGCAAAAACCGTTTTGGGAATTTTATTTTTTGCAGCGCTGATAGGTGTATATGTGTATCTGGTTTATCGTTTTTCTGCGAAAAAGGCTTTTTATTCTAAGGATTTAAATATTACCATGGCGGGAATGCCTATAGTCGTAGCGGCCATTATGATTGCCATGCAGGCAAACTTACTGGTTTCCCTTGGTATGGTAGGTGCTTTATCTATTGTAAGATTCCGTACGGCTGTGAAGAATCCTCTTGACTTACTCTTTTTGTTTTGGACAATCAGTGCGGGTATTATCTGTGGAGTTAATTTAAAGGCATTGGTGCTGGTACTGTGCGCCGTAATGACAATCCTTATTTTGGTTTTACAGACGGTTCCGCAGATGAGTACGCCTTCTGTGCTGGTAATCAGGGGAGATGCTAAGGAAGCTGACTGGGAAGAGATAAAGGCTTGTGTGCAGGAACACACAAAGACAGCAAAGTTGCAGACAGAAGGCTTTAAGGCAGGCCAAATGGAATTGATTTACGAAGTGAGAGAAAAGGCCGGCTCCGGGCTGATTAGCGAACTGCAGAAATATGAACACCTGCAAGGAGTAAATTTGCTGAAACATGATGGAGAATTTCGTGTATAGGATGAAAGTGATATGAAAAAAACAATAGGATTGTTCATCGTATTGGCAACAATTCTGCTGGGACTCTGTTTCGTAGAAAATAAAAAGAACGAAGTGGTTTTGGTTGATGGGGAAAGAACGCCCTTTTCCATTCGGCTGCATTACGATATGGGAGAACTTATGGTGCATCCATGGTATGACGAAACGGCAGGAGTATGGTATGTGTTTCTTCCCGGCTATGTTGACTTGGAAGAGGCAGATTGCAGCCAGTTAAAACAGGGTGACTTTTTTGTGGATGGCGAAAAACAAAATCGCCGGTTCACCTGGCAGGATAATATGCAATATGAAATTTCATACTGTGGACAAACCATGCAGGTTGTATTTTTGAAAGAGGAAAATTTGTCCAATCTGTTTATAGAAACGCAAAGCGGTACAAACGATGTCATCAGGGCGGCCAAGGAAAATGTGGAGAAAGGCCATATTGTTTCTTTGGACCACCGGGGAAATGTCCAGTATGACGGAAAAATGAAAGAGATTTCAGGACACGGAAATGCATGGCAGTTTTATGATAAGAGAGCTTATGATATTAAATTAAATGGGAAGGCTACTTTAGCGGGCATTGATGGTGGCAACCAGTGGAAACTTCTTCATTTGTGGAATGACGGAGATAAAATTCATTCGAAACTGGCTTTTGACATTGCACAGATTTTAGGGGCAGATTACACGCCGGATGCCACATGGGTAAATGTTTACTTAAACGGTGAGTATCATGGAATGTATTTGCTTACCACGGCAGTGCGGGATAAAGATGTTTTTAATACAAAGGACGTCCTCTTTTTAGAAAAGGACTTGGAAGACCGCTATACATTAGAAGAACATGTAGTATCGGAAGAAGGGAACGGGTTTGTGATTCATAGACCCAAAGAAGTGACGGAAGAAGAAAAAGAAAAAATCGGGCAGTTGGTGCAAGAGGTAGAGAATTCTATTGCAGACGGAAACCTGCAGCAAGAACTGATTGATGTTGATTCTTTTGCCACACAATTCTTGGTGGATGAAATTACATTAAACAGTGACGGGTTTGAAACCAGCACGTATTTATATCGGACTGCAGAGGGAAAACCTTTTTGTGCCGGTCCTGCATGGGACTATGACGGAGCTTTCGGTGAATACTTACACACAAGTGAGAATCATGTAAATCCCGGACAATCTGTTTTAGACGGAGAGCCTACAGAACTGACCTGGTATCAGAAACTGTATGATAATCCGGAGTTTTTGGATACAGTAATAGGAAAATATGAAGCAGCAATGCCACAGCTTAGAAAACTGTATGAGGAAAATATAGATTTATATGCACGGTATATAGCCACATCAGTCAGAAATGATGATATCAGATGGGGCGGGTATAATGAGACACTTCCCAGAACAGGAAACTATCAGACATGGGAAAACGATGTCAGATATTTGAAATATTTCTGCACGGCCAGGTATAATGCCTTGATGGAGAGGTGGAGGATAGAAGGAGATAAGATTGCTTTTGAAACTACCGGAGAAGACCATAAGGTTAAAGTACTCTATGGCGGAAAAGAGACAGTGATAGAGGTGCGTGACGGAGAGACATTAAAACCCCAGCAGCTTGATGAAATATGTACAAGAGAGGGTTGCGTGACAAAAATCGCCTACAGCGAGGAACCATACAGTGAATATATGCCGGTACTGGAAGACTTTGCCATAAAGGTGGAGGCAAGGCCTACTGTGGATGAGACGGAAGAGTATAAATATGTGCATATACCTAAGGACATCTTTGCGGAAAACTATGATTATGTTTCTGTGTTTATGATAGACTCTGGTGGTAATATGGAAAATCTGCAGGTGGCGGAGCCCCTTTCGGACATTTATTTAGAACTTGATAAAGAGCAAACAGGTACCATTGCAATCTATGTTTTTGGTGATGCGACGGGGACTACAGTGCTGGAAGAAGTAGTAATAGAATATTAATGGGAAATGAGGGACTGACATCAGTCCCTCTTCTTGACCGAAATAGCATATCGTGGTACGATTAGTTAAAATGTGGATAAGGCGGTTTGAAAATGGAAAAGACGAATAAACGCAAAGAAATCATTGTTATTCTGATTTTGATGGGAATATATCTTATTATAAACGGTATTTTTTTGGCTGGACATGAACATTGGCGTGACGAAGCGAATGTATGGCTGGTGGCAAGAGATAATACACCATTTGAAGTGATTAAGGAAATCAGATGGCAGGGGCATCCCTGCTTGTGGTACTTTATTGTGATGCCCTTTGCGAAACTGGGATTTCCGTTTGAAACCATCAGCGTGTTAAGCTATCTGTTTATGACAACGGTTGCCTGTATCTTTATGCTTAAGGCACCTTTCCATATGATAACTAAGACAATTTGTTTATTTAGTCCCATATTTACTTATTATTATCCGGTAGTGGCAAGAAACTATTGCGTATTGGTATTGCTGCTATTATTACTTGCACACTTTTATCCCAAAAGAAATGAAAAGAGTATCTTATATGGCGTGCTTTTGGGACTTCTGGTACAAGCAGATACATTGGGACTTGTGGTGTCTGGCTTTATTTCCCTTATGTGGCTGTGGGAATGTGTATATACGAGTGTGAAGAAAAAAATAAAGGCTCCATTGTTTACTGGAGCCAAGGGCTTATGGATTCCTTTAGCCAGCTTTTTCTTTTGGGTATATCAGTTTTCGGGAGTTTCAGAAAGTCCCCTTTATTTAAATAGAAAGTTTTCTCCCGGAGAATTGTTGAGGGAAATGAGCATTTTTGCAAAATATATTTTGAACAGAATGACCGGTATGGAAGACGGATTTAATTTTATTGTGGTCATTTTGTTTTTGACGACAGGTGTATTAGTAGCGGTTGTAATGAAAAATGCATGGCCTACAATTGTTGTGTTAGGATTATTTGTTTTCCAGGTAATATTTAGCTTGATGATTTATCAGCTACACATCTGGCACTATATTATGCTATGCTTTACAATTATTTGGAGTTTTTGGCTTGGCTGTGACAAGCGAAATGCAGCAGAATATCCGGAGGAAAAAAAGATTCCTTACGCCAAGGCTGGTAAAGCAGTAAGCGTGTTGGCTCAATTAGTGCTGGTTGTTCTTGGTGTGACGATGTTTTTGATGTGGATTTCACCTGAAGAGCCTTCCAATATAGCAAATGCATATAACGGACTTTACTCTGACGGAAAAAATACAGCTGCTTATATAAAAGAGAATGTAGATGCAGAAGAATTGATTATCACAACGGATGTTTCGGAAGCTGCATCAGTGGTGGCATATTTGAATCGTGATTACCGGTTCTATTTTGCCGGTAATGGCGAAGCAGAAACGTTTTCCAGTTATAGAAATGAGCAGAATGCACCCATTGCATATGCGCAGCTTTTAGAATGGATTGAAAATAATTTTCCGGAAAAAGAGTATTTCTATTTGATGGAATGCAGTACCAACTGTTTGACAGAGATTTCGAAGAATGATAAAGATGCATGGGAACTCTGCTATCAGACACCGGAAAAGACAGCAAGAAGTGAAGAATATAGTCTATACAAAATAGCATTAACAAAATAGCAAAGAAGAGAAGGAAACTTTTATGAATTGCAAATACGACAAAATCATAATCGGTGCCGGTTTATATGGAATGTATGCTGCCAAGTTTTGTGCAGACAGGGGAGAAAAGGTGCTGGTTTTGGAATATGACAAAGCTCCTTTTCAGAGAGCCACATACATTAATCAGGCCAGGGTGCATATGGGCTACCATTATCCCAGAAGTTTAACCACTGCCATTAAATCGGCAGGGTATTTTAAAAGATTTGTGGAAGATTTCGGTTTTTGCATTCATGATAAATTTGATCAGGTATATGCCACGTCAGAAAAATTTTCATGGACGGATGCCAGACAGTTTATGGATTTTTGCAAGGCTGCAGGCATACGATGCGATGAGGTGGCTGCTTCCAAATATTTTAATGATGGTATGTGTGATGGCGCATTTATGACGCAGGAATATACCTATGATGCAAAAATATTGCAGAAATATTATGAGGAACAATTCTTAGGATTAGAAAATGTAACTTTTGTTTATGAAGCCAGAATCGATAAAATCATAAAGCGCGGACAGGCATTTGAAGTTTGGACGACAGATGGAAAGTGCTATGAAGCCCCCGTTGTTTTAAATGCAACCTATGCATCTGTGAATCAGATTATCGACAAGGTGGAAGGAATTCCCAAAACTTTATTTGATATTAAGTATGAACTTTGCGAAATTATTTTGTGTGAGCCTTCGGATAAACTAAGAGGCACAGGAATTACGGTGATGGATGGCCCGTTTTTCTCTATTATGCCATTTGGTAAGACGGGACTTCACTCATTGACATCTGTGACCTTTACGCCCCATGTAACTTCTTATGATGCGGTACCTACATTCGGATGCCAAAGTGGTATGGAAGAAAGGGTTTGTTGCACGAAAGAATCTCTTGGGAACTGTAATTTGTGTCCGAACAAACCTGATTCGGCATGGGATTATATGTCTCACTTAGCAGATAAATATTTAAAAGAGGAATATGGATATACTTACCGGGAATCTTTGTATTCCATGAAACCTATCTTGAAATCATCAGAAGTTGATGATTCGAGACCCACGGCTATTAAGGTGCTCAGTGAAGGTCCTACTTTTATCAGTGTATTATCAGGTAAGATTAATACGGTTTATGATTTGGATGAGTATTTAGTATAAACAAAGAGAAGGAAATAAAAAATGCAAAAAGAGAAAAAATTCATTTCGTTGGTGGTATATCTTCATAACGTGGAGAGCTATATTGAATATTTTTTGGACAAAATTCTTCCGGTTTGTGAAGCGCATTTTGAAAAGTACGAAATTGTGTGTGTCAATGACGGATGTAGTGACGGCACCATAGAGATTGTAAAAGAGTATATGGAAAAAAACAAGGTGGGCGCCATGATGAACATTATTCACATGAGCTTTTTCCAGGGCCTTGAAAGTGCCATGAATGCAGGGCGCGACATTGCTATCGGTGATTTTGTGTACGAGTTTGATGATGTGTTTGTAGACTATGAGCCGGATATGCTGGTAAAAGTATATGAGAAACTCTTAGAGGGGAATGATATCGTAGCTGCAAGAAGCATGGGAAAACAGCGGATTACATCAAAACTCTTTTATTCCTTGTATAATATGACAAGCCGCGGAAGAGGACAAATCGGTCCGGAAACCTTCCGCATCGTTTCAAGGCGCGCTATTAACAGAATTAAGTCCATGGGGCAGTATATTCCCTACCGCAAGGCAGTGTATATGAATTGTGGGCTTAAGAATGCAACGCTTGCCTATGAAAGCAAAGACAGAAACGCAAGAGTGAAAAATAAGATTGTGGCATCAGAGAGGACGTCACTTGCGCTTGATTCTTTCATTTACTTTACCAGTGCACTTGAAAAGGTATCTGCAGTGATTAGTGGTGTCTTTTTGCTTGTGACAGTAGGAATGGGGATATATATTATTGCAGATTTCTTTAACGCAAACAAACCGGTAGAAGGCTGGCTTTCCACCATGAGTTTCCTGGCACTTGGATTTTTTGGTGTGTTTGCATTACTTACAATTATTTTGAAATACTTATCGGTTATGCTGAATTTGATTTTCAAAAATCAGAGATATTTGGTTGCAGATATAGAAAAGGTGGTTAAAAGATGAGTGAAATGAGCATCAACCTTCTGTTTCCGGTTTTAAATGAGAGACTTCGTCTCCGAAACGGAATAGAAAAGTCTATGGAATATTTGAAACAAAATGTGACGATTCCGTATAAACTGACCATTCTGGATAATGGATCAGATGATGAAACTCCGGAGATTGGAACGGAACTTGAAAAGAAGTACCAGGAAGTTTCCTATGTGAGAGTGGGAGAACGGGGAGTGGGTGTTGCTTTCCGAAAAGGAATTGAGTTAAATGAATGTGATATTGTGGGATATATGGATATCGATTTATCTACAGACTTAAAATATCTTGGCAAGACCATTGAAATGTTTCAAAACGAACCGGAACTTCAATATGTCAATGGTAGCAGATTCAGCAAGGAGTCGGACACCAAAGGACGTAAGTGGTATCGGAAAATCACGTCCATGGGATTGGTCTTTTTGTTAAAAACAGTTTTTCATATGAAAGCAACAGATGCCGTGTGTGGTTTTACATTCCTCCGTAAGGATGCAGCGGAGAGACTGGTGGCTGAGAGCAGTAACGACAATGGCTGGTTTTACACCATAGAGTTTCTTCTTCGGGCAGAACGTGATGGCATGGTGATTTATGACATGCCGGTAGAGTGGCAGGAAGATTATAATACCACGGTAAAAATTTGGAAAACCATTAAAAATTATTTGATTCAGATTTATAAGTTAAAGAAGGCTTTTAAGGAAGAGGATAAAAATGTTAAAAAGAATTGATTTAACCAGAGATTATCAAAAGCACAAAGAAGAATATAAGAAAGCGATTGAAGCAGTTTGTGAGGAAACTGCTTTTTCCGGCGGAAGGTTTGCGGATGAATTTGATAAAGAATTTGCATCTTACTGTGGTGTTCCTTATGCGGTGGGTGTCAACAATGGTACCAGTGCTCTTCACTGCGCAATGGTAGCCCTAGGAATCGGAGCAGGAGATGAAGTGATTGTGCCTGCCAATACGTATATTGCCACGGCTTGGGGCGTAACCTATACAGGAGCGACACCTGTATTCGTGGACTGCACGGCAGATACATGGGAGATAGATCCGGATAGGATAGAAGAGAAGATTACGGATAGGACGAAGGCAATTATCGGGGTGCATTTGTATGGGCAGCCTTTTGAATTTAACAAGGTAAAAGCCATAGCAGATAAATACAATCTTTACGTGGTAGAAGATTGTGCACAGGCACATGGAGCCCTCTATGAAGGTAAGATGGTTGGTGGACTTGGAGAACTTGGCTGTTTTAGTTTTTATCCGGGCAAAAACCTCTATGCCTTTGGTGAAGGTGGTAGCGTGACCTGCTATAAAAAAGAATACTTTGACCTTATGACAACCATGAAAAACCAAGGCTGTCAGGTGCGCTATTATCATGATATGATAGGATATAATTATCGTTTGGAAGGGCTTCAAGGGGCTGTCCTGAGTGTAAGCCTTAAATATTTGCCGGAGTGGACAAGACGCAGACAAAAAATTGGGGAGCGCTATCTTGCAGAGATTAAGAATCCGCTGTTTACCATGCAGAGTCATCCGGAAAATACGCAGCCGGTTTATCATTTGTTTGTGGTAACTGTAGAGAATCCGGATGATTTGATTGCATACATGGAAGGAAAAGGAATGGAATGTAATAAACATTATCCGGTGCCTTGCCATTTACAGAAAGCTTATGAAAACCTGGGATATCAAAGAGGAGATTGCCCCAATGCGGAATATTTGGCAAGCCATTGTGTGACATTACCGTTATTCCCGGAGATGACAGATGACGAGGTGTCAATGGTAATCGATGCATGTAACGCATATACAGGAAAGCAGTGAAAATGGAAATGAAAAAAGGAAAAGAGTGTAAATTTACATTTAGGAGTGTGGCATTTTTCTTGACAATTGTATACATGGTAAGCTTGATTCCACTATTATGGATTAGTTTCTATAATTATCCCAGTGCAGATGATTATTCTATTGGAAGCAATTGCAGACAGATATGGGTACAAAGCCATAATATTTTTGCAGTGCTATGGGGCGGCGTTGTGCGTGCAGTGGAGGATTGGCTGAGTTGGATGGGGTATTTTACATCTAATTTTTTAATGGCAGTACCGCCAAGTACTTTCGGAGAAAGATGTTATGTTTTGACAGCGTGGATTATTCTTTTTGCCCTCAGCTTTTCTACATGCTATTTTCTGAAGATGATTTTTGTAAAAGTATTTCACGCAGACAAATATGTAAGCCATAGTGTGAGTATGCTGATGCTGTTTGTTACGGTGCAGTGCATGGTGGGAAGAGTGGAGGCTTTTTACTGGTATAGTGGGGCAGCCAATTATATGCTGGTTCACAGTATGAGTTTACTCTTTTATGGATTGCTGATTTCTTTACTATATGATAAAGGAAAAAAACGGATATCCAAGTTGACGATAGCATCTTTTCTGGGCTTTTTAGTTGGTGGTGGCAATCAAATGACAGCTTTAAATGTAGCAATTGTGTTGTTTGTTGCTATAGGCTTAGGCATGTTGTTTAAGAAATGGAATGAACATAAAGGACTATTTATTCCCATTATATTGTTTTATATCGGGTTTGTATTAAATGTAGTAGCACCGGGAAATTGGGTACGTGCAGAAGGTGTAGGAGGCATGAATCCTATCAAGGCAGTGTTGGTTTCTTTTTACTATTGCCTTGATTATTGCGTTGAAGAATGGTCCGGCTGGCCCATAGTTATTATGGTGGTAGCCCTTGTGCCGCTGTTTTGGAAAATGGTTTCAAAAACAGAATTCAAATTTTCATATCCGCTGATAGTAGTAGTGTTTGGCTACTGTCTTGTGTCAGCCATGATGACGCCACCGTTATTTGCTGTTGGTAATATGGAAGCTGCAAGATTACAGGCAGTGACCTTTGCAATGTATCTGCTGGTACTCACGTTGTGTGAAGGATACGTGGTAGGATGGGTGCAGAAAAAAATGCAAAAAGAAAAGCCGGAAACTGTTGGAAAATTTTCGGTTAATGAAACTTGGTGCTTACTAAGCTGCCTATTATTTTTTGTGGCAGCGGCAGGCATAACAATTATACCGGAACCACATTATTTCACGGCATCTTCTGCGGTTGCGAGTTTGACCGATGGAAGTGCTAAAGAATATGGTGATGCACTGAAGGAACGTATGGTGCTTTACAACAGTGGACAAAAGGATATTGTGGTACAACCTTTGCCCACACAGCCTAATCTTCTTTATTTTTCTGACATTAAGGAAGACGCAGGTGATTGGGAAAATGGGGGATTGTGCAGATATTACGGGATAGATTCTGTAAGAGTGAAAAAATAAGTTAATAATTTCTTAATATTAAAAGCGGAACCTTTTAAATGGTTCCGCTTTTGTGTATACTATAAATAGTAATAGGCGGTAAAACCAAGCTTTTAAAGAAATGCGTATTCATTAAAGTTTGAAAATGATCTTTCTTGAAAATGCTTTTCGGTGAAAAGACAGGTGCGTGATAGAAGAGCGGAAATAAAAGAATAGGGAGAAGAAATAAGTGTTTGTTTCATTCTATTTTCTTGTCTTTTTGGTGATAACGGTACTTCTTTTTTTTAGTGTTAAAAAAACATGGAGACCCCAAGTTCTTTTGGCGACAAGCTATTTTATTTGCGGCGCAATTTCTGCATATGCCTTAATTGCAATGCTTGGGGTAACAGTCATATCCTATTTTGTAGCCATAAAAATAGAAAAATATTTTGACGAGAAAAAGGACGGGGAAGCTAAGCTAATTTTGACGATAGCAGTCATTGGCACGCTGCTATTCCTTGTGAGATATAAATATACTCCGAATACTTTACAATTAATAGGAATCTCCTTTTATACATTTCAGGCAATTGCTTATATGGTAGATGTATATCGGAGAAAATACAAATCGGAGAAAAATTTTGTTTATTTGGCATTATTTTTTTCATTATTTGCAAAGCTTATAAGTGGACCTATAGAGCGTGGGGACAAGTTATTACCTCAACTAAAGTGGCTGGAGAAGGTCCGTTTTGGAAATAGGGCAAGACTCTCTACAGCATTTACATATATGTTGTGGGGGTATTTTATGAAGATGGTAGTAGCTGATAGATTGGCTGTTACCGTAAATGCTATTTTCCATAGCCCACAATTCTTTGATAGTTTTTGGCTGTTTCTGGGGGCTTTTTTTTACACAATCCAGATTTATTGTGATTTCGCAGGATATTCCTATATTGCTATAGGATGTGCCAGATTATTTGGAATTCATCTCACCCATAATTTTGAGACACCATATTGTTCAAAAAGTATAATAGAGTTTTGGAAATGTTGGCATATTTCTTTAAGCAGCTGGCTGAAGGAATATTTATATATTCCTTTAGGAGGAAACAAAAAAGGAGAACTTAGGAAGTATGGAAATCTTATAATTGTGTTTGTGCTTTGCGGCATTTGGCATGGTGTGGGTCTTAACTTTGTGGTATGGGGATTGATTCATGGAGTTTATTCGGTTATCAATCACATTTGGAGAAAATATCATAAGCAATCGCAGAAGTGTATTTGGGGGATTGTTTCATGGATAACGACCTTTACTTCTGTTATGATAGCATGGATTTTTTTCAGGGCACCCGACTTAAAAAATGCAGGCATATACTTCTGGCGGATACTGACAGTAGGAATGAATGTAAACAGTATAAGAGAAGGTGCAATGCAACTTAATTTAAATGATGTAGAAATTGCTGTAATCGCAGTGGGAATTATTGTTGTGATGGTGATGGACTATATTTGTAATCGGAAGCAAATCCATTTGCCGGAACTTATTCAACATAGAGGGAATGCAATGCGTTACTTGATTTTCTACTTGCTGATAATTGCTATTTTTGTCTTTGGCATATATGGACCGGGATATCATGCAGAACAGTTTATTTATATGCAATTTTAAAAGGGAAAGCTATGAGAAGTGAAAATAAAAAGCATTTGATACGAATAGGTGCAATTACTATTTTTGCGGTTACAATATATATGTTGACAGCAGTGCTGGGATTCAAGTCACCTCACGGGATCAATCAATTGGAAGGATTATATAAACAACCAAAAGGAACAATAGATGTAGTGTTCATGGGAACGAGCCACATACACTGTGGTGTCAATACCGGGCTGCTATGGGAAAAGTACGGAATGGCTTCTTATGATTACAGCGGTGCAGAACAACCGCTTTGGATGACATACCATTATTTAAAGGAATTGTATAAATATCAGTCGCCTGAAGTAGTGGTAATCGATTTGTTTGCACCTGCAAGGATTAAGGAGGATTATCAGTATACATGGATGAATGAGAATATCCATGGCATGCGTTTTTCGCTAAATAAGCTTCAGATGATGTTTGCCAGTATGGAGCCACATATGATTAGTAAATATTTTCCATCATTTGCCTCTTATCACAGTAGATATGATGATTTGGAAAAAGGGGATTTTAACGATTTTTTTTGGAATGACCATGAGCAAATTGCTTTTAAAGGATATACTCCTTATTTTAAAAAGGAACCACAGGACAAACCTGAAATAGAGACAACTGAGCAGGGTGGTTTAACAGAAAAATCTGAGAAGTATTTACGGAAAATAATAAAATATACAAAGGAACAGGGGAGTGAACTTGCATTTATAGTAGTTCCATATATTATGACAGAAAGTGATAAAGAAACATATAATGAGATTTGCCGGATTGCGAGAGAAGAAGATGTTTTTTTTGTGGATTATAATGAGTGCTATAAAGAAATAGGGTTGGATTTTGCGAATGATTTTAATGATAATTCACACTTGAATTACTGGGGAAGCTGTAAATTTACATCATTCTTAGGAGAAAATTTGAGAGCTAATTTCCATATTTCAAACAAAGCCGGATGGGAAGGCTATGAATCGTGGGATGAGAATACAAAGCTAATTTTAGAAGAATTGGAGATTTGGAAAGAAGAAACCTTTTCAAATCTCCTATTTTGATGTACAATTTTAAGGATGGGGTAAAGTTTGAAAAGGATTATATATGAAGAAATTAAAATTATTTGTAATAATAATGTCATGCTTATTTTTGGTGGTATATTTAAACTATAATAAATTGGAGAATAGCCTTAATCATACAGTGATGGACACCAAAGTGCTGTCGCCGGAAGAAATAGAATTGAGGCTGGAAACAAAGGAAAAAACATTTATTTGGCCTGAGATTACCATAAATGGCGGTAGGGTTCCGTATGATTTAGATTTAAATATGTTACTGATTCCGCAGAGTATGGCAGAAAGTGAAATGACAGGTACACTAAGCGTGCCGGACGGAGAATTATTTTTTGCAGCAGACGAAGCACTTGAGGACAAGCAAAGTGCATTAAGCGAAAACAAACGTTTTTCTCTATATTGGGTTAGGGATAATATTTGCTTTGAGTATAATGTATACTTTACGGGAATGCCTGTCATGTGGATGATAACGGAAAGCGTTGATGAGCTGGAAGTTTCACACGGAACAGTTGAAATTTATGACCCATATCATAGTAATTTGCAGGTGCAGAAATCTGCTTGTAACTGGCATCGGCGTGGTGCCACCACATTGCAATATGAAAAATCCAGTTATCGGTTGACACTAACAGAACAAAAGTTATCCTTGCTTGGTATGAGGAAGGATGATGATTGGATGATGCATGCATTGTATGATGATGATGGTTTGATTCACAATAAATTGTCATATGAAGTATGGCAGAAAATAGCTAGCACAAATAACGTACCTAATGATGAAGGCATTTCCATGGAGTATGTGGAAGTGTTCAAAGATGGTTATTATCAAGGTGTATATGGAATCTCGGAAAGAATTGACGAAAAAGAACTGGGTTTGAATGAGAAGGACATTCTTTATAAATGCAAGTGGGACAGAGAACCTACAGAAGATGATTTCTACAGCGAACTTACAGAGGAAATGACTCCGTCTTTTGAGTGGAAGTATCCTGATAATTTCCAGATGGAGAATTGGGAACCACTTAGGAAATGGACAGATTTTTATTGCATGGGAGAACTAAATGATTATGAATCAGGAAAAGCTCTTTTAAATATGCAAAATGCGATTGACTATAACATATTTAATTTGTTAATCTGTGGCATGGACAACACTATGAAAAATATATATTTCTGGGCAGATTATCAAGGAGATGGGACCTATCGCTTTATCAAAATACCTTGGGATTTAAATATGACATGGGGCAATTCATGGATTGATGATATCACCTATAAGTTCAATAAGTATCAGGAGAAGACTTTGAATAACCAGTGGGGGTGGACAAATGATATGGATACTTTGTATCAAGCAAACCCCGGAGAAATCGGAGAACTACTCAAAGTGCGCTGGCAGGAACTGCGACAGGATGTTCTTACAAAAGAAGTATTATATAGTTTGGCAGACGCGGAATTTTCATATTTACATGGTTCCGGTGCATATGCAAGAAATTATCAAAAATGGCCGGCTGAAACTGATTATTGGTTAGATAACTATATCTATGAATATATTGATAAAAAAATTGATTATTTAGATGAATACTTCGGACAGATGGGAGAGCCATAATGAATTACAGACATGAATTAAAATTTATAGTGTCTGACCTGGAACTAAATATTTTAAAATATCGGTTGATGCCTTTAATGCATGAAGACAGACACCAAAAAGGTGGCGTATATAACATCAGAAGTTTGTATTTTGATGACTTCTATGATACGTGTATGCATGAAAATGAAGACGGAATAGATAATCGAAAAAAATACCGGATTCGTATTTACAATGGAAGTGACCATGTCATTAAGCTGGAGAAGAAAATAAAAGTCCGGGGAATGACGAGAAAGATAAGCACCGGTATTGATAAAGAAAAGTGTTTGACCTACATGAAAGGGGAAACGCTTATTCCAAACAAAGACAGCACGGATTTAGAAAGAGAATTTTATGCTGAAATCAAAATGAATGGTATGCATCCTGTGAGCATTGTGGAGTATGAGCGAACCGCGTTTGTGGACTTTAGAGGAAATACAAGAATTACTTTTGACAGGAACATCAGTGGAAGTGAAAAGATTGCTTCTTTTTTTGATAAGCCGGTACTGACACCGTTATTACCAAAGGGAAAACATATTTTAGAAGTAAAATATGATGAATTGATTCCTGAATATTTATTACAGGTGCTAGATATTGGAAGTCTACAGAGAACTGCCTTTTCAAAATATTATTTATCACGAAATTATCAAAATACTTGGAAATAAGGGAGGAGAATAAATGAATTTCGGAGATGTAATTAAGAAGTCTGTGTTGGAAGGTTTTACATATTCAGACTTATCTACTACTAAAATTTTAACGACTTTGCTTATAACGTTTGCCATAGCAGTGTACATTTTCTGTGTATATAAGTTAGTCACAAAAAGTGCTTTCTATTTCAAAAGCTTTAATGTATCAATGGCTATTATTTCTGTGGTTACTGCAGGAATTATTTTGGCGATGCAATCCAGTATTGTGATTTCCCTTGGTATGGTTGGTGCGCTTTCTATTGTAAGATTCCGTACAGCTATTAAAGACCCTATGGATTTGTTGTTTCTGTTTTGGTCTATTGGAACAGGCATCATTTGTGGGGCGGGATTATATAAGATTGCTGTAATCCTGGCAGTTCTTATAACAGTAGGAATCTTAATTTTAGACCTGTTCCCTATTAGAATGAGTCCATATTTACTGATAATAAATGCTTCTTCTAAAGAAACTGAAAGCGAAATCAAAGATACTTTAAAAGAGATGAAAGTGGGATATAAATTGAAATCAAAAAATATCACCAAAGAAGGGATGGACCTCATCTTAGAAGTAAAAACAAAACAGGAAACAGAAGTTGTGGATGCTATTTCCGAGATGGAAGGTATTGTAGCAGTTTCTTTGCTCGCACATGATGGAGAGATAAAAGGTTAGAGGAGTAACAATGACAAAAACAGGAAAAAGTGTTTGTTGTGGAAGTATAGTATTTGCGTTATTTGCAATGATGCGTAACTTCATAGCGGTGAGCAATATGTTATTCTATTTGATGGCATGTGTATTTTTTGTCTTAGGCACATTGATGACATATTTGTTTTTGGATTCGAAAGGTAGAGAAAATAGAGCACTGGGAAATACGCTGTGGTCTGTATTGCCGATAGTAACATTGATTGTTTGGATGATTTTATTTTTTATAAACGAGACAGATATAGCACCGGAACAGTCTTTGGATTCAAAAGCGTTGATTCGAAATTATTTTTCTTTTCCCCTATGGTTTACGATAACAGCGGTAGGAGTGTTGATTTGCCTGTTTCTATTGCGGAATCAGCCGAAAGACGAAACAAGAAGAATTAGAACAGCAATACGTGTGATTATTTCAATACTTTTTACACTGGGAACAGCGGTTCAGTTTTACGCGCCAAATATTTTCATGGATGTGCAAGGTGGGACTTATCACAGTCATGCCTATACAAACAGCATTATTAACACATGCTGGTTAATACCATATAGTGAACACAACCAGGCTCTTTATGGACATTATGGCATTCTTTTTATGCCTGCGCTGAAGGCATTGCATAGCATTCTGGGAATAGATTATTTGACAGGAATCTTTCTGGTAAGTGCTATTATTGCCGGTGTTTCCATACTTTTGTTTGCATGGGTGTTAAACTACTTTGCAAAGAATGAAATTATTTTTTATTTGGGCATATTTTCCATAGGTGAATATTATTTTATGCTGATGCAAGGCGGAGTATTTTTGCAAGTACACCCTCATCGCATGATTTTTCCGATAATTATGGCAGCACTAGCCTTGTGGGAATATAGAAAGGCGAAAAAATATAATGTTTTGGCCATTTTGCTTATTGCATTATCAATTGTCTGGTCGACGGAAGTAGGACTTGTTATAATGGTTGCATTTGCACTTTACCGATGGGTGCAAGGTATAATGGACGGAAAACGGTTTTTGCCGGCCAAAATATTAAAATTATTGCCTCAAATATTGTTTTTTATAGTTGTTCCTTTTGTGATATCATATATAATTGTAAATGGATATAATATTGCAGTAGGCGGTGAGTTGCTAGATATAAAAGAATTTTTATTTCCGCTTATTTCTGAACGGGGATATATAAGTGATATAGAACTTCCACTTCCTGATGTTACGCACGCATGGATTGGTACGTCAATACTGTTTTTGGGAACCGTGTGGGTAGCAGCACGTCCTATATTATTTCCCCGAGAAAATGAAAATCCAAAGGACAGACCTTTTTATTTTCTGCTGGGTGTTATGAGCCTGGGATTGATGCTCTATTACATTAACCGTCCTGTGGAAGGAAGTTTGTTTATCATTATGTATTTTATGCTTATTATGCAAGTTATTATTTTGCAGAAAGCACAGAATAAATATATGGCATGGAAACAAAACAAAGAACCAATTTTTGCAGGACAAAATACATTTGTTTTTCTTGCATTGAGAGTAATTACTACGTTAATATTATTTGTAATGACATTTGATTCCTTGTATTCTATGCCCAAGGCCTGGAAAGCGTCAGCAGAAACAATTTGGAGAAGAGATGAACTGAAAGCATTTGCGGAACAAATTTATGTGGAGATTCCGCCCGATGCCGTGTCATTTGGAGAAGGAGTGCCGGAACTGTTGTCAATGGTGGATAGAGATACGCACCTTCATACAACAGAATGGTCATATCGTAATATGCCGTTTGATACAATGAAAGAAATACGATATAGTATAGATGATGAAAAATGGCTGTTTTGCTCACAGGAAAGTTTATATTACTTCCAATTGGAATGTCCGGGATTAACAGATCATTATAATTTACACGGCATGCTTGAATATGATAGCAGACAGTTCGCACTATGGGAAAGAATAGAAGAATAAAATATCGGATAAAAGGAGATTAAATATGCCAGTAAGATATCATAATTTTGGAGGAAGAATCGGTTGGGAGATGCAGAAAAGATTACCTAAACTATCCTCTGAAAGTTATTTAAAACTTCAGTTTTTAACCAGAAATAAGCTGCAGAAAGAGTACATTGAATACTTCATGAACAGTGAAGAAACTCCTATGCCTTTAGTAGTCAATTTAGAGACCATTAACCGTTGTAACAGTACCTGTTCTTTCTGCACGGCAAACAAAAATGCAGAGAAACGTCAGTACAAGCGTATGGAAGATGATTTGTTTTACAGTATTATTGATCAGCTTCATGACTGGGGATATAAAGGACATTTAACACTTTATGGAAATAACGAACCTTTCCTTGATACCAGAATTGTGGAGTTTCATAAGTACTGCAGAGAAAAGCTTCCGGATAGCTTCATTTTCCTCTCAACTAATGGACTTCTTTTGACAGTGGACAAATTAAAGGAAATTGTACCCTATGTGGATCAGTTTATTATCAATAATTATTGTAGGGATATGAAGTTACATGATAATGTTAAGGAAGTTTACGATTATGTCAAAGCACATCCGGAAGAGTTTAAAGATGTGGATATTTTGATACAGATGCGTTATATGGATGCTGTACTCACCAATCGTGCCGGAAGCGCACCGAATAAGCAGAATACACAGAAGATTATTAAAGAGACATGTTTAATGCCCTATACAGATATGTTTATCTTCCCTGACGGAAGAATGGGCATTTGTTGCTGTGATAATTTTGAAGTAACTAATTTGGCAGATTTGACGCAAGTGCCACTAAAAGAGGCATGGAGTAGCGATGAGTACAAAAAACTGCGTGAGACAATACGGACAAGCCGAAGTGACTACGGGTTCTGTAAATATTGTGACTTCATTGATGCAGGACTTCGTATGGATGCTGTTGATGATACTTTAAAGAATCGTGAGGCAAATCACGGAGCCAGACAGTCCTTATTCAGAAAATAGAAGCGGATATTGAGTTCGGCGCTGGAATTTATGCTTCCTTAAAATCAAATAATCTGTACCGGCTGATATGGCTGCCTGGCCGTCTTTGCTTTGGCGGTCACCAATCATAAGCACTTTGGAAGGTTCTGTGATACCATAAACAGACATGATATAGGTAAGACCTTTAGGGTCCGGTTTCATACAGCCAATTTCTTCCTGTCCGCCATAAAAGCATGGAATGGCAGGGAGCTTAAGAGCATCACGTTTGTCAATAGCCGGATAATCAGAATAAATCACCACCTGTTTTTTTCGCAGGTGGTATTTTTTTATGATTTCAAAGAGTGTATGGTCCCGATACTTGCAAATGATAGAGAGTGGTTTGTTATAAATCCATTCTTTTACAGCCTTTTCGATGTCTGCTGGAGATTTTCCTGTTTGTGAAGCTAAATATCTATACTGAGCGTTGTCAATATCTGCATCAGAATTATCGGAAGAAACCTTAACTTCATTCCATTGCTCCCGCAATTTGCGGAATTTTAGAACAGTTATCATTTCCGAAAGACCTCCTGGTTTTAAGCATGAGCAAATCATTTTAAAAGCCATATGAATTTGTAAGGGACGCTGAAAATAAAGCGTCCCATCCATGTCAAATATGATTAATTCGTATTCGTTAATATTCTTTTTCATCATAATTCCTTTGGTTTCAATATACAGAGAACTTACAGGTTAATTAAGTGCGGATCACTGAATGAATGTAAAGAAGGAATGTCTACCAGTGTCAGCAAAATAAAGATAGCAATTACAAGACCTACAATCATTAGAAGTTTTTTCTCTTTGTATAGCTTTTCGGGCTTTTGCACGGCAGAGTCTTCGTTGAATGCCATCATAACATAATAGGCAAACAGTAAAAACATAAAAGGCATGGCAACCACATATTCGATACGGTATTTTACAAGAAAGATGCCGATACAGAAAGTGGCACACAGTGCATAAAAGAAAGAAGAACCAAATAATGTTTTTTCTGTGTAATATTTAAAGGATTTCCGATATAAACCGGCTACTTCCGGATTATTAATCATCCGATATTCTGCAAGACGCTTGGTGCCCATAAGGAATGCGCCGGCCATCCAGTAACCGATTAAAATACTTACAGGCGGAATGACACAGTCTGTTATTATAAACCAGCCGAGAAGCAAACGGATCATATTATTAACTGATTCAGAAAGTACGTCAAGGAAGATGATATCTTTGCTTCTGATGGGTTTAACATTATAGATTAGTCCCATTACAAGAAGCCATATTTCCATGGCGAGAAACAAATAATTGATACACAATGATAAAAGAATACCGAGCGCTGCAAAAATCAGATATTCTATAAGTACAAATTTAAACTTTACATTTCCACCTACCACAGGACGATATTTTTTTGTGGGATGAAACTTATCAAACTCTGCATCCAGCCATTCGTTTATTACGTAATTGGCAGAAGCAATAAAGCAGGTAGCCAAAAAACCGATAATCATGTAAAACACATTGGCGGAACGTTGGCTTTCGTCTAATAGAAGGATTGCCACAGCGATACCGGGAATAATAAATGCATTTTTAATCCAATGATCAAGTCTTGCAATTTTAATGTAATCTTTCATGAGGTACTCCTAAGAATGATTTGTATATTAGTCAACTTCAGCCTCGTTTTGTTTGGCTTCTTCATGATATTCTTTCTCTGTGTTAACGCTCCAGATGTTCGTTTTATCTTTTTCACCGGATAAAATATTTTTTACAGTCTCAAAAGAGGTTACCATGGAATGATCAATATTATTGTATCTGTGCTGACCGTTACGGCCTACGCAGTATAGGTTGTCAATTGTCTTAAGATAATCAACCAGAGTATCAATTTCATCGTAAGTGTCAAAGTAAGCAGGATAAGCTTTCTTTACTTTTTCCATATGAGTATCAATTACCACGTCAGCACTGCTAATCAGTCCTAATTTAATCATTTCGTCAATACCGATTTTGGAGAATTCCTCTTCTGACATATTCCAGAATTCATCACCTTCATTAACAAAGTATTCAAGACCAATCCATACAGTGTTTTCTAAATCTTTAATCATGTAAGGAGACCAGTTGTTATAAATCTGAAAACGTCCCAGCTTAACATTACGGTCCTGAACATATACCCAACAGTCGGGCACAATATTGCTGACAGTCTTGATGTCTGTTTTATTAACAAGGTTAATCTTAGGAACTAAAACACCTAAAGTCATATAATCACGGTAAGGAAGTCCTGCGGCAATCCGTGCAGGTTCGGAAGGAACATCATTCATGCCTTCAACTAAATCTTTGACAGGCATGGAGGAAATAATGTAATCTCCTTCCATGGTACACTCTTCGCCGTTCATTTCATAACTAAGGCCTGTAAGAAGGTTGTCCGCGTTTTTGTGAATCTTGGTTACCTTGGCATTTTTATAGATGGTACCGCCAAGCTTTATAATTTCTTCTGCAGTGACATCCCAAAGCTGACCGGGACCTAATTTCGGGTATTTAAACTCTTCTATCAGAGAAGTTTCTACTTTACGGTTTTTAACTTTGAATATTTTTCCAAAGATATCTTTGATAATGGCAATAATAGAAAGTCCCTTTACGCGCTGTGCTCCCCAGGAAGCATCAATCTCACGGGGATGACGTCCCCAGAGGTTTGCCGTGTAGTATTCAAAAAACATAGAATATAGTTTGCGACCAAAGCGATTAATATAAAAGTTTTCAAGGTTATCTTCGGGTAATTTGCGGAACAGGGAAGCAAGATAACTAAAGCCTACTTGCATGGTTGTAAAAAAGCCCATGTTTTTGAGGGTTTCCCATTTCAGTGAAACGGGATAATCATAAAATTTGGAGTCAAAAAGAATACGTGATACGCGGTGTCTGGTGAGCATAACACGATCTTCCTTTTCCGGATCCGGACCGCCTTTGGAGAGAGGCATGGGACGATTTAAAATAATATCATCATAGGTAGGATGTCCTTGCATGGGAAGCATATTGTCCCACCAAGCATTTACCTCAGGAATTTTGGAGAAGAAACGGTGTCCGCCCATATCCATGCGGTTTCCTTTATAATTTACTGTTTTAGAAATTCCACCAAAGCAGTCGCTTTCTTCAAAAACTACTACTTCAATGTCATCAGATTTTGTTAACAGTTCATATGCTGCGGTGAGTCCTGCAGGACCCGCTCCAATAATCAGAGCTTTTTTCATAGTGTATTTTACCTTTCAAAAATCTTTTGCTAAATTATATTTTAACATAATTTAGAAATAGTGTCTACTAATGCTAGATGGTCATTACAAGACAAAAAATTAATTTGTGGTTATTTTATAGACATCAAAAGCCAGATGCCTATAGTAGAAAGTTCCATATTCTTCTGATTTTTTTCCTGCAGACGATATTATTTGGCTATCAAAGGAACTTCCCTGGTCAAAAAACCAGTAGGTGTCATAGCCACTGTAAGCAGAAAATAATTCAGAATTAAATTCTCCTACGTATATCCGCTCGGCATGGGGAACAAAATATTCTACACACATGCATAAAAAGTCATCGTCAAATTCGTTGACTACAATGACAGCATCCCCTGCTTTTATTTGTTGATTAGTAAAGCCATGCGTTAACTTTGTTGTATCATTTAGATTTGCCGAAAGGGAACTTTGATAATGGACAAGTCCGATAATTGCAATAACAGTACATAAAATAATCACAATTATTTTATGAAAATCTTTCATGCAGCTGCTGATGGCCAGAAATAAAAGGCACACGGGCATGATTAGGTAACGACTGAGCATAATTGGTTTTACAAAGATTCCCCACATGGTACATAGTAAATATATTCCCCAAAGAGCACTGCAACATACACATACCCAATAATAATGAGTGTCCTTTGATTGAATAAATTTTATGAAAGCATATAGCGTCATTAAAAATATAAGAAGCAGATAAAACAATTCACTTCCCGGGATGCTGCTATAAAAAAGCTCTTTCAAGGTGCCTAATTTGGAACTGGGTGCAGCAATCCAGCTACCGTTTGATTCGTTGATTTGAAATGCTGCAACAAATAACCATGGCAAATATGTAAGCACGGTGACAGCATAGCAGATGAGACAGTTAATGATTTGTTTTTTGTCCCGTTTAAAAATGTAGAAAACCAATATACCTACATATAAGAATATCATGGTAAGTACAACATAATATTGAGTGTATGCTCCAAGAAGGCTTGTGACGGTAAATAAAATCCATGTTTTCTTCGTTGGAGCTGTTAACAAATAATAACTAAGCACACCACTAAAGAGAGTGAATACCGTAGCCCATCCATACATTCTGGCTTCCGTAGACTTTTGGAGCATAAAAGGGGTTAAATATATAATAAAACTGTAAAAATACATTGCTTTGAGCCCAAAATGCTTTTTAACAAATGAACTGCCGATGATTAGCATAACTAAGAGTGCAAGAAGCGAAAATAGTCTTGCACCCATCAAACTTCCGCCGGTCAGTTTGTGAACCGGCCACATCATAAGGTAATATAAAAAAGGTGATGTGTCATGAATTAATTCGTGGACATAATCAGGCCATGAAAGGCGCCCCCATATCATGGTATAAAATTCATCGTTATTTATGCTGTATCTGGGACACAAACTAAATGCCATTGCCATAAACAGGCATATGATGATAAGAGCATGAGAATGTTTCTTTAGCAATTGTTGCATAGTAGCCTCCTAGGTAAACGGTATCAAACGGCAAATATGTATATAATTTGACAGAAGTATACGAATTGCGTATGATAGACAATATTATATCACAATTTGCCAAATCTTAATAGGAGCATTTGCAGTAAATGAAGAGATATTTTGATAGATTTATTTTAGTACAACTTTTACAAAGTTTCTTTACCACGTGGGCATTAATGAAGGTGGCGCATATGGAACCGGGTAATGTTTTTACAGCGGTATTTTTCCTGTCGGTTTTTGTTTTGTACGGGGCAATTAAACGCCGTGTAAATACAAGAGATATTTGCACAGTGAAGAAAACCAAGACAGTTGCCGTCGCGCTATCTGTAATGTTTGCATTTTTCTATATGGTAGTGGATTACGTTTATTATATAAAAACATTAACAAATCTGATGTTTCAACTCATAATACTTACAGTAGTAAGTGTTGGATTAATCACATTATTCTATTATTTGATATTATTACTATTTTCATTTGTGGCTGGTGACGTGGAGTTTGCCCGCTTTTGGTATAGGGAGAAGACAGAGTGTTTTTATGACCGTTATGCAGGTCTTGTCAGTTT
The DNA here is from genome assembly GCA_017938315.1 of Lachnospiraceae bacterium. Lineage (GTDB taxonomy): Bacteria > Bacillota > Clostridia > Lachnospirales > Lachnospiraceae > Suilimivivens. The sequence goes on from JAGBBV010000030.1 coordinate 285,464, forward strand.
TCTGATTTGCATAGTTTGCTGGCTTCCCTACTTTTTGTATCTCTTTCCCGGCGTTATGACACCGGATAGTATTGTGCAGTTTGAACAGGTACTTGGACTTAGGGAATACAGCAATCACCATCCTATAGCACACACGTTATTAATAAAGTTTTTCTATAATATTGGAACTATCTTTACCACAAATAGGACAATTGCCATTTCGGTTTATACATTGTTTCAAATGTGCTTTATGGCAGGAGTGGTGTCATACTTTATAAAGATGTTGGCCGCATATCGGATCCGTATTTTGGTTCGAGTGATTGTAACACTGTTTTATGCGCTGGTACCTTATCATGCAGTATATTCTGTGACCATTTGGAAGGATATTTTGTTTGCAGGTGCGGTCCTTTTATTTGGGTGTAGTTTACTGCGTCTTTCAAAGAAAATTGCAGTTTCTGACTGTTTGATTTTTGGTTTGTCGGGAATCATGGTTTGCCTATTCCGATCCAATGGGTGGTATGGTTTTGTACTCTGCGTTCCTTTTTTATTTTTCCATTTCCGGAAGAAAGCAAAAGCGATGTTTCCGGTTTTACTGACTATTTTAGCGACGGCAATTGTTGTAAAGTATCCGATTATGAACCGGGCAGGAGTAGTGCAACCGGATTTCATTGAATCGTTATCTATTCCAACGCAGCAAATTGCGCATGTGATATGTAATGATAGGGAACTGACAGAAGAACAACTTGACTTACTGGAAAAGGTGATAGAAGTAGAACATGTAAAAGAACTGTATGTGCCCACAATTTCTGATAATATGAAAGAATTAGTGCGGGCAGGCAATCAGGATTACCTTGTGCAGCATAAAGGTGATTTCCTGAAATTATGGATAGAACTGGGATGTAAGTATCCGTGGGATTATTTGGAGGCTTACGTGAATCAGACCTATGGATTTTTTTATCCGGATTCATTTTATCTTGTTGCGGAAGCAGAGGGGGTAAGCGGTAGCCGGCTTGGTGTTTCGCACACGCCGCTCATCAGAGGACCTCTTGTGGTGAAGGTAAAAGAAATATCCATCAAGCTGGGGAGTATGGTTCCCATTTACAGCTTATTATGGAGCATGGGAGTGGTCTTTTGGACATTGCTCTTCTGTATTGGTTGCGTTCTTGTCAGAAATGAAAAGGCAAAGCTGATTTATTATCTTCCCAGCCTTGCCCTATATCTTACGGTTATGATTGCGACACCTGTTGCAACCGAATTCCGTTATGTCTATTTTATGATATTTTCATTACCATTTTATTTATTGGCGGTAGTTCTTCAAGAACCGGATACGGTAAAGGAAAAACTGCCGGAAGAAAGTTCATAAATTGCTTTATTGTCCACAACGCCTACAAATTTCACGCCATCATCGCCGGATATTTCTTTGCCACTTTCCAAATAGGTCTGATTTTCGGAAAGCGCAGGTAGAGATAAGGTGGCCGATGTGTTGGCAGGCACTTCAAAATGATATTCGTAGCCGTTTTCTGTCTGTACATAGCTGACTGAAATGATTCCGTAAATACTGTCGTAGCTGCCACTTGCATGGGAAAGAGCACCGGTGGCTTGTGGTTCTAAGAAGAAGTGTTTATATCCGGGGTGGTTTTCATCACTCTTTATTCCCAAAACATCTGTATATAAGAAACTTGCCGGTGTGCCATAGGCATAGTGGTTCAGTGATCCATCGAGGGTATAGGTACCATCTCCGTTTTCGCTGTATGCGGTCCATTGCTCCCAGGTAGTAGTGGCTCCTTTTTTTACCTGATACAGAAGAGAAGGAGCTTCTTCCTGTAAAAGAAGGCGATAAGCGGCGTCGATTTTACCATTTTCAGACAGTGCCGGAAGAAGATAGCCGATTCCGGAAAATCCTGCTTTCATATGGTAGTTGTGGGCTTCCAAGTTGGTAATCAGACAGTTTATTGCTTTTTCATGTAATTCCTCAGGATATAAGTCAAAGACAAGACCAAGGGAGAAGGCTGTCTGGGAATAACATTCAGTGGCACCTGTTTCCCATATGATAAAAGTATCCTGCCAGGCTTTTTTGAAATTTTCAAAAGCCGAAGCATAATATTCGGCATCTTCGGTCCTTCCCAGAGCTGTTGCCATTTTGGAGACCAGATGAGCACTATATGCACACCATGCAGTATCCGATAATTCCGGTGTCGTAGATTCCAAAGCCAAATGATCACCATATCCGCCCTCATAAAAACGAATATAATCCTCGCTTGTTAAAATTAACATATCTACCCATTTGCAAAGAGCATCATAGTTTTCTTCTACAATTGCAAGATCCCCAAACTGTTGGTACAAATTCCATGTGATGACTACCGGTGCATCGCCCCAGCAGTTGTTACTGCCGGTGCCGTTACGCCCATCCTTGTCAGCTCCAAAATTTCTGGGAGCCATATCGGGGAAAGAACCGCCATTCGTCTGAAGTAGCCGCATTTCTTCTAGATATTTCCGATAAAAGTTATAAGTATCTGCGTGATAAGATGCTGTGAGTGAAAAAATTTGTGCATCTCCTGCCCAACCATGGCGTTCATCACGCTGGGGACAGTCGGTGGGGGAGTCCAAAAAATTGCCCTGTTGGCTTCTGATGGTATTTTCATAATACTTATTTAATAATTCGTTGGAACAGCTAAAGCTTCCGGTTTGCGTAAGGTCGGAAGAGAGAACCAGTGCACATACTTCTTCTGTAGAAGGCGCTTTGTCCATACCTGTTACCTGCATATAGCGGAAACCGTGGAAGGTGTATTTGGGCTCGAAAGTTTCGCCCTCCTCATTTCCCTTCATCACATAATAGTCAGTGGCTTTTGCGGTTAAAAGGTTTTTGGTCCAGATGGTACCGGGCACATCATCAGCGTTGGCAAGAGTCTCTGTGTTGAGTTCTTCACCATAGCGCAAAGTGATCACATCTCCCTGGGACCCTGTTAAATGAACTCTTACAGTTCCTACGATATTTTCTCCAAAATCGTAGACATATACGCCCTCTGTAGGCTCTGAAACGGATATGGGGGTGAGTTCTTTGATGCAGACAATAGGTTCGTTTTCCTTGGCTGTTAGAGGCAGGGAATCATAACCTTCATCCACTGCGTTTGTTGCTGCTGGAAGCCAGTCATTACCTGCAGTATAGTCTACAGTATCAAAACCGGTTTGCTCATAGTTGGCATCATAGAACTGTCCTTGATAAATGTCGTCACTGCGGATGGGGCCATTTGCGTAGCATAAAAAGCTTTCGTCCGTGACAATGGTTTCACATGTTCCGTCTTCGTAACAAATTTCAATCATGCCCTTAAGGGCATTGGTATCGCCCCATGGACTATAGATTTCAGGATAGCCTACGGCACGGTCATACCAGCCGTGCAGGAGTGTAAGGCCTAAGACGTTTTTATTGCCTTTAGAAAGCAGTGAGGTAATGTCATAAGTGACATAAGAAAGCTGCTGATTGTATGCTAATTTCCCCGGGCTGAAGTAGTCATCAGCAACAGCACTTCCGTTTACGGAAGCGGAAAAACTGCCCAGTGCTGTCATGTAGAGACGGGCACTTTGAATGGGTTTGTCAGCTGTTTCAAATTCTTTTCTGAAAAGCGGGGCAGGTGATTCGTATCCCGGTGTAAGGACCATTCCGCTTTTGATGCGAAGTTTTCCGTTTTGTACTGTCACATAATAAGGGGAAAAAATGCTTTCCTCAGATTCAAAGTCTTCCTGATAGAGGATATTGCCTGCTTCATCGGTTATCAGGAGATTGTCCAGATAAGCAAAGGCATTGCTTCGGGATTTGTAGTAACCGATGCTACCGACAGGGGTGCTTTTGATGGGAAAGTCGCCTACCGGTGTGCCGTTAATGGTTACAGACAGGTTATCGTTATCTACGGAAAGTGTCACAGCAAAGAGGGAACTGCCATCTACTATATGTGTAATATCTGCCTCCTGCGTGGAGAGATATTCGCCCTGCATTTCATGCAACGAAAAGAGTGCCTCTTCCGGCTTGTTTGTGATTGCACAGACATAGAGATGTCCATATTCACCTTCTTTTGCTCCAAATACAAAGCCGGCTGTTGTATCGGTTATTTCCATATCGTACTTTATTTCATAAACCCGGGAATCATTGCCGTGTGTATAAGCAGGTGCATCACTTGAGGCAGAGATCCATTTTGCATCACTCATGCCGCCTCCCATGAGGCCTGTCTCAAACCATGCTTCTTCAGATGCGGTGTAAGGAGTATCTGTTTCATCCCAGACGGTGACTGACCAGTAGTAACGCATTTTAGGACGAAGAGAATCTCCGGTATAGGAAATACCAACGGAATTGGAATCAGTGATTTTACCACTATCCCAGACATATTTGCCTTCTGCAAGGGAAACTTCATCTTCAGCAAGAGTAATACGATATGCACTTTGCATGGCACCGCGCGTTGAAGAGGTCATCTGCCAACTGAAAGTTGGGTTAGGCTCATCCAGTCCTAAAGGGTTAGTGAGATGATTTGTTTTTAAGTTGACAATGGAGGTGGAATGAACGTGTTGTAACCCATCGTTTCTTTGCTTTATAAAATAAAGCATGGTGACTGCAAGGACGAACACAATTATGATAAGAGCAAGAAAACAAAGAAGGGCTTTCTTGTTTTTGATTGACTTTTTGGGTGTGGTCATGATATACGACTCCTTTTTGCAATAATACCTTAATTATAAAAGATTCATAGGAAGGTATCAATGCAAATTGAAACAAAAATGAGAAATAGGCACTAGTGCTTGCATGAAATTTAGTGTAAAATAAAAATAGTATGTCAAAAGGAAGGATTATATCCAAATGAAAAAAATAAATTGGAAATATATAAAAGTGGGGTATTTTCTTTTGGCGGCATTTTTGATTATATTGTTTGCCAGCCGCTCATCATTTTTGTACCCTTGCAATAATTGGAACGATGCAAATAGCTATTTTTCTGTAGGCAAGGCACTATTTAATGGGAAAGTTCCGTACAGAGACGTGTTTGACCAAAAAGGAATGTACCTCTACTTTTTTTATGGACTTGCTTATTTAGTTTCTCATACTACTTTTGCGGGTGTTTTTTTGATGGAAGTTATACTGGCGACTTTTGATATTGCAGGTATTTGTAAGATATTAAAGTTGTTTGTAAAGGAAAAGACAGCACTGATTTTAACACCTATGGTGCTTGCGGTGAGCTTTGCTTCTTATAGTTTTTATTGGGGCGGATGTGCAGAAGAGGTATGTCTTCCGTTTATCATTTGGGGCTTGTACTTTTCACTTGCATATTTTAAAAATGATTATCCTGATAAGGAAATGCCCAAAAGGACATTGTTTATTGGCGGATTGCTTGCAGGAATGGTTGCAAATATTAAGTTTACATCGCTTGGATTTTTCTTTGCATGGATGATGTGTGTTGCATTTTCTTTTCTTGTAAAAAAGAATTTTTTCGGAGCGGTAAAAGCATGCCTGATTTTTTTGGCGGGAATGCTGATTCCTTTTGTTCCGTGGTTTATTTATTTTGCAATTCATAATGCACTTTACTATTGGTATTGGGGATATGTGTGGGTTAATGTGTTTGCCTACAGCAACTTAAATAATGAAGGACCGAGTCTATTTGAGCGTATCTATATTTTGGCTAAAATTCTATATTGGCTTATTATTCAAAATTTTGGATATTTTGTATTTATAATACCCGGTGTACTTGCTTTCTTTTTCGGAAAAGGGAAGAAAATACTGGAACGTTTTAATATATTGGCGTTATGCTTTTTTCTGTTCATCGGAATATATATAGGTGGTTTGCAACTTCCTTATTATGCATTGCCGTTAAGCGTATTTGCCGTTTTGGGATTTGCTCTTCTGGGACGGATCATCGAGTGGATACTGAAAAAAACAGGTATGGTTTTCCTGAAAAAGAGTGCCGTGCTTGTGACTTTAAGTTTCTTGTCCATAGTTGTAAGTACATGTTTTATATACTTTACTTCTATGAACACACCCTTTATGAAGGAAAAGAGAGAAGATATGTTTCTCTATAAATTTAAGGAGATTGTGGAGCAGGAAGAAAACCCCACACTTCTTAATATAAGCTGTCTCGATGCCGGTCTCTATACAGTTTGCGACATAGTGCCTACCTGCCAATGGTTCCAGACCCAGACGGTAATTATGGAAACTGTGCTCGGGGAGCAGGAACGTTATATTAGAGAAGGCCTTATCAGCTTTATCATTGCGAGGGATGAATATCCGCAGGCAATATGGGAGCGGTATGAATTGGTGGCACAGGAACCTTGGTATCACGAAGGAACGGAATTCACATATTATTTATTTAAAAGGAAAGAGTAAAGTATGATCGTATTACAAATAATCAGTCTCATATTCTGGCTGTTTGCAGTTCCCTTTGCCATGGGACTGTTGCCGGTAAGTTTGCTTCCGGAAAAGGACAGAACGCCGGGATGCATATTTTTGTCAGGATATCTGGTACTGTTTGCACTGTTTGAACTAATCGGGATACCGGTTGCGATTTTAAAAGTATATAACGGATTTTCGACTTTGTGCATAATCTTTGCCATAGCAGCGGTTTTGCTTGGGGCCTTTGGTGTATTTTATACCTTGTCTATGCGTAAGAAAGGATATAACCTTTCCATAAACCTTGATAGGAAAGCATGGACGTGGGAAGATAAGATTTACATGTTGCTATTCTTACTATTGGTAGGATTCCAGCTTTATATGTCCTTTACCAGGGCGTCCTTTGACGGGGATGACTCTTATTATAATGTGCAGGGCCTGATTGCACAGCAGATAGATACCTTATACCGGATTAATCCAAATACCGGTATCAGCGCACCCCTGGATGCCCGTCATGCATTGGCGCTGTTTCCTATCTGGGAGGCCTTTGTGGGAAAGATGAGCGGGATTCATATGACCATTGTGGCACACAGTATTGTGCCCTTTGTGCTTTTGCCTCTTACTTATCTGGTTTATTACAAAATCGGGCAGAGACTGTTTCGGGAAAAGAGAGACAGGCTTCCGGTATTTATGGTGTTGATGGCACTTTTCCAGATGTTTGGAAATGTATCCATTTATACCAATGAAACCTTTTTACTGACCAGGACGTGGCAGGGTAAATCGGTTGCGGGAAATTTCATATTGCCGGCAGTCTTTTGGATTTTCTTTTGTCTGTTTGACAAGGAAAAGGAAAAGCGGGAAAAGAGAGAGCAGACCGGCTATTGGCTGCTCCTTGCAGTTCTAAATCTGGCAGCAGGAGTGAGCAGTTCCCTGGCTGTTATGTTATGTGCTCTTTTGGTTGCGGGACTTGCTTTTTTGTTTATGATAAAAGAGAAAAGCTTTGGTGTTTTGGTGAAGGCAGGATTTGCCTGCATTCCGGCAGCAATGTATGTGCTGACCTATTTACTAATCGGCCGTTAAGGAAAGGCAGAAAGGTGTTATCCTATGTTTGGAATTTTTATGGAAAGCCTTGTGATTTTCAAATTATATACAGGCCTTAAGTTTCTGGTAGTGCTTTTTGCAGTAGCATGGGCATATCTTCTGATGACGGAAAAGGATAAGAAGATAAGACTGTTGCTTGTGTATACGCCCCTACTTATTTTGCTGTTGTTCTTATGTCCCATCAGCAGAAAAGGCTTTGTGGCACTGGGACTTGACGGGGAAACCTATTACAGGATTCTTTGGACCATTCCCATGGGGCTTGTGACGGTTTACGGTGCCTGCCGTTTGTTTGGAAGGCATAAGAGAATTGGACTTATTGTGACAGCGGCACTGATTGTTTTTTGCGGAAAGTATGTGTATGACAGCCCTTATATGACAAAGGCTGAAAATTTGTATCATATTCCTGATACTGCCATTAAGATTTGTGATCTAATTGCCCCGGAGGGGGAAGAGGGCCACGTAATGGTGGTAGTGCCGGAAGAACTGGTCTATTTTATACGCCAGTATAATGCTAAGATTAAGATGCCTTACGGAAGAGAAATGGTTGCCAGCCAGTGGAACTATTACCACCCGGTGCATGAAGCCATGGAAGAGTCCGAGGAACTTGTTTTTGAAGATTTGCTGGAAACCACCAGAGCAGAAAATTGTCAATATATTGTTGTATCACCTACCAGAAAAGTAAAAGATGACCCGAAAGAGTTAGGGCTTTTATCGGTGGCAACGGTTGACGGATATCGTGTTTATAAAGACCCGGTTGCAGCTGCCGCAGTTGAAGAAATTAATCAGTATTACAAAGAGGATTAAACAATGTCATTTCACTCATATGCATTTGTGCTTGCATTCCTTCCCATTGCAGTCCTGGGATTTCACTTCAAGAAAAAAATAGGAAATACCGGCTCGACGAAGTTTTTTTTAGTGCTGCTGTCACTGATATTCCTGGGATTTTCGGATGTCCGGAATGTAGTGATACTGCTTTTAAGCATGCTTGTAAATTATTTGGTTTTCATGGCGATGCAAAAGAGCGGGAAAAAGAAAATTTTACTTGCCATAGGCATTTTACTTAATTTACTGGCACTGTTTTATTTTAAATATACAGATTCTCTGTTTGTGCCTTTGGGAATCAGTTTTTTTACCTTCTCGCAGATTGCATTTCTGATGGAGAACTATCGTGGAGAACTTTCCAATATGTCTCTTTCAAATTACAGCGTCTATGTCACATTTTTTCCGAAGATGGTGCAGGGGCCGATTATGCTTCCCGGAGAGATGGAGAAGCAGCTTGATGAAGCAATAGAAAAGAAGGCTGACTGGGAGGCAAGTTTTAAAGGCTTTGCACTCTTTGTGCTGGGTCTGTCCAAAAAGGTTTTGCTTGCAGATACTTTTGGCGTGGCAGTAAATCACGGTTATACCAATTTATCATCTCTTTCATCAGGAGATGCATGGATTTTGATGCTTTCCTATACGCTGCAAATTTATTTTGATTTCAGCGGCTATTGTGATATGGCTATGGGTGTATCTCAGATGATGGGATTTTCACTGCCCATTAATTTTGACTCGCCCTATAAAGCAAATAATATTTTGGAGTTTTGGAAGCGGTGGCATATGACATTAACCCGCTTTTTTACCAAATACCTGTATATCCCGTTGGGCGGAAACCGTAAGGGCGAGGTGCGTACTTATTTAAATATGCTGATAATCTTTTTTGTCAGCGGTATCTGGCATGGAGCGGGGCTTACTTTTATCCTGTGGGGAATGCTTCATGGGATTTTGTATGTGGTTACCAAGTGGCTTAAATCCCGTAGAGGGGATGCAAAGCAGGCACAGCAGAGTGACGCAAAGTTTTTTGGCACAGCAGGGCACGTGCTGTCGGTGGCATGCACTTTTTTGTATGTGAATATTGCATGGATATTTTTCAGGGCATCTACTTTGCAGGAAGCGTTATCCGTGCTGAAAAAGATGTTTTCTTTTGAATTTAGGAAAATTAATCTGAATTTTGCCAAGTGCTTTGAACTTGATGAATTTTGGTATGTGATGAAAGTGCTAAAGATGGACCGGTTTGACTGGGCCCATTATGTGCTGATGGTACTTTTACTCCTGGTAGCACTGGCGATTGTATTTTTTGGAAAAACAGCACCCAAAATTAGCGAAAAGATAAAGCCGACGGTTTTGAGTTCCTGCGTGCTTGCAGTACTTTTGGTGTGGTGTATTTTGTCATTCTCCAATGTGAGTAGTTTTATTTATGTGAATTTCTGATAAAGGATTTGGAATAGAGATATGCAGAAAGAGAAAAAAGATATGGTAAAAAAGAAAAAGCATTTATCTTATAAAGGTGCACTCTTGTCAGTAGTGTTGCTTGCTCTTTTGGCGTGTCTTTTTGCAGGTGCGCTGGTGGTGCTTGTGGATCCGTTTTTTCATTATCATAAGCCTCTTAAAGGGTTTCCTTACCAGGTAGACAATCAATTATCCCAAAATCCCGGCATGGCGAAAAATATGGAGTATGACAGCGTTATTTTGGGCTCTTCCATGACGGTAAACTTTAATACCAACTGGTTTGAGGAACTTATGGGACTTAATACCATCAAATTAAGCTACAGTGCTGCGTTCCCCAAAGACCAGGCCAATATCATGGAAATTGTGTTTGAAAATAATCCTGATGTGAAAAAAGTTTTTCTGGGAATTGATGTGATTACTTATATGGGAGATGTGGATCAGACCAAGTATCCCATTCCTGAATATTTGTATGATGATAAATTGATCAATGATATTTATTATGTTTTAAATAAAGACGTGCTGTTAAATTATATCCTGCGCCCTATTGCTGATCCGGAACCTACAGACCTTGCTACGGTTTACGAGAGCTGGTGGACCGAGGAGTATTATAGTGAGGAATGGGTGCTGCATAACTATACATCGCCGGAGCAGGTGGCAGAAGAGACAGATGTGATGCAGTATCTGGAAGCGGTAAAGAAAAATTTGGATGTGAATATTTGTCCTTTTATTGAGGAGCATCCTGACACGGAATTTGTGATTTTCTTTCCACCCTACAGCATCCTGTTTTGGAATAACGTGTTAAAGGAAAATCATTTGGATGCCACCATTATGGAATACCGTTATATTGCTGAAAAGTTAAATGTTTATGACAATGTGGAGGTGTATTTCTTCCCCGACAGGGAAGATATCGTGCTTGACCTAAACCATTATGCGGATTACAGCCATTATCATCCTAAGTTCAACCGCTTTATGACGGAGTGCTTTGTGGATGGAACGGGACTTGTAGCGAAGAATGGCAGCAGTGAAGGGAAGCCTATTGATGAGTATTTGACGCATATGCTTTCCATGGTGGAAGAATTTGATTTTGAAGCTCTTTTGAGTAAAAAATAGTAGTGGTTGTCTGAAAACTCACTACTATTTTTATTTTATGAAAGTTCCGTAAATTTTCTCCTTTAAAGCAGTACGCAAATTGGCAGAAGCGTTGCGAGCGGGAATATCTTGTACTCCGGCGCACCTTAATTCTTCAATTTTAATTAATTTTTCTCTAAGTTCTAATTGTTTTTCACACTGGTCATAAGTAATAATCTCCATGATAAAAGCGTTCTCCTTTAATATTTTTTTGCGATAAAAATCCCCGCCTCTTTGGTTACATAAAAGCCATTCTTTACCTTAGATTTGACAAAAGTCTTAAATTCGTCATAGTTGTCAATGATATATTGGTTTTGATTTCCGTGACAGGAAAGGATATAGGAAATCAGGGCTTCCGGGTCGGTTACATTTAGGGAATCTTCGTAATCACGCCAACTGACGCTGAAAAATACTTCTTCAAGGATATCTTTTCCGTTTTCTTTTCCGAATTTTTCATAAAGGCTATCTGCGGACAGCACAATTCTGTCATCGAATTTGGTAACTAATTCACTGATTTCTTTCATGTGATTGTTCCCATATGTTCCGAAAATGGCAATGCCGTCTTTTTTTAATACCCGGTAGATTTCGCTACAGGCCTTGCCAATATCTTCACAATAAAACATGACATGATTGGCAATCACCACGTCAAAGCTACCATCTGCAAAAGGGAGCATCTGACAGTCGCAGACGCAGAAACGGAAAGACCCGTTTGCAGCATCAAAGCGTCTTTTTACGTCACGGATCATGCCCTCTGAAATATCAGACAAGGTTACGTTGACGTTTTTAGGAAGGTCATAGCCATTCCATAAGGAACCGTCGCCGCAGCCTACCTCCAAGACATGCATTCCTTCGTTAAGAGCAATATTTTCAAGAACCCAGGGAAACCACAATTGTTTATTCTGGGAAAACAAAGTATGTAATTGTATCCGGGCAGAAATGTTGGACGCATTTTTGTACTGGTTTACAAGGCTTGATTCCATTCGGCTTAAGTTGATGATATCAAACATCTGTGCCCAGTCGGCTTTCTGGTTATTTTTTAATTTTTCAGCCACACCGAGGATGGATTTCGACACTAAATCAAGCTGCTCAATACGGTTTTCTACAAGCTTGTGCTGGATTTCCAGAGACTTTGCGATGTGCAGGTTGTCGTCATCGATAATCATTTCTTTGATTTCATGCAAAGAAAACCCCAGATATTTTAACAAAAGGATTTGCTGCAGCTTGCCCAGGTCTTCTTCGTTGTAAAGTCTGGTACCGGTTGGCAGGACGCAGGAGGGCTTTAGGATGTTTTTTTCATCGTAATAGCGGAGTGTTTTCTTGGTAATATTCGTCTTTTTGGCAAATTCGCCGGAAGTGTAATAGCCTTCTCTTTTCATAAGTGTTTCCTCGTATAAAGATTGTCGATAATCAGCGATGTCTTAACGTTTTTTTTACGGGTAAAAATATTGACTTTTTCTACTAAAAATATAAAATTATTTTGTAACTAAACAGACAATATTTGTGAAATAAAAGGGGAATTTTACTATGATGTATATGCATTATTGCAAATGTTGTCACCATGTTTTTATGCTAAACGGACATAAAATGATATGTCCCAAGTGTACGGATGCGCTGACGGAGCTTCGCATTTCCTATTTGGACTATGTGAACTTAAACCCTCAGCAGAGAGCAGCCTTCAAGGAGTCCTGTGCGGATGAAGAGCAGTTACATAAAATGAAGGCTAACTACCGTATGTACAAATACAGCAAATGGTATAAGGAACTCCAGTCTCAAAATGAGAACAACCTGCCCATTACTGTTTTGCTGTCATCAAAGGCGAAGAAAAATATGAGTGACAAAATTCTTGCAACAGAAGAAATTGCCGGATTTGCCGGTTAGTCAAAAACGCCTAAGAGCTGCCTTGTTCGTTGAACTGGCAGCTCTTTTATTTGTTGTATTACAAATGATAAACGGCAATACCTGCAAAGATAAACAGCATGCCAAGAAGTTTCTTTTTGGTTATTTTTTCTTGAAAGAAGAAATAACTTAAAATAAGAACCATGATATAGCCGGTGGCTTCAATGATTTGTACGTGGGTAAATTCCATGCCGCCGTAGGCGATAATGGTCATAAACATGGAGATAAACATCATTCCGTATCCACAGATAACGTACACATTTAAATATTCCCTAAGCCAGGAACTGTATGTTTTTTCTGCACTTTTCTTTAACAAAATCTGGGAGAAGGAGGCAATTAATACGGATACAAGTAAAACAATCATATGTAAATTCATGCTTTTTCGCCCTCCTTATTGTTTAAAATCACAATGCCTGCGATGACAAGCAAAATACCGGCAACCTTCGTGACCGTAATTTGCTCTTTGAATAAAAACGCACCCCAAAGCATTCCCCAAATGAGTGTGATGGCTTTATTGGCATAGGCAACGGACAATTCAAATTTTTTAATAATTTGCTGCCATAAAAGGGCATAAATGCCTAAAATGACAAGTTCCAGTCCATAAAACATGATAAAAGCAAAACTGAAACGTTCCTCACCGGATGCAAGTTTTGCAACAATGCTGTTGATGCTGTAAATAAAGAATACAGTTTGCAACATAAGAATATCTTTTACATTTACTCTCTTTTTCATTGCTTAAATCCTCTCGTATGTACTCCTAATGATTTTATCATAGGAAATTCTTAACGTATATTAATTTTTTATGAATATATGGATTTTTTTCTCCAATAATAGTAAAATAACAAGGAAATGCAAAGGATGCAAGGAGAGATTTTTTATGAATAACGAACAAAGCACAGCTGCTGAAAATGAAAAAAAAGGCGGATTTAAAATTAATTTTCATATTGTAATTATTGTGGCGATATTATTGATTGCTGTATTTTCAGTTTACAGACTGATGCGCTGGAATCAGGGGACGACGGTGGAAGAGAGTGAAGTAGAGGTGGATCCTTCTGCTTTTGATGTAGAAACCTTGGACATGATTATTCCTATGGATGCGTCCAGACTGGAAGGACGTGAAGATGACGGCGAGACTACGATTTTGTGTATTGGAAACAATGCGTTTGCAGATAAAAGAGGCGAAGGGGGTCTGGCATCTTTGATTGCAGAAAAGACAGATGCCACGGTATATGATTGTGCGTTTCCGGATTCTTCCGTTGCCTGTAAGTATCCTATTTACAACCCGGAATATACCCGGGATCATTTCAATTTCTACTATGTAATAGAATGTTTCAGAAATAATGAGTTTACGGCCATTAATTCCATTGCCGGAGACGAACCTGATCCCAGATATCAGGAAGCAGTGGACGTGATGAAAACGGTTGATATGGAAGCGGTGGATGTGATGATTGTGATGTACGACAGCACAGACTACAATCAGGAAACCCCTTCCGATAATCCGGACAGTCCTTATGACGTTACCGCTTTTACCGGTGCCATCCGTGCCACACTTAACAATATTAAAACTACATGGCCTCATATCCGTGTGTTTGTGATGTCGCCTACTTATGCGCAGTATAAAGATGCGGACGGTAATCTTTATAACGGAACCTTAAAGGATTTAGGAAACGGAACATTAAATCATTATCTTGTAAAAGAAGCGGAAGCGGTGATGGATAGTGGGGTATCTTTTGTTGATAACTATTACGGAACCATCAACGAAGATAACTTCGAAGAATATTTGGAAGACCATTATCATCTCAATGATAAAGGACGTGAGAAGGTAGCTGACCGTATTGCTGAGATTATCAATACCCGGATGGGAGTAGTGAGTTCGAAATAAATATATTTATAAAAAAATAAAAAAGTACTTGAAGGTGCCCTTAGGGCACCTTTTATAATGTCTTTAGAGCACGAAAAGGATTGTGCTGGTATTGCAAAAATGATATAATATTGGGGAGTGTGTTCAGCTATTAAGAAGAAATGAGCGAAGGAGTTACATAAATGAGTTTTTTGAACCATAAGAGTAAAAAAAGAAAAGTTCAGAGATCAAAAGATATAGAGTGGATGGACTTCGATGTAGACGAAGAATACGACTACGAGGAAGACGATGAATACTACGCTGAAGACGACGGCGGGTATTACGAAGAAGATGAATACTACGGCGATGAAGACGGCGAGTACTACGAAGATGAAGAATACTATGCTGAGGACGACGGCGGGTACTACGAAGATGAAGGATACTATGCTGAGGACGACGGCGGGTACTATGAAGATGAAGAATACTATGCTGATGAAGATGAAGAGTATTATGCCGATGAAGACGATGAGTATTACGAAGATGACGGATACTATGAGGAGGAGCCTACGGGCTTTAGGAAAGTAATTGCATTCTTTACCAATATGAGTGCCGTTGACCACATCACACTTTTTATGGGGGTTGTGATTTTACTGGTTGCCGGAACGGTGGGAGTGGTAATGCTTGGCAATAAGTTAAATGCAGATCAGATTGCTACTTTTGCAGAGGTTGGTGTGGGAATGGAAGATATTCCCGTTATCGGTGAAAGTGGATTGCTTGCCATTGCAGATGCCCAGCTTGCCAAAGAAATTGCGGCAGGAATGACAGAGGAAGAGCCGGTAGTAGAGGAAGTAAATGGAAAGACAACTGTCACACTGAATATGACCTCTATCCAAAAAGACTTAAAGATTAAATTTACCAATAAAAAATCAGGAAAGTTAGTGCCAAATATTTCTTTTGAAGTAGAAATCACCAAACCTTCAGGGGATACTTATCAGATGAAGGATGATGATAAGGATGGTATTATTTATCAGAAAGATATTGAACCGGGAAAATATGAAGTGGCAATTGTGGGACCGGAAGACTTAGAGGATTATACCTTTAGTACTGAGCCGGTGTCCATCACCGTCCGTGATACCATTGAATATAAAAAGGTAGAAATTGCAGACGAAATCAAGACAGAAGCTCAGGTAAATGTGGCGGTGGAAGATACGAAGGTGAATGAAACCGTGGTGGAATCTGTCAATACGGATACCGTAGAGTGGGTAGAATCTACCAAGACCTTGATTGAAGGAACAGAAGAGACCATAGAAAGCTATGAAAAGGTTGATAAGAAGAACATTGTGGATCCCACAGAAAAGGCTGCTATAGGCTTCCGCCTGCTGACAGCACCGGATGGACCGGAGCCTACCCAGGAGCCGGAACCCACAGAGGAACCCACACCGGAACCAACAGAGGAACCGGAGCCTACCCAGGAGCCGGACCCCACTCAGGAGCCGGATCCCACAGAGGAACCGAAGCCGACAGAAGCCCCCACAGTAGCTCCAACGGAAAGCCCTGCGGCAACACCCACGGCAGCACCTACGGCAAGCCCAACAGCAACCCCAGCGGCAACACCCACGGCAGTGCCTACGACAACCCCTACAGCAAGTCCTACGGCAACGCCTACAGGAAGTCCTACAGCAACGCCTACGGGAAGTCCTACAGCAACACCTACAGCAACCCCTACGGCAGCGCCTACAGCGACACCCACGGCAACACCTACAGCGAAACCCACGGAACATCCTGCTAAGACAGATACAAAGAGCAATTTAAAGACCACTTCCGGGGAAAAACTTTATGTAAAGGGCAGTGACGGAAAATTCAGGGAAGCAAAATATGCGGATTACTTTAATGGAGACATTAAATCCTTCTATAAAAAAGTAACAAAGACTACCGGTGAATACCGTTACACAGGATGGCAGACCATAGACGGTTCTACGTACTTTTTTGATAAAAACGGAAATAAGGTAACAGGGGAACAGGTTATCCAGGGTGCAAAATATAACTTTAATGCCAACGGCGTACTTGACAGCGGTTCCGGAAACTTAGGTATTGACGTTTCTAAGTGGAACGGAAATATTGACTGGAATGCAGTGAAAAATAGTGGAGTTTCCTATGTTATCATCAGATGCGGATATCGTGGTTCAACAACAGGAGCTTTGATTGAAGATCCCACCTTTAAGAAAAATATCCAAGGTGCACAGAATGCAGGCCTTAAGGTAGGAATTTATTTCTTTACCCAGGCGATGAATGAAGTGGAGGCAGTGGAAGAAGCGTCCATGGTACTCAGCTTAATCAAAGGCTTTAATATCACATACCCGGTATTTCTCGACGTAGAAGCCAGTCATGGCCGTGCAGATGCTATTAATCCGGCTACCAGAACAGCAGTGTGTAAGGCTTTCTGCCAGACAATCCAGAATTCCGGTTATAAGGCAGGTATTTATGCAAATAAGACATGGTTTGAAAGTTACATGGATACACCAAGCCTGACAGGATATAAACTGTGGCTTGCCCAGTATGCGGCAGCACCCACATATTCACGTACCAGATATGATATGTGGCAATACTCCTCTAAGGGAAAAGTGACCGGTATAAACGGAAATGTAGATATGAATATCAGTTACATGGGATACTAAAAATAAACAGAAACGGAGAAAGTTATGAGAACTTATTTGGTAACAGGCGGAGCCGGATTTATCGGTTCAAACTACATTCATTACATGTTTAAAAAATATGACAACGAAATCAGAATTATCAATGTGGATGTGCTTACTTACGCAGGAAACCTTGAGAATTTAAAGGATGTAGAAAAGAGAGACAATTATACATTTATAAAAGCAGATATCTGTGACAAAGAAGCCATTGCAAAAATATTTGCAGAGAATGACATTGACAGAGTGGTGCATTTTGCGGCAGAAAGCCATGTGGACAGAAGCATCGAAACTCCGGAGGTATTTGTGCAGACAAACGTACTTGGTACAGCAGTTATGTTAAACTGCGCAAAAGCTGCATGGGAACTTCCCGACGGAAGCTTTAAAGAGGGAAAGAAATTTCTTCATGTATCAACGGATGAAGTGTATGGTTCCCTTCCCGATGACGAAAACGCGTTTTTCTATGAGACGTCACCTTATGATCCTCACAGTCCTTATTCTGCAAGTAAGGCAAGTTCCGATATGCTGGTAAAGGCATATATGGATACTTATAAATTCCCGGCGAATATCACCAATTGTTCCAATAATTACGGACCCTTTCAGTTCCCGGAGAAATTTATTCCCCTTATGATTAACAATGCCCTTCAGGGAAAGAATCTTCCCGTATACGGCGACGGCAAGAATGTGCGTGACTGGCTTTATGTGGAAGACCATGCAAAGGCAATTGACATGGTACAGGAAAAGGGAAAATTGTTTGAAACCTATAATGTAGGCGGACACAATGAAAAGCAGAATATCGAAATTCTTCATATTATTTTGGATACCTTACAGGATATGCTTCCGGAAGGCGATCCCAGAAAAGAACTTGTCAGTGAAAAGTTAATTACTTATGTGGCTGACAGAAAAGGACATGACAGAAGATATGCCATTGCCCCGGATAAGATTAAAGCAGAAATCGGCTGGGAGCCTGAAACCATGTTTAAGGAAGGCATCAGAAAAACCATCAAGTGGTATTTTGAAAATGAAGACTGGATGAAAAATGCAACCAGCGGAGACTATCAGAAATATTATGATGCAATGTATAAAAATAGGTAAGGAGTAACATTATGAATGGAACAAAGGAAGCAGGAAAGATAAGTAATTTTTTTTCCAGATGCTTTAATTATGTCTATAGAAAAAAATATGAGAAATTAGTAAAACAGAAAATTGTCGGTGAAAGAAAAACAAGTATGTCAGATGATAATAAATATCCGATGTTCTGTGATATTGCATCTGAAAATAAAATGATTTTTAAAACTTTTCGCAGAAATTCAATATACAATGAAATTCTGGAGCATGTTACGCAAGAAGAGGGACAAAAGTATTTAGATATTATAAATAACAACAAACTTGTGAAATTTGACGAAGCAGATTGGCAAAACTTTTGTTTGAACGATTTGTGTGGAAAACCATATATGTTCCCTTATGAGATAAATGGACATATCACTGACATATCTCCGACAACAATGAGATATGCCAAAGTATTATCAGACATCATCACACTGTTTGACACAGAAAAGATTAATAAAGTGGCAGAAATTGGAATTGGTTATGCCGGACAGTGCCGTATGCTGATGAGTTATATGAAAAATATTGAAAAATATAGTTTATATGATTTGCCTGAAGTCCTTAAACTGGCAAAACGATACCTTAATGAAGTGCATGACATTAGCAAAATTGAATTCATTGACGGAACAAATATTCAAAAAGAAGGCAAATATGATTTTGTTATTAGCAATTATGCTTTCTCCGAATTGGTTCGTGAAGTTCAGGATATTTATTTGAAGAATGTAATTTTAAAAGCGAAGGCAGGGTATATCACATGGAATGCTCTTTCCCGCGATGTGCTAGATGGATATAGCGTTGAACAATTATTGGAGATAATTCCTGGCTCATCGGTTATTGATGAAAAACCCTTAACAGCTCCTGAAAATTGCATTATTATTTGGGGAAATAAATAAAGAAAATGTAGCGGAGGTATTTTAGATGAAAGGTATTATTTTAGCAGGAGGATCCGGAACCAGACTATATCCCCTGACAAAGGCTATCAGCAAACAGATTATGCCGGTTTATGACAAACCCATGATTTATTATCCTTTATCCACATTAATGCTTGCGGGAATCAGGGAAGTGCTCATAATTTCCACACCCAGGGATCTGCCGGTGTTTGAAGAACTGTTAGGAGACGGAAGCCAGCTTGGTATGAAGTTTGCTTATGCAGTGCAGGAAGTGCCGAGAGGCCTTGCGGATGCCTTTATTATTGGTGCGGATTTCATCGGAGAAGACAGCGTTGCATTAGTTTTAGGTGACAATATTTTCTACGGACAGAGCTTTTCCAAGGTGCTTCGTGAAGTGGCAGGAAGAGAGAGCGGAGCTACCATTTTCGGATACTATGTGCGTGACCCCAGAGAGTACGGCGTAGTAGAATTTGATGAAAACGGTAAGGCCCTTTCCATTGAGGAAAAGCCACAGCATCCTAAGAGCAATTATGCGGTGCCGGGACTCTATTTCTATGATAATGATGTAGTGGAAATTGCGAAGAACGTAAAACCCTCCGCAAGAGGTGAAATTGAAATTACAAGCATTAATAATGAATATTTAAGAAGAGGAACTCTCCGTGTAGAGACACTGGGAAGAGGCTTTGCATGGTTAGATACGGGAAATCATGATTCCCTTCTTGATGCGGCAGACTTTGTATCCGCTTTCCAGAAGCGTCAGGGTCTTTACATTTCTTGCATTGAAGAAATCGCTTACAAGAGAGGATTTATTGATAAAGAACAGCTTTTAAAACTTGCTGAACCGCTGATGAAGACAGATTACGGTAAATATATGAAAGAAGTGGCAGAAGGTCTGTAAAAAAGAAATAGGAGATAAAAGTAATGGGAAAGATAACAGTAGAAACATGTGCGATTGAAGGACTCAAGGTCATTACCCCCACAGTGTTTGGTGACAGTCGCGGCTATTTCATGGAAAGCTATAATTATAATGATTATAAAGAGGCAGGAATTGACCAGATTTTTGTGCAGGACAACCAGTCATCATCCGTAAAAAATGTTTTAAGAGGACTTCATTTCCAGATAAATTATCCTCAGGACAAACTGGTAAGAGTGATTTCCGGTGAAGTTTTTGACGTGGCGGTGGATTTACGTCCCGGTTCTGCAACATACGGAAAGTGGTATGGAGTGGTACTTTCTGCGGAAAATAAAAAGCAGTTTTTTATTCCTAAGAATTTTGCACATGGATTCGTAGTGCTTTCCGATTACGCAGAGTTTGCTTATAAATGTACGGACTTCTACCATCCCAATGATGAAGGAGGTCTTAAATTTGATGATCCGGACATTGGAATTGAATGGCCCATTGCTCCCGGAACAGAGCTTATTATGTCTGATAAGGATAAAAAATGGGGCGGCATCAAAGAATATACCCAAAGCAGAAAGAATGGATAGGTAGAGATGAAAAATAATAAAGAAAAAAGTGGGGTATCCCGTCTGAAAAATATTCCGAGACCCCTTGGAATTGCAGTTTTCTATATTGTTTGTCTGCTTCTTGCGATTACCATACTGACACACAGTAATCCCCTGGCGCCGGACCAGCATACGGAAGCGTTAAAGAAATATTGTGCTTGTGCACTCCTTGCACTGGCCTGCATTATTTTTGGAATTTATTATGACAGAATCTTTATTATTCCGAGAGAATTGTTTCAGAGCAGGGAGCTGATTTGGAAACTGGCAAAGAATGATTTTAAAAAGCGGTATGCAGGTTCTTATCTGGGATTTGTGTGGGCACTTATCCAGCCGGTGGTGACTGTAGTGATGTACTGGATCGTGTTTGATGTGATTTTCAACACGCGAAGTGAAATGGTAGCAAGTGGTGTGGAAGTTCCTTATGTGCTGTTTTTGACGGCAGGACTTGTGCCGTGGTTTTATTTTTCGGAAATGATTACTAATGGTACAAATGCGCTCCTTGAATATAGTTATCTGGTAAAGAAGGTTGTGTTTAATATCAGTATCTTACCCATTATCAAGCTCATTGCGGCAACCTTCATTCATATATTTTTCGTAGTGATTTTACTGGTTGTGGCAGCGATTTACGGATATTTCCCCACGATTAATATGCTACAGCTGATTTATTACAGCTTTTGTGCTTTTGTGCTGGTGCTTGCGGCAAGCTATTGCACCTGTGCAATTGTTGTCTTTTTCAGGGACTTGGCACAGATTATTAACATAGCCCTTCAGGTGGGCATGTGGGCAACTCCTATTCTTTGGAATATTGATATGTTCCATGACGATAAGGTGATTACGCTTCTTAAGCTAAATCCTCTTGTATATATAGTGAATGGATACAGGGAAGCAATTTACGGAAACAATTGGTTTTTTGACCATTTTTATTCTTCTACTTATTTTTGGATTTTCACGGTGACGCTGTTTTGCGTGGGAACCTTGATATTTAAGAGACTGAAAGTACATTTTGCGGATGTAATGTAAGCAGAAAAGGAAAGAAGCATGGAAAACAAGAAAGAAATTGCCATACAGGTGGAAAATCTTGAAAAAGCCTATAAATTGTATGACAAGCCTTCGGACAGACTGAAAGAAGCCCTGATGCCCGGCAAAAAGAAAAAGTACAAAGAAAAGTATGCGCTAAAGGGTGTGGATATGACCATTTACAAAGGGGAGACAGTGGGAATTATCGGAACCAACGGTTCCGGAAAATCCACAATCCTTAAAATCATCACAGGAGTTTTAAACCCCAGTGGCGGTGATGTATATGTAAACGGACGTATCTCTGCACTGCTTGAACTTGGTGCCGGCTTTAATATGGAGTACAACGGTATTGAAAATGTCTATCTAAATGGTACCATGATGGGCTTTTCCAAAAAAGAAATCGATGCAAAAATGGATGATATTTTAGGCTTTGCAGATATCGGAGACTATGTATATCAGCCGGTAAAAACTTATTCCAGTGGTATGTTTGTACGACTGGCTTTTGCTGTTGCCATCAACATTGAGCCGGAAATTTTGATTGTGGATGAGGCTCTCTCTGTAGGTGACGTCTTTTTCCAGGCAAAATGCTATCATAAATTTGAAGAATTTAAAGAGATGGGAAAGACCATCGTGTTTGTAAGCCATGATCTGAGCAGTATCAGCAAGTACTGTGACAGGGTAGTGCTTTTAAACCAGGGTGTAAAACTTGGTGAAGGAAGCCCCAAAGAGATGATTGATACATACAAGCAGGTGCTTGTGGGACAGTATCAGCCGGATACACAGGATGATCATAACCTGCTTGATGATAAGGACATAGAAGCAGCTGCAGCAGCCTTAGCAAGCCATAAAAAGAAGGAACCGCAGGAAGTAAATGCCAATGTGGTAAACCCTGAGCTTTTAGAGTATGGTACAAAGGCAGCTGTGATTGAAGAATATAAAATTACAGATGATGAGGGCAGAAATACCGGCGCTATCATGAAAGGAAAAGAATGCAGTGTCCACATGAAAGTGCGTTTCTTTGAGGATATCGAAGCTCCTATTTTTGCATTTACCATTAAAAATGTGAGAGGTGTGGAGATCACAGGCACCAATACCATGATTGAAAAAGCCTTTTTGTCTTCTGTGAAAGCAGGAAGCATAAAGGAAATTGTGTTTACGCAAAAAATAGATTTACAGGGAGGGGAATATTTGCTTTCCCTTGGTGTTACAGGATTTGAAAAGGAAGAATTTCAGGTATATCACAGACTGTATGATGTGCTGAACATTACTGTGATTTCTGATAAAGATACCGTAGGTTACTATGATATGAATTCGCAGATAGAAGTAAAGGATGCGGGAGAAGAGTAATGAAGCAGGAACAGGAAAAAATAAAGCCGTTACATTTGAAACAGGAAGAATTAATCAGTGCGTTGCCGAAGGAAATCGGCAACGTTAAATTAGATTACGGACATTATCCGGGCAGGGACCTTTACAGCGACGGAAGTATTGAAGATGAACTTTTGGCCATTGTAAAGAACTCGTCAAGAGTGGAATTTCCTAAGATCATTGAGGAAAAGGGCAGTTGGCCCATTTTATATCATTTGTCTCCCCTCAGAGCAAATATTGTAGATTTTTTGCCCATAGGAAAAGAGCATAAGGTGCTTGAAATCGGTTCCGGATGCGGTGCCATCACGGATAAGCTTTCTGAAAAGGCAGGGGAAGTAACTTGCGTTGAGCTTTCTGCAAAGAGAAGTCATATTAATGCCTATCGCAACCAGGATAGGGATAATATTACCATTCATGTAGGAAACTTTAGCGACATTGAGCCAAAGCTTCCTTCTGATTATGACTTTGTATGCCTGATAGGTGTGTTTGAGTATGCCAATTCTTATATGCAGACAAAGACACCTTATGAAGATTTCTTGAAAATCATGCATAAGCATGTAAAAAATAACGGAAGTTTGGTAATTGCCATAGAGAATAAATTTGGATTAAAGTACTTTGCAGGATGCAAAGAAGACCATGTGGGAACTTATTTTTCCGGCCTGGAAGGCTATCCTGAGGGTGGCAGTGCCAGAACCTTTACCAGAAGCGGATTGGAAAGAATTATGAAAAACTGTGATATCGATGAGTATTCATTCTACTATCCATATCCGGATTACAAATTCCCTACCGTGATTTACTCTGATAAGAGATTGCCGCAAGTGGGAGAACTTACAAATAACATGCGTAATTTTGATAGAGACAGAATGCTTCTTTTTAACGAGAAGTATGTCTTTGACGGAATTATCACAGACAAGCTGTTTGATATCTTTACAAACTCCTATATGGTAATCATTGGCAAACAGCCGGAGACTATTTATGCAAAGTATTCCAATGACAGGGCAGAGGAATATATGCTTCGCACGGAACTTACAGAGACAAAAACGGGGAAAGAAATCCGCAAGATTCCCCTCACGCCGGATGCCAAAACGCATGTAAAGAAAATGGAGCACTATTATGATGCGCTTACTATGCGTTATGCTGGAAGCGGGCTTTCCATCAACGCCTGTAAATGGCTGGAAGATGCAGGATATGCGGTATTTCCTTATGAAAAGGGAAGAACCTTGGAAGCCCTTTTGGATGAGTGCTTAGAGCGCGATGATATGGATGGCTTTTACCGGCTCTTTGACAAGTATTTGGAATACATTTCCTTTAATGAAGAGAGGGCTGTTACCGATTATGATCTGATATTTGCCAACATATTGGTAGATGGTGATCAGTGGACAGTGATTGATTATGAGTGGACCAAGGAGGAGAAGATTTCTTCAAAAGAGATTGCTTTCCGCGCGGTTTATTGCTACATTTTAGAGGAAGAAAAACGAAATAAATTAAATCTTGATTATATAATTAAGAAACTCAGCATCACCCCTGCAGAGGCGGATGAATATCGGGAGAAGGAACTGAAGTTTCAAAAGAGTGTCACAGGAAAACGTAAGTCCATGGGGGAAATCAGAGCCACTATCGGAACCTACAGTGTGGATCCTAAGATGCTTATGGAAAGATATCTGCAGGAGATATTGGATAAGCGGATCCAGGTATATGTGAACAGTGGAAATGGTTTCTCGGAGGAAGAATCTTATTATCTGCCGGATGTTTATGTGGAAGAAAACCTCATTGAGGCAGAAATTCCATTTGACGGTAATGTGACACAGCTTAGGGTTGACCCTGCGGACAGATGTTGCATTGTAAAGATTAAAACAATGCTGGTAAATGGACAGGCTGTTCCCATGAACAAAAAATACCTGATAACCAACGGAAAAGCCTTGGAAAATGATACCTATGTGTTTGCAACCGGTGACCCAAACATGACAGTTATGGTGAGTGAGCTTCCTATGAGCGGAGAAAATACGTTATCCGTAGAACTGGAGATTGCATATCTTCCGGAAGGAATCGCAGCAGGAATGGCTACGGGTAAGAAAGGATTCTTCCGTTAAATCCATATTTGACGACGGGATAAACAAATAGCCGATTGGGAAAGGAGGAAAAGACATGAATCAGATTAAGAAGAGTTTGAAGCATATTCTTACAAAAAAACAAGAAAAAAGATATGAAAAAGAACTGAAAGAGAAGAAAATGTCTTATGATACCTGGATCAAGAGGCTGGAAAGTGAAATTGAAGTTGAAAGTGTTTTTGTGTCGGAAGAAGAAAAGTGTCTGACAAATGATTTTGGATGCAATTCATCTGAAAGTTGTAATGAAAAAAATGACGGATATCATGCAGAAAAAGGATGGGATTGTCGTTATTTCGAATTTTTTGAAGATAAAGAGCAAAAGGATGGCAAGCTTTCAGCCTTGCTGTTGCCGCCGGAGGTTACTGCCGGGGTAAGGGAAGAAAAACTGGCGCAAATTTTGAAAAAAACCGATGCAGATGTTATTTTATTGCAGACTGCAGAGGGAAAAATGTCGGAATTTGCATTACCTATGTTTTATCGTGCTTTTATGGAAAATGAAAATATAATTTTGATTTACGGGGATGAAGATGTGGATAGAGAGGGACGCAGGGTAAGTCCCTGGCTAAAACCTGATTGGTCGCCGGATACTTTTTTATCTTCTTATTATTTTGGAAGTCTTGTTGCGGTGAGAAGAGAAAAATTGCTGAAAGCAGCAGAGGATGGCACTTTTTCGGGAGCGGAAATAGAGAGCGTTCCGGCAATTTATGCACTTTTGGAGAAAATGCTTAAGGATAATGACGCTTTTACTACAAGGAAGAGTGCGGAAGAAGGTATAGTTTTCCATATCCCGGAGATTTTGTTCCATGCAGACAAAGAGGGATATCAGACTGTAAGAGGCTGGAGATTGCCGGAGCATAAAAATATAGAAAGAGAAAATGAACTGGTTTCGGTAATTATTCCTTCTAAAGATAATCCTGATGTGCTCTTTACTTGCATACATTCCCTTATAGAGAAAACAAAGTCAGCCAATCCTTATGAGATTGTGATTGTAGATAATGGGAGCAATGCTGAGAATAAACAGAAGATAGAAGCGGAAGTTTTAAAGTTAAATCAAAAGGGAAATGGTGGAAAAGAGGAAGCATATATCAAATATCACCATAAGCCCATGACTTTTAACTTTTCCCACATGTGTAATCTGGGCGCAAAACTGGCTAAGGGAGAGCTTTTGCTGTTTCTAAATGATGATATGGAAATTGTTCAGGGTAATTGGCTGTCCCTGATGGTAGAAAAAGCAGTCCTTCCTTATGCGGGAGCAGTAGGTGCAAAGCTTTTGTATCCGGATTCTCAAATGATTCAACATGCGGGAATTACCAACCTTCGTGTGGGACCCGCCCATAAGCTTCAGTTTTTATCCGACGACGACAATCATTATTATGGAAGAAACAGAGGCGTCCATAATATGATGGCGGTAACCGGAGCCTGCCTCTTGGTAAAAAGAAGTGTATTTGAACAGGTGGGTGGTTTCGAGGAAGAATTAGCTGTTGCATTTAATGATGTAGATCTTTGTTATAAGATATTTGAAGCAGGCTATTATAATATTGTGAGAAATGATGTGATTTTGTACCATCATGAATCTTTAAGCCGGGGAAAAGATGGTGAATCGGAAGAAAAGCAGTTAAGACTTCTTCGTGAAAAGGATGTTCTTTATGAAAAACATCAGGACATCTATGGACATGACCCCTTCTACCACAAATATTTGACTACGGATATGCTGGAATCAGAGTATACGGCAGCATACCACTATCAGGTAAACTTAAACATGCCATGGGCGACGGTGGAAATGAGGGATTCCCTGCCTGAAAATGCCAGGGAGGATGCCTGTGTGGTTATCGGTATGGAAGGAGCCATGGACATTTATAAGTGGAAATATGGCGTGGCACCGGGAAAAGGAAAGAGAGAGCCACTGACAGAAGAATTGGGCTATTATTTTCAAGGATACAGCTTTGTAATCGGCGCAAATAACGCATGTTATAAAAAGACGCTTTTCCTTGAAAATAAGGCAACGAAGCAGGTTTTGTACATCCGCACACAGGACCAGTACAGACCGGATATCAGAAAAAATCTGAAGGACCAATTAAATGTAGATTTAACCGGATATGCCGGCAAGGTAAGACTTTCGGATATCCCGGAAGGGGTGTACCGTTTCGGTATGCTGGCAGAAGATCAATGCTCCAGACTAAAACTGTTTAATTATAGCAGTTGGGTACTTGCGGTGGATGATACCGCACAGTCTGTGACGGATACGCTTAAAAACACCACAGTAAACAGATAGGAAGGAATAAAGGTATGGACAATATGGATTTTAGAGAGGCCTACGAGAAAGAACATATCAAAACAGCCGATTTGGCAGAACGTGTAGCTGTTTTGGAGGCAAAGAACGAAGAACTTACCTTTAAATTAAACAGGATTAAGAATAATCCGTTATGGAAACTGTCTTCACCACTTAGAAAAGGAATGCATTTTGCTATCCGTCAGCGTGACAGACTGAAAAATTGTGGAAATCTCCGTGGCGTTTGGGCAAAGCTTAAATATAAGAAGATAGAACGTCAGGCCATGGAATGCTACGGAACTAAGAGCTTTCCGGATGAAGCACAGAGAAAGCTCCAGCAGGAGACGGTGTTTGAAAATAGGGTCAAAATCAGTATTCTGGTGCCTTTATACAATACGCCTGAAAACTTTCTCAGGGAAATGATAGAATCTGTAACCAATCAGACTTATGACAATTGGGAACTATGCCTGGCAGATGGCTCCGATGAAGGACATGCATATGTGGGAGAGATTTGTGCAGAATATATCCGTAAGGAAACGCCGGACACAAGCCGTATTGTGTATCGGAAACTGGAGAAAAACGGCGGCATTGCGGGAAACACCAATGAGTGCTTAAAGCTTGCCACGGGAGAATATATCGGACTGTTTGATCATGACGATGTGCTGCATCCTTCCGCCCTTTATGAATATGTAAAGGTAATCAATGAGCAGGGGGCAGATTACATATATTGTGATGAAACAACCTTTAAGGGAAATGATATTAACCATATGCTTACCATGCATTTTAAGCCGGACTTTGCTATTGACAATCTCCGTGCAAACAATTATATTTGCCATTTTAGTGTGTTTGCGAGAACACTTTTGGACGGCACGGAATTATTCCGCCCCAAATTTGACGGAAGTCAAGACCACGACATGATTCTGCGTCTTACTGACAGGGCAGAGAAAGTGGTGCATGTGCCGAAGCTTCTCTATTATTGGCGTTCCCATGCGGGAAGTGTGGCATCCGGAATTGATGCCAAGCCTTATGCGGTACAGGCAGCAAAGGGAGCTGTAGCAGACCACTTAAAAAGACATGGTTATGAGCATTTCCAGATTACCTCAACAAGGGCCTTTGAAACAATTTTTAAAATCCGTTATTCCATAAAGGGAAATCCCAAGATATCTATTGTGATTGCCAATAAAGACCACACAGAGGATTTGAAACGTTGTATTTCTTCTATTATTGAGAAATCCACATATGAGAACTACGAAATCATTGTGGTGGAAAATAATAGTACTTCAGAAGAGATATTTGCATATTATAAGGAATTGGAAGAGATAGAACAGGTGAAGGTGGTAACCTATAAAGCATCATCTGAAAATGCAGGATTTAATTACTCTGCAGTGAATAACTTCGGTGTATCCCATGCAACAGGAGACTATATTCTTTTGTTAAACAACGATACACAGGTCATTACCGTAAACTGGATGGAAGAGCTTTTGATGTATGCCCAGAGAGAAGATGTGGGAGCAGTAGGCGGAAAGCTTTATTACGGAAACAAGACCATTCAGCACGCCGGTGTGGTACTTGCCTTAGGTGCTCACAGAACTGCGGGACACAGCCACTACGGGCAGCATAGGGAAAACCTGGGATACATGGGAAGACTTTGCTATGCCCAGAATGTGTCGGCTGTAACAGGTGCCTGCCTTTTAGTGAAAAAATCCTTGTTTGACGAAGTGGGCGGTCTTGATGAGGGCTTTGCCATTTCCTTAAATGATGTGGATTTTTGCTTAAAACTGCGTGAAAAGGGGCTTCTTAATGTATTTACCCCTTTTGCGGAGTTATATCATTATGAGTC
Organism: Lachnospiraceae bacterium; assembly: GCA_017938315.1. Lineage (GTDB taxonomy): Bacteria > Bacillota > Clostridia > Lachnospirales > Lachnospiraceae > Suilimivivens. Next base: position 314,826 of record JAGBBV010000030.1, read on the forward strand.
CATCTCAAGGGGACTGGATAATGAGGGAGAAAAGGCAAAACGCTATGAACAGGAATCTGAAAAGTTCAGAAATAAGTGGAAATCCGTGCTGGAAGCCGGTGACCCTTATTACAACCCTAACTTTTCCTTGGACAGAAGTGACTTTGCTTTGAAAATATAGGCAGGCTATGGTATAATAATAGGACAAGCGGTATACGCAAAAGAATATATGGCAGGAGGTTTTCTATGAGTTACAAACAGCAGTATGATTTCTGGTTAAATGATTCTTATTTTGATGAGGCAACCAAAGAAGAACTTCGCGCAATCGGAAGCGACGAAAAGGAAATTGAAGATCGTTTTTATAAAGAGTTAGAGTTTGGAACCGGTGGACTGAGAGGGGTAATCGGTGCCGGCACCAACCGCATGAATATTTACACCGTTAGAAAGGCTACCCAGGGACTTGCCAATTATATTATTAAGCAGGGGGGCAAGGACAGAGGCGTGGCCATTGCGTACGATTCCAGAAGAATGTCGCCGGAATTTGCAGATGAAGCAGCACTTTGCCTTGCGGCAAACGGAATCAAAGCTTATGTGTTTGATGCCCTTCGCCCTACACCGGAGCTTTCCTTTGCACTCCGTAAACTGGGCTGTATTTCCGGTATTGTAGTGACAGCAAGCCACAATCCTCCGGAGTATAACGGATATAAGGCATATTGGGAGGACGGTGCACAGGTTACTGCTCCCAAGGATAAAGAAATCATTGAAGAAGTAAAAGCAGTTACGGATTATCATGATGTAAAGACTATGAGCAAAAAGGACGCCATGGATGCCGGTCTTTATGTGGTAATCGGTAAGGAAATCGATGATGCCTACATGGAAGAATTAAAGAAACAGATTATTCATCCCGAAATCATCAAAGAAGTTGCAGATGATATTAAGATTGTATATTCACCCTTTAACGGAACCGGAAATGTTCCCGTAAGGAGAATCCTTTCCGAACTTGGATTTAAGAATGTGTATGTGGTTCCCGAGCAGGAAATGCCCGATCCCAACTTTACTACATTGGAATATCCCAATCCGGAAGACCCCAAGGCATTTACGCTGGCTCTTAAACTGGCGAAAGAAAAGAATGCGGATATTATTCTTGCTACAGACCCGGATGCTGACCGTCTTGGCATTTATGCACTGGATACAAAATCCGGTGAGTATATTCCCTTCACGGGAAATATGTCCGGTATGCTGATTGCAGAATATATTTTAAGGGAAAGAACAGCGACAGGCACCATGCCTGCAAATCCGGCACTGGTAAGCACCATTGTAACCACTAATATGGCTGCTGCTATTGCAGCTGATTATAATGTGAAATTTATTGAAGTACTCACAGGCTTTAAATATATCGGTGAACAGATTAAGTTCTTTGAGCAGAGAGGTTCCAACAATTATGTATTTGGCTTGGAAGAAAGCTACGGATGCCTTGCAGGTACCCATGCAAGAGATAAGGACGCGGTTGTTGCGGTTATGTGCCTCTGCGAAATGGCTGCATGGTGTAAGAAAAACGGCATCACCGTTTGGGATCAGATGTTAAAGCTTTACGAGAAATACGGCTATTATAAAGAAACCCAGTATGCAATTACATTAAAGGGTATTGACGGGGCAGCACAGATTGCAGAGATGATGAATAAGTTAAGAAGCAATCCACCTAAGAATTTCGGAGATTTATCCGTCAAAGAATTCAGGGATTATGATAACGATATTGCAAAGAATTTGGAGACAGGAGAAGAAAAGAGCACAGGACTTCCCAAATCCAATGTACTATACTTTGACTTATCCAATGATTCCTGGTGTTGCGCAAGACCTTCCGGAACAGAACCTAAGATTAAGTTCTACATGGGTGTAAAGGGAACAAGCCTTGCAGATGCAGAGGAAAAGGTAGCCAAGTTAACAGAAAGCTTAAAAGCATATTTATAAGAAGTAAAGGATAGTTGTAAACAAATCGCCCTGCTAAGCCGGCCCTCCCGGTTTGGCGGGCGATTCTTGAATACAAGGTATCATGGGAGTAACTATGGGAAAAGTCCTGAAAGTAAGTAATGTGAGAAAAACCATCAATTACTTAAAGAAAAATGGATTGAAAAATGCATATTATGCGGCCAGAGAGAGGATTGAACAGTCCAAAACAGATCATTATAGCTACGTGCCTGTACCGGAAGATGTTTTGGAAAAGCAGAGGAAGGAACTAAAAGATTTTGACTGTAAGTTCAGCATTTTGGTGCCTGCCTACGAAACAAAAGAAGAATATCTGCATAGACTATTGCAATCCGTGCTGGGACAGAGCTATGAAAAATTTGAACTGATTATAGCCGATGCCAGCAGCAGTGACTGTGTGGAAAAGGTTATCAGAACTTATGAAGATAACAGGATTAAGTATAAGAGACTGAAGAATAACGGCGGTATCTCTGCCAATACCAACCAGGCGCTGATGTATGCAACAGGTGATTACGCAGCACTCCTTGATCACGATGATGTGCTCACGCCGGATGCACTATATGAGATGGCTTCATGTATTAAGAAAGCCAGGGAAGAGAATATAGAATTACAGATGTTATATTCAGATGAAGACAAATGTAATGGGGATGAGACCACTTACTATGAAGTGAACAGGAAACCAAAGTTTAATCTGGATTTGATTTTGAGCAATAATTACATTTGCCATTTGCTGGTTATGAAACGTCAGCTTATGCAGGAACTGCAGTTTCGGACGATCTGTGACGGGGCTCAGGATTATGACCTTGTGCTTCGGGCAGTTTCCTACATGCTGGGGAAGGAAATGCACCCCGTAAAGGCAAGTAAACTTCCCATTGCACATATTCCTAAGGTGCTGTATCACTGGAGATGTCATGAGGCATCCACTGCGGAGAATCCGGAGAGCAAACGTTATGCTTACGATGCAGGCAAGCGTGCGTTGGAAGATTTCATGCGCAGTAGACAGTGGAAGGGAAAGGTGTCTCATTTAAAGCACCTGGGATTCTACCGGATAGAGTATGCACCGGACCTGCTTACAAACAGAAGTGACGTGGCAGTGGTAGGTGGTAAGCTGATTGATAGGAAGAATAAAATAACGGGCGGTATTTACGGAGCGTCTGGTGATGTGCTCTATGCAGGCCTTCATAAAGAGTATAGTGGTTATCTGCACAGGGCAGTGCTTTGTCAGGAAGCAGAGGCGATTGATATCCGTTGCATGAAAGCATCGGATAAGGCCGGAGAGGTGATGGAAGAGATTTTGGGTCTTCCTTATTTGGAGAATAAAAGAGACGGAAGATTTAACTGGCAGGATTGCCTGAAGGAAGATACAGACTATAAAGAACTGAGCTTACGTTTCTGTGCGAAGATAAGAGAAAGAGGTATGCGTATTATCTGGGATCCGGAAATGATTCAAAAGATAGATTAAAAGAGGATTTAGCAAATGGAGAATATAAAAAAACAGGTGGTTTTAAATGAGGCGGTGTGCCGTACCACGGTAGTGATTCCCAATTACAATGGAATAAAGTATATAGAAGCCTGCCTTGCATCTGTTTTTGCGGGAAGCGCCGATGTGCAGGTTATTGTTGTGGATAACGCTTCCACGGACCAAAGCAGGGAGTTTATTGAAAAGAAATATGCACATTGTTCCAATTTGACTTTGATTTCTCTTCCAGAAAACACCGGTTTTTGCCATGGGGTAAATGTTGGGATAGAAGCGGCAAAAACTGAATTTGTTTTTTTGCTAAACAATGATACCACAATTGATAAGGACTGCATCAGGCATCTGGAAACGGCACTTGACGAGGATGAGAAACTATTTTCTGTCAGTGCCAAGATGATTAGTATGTATTATCCGGATAAGCTGGATGATGCCGGGGACTTTTACAGCGCGCTGGGTTGGGCTTTTGCCCGGGGTAAGGATAAGCCTGTATCAAAATATAATAAGAAAGACAGAATTTTTTCGGCCTGTGCGGCAGGTGCCTTATATCGCAGGGACGTGTTTGATGAGATCGGAATGTTTGATGAAGCTCATTTTGCCTATCTGGAGGATATGGATGTTGGCTACCGGGCGAATATTTTCGGCTATCAGAATCATTTTATTCCTGATGCCATTCTCTACCATGCCGGAAGCGGTGTCAGCGGTTCCAGGCATAATCCCTTTAAAGTGGATTTGTCGGCAAGAAACAGTGTGTATTTGATTTATAAGAACATGCCTTTTTTGCAGGTGGTTATCAATCTTCCTTTCTTACTTGCAGGTTATTTTATTAAACTTTTATTTTTTGCACGTAAGAAAATGGGGAAAACTTATATAAAGAGCGTTGTGAAAGGGTTAAAACTTTCCTTCTCCGGTGAAGGACGAAAGAAAAAGATTGCTTTCCGGTGGAAGAATTTACCAAATTATTTTTGGATTCAGGGACAGCTTTGGGTTTCCCTTGTGAGAAGATTTTTTTGAGTTGTGCTTTTTGTAATAATATTGTAAAATATTCGCAAGAAGGTAACAGGACATGATAAAAGACAATCAGAAAATTTTTAACCGGTTGCATTTGGTGGTGGATGCCATTGTGGTGGCAATCTCCTACCTCCTTGCATGGTATATAAAATTTGCCACCGTAATTGCGGGTACTGAGCCCGGTGCGGGAGCACTTCCGAAGGAAACCTATTTCAGTTTCCTTTATTTTCTTGTGCCCGGATATATTTTGATTTATTACTATTTTAATATGTATAAACCCAAAAGGGCTACAAGGCGTAAATATGAAATTATAAATATTATCACATCAAACACCATAGGGTTGGTGTTTTTTATCGTAATGCTTTTCATTATCAAGCAGCAGCATTTCTCCCGTATTATGATGGGACTTTTTTATGCGATTAACATTCTGCTGACCACGGCATTCCGATCTGTAATCCGTAGCCTTCTCCAGTTTTTCAGAAGAAAAGGTTACAATATGAAATACATTCTGCTCATCGGATATTCAAGGGCGGCAGAAGAGTATATTACCAGAATCAATGCCAATCCCCAGTGGGGATATGTAGTCAGGGGAATTTTGGACGACAGGATTCCGGCAGGTACTACTTACAAAGGGATAAAGGTAGTTGGGCGTATTGAAAATATCCACTACATTCTTCCTGAAAATAAGCTTGATGAAATAGCCATAACCCTGGCTCTTAAGGATTACGATCATTTGGAATATATTGTGGATTTGTGTGAAAAATCCGGTGTGCATACTAAGTTTATTCCGGATTACAATTCCCTGGTTCCCAGCCATCCATACACAGAAGATTTAGTGGGACTTCCGGTAATTAACATCCGTTATGTACCCCTTACCAATACTGTAAACTGGGTTGCAAAGCGTATTGTGGACATTGTAGGTTCCCTGTTGGGAATCATTATTTCATCGCCGCTTATGATTGCATCTGCCCTTGCGGTAAAATTTACCAGCAACGGTCCTGTGATTTTTAAGCAGGAGAGAGTGGGGCTTCACAATAAAACCTTTAAGATGTATAAGTTCAGGACGATGGAAATGCAGAAAACATCTGATGAGGAAAAAGGCTGGACGGTGAAGGATGACCCGAGAGTGACAAAGGTGGGTAAAATCCTTAGAAAAACAAGTCTGGATGAACTTCCCCAGCTGTTTAATATTCTGATGGGTGAGATGTCTTTAGTGGGACCTAGACCGGAAAGACCCCAGTTTGTGGAAAAATTTAAGGAAGAAATTCCCCGTTATATGATTAAACATCAGGTGCGTCCGGGACTTACCGGATGGGCACAGATTAACGGATACAGAGGGGATACCTCCATCCGTAAGCGTGTAGAATATGACTTGTTTTACATTGAAAATTGGAGCATGGGATTTGATATTAAAATCATGTTCTTAACAATTTTTAAAGGCTTTATTAATAAAAATGCCTATTAGTGGGAAAGGTATATTTATTAATCTTAATAAATGATTAAATTAACTGTCAGGGGTTGCCATATCTATTTTTTTGTGAGAGAATGTGGTGTTGTCAGTTACATTTTTTGACAAAAGAAAAAACCTGTGACGAAAATGGAAATAAGGGAGAGATTAAAGTATGGCTACGCAACCGAATAAGCCTGTCAGAAGACAGCCTGCCGGAAACAGTGCAGATGCTGCAAGAGCAAGAAAGGCAGCGGCAAAAAAGAGAGCAGAGGAGAGAACTCAGGCCAAGAAGAAAAGAAATAAAATCCTTCTTTTTATAGTGGAGATTTTTGTGCTTCTTCTTATGGTTGTAGTTTTATATGGCGTATTAAAAACAGAAAAAGTAGGAAAAGTTGATATTAAAGAAGAAGATATTGTTATTAATGAGGAAGTGCGTGTAAAGGAAGAGACCACCATGAAGGGTTATCGTAACGTGGCACTATTCGGTGTTGACTCTACCAAGGGTGAGCTTACCAAGAATACACGAAGCGACTCTATTATGATTGCTTCCATTAACTTAGATACCGGAGAATGCAATCTGGTTTCTGTTTACCGTGACACTTACCTGAACTTAGGAAATGATACTTACAATAAATGTAACAGTGCTTATGCAAAGGGTGGTCCGGAGCAGGCGATTAACATGTTAAATATGAACCTTGACATGAACATTACAGACTTCGTAACAGTAGGGTTTGGCGGTCTTAGTGATACCATTGATGCCCTTGGCGGTGTTATGATTGATGTGGACAGTGCAGAACTTGAGCACTTAAATAACTATCAGCTCTGTATGGCAGAAGATTTGGGAAGAAGCTATACACCTGTGACATCAACCGGCTATCAAAAGCTTGATGGTCTGCAGGCTACAGCTTACTGCCGTATCCGTTATACTGCAGGTGATGACTTTAAGCGTGCTGAACGTCAGAGAGAAGTGCTTATGGCCATTGCTGACCAGGCAAAGACTGCATCACCGGCTGCACTAAATACCATTGCAAATGATGTGTTCCAGCAGATTTATACATCCCTTGATTTATCTGAGATATTGGAACTGTTAGGCGATATTACGAAGTACGAAATCGTGGGCGAAGCAGGATTCCCTGAAGATACCATGCGTGCAACAGGAACCATCGGTTCTAAGGGTAGTTGTGTTGTGCCTGTATCTCTGGAAGAAAATGTTGCATGGTTACATGAGTTCCTGTTTGATGATGACGCTTATGTACCTTCCGATGCTGTTAAGGAATATAGTAACAAGGTATATTCAGACACAGCAGGTTATATTAAATAAACAGACAGTAAATGTACAATAAGAAAGAGAAAAGGACCAGAGTTTATGGTCCTTTTTCTGCTAGGTGACGGGTATGGGAAACATAGACGTAATTATTCCGGTGTATCGTCCCACGAAAAAGCTGTTTACACTTTTGGACAGACTGGGAGAGCAGACGGTAGAAATCCAAAAAATCATATTGATTAATACAGAACAAAGTTATTTTGACTTGCTGGTGGAAGGAACAAAATTCTGGCAGAAATATAAGAATGTTGTGGTAAAACATATTTCTAAAAAAGAGTTTGATCACGGATATACCAGAAGACGTGCCGTGAAAGAATCAGAAAGTCCCTATTTTGTTATGATGACTGATGATGCCATCCCTGAAGATGAAATGATGCTTGAGAGACTGATTATGCCATTGCAAAAAAAAGAGGCAGCGGTAAGCTATGCAAGGCAGCTTCCAAATGAGGATTGTGGCATTATAGAGAGATATACCAGAAGTTTTAATTACCCGGAAGAATCAAGAATGAAAAGCAAAGAAGATTTAAAGGAACTTGGTATCAAAACCTTCTTTGCATCTAATGTATGTGCGGCTTATGACAGGGCGGTATATGACGGACTGGGTGGTTTCGTGAAAAAAACAATTTTCAACGAGGACATGATTTTTGCAAGAAGCGTCATTGATGCAGGTTATAAGATTGCCTATGTTGCCGATGCAAAAGTGATTCATTCCCACAATTACAGTGGGCTGCAGCAGCTTAGAAGAAACTTTGACCTAGGTGTTTCCCATGCACAGTTTCCTCAGGTTTTTGAAGGGATCAAAACCGAAAGTGAGGGAATCAGACTGGTAAAGCAGACCTGCAGGCATTTGATTTCCATAAAGAAACCGTGGCTTATCATAAAGCTCTTTTGGCATAGTTTTTGTAAATATCTGGGTTATTTTTTGGGAAAACGATACCGGAAAATCCCGGCAAAAGTAGTGCGTTTCTTATCCATGAATAAAGAGTACTGGAAATAAAATTTTCAAGATTTTATCACAAAATAGACACAATTATCCAATATACTTTTATTAAGATCAAAAGAAAAGTATAAAGGAAAGGAAAAGGTAATTACTATGTACGAAAACAATTATCCGAATCAATATGAAAATACAAATACCTATCATTATACAACAGAAAATTCACATATTCCCAAGGAACCGGAAAAACCGAAAAAAAGTGGCGGTGCAGGAAAGAAAATTGCACTGGGTATTTGCTGCGGATTGCTATTTGGTGTTTTTGCCGGACTTGGCTTTACCGCAGTAACCACTGCATCCGAATTTTTAATAGAAACCAGCGGCTTGGTGAGTGAGTCGGAGAAGCCTGAGGATGAGGAAGACAGAAAAGAAGACGTGGAGAATGATGCAGGAGATGGTGAAGAGGTAAAAGAAGAACCGGAGGATTCCGGAATTGCCCAGGCATCGGTCCCCCAGGCGATGATTACGGATGTAACAGAGGTGGTAAAGGCAGTTATGCCCTCTGTAGTTTCCGTAAATAACAAATATATAGAAACCACTTCTTTTTTTGGACAACAGTACAGCAGTGAAGGAAACAGCAGCGGCTCCGGTATTATTGTAGGAGAAAACGAAACAGAACTTTTATTGGTTACCAACTACCATGTGGTGGAAGAAGCAGAGGAACTTTCTGTACAGTTTTGTGATGGAAGCCAGGCACAGGCACAGATGAAGGGCTCCGACAGACATAAAGACTTGGCTGTCATTGCCGTACAGATAGAAGATATTGATGAAGAAACAAAAAATGCCATTGCCATTGCCACATTAGGTGATTCTACACAGCTTACGGTTGGAGAACCGGTGATTGCCATCGGAAATGCTTTGGGATATGGACAATCTGTTACCACAGGTGTGGTCAGTGCATTAAACAGACCTATCGGAGTAGATATGACAGTATCTATGGAAGAACAGGAAGGTGATGAAGAAATCAACACCTTTATCCAGACAGATGCAGCCATTAATCCCGGTAACTCCGGCGGTGCACTCTTGAACATCAAAGGTGAGGTAATTGGTATTAACTCCAACAAAATCGGTGGTACGGCAGTAGAAGGTATGGGATATGCCATTCCTATTTCCGATGCCCATCCTATTATCGAGAATCTGATGGCGAGAGAAACAAAACTCCGCGTAGATGAAGAGAAACAGGGATATCTGGGAATTACAGGAATTGATGTAGTGGCAGAATATTCGGAAATTTACGGCATGCCCATGGGTGTGTATGTATCTTCCGTATCAGAGGGAACAGGCGCACATAAGGCCGGCCTGGTAAGAGGTGATGTAATCACAGCAGTTAATGACCAGGAGATCTCATCCATGGTGGAGCTGAAAGAGGAACTCACCTACTATGCAGCGGGTGATACGGTGGAACTTACCATTATGCAGGGAAGTCCTACAGGATATCAGGCGAAGAAGGTTTCGGTAACACTCAGCTCAAAAGAATTGATGGAACAGTAAATTACAAGACAGCATTGCAAAACCGGCAATGCTGTTTTTTCATACATCATTTTGCAAAAGGAAACATAAATTTAGTAAAAAGTAAGAAAGAGAATGATGTTATGAAAAATAAAAAGATACGGAAAACAATCGCAATTGCCATACTCTTTGCTTTCGCGATTGCATTAACAGGTTGCGGGAAAAAGGAAGATCCTTTTGAAAAGATTAAGGATATTCCTTTTACGGTAATTGCGGAAGAAAATCTTCCGGAGGAACTCATGGCAACCATAGAGGAAAAGAAAGAAGAGGGATTTAAAGTAACCTTTGAAGATGCGGGCTTTGTCTACATTTGCAGAGGCTACGGAAAGCAGGAGACAGGTGGGTACAGCATTTCCGTAAATGCATTGTATGAGACTACCAATGCCATTTATTTTGATACAACCTTAAAAGGTCCTGAGCCGGGAGAAAATGAAGGCAAAAAGCAAAGCCCATCTTATCCTTATGTGGTGATAAAAACAGAGCAACTGCAAAAACCCATTGTGTTTGACTAATGGCATAAATCTGAAAGTGAGTCTTGTTTGACAGGGACCAGTCGGGTATAATGTAGCAGAAGGATAAAGGAAGGCAGGATGAATCATGCTGATAATAAAGAACGGAACAATTATCGACCCGGTACAGAAAAAAATGTACCGGGGAGATTTGGAAATAGAGGATGGAATTATTTGCAATATCAGGACAGGCGGGGAAGCGGAAGCGGCCGCTAAAGTCACGGGAAAGGATGAGAAAATTATTGATGCCACAGGGCTACTCATAGGGCCCGGGCTGATTGATACCCATGTACATTTCAGGGACCCCGGATTCGCCCACAAAGAAGATATTAATACAGGTGCAGATGCGGCAAAGAAGGGCGGATATACGGGAATTGTCCTGATGGCCAATACCAATCCTGCGGTCGATAATGAAGAAACTTTAAGATATGTGCTTGAAAAAGGAAAAAAGACGGGAATCCGCATTGAAAGCTGTGTAAACGTGACCCAAAAGATGCAGGGAAAAGAACTCACAGATATGGAGAGACTTGCCTCTGCGGGAGCGGCAGGATTTACAGATGACGGAATTCCCCTTCTGGAAGAAGGACTCGTTAAAGAGGCTATGGAAAGGGCCTTTAAACTGGATAAACCCATCAGCTTTCACGAAGAAAATCCCGAGAGAATCCAAAATAACGGCGTAAATGCAGGCAAGGCTGCGGCATATTTTGGAATTGGCGGATCACCTCGGGAGGCAGAAATAGATTTGGTGGAAAGAGATTTGCCACTTGCACTTTTGACAGGTGCACAAACAGTAATTCAGCATATCAGCAGTAAAGAGGCGGTTGAACTTGTTCGAAAGGCAAAGAAGCAGGGAAGCAATATTCATGCGGAAGCAACCCCCCATCACTTTACTTTGACAGAGGATGCTGTAATAGAAAAAGGGACATTGGCTAAGATGAATCCGCCTCTTAGGGAAGAAGCGGACAGGCTTGCAGTGATAGAAGGACTTAAGGACGGAACCATTGATTTGATTGCCACTGACCATGCACCCCATAGCAGGGAGGAAAAGGACAAGCCTATTACCCAGGCTCCCAGTGGTATTATCGGATTGGAGACAGCACTTTCTCTCGGCATCCGTGAATTGGTTTTAAAAGGACACCTAAGTTATCCGGAACTTTTTGATAGAATGAGCACGGCGCCGGCGAAGCTTTATCATCTTTGTGGCGGTGCGATAGCAGAGAAAGAAGTGGCAGATTTGGTTCTTTTTGCACCGGATGAAGTGTGGAAAGTAGAAGAATTTGCATCAAAGTCAAGTAATTCCCCTTTTATGGGGGAAGAAATGCCGGGAGTAGTTCATTACACTATTTGCGGCGGCAAAATTGTATATCAGAAACAAGAGGAACAATAACATACAAAGGAGAGCAGACATGGCAAAAAAGAAAATGACGGCAACGGTGTTCTTTCAGCAGGAAATCGCACCGGGAATATTTGATATGTGGCTTACCACAGAACTGGCACAGGAGGCCGGTGCAGGACAGTTTATCGGTGTTTATCCCGGGGACCAATCAAAACTTTTGCCCAGACCCATCAGTATTTGTGAGGTTGATAAGGAGAACAGCCGCCTCCGTATTGTTTACAGAGTGGCAGGAGGGGGAACGGATGAGTTTTCCTCTTACAAAGCAGGAAGAAAAGTAGAAATTTTAGGAGTTTTAGGAAACGGCTTTCCCTTAGATGCCGCAAAGGATAAGAAGGTAGTACTCCTTGGCGGTGGTATCGGAATTCCCCCCATGTTAGAGCTTGCCAAAGAATTAAAGGAAGCGGGGATTCGTCCAACTGCGGTTTTGGGATATCGCGACAGTCAGCTTTTCTTGAAAGAAGATTTAGAAAAATATGCAGAGGTGCTTATCGCTACGGAAGACGGAAGCAAAGGATGTAAAGGTAATGTTCTTACTGCTATGGAAGAAAAGGGGGTTGCACCTGATGTCATCATGGCCTGCGGACCTATGCCCATGCTCCGTGCCATTAAAAGATATTCTGAAACGTCCGGATGCAAGGCATATATTTCCCTGGAAGAGCGGATGGCCTGCGGCGTGGGTGCATGCCTTGGATGTGTCTGCAAAACAAAGAAAGTGGACCATCATTCCCATGTAAATAATGCAAGAATTTGTACCGACGGACCGGTATTTGACGCGGAGGATGTGGAAATATGAATACAAAAGTAAAAATTGCAGGAGTGGAATTTAAAAATCCCGTTATGACCGCTTCCGGAACATTCGGCTCCGGTATGGAATACGGCGAATTTGTGGACTTAAATAAACTGGGAGCAGTGGTAACCAAAGGGGTTGCAAATGTTCCCTGGCCGGGAAACCCAACACCCAGAGTTACAGAAACCTATGGCGGTATGCTAAATGCCATAGGGCTTCAAAACCCCGGCATTGATGTGTTTGTAGAGAGAGATATTCCCTTTTTGAAGCAGTACGATACAAAAATCATTGTAAATGTTTGTGGAAAAACCGTGGAGGATTATCTGGCAGTTGTGGAAAAACTGGGTGATTATCCCGTTGACATGTTAGAAATCAATGTATCTTGCCCCAATGTCAAGGAAGGTGCCATTGCTTTCGGACAAAAGGCTGATTGTCTTTACGATATTACTTCTCAGATTAAAAAGAAGGCAAAGCAACCTGTCATCATGAAACTCAGTCCCAATGTAACAGACATTACTGAGATGGCAAAGGCAGCAGAGGCAGCAGGTGCAGATGCCATTTCCCTGATTAATACGCTGACCGGAATGAAGATTGATATCCATAAGAGATGCTTTGCGCTGGCAAATAAGACAGGGGGCATGTCAGGCCCTGCCATTAAACCGGTAGCAGTCCGTATGGTTTACCAGGCATCCCATGCAGTGAAGATTCCTGTTATCGGCATGGGCGGTATTGCAAATGCTGAGGATGCCATCGAATTTATGATGGCAGGTGCTACGGCTGTAGCGGTGGGTGCCATGAATTTTGTCAATCCCTATGCGACAGAAGAAGTTGTAGCAGGAATTGAAGATTATATGAAAAAGTATAACATAGCAGACATTAACGAAATTATCGGATGCGTTGAATAATTATCATCAAAAAGGTATTTTGGATAATATTTTTGAGGTGGAATAAAATACTTTCCGTGGGCATACATTAGAACAAGTACTCGCGGGAGGTATTTTTTTGTGGAGTTAATGAAACGGAACATACATATGGATTGCCAAAAGTGTAAGGCATCCACACAGATAACAATGGAGGGAGATATTAATATTTCCGATTCCAGGCCGGATGCCCATAAACTGATTATGGATAAGGGAAATCTGGACATAGAAGAAGTCAAAGTGTCAGATGACCATGTGAATGTGAAAGGAAAACTTTGTTTTCAGGTGCTTTATCTCACAGAAGAAGAAAAGCGTGATATGGCAGGAATGGATGGAAACATTCCCTTTGAAGAGCAGATTTATATGGAGGGAGTGCGAAGCGGTGACGATGTTTTGCTTGAGTGGGATATTGAAGATTTGACAGTAGGTCTGATTAATTCCAGAAAGTTAAGTGTGCAGGCACTTGTTATGTTATGTGCAACTTGTGAAGAGTTGTGTGATGAGGAGACTGCAGTGGATCTTTCCTGTGACGAGCCGGTGGAGTACCGCAAGAAGACCTTAGACATTGCGGCGATGGTAATGCGCAAGAAGGATATTTTCAGGGTGAAGGAGGAAGTAGAAATCCCGGGAAGCTTTCCCAATATCTTTTCACTGATTTGGTGGGATATTTCCCCTGTAAATGTGGAGTTTAAGATGCTTGCAGATAAGATTGCGGTGCAGGGAGAAATCAAGGCCTTTTTCCTTTATCGTGGGGAAGGGGAAGAAGAGAGAATTTGTCATTATGAGACTACGCTTCCTTTTTCCGGCAGTGTAGATTGCATGGGCGCAGAGGAAGGAATGATTCCGGAAATCCGCTATGTGGCAGAGGTAAAAGAAGCACAAGCCAGACCGGATTTTGACGGAGAAGAGAGAGTCATCACCTTTGAACTATGTTTGAATCTTGATATTTGTGCATATGAAGAGGAGCAGTTATCGCTTCTATCCGATGTGTACGGAGTGGTAAAAGAAATCTCAGTCTCTGAGAGGGAAGCAAATTTCAGAAAATTGTTTGCCAAGTGTAGTGGAAAAACCAAAATTTCGGAGCATTTTAAGGTAGAAGAAGGAGCAAAGATTGGCAAAATTCTGCACTCCTCCGCGAAACTTCAGATATCAGACAAGGAAATTGTTGAAAATGGAATTGAAATAAGCGGTGCGATTCATTTGCATGTATTATATGAAAATATGGCAGAGGAAAGCTACGGCATGATAAAGGAAAGTATTCCCTTTGACTATGTCTTGGAAGCAGATGGCATCTCAGAGCATTGTGTGTTTACACTAAGCGGTGATGTGGAGCAGATGGCTGTTTCTGTCATTGACAGTGATGAGATTGATGTGAAATGTGTGCTGTTTTTCAGAACCAACATATACCGCAAATGGACGGAAAAAATTGTGGAACAGGTGACAGCTACGGAGCTTGACGGGGAAAAGATGTCGGCATTGCCCGGTATTGCGGTTTACATGGTCAGAGACGGGGAGAGCTTGTGGGATATCGGAAAAAGATATTATGTGCCTGTAGCAAGCCTGATGCAGATGAATAATCTGGCCTCGGACGAAGTGAAAGCCGGAGACAGAATTTTGATAGTGAAAAACGTATAAAAATAGAACCCGCCCACTTAAAGGAAAGTGGACGGGTAATTTTCTGTCTGTAATAGTTATGTCGTTATGCTTCAGTTTCAGAAGCGGTAAGGCCTGCCTCTTCAGCCATCTTGTCAAAACCTGCAAGTACGGCATCATAGGTCTTTTTGGAAATTTCGGGAAGTTCGCCTCCCCATGTTTTTTCTGCCTGCTTATAGCCCTTTTTAAAAGCATCACGCATTTCTTCAATTTTATCGGGGTCACCGCCGGTTAATGCAGTGGCAAAATCCAAGATACGCTGTGAGGTCTGTGCTACGCCCCAGTAGCCGTCTTCTGCAATGTCAGCCTGTGCCTGAGCTTTGGTGGCAGGATCAACGGTAAAATCACCGCTGGATAAAATACTCCAGATGTCATTTGCATTATTAAAGGTTTTTCCCTGCTTGGTTAAAAGTTGCTCTACAAGACTCTTAAACTGTGCGGTTCTGGCATCGGCATCCGCTTTGAGTTTGGCAATCAGTTCAGCGTTTGGTGTGTATTTCTTAGTAGCCTTTTCAGTAGCCTGTTCTGCTGAAGGCTCATACACAACGCCGGCATTTTCCTTGGCAGTTGTTTCAGGTTTTGTTTCAGCCTTAGAAGTTGTTTCTGTTTTGGGTGTGGCAGCATAGGTACTGTACGCAGATGCCGCACCTGTAATTCCGTTTACGCTCATAATATCACCCTCCTTGGTAGATAAGACAATTATTGTTATAGTTATTATCGGCAGGATTTTTGAAAAGTTTAGGGTTGATTGACAAAATCAAATATTTTGTATAAAATTAAGTACAATCTATGTATTATGTATACAATCTTACATAGAAATACACGGTGATACAAAAATAGCGCAACATGCAAATAATGAATTGTGCAAACGGGAGGCCATTATGGAGCAGATAACAGAGAAAGCATATGCCAAAATCAATTTGGGTCTTGATGTTTTAAGAAGGAGACCGGACGGCTATCATGAAGTGAAGATGATTATGCAGACAGTGGGTATCTGCGACATGCTTACCGTGAAAAAATCAGAAAAAGAAGGGATTACCCTTACAGTAGGACAGGCGCCTCTTCCCTGTAATAAAGACAATCTGATCTATAAAGCGGCGGATATGGTAAAAGATAAATTTGCCATTACAGAAGGTGTGGAAATATCTTTAGAAAAAAATATTCCCATAGCGGCCGGCATGGCAGGCGGAAGCAGCGATGCGGCAGCGGTTTTCCGTGCCATGAATAGACTCTTTGACCTTCACATGAGCCTTGCTGATATGCAGCAGATGGGGGTAAAAATCGGAGCAGATATTCCTTATTGCATCATGGGCGGAACGGCCCTTTCGGAAGGAATCGGCGAAGTATTGTCAGCACTTCCCGCGCCACCGGATGCTTACTTGTTGATAGCAAAACCGGATATTGATGTGTCTACCAAGTTTGTCTATGAAAATTTGCACGCAGATACCCTTTCCTATCACCCTGATATTGACGGCATGGTAGAAGCACTGCAAAAAGCTGATTTACAAGGTATTACACAGAGAATGGGAAATGTTCTTGAAACCGTGACAGAGAAAAATTATCCTGTTATCAAAGAAATTAAGGATTTGATGAAGGAAAAGGGGGCAGAAAATTCCCTTATGAGCGGAAGCGGTCCCACTGTTTTTGGTATCTATACCCATAAAGAAAAAGCCGGGGAGGCTTATGAAGCAATTATAAACAGAAAACTGGCAAAGCAGGTTTTTGTGACAGAGTTTGTAAAGCCGGAATATACACCGGAATATGCATAGAAAAGGAGGCGGAAAGATGAATGATTTTCAAATAGATATGAATGAATTTTTGCCTCTTAGAGACGTGGTTTTTAATACCCTAAGGAAAGCCATCCTGACCGGTCAGCTTAGGCCCGGGGAGAGACTGATGGAAGTACATTTGGCAAATAAGCTGGGAGTTTCCCGTACGCCGATTAGGGAAGCCATCAGGAAACTGGAACTGGAAGGTTTGGTCATTATGATTCCAAGGCGTGGCGCGGAGGTTGCCCAGATTACGGAAAAAAGTCTGAAGGATGTGCTTGAGGTAAGGCGTTCCTTGGATGTGCTCAGTGTAGAACTTGCCTGTGAGAGAATTACCCGGGAGGGCATGGAAGAGCTTCTTTCTGCCTGCGAGGAATTTGAGCAGGCTACCAAGGGGAAAGATGCTTCCATAATAGCAAAGGCAGATGTAAAACTTCATGATATTATTGTGGAGGCCACCGGCAATCAGAGATTAAAACAGTTGGTAAACAACCTTTCTGAGCAGATGTACCGTTACCGCTTTGTCTATATTAAGGACGAAAGCCAACATGATAAACTGATTGCGGAACACAGGGAAATTTATGAAGGCATTCTGGAGAGAAATAAGGAAAAGGCAGCAGCTGCTGCAAGACTCCATATAGATAACCAGGAAAAATCCATTATCAGCCAGATACGCCTTGAAAAAAGAATGTAATCGTGCTATAGGTATAGAGGGTGAAAAACCCGTCAATACTCTTTTTATCCGGTAAGAAAGGAAAAAAGAGTATGAAACGTTTTTTGGGTACGATGATATTGTTTGTAGGCACGTTAGGCTGGTGGGGGTTTGTATATCCTGAACTTTGTCTGGTTCCTGAATCCTGTGAGGAGGCGGAAGCGGAAGAGCCGAAAGAAGCAGAAGAAATCCGTATAAAAAGCAGACTTTACGAATATGTATGTCAGGTAAGAGAAAAAAGGATGACAGATTATGATGAATAAAAATGCACCCATTGGGGTATTTGATTCCGGAGTGGGCGGACTTACGGTAGTGAAAGAAATTATGAGTCAGATTCCCGATGAAAGAATCGTATATTTTGGCGATACGGCGAGAGTTCCTTACGGGAACAAGTCTAAGGAAACAATTACAAAGTTTTCCCGTCAGATTTTGCATTTTTTGCAGACACAAGAGGTGAAAGCGATTGTAGTTGCCTGCAATACGGCCAGTGCTTATGCCCTTGACGAAATAGAAAAAGAGACGGACATACCCATGATCGGTGTGGTAAAACCCGGAGCAAAGGTGGCTTCTGAAACCACAAAGAACGGACGCATTGGTGTGATCGGAACGGAAGGAACCGTTAACAGTAAAATCTATTCGAAATACATAAAAGAATTAAACCCTGAAGTAAGTGTGGTAGGAAAGGCTTGTCCTTTGTTTGTACCCCTTGCAGAGGAAGGTCTTTGGCAGGATCCGGTGACGGATGAAATTGCCAAAAGATATTTGACAGAGCTGATTGATATTGACATAGACACACTTGTGCTTGGCTGCACTCATTATCCGCTAATCCGTGATACGGTGGCGAAGATTATGGGAAATAAGGTGAGCCTTGTTAATCCGGCTTATGAGACAGCCAGGGAATTAAAAGAACTTCTTGCAGAAAAAGATTTATTGAATGATACACCGGCAAACTTAGGCGATAACAAATACAGATTTTTTGTCAGTGATGCCTCTGAGAAGTTTAAGGTGTTTGCAAATTCCATTATTAAGTACGGCATTCTTTCTGCCAAAACAATTAATATCGAAGAATATTAAGGGCAGATAAAAGAAGGATTGCAGAGAAGAGAAAGGTATACATAGAACATGGATAAAGAAGTGCTGCTTGCATTAAAAGGACTTCAGTATGCGGTGGGAGAAGAAGGGGCAGAGGCTCTTGAGACCATTACCGCGGCAGAATATTATGAAAGAAGCGGAAGCCGTTACGTTATTTATGATGAAGTGACGGAAGGGTATTCCGATACAACCAAAAATATCATTAAATTCAAGGATTCCCTTGTGGAAGTTACCAAAAAGGGACTGATGAATGTCCATATGGTGTTTGAAGAAAATAAAAAGAACATGACAACCTACGGCACACCCTTTGGAAATATTCTTATCGGAATCGATACCGGTAAAATCAGTATTGAAGAAGCGGAAGATAATATTAAAGTGAATGTAGACTATACGCTGGAGGCTAACTATGAACACTTAGCTGACTGCAAAATTGAGATGAACATCAGAAACCGTGAACAGGGGATTTCTCTATAACGGCAAATTAAAAAACTCCGGGAGTGAGGTGACCCCAAAAAGTTAGACTTTTTAAGCGTAGCAGTTTTAATGGCTGCTACGCTATTTTTATGCAGCCAAGAGGCTAAGTCTGTATTGCACAGGACTCATCCATCCTAGTTTTTCTTTTATTCGTTGCTCGTTA
>JAGBBV010000031.1 GCA_017938315.1 Lachnospiraceae bacterium
ACTACTATGGTACAAAACACTGCAAGCACATCACAAACAAGCATTGTCTTCTTTTTATCAAATCTGTCTGTCAATGCTCCTGCAAATATGCTCATTAGCACATATGGTGCATAAGAGCATATAGTAAGTGTTGCTGTGCTTAATGAAGAACCTGTCTTCTCATACAGCCATAAAGTAAGTGCAAATGCTGTGATACTGCTACCAAGTTGAGATACACTCTGGGTACTCCAGAGAATCAAAAAATCTTTCAACTGGTATAATTCATTTTTCTTTATATTTTTCATTTCTTTGCTCCTTTTCTTATCAACTATTTCTCAAAACAGAAGCAAAGCCTGAGGATATCAGCCTAGTGCTGTTCCTCCATGCAGTCTCCTCAGACTCTGCATGGAGCTACTACAATGCAAAGTATCATTTTTTCTACTCTTTCCTTTTCAATAAAATAAATTACATAACAGAAACTTCAAAGTTTTCTCTCTTTTGTATTATACAGTTATCATACGTCTGCGTCAATTAATTGCCATTCTCTTTCAGTTTATCAAACCTAATGCTTTTTATATATCCTTAGTTTCACCTCACTAATTAAATTATCCATTCTTGTTGTATATAAAACAACGGACTATAAGCAACATGTAGACAAAAAAATAGAACCACTAAATTAATAATGGTTCTATCTAAGCCTGTTCTCCTTATTCGGTCGCAAATCAGTCGCAATTCCCAACCTCAAATCTCTCAAACCCTTATAAATAAAGGCTTTATTTATCCAAACTCTTCATCGTAGGGAACAACAGCACATCCCTAATCGCAGGTGAATTGGTAAGCAGCATAGACAATCTGTCAATGCCGTATCCGATGCCGCCTGTAGGAGGCATACCGATTTCAAGTGCGTTCATGAAGTCTTCGTCTGTGGTGTTTGCTTCATCATCGCCTGCTGCCAAAGCAGCTTCCTGGGCTTTGAAACGCTCTCTCTGGTCGATAGGATCGTTTAATTCAGAGTATGCGTTACACATTTCCCAACCATTGATAAAGAGTTCGAAACGTTCTACATAATCCGGCTTGTCCGGTTTACGCTTGGTAAGGGGAGAAATCTCCACCGGATGATCCATAATAAAGGTGGGCTGGATTAAATGTTCTTCTACAAACTCTTCAAAGAAGAGGTTTAAGATATCACCTTTGGTGTGTCTTGCTTCGTAGTGAACTTCCTTTTCATCGGCAAGCTTCTTTGCTGCCGCTGTATCTGCCACTTCGTCAAAGTCAATACCTGTATATTTCTTAACAGCTTCAATCATGGTAAGACGTTCAAAAGGCTTACCAAGGTCAATCATATGCTCGCCGTAAGGTACTTCTGTTTTACCGCAAACTTCCTGTGCTACATGACGGAACATATTCTCGGTAAGGTCCATCATTCCGTAATAGTCGGTATATGCCTGATAAAGCTCCATTAATGTAAATTCCGGGTTGTGTCTTGTATCAAGGCCCTCGTTACGGAATACACGTCCGATTTCATAAACTCTCTCAAGTCCGCCTACGATCAATCTCTTTAAGTATAATTCCAAAGAAATACGAAGTTTGAAATCCTCATCGAGTGCATTGAAATGGGTTTCAAAAGGTCTGGCAGCCGCGCCGCCCGCATTGGCAACCAGCATAGGAGTTTCCACTTCGATAAAGCCCTGTCCGTCCAGATACTTTCTGATGGTAGAAATAATCTTGGATCTCTTGATAAAGGTATCCTTTACCTCTTCATTCATAATAAGGTCTGTATATCTCTGACGATAACGGGTATCTGTATCTGTAAGTCCATGGAACTTTTCAGGGAGAATCTGAAGGCTCTTACTAAGCAGTGTCATTTCTACTGCATGAATGGAAATTTCACCTGTCTTGGTTCTGAATACATATCCCTTGACACCATAAATATCACCGATGTCTGACTTCTTAAAGTCCGCATAAGCATCTTCACCGATGGCATCCTTGGCAACATACACCTGAATTCTGCCCTTCAAATCCTGAATATTGCAGAAAGAAGCCTTACCCATAACGCGCTTAAACATCATACGTCCTGCGATGATTACGTCAATAGGGCTTGCGTCCATAATGGCTCTTCTTTCATTATAATCTGTATTCAGCACTTCTCTTGCCTGGGCTTCATCCAGTCCATCCACGCTGGGAGCTACTCTTCCTGCTAACAATTTCTCCTCATGGGCATCATATTGTGCCTTTGCATCTGCAGTGTGATGGGTTACATCAAATTTAGTAATCTGAAAAGGGTCCTTGCCTGCTTCCTGAAGTGCTGCAAGTTTCTCTCTTCTGACCTTTAACAACTGGTTAATATCCTGTTCCTGCTGGGGCTTATTATTCTGCTGATTTCCCACTGTTAACTCTCCTTGTCTCTTACGAAAATTACCGTTTGTAAGTTTATCTGTCTATTAGTTGGAACGCTGGATTTCAAGCACTTTGTACTTTAAGGTTCCTGCCTGTGTATCTACTTCTACAACATCGCCTGCTTTTTTGCCGATTAAGGACTTTCCTACAGGTGATTCGTTGGAAATCTTTCCTTTTAAGCTGTTTGCTTCTGTAGAACCAACGATTTTATATTCAAGTTCTTCATTATATTCCATATCTAAAATTTTAACGCGGCAACCGATGCTGATTTTGTCAAGATCCACTTCATCTTCGTCAATTACTTCCGCATTTTTCAAGATTTTTTCAAGTTCTTCAATTCTTGCTTCAATATCTCTCTGCTCATCCTTCGCTGCATCGTATTCTGCATTTTCGGATAAGTCACCCTGTTCTCTTGCTTCTTTAATCTTCTGTGCTACTTCCTGTCTCTTTACTACTTTCAGTTCGTGAAGCTCATCTTCATATTTCCGAAGTCCTTCATAAGTAAGTATGTTTTTCTTTTCCATTGCTACTCGCCCTTCCATCTTTTATATCTTCTCTATTGTGTATAGGAAATACATTGCATATTGTCCTAATTAACTTTGTTATTGTACCCATTTTTTACCGCAGTGTCAAGGAATTTCCGCACCCGGCCCTCATTTATATGATAAATTTCGTTCTCTTTTGCGTATTTTGAAACCACAGGCGACACTTTTTCAGTCAAATCCACCCACACGGTGTCTTTTAACGGATATTTTTGATAATTCATCACCATTCCGTATTCTTCGTACAAATAGTCTTCAAGGAATTTGCTGACGCTGTTCTCTTCCCCCACAAAAGCCACTTCATTAAGGCGTGGCAAATAGGGATTTAACAAGCCAATCATTTGCTCTGCAACCAGACTGCTGCAATCATCAGGAAGTGATATACTGACTTTTGCATCTTTTATTTGTCTCTTTGCATCCCATAAGCACATCTCAAAAAGCTCCGGCGGAATGTTCTCTGCGAAAGGGAAAAAGTTTATCACCTCAGAATTTGCCAAGAAATACGTAAACCGCTCATCCTGCAGATTTTCTTCTGCATTTTTTATCGCCTCGTCCATGCAAAAAAACCACTTCGCCATTTTCTTAGCATTTTCTGCTTCTTTTAAGAAGGTTCTTGGCAAAATGCAATAGCATAAACGTATCCCACCTCCGGGATAAGGAAACTGTCTTAAAACTTCATACACAGGCAGTCCGGTTTTCCCTTGCTTTCTATCCTGCCTCCTTTTTATCCACTTTTTTAAAAACGGCTCTCTCTTAGCAAAGCCTGGAGGCTCGCATTTCTCTTCTTCGATTGTGATATAAAAAAGGTTGATTGTCCTGTTTTCCATAGAAAAGGATATGCAGACAAACATTCTTCTATTCTACAAATATTCTGTTTACGGCGTCTTTTAAATCCTGAACGGTTTCCATTTCATTGACATGCCTGCGGAGTGCTGCCGAGTTGGGATAACCTGCCGTATACCACGCAATGTGCTTACGCATTTCACGGACTGCAGTATATTCTCCCTTTAAATCAAGCTCCATCTCTCCGTGGCGGAGAATCACTTCCCGCACCTCATCTTTAGAAGGACGCACCATACTTTCTCCTGTTTCCAAATAGTGTGCCACTTCTTTAAATATCCACGGATTTCCCCGGACGGCCCGGCCTATCATCACACCGTCACATCCGGTTTGTTCCACAAGTGCTCTTGCAGAGGCTCCGTCTGTCACATCACCGTTCCCGATGACCGGGATGGAAACAGCTTCTTTTACCTTGGCAATAATATCCCAATCCGCTTTTCCTGCATAATATTGTTCCCTGGTCCTTCCGTGCACCGCAACTGCCGCTGCGCCACAGCCCTCGACAATCTTGGCTATCTCAACGGCATTAACCATATCATCGTTAAAGCCTTTTCTGATTTTCACGGTTACCGGCTTTTTGATTGCTTTTACTGTCTTCCTTACGATTTCTTCCACCAATTTGGGATTTTTCATAAGGGCAGAACCTTCCCCGTTGTTTACTACCTTCGGTACAGGGCATCCCATATTAATATCAAGCACCGCAAAAGGCCGTTCTTCAATTCTTTTCGCCATCTCACTGATGATATCTGCATCGGAACCAAAAAGCTGTAAAGACACCGGCTGTTCATCGGGATGGATTTCCAAAAGCTCTTCTGTATTTTTATTATGATAATAAATTGCTTTGGCACTGACCATTTCCATGCAAACCAGACCGGCACCCTGTTCCTTACAGAGCAAACGAAATGGCAGGTCTGTTACCCCTGCCATAGGTGCCAACACTAAGTTATTTTGAAAGGTTGCATTTCCGATATTCAGTTCATGCAGCAAACTGTTATCTCTTTGCATTTTTCTCATAGATAATCCGTAATCCTTCCAGCGTCAAATCCCTGTTATAAATCTGTATCGCATCTGTTTCGTCTGCAATAATTCTGCCAAGGCCACCTGTTGCCACTACTTTTAAATTATCGTAGCCGCTTTCCTTTTTAACCTGGTTAATAATATACTCTGTCTGTCCAATCTGACCATATACAAGACCTGCCTGCATACTGGAAATTGTTTCTTTTGCCAGAATGGATCTTGGTTTCTTAATTTCAATTTCCGGTAATTTAGCGGTATCTTCCCAAAGTGCCTTTGCAGAGATACGGATTCCGGGAGCTGTAATACCCACACCAAAGCATCCATCTTCAGTAATCAAATCATATGTGGTCGCGGTACCGAAATCCAGTACCAGAATGGGACCACCGTAAAGTTCATAACCTGCTACCGCATCCACGATACGGTCAGGTCCGATTTCTCTCGGGTTATCCGATGTAATCTTGATTCCCGTTTTTACGCCGGGGCCTACAATAAGAGGTTTTTTACCGATATATCTGACAAGGGCCCCCTCTAAGGCATGCATTACATTGGGAACCACACTGGCAATAATAATCCCCTCTATCTTTTCCCGCTCTATCTGATTCATACGGAGCAGTTCTCTTAAACTGATACCATATTCATCTGATGTTCTGAGCTGCTTTGTCATCATGCGGAATGTGGTCAATAAATTTTTATCTTCATATACGCCAAAAGTAATATTTGTGTTTCCTACATCTACGACTAAAATCATTTTATTCCTGCCCTTCTGAAAGTTCTCCGGACTCTTCAAGTAACACATCCGCACTTTCATGTAATACAAACACTCTATAGTATAAACTTAAAGATTCAAACAATTCCTGTCTCTTTCGTCTGATTTCTCCTACCAAAAGACCACTGCTGACCTCATCATAAAGGAAATCATCATCTGCAAATTCGGTACGCATGGATATGCTTCCGTCCTGCTCAAATTCGATGGTGAAAATGCCTCCTACTTCCTCCGTAAAAAGCACGCATATAATATGTAATTCATTTTGAATGGATTCCGGAATACCCTTGAACTTTTCATTAAAATAATATTTCCGGTCGTAGGCATTTGCCCCGCACAAAACAATTTTTTCATCACACATATCCATAAATTCCTCTCACAGATACTTCTCCTGCATACACATTCCGGATGTCACCGTCTGCACATTGCACCAACAGTTCACCTTCAGGGTTAATCCCCAGTGCCACGCCTTCGTATTCTCCTTTCGGGTCAAGAACACGCACCGACGCATTTCTGTTTACCAAAAAGGTATTATACTCATCAAGCATCTCTTCTATGGTTTCCTTTTTACAGAAGACTTGGTAATTCTTTGCAAAACAATCAATCACTTTATTGGTAAGACTCTTCCTGTCAAATTCCGACGCTTCATTCATCTTTTCCAAAAGAAGAGATGTTGCTGTGGCTGAAATTTCTTCAGGAAATTCTCTTTGATTGACATTAATTCCCACACCGCATACCAGGTAGAAACTGCCATCCGGCTCTGTCATCAGTTCTGTCAAAATGCCCACTACTTTTTTACCGTTTATCACAATATCATTTGGCCACTTAATAAATGCCTCAAGTTCCGTGGTCTCACGGATGGCCTGCAGAACGCTAAGTGCCATGACAAGCGTAATCATAGACGCTTTTTCTATTCCAAAAGAAGGGCGTAGCAACAACGACATAAATACATTATTGCCTGCCGGTGACTCCCAGCATCTGCCTCTGCGCCCCTTACCACTCGTCTGTGCATCTGCGACTACCAAAAGACCATGCTCCGCACCTGCCTCTGCCTGCCGCTTTACCTCTTCATTGGTAGAGTCAATCTCCTCAAAATAAAGAATCCGATCACCTATCTGTTTCATTGCTCTTCTTATAATGTAGCTGCCATAATCGCTTTAATGGTGTGCATTCTGTTTTCTGCTTCCTCAAAAACGACTGACTGCGCAGATTCAAACACTTCATTGGTTACTTCCATTTCAGCAAGACCGAATTTTGCATGCATCTCACGTCCGATTCCTGTATTTAAGTCATGGAATGCAGGCAGACAATGCATAAAGATGGCATCTTTTCCGGCGTTATCCATTACCTTTTTATTTACCTGATAAGGTAACAATTCTTTGATTCTTTCTTCCCAAATGCTATCCGGCTCACCCATGGATACCCATACGTCCGTATAAATAACGTCAGCACCCTTGGTTCCTGCTTCCACATCCTCTGTGAGTGTAATACTTCCACCTGTGCTTTCTGCAATTTTCATACATTCTTTTACAAGTGCGTCATCAGGGAAATATCTCTTGGCTGTACACGCTGTAAAGTGCATGCCCAGCTTCGCACACACTACCATAAGGGAATTACCCATGTTGTAGCGGGCATCACCCATGTATGTCATCTTAACACCTTTAATTCTTCCAAGTTTTTCTTTAATTGTCAGCACATCGGCAAGCATCTGTGTGGGATGAAACTCATTGGTAAGTCCGTTCCAAACAGGCACACCGGCATATTTGGCAAGTTCTTCTACTTTTTCCTGACCATAACCGCGGTATTCAATACCTTCGTACATACTTCCCAGTACTCTTGCGGTATCGGCAATGCTTTCCTTCTTACCGATCTGGGATGCAGCAGGGTCAAGATAAGTCGCATTCATTCCAAGATCATGGGCTGCCACTTCAAAAGAGCAACGGGTTCTTGTACTTGTCTTTTCAAAAATAAGTGCAATGTTTTTGCCCGCATGCATATCTCTCGTAGAAATACCTTTTTTCTTTTTATCCTTTAAATCTGCTGCCAAATCCACCAGATAAAGAATTTCTTCCGGTGTAAAATCAAGTAATTTCAAAAAACTTCTTCCCTTTAAGTTCATTCTGATACCATGCCTTTCCCTAATAAACTAAATTAAAAACTGTAGCCTGCAGGCATAAACCTGCAGGCGTTTATTGTCATACTTATCTGTTTGCAGAAAAATTATTTTTCGGATGCAATTTCCTTTATGGAAGATACAAGACCTGCGATTCCCTGAATTTCAGAGGGAACGATAATCTTGGTTGCCTTGCCGTCTGCTGCCTTCTCAAACGCTTCCAGACTCTTTAAGCGGAGAACAGCTTCATCTGCTCCTGCTTCACGGATCATTCTGATACCGTCTGCAGTTGCCTGCTGTACCTTCATAATTGCTTCTGCCTGACCTTCCGCTTCGCGGATCATCTTTTCCTTTTCCGCTTCTGCACGGAGAATCGCTGACTGCTTTTCAGCTTCTGCTTCCAAGATCGCTGCAGCTTTCTTACCTTCTGCTTCCAGAATGGAGGCTTTCTTTTCACCTTCTGCACGGGTTACGGCTTCTCTACGTTCACGCTCTGCCTTCATCTGTTTTTCCATCGCATTCTGGATTTCTGCAGGGGGAATGATGTTCTTAAGTTCCACACGGTTTACCTTGATACCCCAAGGGTCAGTTGCTTCATCAAGGGAAGCACGCATTTTGGTATTAATAATTTCCCTGGATGTTAATGTCTGGTCAAGTTCCATTTCACCGATTACGTTACGGAGTGTGGTAGCTGTTAAATTTTCAATCGCCATAATGGGATTTTCCACACCATATGCAAAAAGCTTCGGATCTGTAATCTGGAAAAATACAACGGTGTCAATTCTCATAGTTACATTATCCTTGGTGATAACAGGTTGCGGTGCAAAGTCAACTACCTGTTCCTTTAAATTAATCTTTTTTGCAACCTTATCAATAATCGGCATCTTAATATGAAGACCAACTGACCATGTTCCCTGATATGCACCGAGACGTTCTACTACATAGCCGTACGCCTGAGGTACAATCTTAATACAAGATGCTAAAATCATAATTAAAATTACTAAAAGTACTACAAATAAAAATCCCATTTTTCATTCTCCTTTTTCTTATACTTCTTTTTCTTCTACCATAAGCTTTACGCCACTTATGGCACGGATCATAACTACGCTTCCTACAGGAATTTCCTTATCTGCATTTACGCTTCTGGCACTCCATTCCTGACCATTTACCGTAACCTGACCGATGCCCTGCAGGTTATTAATTTCGCTGATAACAATGGCCTGTTGGCCTACCAGGCTTTCTGCATTCGTCTTTACTCTGTCCTTGTTAAAGTATTTCACTGCTATCGGTCTTGTTAAGAACAACAGCACAAGTGACACGACTAAAAACAATCCGATTTGAAGCCATAAAGAACCGCCAAATGCAGCAACAACCGCTGCTATCAAAGCTCCGCCTGCAAACCAAATGGTCACAAGACCCATGGTTGCAATTTCAATTACAATGCAGGCTACCAGTACAATTAACCAAATCGTTGTTAAGCCCATATTACCCTCCTTCACCTGACAATAAAATATTGCCTATATAGAGATATTTTACTACACTAACGCATCATAATCAACTAAAAAGAAATCCCACAGATTGTAAATATTTTATAGATTTTACTCTGCCTTTTGCAAAAGATTTCTTTGTAAAGCATTTCAGAAACTTTGGTCAGATTTTATAGAAACGCCTTTTTCATAAATGCAATTGTCCGAAGCAATGTCTGAAAAGCCGCTGTTGCAACTGTGCAAAGCCTATAAAACTTTCAAGAAAAATGTGGTCGACACACTTTAAAGATGTAATAAACAAGCCATTCCAGAACTCGCTGACGCTCAGACATGTTGGAATGGCTTGTACATTTTTTAAAGTGTGTCGACCCATTTTTTACAAAAGTTTTAAAAGGCTCTTAGCACATGTTGCAAACATGCGGCTTTAAGTTGTGCGAGGACAATTATATAAGCATATGAAAAAGGCGGGTTCATAAAATCCCTAAAGTTTCTGTATGCTTAAAAAGAAAATTTTGCAAAAGGCAGAATAAAAGTTCTAAACGCTTTTACAATCTGCAGGAGTCTTTTTAGGGCTTACCAAAATACATGATCGCCGAGGACATATCCCTGGCGCTTACCGGCTCTTCTGAAATAGGTTGCATCGCCTACGGTAGTCTCACCGTTAATAGCTGCCTGGGCTGCCTGCATACACATCTCAGGAACGGTACCGTTATAGATTCTCGCTACTTTACCGGTCATGGCAGGTGTAAACTGTCCTGATGCATAGATAACACCATGAATGGTATTGGGATAAGCAGGATGCTTCACACGGTTCATTACCACCGCACCTACTGCCACCATACCTTCATAGGACTGGTTTCCTGCTTCACAATAGATAAGAGCACCCAAAAGTCGCAGCTCGTCTGCCGATGCATCCAGCGCACCACGGTTTTCTTTCCGTTTGCGTTCTGCTTCCTCCCGTTCTCTTTGGCGGACAATTTCAATACTTTCCGCCTTATCAATATAAAATTCTACATTGACATATTCTGTATTGATATAACCGGTTTCGCCGTCATAATCAACGCTTATCCAGTTATCGTCTATAATATCAATAAATTCCACAGAGTCTTCATTTGCCAGCACTCCATATACTTCCGCTTCAAAATTAGGCTCCATACGGACACGTACTGCGGAGGAATCAAGTGTGACAATCCAGTTGCCCACTTCTTCTGCCATGGCTTTGGCATCTTCCCCAAAAAGAAGATATTCATCCTTCGCCCAGCCCACAACGTTTCCGGAACGTATCTTAGTCCATCCGTCCTTTTGTTCCAGAATAGTACCGCCACAGTCCTTATACAAAAAACCAACCTTTTCAGACTTTTCATCAGCCTGTGCACGCACATTTAATGCATTTTTCACATTGGCCATGGCAAGTTCTTCTTCCATTCTTGCCTTTTCACTTTCGAATTTCTGATTAATATTTAACTCTGTTTGTTCTTCTACGGGAGCATTTGTGCTGTAAGCACCGGGGTCAAGTATTTCTCCTGCTCCTGATGTCAGAAAATCGTATTCTTCTTTTTCAGCTGCTTGAACGGTTATTTCCTCTGCGCAGATCAGTAACAGGATGCAAAGCATACCCGCTGCCATCTTTAGCAGTCTGTTTCTCCGATTCATTATGCTACCTCCAAATGTTCTGTTTGAGCAAATATGTTACGATTTTGTTACAAAACTTTAAGTACGCGAAACATAATATCAAATGCTTCTATTTTTGTCAAGTTATTCGCCATTTCGAGGTATCACTATAGAGGTTTTTACCATTTTTTGTAAAACATATTACACTTTTTTTACATGTTTTTGGATTTATCAACTGCTGCCAAAACTGCATCTGCCACAATACCGCGGAAAGCATTTTCTTCCAGTACTCTGACTCCCTCAATGGTAGTTCCGCCGGGAGAACATACCATGTCTTTTAATTCCCCGGGATGTTTTCCGCTTTCCAGCATCAGTTTTGCACTTCCCATAACAGCCTGGGCTGCAAAGGTATATGCCTGGCTGCGGGGCATACCTGCTGCCACTGCTCCATCTGCCATTGCTTCCATAAATAAAAATACAAAAGCAGGAGAAGATCCACTTACACCGGTAACCGCATCCATCAGATTTTCCGGCACTTCCTGCGCAATTCCGAAGCTTTCCATAATTGCCATGCACTGTTTCATTTCTACATCGCTTACGTTTCCATTACGGCAAACACCTGAGCATCCCGCTCCCACAAGGGCCGGTGTATTGGGCATACAGCGCACAAGCTTGATTTCTTTTCCAAAAAGTCCTTCAATTTCCTGAATCTTTTTTCCTGCTGCAATACTGATAATCAGCGTGTTCTCTTTTACTGCATCCTTCATCTCTGATACTGCCTGGGAAAGAAACTGGGGTTTTACCGCAAGTACCAGAACATCTGCATCGCCGGCTACCTGGGCATTATCTGTACATGTTTTAATTCCCCACTGCTTCTTTACATCCTCTGCTGCTGCCTGCATCTTATCTGCGCCGGCAATATCCTCTTTGGAAGCAATTTGTTTCGTAATCATACCGCCAATCATTGCTCTTGCCATATTTCCGAGTCCGATAAATCCAATTTTCATAGTCATATCTCTCTTTCTTTTATTATTCTGCTCTTTTTACTTTTTTATTCATTTACATGATATTTCCGTCTTATTTTCCAAAGGCTGCCTGATACATTAAAAGTGCTGCCGCAACGGCTGCATTCAGGGATTCAAGTTGTCCCTCCATGGGAATTTTAAGGTAGGCATCTGCCATATCGGCCGTTTCTTTTTTCAGACCGTTCCCTTCATTCCCTATCATAAATGCTGCACCGTCTTTATAGGAAAATTCCTGATAAAACTTCTCTCCCTTTAAATGTGCCGCGTATACTTTAATTTGCTCTTTCTTAAGAAGGGCAATTGCCTCCGAAAGACTGTCCACATAGACAAAGGGAACTCTGTATAAAGAACCCATGGTAGACCTTATGGTCTTTGGATTGTAAATGTCCACGGTTCCTTTTGTAAGAATAACTCCATCCGCACCAGCTCCTTCCGCTGTGCGCATCATAGTACCTAAATTACCGGGGTCCTGCACGTCCTCTACCATAAGAAACAGCGGTGCATGTCCTTCTTTTTTCTTTTTATCACAGGATGTTTCTATCAAATCTTTAAGCCGGTAGGTATGCCTTTTCATCACACACAAAATCCCCTGTGGGCTTTGTGTGTCAGACATTTTCGCAAAAACTTCTTTTGAGACGGTCTCTATGGGAATCCCGTCACGGATACACTGTTGCAACTTTCCCCCGTCAGCTTCTGCTCTCATGGTTTCAAAAAGTTTTTCTTCTATATAAATTTCTGCAAGCATATCCATGGGGGCTTCCTCAAACATTTTGAGGCCTTCTGCTACAAAAACGTTTTCCTTCGCCCTGTTTCTGCTCTTTTCCTGCAACGCTACAATTCTTTTTACTTTATCGTTTGCACAACTTGTAATCATATTTATCACCTATAAAACAAGGCGGAGCCATGCTCCGCCCTATACTCTTTACTGAGATAACAAGCGGCTTACCTGATACTGATATTCCGGTATCTCTTTCTGCATCGCCAGTGCCTCTTCTATATCAAAATCTACAAATTCGCCATGCTGATATCCTACCACACGGTTGCTCTTTCCGGCACATAAAATGTCCGCTGCATAGGCACCCATAATGGATGCATAAAAGCGGTCCTTACATGTAGGACTACCGCCACGCTGCATATAACCTAAAATGGTTGCTCTGGTTTCCACACCGGTGGCTGCTTCAATTCTTCTGGCCATGGATGTGGAATGACCGATTCCCTCTGCATTGATAATAATGTGATGTTTCTTTCCTCTTTTACGGTTATTAATAATGTTATTAATAATACTCTGCTCATTAAAATCATACTTTTCAGGAAGGAGAATGTCTTCCGCACCGTTTGCCACACCGCACCAAAGTGCAATGTAACCTGCATTTCTGCCCATTACCTCAATAATACTGCAACGCTCATGGGAGGAAGAGGTATCTCTTACTTTATCGATAGCCTGCATGGCGGTATTTACTGCTGTGTCAAAACCAATCGTATAGTCGGTACATGCAATATCAAGGTCAATGGTCCCCGGAATGCCTACGGTATTAATTCCCAGTCTTGCAAGAGCCTGGGCACCGCGGTAAGAACCGTCACCACCGATGACAATCAGACCGTCAATCCCATGTTTTTTACAAATTTCTGCGCCTTTTTTCTGTCCTTCTTCTGTCTTAAACTCAGCACATCTTGCCGTACCCAAAATCGTGCCACCCTTTTGGATGGTATCTGAGACAGCCTTTTTTTCCATATCTATGATTTCTTCATTTAAAAGGCCCTGATATCCTTTGTTAATGCCTTTTACTTTTACACCGTTTCCAATGGCTTTTCTTACCACAGCGCGGATTGCTGCATTCATTCCGGGAGCATCGCCTCCGCTGGTAAGCACACCGATTGTCTTAATTTCTTTAGCCATTTAAATTCCTGTCCTTTCCTGCAAACAGTTTCTCTTTACAAAGCATTTCCTATTTTACTCTGTTTTATGGGCTATTTCAATCTTTTTTCACATCCCAGACAATTTTTATGTTTTCCTCACCATATTTATCACACAGTATTTTCTGTAAGCTTTCATCTGCATTTACACTGCGGTTGGGAGGAAGTTTCTTCATTACTTTTTCTGCTTCAATGTAAATAATCACGCTGTCTGTTCCGTCTGACCCGGCAAGTGTTCCTAAGAGTTCCTCAATATTTTGTTCATAATCCTCCATATTGGAAAACTTAACCCAAAGTTTCTTCGGAATTTCATCAAACGCGGTAATCTTCTCGCAAATCAGTTTACCGTCCCTATCTTCCTCCAAAGACACCCTGCCTCTGACAAAGACTTTATTGTCTTCCACAAGCTTCGCACTGTTTTTTTCATAGTCTCTGGGGAACACAATGACTTCCACCGTCCCCAAAAGGTCCTCCACCTGTAAAAATGCCATAATCTTGTCATTTTTCGTGTATTTTATTTTTTTGTCTGCAATAAGACCACCGACAACCGCAGTAGCATTATCCTTTACTACCGTTTCACCAGTTTCTTCATCTAATGCAAAATCCACTGTGGTATTGGTAATTCCTTTTTTCCAAAGGTCTTCCCACTCTTCCATAGGATGACCGCTGATGTAGACGCCCAATACCTCTTTTTCAAAAGCAAGCATCATCTCTTTGGAATATTCTCCCACATCAGGAAGCTTCACGTCATATTCTTCCTTCTGATCTTCAGATACAATATCAAAAAGGCTCATCTGCCCTGCCATATTGTTTTTCTTATCATGAACAATATGATCCATAATCTGAATATAAGCACTCATAAACTGCTTGCGTGTTCCCGGAAGGGAATCAAAAGCACCGGCCTTGATAAAGTTTTCAATGGCCTTTTTGTTTACATCCTTATCTGCAACCCTGGTGATAAAGTCCTTCAGATTGGTAAATTCTCCCCGTTCATTACGCTCCGAAACCACTGCCTCAATCACCGGTCTTCCCACACTCTTAATGGCTGTGAGGGAATAAATAATGGCATTATCCTTTACGGAAAATCCACTTTCCCCCTGATTGATATCCGGAGGTAAAATCTTAATTCCCATGTTACGGCAGGTCATAATGTACTCCGCCACCTTAGAGGAATTATCTATCACGGAAGTCATCAGTGCCGCCATAAACTCTACGGGGTAATAATATTTCAAATACGCCGTCTGGTATGCCACCACTGCATAGCATGCCGCATGTGATTTATTGAAGGCATACTTCGCAAAATCCATCATGTCATCATAAATCTGGGAGGCAACCGCTTCAGAAATACCTGCTGCCGCACATCCGGGCACACCTTCCTCCTCATTGCCATATACAAAGTTGGCGCGCTCCTTTTCCATTACCGACTGTTTCTTCTTACTCATGGCACGGCGCACCAAATCACTTCGTCCAAGGGTATAGCCACCAAGATCACGGACAATCTGCATTACCTGTTCCTGATACACAATACAGCCGTAAGTAGGGGCTAAAATAGGCTCAAGTTGAGGACAGGAATAAACAATCGGTCCCGAACTGTTTTTCCCCTTAATGTACTTCGGAATAAAATCCATAGGGCCGGGGCGGTACAGGGATACTCCTGCAATAATGTCTTCCAGATTCTCCGGCTTTAACTCCTTCATGAAGTTTTTCATACCGCCGCTTTCCAGCTGGAATACGCCATCCGTCTTTCCTGTTCCGATGGATGCAAGAACCTTTTTATCATCATAGTCAATATTGTCAATATCAATATGCACGCCTTTACTTTTTTCTATCATGGCAACTGCATCGCGGATTACGGTAAGGGTACGAAGGCCCAAAAAGTCCATTTTAAGAAGACCAAGTTCTTCAATGGTTGTCATGGTAAACTGCGTGGTGATGGAACCATCGGAGCCTCTGGATAAGGGCACCAATTCTTCTGCGGGTCTGGAACAGATAACGACACCTGCCGCATGCATGGATGTATGTCTGGGCAAGCCTTCTAACCTCTGACTCATATCGATTAATTCTTTTACCTGAGGGTCTGTTTCGTACATTTTACGAAGCTCAGGATTAATCTGCAAAGCCCTCTCAATGGTAATATTAAGTTCATTGGGAATCATCTTGGCAAGGGAATCTACATAAGCATAGGGCAAATCCATCACACGTCCTACGTCCCTGATAACACCCTTCGCTGCCAAAGTACCGAAAGTTACAATCTGCACTACCTTTTCGGCACCGTATTTACGCCCCACATAATCAATGACTTCCTGCCTCCGCTCGAAGCAGAAGTCAATATCAATATCCGGCATGGACACACGTTCCGGATTCAAGAAACGTTCAAACAGTAAACTGTATTTAATGGGATCAATATTCGTAATTTTTAGTGTATATGCAACAATACTTCCCGCCGCAGAGCCTCTTCCCGGTCCTACCATGATCCCGTTTTGCTTGGCATAATTAATAAAGTCCCAAACAATCAGGAAGTAATCCACATATCCCATATTTTTAATAACATCTAATTCATAATCAAGACGCTCTTTTAATGTAAGCCCTGTATCTCCCGCAGGTGCATTTTCATCTTCTCCGTAACGCTCATGTAGGCCGTCATAGCAAAGTTTATTCAAATAAGTCCATGAATCATAGCCTTCCGGCACTTCAAAATGAGGGAGCTTGGTTACGCCGAATTCAATCTCTACATTACAGCGCTCCGCAATCCTCTGTGTATTTTCCACTGCCTCCCATGCATAAGGAAACAGTCCTTTCATTTCTTCTTCGCTCTTTACATAATACTGGCCGCCTTCATAGCGCATTCTGTCTTCGTCCGCCAGTTTCTTTCCTGTCTGCAGGCAAAGCAGAATATCGTGAGGCTTCACGTCATCCGCATAAGTATAGTGAACGTCATTGGTAGCCACAAGAGGAATATTTAATTCCTTGCTCATCTGCAAAAGAGCAGTATTTACCATTTTTTGTTCCGGCATTCCATGGTCCTGCAGTTCCAGAAAATAATTATCCTCACCAAAGCAATCTCTGTACTTTAACGCCGCCTTCTTTGCCTCATCAAAAAGTCCTTTTTGAATATACCTTTGTACTTCTCCGGCAAGACAGGCAGAAAGGGCAATAATTCCCTCATGGAATTCTCTTAACACGTCCATATCCACACGGGGTTTATAGTAATAGCCCTCGGTAAAACCGCGGCTTACAATCTTCATCAGATTATCGTAACCGGTATTATTTTCTGCAAGTAAAACAAGGTGGTAATACCTGTCCTCACCACCGGTCAGTTCCTTGTCAAAACGGGAATTTGGCGCTACGTAAACCTCACATCCAAGAATTGGTCTGATTCCTTCCGCCTTACAGGTCTTATAAAAGTCAATCACACCGTACATAACTCCATGGTCTGTAATCGCTGCACTGTCCATGCCCAGCTCTTTGACGCGTTTTACATATTCTTTTATTTTATTAGAGCCGTCCAAAAGACTGTACTCTGTATGGACATGAAGATGTGCAAATGCCATGATTGCCTCCCGTTTTCGTTGTTTCTTTCCACTGAAAAAACTTCTTTTTTATTGTAGCAAAAAAGAAATGTCTTGGAAAGTCCCTGACATTTCTTTTTGTGACTATCTCTTCTCCTGATACTCTGCTAACCGCTCATTCATCAATTCAGCTTCCTTCATTACACTCTTCCATGTAACCACAGACACAAACAAATAGATAATTGCTATCAGAACCAGCATTCCGATTACCTGCGGCAAGTTATCAGCATAAAACCACTCAAACCAAAGTCCACACACCACCACAATCACATTCACCATGAAATAATGAATCACACATCTGATCTTCATACTGTTTTTAGTGATATCATCTGTGTACATTAGAGTACCTGCACTGGTAAGGAAGGATACCAGTAATATCTGCCACATAATATCTGTGTCAAAATTAAGCTCAGGGAAGAAAATCATACAGTATACTGCAACTCCCAAAACAACGCAGGTGGTTACTTTTGTAAACACATCTAACAATACTTTCAGTCTTGCCATTTTTCTTCCTCCTTACAGTCCTAATTTTTCTTTCAAAACCGGCACATACTGCCTGGAAATAATCAGCTTTTCACCATTTTTCATGGTTGCTTCAAATCTGCCGTTAAATGCCGGGCTTAAAGATTTCACCTTTGACAAATTTAAAATAACAGACTTGGATACCCTAAGGAAATCTGTATCTTGAAAGCGTTCTTCCAACTCATACAATTTCAATTTCGTTTCATAAACTTCTTTATCCAAATACAAAAACACCTTATTATCCACAGCCTCAAAATAATAAATCTCTTTAGGTGTCACCTGCACAATATCCGTTCCTTTGGTAGCCGTTAGTTTTTCCTGTCCCGCCTTCAGGGCATATACCAGTTTTAGTAAATGTTCATCCATCTGTTTACAGCGGATAATAATTTCATCCTCTTCCCCGTCTATGGGGTCCACAATTGTAATTTTCATTCTTACACCTTTATCTGTCACGAATCTTTCTCCGTTTGCTGATGACCGTTGCCACCACAATTGCTATTATACCATAAAGTGTCAAAATAAGAATCTGCTTTTCCAAAGTTATTTGCACATCCCCGTTCCACAAGACAATTCCCAATTCCTTTGCAAACACTTCACATACTATATCCGGCAATCCCTCAAAGGTTACTTCCATGGCATCTTTTGTTAAAACTTCCCGCATCATGGAAGCTCCGTGAAGGACGGGCAAACATTTTAATACCTTTACAATGTTTTCTGAAAGCATAGATACCGGCAGATAAATACCCCCCAGGAAACCTACCAATGTACCTACCACTGTAAGCATTCCTCCCCATGCACTTTCACTGTGGATAAATAATGCCAACAGATATCCTACCGCTGCATAAACAAATGCATTCAGCATAATCATGAAAAGCACCTTGACAAAAGCATCCATAGACAGTAGCGGATTCCCCTGTGCTACCATGTATACCTCTCCCACTAACAAGGTCAAAAAGCTCATGCCGCTACCGATTGCCCATGCAGCCAAAATATAGCCCAACGCTATTTTAATCCGCTTTACGGGCGCTACATAAAAACATGCCAGCTGGCCTTTTACCTCGTCGCGGATCATGGTCTGCATCACTGTCAGTGAAACGGTAACCGTATTTACTGCCAAAATTCCTGCCAGGGTCCACATCTGTATTAAGTATCCGGCATTCTTCTCGTCCGTCAGTGCATCCCTTTCTCCGCCATATTCTGAAAGAATCCACAGCACTTCGTCAGTATTCATTTTCCCCAAAAATACCACCATCAAAAGAAGTATGATAAGCATAGAAAGCACAGAGAAAAATACTGCACCATAATCTCTTAAAAACACAAGCACATTTCTTTTAAACAAATAATAAATTTCTTTCATTTTATCCCTCCAACGTTCTTCCTGTCACATTCAGGAACACATCATCCATTGATCCTTGCACCATTTCAAATCCTTCTATGAATGGACATATGGCATTAAGAATAGGCACTGCGGACATACTGTCTTTTAATCCAACCTGTAAAAATTCTTCTTTTTTCTTGAAGTCTATTTGCTTTTGTATGAAATATTCTTCTATCTCTTTTTCCGTCTCTCTTTTCGGAATTAATTTCAATTTATCTTTTGCATATTTTTCCTTTAATAAAAAAGAGGTTCCATACTCCTTTATCTCCCCTGCATCTATAATTGCAATATGGGATGCCCTTGCCGCCTCTTCCATATAATGGGTGGTGAGAAAAATGGTCATATTTTCTTCCTTTCGGAGCCTGCTGATGCTCTCCCACACAATTTTTCTTGTTGATGGATCAAGTCCCGTGGTAGGTTCATCCAAGAACAAGATTTCCGGTGCATGGAGCAGTGCTCTTGCAATTTCACAGCGGCGCTTCCACCCACCGGAGAGCTTACCAAATTTCCGTCCGTACACTTCCGAAAGTTCCAGTATCTCACAGACACGGGACACATTCTCTGTCAGTTTCTTTCTGTCCGTTTCATACAAGGCACCTCTGACAAGCAAATTTTCCTTGACCGTCAGCCTATCGTCCAGACAATTGTTCTGATAAACAACACCTATCTTCTTACGGATTTCTTCATCTTCTTTTCCAACTTCTAATCCACAAATATCTGCTTTGCCTGCGGTAGGTTTTAATACCGTACACAGCATATTAATGGTCGTTGACTTTCCGGCACCATTTACGCCGAGAAACCCAAACAGTTCTCCTTTTTCTACCTGAAAGTCAATCCCCTTTACTGCTTTTACACTTCCGAAATGTTTCTGCAAACCTTCCACTTTTATAATCGGTTCCATATTTTTTCCTTTCCTCTTCCAATTGGCAATCACTGTTTCTTGCCGTTTTTTACATAGTAAGCAAAAAAGCAGCCTGTCGCAATATCACTTGCGGTAAGCTGCTTTTTCTGATATGTAAGTTGCATTCATGGCCTGCCAAATGCAACAAAAGGCCAACCCAAAGGGATGGCCTTTTGCATGATAGCGTTCTTATAAATATTTCTTCAAATCATCAACCTTGTCAAGTTTCTCCCAAGGAAGATCAAGGTCATTACGGCCAAAGTGTCCGTACGCCGCTGTCTGTTTATAAATAGGACGGCGGAGATCTAACATTTTAATAATTCCTGCGGGACGAAGGTCGAAGTTTTCTCTTACGATTTCAACCAACTTTTCATTGGAAAGCTTGCCTGTTCCGAAAGTATCCACCATGATAGAAGTAGGCTGTGCGACACCAATTGCATAGGATAACTGGATTTCACACTTGTCAGCAAGACCTGCTGCAACAATGTTCTTTGCAACGTAACGTGCTGCATAAGCTGCACTACGGTCAACCTTTGTACAGTCTTTTCCGGAAAAAGCACCGCCGCCGTGACGGGCATATCCACCATAGGTATCAACGATAATCTTACGTCCTGTAAGACCTGCATCTCCGTGAGGTCCACCAATTACAAAACGTCCTGTAGGGTTAATAAAGAATTTTGTGTTTTCATCAATTAATTCTGCAGGAAGAATGGGATCAAATACATATTTCTTAATATCTTTATGAATCTGTTCCTGTGTCACATCAGGATCATGCTGTGTAGATAATACAACTGCTTCCAATCTTACAGGTTTATCGTTTTCGTCATATTCTACGGATACCTGGCTCTTTCCATCGGGTCTTAAGTAAGTTAATGTACCATCCTTACGAATCTTGGTAAGCTGAAGTGCCAGCTTGTGGGCAAGGGAAATAGGGTAGGGCATAAATTCAGGTGTTTCGTTTGTTGCATAACCAAACATCATACCTTGGTCACCTGCACCGATTGCCTCGATTTCAGCTTCACTCATTTTGTTTTCTTTCGCTTCAAGTGCTTTATCAACACCCATCGCAATGTCAGCGGACTGTTCATCGATTGCCACAAACACTGCACAGCTGTCACCGTCAAATCTGTAATCTGCCTTTGTGTAACCGATTTCCTTTACAGTATCACGAACCACCTTCTGCATGTCAACATATGCGTTGGTAGTAATTTCACCGGTAATTAAAACGAAACCTGTACAACATGCGGTTTCACAAGCAACACGGCTCATGGGGTCCTGTGCCATGCAGGCATCAAGGATAGCATCAGAAATCGCATCACAGACTTTGTCGGGATGTCCTTCAGTTACGGATTCGGAAGTAAATAATCTTTTTTCCATCTTTTTTCTCCTTTTCTTGTTAAAAATAAAATATCCGCTTATGAAACATAAGCGGACCGACTGTCGATAATCAAATCCTCTTATTGTTCGAATAACCAAATATGCTTGGCAGATACTCGCTCAGGCAGGCACCTTCCGATTACGGGGTTGCCGTGGCTTCACAGGTCCTATGCACCTCCACCACTCTGAATAAGAGACTCTTCACAATATTGAATTTTCCTATCTGTACATAGGCTACACCAGAAATATATTTTTGTCAACTATGTCATAAAATAATTGATAAAATATTGACAGTAATACCGAGAAAACTTATAATTTAAATAGGACATTTGTGCCATTTGCACTATAATACATATTGGAGTTGCTAATGAGAAGAATAAATACCTCTGAATTAGTTCCCGGTATGGTTACTGCCGAGGATATATTAAATTTTAACAATCAACTAATTCTTCCAAAGGGTCTTGTCTTAACAGACAAAACTATTACGAAGCTTGCCTTTTATTCCGTCCTTCAGGTCAGAATTGAAGACGATCCGGCATCCCCCGGCGATGACACCTTTTTTGAGCCATCATATGCCGAAAAAATCCGCCGCAGTCCGGAATTTATTCAGTTTAAGCAGGAATTTGAAGAAGATGTTGATGCCTTTAAAGACGTCATGAATGATGTTATCGAAAAAGGAACTCCTCTTGACGTTGACAAATTAATGAATCACACACTCAATATTTTAGAACCCTCGTGGACTAGCCCGAACGTATTTGATATGCTTCACGGCATGCGGGAATATGATGATGCCACTTACGTGCATTGCATGAATGTTGCTCTTATCTGTAATGTCTTTGCCCGTTGGCTGAGACTAAACGAAGAAGAAATACGTATGGCTACCATCAGTGGTCTCCTTCATGATGTCGGTAAAACCAAAATTCCCGACAACATTATCAAAAAACCCGGCAAGCTTACAGAAATAGAATATAACATCGTCAAAACACATCCTCAAAAAGGATATCGCATGTTAGAAACATCTCCTTTGCCCAAGTCCGTTCTTAATGCCGTGCTGATGCATCACGAAAAATGTGACGGAAGTGGTTATCCATTTGGATTAAAAGGCGATAAAATTGATCCATATGCTAAAATGGTAGCCATCGCCGATATCTATGATGCTATGACTTCAGCGAGAATTTATCGTGGACCCCTGTGTCCATTCAAAGCAATCGGTTTATTTGAGAGTGAAGGTTTGCAGAAATATGATGCCCGCTTTATTTTGACCTTCCTTGAAAACGTTGTAAATAGTTATCTGCTTAACGACGTACGATTAAATAATGGTGTAACCGGAAAGATTGTCTTTATCAACAAAGAACACCTGGCTTCACCTACTATCAAGACATCTGAAGGTTTTCTTGATTTAAGCGAACATCCGGATCTTTATATCGATGATTTAATTTAATAGGAAACATAAGTTAAGCCGTCACATCACTGTGACGGCTTATTTTTAACCTGTTTTCAATCGGAACTTCTGTAATTCTCTTTCAGTGCTCACCTTTTCAATCTGGGCACCAAGCATCTGCAACTTATGCGGGAAATCTTCATAACCTCTCTCGATAAATTTTATGTCGTCGATAATAGAAATACCCTCTGCCGCTAACGCTGCCGTTACAAGTGCTGCTCCTGCACGCAAATCAGGTGCACTGATACTGGCTCCTGTATATTTAGACACGCCATCAATAATGGCTGTGTTTCCTTCTACTTTTATGTTAGCTCCCATTCTGGTAAGTTCATCCACATATTTGAATCTGTTTTCAAAAATGCTTTCTGTCACAATACTCGTACCTGTAGAAAGACCAAGTGCAACCGTAATCTGGGGCTGCATATCCGTAGGAAAACCGGGATATGGCAGTGTTTTTACATGAGTGTGTGTCAGAGGTTTTGCCGCAACTACACGTACAGCATCATCCGATTCTTCCACCTCGCATCCGATTTCCATTAGTTTTGCACTGATAGACTCCAAATGCTTGGGAATTACATTCTTCACTGTAATATCGCCTTTGGTTACTGCTGCCGCAAACATAAAGGTTCCTGCTTCAATTTGGTCAGGAATAATGGTATACTCCGTTCCGTGAAGCTTGTGAACTCCTTTAATTCTGATTACGTCAGTTCCTGCACCTTTGATATTAGCACCCATACTGTTTAAGAAGTTTGCCACATCTACTACATGGGGCTCTTTCGCAGCATTTTCAATAATCGTCTGACCTTCTGCCATAACTGCCGCCATCATTACATTAATGGTAGCACCTACAGTCACCACATCAAGATAAATATGGTTTCCTTTTAACTGCTCTGCCTCTGTAATAATTAATCCATGTTCAATTCTGACATCTGCACCAAGTGCACGGAATCCTTTAATATGTTGGTCTATCGGTCTTAATCCGATATTACATCCTCCGGGAAGTGCAACTTCTGCCCTCTTATATCTTCCTAAAAGAGCACCAAGAAAATAATAAGACCCTCTGATTTTTTTACTACTGTCATCCTCTACCACTAAACTGTTAACAGTCTTCGCCGTTATTTTCACAGTGTGTCTTCCTAATTGCTCTACCTGACACCCAATACTTTCTGTCGCCTGAATCATTGCTTTTGTATCGCTTAAATCCGGCACATTATCTATTATCACAGGTTCATCTGTCATGACTGCTGCTGCCAAAATAGCCAAAGCTGCATTTTTGGCACCACCTATTTCCACTTCACCAACCAGCGGATTACCGCCTCTAACTGCATACTGTTCCATAGTATACCTCTATATTTATCATAAAATGTTATTATCGCAAAAAAACATAAGCATACTAATTTAGTATAACATATTCTCCTCATTTGTAAATGCCAAACGTTAGTTCAGATACTTAAACGGATCTACCTGCTTACCATTCACTAATATTTCAAAATGAAGGTGCGGTCCTGTACTGACACCTGTATTACCGCTTAACGCTATCTTTTGCCCCTGGGATACTGTCTGTCCTGCTGACACCAGCACCTTACTGAGATGTCCGTACCTCGTCTGTCTTCCGTCTTCATGATTAATATAAACCACATAGCCATAGCCGCTTGCCCATCCGGCTCTTGCAACCTTTCCGCCGGAAGATGCCACAACTGCCGTTCCTGTGGGAGTCGCCCAGTCTACTCCCTTATGGTAGCTGCTTGCACCTCTGGTAGGTGCATTACGCCTTCCGAATTTGGAACTGAGACGACCGCCGGAAATGGGTTTGATATAAGTAGGCGGTATCTTTGTTCCCCGCTCTACTATCTTGGGAATCGCTTCATAAGTAACTTCCTGTTTCACAATTTCCCTTCCTGTTTCCTTATCATTTTCATAAGTAATGATGGCTACCACTTTTCTGTGTCCTGCCGAAGGCTCCTGAAGCGTCACCTGGTCCGTGGTATACCACTCATCATTGTCCACATAGATAATGTCCGCTTCATAATCTTCTTCATAATATCGCTCTTCCTGACGCACTACCGTAAGTTCAGGCTTAGGAACCGTAATAATCAATTCATCGCCCGGACGGATCATAGACCTTTCATCTTCAAGATTTTCATTCAGTTCTATCAATCTGTCTACGGGAATGTTCGTAGTGATAGAAATTTCAGACAGCGTATCACCCGGTTGTACTTCATATACCTCATTTTTTTCTTTTTCTTTTGTGATACGTTCTATCGCTACATCTAAATCGGTAAGTTCTCCTGTAGCCAGGTAGGCCTCTACCACTTCTATAGTATCCCCAAAATCCATGGAAATTAATCCTAGGTCATAGTCTTTAAAGTCTAATTCTTTTGCAGGCTTGATATTCTCAAAAAGAATATCCACTTCCGCATCAATTCCGGCACTTACGGCAACTGCTTGTGCTTCTTCTTCCTGCACTTCAATCTCTTCTTCCGACTTTACATTTGTAGTTAAAACTGACAATTCCCTGTCCGGGTCAAGATTGACTTCTACCGTATATTTGTTTTCAGAGTCATATTTATCTATTGCTGCTTGCAGAAGTGCAAGCACTTCCTGCTCATCTGCCAGGTTGATTACTAATTCGTTTATTTTCACAATGTAAGAACGGTTCATCGTCTCCCGTACACTATCTGCTAACACCATTGCCATATTGGAAATCACTGTCTGTGGGTCATCTGTCTGTCCCCATAAAACTTCAGACCCCTGGGTTCTTAACTGTGCTTCTACAAGTACTAATTCCTCACTGTCTGAAGCAAGCTGCTTTCTTGCTTCCCTCATAAAACTTTCAGCTTCCTCTACAGTTCCCACCGTTCCGACTCTTACATCATTTAAAAACACC
Source organism: Lachnospiraceae bacterium (assembly GCA_017938315.1). Taxonomy (GTDB): domain Bacteria; phylum Bacillota; class Clostridia; order Lachnospirales; family Lachnospiraceae; genus Suilimivivens. The sequence continues at coordinate 25,764 of JAGBBV010000031.1, forward strand.
GTATACATATTATCTCCGGTGCTTTCAAATTTCATATAAGAAGGCAGAAAAAAGATACTGACAAATACTGCCAGTATTGCAATTTTAATACTTCTAACCTTTATTCTTTTATAATGGCAGGTAATAAACTTCATTTGAAACCTCTATATAAAATGTCGTATTTCGACACGTTATGCTTTTCGTAACATTTTCGTAATAATTACATTTTATCAGTAAATGTTTTTCTTGTAAAGGGTAGTTATTTGTGTATTGCTGTAATAGGGGAATCTCTGCTACAATTATTTTAATAAAACGAAATCATTCGGAAAGGAGTGTCCCATGGAGCAAATTATTTTTCATATTGATGTAAATTCTGCTTTCTTAAGTTGGAGCGCCCTTTCCATTTTAGAGCAGGGAAATCCCACCGATATCCGTGAAATTCCTTCTATTATCGGCGGGGATATCGAGAAACGCCATGGTGTTGTTCTTGCCAAGTCTATACCCGCAAAAAAGTATGGCATTGTTACCGGCGAACCTATTGTTCACGCCATGCGCAAATGTCCGGGATTACATATTGCAGAACCGGATCACGCCCTTTACCACCAAAGAAGCAAACAACTCATGGAGTTTTTGGCAGATATCTGCCCTGATATTGAACAGGTGAGTATTGATGAGTGTTACATGGATTTTACTCCTATCCAAAACCAATATGCCTCTCCTATTGAAGCTGCTTGTTCCATCAAAGATCAAGTGAAGGAAAAGTTTAAATTCACAGTAAACATTGGAATTTCTGACGTAAAGATGCTTGCCAAGATGGCCTCCGACTTTAAAAAGCCCGATAAGGTTCACACTCTCTTTTCTCACGAGATCAGGGAAAAGCTTTGGCCTCTTCCGGTTTCTTCTTTATTTATGTGCGGCAAATCAAGCGTAGAGACACTAAGGAAACTGGAAATCCGTACCATTGGCGAGTTGGCAACCTCAGACCGGGACATTCTTTATGCCCACCTAAAAAGTCACGGCATTACCCTTTGGGAATATGCAAACGGCATCGATTCATCAGTTGTTTGTTCCGCCCCACCGGAAACTAAGGGAATCGGTAACTCTACTACCTTGTCAAAGGATGTGATCAACCGGGAAGATGCCTGTAAAACATTATTATGGCTATCAGAATCTGTAGGCACACGATTGAGGGAAGCCGGACAACTCGCAGGTATGGTCAGCGTGGAAATCAAGTACAGTAGTTTCCGTAGCGTTTCCCATCAAACTACGCTTGTTTCCCCTTCCGATTCCACGCAACTGATATACCAGACCGCTTGCAGGCTGTTTGACGAATTGTGGGATTTCTCTCCCATCCGTCTCTTAGGCATCCGGACCTCAAAGCTTGCATCCGTTGAAAGTCCTACACAAATCAATTTGTTTGATTATGCAAATCAGCTTTCCTCCCGCGAAAAGCTGGAAGCACTGGATAAAACCTTAGATTCCATCCGAAAAAAATACGGAGAGGATTCCATCAAAAGAGGAACCTTTTTGTAATTTAATAATAATAAAAGAGTCATGCGCTACATTCAGTCCATGACTCTTTTCTCAATTCCCTATTTACTTTTCTTCTTTCTGACACTGTAACCAAAACTGCCAAGCTCTTTTCCCAGAGAGTAATATGTTCCGTGAGAGTATACCATGGGATTTGCCTTGCTTAAAGAAAACTTTCCTTTTTCATCCATGTACTTCTCGTCAGCATGAACTGCAACCACTTCCGCTAAAAACATATCATGCGTCCCCAACTTAATCACTTCTTTTACTTTGCACTCTATATTTACGGGACTTTCCTCAATCAGTGGAGCCGATACCTTTTCCGCTTTGATAGGAGTTAATTTCATTTCTTTAAATTTATTCACATCCCTGCCGCTCTTAACTCCACAGTAATCAGTGGCAAAAGTAAGTTTTTCGGTTGTCAGGTTAATAACAAATTCTCCGGTCTCCTCTATCATGTGATGAGAATAGCGCTCCGGTCTTACTGAAATAGATACCATCGCCGGATCACTGCACACAGTTCCAGTCCATGCAACGGTAAAAACATTTTGGTTTCCTGCTTTATCTGAGACAGTTACTAAAACTGCCGGAAGAGGATATAACATATTTCCGGGTTTCCAACTCTGTTTGGCCATTTTTGTACCTTCTGCCATAAGGCAGACCTTTCATTTGTCTCTTTACGTTTTTAAAACAAACCAAATATTCTGGCAATCGCAATTCCCAAATTAGCCAGTGAAACAATCATGGTTATAATAACGAAAGGAATAAGTACCTTATAACTTTTTCCGACTTTGTTCTGGGCTTCCTTAATCTCAGCTGTCTGTTTCTCCAATTCTTCAATCATGGCTGCCTGTACGTTACGGTACACCTTTACATTGTCCGTATGTAAGAAGTCTTCCATACTCTTAAAAGACTCTTCCAGTTTATCCTGCATGCCGGTCATAGTCTCTGTAATCGCGTCTACATTATCAGCATTTTCTTTAATTTCAGCAATTTTGGCAAGACTCTCTTCCACCGTTTTATTTAAATGGGCATTAGCCTGATTTGCCAACTGCTGTACATCTTCCGCACTCTCTATATTTTTCAGATTTAACTTTCTCATTTCCTGAAGACATTCATCGTATTTACCCATCTGTTCTTTAAACAATTCCATCTGTGTCTCAAGACTCTGAAGTTCCGCAGCATCTGCCGCTGCATTTGCCCGAATCATGTCCTGTGAAGTTAATTTCTGTGCTACCTTATCCATAAAGTTATCCATGCTACATCCCTCCGGGTACATTATCCTTATTCTTCTGTACTCATTTCTCTATTGCTATCTTATCACTTTTAATGAGAATTTACAATGTGCTATATTTTTGTGCACTTTGCACAATATTATTACTTGTTTTTTGTGTGCCTTGGTACTATTAACGATATTTTCATACGTTGTTCATAATTTGTTCATATTTATAGGTTATATTAAACATATAGATAAAGAATAGTTACGTAATGTTTTTCATTACACACAGATAAATTTTTTCATAATAGCCCAGGCGCAGAAATGTGTCTGGGCACTCCTCATTTTTAGGGTGTCTTCTTTTTTCGGGCGTAATGTAAAAAGACTGTAATTCATGTTATCATGCAATTACAGTCTTCCTTATTGTTACAAAATTTCAAATGGCCGGAAAAAGTCATTCACTTTCCAGTCCAATTGCCTGCACTTCTTCATTCAGTGAAAGCATTCTCTTATCCAGTTCAGAAATCATCTTTGAACATTCAATCAATTCATTTTTAATATGTACGGGAACATTTCTTTCAAATTTATAATTAATCTTATGCTCCAAGCTGGCCCAAAAATCCATAGCCACTGTCCGTATCTGGATTTCCACTTTCGTATCTACAATTCTGTCAGAAAGATATACCGGCACCGTTACCAGCATGTGATAACTCTTATATCCACTGGGTTTCGGGTTATTAATATAATCTTTTATGGATATTACCTTAATATCACTCTGGTTACCCAGCATTTCTGCAATCTGATAAATATCTGAGGTAAAAGAACATATTACCCTGATTCCTGCAATATCATTGACATATTGAATCATATTCTCAATCGTAGACTCGTACCCATGCCTTTTCAGCTTTTTTACAATGCTCTCCGATGTCTTCATTCGTGATTTAATATGCTCTATGGGGTTATATCTGTGCACATGTTGAAACTCATCATTTAATATCTGCAATTTCGTCGATATCTGCTTTAATGCAGAGTTATAAATCAAATTGACTTCTTTCCAATTATCTACATCGCTCTCGCGACCTGATCTCAATTCCATTTTATTACCACCTTACTACAAAAACTACTACTGTCTTACTGCTATGTTTATATTTTACCATATTCCGACTAAAATGTACACTTTTCACAATTTTTTAATATTCTTTTTATTCCTTTTATGATATGATGATATAATCAAAAACATTACTTTTAATAAGGAGCTTTGTATGTTTCGTCTTTGGGCCAAAGTTTTTAAAGGCAATCATCTAATAAAAGACACCGTCATTTGCAATGATGATCATGACACCCGCACCCATAAAGTTTTTGGGGCAATTGATCGAGTTTGTTATGAATTCGATTTAGGAAAGCCTATTTGGCTGGATGCTACTGTTGCGGAATTTAAGCGACATGCAAAAGCCAGATTTACCCAGGATAATTTTATCGAATCCATAGACTTTGATTATTTGGAAATACATGTAATTGAGGAAGATTAAACAGCTCTGCATTGCAGGGCTGTTTTTTTAAGAATAAATTTATTGACATCGGAAATAATATATTGTAGTATTAAAACGTATTAGATGTAGTTATGAAAACTACTTGTTGTGCATTTAGGCATCGCAGGCTTTTTTCTCCACATCAATAGTTCAGTCGCTCATATGTCAAGGAGGTTATTAAAATGCAAATTACAATTCGTGAACCGGGAAGTGCAATCACTCATTTTATCGGAATGATGATGGCCGTTTTCGCAGCGACCCCACTCCTGATTAAAGCAGCTCTTTCATCAGGACCGTTAGCATTTACTGCTATGGGAATTTTTGCTCTCAGTATGGTTTTACTATACGGTGCCAGTGCCACTTATCATACCGTAAACATTTCCGGAAAATCACTCCGTTTTTTCCGGAAAATAGACCACATGATGATTTTTGTCTTAATTGCAGGCTCCTACACACCGGTATGTCTGATCGTTTTAGGTGGCAAACTTGGTTATACGCTTTTAACTGTAGTATGGGGAATTGCACTTTTTGGCATGATACTGAAAATGTTTTGGATTACCTGTCCCAAATGGTTCTCTTCTCTACTTTATATTTCCATGGGCTGGGTATGTTTAGGAGTGTTTGGAACTTTATGGAATGTTTTGCCTCACGCTGCTTTCCTTTGGCTTCTCGCAGGCGGAATTTTCTATACCATAGGTGGTGTAATATATGCTATGAAAATCCCTGTATTCGGCAATCGTTTTCAGTATTTCCGTGCCCATGAACTTTTCCATGTTTATGTCATGGCAGGCAGTGTATGCCACTTTATCTTTATGTACAATTATGTCGTTTAACATGTTTTGCCAGTAACAAGGGGCATATCATCAACTGATATGCCCCTTCTTTTTTCTTTATTATCTTATCAATGAATTACTCTTCATATCCGTTCGGATTATTACTTTGCCATCTCCAGGAGTCTGCGCACATATCTTTGATATCATACTGTGCTTCCCATCCCAGTTCTCTCTTTGCTTTAGATGCATCGGAATAGCAGGTTGCAATATCACCGGGACGTCTATCCTTAATCACGTAAGGCACCTTCACACCGGTTGCTTCTTCAAAATTCTTTACGATGTCAAGAACACTATAACCCACACCGGTTCCTAAATTATAAACACAAAGTCCTGCTTTTTCTTCTATCTTCTTTAATGCTTTCACATGACCAAGTGCCAAATCAACTACATGGATGTAATCACGCACACCGGTTCCATCCGGTGTATCATAATCATTACCAAAAACACCCAGTTCTTTTAATTTTCCTACTGCCACCTGTGTAACATAAGGCATTAAGTTGTTGGGAATTCCGTTGGGGTTTTCACCAATGGTTCCGCTCTTATGTGCTCCGATTGGATTAAAATAACGGAGTAATATCACATTCCACTGCGGGTCTGCCTTTTGCATATCGGAAAGGACCTGTTCCAACATGGACTTGGTCCAACCGTAAGGATTGGTACACTGTCCCTTCGGACACTCTTCCGTAATGGGAATCATGGCCGGATCACCGTATACCGTTGCGGAAGATGAGAAGATGATGTTCTTTACTCCGTGCTTTCTCATCACATCTACCAATGTAAGCGTACCTGCAATATTGTTTTCGTAGTACTCCCAAGGCTTTTGAACAGATTCACCAACTGCCTTTAATCCCGCAAAATGTATACAGGAATCAATCGCTTCTTTTTCAAAAATTACATTTAACGCTTCCCTGTCCAAAATATCCGCTTCATAAAATGCAACTGCCTTTCCGGTAATCGCTTCCACTCTCTTTAGGCTTTCTTTACTGGAATTGCTCAAATTGTCGACAACTACAACCTCATATCCTGCATTCTGTAATTCAACCACCGTATGACTACCAATATAGCCGGCACCGCCTGTTACCAAAATCGCCATTTCTATATTCTCCTTTGTTTCCTATTATTTCCGGAAGTTATAATGTAATTCCGTTTTCCTTGCAAAGCTGCCTTGCACTTTCCACGGAATCTACACCCGTCTTATTTTTAATCGGTGCAAACTCTTTATTCCGCTCAACTTCAAAAGGAAGACAACTGTCAAGTTCATGAATCATATCAAGCACTAACTGTTCAAATTTATAACCGTTGGGCTCTTCGGGTTTTACTTTTTCACCATCCTTGTCAAGACAAGGTATCTTTTTCTCTACTATATGCAAAGGAAGTTTCTTTTCCCTGATTTTTTCAAGATCAGATATCTTAAATAAATAGTTCAAAATTACGCCGAAATAATATGCCGGATCACCATTTTCGTCTTTTGCATCCGCAAGTTCATCAGTTAGTTCATAGTATTCAATGATAGAAGGCTTACCATCCTCCAGACACATCACACCTACTTTTTCATCCGGTGCGCATTTGCGCACTACCTTGGAACCGCAGGCCGCACCACTTTCAATGACTGCTCCCACAAAACAAGGATCTGCAATTCTCTGAAGAACATTGTCCACTGCAAATACATTTAACCACTCTACACCATCTTCCATGGCTTTCTGTGCAATTCCCCATTTATACATGGATGAATACCATCCGCCGTTTCCGTTGGGAGAGGTGGAAATTTTCCACTTTTCTTCCATATATACCAAGCCTTCATAGTCAGATGCAGGTGCCATTTCCTGCATGAAGAAAGTAATATAGTCACTATTGTATCCAAAATAATCATGTTCTTTTAAGAAATTTACAGTTGCCGTATGATTCTTATCGCTTGTCATCACATAGAGAGGAACCCACGCATCCGCTGACTTTACCACATCCATAAGATTTTCAATCAGTCTTTGGAAAATATAAACATCTTTCGTAATGCCAATATTATACATACCTTTTGGATTATCAGAGCCCAGCCTGGTTCCCATTCCTCCTGCCAAAAGTACCGCTCCTACTTTTCCTGCTTTCACAGCTTCCATGCCAATTTTTATAAACTCTTCTTTCTTATTTGTAATTTCTGAAAGCTGCATTGCTTTTAGAGGGGATATCTGACCTTTATTATTTTCCTTTATTTCATCCTTACAGGAAGATAACACGGAAAAATCCGTATCTGCTATCTGGGAAAGCAATTCTTCCTTCTGACTGTCATTCAATTCATCATAATATGCAAGTACATGTTCCTGACCAAAACGCTGTAACTTCTCTAAAGCTTCTTTGTAATTCATTATCGTGTCCTCCACGTTTCATCTTTTACCATATTATTATAAGAGTAATCCGGCAAATATGCAACACCCCGCACCTTCATGTTAAGGGGTTGTTAAGTCTATGTTAAGCCTACGTTAAGACAATGCAAAGGTCTTGTTAAAAAGCCTTTTAAACACTTTTTTCGCTGTATTTCTGCTGTTAAAATGACTTTGCAAATAAAATCACGAGGTGCAAAAACATGAACATAGGACTTTTACTTATTATGATTATCGGTGGGGCTGCCGGATTACTTTCCACACTATTTTTAGTTATTTCTCTTCCGGCTGTAATTATTTGGAAATTTTATAGAAGAATAACAAAAAAAATTCCTCTCACCATGTAGATGTTTCTTCCGGCAATATTTCCTGCAAATAACGCAGGAAATTGCCACCCATTATCATAACCACATCTTCTTTACTCATTCCTCTCTGCAAAAGTGCCGCCGTAAAAAGAGGAATCTGTCCGTGATGAAGGAAGCAATCAGCACTTTTGGGTAACTGCAATTCCTTATCTTCTTTACTGCGAAGTTTAAACTCTGCCCTGTCATAGGAATCACACAAATCAAATCCGAATCCCACGTGCTCTGCTCCAATTTTCTGCACTTCATACTCTGCGTGACGGCAAAGCATTTCCAAATGATTTCCACTTTGCGAGCCGGTAATCAGTCGGCATCCGTTTATCCCCATAACTCCGCCTTTTGCAGCCAGTTTTCCCATCTGCTCATCGGTCAGATTTCTGTAGTTATCATATACCGTTTTCGAGCAGGAATGTGTTGCCAGAAAAGGGCTTTCAGTTATGTTCACAATATCCTCAAAACCATCATCGTTCAAATGACTTACATCTAAAAACCAACTCATTTTTTCCATTTCTTTCACGACTTCTTTTCCAAGTTCTGTGAGTCCTCCGGTCACCTGTCTGTACTCCCCTGCCTTACAGCATCCTCGTGCCAAAGCATTATCACGGCTCCATGTAAGGGATGCTCCACGAACACCCAGTTTATGCAGAAAAAAAAGACGCTCCTTATCCGTTCCAATACAATCCAGGCCTTCCATATAAATCAAAATTCCGATTCTATTCTCCTGCTTCAAAAGTTCCAAATCTTTTTTACCGGTAACAAAAAATATTTCCGGCAAATTTATGCAATCAGCTTTTAATGCCTCTATTTGCTTGAGCGCATCCTCCCACGCCCCTTCTGTTCCCAATTCATCAATCACTCTTGTATGAACATATATCGACGAAAAAATAAGTTTGATTCCCGCACTTTGCCAATTGTCTAAATAGTAATTCTTGATAATCTCCGTTTCGCCTGCCCTCCTACGCAAAAGAATTTCCCCTGCCAAATCCAGATGGGCATCCACTACCGGATTTTCCCTGTGCAACTTTTTTGCCAATTGCAAATATTCTTCTCTTACCTTAATATCCATACTTCCCCCGAAACAAAAAGGGTACTTTGGAATTCCAACGTACCCTTTATTTTTGTAATAGTATATGCAATTATTTTTCCAAATCTACCATCTTTAACAATTCTCTGATTTGTTCCACAGAAAGCCACTCTGTATTATTATCGGAACTGTAAGAAAATCCTTCCGGCACCTTCTTGCCGCTTGTGTTAATTTTCTGTTTACTGTTCCATGTCACCTGCGGATAAACAATGAAATGCTTTTCATATTCATAAGTAGTGGATGAATCTTCCACGGTTACCATGATTTCATGAAGTTTTTCACCGGGATAAATACCAATCTCCTTTGTTTTGCATCCGGGAAGCATTGCTTCTGCCAAATCAGAAATCTTAAAGGATGGAATTTTGGAGATAAAGGTTTCTCCGCCGGTTGCTTCCTCTAAGGCTTTAATAACAAGTTCCACTCCCTGTGTCAAACTAATCCAGAAACGTGTCATACGATAATCTGTGATCGTAAGTTCTGTGCATCCGTTCTTAATCATATCATAAAATTTCGGAATAACGGAGCCGCGGCTGCCTGCTACATTTCCATAACGTACGATAGAGAAATTAATATCCTTTGTTCCTGCATATGCATTGGCTGCAATAAAAAGCTTATCCGACACTAATTTGGTTCCTCCATAAAGGTTTACCGGATTAACCGCCTTATCGGTAGAAAGTGCAACCACCTTCTTTACGTTGGTATCAAGTGCTGCATCAATTACATTCTGCGCCCCGTGAATATTGGTCTTAATCGCTTCATTCGGGTTGTATTCACAGGCAGGAACCTGCTTTAATGCTGCTGCATGAACCACATAATCCACACCTTCAAATGCTCTGGTGAGTCTTTCTTTATCTCTTACATCACCGATAAAGAAACGGAGTTTGTCCGCATATTCTTTAAATTCTCCCTGCATGATAAACTGCTTAAATTCATCTCTGGAGTAGATAATAATCTTTTTAGGATTGTAGTGGGTAAGCACGTATTTGGTAAAGCATTTACCGAATGAGCCTGTCCCTCCCGTAATTAATATTGTCTTGTTATCTAATAACATAATCATAGCCTCCGCTGATTTCCAAAAATTACTCTCGCCCTACATTTTAACACGAATAACGCCATTTCGTAAAGCATCTTACAACTTTTTCAAAAACCGGTGCACTTTTCGCACAAATACCGGTGCATAAGAAAATAAAAGCAAGTATTTTTTATTTTTTTCTGTCAGGTATACATTCTTTTTTATTTGCTTGCGATGACTTTTTACATATTTGCACACCTGTACATAAAAAGCATTATTTAAATGCATCTTTGAAATGGGAATATGTAAAAGGTAATCAAGCCGCTGAAACAGTGCAAACCTTTGCGCTTCTTCCATTAGTTGCGGATACTGTGTCTCCACAATTTTTTCCACTCTGTCCGCGTTGCGCACGATGTCTTCAAACACTCTGGGAAAAACATTTTCTTCTCTGGTTCTGGTATTACTTCCATATCTGTAAAACACGTGATAGTCCTGTTCCGGCAAGATAGCCACCGCCGGTACCTTAGGCAGTAAGTTGACTAACAACCTAAAGTCTTCGTTCAATTCCCCTTCCGGAAAGCGGTCTTCTTTTAATAGGGAAGCATGCGTTAACTTTGTGCAGAAAGAGCAGTCGCCCCTATGCAAAAGCAGTTCTCTCATAAATTTATCACTTTCCCAAATTTCCGCTTTTTCAGGTGGCATACATACGTTTTCCATAAGATTTCCGTTTTCATCGATTTCATCACGGGAAGTCTGTACCATCAAAAGATTTTCTGCAAGTGCAATAGATAAAAGCCGTTCATACATTTCCGGCTCAATATAATCGTCACTGTCCACAAAACCGATATATTCTCCGGTTGCCATTTCTATTCCAAGATTCCTCGCTGTGGAAACACCACCATTCTCTTTATGAAAAACCCGAATACGTTTATCCTCCATGGCAAACTTCTCTGCCATGGCACCGCTGGTATCCGTAGAGCCGTCATCTACCAATATAATTTCCAGATTGCGGTAGGTCTGTTTCCTTATGGAATTTACACATCTGGGCAAATATTCCACAATATTATAAATCGGCACAATTACACTAATCAGTACCGGTTTCTGTCCTTGTTCCATTCCTCTTCTCCTTTATTTCCCGGGTGATATCACAGGAGCTATGCTAAGTGGCCCTTCCTTTGCCGGAAGGGGATTTCCTTCCATAATTTCCCCACAAAAACGGACCAGTTCCTTGGCTGCATAAGATGCATTCCAAAGAGAGGAAATCGTCTCATAAGCGTTCCTGCTCATTTCTCTCATTTTTTCCGGTTTTTTTACCAAAAAGCAAACCGCCTCTGTCATTTTCTTTACATCGTCATCCTGATAAATCATGCCGTTTTTTTCATGGCAAACCAAATAAGGAACAGCGCCTGCCTGCATACTTGCCACTTCCACACAACCACTGTTCATTGCCTCATTTACCACTGCCCCCCAGCCTTCCAAGTGGTTGCTGGTGAAAACATGGATATGGCACTTTTCCATAATCTCTCTCACCTTCTCCGGTTTCATAAAGCCGTGAAAAGTAATTTTATCTTTTACACCACAGTTTTCTGCCATGCAGAGAAGTTCCTCTTCCATCTCTCCACTTCCCACCATGTGAATATGAAAATCAGAAAACTCATTGTCATGCCATAACTGCTTATCTTTTTTTAATTCTTCTGCCAATCTTATCATGTATTCCGGGTGCTTTAAGGGCATAAATCTTCCGGCCCATACAATTTCAACCGTACCGTCTTTCCTCTTTAATGTCTCCCACTGCTCCTTCGTATATGTTACTGTCTCCGGAAAATATCCCCACTTATACATCTTGCCGGGATATGCTTTAATTAAAGAAAAATCGGATGCTACATAAGCACCTGCACAAAGCAGATATGCCTTTGCGTTTCTAAAACGGATATGCTCTTTGTATTTATGTAACAGTCCTTTGGGAGATATCATCTTCCACTGACCTTCGCGATAAATACGTTCGCTGATGCGGATGACCGGTTTACCGGCAAGAAGTCTTTTCTGCACCAAATCTTCTCTTTCACTCCAACCGGCAAGAAGGACATCACATTCTTCTATCATTTTCAGGCAAGACGTCTCATCCTTATATAGTAAATGAACATAGGAAAGTTTGTCACTGTCCCTGTCCCATCCCATGTCAATCCGCTCCTGCTCCATGGGCATTGCCTGGACAAAGGTAAACTTATCTCCCAGCATTTCATAGCAGGCATCACAAAAGGGTTTTTGATGATGATTCATATAATTGGATAAAAAAGTAATTGTCACGCCCACTTTTACGTCCTTCCCATTATTTCATAAATTTCAAGCAATCTCCGGTAATTTTGATGTCCGTCATGCTGTAGCTTTGCACGTTCTTTTGCCGCATGAGAAAGGGTTTCTGCCAAATCTTCCTCATCAAATATTCTGTAAACAGCCTTTGCAAGAGCATCCACATCGCCACATGCAAACAACAGACCGTCTTTCTCATTTGTAATCATATCGGGAATCCCACCAACATTAGCTGCTACCACCGGCACACCAAGAAGCATAGCTTCCCCAATGGTGTTTGGTGAATTTTCCAAAACAGAGGGACAGACAAACACTTCCGAGTGCAAAAATCTCTCTTTCATCTTCTCCTCGGAAAGTTTGCCCAGAACAACCACCTTATCCTTCAAGTCATATTTGTTCATCACAGAAAGAAGGTATTTTCCGTAGGCCGATAATTTAATCTTATCTTTAACCGTATGATGTTCCATAATACTGTTGCCTGCCAGATATAATTTTGCATTCGGGTATTTAGAAAGAATTTGTGGCATTGCTTCCAGCATAAAATGGAAGCCCTTCAACGGATAATCTCCCTGTCCCATAAAGATACTGTGTCTCTCACACGCATCCCGGTTCCATTCTCCTGTATAAAAGGCACTGCGCATGGTTTCATTCATAGGGTGGTATACAGCATTGGGATTCATCTTTGCTGTTTTCTCTTTATCAAAAGAAGTTCTGCCTGTAATATGACCGGATAAACGGATGATTTCCTTTTCCCGCTCTCCGCGTATCCTAAACTTTTCCTGCTGTTGTTTTAAGGAATCCTTTCTGATAAAGTCCCTAAAGCTCACACTTTTACTTACTTTTTCAGGAATACCTGCCATATATACCTTTGCAATTTCGCTGCATAGTCCCTGGATTCCGATTAATGTCCTCTCCGGCTTGTCAAAAGTTTTAATTGCCGCAAGTGCATGGGGAAATTCTGTTCCAAACACATGAATCATATCCGGCTTAAAGTCTTCCAATATTTCTGAAAATCTTTTTTCCAAAGACACATCATAATTCTCAGGATGTACCAAGTCCTCAGCAAATCCATAACAGGGGACTCCCTGTACCCAAATTGCATCTCTGCCGATCCTTTCTATGGTTTCGGCAGATACTGGAAAACAAATTCCAAGTAAGACCTCTGTATTTTCTTCTCCTTGCGTAAGCGCATTTAGTATGCCGGTAAGCCACCCTTCTCTGTTACTGTAGGGTAGATTTATTTCTTTTGCAATTACCGGCAACATAATGTTACAAACCCATAATACTTTTTTCATCATAAGCCTCAGCCTTCTGCCTACTTTTTATAAATCAATTCTTTCATCTTATTATAAATGCCCGCTGTCCATTTATTCTGTGCGATCTTGGTGCGGAGCGGTGCAAGGGTTATCCACATAACAGCCCTGTATTTCAGGACTTGTCCCCTGCTCATATATTGATACACAATTTCTCTATGTTCCTTCGCCGATAATTTCCGGTTCTCCTTTGTCTCCGAAAAACCGCCTCCCTCATAATCCGCAATTAAAATATCTTGATATAAAAATTTTACAGGTTCTTCTAAGGTCTTTGTAAAAAAACACCATAAAAATTGTTCATAATCAGCTCTTACAAGGTACTTTGTATCAAAGGGATGCAAAGCCAGCAGCTCTCTATCATAAAAGCAGGCCTGATGGCATGGCACATTCCGATAGCACCCAAATGCATCCAGTTTGGGATTAGAATAAATCTCCTGCCCGGTCAGCCTCTCAAAAATATTTCCATAGTAAATTCCATGCTTAGCAGGATTTTGGCAAATCAGCTTTTCCATTTTTGCGAGCACGTTCTCATCGTAAAAGAAATCTCCGCAATTCAAGTAATAAGCATATTGTCCGGATGCCTCTAAAACCGCCTGATTCATGGCATCATAAATGCCTGTATCCTTCTTACACACCTGCTTAATCCGGCAATCGGCAAGTTCCCCGATACAGTCTAATGAACCATCTGTAGATCCGCCATCTTTTACGATTACTTCATAATCCGTAAAAGTCTGTTTCAAAATACTTTGTAACGTATTCTTTAATTTATCTCCGGGGTTTAAGCAAACCACCAATATAGAAAATAAAGGTTTCATAACCCCTCCTAGCTTACATCTGAAAGAATGGGAACCATCTCATGAAAGAAAAATGTTTCATATGGCAGTATGCGGAGTCCGTCCGCTCCCGCTTTTCTCATAAACAAAACAAAATATAAAACAGCTGCCAATATCACGCCTGCTTTAAAAAGCTTCTTTAATTTTTCATTACCAACCTGCCCGATTAACGCAGGAATAAAGAAAATATGGGTAATGGTCAGATAATAGCCGATTCTGGAAATAATAGGCAAAAAGGAACAACACACATACATCACAAGTGCTCCTAAATTGCAATAAAAGTAGAATCTGTTTCTTTCATTTCCCTTTACAACTTTTTTATAATAGATAAGTGCCAATATCAACACTGCCACACAGCGGATGATATTCACGTAACTGGTGCCGCCCTCCAAGTACTCCGTATCTTCATATGTGGGATATAAAAATACCACCACTTTCAAGTAAAAGTCCTGCATAAAAAAGAACGTACTGCAAAAGAGTGCTGCAATCGCCAATTGCCACTTTTTCCAATTCAGGGATGCTAGAAAATAAAGGGGAATTACCACAAGCAATGATTTGTGGAAAGTTGCTCCCAAAAGCACCAGAAAAATGAATTTCAACCATTCTCTTCGAAGCACATAAGGAATAACAAAAAGAGCAATGGCAAGTGCAAGGTAATATCTTACCGTATTAAAGGATTGGAAATAGTAGCCCAACGCCATAAACAGAAAAAAACTGAAACCAAAGGAATCAGCCTGCTTATAAATTGCTACGAGAAACAGTAATATTGTAAAAAACGCAAAAAAAGCAAACACTAACAGAAAGTTTTCAAATCCGCTTAGTGTATACAAAAACTTTACCACACTGTTAAAACCTATTTCCGTAGGTACATAGGCATTACAATTGACCAGATGCATAAACTCCACATACTTGGCATAGTCATTTCCCACATTAAGTCTGCACGCACAAACCACAAACAAAATAAGAAAGATAAATGTAAGGCACACTCCGTTAAGCATCTGCTGCCTACTCATCCTGTTATTTACTTTACTGCACTGATTATTGATAAGCAGCCCCAAAAATACAGTACCTACTGCCACCATAATATATACAATCATAGATTACCTCAATTTCCCTTCAGCAATTCCGCTCTTCATCCACCGATATGCCTGCTTAAGGGATACCTCTTTGCACATCTCTCCCTTATGTGCAAACAAAAAACGTAGGGAAAAGGGCTTCGCCATTTTCCCATAAAGAAAATGATACAGCACACCTCTGTCTGTAAAAAACTTTTCATTATATCCGCAAAACCATGTAGATTCCCTAAAAACTTCTTCCCCGATTTCCTCTGTAGAAGCATACATATGCATTCCACTCTTTAAACAATCCCTTAAAAACAGACTGTCTTCACCGTTACTATACTTGGCACCACCGCCAAACAATAAGGAAAAACTTACATTTGCCTTACGCAGTGCATCCAGCTTTGCTGCCACTGCAAAGGTAGGATATCTTCCGTAATTATGCCACCTGATTCTCCGCTCTTTCGTATTGTAATAAGTGGCACGGGATTCATGCACTTTAAAATTGAAAGTGATTAAATCTGCATCTCTATTTTTTTCAAACGCAGAAATCACTTTTTCTTTATAATCATCATAAAAACAAATATCTTCATCGGAAAATAGTACAATATCACCCGTTGCATGCAGTAGCGCTGTATTGCGGTTTAAGCCCACGCCCCGCTCTGCCATAGAGAAACTCTGTATCCTATTTTCTCCCTTGAAAAACTCCTGATATCCGTAGCTGTCACACTGATTCACAATCACCGCATCCGTTTTCAAATGCATATTCTCTGCCAGCTCATTTATCTCTTTACTTACTGCCGCTACCAATACCTGTAACTTCATAATTCTCCCTTATCAGTTATAATAACTGTTTAAAAAGTCTTCATCCGCCTGTGTAACAATCATACCTATCACTTCACAGTCCTGATTCTTCAAAAGATTTAATACGCGTTCTGTCTTCTTGCTGACATCTGTACCGTATGGCAATAGAAGGATGGCACCCTTAAGGCTTCTTATCTTTGCACAATCTTCTGCCGTTATTACACTTTCATTGAAGGGAACTGCTTTCCAAGCATCTTCTCTTTCAGTTTCTCCTTCCGGCTTTGGCAGGGTCCATGTAAGTCCACCCATCTCACCGTCGCCACCGATAAACTCATTTTCACCTGCATTTAACAAACGTTCCAGTTCCATGGTACGGACATCTGCATGCCCATCCATATCAATCAGGACAAACTCTCTTTGCTCTCCCAGCACATATGTGATATTGGCAATCAGTTCTCTTGCATAGGGTTGCAGGCCTTTCTGGCTTTTCATCATTATGCCAAGTGCCCGGGTTTTATATCTTTTTTCAACATCTGCCTGCACATAAACTGCATCATCCATTACATAGAATATGGTCAGCACAAAGATTCCTACAATGGCAAATGCCACTGCACTGAGCACACCTGCCGTAACCGTCTTATCATCCCAATACACGCGCTCCGGTTCCATGGAACGGATTACCTCAATTCTCTTTAACTCTTCACTTTCCTTGGAGTAATCCACAAGACCGGCTTCTACTGCTGACTGAATTTCCCTAACTGTCTTCTCATCCGCTCCTTGCACAGTCACTGTAAGAAGCCGGATATCAGATAAAATCTCCGCTTTTGTAGCTTCAATCACTTCCTGTGCGGTATAATCATCTGATAAATTATCTTCTATCTTTTCCATAATCGGATCCGTATCAAGCAGTTCATTCCAAGTATAGCCATTGTAATACTGGTATACATCTCCGTTTTCATCTGCTGCAAAGCTGATGTACAATTTGGAAACAGCTTCATAAGTAATGGGCATACGGGTAGCTCTCGCAATCTGATATCCCACGCCACCTATAACAGCACCTAATACAATCAACATAATAAGGAGCCATATTTTCCCCTGCATCCGAAGAAACAAGCGTTTCAAATCCATGCTTTGTTTGTCATAATCCTGATTTTTTTTCATGCTTTACTCCTCAGTCCTATCCGCAGTTTTCATAGCTGTTACCTGACTATTATCTATCCCCTCCGTGCTTTCTGCCTGGAAAAGAATTTTTAGGGTCAGAAGCATCAGTTTAATATCCAGCCATACGGAATAATTTTCAATATATGATAAATCCAATTTCAACTTATCGTAAGGGGTGGTGTTGTATTTCCCATATACCTGCGCATATCCTGCCAGCCCTGCTTTCACTTTCATACGGAATACAAATTCCGGCATTTCTTCTACATACTGCTTAATGATTTCCGGTCTTTCCGGTCTGGGACCTATAAAGGACATATCACCTTTTAATATATTAAACAACTGAGGTAATTCATCAATCCGGACAGCACGGATGAACTTTCCTATGGGCGTAATTCTACTGTCATTTTTCGACGCAAGTCTTGCCACTCCGTCTTTTTCCGCATCAACACGCATGCTCCTGAATTTCATAATCCAGAATTCCCTGCCGCCCACAGTACAACGTACTTGTTTATAAAATACCGGTCCCTTATCATAGCACTTAATGCAAACTGCAGTAATCAGCATAATGGGGGAGGATATTATGATCAGTAGCAATGCACATATAACATCAATCGCACGCTTGGTCATTCTCTGCTCTACTGTAAGAGCATATTCCCTGGTAAGCAAAATCGGTGTATCAAACAAATGAAGCTGGTCTGACCCTGCAACCAACACATCAGGTATCTTCGGCATCATATATACTCTGATGGATTGTCCGTAGCAATACTTCAGCAATTTATTTCTGTCTGCGGTAGGAATATCCCAAAGTACAACTGCACCATATTTCTGCTTAATTTCTGCTTCAATTTTTTCAATTCCCTCTGAAATATTGATGCATTTTACAATATTGTATTTATCCTTACGGGAAGCAAACTTTCTCAAAATATCATCTATAGAACGCTCTCCGTAAATAAGAAGCATTTCCCTCGGCGGTGAAACTTTCCTATAGACAAAGTTACAAATATAAATCCAAAAGGCTGCAATCAGAAGCTGTGCGAGCATTGCCCCCACAAAATATTCCGGTGTTACCAGCCAGTTGTTCATCAATGATATCTGCAAATAAGTGATTATATTGACAAACAAAAGCGAAAACAGTTGTGAAAAAAACACTTCCATGGGCTTTAAATAGCCCACTTTCAGTCCACCATAGGTATGAAAGAAAAAGAAAAGCAGCACAAAATAAATGGCTATCATCAGCAAATGTCCGTTTTTGTAAAACTTAAAACGCGCCGTAAATTTACTGATGGCCGGGTAATAGTAAGAAAACCATACAAATGCATATACTGCCGTATGAAATATCATTCCTATAAAGTTAAGACATAATACAATCATTCTTTTCGCTGATTCCATCTGTTTCACAGTTACACCTCTATATTCTTCGCAGTGTGGCACGAAATGCCCAGAAGATAAAATAATATATTGCGGCAACCAAAGGAAGTTTTTCCTGTTTCCTATAAAGATTCCATATTCTTTTAATTGCCTCTATTTTATTAGAAGACAGCGACTTTGCCGGCCTTCTGTATATGGCAAGCACTTCGTCAAGTCCGTATGCCGTAAAGCCGTTTCTTAAAAGTTTCCACCAAAATGCGGTATCTTCGCTCTTTACCACCGGCATACTAAGAAGCTCTCCCGGTATTTTTTTCTTATCAAGTACTACTGTCGTGGTAAAAATAACAGTTCTCGACAAAGCCTTTCTATAAGATAATGTCTCCGGAACACGAACCACCTTTCCGGTCCCTTTTGCATATTCATCACCAAATTCATACGCGGAGAAAATAAATGCGGCATCTTTCTCCTTCATAAACTCTATTTGTTTTCTAAGCTTGTCCGCCATCCATATATCATCGGCATCCAAAAAAGCAATATATCTGCCCCGTGATAGTGCCATTCCCGTGTTCCTGGCCATGGCAGGTCCTTCATTTTTCTCCTTGGAAATTAACCGGATTTCCTGTAGTTTCTTTCCATGCTCCGTTTCTTTTCGTTTCTCTAAATACGCTCCAATGATTTCTCTGCTGTCATCGTCAGAACAATCATCTATCAATATCAGTTCCCAATCCGGATAAGTCTGACATTCTACCATGCGGATGGTCTCTTCTATATATGCTCCGGCATTGTATACCGGCACTATAACGCTTACAAGTTCTTCCTGCATGTACGTTAAATCTCCTCTTTCACAAGGTATATAGGTCTGTTTTTTACTTCCATATAAGTTTTCGCCAAATACTGTCCCACGATTCCAAGACACAATAGTTGTACGCCGCTAATCAAAGAAATAATACACACAAGAGACGGCCATCCGGATGTGGGATCTCCAAACACCAATGTCCTAATGATAATAAATATAATCAGGGCGAAGGAAGCAACGCAAAACAGCATTCCCATTACCGCAGCAAAAGCAAGCGGGGTAGTTGAAAAAGAGGTGATTCCTTCCAGTGAATAAATAAACAGCTTCCAGAAAGACCACTTAGTCTCTCCCTTTTTCCTTTCCACGTTATCAAACTCAAGCCACTTAGTCTTAAATCCTACCCAGCCGAAAATGCCCTTTGTGAAGCGGTTATACTCTCTCATGGAAACAATCGCATCGGCCGCAGGTCTGGTCATCAAGCGGAAATCTCTTGCTCCATCTGCAATCTGCGCATCCGATATTTTATTCATTAATCTATAAAACATGCGGGCGAAAAAAGAACGTATGGGGGGTTCCCCTTTTCGGTTTACCCGTCTGGTGGCAACCATGTCATATCCTTGCCAAATATTTTCAAACATTTCAGGAAGCAGACTCGGCGGATCCTGTAAATCAGCATCCATACATGCCACATAATCACCTTTTGCCTTCTCAAACCCCGCAAAAATAGCTGCGTCTTTTCCAAAATTACGGGAGAAGGTAAGCAAGTGTACCCTGGAGTCTTTTTGAATTAATTTTTTTACTTCCTCTGCTGTTTTATCCTTGGATCCGTCATCAATATACCACAATTCAAAATCCAAATTATTTTCTTTAAAAAAACTTTCATTTTTCAAAAATTCCTCATAAAAGTAAGGAACATTTTCTTCTTCGTTATAGCATGGGACAATGGCACTTAACAGTTTCATATTTCATCACCTCGTATGCTTTCCTTAATTTATTTATTGTAACACATCTAAAAGAATATCACAACACGCATGCTTTCGTTAACGCTTATAAAGGTGTAAAAAAACTGTTATTTTAAAAATTCCTTTTTCTGTATTTATTTCCAGCCTTCCCTGATGCTTATTCACGATTTCCTCTACCGTTTGCAGCCCTATTCCATGGTTCTTTTTATCTTTCTTTCTGGTAATTATTGCTCCGTCACTTCCATAGACTATTTTATTGTATAAATTTGACATACGGATCAGAACCGCTGTATGGTCAGATACTATTTCAACATAAATCCATCTTTCCTTTTTAGGCAAATATGCACATGCCTCTATGGCATTGTCAAACAAATTCCCCAAAACAGTCACAATATCCGCCGCACACCTTTTTTCACTACCTGCAAGTTTTATTTTTGTTTTTAATTCTATTGCATGTTGCCTTGCTAAAGCATTCTTATAATTGATTATCATATCAATTTCTTTGTTTCCCGTTTGAACTGCTTTATGGCTGTCATCCATATCTTTTATGTTGTCCATATACAATTTTTTTAACTTGTCATACTCACCACTTTCCAGATATCCAAGCCCTAATACATATTGATTTTTCATGTTATGTTGTATTTTCCTCATCTTTTCCCATTCTTTGTTTATTTGTCCGTCTTGTTCCCACTCCGGTTGGTTTACTGTTCTTTTTCTGCCCCTGCCGATAATCCAAGCCAGAATTACCATACACACATAACCAAATTTTCTCATTTCCGTTCCTCATGCTTTTTTATTAAACATAACTCATATTTGGGTCGCATGTTCCGGAATGTCATAAAAACGCCAAAACTTGTCACGATTTGTGATTTATTCCGACGTTTTTATTTCATTTAGCATTTCAAAAAGACAGCAGCAGGGAACCAGCTTGCTCCCTGCTGCCTTAGAATAAGTGCACGTGCATTTAGATTATCCGGGCATTTTTATATCCATTATATCGATATTTTTATTTTTCACGTTATTCATGTAATAAATATATATACCAAATGTCATTTTCAACATAACCGTTCTAAACATTTCATATGGTTTTGCATCACATATTCTCTTTGACGGGTGCTGACAGGCAGCCTTTCTTTGTTTCTCATAATTACATATTTGGGATAATATTGAAAAATTTGTGCCGCATTTACCAAGTATGATTTGTGAATCCTTAAAAACAAATGATTATATTTACTTAATATATTTTCCACCCTGTCCAGCTTACTGTAAAACATGTATTTATCCCCATTTTCCATGCATATCCGTACCATTCTTTTATTGCTCTCAAAATAAAGAATCTCCCGTACCCTTACACTACTTGTAATACCTTTAAAGCGAAACACAAAAACCTCTTGCAGGCACCTGCAATTAATAAGTGCCTGTTCCAGACATTCCGTTAATTGTTTCCGCATAACCGGCTTTTCCAGATATTGAAAGGGATGCAGTCCAAACACTTCTTTATAGTAATTATCGTACTGTGACACAAAAACCAAACATACATCTCTATATTGTTCCTTAATTTGGGTCGCCGTGATAATCCCATCCATTCCACCTTCCAATTCTATATCTAAAAAAACTATATGAAAATATCCTGTACCTTCTACGTCAGACATAAGCTCTTCCCCACTGACATATTTTTTCAGTTCTATTTTAATCCCTTTTTTCCTTGCCCATTTTTCTATTACATTGCCAAAAATGTCTCCATACCCTGGCATATCATCACATACAGCTATCCTTATCACAATATCATCTCCACATCCAAAAACAAAAAAACAGCACTCTGCATATAGGATTGCAAAGTGCCGTCAATACTTGTTTCTTATTCTTAACTTACATAATTATCAAAATAACCCTGAATTAAAATAACAGGAGTACCCTTATCTCCGGAACCGCTTGTAAGGTCACAGAGAGAACCGATTAAATCTGTTAATCTTCTGGGGGTTGTTCCCTGGGAAGCCATATCACCCACCAGATTGTCTTTCTTTTCCCTGATACGGTTGGAAATCGCTTCCTTAAGTGCATCACCGGATAAATCCTTAAAATCATTGTCCGCAAGATATTTTAATTTTACTTCGTTAGGAGTTCCGTCAAGTCCGGGTGTGCTTGCAGGAGAGACAACCGGGTCAGCAAGTTCCCAAATCTTTCCTACAGGATCTTTAAATGCACCGTCACCGTACACCATAACTTCTACATGCTTTCCTGTTCTGTCAAGCACTTCCTTCTGGATGTCCATAACCAAATCAGTACATTCTCTGGGGAAAAGCTTAATAGAATCTTCTGTAGATTTATTGGATCCGAGAAGACCATACTTTTCATTACATCCGCTTCCGTTTACGGAGTTGTTTAAAATATCGTCAAGTCCACATACAACTTCCGCACCACATGCTTTTAAGATTCTCTTGGAACGTGCACGTGTATGGATATCACATGTAAGCACCTTCTTAGTATAGTTTAAAATCTTACGGCAGTCATTTGCAAAAATAACCTCTACCTCTGCACCGGATTCGCGAATCAACTGACTATAATAATCCACATAATCAACGCCTGTGAAAGGATGCACATTTGCTCCGAATAATTCTCTATATTTTTCAAGGGTAAGCACATCGCTGTAAGGATTCACACCTGCTTCATCAAGCTGATCCCATGAAACCAATTCATTTCCAACTTCGTCACTGGGATAGCTGAGCATAAGAACAATCTTTTTAGCACCCTTTGCAATTCCTCTTAAGCAGATTGCAAAGCGGTTTCTGGACAGAATAGGGAATATAACACCGATGGTTTCTCCACCCAATTTGTTTTTCACATCTTCCGCAATAGCATCTACAGATGCATAATTTCCCTGTGCACGAGCCACAACAGACTCTGTAACTGCAATAACATCTTTGTCACGAAGTTCAAAGTTTTCACTTGCTGCTGCTTCAAGCACACTATCTGTTACGATTTTAACCAGATTATCGCCTTCTCTGATAATAGGACAGCGAATACCTCTGGATACTGTTCCGATTTTTCTTTCCATATAGCATTTCTCCCTTGGTGTTTTTTCTACAACACTATATATTATAATGTATGTCTTTCAAATTGCAAATATTTTTTTTTAATATTACCCCTCGCTAATAAACAATACGCCCAATGTTCCCGGTCCGCAATGGCTTGATATTACGCCGCCTGCAACCGTTTCCAAAATTTCATCAAAGTATCCCAGTGCTTCCAAATAGTTTCTTACCTCTTCCACCACTTCTCTACTGCAACCGGAATGGGTAATAAATACCCTGTCTTTCTTCGCATGGCAAAGTTCTTCTTCCATGTCTTTCACATATGACATAATCACCTTACCTATGCTGCCGCGATATTTCTTACCCGGGCTCATCTTGCCGTTTTCTACGGCTATTCTCGGATGAAGTTTCAACGCGCCTCCGGCCATAGCTGCAAGCCCGCTGCATCTGCCACCCCGGTATAAATACATCAATGTATCCACTACAAAGCTGGCTCTCACAAAAGGTTTTAATTCCTCGATGCGGGCAACAATATCGTCTACAGCCATCCCCTGCTTTGCCATAACAGCTGCCTCAATCACAAGCAAGCCGATACCTGTGGATAGATTGGCAGAATCCACTATTTTTACTTTTCTTTCCGCGTCCAATGCCTCCACTGCAAGTCTCATAACATTTCCCGAAGTGGACATTCCTGATGCTATGTTAAAGCTGATGATTTCATCGCCTGCATCCACAAAGGGTCTTAGCACGGAAACTGCCTTTTCAATGGAAACTGCTGAAGTCTTCGGTGTTGTTTTATTTTCATCAGCCCACTTGAAAATCTGCATGGGCGTAATATTTTCTCCATCAAGAAATTCTTCTTCACCCAGCAGAATATTCAGCGGGATAATGGTAATATCATATTTTTTTATCAGTTCCTTTGACAAATCGCAGGTGCTGTCAGCCACAATTCTTATCACAGTTTTATGCCTTCTTTCTTATCTCAAACAATTTTGTCTGGCATAGTTGTCCTATTAAATAAACGTAACAATTCCTAAAGACTTAAGTAACAGAATCAGTAATAATGCAGGTGCAACAAATTTCAGCATCACAATGTATAATTTCTTTCTGCCAAATTTGCATCCTGATTTTTCCACTTCTTCTATCACTGTTCCAGGCTTTAACACCCATCCGATTAGTATGCATGTTCCGATTGCTACAAGGGGCATCAAACAGTTGTTGCTGATGTAATCCATAATATCCAAAATCTGTGCAACCGCTCCATTAGGAAGTGTATATTCAAAATACCAGATATTATATCCAAAGCAAACAACAAGTCCTCCCACAAGGGCAATCACGATTTCGATAATGGCTGCTTTTACCCTCGATAAATGGAATTTATCCATAAGACTGGCCACTACTGCTTCCATAATGGAAACAGCACTTGTAAGTGCCGCAAACAATACCATGGCAAAGAAAAGAATTCCTACAAAGGTACCAATCGTTCCCATAGCTGCAAAAATCTTAGGAAGGGATACGAACATTAAACTGGGACCGGATGCTACCATTCCTTCCGTTCCCATAAATGTATATACTGCAGGAATAATCATGGCACCAGCCAAAAACGCTACTACCGTATCGAAAATTTCAATCTGGTTAATGGATTTGCCCAGATTTGCATCATCCTTTACATATGAGCCATATGCAATCATAATACCCATTGCCACGCTCAAACTATAGAAAAGCTGTCCCATGGCATCCATCACTACCGTGAAAAATCCTTTTAACGTAAGTCCTTCAAAATTGGGAACTATGTAAATTTTAAAACCTTCCATGCCGCTTCTTGTCACGCCACTGGCATCGGTATTACTGATTGTCAGGGAAAAAATTGCAATACCCAAAATCAGCACCACCAAAATGGGCATCAAAACTTTAGAAAAGGATTCAATTCCTTTATTGACACCACGTAAAACAACAAATGCACATATCGCTAAAAAGATTACCGTAAATACAATAGGCTGTGTCTGCGCTGTAATAAATCCTGTAAAGTAACCATCCTCTGCAGCCACAATGCCTTCCCCTGTTAGGAATGCAATCAGATACTTGATTACCCAGCCACCGATCACACAATAATATGGCATGATGATCATAGGTACCACACAAGCCAGAACACCTAAGAATCCCCATCCCTTTTTCAAGTGCGTATAGGCTGTCAAGGGACTCTGCTTTGTTTTTCTTCCGATGGCAATTTCCGAAGTCAAAAGAGTAAACCCGAAGGTCAATGCCAAAATGATATAAACTACTAAAAATAGTCCGCCACCGTCTTTTGCTGCAAGATACGGAAATCTCCAAATGTTACCAAGTCCTACCGCACTTCCCGCAGCGGCAAGGACAAAGCCGATGGAACCGGAAAATGAATTTCTGCTTTTTTCTTTCATAAATTGTATCCCCCTTTATCTTAATCCCATAACTAAAATTACTATAATCATAACCGGTATCACAAATGTGACATACCCTCTTAAAAATCTAGGGAACTTTACACCTTCTCCGGTATTTACTTCTTCTAAATATTTATCAAATCCCCAGCCCCATTTGGTTGTACAGAACAACAGAAACAGCAGGGAACCGATAGGCAGAAGTAAATTACTTACAATAAAATCTTCCAAATCAAGTACGGTGCTGCCTGTTCCCCTGGGCTGAAAACTACTCCATACATTAAATCCGAGCACGCAGGGAAGTGATGCAATGAGTAACACAATGCAGTTAATAAAGGATGATTTTTTTCTGCTTAAATTCCACTTATCCATACAGCATGCTACAATATTTTCAAACACTGCAATAATAGTTGAGAAGGATGCAAAGGTCATAAAAAGGAAGAACAGACTTCCCCAGAATCTGCCTCCGGTCATAGATGCAAAAATATTCGGAAGAGTAATAAAAATCAGTTCCGGACCTGCTCCGGGATCAACTCCATACGCAAAACATGCCGGGAAAATAATAAGTCCGGACATAATTGCCACGAAAGTATCCAATCCCGCAATTCTCAAAGACTCTCCAAACAACGTATGTTCCTTCGACATATAACTACCGAATATTTCCATAGAACCGATACCTAAACTGAGTGTAAAGAACGACTGGTTCATGGCTGCCACAATAACATTCCAAAGCCCCACTTCCTCTACTTTGCTCCAATCGGGAACCAAATAAAATTTAAGGCCTTCCATACCGCCTTCCAGGGTAACACTGTTTACAGCCAAAATCACAATCAATGCAAGAAGTCCCAGCATCATGGGTTTGCTGATTTTTTCGACCCCCGCCTGTACACCTAACGAACAAACTAAGAAACCGCCGATAACGGTAACTACCATCCAGAATCCCATTCCCAAGGGGTCCGCCATCATTCCGCCAAATTCATCCGTTACCTGCTGAGGCGTAAGTCCTGTAAAAGTTCCTTTTAGGAACCGATAAAAATAACTAATCATCCATCCCGATACCGTCGTGTAAAACATCATCAAAAGATAGTTTCCCACAAGTGCCAAATTACCGTGTATGTGCCACTTCTGTCCCGGCTTTTCCAGTTCCTGATAACAGCGGGTGATACTCTGCTTGCTGGCACGCCCTACCGCAAATTCCATGGTAAGCACCGGCACTCCCATTGCAATTAAAAAGAATAAATAGATTAACACAAAAATTCCACCGCCGTTTTGCCCTGTGATATACGGAAATTTCCATACATTTCCTATTCCTATGGCACAGCCGGCAGAAATCAGTATAAAACCAAGTCTTGACTTAAAATTTTCTCTTTTCATCTTAATTTCTTTTCTCCCGTAATAAAATATACCTAAACATCATACCACATGATTTCTGATTTGAATATCACTTTTTTATTTTAAAGTGATGCTGTTATTCAGCACTGACGTGCTGTACAAAAACAGCACATCCTGATTTTCAAATGTCACATAATTCCCAATATAGGCACTGGGGAGATATCTGATATCGATTAATGTGGTTTTTCTATATCCTTCTGCCAAAAGGGGCACCATACTTCTGCTGAAGGAATCTCCGAATACCACCAATTCCTTCTCTGATACCGCACCCGGATTTTCAATGGTAGCCAGGGAAATGTTTCCTCCCAGAAACATCTCATAGGCATCTCTGCCATATGCCTTACTTTCATCATAAAGAGGAATTTCCACGTTATTTTCATAATCATAAACAATACATTCGTCTAAAATGCCATTGGAACAATAACTTATTTCATCGGGTTTTGTCATAAGTGCCGCCTGCCCGGCATAGACACCATAAAACGGAACGTCTAAGGTCTTTACTCTATATTCTCCCGAAAGAAAGACACCCATCTCTTTTCCTATATAGGCAGCCGTTTCTGTGATTTCTTCCTGTTTCCAATGAGTATCTGTTCTATAATAATCAGAAAGTTGCAGCTTGTCTTCTATCCTGATAGGAGTCAGAAAATCTGCACAGCTGTACGTTTTCTCCAAAAAAGCACTATAATCCATTGATAAATACGTCTTGTCAGCCAGATAATAGCTTTTATCAGGAATTACTGACATATAGACGCTTACTTCTTTTTCTTCTAAATGTTTTTCATAAATATTCCGGAAAATGGAAGCTGCCCTTTCTACAGACGCCTCATCCATCGGATATTCCATGGCACATAGATACCCGTCCTTAACATAGATATCATGGTTATCCTTCTTTTGCATGATATGCATCGAAAAATTAGCCTTACATGCCCGTAGTAAGTCCCGAAAGGGAAATTGATCCGTCACATATTCTTCCATTTGTGCCGCATACGTCCCCGTCACCATGCTCTTCCATGAAAACATCGGTTTTTGTGCAAGGAGCCGCCTTTCACTAAGGGAATATTCCCCGGCAGGTTTCAAAAAGCATGCTGCGACGATTATGATATAAGTCACACCAACTATTGCTATCATCCACTTTTTTTGTTTTGTACTCTTTTCCATATCCTCTCCTCCTAAAATCTGAAATAAAGGAACGGATTAAAAGAGCCGTCCACCAGATATGCCGTTGACAAAATGAGCAGCAATAAAACACCGGCTATTTTTAGAATCTGCCATCTGCCTGCAAATTTTTTAGCCACAGGTAAGCAGCCTATCATCGACACTAAAAAAGTAACACCATAGCTTTTCAGATAATAAAGTGCTTCTCCTGACACAACCGGAATGCCTCCCATGCCAAACATACATCTGATATCCAGCCATGCCTCCTTCATATTTGACGCATTAAATATGATAAAACTAATAAGAAGTAAAAAAATCACATATAGATGCTTTATCACTTTTGTTTTGTCAAGTATCTTTAGCAGCCATCTTTTTTCTATCATCAAAATAACGCCAAAGAAGAGCCCCCAAAGCACAAAATTCCATGACGCACCATGCCATAATCCGGTAAACATCCACACTATGAAGATATTACGGATCCACTTTACCTGCGATACCCGGTTTCCCCCAAGGGGAATATATAAGTAATCTCTAAACCAGGTTCCCAAGGACATATGCCATCTTCTCCAAAATTCCGTAATACTGCCGGAGATATATGGATAATTAAAATTTTCCGGAAAGGAAAATCCCAAAATTCTTCCCAGTCCAATGGCCATATCGCTATAGCCGGAAAAGTCAAAATAAATGTGCAGCGTAAACGCTGCCGCATACATCCAATAATAGAGCACAGATTTATCTCCCGATGCCCTAAAGATCTCACACAATGCCCCCAGTTCATTGGCAAGAAGCACTTTCTTTGAAAGTCCTATAATAAAACGACAGATACCGCTTTCCAGCATAGCTACTGTGCTTTTTCTGTTTTCAAGTTGCCCGCTTATATCCGTATAACGGACAATTGGGCCTGCGATTAATTGGGGGAACATGGCAATATAGGTTGCCAAAGATATGATATTCCGCTGTGCTTTTGTTTCCCTTCGATAAATATCCACCAGATAACTGATTATTTGAAAGGTATAGAAGCTGATTCCAATAGGCAATACAATATGCAGTAACGGGATTTCAGTTCCCGTTACTGCATTAAAACTTCTTATAAAAAAGTCAGTATATTTAAAATAAATAAACAATCCTGTGAAAATTACAATTGAACCGGAAAGTACTGCCTTCGGCGTTATAGCCTTCCATTTTCTTTCCATGCTTTGCTCCAACAAAATTCCGGATACGTATCCCACCAGAATTGAAAAGAGCATAAGCAAAATATAAACCGGTTCTCCCCATGCGTAAAAAGCAAGGCTTGCTACTAACAATACACCGTTACGACCCTTAGCAGGCATAAGAAAATAAGCAAGTAACACACATGGCAAAAAATAATACAAAAAAGGTATACTCGAAAAAACCATTTCTATCCTCTTACTGCACCAGACTCTCCTCGTACATTACTGCCGCCGCTTCATACTGTGCCAACAACTTAGTTTTAAACGTTTCTATTATTTCTGCATTTCCAAATGCGGAAACCACATATTCATTGCCTACAGAAGCAATCACTAAGGTGTCAGGAAAACCGCACATCCATTGTCTGTTCATAATATTTTCTTTCAAAGCATCTGCAAATTCCTGCTGTCCTTTGCCATCTGTCAAATGGTAGGCACCACAGGTAAAAGTATTGGCATTCATCATATGCATAATGGAGGCCGCATCATCAATCATAGTAGCACTTGCCTGTGGCAAGCCAAGTACAGAATCCATTTCTTCTGCTTTTGACACATCATATTTTCCCGGTGCATCCATTACCACATTTTCAAAATCACCACCGCCAATGGGAAACAGTTCTGCCTCTTCATAACTACTCCAGACATTAGTTAAAAGTTCTGTGGCATCGGCAACATCTACTGTTACTGCTTCACTTGTCTGGGAATCTTCCTTTTTATTTCCGCAGCCTGCAAGTGCCGCAATCATCATTACAGAAATCAAACATAAAATTTTCTTTTTCATAATTCCTCACAATCTGCCATTTTATGGCCTCTTTCTTAATCTTCAACTATTCTACCACATATTATTGATAAAAAAACTTTAAAATATTACCATTAAAGAATTTCTTCCACTTTTGCAATTAATTTCTTCAAACTGTCAATGTATGTTCCATACTCTGCCAGAAGAAACGCTTCGTCTTTTTCTTTTCCGGCCATTTCGTGTTGCAGGGAAAGTTTGGAAAAATTAACAGCGCCAATATTTAGTGAATTTCCTTTTAATGCATGGGCAATCATCCCATAGTCATCCCAGTTTCTGCTTGCAAAGTGTTCTTCCAGCTGTGGTATATATGTATTACTTTGCTTGCAAAATACCCCCAGCACTTCTTTATACAGTTCTTGGGAATTCATGCAATAAGAAAGTCCCACTTCGCGGTCAACAAAAGTCACATCTTTATTATCCGTTTCCGTTTCCTCACCTTCACTTTGCTCTCTTACCAAATATGCCCCTTCTCCTGAATTCGCATCCTGCAATAATCCTTCAGGTACATATTTCTTTAGTAGTTTTTCCAGTTTATTTACTTCTATGGGTTTTGCCAAATAATCATCAAATCCGTAATTCAAATACATCTCTCTGCTACCCGCAATTGCGTTTGCAGTAAGTGCGATAATTGTTGTCTCATTGTTTGGATTGGTCTGATCTTCACGTAAGAAGCGGAGCGTCTCAACGCCATCCATTTCCGGCATCATATGGTCCATTAAAATCACATGATAGGCCTTGTGCTTCGTAAGTTCCAAACATTCCTTACCGCTCATCGCCGTATCTGTCTGCACCTTTGTCCGACGCAGCAATTCCTTGATAACAGCCAAATTCATTGCATTGTCATCAACCACCAGCACTGTAGCATCCGGTGCCATAAACTGTTGCTCTTCCATAACAATTTTTTCTTTTTCTTCCTGCAAAACCTTCCAGTCCCCAATAGGGGTTTTGTCCACCACTTTCTGCGGTATGGTAACCGTAAATACAGATCCTTCCCCATACACACTTTCAACCATGATATCTCCGAGCATCAAGTCCACAAGCTGCTTGGTTATACTAAGCCCCAGACCGGTACCTTCAATGTTATGGTTTTTGTTTAATTCTAATCGCTTAAATCCTGCAAATAATTTTGTCAGGTCTTCTCTCCTTACTCCAATCCCCGTATCCTTCACCGCAAAGCAAAGCATCACATTCTCGGAATCAATCCATTTAAATGTAGCTTTTAATGAGACGGTTCCTTCCTTCGTATATTTCACTGCATTAGAAAGAAGGTTTGTAATAATTTGTTTAATGCGAAGCTGATCTCCATAAAAAACAGATGGAAACTTCGGATCAATATCCACTTCTATTTCTATGGGTTTTCCTGCGGCTCTTGCATTTAATAAAAGAATTTCATCCTTCATCAAGGATTTAAAATCATATTCGCTGTTTACCAATTCAAGCTGTCCTGATTCTATCTTGGAAAAATCCAAGATATCATTCACCAGTTCCAGCAGCATATTGCTGGCACGCTTCACATTGTTTGCATATTCCGCCACTGCTTCATTCTGATTCTCACGCAATATCATCTCGTTCATACCGATTACTGCATTAATAGGCGTACGGATTTCATGGGACATATTGGCAAGAAACTTTGATTGTGCTTCTTTTGCCATAATTGCCTGTTGTTTTTTCTTTTCAGACTCAAATAGGTCCTGTCCTGTCTTAATAATCGCCATAATCAGCAAAAACAATAATCCGGTTCCCAAAACCGTACCTAAGGATGTTGCACTTTCTAAGTAATAAAGAAGCATTTCCATAACAGCAGCAATCAGAAGTCCCAAAACACCGATTCCTACAAATAAATATTTTTTAGCCTGCCCCCTAACCACATCAACCGCAATCGTTCCTATCAGGCAGACGATTGAGTAGGCAAGCCCTGCATGTATCCATGTTACCATTTCTACAAATTCTACCAGTTCCAATACTTGCAGTAATGTACCACCAAATAAAATAATTGCAGAATACACAAATGATACTAAATAAAATTTTTCGTATCTTTCCTCTTGAATATCGTTAATATACAGAAGTAATGGAAAAGGTATTAACATCAGGCACCAGTATGTCGCACTTGATAATACCGATATATTTCTAAAAATAATTTGGCGGAATGCACTTTCTGACAGCATCCACAATGCACATAAAAAGATTGTCCACGCCAGGTAAATCAGCGCAAGTCTCTTTTTATATACAAAGTGCAAAATGGCGCATGTAAAAACACAGAACACGCTGAGCATCAAAAGGAAAATTGCAATTACCGTACGTATTCCCGAATCCATAATGAAAAACGCCCATATACTTGCCCAGTCACCGATATAGCATTCCCGCATATCGCCCGTATATTTTGAATCACTCACAAAGGAATAGGTCAGTTCTTTTCCTGCATCCGCTTCTGAAAGTTCTACAAAAATATATCTCATGGCGCTATTGGTCCCGAAAGGCCTTGAATTTTCAGTAGAATAACTTACCCTGAGTTCATCCCCGACGTAAATATCTACATCCTGCCATATAACCCAGAAGCATAAATTTTCCCCGTTCTCTATTTTTTCAGGTAATTTTGCCTTTAATGTCACAACTTCCCCATACTCTGCAGGCACCGTGCCCGGTACTGATATGGGTATCCGCTCTCCCGTTTCTTTTATCTGTTCCCATTCTGTTTCAAACACACGGCAATCTGTCTTTATGGCATCCCTTTCGTCTGGGTATACAAAGCCTCCAATGATTAAAAATGCAAAAATCAAAAAAGTGGCAACACCAAAGAAAGCTTGGGCTGCCACCGTGTACTTATGTAAATTTCTTTTCTTACCTTTTGTTCTCATACGCTGTCGCTCCTATTCAAGCAATGAATATTAACCGGTACTTTTTTATCATACCACTGTTTGAACAATTAAGCAACAAAGCAAGGCGTCAGTTTGCCTTATTTTTTCTGCTTTTTAGCAGTCTGCCAAATACCTGTCAGCATAAAAACAATGCCAAGTATTGCTACGCAGGTCCATAATAGTTCAGATACACTTTCTTTCATCATAAGCGCACAAGCGTTAAGCAGTAATCCGCTAATTAACAGCGGTGACATTTCCCTGGGGTTTTCCGGTGCAATTCCTGTACGCTGCTCTTCTAATTTATAAATAATGTTTTTAGTCTTCGCTATCACATTGACAAGCACGATAATAAGAAGAAGTATCACAGCCGCTGCCACAACCGCTGCAGAAACATCACCAACAAAGGCTGCCATACACTCTATGAAGAAGCAGATGAGTTCTAAAACAGTTACCGCTTTAAACATTTTAAGGATCTTGGTGTAATGTTCGATTTTTGATTCTACATCCGTATATAGTTCAAAGGCTCCTTTGCTTGCCTCTTTGCGCAGAATAATCCAATATCCCCAATTCTGGAGAATTTCCACTTCCATCTCACTCATCAAATCCCGGTAATCATCGCTTACTTTACCAAACTTCTCACCAAAATCTATCTGATAAGTGTATTTTCCCGGTTCCGTTTTTTCAAAATTATAAAATCCCGCATAAAAGCTCTTTAGTGCCCATCCCTGCACACTCATTTCATTTAACCATTTTGTTTCTTCATCTTTGTCAAAATATAAGTGAAATTTAATCATTGTTCTTATCCCCCATCATCTTTCCGTTTCTTACCAGTTCCTCTAAGCGGTTAAGCTCTTTCTCAAAAGCCTGCGTTCCCGTTTTTGTGATCACATATTCCTTTTTCTTTCTGGACTCTGCATCCTGACTGTAAACTTTAATCCAGCCCCTTTTTTCTAAAGTCTGCAATGCCCCGTACAAGGTTCCTGCTCCTAAAGTCACGCGTCCACCTGTAACTTCCTCTATCTCCTGGGTAATTCCATATCCGTGATTGGGCTTTCTCAGTGCTAACAAAATATAGTAAAACGCTTCTGTCAGCGGTGTATTTAATTCTATCATAGTGTTCTCCTTTCGTCTCGCGATATATCGTCTCGCGATATGTCATGTCATTAATATATCGTAAGTCGATATATTTGTCAACACTATTCTTCAAAAAATTTTATATCCTTCGAAAAGTAGGTTGAGGATATATAAATTTTATCAAACAAATTTTTAATTGTAGGGTTTTCGCAGAACTTTTTTACAGGAATATCCTGCCTGTAAAATAACAGGCATCCTGCTGTTTCATTCAAATGTGTAATCAATAATGAGCACAATGGTAATCGCATGCTACTTCTTTGAAAGTGAAGTAAATCCATCTCCACATCTTTTACAAATTCCTGCAAACTTACATGTGGTGCATAACGAAGTTTGCCCTGCCATTCATTTTCCAAATTTGTTTTATCTGCTTCCGCTATCCCCAATTCATTAGCTTTACACTCATGTGGTAGCGGACCTGCACCATGCCTAGTCACATAACTTCGGCTCACATAAACCACTTCATCCATTTCAGCACCTATCTGCTTCAGAAAATTACACGGGTTTGTAAGACCGGTCCGGGATGCTGTTACATGGGGACTATATTCTACATTTTCCGAATCCAAAAGTAGCCCCTGACCGTTTTCAAAAATAATACAATCAAAGTCATTTACAAATTTTTTTATATCGTGAATTACATTTATGTATTTTATATTTGTAAGTATTTCCTCTGCTACGTTTGCAAGAACATCAGTACTTTTCAACATTTCATCATACTCTCCCAAGTCCTTTCGTCGTAATCCCAATTCCTTCAATCGCACCGGCAAGTACTTATCGCGAATCTCCTTCAACCGCTCTACCAGTTCATCCTTGGTAATGTTTATTATTTCACCTATCTTTATGCCAAATCCGGATTCATTTCTACACTGTGCTTCATATATTCCCATACCACAGCTTCCATGTCTGTCTGATCCCCTCTTCTTTTCGATTGCCATATTCAGAAGAACATCATCTATAATCGTAATCGAAGTATTATAATCAGAAATTATTTGGGGAATAAATCCGGCTACATGATAAAAGGCAGATAATTCCTCTCCCAATTTATATAAATCAGGAAAATAAGTATCTGCCCAAAAAGTGACCGCATGACGAAAAGAACCGGAAGAAAGTTCATGAAACACAACACGCTTATCCGGCAAATCAACTGTGTGTCCTGACTGGGCACCACCGTTATGCCGAATCACCAACACGTTTTCGTGCTGCGAGGAAAGAAAATCCACCGCCATTCCTTTCCCCTCATCACCAAATCCTTTTCCTACTACTGCACAAATATATGGTCTACTCAAAAGAAAAACCCTTTCTTTTTATTTTTAATTACCAGATTTTTTATTGCATTCTTTACAACCGGCTGTGCAAGCTCTGACCACTGTCCTACAACCTTGCTCTCTTCCATCCCGTCAACTAATTGCATGGTACTAATAATAATCTCGGGAAGCATACTAACTGCTGTCGGGGGAATGCATAAAACCCGTCCCGGAAGAATCTTCGCAAAATTGGAGGGCACACCAAAGCCATTTGGTCGGATATGTATGTGAAAAATCTCAAACTTCTCACCAGCCATTTTAGCAAGCTTCTCAGAACTGATACTCTCCGACTCATCATCAAAAATTCGCTTAATATCTTCCGATGCCAACTTCGAATGACAGTCCGCATCACCAATCGTAAACAGAAATCCTTTTTTACCATGTTTCTCAAACGCATCCGCCTGAACATGCTTCGCCGCAAAATACCACAATAATTCAAAGTCCTCCGGCATATCTCCTCCGGCTGACTCTAGCCATAAGCTAAGCAACTGTTCTGCAATACGGATGTCTGATTCAAATTGTGTTACTTGCAGTGGTGCCAAATCAGTCACATCACCAATCGCCGCAAACAGCATCTGCGGATCTTTTACCGGATTAGTGGAATATATTTTCATCATGGTTTCATTCAATCCGTTTTTGGCTATTTCTGCAGACAAATACCCCATAGACCCTGTCACATCCAGCCCAATCATAATTGGTGTAGAGTCAGGATGTTCCTCAGAATCTCTGGATTCTCTTACATTAATAAACTTAGGATTAAATCTTTCTTCCATCTGGTTTGCTCTGAAAATCTGTGAAGCTGTTGATGTTTCTGTTATCTTCGAACTATTTTTTAATTTTTTCCAATCTGCACTTGTATAACTACCTCTTCCCATTTCCTTATTCTCCTCCTTTTATCTTCCTACATAGTAAACTTTGTAAAATGTCTTCCCCCTAATTCCTCTTCTATCACTTTATCCCACATCTCGAAGTCTTCATATGCATTTTCCCTGGGCTTACTCTCTAGAAATTCGATAAGCGGATGCGGTGCATCCCCATATTTTTCCCCCAACAAAGCCGTTGCTACCATTCTAATATCTTTTATGTCCTGTTTTGCTCCATTTATCTGTTCACCGGCTTTATGCCAATTGCCATATAATGCTGCTTCATGTGTCTTCGTATTAATGTAAACTGCCTCCCGCGTAATACCACCATGGCACTTATCGCAAAAGGCCAGTACGCATGCAATATTTTCTAATCTGGATATTATCCACTCTACATGTTTCGCCGGTAAGGTGCCAAACATAGCAACCGGATGTAAATTCTCATCCTTGGAATATACCAGCATAACTCTTTCATCCGCAAGCTCATACTTCCCTGCAAAGTCCGGAAAACTTCTGCGCAGTCCCTTCATATCAGCCTGTGGGAATGTCACTTCTGACAGTTGTCTTACTGCCATATCCGCCATTTGACTCTTATCTTTTGGGAAAATATATATTACATTCCTACGGGCAGCATACATACTGATTCCTTCTTCTATACTCTTGTATATGTACTGTATGGTAATATCTGTCCCATTTTTGTCGGTCAATACTTCTGTTTCATAATCACTCCACAAACATTCCAAATATCCTTCTGCACTCTCATCATCTGCTGCTGCGCTTAAATATTCAAGGATTCTCTTTCGGAACATTTTGTATTCTTGTAATTCATGATCATTAAAAAATTGCCTCGAACCACAATATGGGCATTTCAAATCACCAATCCGGCTAACTGCCATTTCCCCGGCACAATTTGCACACTTGAAATTAACCAATATCCATCCCCCCTATTTTACATATAGCGCCATTATATCACACTTTCTGCACAAGGACCAAGATTTCTGCTTAATTATATTTGCAACCGCACACACCGCAATAGGCGCTATCTTTACGGATGTTTCTGTTTCCACACACACCGCATTCGTATTGTTCATTTTTAATCTCTATTTTCACATTCTTATGTTTTGCAAAAAATTTATCTATCTCATTATCCTGTCTGAGTTCCACAAACAGAAGGCATGCAAAACCTCCCAACAATAATCCGCCTATTACAAACAGTATTTTGGCAAGTATAATAGCAATCCTACATTCACAAAAAGTATTTAGCCACAATAATATTCCCGGTATCAGGAGCATCATTGTTAAGCCCATACCGATTACTTTTCCCCCATAATGAATGGAATTAATTTTCTTTATTTTCACTACTACACACCTTCATAATTCCGTTTAATGTTACAACTCCTAACGTCAGTTTAGCTGCCGGAGATGCCGGCGGAATAAACATGATTGATTTTATATTTTTGTTTTCTACTTTGCCTAAATTGGTGATACTGTAGGACTTCGGACTACTAAGTCCGAACATGCTGCCACCGACAAACTTGCCTGCTTTACTTTCAAATCCACCCAATGCAGAAATTGCCGCTGCATCAAGCAAGGTAGGTGTCATCTCAAAATAGCATGCAAGCACCAGCATTAAGGCACGATTGTTTTTCATATGCTTTTGTACTAATTGATGGACTTCTTTCGCTTTTTCTACCACATCGGTTGTACGGCTCTTACAATGAATACCCATTGCCGTAGAGTAGTTACCCAGAGCACCTTTATGATAGCGGGCAAACAGGTTACGAATATCTGCTGCAATAATAATTTTTTTTGTACCTGTTTTCACGTACACATGTGCCATCAAAAGATCATTCATAGTAAAACCATTCTCTTTACAAAGCCGTACCATTTCGCCAAGTTTTACACTGTTAACTTCATATTCGCGATGTTCTATGGTATGTTTCTTACCGTAATCTTTGACAAAATTTTGGTACGCTTCGTAAGTAACCACATGGTTTTCTTTTTTCCATTGTTTATTTGCACGCTTTACAAGCAATTTACTGATTCCGGATAATCTGCTCCCTTTAGGCAAATCCTCTATCCTTTCCATTAGCTGCTCTTCCGCAAATACAGGTTTATTTTCACCCACATAATCATCTGCAAATTCCTGTGCAATCTCTAAAAGTCCTCTGCCGTCAGCAAGCAAATGGTGCGCAATAAAAAGAATTACCATTCCGTGCTCTTTAGGATATACATAAACTTTTAACAATCCACCTTCAAATACTTGAAAATCCTGCTTTGCCACCTCTTTATAATCCGTCCACAAGGTTTGCGTATTTTGCTTTACTTCTAATGTAATTTGGGATTCTTCCGTCACTTTATAATAAAGGCGGTCCGTCCCTTCTTCATATGCAATCAAACTTCTGAGGAACGGATGTGCACCTGCCATTCTGCTCAAAGTGTCCTTCACACTTTTGTCATCATACTCTTTTTCTATTTCCATAAGAATACCAAAATGCATATTGGGACACATAAAATGTGCTCTTTCCGTAACCAAATATTGTCTTTTCATTCTCTCTTCCTCTCTTTGTAGCTTCTCTTTTAAACAATCTGTTCAATAACACCTTCAAGCATGATATCGATAACTTGCTTTTGCATCTCTTCCGGCTGTTCCTGCAGAGATATCCATGCCAGGTAAAGCGTTTGAAATACTTTAGATACCACTTCTGTTTTTTGGCAAAACTTTATTCCATGATTTTGCATTACCTTTACAGCATCAAGCCCTTGTTTGCTATATTCTGCAAGTCTTTCCGGAGATACTTTTCTTGCAATCAGTTCTGCTGTTTCTTTGTCAATGGATGTAAGAAGCGGATACTTACGCACTAAAACAGACATGGTATAAAATACCAACTTAATTTTTTCCCCATCTGCTTTTCCTTTACTATCCTCAAGAGTATGCTCCAGTACATCAAATATTTCTTTCTGCCTCTTCTGTGCAATCTCCAAAAATAAGTATTCTTTTCCTTCATAAAACTTATAAAATGACGCCTTTGCAATACTTACAGCTTTTACAATGTCATCAATCGTTACTTTTCTGATACCATAAGCAGTGAATAAATGTTCCCCTTCCTCCAACAAACATTGATTAATTCTGTTTCTTTCCTGTTCTGAAAACCTTGGCATATTTTCTCCTTATATGAACTATATTTTCTTTTTAGTATATATAGTTTATCACCGGAAGCTTTTTCTGTAAATAAACAAATGATATTTTACATGGTGGGAAATTATTTGAGGCATGAGAAAAGACCGGATGTGTAAAACATACCGGCCTTCTCATTCA
Source organism: Lachnospiraceae bacterium (assembly GCA_017938315.1). Classification (GTDB taxonomy): domain Bacteria; phylum Bacillota; class Clostridia; order Lachnospirales; family Lachnospiraceae; genus Suilimivivens. The sequence continues at coordinate 65,758 of JAGBBV010000031.1, forward strand.
TTCTGAAATGTATGGACTTTAAATATCAAAATAAAAAACATCTTCAAACTTTTTATCTAATGCTATGCACAAAATCAGCGCCAACTTAGCCGTTGGGCTAAACTGTCCCGTTTCTATGGAACTAATTGTATTTCTTGATACACCTACCATACCTGCTAATTCATCCTGAGACAGCTTCTGTTGTTTTCTTATCTCCTTCAGCCTGTTTTTTAATACAAGTTCTTCTTTCATACTCTCACCGCCTTATAAAATTGTGGATGTTGCTATCAGGTTTCGGAAATGTGCAATCAGAACAATGATGGTTAATATAACTGACATTACTCCTACTACCATGCTTTTCTTATTTTTCATTTTCACAGCTTTCATTATCTGTACAATAGCAGTATAGCTTGTGCAAAGTGCAACTAAACCATAATTCTTTCTTCCCTGAATTATAATTTCAGCCGCATATAATAAACAACCTATCGCAATCTCCACTACACAGGCAATTTCACTGCTTTTTTCCAGTATGCTTTCTTCCACTAAATCTTTGTTTTTGTTCTCCTGTCTGCTCATTTCTAAAATATCTTCTTTTCCCATTTTTCTATCCTCCATAGTTTTCCTGTTTTTCATTGCAAAGTATACTTTTCATTTTCTGCCAAGTTCACTTGGCATATCTGTACTATATCATTGCCAAGTACACTTGTCAACATTTTTTTGCAAAGTTTTCTTGGAATTTTTATTTTAGATATTGATTTATCATTAATCTGACTATTTTGCCAATTTAAAATATATTGTTCATCCGTTTCTCTAATCGGCTCAATTAATTTTCTACGCTCTTGATGTAATTTTTCATATATTATTTGTTCTATAATAATATTGCACTTTATTTCTCCCTTTGCAAATACGTAGTAGCCCGGAAGGGACACCTATTAATGCTTCTTCCTTTTCATTTATTAATTGTTGAAGGTATTCTTTTCGTGCTTCAAGTAGATTTTTGATTTGATCCATACGGATTTTCCTCCTAATTAAACCTAAAATTTTTGTTGCAACATATAAATTTTCATTTTGGGATAATATAGATGCCAATATTTGTCCTGTTAAACTATTTTCAACAGATAGATTTGTATGTATCTTTACTTATAGATGACGAGAATTAGATTTTTTTGATATATCGTATTCTTTTTTGAAACTTTTTAGGGAATTTTAACAGATATATTCATATATTTTTACATATATAGATGTCAACATGTCATTTTTTATGAGATTTGTGACAGATAGTTTTTATTTTAGAGCATTTATAGATGTCAATGTTGGATTAGACCCAAACGTAAGTGAAAAGGAGGATTCCGCAAGGAAACATTTTCGAAAACATCTCCCGGAAAGCCTACAGCTCTCCGGGAGATATTCTGCATCATGTACAAACTGCTTTATAATAAGATAATCGCAACAGCTACTACGATTCCAACAAGAACAATAATGCTTCCTGCCAATTTCATATTTCCCTTTTTCACATTTTTTCCTCCCTTTTGTATCTATACTCAAAAAGTTCTATTCGAACTCTATGGTAGCCACGGGTTTTTTCGTAATTTCATACACGACCCTATTAATGCTGGGAACTTCTGCAGTAATTCTGTCTGCGATCTTCTCCAGAATATCATAATCAATTCTTTCAATGGTTGCTGTCATGGCGTCAATGGTATTTACGGCACGGATAACACACATATAACCCATGCTTCTTGCATTGTCTCTCACACCTACAGCCTTGAAATCAGGCACTACGGTAAAGTACTGCCATACCTTCTTATCAAGTCCTGCTTTTGCAAATTCATCACGAAGGATTGCATCGGACTCACGAAGTGCTTCCAGACGGTCACGGGTGATTGCACCAAGGCAACGAACGCCAAGGCCGGGGCCGGGGAAGGGCTGGCGGTACACCATTTCTGCGGGAAGACCAAGTTCTACGCCACAAGCACGGACTTCATCCTTGAAGAGCTGTGCCAAAGGCTCAACAAGTGCAAACTGTAAATCTTCGGGAAGTCCGCCTACATTATGATGGGACTTCACACATTTTGCTGTCTTGGTTCCGCTCTCAATAATATCGGGATAAATAGTTCCCTGTCCGAGGAAATCAATGCCTTCAAGTTTTCTTGCTTCTTCTTCAAACACACGGATAAACTCTCCGCCGATAATTTTTCTTTTTTCTTCAGGGTCAGCTACATTTTCAAGCTTTGTCAAAAATCTTTCGGTAGCATCTACATAAATAAGATTTGCATTTAACTGATTCTTAAATACTTCAACAACATTTTCAGACTCATTCTTACGCATAAGACCATGATTTACGTGTACACATACAAGCTGCTGACCGATAGCCTTTAATAAGAGGGCAGCCACAACAGAAGAATCCACACCGCCTGACAATGCAAGGAGAACCTTCTTATCTCCAACCTGACGGCGAACCAGTTCCACCTGGTCTTCAATGAAGTTCTTCATATTCCAGTTAGCTTCTGATTTACATGTATCAAACACAAAGGTCTTTAATGTATCTTCATCAGGCAACTGTGCGAGCTGCTGCTCACACTTTGCAGTCGGATGATCAATTGCCATAACAGGATAACCGCAATCATAAATGGCAGGGTCTACATCAACAGGCACACCATCTACCACTCTGTTTTCGCCACCGTTTAAAATGATACCTTTTACATTGTTAAGTGCCTTTAATTCGTCTACGGTAATATCATGGGGATGAATTTCACTGTACACGCCCATATCACGAATTTCTCTGGCAATTACTGTGTTTTCTGTACTACCAAGGTCCAGAATTACAATCATGTCTTGTTTCATCACTTTACTCCTTTGCCTGAAATAAACTTTTGTTTTTTTACTGACTCATTATAGTACAAAACTTTACCGCAGAAAAGTATTTTCTTCAACAAATTTCAAAAAAATAAAAAAAAAATATTTTCAAATGGACATCATTGTGCTAAAGTGTTAAACGTAGTAAGCACTTTATAGCAAAGGAGACTTTATCATGAAAAAAATTTATGAAGGTAAAACCAAAGATGTGTACAGCCTTGACAACGGAAACGTTATGCTGAAGTTTAAAGACGACTGTACAGGAAAAGACGGTGTGTTTGATCCCGGTGAAAACAGCGTAGGTTTAACAATCGAAGGTATCGGAAAAGCTAACCTTGAAACATCCATTCACTACTTTGAACTTTTAAAAGCCGCAGGCATCAAAACACATTATGTAAGTGCTGATGTTGAAAATGCTACAATGGAAGTTCTTCCCGCAACAGTATTTGGACATGGTCTTGAGGTAATCTGCCGCCAGGTTGCAACTGGAAGTTTTATCCGCAGATATGGTGAGTACATAAAGGATGGCACTGTATTAGAAGGTGGTTATGTAGAATGTACATTTAAGAATGATGCTTTAGGTGATCCCCTTGTAACAGGTGAAGGTCTTGCTGCTCTTGGAATCATGACTCCTGCTATGTTCGAAAGCATGAAAGAACAGACTTTAAAGATTACCAAAATCGTTTCTGATGATTTAAAATCTATGGGTCTTGATTTATGGGATATCAAATTTGAATTTGGTTACAACAACGACGAAGTAATTCTCATCGACGAAATCGCTTCCGGTAACATGCGTGTATACAAGGATGGCAAGATTGTTGATCCCGTTGAATTAACCAAAATCATTTTAAGCAACGTATAAAAAGACAAGCTTAATACTTAATATAGAAGGACTTTGATGCAATGCACCAAAGTCCTTTTTGTTTCTTCTCAGTCGATTTTCGACATGTTTATAAATTTATATTTTTCCATGGTTTGCATATATTGCACCAACCGCCCGTAAAGAGGCTCTGCCGCATCGCCAAATCTATTTTTTACCAAAAGGGCGATATCATAAACACTTCTCTTTCCGTCAATCAACGGCCAAATAAAGTTTCCCATTTCATCTAAATGAATCTGTGAAATCTTCGGTTTCTTTAACAAAAGTTGTGCCAGACGATTAAATGTACCTGCGTTTTCTACGAAAACAGTAACCTTTCCGTTGGCATCAACTGTGCTTATCAATTTATCATTGTGCATTGGCACATAATCTAAATAGTTGTCTGCCTTCTCGTTTTTACGTATCTTTGCCACTTGCTTTTCCTTTCCCCTGCATAGCAAATCTCATGATACAAAATATCATAATGACAAGAAGCACAATACCACCAATAATTCCTGTATTTACAATAGCAGACAAATCAATAACACCAGCCACATTTACCACTGCAAGAATAGCAAGCAAAATACCCATTAATCCTTCACCGGCAATCAAACCTGAGCAGAATAAAATACCGCTGTTTGCCTCTTTATTTTCTTCTTTTTCCTGATTCTTCTTATCTGCAAACCACTTGATGATACCCCCAACCATGATTGTGGAACTAAGTTCCATGGGCAGATACAAACCGATAGCCACAGGCAGTACAGGAATTTTTAACACTTCAAGTGCGATGGCAATAAACACACCGATTAGCACAAGTGCCCATGGAAGATTCCCTTCCATCACCCCTTCCACAATCATCTTCATCAAGGTGGCCTGGGGTGCAGAAAGCTCTGCTGTACCATAACCTCCCCATGCCAGGTTAAATAGTACAAGTACACCACCAATTGTGAGGGCGGAAACAACCGCACCAATCAGTTCACCAATCTGCTGTTTCCTGGGTGTGGCACCAAGAATATAACCTGTCTTTAAATCCTGTGAAGTGTCTCCTGCCATAGCCGCAACAATACAGATAACGGAACCAATCGCGATGGCACCGGTCATCCCCTGTATCCCTGCATTTCCTGTTGCTTTCAGTGCAAGAGTCGCAAATAGAAGTGTAGCAATTGCCATACCGGATACCGGATTATTGCTGCTACCTACAAGACCTACCATTCTGGAGGAAACCGTAGCAAAAAAGAAACCAAATATAACTACAAACAGTGCTCCCGGGAAAGTTACGGGAATCTGAGGGAGAAGCCAGATAGCTACAACCATCAACGCTATCCCGGTCATAATCGCTTTCATGTCCATGTCCTGTGCGGTACGAAAGTTATTCCTTTTTCCCTCTCCCTTCATTCCTTTTATGGCATCTATGAAGGTTGACACAATCAGTGGCAAAGATTTTACCAGACTGATAATACCACCTGCTGCAACCGCGCCGGCGCCAATATATCTGATGTAACTGCTCCAGACGGCACTTGCTCCGCCGATTGCATACATATTTGCAATGGTATCCGTTCCCGGGTACAGCACAGTATCACTACCAAAAGTAATGATTGCAGGAATGAGTACAAACCATCCGATTAATCCCCCTGCAAACAAGTAAGAAGAAATCTTAGGACCACAAATATACCCCACACCTAAAAGTGCAGGGTAAACTTCTACAGAAAATTCTGTCTTTAATCCTTTTATGGGTGCGGTAATTACGCCGGGAACCACCTTTAGTCCATCTACCACAAATTTAAATGCTGCTGCCAGTCCCATTCCCACAAACACACTCTTTGCCCCGGCTCCTCCTTCTTCCCCTGCAAGTAACACTTTTGCGCAAGCAGTCCCTTCAGGGTAAGGCAAGATACCATGTTCTTTCACAATTAAAGCTTTGCGTAGAGGGACCATAAACAGTACACCCAAAACACCTCCGCAAAGAGAAATCAGGGCAATGGTCAGAAGGCTAGGCGTTTCTGTCACACCATCTTTTGCCCACAAAAATAATACCGGCAAAGTGAAAATAGCACCTGCTGCCAAGGACTCACCTGCCGAACCAATGGTCTGAACAATATTACTTTCCAGTATGGAATCCTTTTTCATGATCACGCGAATCACACCCATGGAAATAACCGCCGCCGGAATGGATGCTGAAACCGTCATCCCCACTCTAAGCCCCAGATAGGCATTGGCTGCGCCGAAAATAATTGCCAAAAGAATTCCCATTATTACCGATGTAGCCGTAAGCTCCGACGTAATCTTATCCGCCGGAACATACGGCTTAAATTCTTCCTTTTTCATTTAACACCTCTTCATACATTATTATCTTTACCAACATATCATGATTATATAAATATATGAAGTGGTTATATTTTCCTGTCTGCTACATACTGTAATAAGCTACACCAATTGTCTGCATTCCCGAATTGCATGCAACAGTAAATGAGGCTTTTTGCATAATTACCCGCTTAAACGGAATACATTTTAGCACTTCTCTTTTAATGAGTTCCTGTTGTTTTACGCTACAGCCCACATATGTGATAAATACCACATCTTTGTTAATTTTTCTTTTCTTTCGCAGGTGATGACGTATCCCTTTTTTCCATGCACTTTCCACGCTTCCTCCAAGGAGGCCGCTTACCACTGCATTTTTATGACGCATGGTAACATATGGATGAAGTTCCAACATATTACACAATTTCGCCACCGCGGAATTTGTACGTCCATTCCGATAAAAAATATCTGCCCCCGGCATAACAATAGCTGTCTGCACATGACTATGCATCTTATTTACGGCGTCAATAATTTCTTCAACACTCTTGTTTTCTGTTGCCAGCCTTGCTGCATGCAAGGTAATGAGTCCCTGTCCACAGGATATCTGTGCAGAATCAACTACATGCACATGTCCAAAGCCTTTTGCCGCCGCTACCGCAATACCATAGCTCTTTCCGGCCCTGGAGCCTAGTGAAATATGGATAACACTTTCTGCTTCTGTCAGTGCCTCGGCAAAAAATTCTTCAAATTCTTCTACGGTAACACTATCCGGAGTTGCACTGCTTGTCTCTGTAGACATGTATTGTTCCAAACTGTCAGAATCAATTTCACGGGTATCTGCAAACCGGCCGTAGGGCGTTTTAATATAAAGATACATTACTTTAATATCATATTTTTCCAATAACTCTGCAGGAATATCACAAGCACAATCTGAGGTGATATATATTTTTTTACGTCTTTTCTTTGCAATTTTTTGTATTTGCCCCAAACGCTGTGCCTCTGTAATATTCTGCTTTTGATATTCAATAATCTCTGCCGGCAAAAAGCGAAGAATCTCAAGTTCCATCACTTTTCCTTGAATGGGTTTCCCTACATAGCCGTCAAAGCCCTGCTCTTCATATACCTGCCTTGCATTCGCAATTGTATTTCCGGTCAGTGCAATGACTGCAGATTCACGACACAAACCATTTTCCTGACTGCGTATTTCCTGTAGCGTCATACGGCCATTCATACCGGGCATCATGTCGTCAAGCAAAATGACATGATAAAATTTCTTTTTTGCCATTTCCAGACACTCTGCTCCGTTTTTTGCAATGTCAACCTGAACTTTCGTTGCCTCCAACAATTTCTTCGCAATCATGGAATTCATATCATTATCATCCACCACGAGCACTCTTGCCTGAGGAGCTTCAAAATCCGGTTCATAAATTTGTCCTTCTTCCATTTTTCTATCCAGCGGACTCATTACACCTACCGGCTTCACATTTGAAATCTTTTGTTTTACGCTTATGGTAAAAATGGTACCTTTCTTATAAATACTGTCAATTTTAATTTCTCCGTCCATTAAGCCAAGTAACTGCTTGACAATGGAAAGTCCCAAACCACTTCCCATAATCCCGGCATTTTTCTTTTCATCTATCCGGTTAAAGGAATCATATATATTTTCCATATCTTCTTTGCGGATACCCATGCCCGTATCCGCAACTTTGATTTTCAGCGTAACTTCATCGCCGTTGCTTTCCTCTCCTTGTACACTTAGTGTAACAGAACCTTCCTCCGTATATTTCACGGCATTGTCCAGAAGATTGAGCAGAATTTGCCGGATTCTTTTTTCATCACCGAAAAGTTCCGAAGGCAATCCGGGATCAATATCCAGCTTAAAATCCAACTTCTTTTTTTCCATTTGTACCCAAATTAGGTCTGTCAAATCCTCGACCAATGTCTTGAGTTTATATTTTACGGGTACAATGTGCATCTTATCCATTTCCATCTGGGATAAATCCAAAATGTCATTTACCTGATTAAGTAGCAACTTGCTTGCAAGCTGAATATCCAATGCATATTCCCTTGTTTCTCCGCCGGGATTGGCACGCATAATCATCTCGTTAAGCCCCATGATTGCATTAATTGGTGTTCTGATTTCGTGGCTCATATTGGCAAAGAACACATTTTTTGAATCTCTATTTCTTTCCAGTTCTTCTTTTTGTGCAACATTTGTTTTATGTTCTTCTTCATAAATTCTCATATGCACCTGCAGTATCAATCCACAAATCATACTTGCCATAACAACTGACAAAAAGGAATCCCAAAAAACAGCTTCTTTTGATGCAAGTGGTGTTATATACTCCGGATAGCAATATGCCATATGATATAATAACGCACTCATGCCAAGTGAAAAGCATAAATGAACGAATAAATTTTTCCCTTTAAACATAAGAAAGCCGTATAAAACGATAATCACCAGCCACATGGGAGCTCCTCCCTCAATACCACCGCCGGAAAAGAACATCAGTGGCATAATGACTGTCATAATGAGAAAATCAAGAATTGCAGCTGCCAAATAATAGCGTTTATGTTTGAAGGTTAAATACCAGACAATTCCTATTGCTGCCAGAAATAGTATCATCACCGGCAATAGTTTAATTCCGGATTCCATAATCATAAAATTTTCTATAATTGTTAAAAGGGTTGCAAATCCGCCCACAATGATAATGATCCGGAACATTCTTTCCCTCAGTTCACAGTCTTTTCCTGTGATAAACTGAATTATCTTTTTACCCATAGGCTATTTCTCCTCACCTGCAAGTTTCTTTCGTATTCTTGATACCAGTTCTACCGCTGCCATGTAATCACACATTTCCACTTTTCTATAAGCATCTGCCAATCGGCCCCTTAACGATGTGCCATGATATTGATACTCCTGCAGCGTTTCAATCACTTCCGCCAATCTCTGACCATCCAACGCATACACCGCGTTTTCCATTTCTTCCAGTTTTTTCTTAAATTCATCATCCGTAAGGTCGGGCATTACTGTTATATCTGCTACTGCTTCACTTTCTTTCTCCTGTTCTGTCTGCAGCTCCTCATCAGACAACAGAAGCCGACACAGTTTTTCTAACACATCTTCATACTTTTCTACAAAAGGACCGTGATTTTTCTCTATAAACTCCCAATTGCCTTCACGTCCGGCAAGTTCCAGTTGTTTTGCAAGTTCTGATGTCTTTAATGCACCGATACTGTACATGGCGCTCTTGATGCCATGAACCTCTATCACATAGCTATTCCAATCCTGTTGCTCATGCAGCCTGTCAACTTTTAGCCCACTCTTTTTATAGTCTTTGCAATACTCAGTAAGCACTCTGATGTATTGTTCTTTCCCGTTGCAGTATAGGATTCCTTTTACCACATCAAAGCCTAAATCCATAAGTGCTTTTTCCACATCTTCATTTTCCTTGCCATCTTTCTCCAGATTTTCTGCATAAGTGGTACTTTCCTGCTCTTTTACATAAACTATTTTTTCAGCCGGGAGATTTCTTTTCAGAACTCTTTCAAGCACCGATCTCTCCACCGGTTTCTCCAGAAAATCGTCAAATCCTTCCGACAATAATGTTTCCCTTGTTCCTGCTACGGCATTTGCTGTCAGGACCACAATTGGCACATTTTGGAAGTAGGTTCCGACCTTTGTCCGGATCTGATGAAGAGTTTCCACTCCGTCCATTTCCGGCATCATGTGATCCATGAACACAAAATCATAGTCAGCCGTCATAATTTTCTCTAATGCTTCCTTACCGCTTTCCGCAGTAGTAACCTCAATACCATACCAATTAAGCAGCCCTTCTATCACTCTTATATTTGTATGATTATCATCAACCACCAATACACGGGCATTCTTTACCATAAACTTTTCGCCCATTTTTCTTCTTCTGTCTTTTCCGCTGCTTTCCAGGTTGTTGATAACTGAAAGAATTGTCAAAATATAGAACGGCTTATACACCTTTAATAATTGCGGATTCGTAACATATTTTTCATCGTAATCGTCAAGCACAACAATCACATTGGTCTCATTTGCCAATTCGTCGAAATATTCTTTTCCTTCCTTATATTCCACCACGCTGATAAATACATGGGAAAACTTTTCTTTTTCCTCTCTTCTTTGCAATTCCTGTAAATTACGGCAGATCTGACATTTTGCCTTCAGCTGTTCCACCATGTGTATGATATTGTCGGTATATTCATCTCGAATTGCCATCATGTCAAACTGTTCCATGTCAATATATGTGGCAACATTAATATTTTCTTTGTTTTGAATAGACGCAATAGGTGTTTCATCGAGCACCTTCTGAGGAACTACAAACTTGATTGCACTTCCTTTGCCCGGTTTACTTTTTACTGTAATTGCACCTCCCATTTTTTGCACCAAGGCATGGGAAATTGCAAGCCCCAAACCAACGCCGCCTTCATGACGGTTTCTCTTTGCATCCGCCTGATTAAAACTCACGAACATTTTTTCAAGGCTCTGTTCGTTCATTCCAATACCGGTATCCTTAACCGTGACTGCCAGGTTAATACCGTAAGTTTCTTTTCTATAGCCAATTTCCAGGGAAACACAGCCTTCTTCCGTAAACTTTATGGCATTATCCACCAAGTTCATGATAACTCTTCTAAGTTTCTTTTCATCTCCCAAAAGGCCACTGGGCATATTGGCATCACAGTCTACAATCAGCTCAATTTTCTTATCTTTTTTTCTGGACATTGCCACATTTATGACATCATTAATTGTAGATGCAATATTATAAGCTTCTTCTTCCAATTCTATCTTTCCGGATTGTAGTTCAGAAAAGTCTAAAATATCACTGACTACCATCATTAGGTCATGTCCGGAGCGTTCAATATCTTTTATTTTTTCTGTCACATTCTCCGGCAATTCTTCCCTAAGTACCAGTTCGCTCATGCCACATATCGTATTAATAGGTGTTCTGATTTCATGACTGACGTTTGCCAGAAAATCATTTTTACTTTCCTCTGCCATTTCCAGTTCTTCAACTGCTGCTACCAGCCTGTTGCTGCCATCATTGTTCCGTTTCGTCCAAATGTACATAATGTATTCAAGCAAAATGACATTGCCGCTTTGCAGAAGTATACTCATAACATCATTTGCACTCTCAGAAGCAAACGCAAATAAGGAAAATGTATGGTATCCCAAAATCAAGATAAAAGAAACCGTGGTTATAAAAATGATTTCTTGGATACCATATAGCCCAAGCAAGATAATAAACGTCGCAAAAACAGCATATACCTGTGCCAGACTTTCTGTATTCACCGCATAAATCACCACACTTATTTGCATCAAAACAGAGGATATTTTTACCCTAAAAGAATACGTATTTACGCCGGCTAAATGTATAAGCCAGTCCGTCATCACTAAAAACAGCAATAGAAAGTTAATCAATCCGGCTTTTTCATGATTTGCAAAAAACAGCATCATTCCGACACTGTACATAGTATAAATAATCAGCAAAAACCTTTCTATTTTTCTTTGGTTATTGGCATTATAAGTCACTTTATCCAATGCTTCATCCTCCTACTGCTGTAAAAGCACCTATAAAAAACATACTGACATACCCGCACGCTGCTCCGATGTCTTTTCATCGGACAACACACCGGATGCCAGTATGCTTACAATTTACTTTGTTTTAATATTTTCCAAAACTATCATTTAAAGAAATAATCTGTTCATTTTTATCAGATGTAAAATCATATTCCTGTTCAACATTTCCTGCATCTAAAGCCATGCCTTTTAGCTTATAAATTGCAAGCATGTCACGGACCCTACTTGCCTGGGACGACATTTCCATACTTGCCGCTGCACATTCTTCACTTGTTGCAGAATTATTCTGTACTACCTGGGATACCTGTGCAATTGCCTGGTCAATCTGGGAAATGGCTGCCGCCTGATAATTGGATGCTTCTGCAATATCCGTAATCATACGTTCACTCTTGGCTACCGCTGTTGTAATTTCACCAAGTGCCTGTGCAGTTCCGTTTGCAATCTTGGAGCCTGCTTCCACTTTGCGGATGGAATCTTCAATCATTTCTGCTGTTTCTGCCGCCGCGGAGGAACTCTTTGCCGCCAGATTTCTTACCTCCTCTGCAACTACTGCAAAGCCTTTTCCTGCATCTCCTGCTCTTGCTGCTTCTACAGCTGCATTGAGTGCTAATATATTTGTCTGGAATGCAATGTCATCAATCACTTTAATAATTTTAGAAATGCTCTCGGATGCTTTATTAATCTCTTCCATGGCAACCACCATTTCCTGCATTTCCACATTGCCTTTTTTCACGTCTTCAATTGCCTGTGCCACCAGCTGTGCTGCCGCATTGGCCTGGTTTGCGTTTTCTCTTGTTTTTTCTGCCACATCTGCAATAGATGCTGTAATCTCTTCAATGGCACTTGCCTGTTCTGTAGAGCCTTGTGCCAAAGCTTCGCTGGCTGCCGCTACCTGGGAAGAATTTGCAGTCACTTTATATGCTGCATCTTTGATGTTGCCCAAAGAATGCTGTGTCTGTGCCACCATCTTTTGAAGTGCAAATCCCATCACGTCTTCATCTGATTTAGGTGTTACTTCCACCATCATATTGCCGTTTGCAACTTCCTGTGCTACCTGTGCATTTTCCTTTGTATTATCAATTACCTTTTGAAAGCTGTCAATTAATGCACCAAACTCATCGTTTCCTCTTTTTTTCATCTTCAGGTCAACCTTGCCCTGGGCCAAATCATCTGCTGCTTTCATAAGGTCTGCCATGGATTTTTTGATATTAATTACCACCACCGATACAATACCGCCGATAGAAATCTGCATTGCGATAAACTCAATCGCAGTAAAGGTGGCAAAACTGCTTAAATAGGATACCGGATCATCTACCGTAACGATTGTCTGTGCTGTTCTATATCCCAAAAACAATGATAAAACTAATAGGAAATCTACAACGATAAAGCTAATACATAATTTAGTAACCATTTTAATATTTTTCGCATTCATAATGATCAGTCTCCTTCTTCCAAAGTCTCTTCACTCATCTGCTCAAGAACGGATAAGTCTTCATCTTTTATTAATTTGTCAGGATCAAGAAGTAGTTTTACATCTTCCCCCACTTTACCGATACCATAGACATATTTATTTTGGGTTCTTTCCTCTTTTGTTAAGCTTGGCGGAGCAACAATGTCACCTTCCTCAATCTCAACCACTTCAGCAATTCTCTCAACAATGAGTCCAACCACCGTATCCTTTACGTTAATGATAATAATACAGGTTCTGTCCGTGTATTCGAGAGGTTCCTGCTTGAATCTGATTCTCACATCAATGACAGGAATAATTTTACCCCGAAGGTTAATAAGTCCTTTTATGTAATCCTCGCTTTCAGGCATCTGAGTAATTTCCTGATATACAATAATTTCATTTACATATTCTATCTTCAGTCCAAAATACTCATTTCCCGATTTGAAGGTTACATATTTATTCAGCTGTGTAGTCATCTCACTCATATGTACCCTTTCCTTTCCGTTTTTATTCAATTAATCCGATTGCATCCAAAATCAGGGCAATACTTCCATCGCCAAGTTGTGTGCACCCTGATAATCCTTTTACCTTCTTTATGTAATCAGGAATGGGCTTTACAACGATTTCCTGTTTACCAACAAGGCTGTCTACAAGCAGACATATGGTTTTCTTTTCAACGGTAACCATTACAAGCATTCCTTCTTCCTCTGCGCAGGCTCCGGGAACCTGATAGCGCTCGGCAACTCTTAAAACAGGATATGCTTCTCCGCGGATCATCACAAACTCTTCACCGGTGGGTTCCTTAACAATTCTGTGCTCACGCATTCCTACAAATTCATTGACAGAATTGGTTGGTATTACAAAGGAAGACTTTCCAACCTTCATAACGATACCGTCTATAATGGAAAGAGTAAGGGGAATTTTAAGGTTCATAATACTGCCCTGGCCGGGAGTACTTTCAATTACCAAGGAACCGCCGATTGCCTGAATGTTGGAAACCACAACATCCATTCCCACGCCTCTTCCGGAATATTCCGTAACCTGTTCATTAGTAGAAAATCCGGGAAGGGTGATAAACTGGTACACCTCACTGTCGGTGTATTCTTCATCAGTCTTACCATTATCCAAAAGTCCCTGTTTTCTGGCTTTTGCTAATATCTTTTCACGGTCAAGACCTTTTCCGTTATCCTGCACACCGATGATTACTTTTCCGGACTCCGTCTTTGCCCAAAGAGTAACCTTTCCCTTTTCTGTCTTGCCTTTTGCCGCTCTCTCATCCGGCATCTCAATACCATGGTCAACAGAGTTTCTAACCAGATGCATAAGGGGATCTGAAATATGCTCTATGATATTTTTATCTACTTCCGTTTGTTCCCCAATCATCTCAAATTCTATATCTTTCCCAAGTTTTCTGGATACATCAAACACAATCCGGTTCATTTTTTGGAAAGTGTTCTGAAGAGGAACCATTCTCATGCTCATGATTACATTCTGGAGGTCAGTGGATATCTTACTGAGCTGTGCCGCTGCTTTATTAAAGTTATCAAGTTTCAGTCCCGGCACCTTTAAATCCGAATTCTGCAGTACAACAGATTCTGAGATGACAAGTTCTCCAATCAAATCCATGAGCATGTCCATCTTATGTACATCCACACTGATTAAAGCAGCCTTTTCCGCCTTCTTGGCTTTATCCTTTACCAGTTTCTTTCCTTTACCGGGTTCTTTGGTTTGAATAACGAAATCACCGGGTGCCATTTTCTTTTCCGGTGCTTTTTCTCCCGATACCTGCTCACCCGCCGCTTTATCGGCATCTGCTTTTGCTTCAATATCTTCTACAGACGAATCCAAGTCAATTCTGATTTCGGCTCCAAAACTGTCAAAACCTCTCTGGAAATCTGCGGCAGTGCATTCATAAATTTCTACTTTTTTAAGTTCGTAGCCTTCCTGGACGATATCTCTCAGTTTTTCTTCTGATGCCTGCGTCTGCAAAAGAATTTTAAAACCGTTCTCTAAGATTTCATCTGCACTTTTTTCGTCCGCAATAATATCTTCCGGGAAGTGTAACAAATCTTCTGCCACTTCCTTTAATGCGTAAACAGCTTTGTATGCATGGACATTTGCCAACGGAATATCTGCCTGATAAGTCAGATACAATTTATAAAAGTGACTGGCACTGGTGGCCATGGGAGCAATGTAAAAATGTTGCGGTTCTTCGTATACATTTTCCTTTGCTTTAGCGGCCTGCTTTCCGTCTTCCTCTTTGATTCTCTTAAGAAATTCATCGAGAAGTGTCAAATAATCACCGGCACTTCCATCTGCCGGATCGCCGTTTTGTATCTTAATCATTTCACTGGAAATAAAATCTACTACCTGCAGAACGTGTTCCACTAATTCTAAATGGGGTACATTGGTAGGTTTTGATTCCCTGAGGAAGAAAAATACATCCTCCAGTTTGTGAGATATTTTTGTTATCTCATCAAACATCATTACCCCTGAAGAACCTTTTATGGTATGCATGGCACGAAAGATTTCATTGATTGCATCCTCATCAAAGCATTCCTCATCCTTCTGTTCCAATACAATTTCCTGAAGACGTTCCAGCAGCTGTCCGTTTTCAAACAGGTAGACATCCAGCATCCCCTGTGTATTAAACTCTTCTGCCATTTAGCTCTCCTTTCTATATCAAGCCAAATTTCTTAAGTACCTGTTCGAATTTGTCCTGATCTATGGGCTTGCCGGAATATACCGTACATCCCAGTTCAAATGCCATCTTTACATTCTTTTCATCATTTAATGCAGTGGTCATAATCACCTTTGCTGCCTTTTCCTTGGGAATTTCTCTCTCTTTTTCCAGATTACGGATTCCCACAAGCGCCTGATAACCGTCCATGACCGGCATCATAATATCTAAACATACCAAATCATACGGGTCATCATCCTCCAGTGCCATCATAAAGGCATCTATAGCCTCCATACCGTCCACAGTTACGTCACACTCACCATACTTTGACAAAAAGTTTGTCATAAATTTTCTGGTAACAAAATCATCCTCCGCTAATAATATTTTCATATCGTCTCCCTTTCCGCCTTTCACATTTTACTAAGTAAGGAATACGTCCTCTTAGCAATTTCCGGCAATTTTTCCTGATATTCTACCGCTCCTATTTCATATGCCACCTTTGGCATTCCATATACAATACAAGTGGATTCATCCTGGCCTATGGTCCTTGCTCCGGCCTTTTTCATTTCCAGAAGTCCTTTGGCTCCGTCTCCTCCCATTCCCGTCAGAATGATTCCCACAGCGTTATTCTTTACTACCTCTGCAACCGATTGAAACAGCACATCAACGGAAGGGCAATGCCCGTTTACTTTAGGTCCCTTTTTTATCACTACCTGAAAATTTCCGTTTACTTTCACAAGTTGCATATGTGCATCCCCACCCGGTGCAATTAACACCTGCCCCGGCAGTACCACATCTCCGGTTTTTGCTTCTTTCACCCTGACCTTACACATATTATCAAGTCTCTGTGCATACATTTCCGTAAATTTGGGTGGCATGTGCTGTACAATTACTACCCCAGGTATATCCGTGTCAAATTCCTTTAGCACCGTAGCAATTGCTTCTGTACCTCCCGTTGAGGCACCTATTGCAACCACCAAATTTTTGTTTGCTACTTTTTCGTTGTGCACCGGTGACTGTATTACCGTTTTTTTCTTTGCACTCACCTTGGCAACTGATGCTACTTTTACCTTTTCTATCAGTTCGTTTTTCACGAAATCTTCTATTTGTATGCCACTGGCACCTACCGGCTTTGCCACAAAATCTACAGCCCCTGCATTTAGTGCATCAAAAACCTTGCTGCTTAGAGAACTGATTACGATAACCGGAAGGGGATGTTGGGGCATCAATTTCCGTAAAAATTCTATCCCGTTCATCTTGGGGAGTTCTACATCCAATGTCATTACATCCGGCCGATGTGCAATGATTGCATCTCTCGCTTCAAAGGGATCCTTTGCTGTAGCCACCACTTCAATCTCCTGGTCCGCGCTTAATCCCCTCACTAAAATTTCCCGGAAGAGTAAAGAATCTTCTACTACCAATACCCGTATCCGTCGCATATATTCATCTCCTTTTACTTTTTCCGGAAAACAGACGGACAAATCAGTTCAAGTGGCAGAGCTCCTCTGTCTATGGTTTCCGTTCTTCCCACAAACAAATATCCACCGGGTTCCATCACGTCATATATCTTCTGTATTAATTCACGTTTTGTATCTTTATCAAAATAAATCATGACATTCCGCAAGAAAATAATATGCATTTTTCTTTTAAACGGAAATGTATCCATGAGATTAAATTGTCTGAATAATATCTGTTCTTTGATTTCCGGATTCATCTCATACCGCACTCCGTCTTCCACAAGGTGCATATACTGATGTTTCCAATGGGGCAGTAAATCTGTTACCTGCTCCCGTTCATAGATTCCTTTCGCAGCATATTGTAATGCTTTTGTTGACACATCCGTTGCCAAAACTTTTGTATCCCACGGCTTTTCTTCAAAACAAAAGAAATCACGAAGTAGCATCGCCAACATGTAAGGTTCCTGCCCGGTAGATGCTGCACCGCACCAAATACACAAATCACGTTTTTTCTCTTCTTTTTTCTTAAGTTCGGGAAGTACCACCTGCTTTAAAAAATCAAAGTGTTCAAACTCTCTCATGAAAAAGGTATGATTGGTGGTTAAGATATCTACCAGTTGCTTTTCTTTTGCACCTGTAATATCCGATTCCACGGCGTCCATGTATTCAGTGTAACTGCCATACCCGTTTGCACGTAAAAAATTTTCCAGTCTTCCCTGTATCATTTCCTTCTTGCGCTCTAAATCAATACCATAACGGCCTTTCACAAATTGATAGATGCGACGGAATTCTCCCTCAGTCATAAATAACCGTACCTTTCCGGCGGCAATCTAGTGGAACTGCCTGGTAATCTTTTTCATAATCCAGAAAATATCCGGATTAAATCGTTTAACAGCATCTTTTTCCATGATATCAAGAGCTTCTTCTCTGCTGAAAGCATCACGGTATGTACGCACTTCCGTCAAAGCACAATAAGTATTTACAACGGATACAATCTGTGCCGATAAAGGAATTTCATTTCCTTTCTTTCCCTCCGGATAACCGCTTCCGTCCCAGTTCTCATGATGGAAATACGCAATTTCCATTGCCATGTGGATAAAATCGTTGTCACTGCTACCGCCTTCTTCTATATCTCTCAAAATCTTAGCTCCGATAGTAGTGTGGGTACGCATTATTTTCCGTTCTTCCTGGGTAAGACGACCTTTTTTCTGCAAAATATCCGTAGGAATTGCCATATTTCCCAAATCACAGAGAGGGGTTGCAAGTTCAATCGTATCTACATAACTGTCAGAAATAACAGCCCCATAGTTGGCTGATAACTGCATTGCTTCTGCCAGAATACGACAATTATACCTAAGGCGTTCCATATGTCTTTCATCATAACGTGCATTTTCACGTGCTACACGGATCAACGCATAAAGCACATTCCTACGCTCTTTTTCCATCTGCTTAATCTGCTCACTGATAGATACTTGAAGCTGTCTGTTCATTTCCGCCATGCTGTGATTAGCCTCGTGAAGTTTCAAGTGCATACCGACTCTGGCCTTTACTACTTCATGTATAAAAGGTTTTGTAATATAGTCTTCTCCACCTACGGAAAATCCTTTTACAATATCCTGAGGATCGTCAAATGCTGAAATAAAAATAATGGGAATATCTCTGGTAAGGGGATCTTCTTTTATTTTTTCGCAGACCTCATAACCATCCATCTCCGGCATCGCTATATCTAAGATAATCAGCTCCGGCTCCATATGTGGAATCATTTTTAATGCCTGGGCACCATTTTCCGTAAGTATTGGCTGACAATCCATTTCTCTGATAATGTCGCGAAGCACAAAGCGGTTTGCCTCCACATCATCAACAATTAAAATTCGGGGAATGTCCCTATTAAATTTACCCCCTGTCATGTAGCACCTCCATGTTACATGCTCATTAAACCATCTTCTGTAATAGTTCAAAAGCTGCTGTTGCCTTTTCGTAGTCTCCCTTTTGTACTGCCATTTTAAGTCTCAGTGCATGACTCTTTACTTCTCTTGGTGCTTCCTCCACCAACTGTTTTACTGTCTCTGCAAACATCTCTGCCTTTTCCCAATTCTCCATTTCCAGACAAAGAATAAGCTTTGACATTTTCTTTTCTATCTCTTCTTTATTTTCAGGTTCGCCGTATTTCCATATCTTCTCACCGGCACTATTTACCGACATGCTTTGCAATTTACCTAACATATCTTTTTCTATAAATTCTGCAGTATACTCTTTTCCGGCATCCTCCTCTGCATAGGCTTTATCTTCCTCTGCAATTTCAGCCCAAATGTCAAAAGTAAAGATTGTTCCTTTTCCCACCGTACTTTCCACATGGATATTTCCACCCATCAGTTCAATGAGCTGTTTACATATATTAAGTCCAAGTCCTGTGCCGCCATATCTTCTGGAAATGGAAGCATCTACCTGATAAAAGCTTTGAAACAGCTTATCCTGTGCTGCCTTGTCAATTCCAATTCCGGTGTCAATCACCATAAAAAATAGTTGAATCCGGTTTCCTGTCTGGGCAGTTTTAACCACTTCCACATGAATCTCACCGACCGCAGTAAACTTGTAAGCATTTGAGATAAGGTTATTTAATATCTGGACTATCCGGAGTTCATCGCCGACAATATATTCAGGAATACTATTTGGTACCGTGATGGAAAATTCAAGTCCTTTCTCTATGATCCGGTTGATATGGTTAGACTTTACATAGTCAATCATATTCCGGAATTGGAATCTCCTCGGTTCCAAAACAAATTTTCCCGCTTCCAATTTGGAAAAGTCCAAGATGTTATTAATAATGGAATGCATATCTCTGCACCCACGTTCAACCAGATGAAGAAGCCGTAGTTTTTCTTCATCCTCTTCTTTATTAATGAGCGCCTGCGCATTTCCCAAGATTCCATTTACCGGTGTCCTGAGTTCATGGGTCACATTTGCAACAAACTCCGACTTCACCTTTTGGGCCACTTCCGCTTCCTGTCCAACCTGGCTTACCTTTTTCTCTAAAAAATTTTCATTTGAAACGTCATAAGCCGTACATATGTATCTATCTTCTTCACCTAATTTTCCTTCCGGATCTTCATATTTAAGAAGCCGTATTTTGGTAGGAAAACAGGTTCTGTTTTTGCGGTATGCCATGATATTATGGGATTCCCCACCAATTTCGCATTCAATAGCAAGACCGCCTCCCTCTACTGAAAACTCGCCGGGAAAAATTTCCGTAATGGACTGGCCGCACAATTCATCCTGATATTCAAGTTTTTTCATCGCTGCTTGATTTGCATATACAATTTCACCACTTTGGTTAAATATGATTACAATTCCAAGCACATTATCTAAAGTAAACTGAAATAAACTTTTCGATTGCATACTTTCCTCCAGACCCTACATACTAAAATTATAGTAAATATGTACTAAATATACAAGAGATTTTTTCAAAAAATGACAATTTTTTTCGATTATTTTCGTCTATTGATGTTTTTTAGCATAAATTGTTGCAATTTTATCATATAATACATCTTTTTTCCCCCAATTTCCTCGTTTGTAAATTTTCTGAAAACTTATCAAACTGTAAAAAAACAGGTGAGACCACGCAAAAGTCAAGATTTATTGTTGTTTAATTTGCATATTCAAACTATAATAAGAGTATATATGGGGCAAACATTTTATTGAAAGGAAGGTATTTTTATGGGACGTTTAGATGGTAAAGTTGCTATCATCACAGGCAGTAATTCCGGTGTAGGTGCCGCTACTGCCAAGTTATTTGCAAAAGAAGGGGCAAAAGTGGTTATCAGTGCCCGCAGACTTCCTCAGCTTGAAGAGGTTGCTGAAGAGATTAAATCCGCAGGCGGCGAAGTATTAATTGTACAAACCGATGTTTCTAAAGTAGAAGATGCGGAAAATCTTGTAGAAAAAACAGTAGAAACTTTTGGCAAGGTTGATATTCTTGTTAACAATGCCGGTGTCTTGGAAGCAGGTTTAAAACCCATCGACTGCTATGAGGACGAAGACCTTGAATATGTTCTTAACATCAACACCAAGGGATGTCTTTACTGCACAAGAGCTGCTGTGAAAGAAATGATGAAAAACAATGCCGGTTCTATTATCAACTTAGATTCTGTCGCAGGTGCGTTTGGAACAGGCGGTGCCGCTTACGTTACCAGTAAGGCTGCCGTTATCGGTGTAACCAAGCATACTGCACTCCGCTTTGCAGGAACCGGAATCCGTTGTAACTCTGTAAATCCCAGTTCCATTGCCACACCCATGGCAAAGACTGACCCTGCAACATTAAATCAGGATATGTTTGGACAGATGAGAAAGCATATGAACTTATCCGTACCGATTTGTATGCCGGAGGATGTTGCCAATATCTTGCTTTTCCTTGCAAGTGATGAGTCAAGAGCCATTACCGGTCAGGTGATCGTATCCGACTTCGGTGCAACATTATAATTTCAATTTTTAAAAAATAGACCTTGAAGCGGTTTTAAACACCGTTTCAGGGTCTTTTCCATTTTTGGCAACAACTGCCCTTTTAATTTTCCCTCTGTTTGAGAAAAATAGTAATGTAACTTTAGCTGTCGCAATCTGCGTCAGCTTTTTCCGCTTTTTTAAGAAGGAGGTAAATGATGGATACAACTCATATTTGTACCTGCAGGGAACAAATTGCCATGGCGACTGTTCCCATGCAGGAATGGTGTGAACCCTATGATCTGACTACCGCATTGGAGGAGGGAACCATTTTCCCTTGTTTAAATTTCACCTTTTATAAGGCTCCCGAGGGAAAATGTAAATGTAAATCCTGCAGCAGTATGGCTGATAAATCTCAGAAAACCAGAGAAGAAAAAATGAGCAGACTTGCCGTTGTCAGCTTTGCCATTAACGACTTGACCCTTTATTTGGATACCCATCCCGATTGTCCCAACGGACTTGCTTTATTCCGCGAATTGTTGGATGAAAGGCTTACTCTTCTTTCAGAGTTTGCTGGAGAATTTTATCCTTTAACTCAAATTTCTATGGTAACCGGAAACTATGACTCTAATCAGTACGGCTGGCCAGAAGGACCTATGCCGTGGGAAGGAGCGTGCATCTAATGTTTGCTTATGAAAAAAGACTTCAATTTCCCGTAAAAATTAAAAACACCAATCCTGATACTGCCAGACTTATTATGAGTCAGTACGGCGGACCTGACGGTGAACTTTCTGCCAGTATGCGTTATTTATCCCAGCGTTATACCATGCCTGTAAAAAAAGTGGGCGGACTTTTAACTGATATCGGTACTGAAGAATTAAACCATATGGAAATCATATGTGCCATGGTATACCAGTTGACCCGTGATTTATCAGAAGCGGATGTGAAAAAAGCCGGATTTGACGCTTATTATATTGACCACACCAAAGGTATCTGGCCTCAGGCTGCTGCCGGCATTCCCTTTACTTCCCTGGAATTTCAGTCTAAAGGCGATGCCATTACGGACTTATTTGAAAACCTTGCTGCCGAACAAAAAGCCAGAACCGTATATGACAACCTGCTTCGTGTAATCGATGATCCTGATGTCATTGCACCCTTGAAGTTTTTGCGTGCAAGAGAAATTGTACACTTCCAGCGTTTCGGTGAAGCCCTGGAAATGACAAAAGAAACCTTGGACCACAAGAACTTCTACTGCTGTAATCCTGAATTTGACAAAAAGAAAACAAGTCTTCTTTAATTTTTATGAACGGACTGTCGATATTTTCCTCGGCAGTCCGCTTTATTTGACAGGTTAATTTTGTCATTCTATACTAGTATCATCGTTTTTGGGCAATGCTATGTATGAGGTGATTGATATATGTTTTTACTGATTCTTTTTACATTATTATTTTTCATTTTATTGGTTTCCTATATTTCATACAGGCTTGCTTTTTATGCACCGAAGCGGTTGCCGGAAGGTGAAGTTTCCATGCCCGTAGGCGAACAATATGAAGCACACCGTCCCGGCATTTCAAAATTTGTTGATGAAATGCTCTCACGCCCTTTTGAGGCAGTTACCATTTCATCACACGACGGCAAAAAACTTTATGCCAGATATTATCACGTGGCAGATGGCGCCCCCTTACAGATTTTCTTCCACGGCTATAAAAGCAGTGCTGAACTTGATTGCTGTGGCGGTAGCAAGTTGGCAAACAGACTTGGCCAGAATACCCTCGTGGTGGATCAGCGTTCCCACGGTAAAAGTGAAGGGTCTTCCATTACCTTCGGCGTCAAGGAGCGAAAAGATTGTTTATGCTGGATTCACTATGCCCGCATGCGATTCGGCGATGATGTGAAAATTATTCTTTCCGGTCTTTCCATGGGTGCCGCTACCGTTCTGATGGCAACAGACCTAGAACTCCCCGAAAACGTAATCGGAGTGATTGCCGATTGCCCTTACTCTTCTCCGAAAGCGATTATCCAAAAGGTTTGCCGCGATATGCATTTGCCTGCAAAGCTTATGTATCCCTTTGTGAGATTAGGTGCCCGCATTTTTGCCGGTTTTGACTTAGAGGAAAGCAGTGCTCTTTCCGCTGTGGCAAAAGCAGGGATTCCGATTTTACTGATTCACGGGGAAGATGACCGGTTTGTTCCTTGTGATATGAGTCGGGATATCCACAAATCATGTGGTTCCAGAATTGTCTTTGAGACGGTTCCCGGTGCAGGGCACGGACTAAGCTATATGGTAGCACCACAGCGGTATGAAGAAGTGACTACGGAATTTGTAAAAAGTATTTTGGAAGGATAATTTATATTGCAGAAAAATCCGCAATTTCACAAAGGAAATCGCGGATTTTTTTATGATTGTAACAGTTCCTGTAACTTAGCAAGACGCCTTAATGCCTCATCTATGGTTTCTTTTTCTCTTGCAAAATGGAAACGAATAAGATGATTCACATCTTCTTTGAAAAAGCTGGAGCCCGGCACTGCCGCCACTCCAATATTCTTTATCATCCATTCACAAAATTCTAAGTCGGTCCAACCTTCAAACTGTGGCAAATCTAAGAAATCCTGAATATCTACCATGACAAAATAAGTACCTTGGGGTACGTTGTGCTTTAACCCAATCTCATCCAACCCTTTTATAAAATAATCTCTCTTCTCCGTATAAGTAGCAAGCAATCCATCATAATAGTCCTGTGAAAATTGTAATCCCACGGTAGCCGCTTCCTGAAGCGGTGCTGCTGCCCCCACGGTCAAAAAATCATGCACTTTCTTGGCATGTTCGATTACGGCTTCCGGTCCGATTACATATCCCAATCGCCATCCGGTGATGGAATAAGTCTTCGATAAAGAATTACAGGTAATGGTATGCTCATACATTCCCGGCAAAGATGCCATGCAGGTATGTTCATAAGGTGCATATACAATATGCTCATACACTTCATCAGTTACCACAAAGGCATCATATTTTATTGCAAGGTCCCCAATCGCCATCAGTTCTTCTCTTGAAAATACTTTTCCACAGGGATTGGAAGGATTACAAACAATAATTGCCTTAGCACCCTGCAAAAATCCCTCTTCTATTAAGGCAAGGTCAAAATCATACTCAGGCGGAACAAGGGGAATATAAATCGGCTCTGCTCCGGAGAGAATGGCATCTGCCCCATAATTTTCATAAAAAGGAGAAAATACCATCACCTTGTCTCCCGGGTTACAAATGGTCATCATGGCACACATCATGGCTTCCGTTCCGCCACAGGTAACCACGATTTCCGTATCCGGATTTATTTCTCTGCCAACAGCTTTACTCTGCTTCTTCGCAAGGGCATCACGGAAATTCTTGGCACCGAAGGTAATGGAATACTGATGGGGTCCTTCTTTAGCCGCTTTCGCAAGTGCTTCTGTGATTTCCATCGGCGGGTCAAAGTCCGGAAATCCCTGGGATAAATTGATGGCTCCGTGGGCGTTGCTGATTCGCGTCATACGACGGATAACGGAGTCTGTGAAAGTGTATACTCTGTCGCTTAAGGTTGGCATGGTGGATCCTCTTTTCTTCTATTTGTTTTAATCAATGTTAATCTTATCTAGTTAATTATAGAACGAATTCACCGTTTCTTCAAACACTTCCACTATCTTCTTATTTATTTCCTCTGCCTTCTCATGATTCAGTCCGTGTCCGGCGTTTTCATAGAAGGTAACATTCATCCGGTATTTCCGTAAAGCCTCCTCGCCGCCAAGTTTTTCAAAAGGGTCTTCACGTCCGACCAGATATACGATTTTATCCCGGATACGGTCTATCTCTTCATCCGTAAAGTAACGCACCTTATGATAACCCATGGCCATATTATTAAAGCCACGCAGTAAATAGGTATAATGCTCCATGATATCTTCGTTGTCCAAAAACACCGCACTGTTTTCCCCACATAATTTAGTAATTAGTTTTTTCACATTCTTTTTACTTGGAAAAAGTGCCTCCGGCAAAAATATTTTCAGCATGACCGGCATGCCCTCTTTCTTTTTTCTGCCAGGTACTGCACCGGAAATACTGATTCCCTTAATGACACGCTCCGGTCTATCCAAGGTATATGCCTGCACTAAATATCCTCCATGGGATACTCCGGCAAAATAGGCTTTCGGCAATTCTAATTCATCCAATATTTGATCTATCCAGCAAATATCATCAAAATCTTTATTATATAATTCTCCCGGAACACTTTTTCCCGGTCCACCAAGGGTATCTATGGCGTAAATGCGGTAATACTTACTTAAATATTTTGCATTATAAATCCACATAAGAGCAGAATCATCACCTACACCATGAAATAACACAAGAGGCGGATTTGCTTTATTTCCACAAACAATTATATGTGTTCTCCCGTATGTTGTATCAATATCTGTTTCTTCCATCTCCACATCCCATAAAGTCAAAAGCTTATCATAGGTCCTCATGATTTCATGTTGGGACTTTTTATTTCTGTATACTTTCATCTTTTCAATCCTTTTCTTTTATTCATATCTTTACTTTTATTTCTCTTGCAGTTACTATCACTGTGACTATGCCTACCACAATTCCGGAGATATGCCCCACAAAGGATGTTAGGGCATTTACGGGATTCATCATCAGTAGCATCTGCAGCATTCCCCAAAACTGAAAAGCAAAATAGTAAAAAAGAGGTTGTTTCAAGTAAGGCGTTTCTCTCTTTTTCAGCACAAGAAAAATACAGTAAAAGGCAACAGTTGCAAATGCATAGGTTATGGTAGATATTCCGCTTATCTTGGTAGGATTGTTAAGGCTTGCCAGTTGCAATGACACCGCCGTCACCACCAATTCCGTCAAGAAAAGCACAAATATCTTCTTACTTCCCAGCACTTTCTCAACAATGATTCCAAACGGCACAAGCCCCATAAAATTCATAATCATATGTACCCACATAACCCACTTGGGTTCAACATTATGGATAAAGCAACCACTGAAATACTGCCAGAAATATTGCGGTCTTGTTTCAATACAAAGGTAATCAAACAGTGCCGGCTCTAACCAGACAATACATGACAGCACAAAACTGATTAATGTAAGAGTAACTGTCACAACCGGAAATCCTTTTATTTTATACAAATCACTTAACTTCATTTATTCATACCTCTTTTTCATCCTTTTGGAAAACCCGTAAATAAAAACGATTTAATTGCCTTTGCAGCATCTCTATATCTCCCGAAAAATATGCCAGCATAATTGCAGCCTGATACTCTGCTGCCAAATCTTCCGCAGATTCCTCCCCGATTTCACCACGTTTCTTTAACGCCATAAAAATATTTGCCTCATGTGCAAGAGGTGCAACAATTACCAAATCGTGCCAAGCTCTGTCCGCCTCTTTATTATGCAGACGCTCGCACTCTAACACTTTCAGTAAAGGTGCAATCTGTGGATTTTGGAGGTATCCTGTAAGAAAAAATACACCTGCCTGTACAAAGGCTTCCTGCTCTACTGTCTCAGTCTTTGAAAATGCATTTATAAAAACTGTTTGCAAACTATCTTTCATATCATTTGCCCTCTGAATAAGGGCATCAAAAATCTCCTGTTTGCTGCTAAAGTGATGATAAATGGAGCTGACACGGATTCCTACAGCTGATGCCAAATCACGCATGGAAAGTGCGGCATAACCTTTTTCTGCAAACAGTGTCAGTGCTTCCTGTAAGATAAGTTCCCGGGTATTTTTTTCTTCCATTGATATCCTCCTATGGTTTTCTTTAGCTTGTATTATTTTACTTTTCGTCCGAACGCTCGTTAGGCTATATATTACACCCATTTTTCTGCAATGTCAACATGCTTTCCTATAGCGAAACCCCGATTCACGTTTATGAATCGGGGTCCTTTTATTCTTTATTCTTTTCTTCTATTAAAACATTAATAGCCTTTACTTCATCTCTAAGGCTAAGAGTATCTAAGCACATGCATACTCCGAAAATACCAACCGTCATAAGTGCCAGCACCACTACCGGCAAATTTGCATACCAATCAAAAATCCATCCGGTAAATAGAACAGTTGCTATGACGTATAAAAGCTTTAATCCCGTTTCCAGTATAGGATAACGGTATTCAAAATGATTCATAATATAAATTCCGATATAAATTGCAAGATTTAATAGCAGGGCCTGAAAAACAGTGCTGATAAAAATTGCCGTTCCGCCGTAGCATAATGCGATACCTGCAAGCACTACCAAGGTAATGCCGGTTGTTGCCATAATATTTAACATCATTTTCCTCATCTGCGGCCCCTTTCTTGTAATGCTTCCTTGATATCCTTTAAATACTTTCTGGTCACACATACACTCTCACCATTTAAAAGCACCGCCTCTAATTTACTGTTTACAAGCCTCTTCACGCCTTTCAGCACTCCAATATTCAGTATGGTAGATTTACTGACCCTGACAAAGCCTGCCTCTTTAAGCATCTCTTCCAGCTCATAAATCCTGAAATTGCTTTGATAAACATCTCTCTCACAATAAACAAAGGTTTTCTTATCTACACTTTCGGCATAATAAATATCGCACAAAGAAACGGCATACTCTTCATTTTCTTTTCGGCAAAGAATTGTTTCATCCACGGAGCGCACAAAATCTGCTATCCGCTTAATGCTTACTGACATCTCGCGATATGCAATTGTCACTTCAGGCTCCATAACATCCTGCCGCTCATTCATTACCAAACGCATACTTTTCTCCTCTTTTGTGTACATCATCCATCCATATCATATCACAAAATCAGAGTGCATGTATAATGCTTATTTTTTCTTATAGCATGTTTTAAAATAATAAATAAAAACTGCCAAACAGGATACTGTCTGTGCAATTCCAATGCGCACCGCCATAAACTCATCTGCTCCTGTATCGGAAACCACATGGAGAATATTCACAATGGTATTATTCACAAAATGGTCGCCCAGTGCCATAAAAAGATTTCCTGTAATTTTCGTAAGCAGTGCAAACTTGTATCCTACAAGTGCGGATGTTACCACCAACATAATTACATTTGCTATCATCCCGCCCATACTCATGGTGCCATCATAGTAGTTACGGATTGGCCCTATCATATGCCATACGCCAAAAAACAGTGCGGAAATAAACGCCGATATCAGAAAGGTGTATTTCTTTTCCAATATCTTTATAAATAAGCCCCTAAAAATGCAATCCTCCATAATTACATTCACAATATTTCCTATGATACAAATGAGAAAGAAGACCATTTCCGTACGATATCCGATATTTTGGTCTACTGCATAGGCACTTACATACAACTGTAGGGAATCAAAATCCCCCCTCGATACTACCATCAAGATTTCTACTGTATAGGCAATCAAAAATACGGCAAGCCCAAATGCCAGTCCTTTGGTCAGATTCTTCAGACTGTTTTCCCTTGAAAATCCGATGTCGGCAAAGGTAAATTGTAACTGTTTTACAGCAATTACCAAAACAACAATTCCTATCAGCTTATGTATAATTGCTTCCCCAACCCATGTCTGGTCTGTACGCCAGATAAAATATTCTATTAAGCGAAATGCAAAGCACACAATATAAATAAAAGAAATCGTAGTAAAAATCCTTTGTTTTTGCTGCATCTTGTTCATATTCTTTCCTCTCTTTATCTGTAAAATAATCCTCTCCTGCACAATATCACAAGACATTTACAATTACAATTAGAGGACTACCAAGATGCATATTAAGGTGACTGTGTTGCAGTTACCAACGCAACTTTTTCTCACTTCATATGCTTTCTGAATACTTCCCGTAACTCTAACGGAATGTATCTGCCTTCATTGACTTCCTCGTAGGTAGCTACCGGCCTGCGGAACATATCATCAAGTACTACATAAGAAAAATCTCCACCATCATAATTCCACATACTCCATGAAAAACCATACTCGTCACATACTGTTAAAATATCATCAAAGTATTCTGCCGTACATCTTACATCATTGGTACTCATAACACCAAACTCCTGTAACATCACTTGTACCCCTGTCCGCTCTGAGAACTCATGATATACTTCTAATGTATCCCTTATCATTTGATAACCTTGTTCGTATTCTGTCAAATCTTCCTTTAAGGTAACGCGACCGTACTCATCAATCACAGCATTGGTGGGCGGGAGATCGACACCTTCAATCCACTGTGCCGCCAAGATTGCTCTATAGTTTGGTGTTTCCACAATCAAATTATTCAATTCCAACCATTGTAAATCCGGATTTTCATGATTATAGAAAAATTCAACTTTCTCAGCATCTTTTTCCAAAGAATATACCAATCTCATTTCCTCTCCACCGGCTTCATAACAATTGAACATAGCTGTACCATATTCATCCACAATAACATCAAGTCCGGCACTTTCCACTAAATCCTTTGTAATTTCCTGCGCATACACAGTTTCACCATCTGCTTTAATAGTGAGCTTTCCTCCAAGATTCCCCATGCCCAAGCACATGCAAAATGTTGTTTTTGCCGGGAAATTCCCATTTATAGTATACGAATTCTCCGGATAAAGGCCGCAACTGATTGCCGGTAGCGGATATGACATCAGTATCGGGTCATTTCTGTTTGTCCCTGAAAACAAGTCAAAATTTGCATGTGTAAAAGAAGTAGGTTCATAAAAGTGAAATGTCTGCACAACAGGCTCACCCGCAAGTCCTTCCACCGGCACATGTGCATAATCTAACATATCAGCAAAAATCAGCCTTTCCGGTGAATGCCCATGCACCACCTCAATACCTCTTTTTATAAAGCGAACATATTGTTCTTCTTCTAAAAACCGTGGTGGCTCATTATACAAATTAAAGGACAATGCATTTGTTGAAATATCTGCATAACGTGCAGAAATCATATCCCAAAAATCAAAGAATATCTGCTCTTCTTTACTACCTTCCGTAAATAAAAGTTCTCTGCTGGTTTCCTCATCTCCGCCAATCATATAGCCTCCCGGTGTATTGTGTACATCAAGGCATACATGAATATTCCGCTCAACACACCATGAAATCATATCGTCCAAATTTTTCAGTTCATTTAAGTTTGCATTATCGCTATTTCCGCCAAAAAATGTTCCTGCACTACCGGTTCCGTCCTCATCAAAAAAAATTCTGGTATCCAGCGGCACACGAATAAAGTTAAATCCTTCATTCGCAATTTCATCAAATGTAACCTCTGTAAAATAAGGTAATACTCCTTCGCAAGTCCATCCAAATTCATATTTCGAATTAGGGCTTGTTCCATACCAATCAGGAAGATCTTGATATGATACTTCTTCCATCTGTTCTGCCATTTTTTTAATATCTGCAGAAATTGTATTTGTCACAACACGCCCATCAGTACGGGAGACAAAGACTTCCTCTACTGCCGGAGTTACACTTTCCGTTTGAACCGCCGTCTCTTCCGAGGTCGAGATTTCTGCTTCAGTTTCCTGCTCTGCTTCAGAAACGGGTTCGGCAACTGCTGTCTCTTCACCTGAAACTTGATTACAGCCAACCACACTCAGCATAAAAATACTGCATATCATCAAAATGGAAATCAGTCTTTTTTTCATATCTGTACCTCCAAAAGTTTTGGTATTTTACTCTCTATTTTTAATTATAACATAATTATGTTTTCTTGAATATTTGAGGGATTAAAAACGGTAAAAAAATGGAAAGGTACCGACAGATACCTCCATCGTGACCTTTCCGCATTTATTGATTATTATACTATTCCCCGTATGCCTTGATATGATTATTCATAGCCTCGACAATTTCATTATACTTATCAGGTGCAATTCCTTCTTCTTTCAGTTCGTTTAAAAAGGACTGATATACATTCTCAGCTTCCTGCTTTTCACCTGCCCTTGTGTATGCAATCATCCTATGTAATGCTATCATCTTTCGTGTATGATAATAGATGTTTTCATTAATAAAGTCTTTCTTTGAGGCATAAGCCTTTAACAATTTTTCACCAAAATCACAAATGCTGAGTGCTTCCTCTTTTTCATCATAGTACGCATAGTTTTCAGCAAGCATGCGCAAATGCTTTCCTAAAACGCCAAACAAAATCTTTGAACTGTCCGCCATGGCATCTTTCATCTCCTGAAATCCTTTTTCAAAGAAAACAAGTTCCATTTGAATAGATTCTTTCACGCTGTTAGATGCCAAACTAGGCAACACGTTTATATGTTCTCTGGCATTATCATAGTCCTGCCTATGGATATAAATCCATGCAAGTGCATAATGCGCTTTGTCAATCAGCTCGTGGTTACTACTGTATCTGATAACCTGAATACCTTTTCTAATTCCATCATCATACAAACGTTCATACTTTTCCGGCTGCCCACTTAAAAATCCGCACAAATCAACATGCATGCTTAAGTTCGCAACCTGTTGTACATATTCAACCATAATTTCATAGTTGGTAGGATTTTTCGTTGTTTCTTCGGAAAGATACTCGCAAATTCTCAGTGCACTGCCGGAGCCGTCACTTGCATCATTTAATTCTTTTACATTTTGCAGGATGCGGCTTGTAATTGCCTCATCATGGCTTAACTGATCATAACCGAATAATGTATCTGTGGTAATTCCAAGAATCTGTGCAATAGGAATCACAAGACTAATATCCGGGAGTCCTGCTTCTGATTCCCAACGGCTTACTGCCTGTGGTGTCACCCCTAATAAATTCGCTAATTCTTCCTGTGTAAAGCCTTTATTTTTTCTATAAACCCTGATATTTGCTCCTAAATGATTGTTCATATTTTTTCCTCCGCTCTCTTATCGGTACCGTAAGTTCATTGTACCTAAGGTAATGAATAAAAACAATCAATGTATATTTGCATAAAAAACAATTTAGGGTTAATACAGCCAAATCATTTCATTGTTGATTTCCATTAATAACCAGTAGTAAGCGGCATCATCCTTCCACAATTCATATCGTCTTATGTAAATATTGAACCCTTCTGTTGTTTGAAGGACTGCCACATCATCCTTGCATTCCCATGTAACCTCATATCTCAGATCGCCATATTCAATCCAGCCCGTATTATCCTCGCTAAGCTCCATATAAACATACTCATAAGTGCCATCTGATATTTCGTAGGGAAGATAAGTCATTTCTCCGGATTCCGGATTTACAATTGCATAGCCTATCCAGGGAACATCGGCAAGTGCATATTCATTACAGGAGAGTTCTTCCATATTCTCCGGCTCAAATATGGGTACATATTCATACTCAGGATATTCTGTAATTTCAGACCAAGTACAATCAACGGCATAAATATCCTGCCAGAAAAACCAAGTATTCGTTTCTTCTTCTCCAAAAGTACAGTTATAAAAATGCAATTCAGAATCTGCTGAATTTCCATAATATCCGCCACTGTAGGAACCGGTAAGAATGCAATCACGGAACTCAAAATTGCCCACACCTTCAATAAGAAACAGCGTTCCATCGGAGCAATCCCGAAGGGTACTATTGTACACGTAAAGATCCCCTGTCCCTTTTCCTGTTTCAATCGCATAAACACCGCAACCATATAAATCCATTGCTGAAAGCGTAATATTTTTGCAGCCATAGAAATTTAAAACATTTCCGGAACATGCACCGGTTTCCGTATGTCCCATTGTCAGAAATGACAGATTTAAATCGCAGCAATTAAAAAATGTCAAAACGGCTGCATACCTTGGTTCCACCACAATCTCTGTCTGGGCAAGACTTTCCGCATCTCCCATAATCGTTAAGTCATCCGCATTTTTAATTACAACCTCTACACCATCATAGCAATACTCAAGCTTAACATAGGGATGTTCTTCATTCCAATCATAGCCTTTCCACATTTGTACTTCTTGCAAGTATTCACTCATGTTGTAATAACCGGGTTCCACAAAAATTGTTGCTCCCGGTGCAATTGCTTCCAAAAATTCTTCTGTGCTGCTGACATGGATGACCTCTTCAACCTCCGGAAGTTCTGTATTTTCCTCTTCCTCCGGTGCTTTTTCATTCTCTGTCGTCTCTTCTTCTATTGTTTCCGATGCCTCAGAAGACTGATTTTCTGTTGCTTCTATGTCCGCAGCCTTAGCCTCTTTTCCACCGCATCCGGTTAAAAGCAATAAAGAAAGTATCAGTAATATGGTAATATATCTATAACTATTTCTTTTCTTCATATAATTTGTCTCTCCATACATCTGCCTATTTTCTAATCGGCATGCCATTTTCTCCAACCATATAAATGCCAAAATCCTGTTCCGGACTATCAAAATTATCTAGCAATAAATTATCAGGATTGAGCGGTAATATAAAGTTATCGGATGGTATATACGCAGGTGCCACGTTCATCTCTCCCGCTCTGACAAACTGTCCGTCACTGACATCAAACACCACCAGCATCATCTGCCTGTTGTCTGCATCGTTTTCTTCACAGAACAAATACAAATAATGTTTACCATCTGCTGTTTTTACATAATACGGATGATAACCGTATGCGTAAAAATCTTCATAATGGTAATGTCCGTCCGTATCGGTGTAGATACCGAACTGAGAATAGAAACGCCCTTCCTCATTATATACTCCGGTAACATTTAACTCTTCCAATGTGCCATCTCCATCCAAATCCGTGAAGAAGGAGGAATCCAGTGGAAGTCTTACCATATATGCCTCAGGCGCATTCATATACTTCTCCTCAAACAGCTCCGGATGTTCTGCAAAAGAAATAGTCGCTGTCTGTCCTCCATTACCCGGCTCGGTAATATCCCCATCGCCAAAATAGAATGTGACTCCATTGTAATCCAGTGTCCAGCTGATGCCGTCCTCCGGTGTGTTCCTAAAATAGTCCTGAAGGACAGTTTCCGGGTAACCCTCGCCGGCCCAAAGATGATTATTCAATTCGCTTGTAACCAAGGATGGGATTTGGGTCATATCCTTGATCACATCGGTTAGAAGTAATTGCTGACCGGTTTGGGTGTCATAGTTACTCCCCTGCATTCCTCTGAAATCTTCAATAA
Organism: Lachnospiraceae bacterium; assembly: GCA_017938315.1. Taxonomy (GTDB): domain Bacteria; phylum Bacillota; class Clostridia; order Lachnospirales; family Lachnospiraceae; genus Suilimivivens. The sequence continues at coordinate 100,422 of JAGBBV010000031.1, forward strand.
ATCCGTAGTCCGCATAAGAGTCTGTTAAATAACTTACCGCCACACTGTCTGCTCTTCTAACCTGCACATCCACGGTCGATATCTGGGTTTCAAAATAGGAATCCACATCAAACATTTCCTGTGCAAAGCTTACCATATTATCCGCCTCATCTTCCTGGGAACGGGTTATCATTCCTGCTGTTTCCGACATCATGCGGGCCATCTCAGGATATGTCTCTTCACCTTCCCAAAAAGTCACGTAATTAAACTTATTTATCATCAGGAATTTCTCAAAGTCATTTACCCCTTCATACCTTGCCTTACGGGTTTCCTGCAAAGACAGTATCTGGGGTTTTTCTACTATTGGGGATGCGTCTTCTGATTTTTCAACCGCCTCAGTACCTTCCGGCTCTTGTTCTTGCGGCATCTCTTCCGGCTCTTTTTCGGTCACGCTCTCTGCAATACTCTCCGTCACTTGCACTTGCGGAGTATATTCTTCTTTCTCAGCCTCCGGAGCCTTAGCACCACATGCTGTCAACATCCCTATCATGCATATCAATAACATAGCTGATATTACTTTTTTCATATGCTTCGTACCTTTCCTTTTTGCTTACTTCCCACTTATGCCCATGGGTCCTGCTTCGTAGGAATCCGGATATCTGCGAGACATTGTATCTCGTTAATAAACCATTGGTTTGTAGATGGTTTTCTTCTAAGTCTGACCGGTCTTGGGGAATCTGCACCACCACTGGTCACATAAAGAGTTGCCCAGTTCTCTTCCTCAAAGGAATAGGGGTTTGCACTCACTGTAATCGTATATGGTTTGGCAGGCATATAATCATTTTCCGGCGTTGCACCCTTAAAGAAAGAAAATGTCTTATACTGTTTCCCCGACAGGCGCTCCTTAATGAATGCTTTTTCTCTTTCATTCACATTTTCCGGTCCTTTCAGATAGTCAAGCATTTCCCATGTGGCATTTGCATCATTTTCCAGATTACAAAGTACCGCAATACAAAGCGCCGTTGTCTTGAATGCGGAATCCAACGAGGCTTCCGGTAGTCCTTTTAATTCTACCACACTTGTAGGTAAAGAAGCAAAAGTAAAGCTTTCTGTTTGGTTTTTATTTGAATTAAGTAGTGCCATTTTATAGTCTCCTTTGCGTATTTTTTTATAACATGTATTACTGTCGAACCAGCGGCATGTCTATAACAGAGTCATTGGTAACATACATTGTGTCGCCCTCGATTCTGATTACAAAACCGCCCTCAGAACCGTCCTCATAAAAGAATTCTAAATAGTCACTTCTGAGAAAATCATAGGTAATAGGAAACTCGTAAAGCTCACCGTCAACGTAACTATACATACCTGTGCCATCTGCTTTAAAGGTAAAGGTTTCCTGATAACCACTTTCCTCATCTACCCATGTTCCCAAAACTTCTTTGACATAAGGATTACCAGAATCTGTTTCTGAAGTCACTTCCGCTTCTTCCGGTTCTTCAGTCTCTTCGCTTTGGATTACCTGCTTATCCAATAGTAGTTCATTGCCAAACCTGTCTATCATCGTCAGCAGGTCTCCGTTAACCGAGATTGTGAAATCTTCTATATCTTCTTCATCATAGGTCAGCGTCAAAACATCACTGCTTACGGTAAAAGTAAAAGGATACTCAGGTCCACTAATCAGTACGCCCGTACCATCAGCATTGAAAATATATGTATCCTCCCAATCGCTGTCTCTCTCAAGCCATGTACCAAGAAGCTCACCGGTGCTAACGTTCACAACCGGTGCTGCAGATTCCCCGTCATTTGCTGTAAAGGGATTTTCGATGCCGGAATCTACACCGAAAAGTTCTCCTATAATCCACGCACATTGATCCTGTGTCAATTCATCCATGCCATATGAATACATGTCAAAGCCGAAAAGTGCTTTTGTTGTAAGGTCTTTGATTTCACCCGTGCCTTCTTCAGCCTTCCAATAGTCCAGGTCATATTCAACACCTACGAAAAGTTCAGTCTGTTCGCCGTAATCCATAAATGTGTACTTGGTTTCAATCATAATGACATCATGTCCTTCCCATTTAAAACCAAGGGGTGTGACCACCTGAGAGCAGCCGCTGTTTTCTGCTGCTGTTTCAGCATCAACTTCACCATCAAAATAGAGCTGTGCAATAATCGGATAAGCAACCGGCTCGTTATTGTATGCGTCACGATGCCAGTGCATCCTGCTGGTTGCTGAATACTCATTGACTTCGTCATCCACCTCAACTGTCATGACGCTGCCATCTTCTTCATAAATTTGTAACGTACTTTCGCCAAATGCTGCCCCCTCCGGGCAGAAGATCTCTGATGTATACTTTTCTTCATCATCATTGCCCCAGCCATAATAAACCATAACGCTGGATACATCACTTTTATCTGATTCAACAGTTTCTGTTGTTTCAGCAGATGTTTCAGAACCGGCAGTTGTCTTATTTTCGGAAGCAACTGTTGTGCTTTCGGAAGAGCCTGCATCTTTCGATGACTTATTACCTCCGCAGGCTGTTAAGGAACATACCATCATGCTTGATAAAATAAGTGCTAATACTCTCTTTTTCATTTTTTCATTCTCCTATTACTATTTTTTCAACAGTTTTCCAAAGAATCCCTGTTTCACTTTTCCTTCTTCAATATCATTTGCCATCTCAATGCCCTGCTTAACAGCTTCCTCCACATTGCCGCCTGTTGCTGCTGCCTTAAATGCTGCCATCGCAGTATCGCTAATGTTTTTCATCTGCATTTTGTTTTTTCTCGCCTCATCATAAAGACCATGGTTTAACCAATTAATGCGATCCTGATTCATTCTCTGTGCAAAATCATAGAAGGCTTCCTCTTCCTCTTTATTTCTGACATCTCCCTGCAGTTTGATTTCACGGATGCAATCATTGTTATATGGAATTACCACTGTGCAGGAAGTAACATTTCCTTCCGTATCTTTACGTTCTTCTACGGTCACATAATTTGCATTCATGTTTGTGACTTCATGCCTTCTGCTATCTTCAAGTACCGCATTTTCTGCTTCGAACCTATAAGGAATTAAAGTATCAAAGTAAAATACAGGAATGTGTTCATAACGGCTCATTGCGTCCAAATTAATCTGAAACGCTCCAATCCTTGTGTTGCAACGGTAATGCACTCTTAAACTTCCCAAATCCCATGTCTTAAAGTTTCTCTCTGCACTCTGGAAACGGTTCTCTGCATTGTCAAAGCTTGCTTCAAAATCAGCTTCTTCCTGTGCCAATGTTTCCATCATATTTTGTGCTGCGTCTTTCGAAGTGTAATCCATTCTTGCAAAATAATTTGTTTTTCTTTTGCAGTCATTACAAATAAATTCTTTTGACGCCAATTTGGAACGTTTTAACATTCCTACTTCTGTTTCACAAAAGGTGCAAGCCTCTTTACTAAAAAGTCCCATACTCTTTTTCTCCTTCCGACAGATATTCCTCTTTTTTGCATTATGTTTCTAAAAACATTTACCACTGTACCTTATTATACAAATGTTTTTGTTTTACACCCCCGCCAATCGGCTAGTTTTTGGCATAAAAACGCCGGTGCATTTGCACCGGCTTAGTTGAAAATATATTTTTACTTTATGACAATGCCCAAACTCCGTGCTTTGGCAGCAAGTTCTGTCCTGGTTTTAAATCCCGTCTTGTCCAAAAGATTTTGTACATGATATTTTACTGTACTGGCTGATATGGAAAGTCTCTCTCCAATCTCTGTATTGCTGTCTCCTGTGGTCAGTTCGCGGAGAATGTCCAGTTCCCTCTCTGTAAATTCATGGTTGGTACTGTTTCCGATTCTAATTAAAGGCGTATTGTCCGGATAAACACTTTCCCCCTCCATAGTTCTGTCCATCACGTCCAAAATCGCATTCTTTTTCCCGTCCTTATACCAAAAAGATTCCACGCCGATTTCTCTGGCTCTCTCAAGCCACGAATATTCCGGCATTGATGTTACAATAATTATCTTGATATGGGGAAATGTCTGTTTTACTTCCGCTGCAGCTTCCAAGCCACTATGTCCAAGTTCTGTCATCACGTCCATCAAAATCAAATCCACTTTTTGATTCCGGCACATGGATAATGCCAGCCCTGCATTTGCTACCGAACCTACATGCGTATAGTTTTCACTGGAATTAATGAATATTTCAAATAATTGCCTTGGCATTTCCTGGTCTTCAACTACTAAAACATGATACGCCATGAATAGGACTCCTTTCTTTCCGTTAATACCATTTTATCTGTATGTCATATCAGTTACCCCCGCCGATTGGCTAATTTTTATTATCTTATACGGGTATTGTTAAAATCATGGAAAACTGTTCCTTGTATTCTATCCTAAACTTACCTTTTCTTGTCTCCAGCATTCTTTGTATATTGGACAGGCCACCGCCAAGATTTATATTTCCTTCCGGCATGATTCCATCATTGGAAATCACCACCGTCAGATAATGATTCTCACGGATCATTTCTACGGTTACGTTCTTTGCATCTGCATGCTTCACTGCATTTGCAATTGCCTCCCGAAGAGCTGCCACAAACAGTTCTCTTGTTTCTGAAGAAATGTTCTTCGGGAACTCCCCAACAAAGGACAAATTGATTCCCAGAAGTTTCGCTAATTTATCAATCTCTGAAGTGTCAAGGCTTTCTTTATTTCTTTCTGCATTACTTCCCAGCAAAATGGCATTGTTTCTCCATAGTGTCAAAGCCCTGCGAAACTCTTCTTCCGATAATAGCGTTTCGGTGGCTGCAGTGGTCAGTAGCATCAAACGGTTCATCTCATCATGAATGTAAATCTTTGCATCCAGTATTTCCTGCTTTCGCACTATTTCTTCCATGCTCTGATTATATCTTTTAAGATTTTCATTCATTTTTTGTAGGTCTTTTGTTTTCTGCTCCAATATTTCATTCTTCTTATAAAGTTCTGTCACATCAGCTGCAATCAATTCATGTATTTTTTTATCATTAAAATCCACCAACGTATGTAAAAACAGCTTTATGCTTCCGTCCGGCAAGCTCATACATTCTGAATCGATTGTCCGGTAAAAATTTTCCCCATTCAAAAGTATCTCCCCGGTAAGCAGAAAACAGAGTTCATCCATATATTGATTGGACAGAATAATTCTTCCGCCATCTTCCCAGTAGCAAAGACCTGCCTGCAATCTGTCAATACTGTCTTTTACTGACATTTGTGTGATGTGGTCTTCTTTCCATTTTCCAAAAAAAGAGGCCAGACTTATACTGATTGCTGTAATCATCCCGATAAAAAGAAGCCACCATATAACACATATATTTCCCGGAAATATTGAAATCTGGGCGTTTCTTCCTCCCTCTTGCCTGTGTGCTATATCCGCTATAACCTGAAGCGTCAAATAAACAGTGAAAAGTATGGCTACGGATATACTAATATGTAATTTCTTTTTCATTTGAACTGCGCGCATCGCATTCCATATACCGAGAATGAATACAATAATTACCCATGCGCAGATAAGTCCCCTAAGTGTGTCGGGCAATTCATAAAACCGGGTCATCGCCTACACCTCCTCTATAAGCCCAAAACGGATATAACTGATACCGTCTTCATGGCTTACATTTGCATAAAACCTATTATTCTCCAGTTTCCTACTTACATCCTCACACAAAATTGCCTGTACACCTTCCAGTGTCATCTTCAGTGCAAATTTAGGTTCGTCTTCCATTTTAACGGAAACTGCCTGCAATCCACCCAAGTAATCCTCCAGCAGCTGTTCTAACACTTCATAGAGCAATATGATACTTTTTGCCGGAATCTTCTTACTTACTCTTCCTACATAGTCACCAAGTATCCCCGCATGTCCCAGGTAACGTAAGGATTCTGTAATTGCCATACCCAGTTCTGCCAGATTCATCTGCTTATCATTTTCCGCAAGCAAGGTCAGGTTCGCATATCGCTTCATGTAGGCTCCCAAAAAGCATATAATTGCAGCATTTTTGTTTCTGACTTTGGCATCACCGGTATCTAGGGCTTCTGTTGCCAACGCTGCTATTTTAGTGGATTGTGTTAGGGTCTTTTCCGTAATTAAGTCATATAATTTTGTTCTCTGTTCAATGGAAACCTGTCTTTCTTTTAATTCATTTTCCAAACGTATTAGGTCTGTTTCTTCCTCAAGCAGAGAATGGATTTCCTCTAATTTTGTGTTTATTTCATTCAGTTCGCTGATATCATTTTGCCAATAGGTATATCCGCCCGGAATACGTTCACAGTATAATTCCGTATTTTCATCCAGTTTAATTGGTTCTTCTGATTCCCTCTGGGAGGGCAAAAGACTTGCCGCCGTAATGGATTTATAAATTGCATTTCCTTTTTTATCTGTGATTTGCATAGCCAGTGAACTGACATTCAACAGTTCTCCGTATCCCTTATTACTGGGAATAAGGCCTATACGGATGCAGCATTCCCAAAACAGTGCTATCATGAAGCATACCGTCTCCGGAAACTCTACTATCATCTGGCCATTAATCCTGGGCATTTTTCCAAAGGTAATTAACAGCTGCATTGTAATGCCCATAACAAAGGGAATCACAATCACCCACCACCGTTTTTTAATGGCTGAGAGCCTGCTCTTTTTAAACATAACTCTTATAGTAAATGCATAAAGTAAATAAATCCAACCTATGATGACAAAATACATAAGACCATAGGTATAATTCCTATCCCAATTGGCAAATCCCGGTGCAAAGCAAAACACCTTTTGATGAAGATCATTTGTTAGTACAAGCACAAGCAAAAAAGTAGTAATTACCCCCATTATATATCTCGGTATACGTAATGCTCTCTTATCATCGCCATCAATACTTAGCGTCGCATAAAATGTACACAATGGAATGTATAACATAGGCAAATAATATAAATACCATGTATATCTTGCACACCCGGAAGCCTCAGAAAATGCCTCATATTTTACGGTACGCAAAAACAAAAACACCACAATCAGCCAGGCGCATACCATCAGCCACCTCTTCAGGTTCCCTCTGCCTGCTATTCTTTCCGAAAAATATATGACCAGTAGGACTCCCAATCCCAAAAAGTACAAGCTTGAAATCATCCGGTACGGAAAAGCATCGGGAATAATATCTACTTCCGCAAAAAAGCATAACACCAGCAAAAAGAAGTAAAGCAAGATACTGTGTAAAATATCGTTTTCATTTTCCACTGTAAACAAAATGCCGGATAAGCAAATTGCCTCTATGCAAAGCTGCAATAATATGGTTGGAAAAATAATTTGAAAAACCACTGCCAGAAGGCTCGACGTAAGGAAAATGTAAACCGTTGCCTTCTTTACCAGACGTACTTCTTTCCCGTAACGCATCATTAAGTAATAGTTGAAAACCATATATAGCAGTGCGTTGACATAAAGAACTGTCATTCCCCAGTCGTGTGTATAAACCCGGTTTGCATCATAGTAAAAAACTTCACGCAGAAAAGGATTCAGTATCAGCAAAACCACATCAATTGTATACGGAATTGCCAATCCTATATGAAACAAACGGTTTCTCTTTGTTTTTTTGTCCAAATCAATCAGGAATACTATGTAGAGGCAAAACAGATAGGGCATGATGTTTTGGACTGCCAGATATCCATAATTGAGCACATCTCTCAGTTCATATGACCACACCACAATATAAGAGTTACCGATAGAACTTAAAATATCTAAAAGGGAAGCCCAAAATGTTGCCACCAGCAAAACAAATAGAATAAAATTCTGTCTCTTCCAAAATCCCTTTTTGGTAAAAGCAAGCACAATAGAAAACAGCGATATTACCACTGCAAAGACGTCAAAGTATACGTTATAAATCATGTTCCCCTCTCCCACCATCTTACAAGTATGTGTCTATTATATAACGTTTCTTCATAAAATAAAATAACCGGGAATAAATCCCGGTTATTATAAATATAAAATACTATTTTGCATTATTTATCATCCACTCTGCCTTGGCAATTCTTCCGTCCATATATTCACGGGTTGTATGGCAGATACCATCTGTATCATTTTCATCAAACATCAGGCAATGCCTGCCTTTAGGGTTTTTCTGTGCTTCAAAATAATTATCACGGATAGCATATAATTCCTGCAAATAAGTTTTTGCCTTATCCACATATCCCAAATTTGCGCAATCGTAAATAATTCCGGTAAGTAGGGATGCCTTCTGGAAAACTTGCCTGTGCGGCAGGAAATCTCCTCCGGATAAAAAAGCATCAATTAGTCTGAGCATATATTCATTAAGCGCCAAACAGTCCTCACTTGCTGCACCACCACACTGATTCCGATAAATTTTTGCCGCCAACCTGATACAACGGGTTGTAAAGCGTGCCTTTGAAGCAAAACTCTTTTTAATCTTTTCCATTGCCACATCATATTTTTCATCCGCAAATGCCATCTCTGCTTCCCAGTAATCTCTATCTCCATATACATAAGGCAGATTTTTCATAAAGTTTTCGGCTTTTTCTGTTTCTCCGCATAGGTCATAGGCTCTGGCCGCCAAATAATAGGTCTTACATAAATTATCAGGATTGTTTTCATAGCGGAAAACACTATTGCTGTACCTGTCACACTCTTCCAAAAATACTTCCTTGGATACTTCTATTTTCTTTTTGGAAAACAGTTCAATGAAACTCTCAAGACATGCCAGTGCCACCTCTGGCACATCAGGATATTTGTCAAAAAACTTCGATGCACTCTGATACAAATTCTCAGCTCTGTTAATATCATCAATTAAATTAATTCCGGTTAACTGAACTTTAATTTCTTTCAATTCCTTTTCATAGGCTGCATCAGTATATCCGAGCAGTTTATCCGTAGAAATCTCCAATACTTTTGCTAGTGGGACGATCTGTGAAATGTCCGGCATCCCTGCATCTGTCTCCCACTTGGAAACTGCCTGTGTAGATACACCGATTAATTCTGCTAACTGTCCCTGTGTCAGCTTCTTGTCTTTTCTGTAAAATTTAATTGTTTCTCCTATGGTCATACGTCTTCACCTCATTTTTTATTCGGTACCGTAAACCTATGGTAACAGAAATATTATAACAGAGTACAGCAACAAGTTGGAAATAAAAATTCAACGGAGCGTGGAATTTATATGTCGCCATAAATCCCCAATTCATTTTCTATATACTTTGCCACCCCATCATCATTATTACTTTCCGTAATATCATCTGCTATTTCCCTTATCTTGAGAATTGCATTTGCTACCGCAACACCGTTTCCTACATTTTGCAATATTTCATAATCATTCTCATCATCACCAAATGCAATCATTTCATTCAAGTTAATATGCAGTATTTCTCCCAACGCTAAAACTGCCTGGTACTTGCCTGACTTCCTACTGACAAATCCATACAAGTCTTCACCGCGATAGGAGTATAAGCGGCAATCATACTTCTCAGCCAGTATCTTTGCTTCTTCACAGGTATTTAATATTGCAGCTATTTTATACGCAGGGCAATTCAACGGCTCTGTAAAGTCTCTTGATACACGCCACTCTTCGTCTATTCCTTCTGCCGAGCAAAATAGTTTCTTCCCTGTACTTGCAACAAACTCATTCCCAGTATTTTTCTGCAACAATTCATTTATAATGCCATCGCTTTGCATCTCATCCATGGCACAACCATAAATCATCTCACCATTATGATAAATCTGTGTTCCGTCTGCTAAGATTGCATAGTCAGGCGAAATCATATTAAGATATTTTTCTGCTTTAAACCAAAATCTTGCTGTCGCAACGGCAATTACGATTCCTCTTTTTTTACATTCTTGTAATGTCTTTAATGTGTATTCGGAAACACTCCCATCTGAATGCAAAAGTGTTCCGTCTAAATCTAATATAATTGCTTTCCATTTGCTTTGGTTTTCCACGCGCATACTCATGATTGCCTCCGGATCAGTAAAAGTATATTGTTCCGTATTATACTCTTACTCTTTTATGATTTCAAGTAGATTTTTATAGCATATGAAGGCAAAAACAGATAGCTGAACATGCATTCCTTTACTATTTTCAAGAATATAAATGCTTGCCTCTTCCCCCTCTTTAGTTGTTCCAAATCTTATGCGCTCAATCATCTCGAAAATCTCCACTTATGCACTACATCCGTCATTGGTATGCTCATTTGCATTCGACACCATAGCCTTGCTACGGAATTCTCTCGGTGTCATTTTATATTGTTCTTTAAACACTCTGTTAAATGTTCTTTGACTTTCAAAACCACAATCCAACGCAATATTTGTGATAGATTCTTTTGAGTCCTGCAATATTGCCTGTGCGTAGCTTAATCGAATTCCATTGACATATTTGCTGAAATTGCAGTGAAATGTTTTTGCAAACATCCTTGACAAAACATATTTGCTTACGCATAAATCAAATGCCATTTTTTCCAGTGTTATCTCTTCTCTAAAGTTCTTCGCAACATATTCAACTGCTTTGTATATGATATCATCCGTTCCAACCGAATCCTTGTTTATGATCTCCATGTCCATAAACACATGCGCAAGTATTATTTGCATGTAAGCCTTTGCCAACCTGCCGTTATATTCTTTCTGCTTCACAAGCTGATTGATAACATATTCAATATCCGGCGAAACATCCTCTTTTGTAATTACCGGTATCTTAGGACAACAGTTTTGCAGCTCCTCAATATAAGATGAGAAGAGTGTTGGCCTTGCAAATAAATAGATTGCTCTATTTCTTCCGGAACCAAAAACCTGATAATGATGAATAACATTGGGAAAAACAATACCAAAGTCTCCCTTTTCCAAATGAAATAACTCTTGCCCCACTCCCAATTCGACACTTCCCTCTGTTACAAAGATCATCTCTATTTCCTCATGCAGATGAGGTGGAACATGAATGGTTTTCTTTTGTTCCAGTGCTATTTCTGTATTTCTTTTTTCGTATGTTAATATCACTTCAATTACTCCATATAATTACAGCGAAGCTATAAATCGCTTGAATGCACTTATTCCATCCTCAGTATGCTTATATACACCGGCACATTCTAAAACTTTAACAAATACCTTTGCAATCTCATCTTTTAGAATCTGGTTTATATTATCAGCATTAATATCATACTTATCACACCACTCATCTACCCAGTCCGCGTGCTTTGCAATTTCATCTATTGCTCTAATATCTTTTCCATCCAAAATCGCTTCTCCAAGAAGGAGCATCTCTTTTTTTAGTCTTGCAGGAAGAACAGCCAAACCCATGACCTCTATCAATCCAATATTTTCTTTCTTGATATGATGGAGTTTTTCTTCCGGATGATATACCCCCCAAGGACTTTCTTCAGTTGTAATGTTGTTGCGAAGCACTAAATCCATCTCATATAGATTTCCATTCATTCTGGCAATAGGTGTAATGGTGTTATGTGGTTCTCCGTTCGTCTCGCTAAAGATAAATGCTTTCTCATCTGTGTACTCACGCCATGCTTTCAAAATGTAATCAGACAGTTCTACAATTCTTTCCGCTTTAGCACTTTGTAACCTTATAACCGACATCGGCCATTTTAAAATGCCGGATGTCACATCTTCGTAACCATCTATCTGAAACTTATATTCATAAGGTGCTCTTGCCATAGCAAATGTATAGGAACCGCCCTGAAAATGGTCATGACTTAAGATGGAACCACCTACAATCGGCAGGTCGGCATTAGAACCAATTATATAGTGCGGAAACTGTTTTACAAAATCAAGCAGCTTTACAAATACATCCCTGTCAATCCGCATTGGTGTATGCTCTTTATTAAACACGATGCAGTGCTCGTTATAATACACATATGGAGAATACTGCAAGCAATAATCGCATCCTGCCAACTTCACAGGAATAATTCTGTGATTTTGTCTTGCCGGATGAGAAAAATGTCCTGCATATCCCTCATTCTCTTCACAAAGCAAGCACTTGGGATAGTCATTTTTCTTAGTAGTTGCAGCCTTCGCTATATCTCTAGGGTCCTTCTCCGGTTTTGAAAGGTTAATGGTAATATCAATCTGACCATACTCTGTGTCAGTAGTCCACTTCTCGTCTTTTTCGATTCTGTCTCGTCTAATGTAATTGGTGTCCTGACTGAACTTATAGTAATAATCAGTGGCAAGCTTTGGGCTTGTGGCATAGTGCTCTTTAAAGTTTTCTCTTACATGTGAAGGCATCGGAGTAATCAATCCCATAATCCTTGTATCAAACAAGTCTTTTGTTGTTATTGTATCGTCCTCCATAAGGCTCTGTTCCAAAGCATAATCCATCATATCGGAAAGAATAAGGTGAATCGGTCTGACTTTCTCGTCACTCCATGTAAACTCCTTCTTGCCGAATAGCTCTAACAACCTGTTAATCACATACACCTTATCATCTTCTTCAATCAGTCCGTTTGTCATTCCATAGCTTACTAATTCTGATATTAACTTATCCATGTCAAAACACCTTCCTTTGTACTAATAACCGTTTGGATGATTTTCATGCCAGTGCCATGCCGTTTCAATGATTGTATGTAAATCAGCATATTTAGGCTTCCAGCCTAAAATCTCCTTTGCCTTTGTACTAGATGCAATCAATGTTGAAGGATCGCCTGCTCTTCTTGGTTCTTCCTTTGCCGGAATCGGATGATTTGTAACCTGACGGGCAACATCAATTACTTCTTTTACTGTAAATCCTACTCCATTTCCTAAATTGAAGATGTCACTCTCGCCACCATTTGCCAGATACTCCATAGCTAAAATGTGTGCCTGTGCCAAATCATTTACATGAATATAATCTCTAATGCATGTGCCATCCTTTGTGTCGTAATCATTACCAAATACAGAAATGTATTCTCTCTTGCCATTTGGAACTTGTAATATAAGTGGAATCAAATGTGTCTCCGGATTATGCGCTTCCCCAATCTTTCCATTTGGGTGTGCACCACAAGCATTAAAATATCTAAGAGACACATATCTTAAATCATGTGCTTTGGAAGTCCACTTAAACATCTTCTCCATAGAAAGTTTTGTCTCGCCATAGCAGTTGGTCGGAAGTGTTCTGTCAGTTTCAAGAATTGGAATACTCTCTGGCTCTCCATATGTAGCGGCAGTCGATGAAAATACAATCTTGTCAACTCCATGCTCTACCATGCTTTCTAATAACACTTCTGTTCCACAAAGGTTGTTACTATAATACTTAAGAGGATTTGTCATACTCTCGCCAACCTGTGAGCTTGCCGCAAAGTGAATAACACCATCTATCTTCTCTTTAGCAAAAACTTCATCCAAGAACTTTCTGTCACGGATATCTCCCTCGTAAAACTTTGCCTCCGGATGAACAGCATCCACAAATCCTGTCAGAAGATTATCTATTACAACTACCTCATGTCCTGCATCAATCAATTCGTAAACTGTGTGTGAACCAATATATCCGGCTCCACCTAATACTAAAACCTTCATCACATCTACACCTGCTTTCCTATATTATCTGAATACCGCCATATTTTCTGATTCTTAAATCACTACAAGATCCTGCTCCAAAAATCAAGTCCATGTTCTTTTTGTACTCATCCACATGACTATTTTTAACAAATGCCTGTATTGTTCCTGCAAAGCCTCCACCATGAACTCTGCTGACACCGTTCTCTCCTAATACTACATCACTTGTTGCTAATGCAACAGATACGTTCTGGCAGTTCACATCACTATTGGCATATACATTCTGTAAATACTTGTATGAAGAATCGCCAGATGCTTTCACATTATATAAAAATTGTTCAAAATCACCTTTTTTCAATGCAGTAACTTCTTGTCCCACTCTTTCGTTTTCATTTACGAAGTGCAATGCTCTTAATACACTTCTATCTCCAAATTCAGAACGAAGAGCAACAATATTTTTCAAAATATCCTGTGCTGTGATACCTCTAAGCACATCTTGTCCGAAGTGTTTTGCAACAAGTTTCATTTCCTTTGGAACAGCTGCATACTCATCTGTTAAATCTGCATGAGAACCTTTTGTATCAGTAATACACAAGCTGTAACCATACTGTTCCATATCAACCTCAACTTTTTCGACTATCGGTTTGCTCGGATTTTCAAAATCAATATACACAAGATTTCCGACTGAACATGCCATCTGATCCATTAATCCACAAGGTTTACCGAAATAGATATTTTCTGCATACTGACCTATAATAGCAATATCAATTGCAGATACACTCATATTGTTATATAAGCCTGATAAAATTGTTCCAATCAAACTTTCAAATGCAGCCGATGACGAAAGACCTGCACCTATCAAAACATCGCTTGTAACAAAAGCAGAAAATCCACCAACCCCATATTGTCTATTCAAAAATCCTGATACAACACCTTTAATTAAAGCTGTCGTAGTTTCTTTTTCTTCCTGTTTCAGCAAAATATCGTCAAGTGAAATTACAATTTCCTCGTACTCATCAGAAACCAGGCGAATCACATTGTCATTTGTGGCTCTGACAATCCCAATACTGTCAAGATTTATAGATGCAGCTAATACAGTTCCGTGTTGGTGGTCTGTGTGGTTTCCACCAACCTCGCTTCTTCCCGGAGCACTAAAAATCTTTGCTTCGCCCGGTTCATATATTTCTTCGAACCTTCTGATTGCTTCTACATATCTACTTTTCTGATAATCCAACAGTTTATCATCCACATAAACATCCAGCAATTTACTGTCAAATTCTCCACTCTGTATTTTTTCAATCATTATCTCTGTATTCATTGTAAAAACCTCTTTCTTCTAAAACACCAACAGTCTCTTAACATATTATGAAAGAAAAATGAATATCTTCTTCTGCATTGATATGGTATGCTTTTTCAACATCACTGCCCCAACTGTCAATTCCACCTACACCTCTTACTGCTCCATACACACAAAGCACTGTTCTTCTTGCCGGTGGCAGTTCCTCATGGTGCATTGCATTTTCGATCTCGCTTGCTGTATAAGGAAGGCAGGAGAATGCAAATGTATTTTTATCCTTCTCAATTCTCAAAATCTGATCCGAATTGTTTTTTCTGCTGTTATTAAGACTTGTGCGTCTTGATACTTCTAACCAATCCGTATCCATTCTCATACCACACTCCTGCGGTACAAGGTATGGTGTCAGACTTAAGTTATTTATCTCATACACCCCTTTTACAGCTCCAGCCATACGATCCGGGTAAGTTTCACCGGAAAGTCCTTCATACATATATTTATCAGCCAATGTTGGCATAATAAATCTTAATCCGAATACCGGAAGTTCCGGTAATCCCTGCGCACCCTTGTAAGAAACATTTACTGCAATCTTACCTTTGTTGTCCACACTATAAACCACCTCTACAGTAGTTGCAGGTGTAGTAATAGTCTCATACACATATTTTACAACCACATTTTCAGCGAAAACATCTCCGCCATACTTATTGTTATCCGGTGCACAAGGCTTTCCCTGTGACTCGCCATCTGTAATTACTTCTACCTCTTTGCAGTCGATAAACACATCTGCTGCAAGCCAGCTTCCACTCTTAATGTGAAACTTGCTTCCTCTATCATTATCTGTCAAAGCTCTCCAAAAAGTAGGTTTTGGACAACGGTAAAGCCATTCATATCCATTTTTTACAAGGGACTCCAGACCGCCCTGTGCATAAGAGAAAATGTAATCAAAACCTTCTCCATGAACGCCAAGTGTGAAATCTCCATATACTACTCTTAATAATTTAGATGTACAATCCATAGTAATACCTCACTTCCTGCATTGCCGGTTTTTCTCTTCTATCTGCAAATACAATTCCGTTTCCGGAGAACTCGTAATCTGCCGGTCTATCATCAAAATCTCCACCGTATCTTAATACTTCCTTGCCTGTTACCTCATCCTTTACCATGATTGCCTGGTCAATGAAATCCCAGATGAATCCACCCTGATACATATCGTATTTATCAATCAGTTTCATGTAAGAACCAAGCCCACCCATTGAATTACCCATATCATGCATGAATTCACATAAGATGTATGGTTTCTTTGCACTGTTCCTCAAATACTCTTCAACATCTGCCGGCTTTGCATACATACGACTTTCTAAATCTGAAATGGTATCCTCATAGGCTCTATTGTAATAAGAACTCTCATAATGAACTAACCTTCCATCGTTCTTATCTTTGAAGTATTTGTTCATAGCTTCGATATCATCACCCGCATAAGACTCATTTCCCAAAGACCAGAATAATACGGAAGTATGGTTTTTAAAGGTTTCGAAGTTATTTCTTGCCCTGTCAATAACTGCTTCTCTCCACTGTGGTATCGAACCCGGTACATTACAAGATGGCTCGATAGCACCAAGTTTCTGGAAAGAACCATGGCTTTCTAAATTGGTTTCTGACATCAGATAAACACCTGCCTCGTCACACATATAATACCAAGGGATCTGGTCCGGATAGTGGCATGTTCTCACCGCGTTAATGTTATTCCTCTTAACACACTGCATATCTGAAATCATTTCTTCCATTCCGATCACTCGTCCGGTTTTTGCACTCCATTCATGTCTGTTTACACCTACCAGAACAAGTCTCTTACCATTTAAGTACATTACCTTATCAATAATCTCTAATCTTCTAAAACCAACCTTGTATGGAACTACCTCTACAAGCTGCTTACCATCATATAATTCAATGTAAGTATCGTAGAGATATGGACTGTGATTGTCCCAGGGAATTACCGTTTCCACGTCCACTGTAAGAGTACCTTCCACGATACCGGATACATCTGCAAGTGTGATACTCTCACACAAGAGCTTATTTCCAGCCTTATCAGCAAGTACAAACTTTGCACTCTTTGTGCAATCCTTTGTAGAAGAAACCTTTACATCTACAATAATTTTGCCACTTGCATTGTCCTTATTCAGAATAGGTTGAATCCACATATCCTGCACATGAATATCAGGAATTGCTTTTAATGTAACATTTCTAAAGATTCCAAAGAATCGAAAGAAATCCTGATCCTCTAAAAATGCTGCCGTGCTCATCTTATGCACCTGTACTGCAAGCACATTGTTCTTCTCTTTGATATAAGGCGTCAAGTCAAACTCTGATGGTGTAAAACTGTCTTCTGCATATCCGATAAACTCTCCATTTAACCAAACATACATTGCCTCTTCCACACCCTCGAAGCATATACTAATTCTTTTGTCAACTAATTCACTGTCAAGGTCAAATGTCTTCACATAAGAACCTACCGGATTATACTCTGCTTCACTGAACATTCCTGCGCCATCTCCGGCACCTTCTATACTATGTGCACCTCTAAGGTACTTCTTTCCCTCCCAAGGATACAAAGTATTGATATATCGAATCTGATCATAACCAGCCAACTCAATATGTCCCGGAACCATAATCTTATCAAAGCTACTTCTGTCATAATCTACCTGATGGAACTCTTGGGGTCTCTCCATGGCATTGATACTGAACTGAAAATCCCATTGACCATTTAATGATTGTAAAAGCTTATTTTTTCCTCTTTCCAACTCTGTATAATTCATAAAATAATTATGATCACTATGTGCATCTGTCTGATTTACACGAAATACTTCCGGGTTATCCAACCATTTAATATTTGCCTGCATAATATTCCTCACTTTCTATAATAGCCTCTAAAGTTATACTCTAGAGGCTATCATCATGCTACTGTCTTTCTGCTTTCAATTTTTCATTAGCCTCTTCTACATTCATAAATGACAGGATGATTGTAATCAATAAATCAAGGATGAAAGGAAGCCAGAGATACATAAAATACATCATGTTAATACAGCTATCCGGCTGTATCGCAGCATCACCATTAATAAATCCGCTAAGGTCAAGCATCCAACCTGCGATTGCAGTACCGATACCACCACCAATTTTTACACCTAATGAAGTACAGGAATACATAGTACCGTCTACTCTTTTTCCAGTCTTTAAGTATGTATATTCAGAACAGGACGCAATAACCGCATTCATATCCCCCTGCCAAGGACCCTGTCCTAAAGCTGCAACCGCAGTAAAGAGTAACATCAAAGGAACGCTTCCCATGTATCCGGCTACAACTACCAGCAAACGTCCTACTGTAGCAACCATATAACTATATTTATTAAGCTTGTACATTCCTTTCCACTTTGATACCAAGTTAGGAGTGAATACTAACGCTATAATTAACGGAATGTTTACTGCCCAAGAGAATGCTCCAAATAGGTTTTTGTTAAGAAGCACATATGTCATGAAGTAGATACCAATGTTAATCATTGCTCCATATAACTGTTGAAGAATATATACGACACAAATCATCAAGTAGTACTTGTTAGTGAACAATAACTTTGCAGACTGAATCAAAGTAAGCTTGTCATCTTTTTTCTCCTCTACAGTTTCACCCTCTGCCAGTTCCTCCTCCGGAAGTTCTTTTACAGAGAATACTGCAAGTGTATTTGTAATAACACCTAAGATACAGTAAATAATTGCTATATTTCTCCAACCTGCTGCTCCACCACCTAACGCATCTACTGCGCCAACTGTGATTGTCTGAATAAGCAAGCTTGTACTGAATGCAAAGATGAATCTGAAAGAGCCCATCTGTACTCGTTCTTTGCTGTTCTTTGTTACAAGTGCTGTAAGTGCTGAATAAGCAATATTGTTTGCTGTGTAAAATACGGCGTTCAATAATGTATATGCAATGAAGAACCATGCATACTGTGCTATCTGCCCCATGTTAGTCGGTATTGCAAATACTCCAAACAATGTGATTGCACATCCGAAGAATCCCCAAAACATCCAAGGCCTTGCTTTACCCATTTTAGACTTAGTCTTGTCAATCATAGAACCAAAGAACACGTCTGTGATTCCATCAAACAATTTTGATACCGCAATCAATGTTCCTACAATACCGGCATTCAATCCTACTGTGTTTGTCAGATAAATCATCACGAATGATGATAAAAACGCATACACTACGTTACCTGCAATATCACCTGTTCCGTATCCGACGATATTTCGCATTTTTAAATACTTTTTCTGCTCCATAATAAAATCTCCCTTTCTCTTTGATAAATTTGTAACCTCGCCGTTGCAAATCGTTTCTTTATTAACTATCTAAATTATACTAAACTAACTATTAAAAATACATATCAAGAATTGGACAAAACATGCACAAAATGATACAATAAACAAAACGAGATGCATTTTTGCTGATTATTTCATCATATTCCACATCAAAAAATGAATTATCCATAGCAAGGAGATATATGTACACAAATAACGCCTACCTAAACAATACAACTATGGACATAAAGGACAAGTCTCAGCCTTTGATAGTTACCAGTTGTGGCACCTATCACTTATTCACGCGTCCAAAATTACCAACTTGGCGACCTAGGGGCAGATTGGACTTTCAGCTCTTATACATTGCTTCCGGCAAAGCTCATTTTCACTTTGGTGGCAAAGAAGAGATTGTTACCGCCGGACATATGGTTCTTTATCGGCCAAAAGAGCCACAAAAATACGAATATTACGGAGAAGATCAGACTGAAGTATATTGGGTACATTTTACAGGCAGTGATGTTACAAACATCCTCCGCTCATATGGACTTACGAAAGATAAACATGTCTATTATTGCGGAAAAGGACTTGATTACCAGAATCACTTTCGCCTGATGATTCAGGAACTGCAAATGTGTAAGGAACATTATACAGAAATATTGGAAATTCATTTACGTGAAATCTTTATTATGATTCATAGACATTTGCAAATCAGCTCAAGAATGAACAACAGTCAAATCGCAGAAGATATTGATGCTGCCACTTTATATTTTAACGAGCATTACAACGAAGAAATAAACATTGAAGAATATGCAAAGAGTCACAATATGAGCACTAGCTGGTTCATTCGTAACTTTAAGCAATATACCGGCTTTACACCACTACAGTATATTTTGTCCGTGCGTATCTATAATGCCGAAGCGCTTCTGAAAAGTAATCTATACAACATTACGGAAGTTGCAAGCATCTTGGGCTATGACAATCCGCTCTATTTTAGCAGAACATTCAAAAAATTGAAGGGGATTTCACCTTCTGAATACAGAAACAATATTGAACACTAGAAAAGCAAAAAGAAGGACATACATAATCCTTCTTTTTCTTTTGCAATTTTTGTCTACTTTTAAATCTATTTTGGCGAGTAATACGTCTCATTTTGAATTATGATTACCTCAGATCAAACGAAAGGAGATGATAAATATGAAGCAGAACATAATCAAATTCTTTGATGAAGTACTTAACTTTTACAGACCGATATTTCTCCACACAACATACCGTATGTGGTAATCCATAATACACATACATTTATCCTTTCCTGTAAATTATTAACCTCGCCAATTTAATAATTTATACAATAATAGGATTTAATAAAAACGCGTTTGTAGACTTGCCTACTAAATGCTTCACATATACTTTTACATTAGATATGTTTCAAAAGAAATGCCGCAGATTCCTCTGCGGCATCTTTTTATCATTATCTTCGTATACTCACATTACCATGTGGAATCATCTTGGGGGCGACACCTTACTTAGCCCATATGCATACCTTAACTACTGTATTTATACTATTATATTCCATCATGTTTACACAAAGATATTACATAGCATAAAATATTCCACATACTAAATATTTAAGGGAGAAATCCCACCAATCACCTGTAGAATTTCTCCCTTTAAAGCATATTTAATCATCATAGTGTCCTTTACATGACGCTATGATAACAGCTCCATCTTTTTCTTTATAGACGATTCGATTCGAATCATCGATTCGTCTACTCCACCAACCGCTCAAATTATTTTTCAGTGGCTCCGGCTTGCCAATGCCACCATAACATTCCCTTTGTATATCCTTAATAAGCATATTAATTCGTTTTAAGGTCTTTTTGTCTTGGCTCTGCCATTCAAGGTATTCTTCCCAAGCTCGCTCATCCCAGAGTATCTTCATACATTAGTCCTCAATCAATTCGTGCTCAGCAAGAACCGCTTTCCCAGATTCAATATCTTCTACTACCTTTTTCAAATATGCCATATTACTTTCAGAATAAAATGGATCTACCGATACGTCAAAAGGAATTCTTTTTTCTCTAGTCATCTTTTTTGCAAATATCGTAAATGCAGTTGTCATGCTTAATCCTAAATCTTTACATGTTTCTTCCATGCTTTTCTTCAATTCTTCATCCATACGAAAGTTAATCATTGCCTGTGCCATAATCATCACTCCTTTTCTGTAATTTAATTTTACCATGTGCCTCTCCATCTGTAAAGCATTTGTCATTGTTTTGCTTTACATTTATTGTATTCAAATTTATGAAATAAATTCATACATTTCAAAAAAGCCCCCAAATAATTAGCCAAGAACACTTAACTATTCCTGGCTAATCCTCTCCACATTACATATTTAATGAATACACTTCCACCGCATTTTTTTCGAATACTCTTTTTTCTATCCCCTCTTTCAATCCCAACTTTTTAACAAACTGAATATGTTCCTTTTGACTGCATCCGGAATAATCTGAACCAAACAAAACTCTTTCCGGCACTTTCTCTATCAATTTCTTTATCTTTGCCTCCATATTCGCCAAAATAGTTGCATCATCCGCAATTGAGGAAATGTCAAAATATACATTGGGAAACTCTTCTAGCAGTAAACACTTCTCTATCTGCGGATAAAAACAGTGACAGCAGATTAATTTCAATTCAGGATATTGTTTTGCAACCTCTGCCACTAGCATGACATCACTATATTGACTATTATCCCATCCCGAATGAAAGAGTACGGGCACGTTGTAATGTATAGCAAGTTCATATACATCCTTTAGTGTTTCATCTGTAAGATAAAACGCTTCATGTCCGGTAAACAATTTAATCCCCACAATCTGTTTTTTATCTAGATATTCTTTTAGTTTCAATAACTGTGTCTGAAATTCGAAAAATGGACTTATTCCACCAACCACATCAACATTGTCTGTTTCCGCAAACAACTCTACACTTTCATCCATTGTTCCAATAATACTTTCCATGCTTGAGTCCGATATTACAATACAATGGCTTACTCTATTTTCTTTCATTTCATATAACAACCGTTCCTTTTGTTGCTGAAGTGAATGACATCCGATACATACCGGCAAATGCACATGCGCATCAATAATCACTTGTCATCACCTCACTTATCACTTTCACCATAAATAAACATGGGTTTTCCTCATCCCAAACACACGTAAACACTTCTAATGGATAAAAACCTTCTTTCCTATAGAAAGCCCTCGTACCGTTATAAGGCTCATATATTGCCGATTCATCCAGTGTCTTAACTGTTAAGAACTTATAATTATTTTCTTTACAAAAGTCAACACATGCAGTCATCAACCGATGTCCAATTCCCATTCTGTGATACTCTTTTAGAACACCGAAATTATAAACATCTGCCGTATATTCGTTATGAATTTTTAACACCGCAAAACCTACTGCTTTACTACCATCAAAAGCTACAATAAACGGATATTCTCTGTGTATCACTGATTTATTCTCAATGTCTTCCGGTGGAGAAAACCATTCTGGCAAAGCATTCATAACTTCTAATGTAATTCTTGTTTTTTCGTCTTTGTTTTCTACTGTTTTTATTGCTATCATTCTTTTCCTCCTAACTCTGACAAGGCAATAAACGCCGATCCGCTTTGCGAACCGTCTTATTATAAAAAAAGCTACAGATATCACTCTGTAGCTAAACTTAAACTTATACAGAGCAAAAATCATTCATGACATCAAAATAAAAACTGTACTAGGACAGTCTCTTATTTTCTATTCATTTCTGATCTTCTGCTCTTTCCGTCTATTTTCCTATCGGTAACCGATAGTACGATAATCGGGCTAATCACTTCCTTTTCATCATTGTTGCCTTGTCATATATTTATACTAACATTACAGTCCAATTCTTACAATACAATAATTCGAACTATTTCTCTATTAACAACGCTTTCTTCAATTATTGTTAATCTTCCTATTCTCCAACTATTTCTAGCTCAACCGGGAATTCTCGTATGACAAGAGCACAGGTATTTGTCAATCTAATATTATCTTTTATGGGATATGTCACTTTCCCTCTCGTTTCTCCATCTGAACAATGTACTTCCAATCTTGTATTTATCAATCCTAAATTACCAACTAAATTATTAGAAAAAATAAGACTTCCTGCACTCACACCGATCACCATTCCATTCGCTCTGATATACTCCATCAAAATCTTATTGAATCCAGTCGCATTTACTCTTTCAAGCAAATAAGTAGTATCACCGCCACACAAATATACTACATCATATTTCTGCAGTTCAGCCATCCCCATTCCTGTATGCAAATCAAAAACTCTAATATTTTTATTTTGAATACCGCACTTTAACAAATCATTCATACATTTGGGCAACACCGCTATTGCTCCTGCATCTATAGCTGCTGTTGGAACAAATAGTGCCTTTACTTCTAACATATCTTTTCCTATCATTTTCATAAAATACTGTTTAATTTCTTCTGTTTCTAAACCGGCTGATGTTAATAATACTCTCATATCTGCTCCTATTCTGCCCAATTCATTTCTCCATCTGAAATGCCCATTTTCCGGCATTCCGCACAAACATAATCTTTTTCTGCTTGATTACCAATCTGATATTTCAATATTTTATCCTTGAATACAATATATTTCTCATTTCCTGCTTTGAAATCAACAAACCAATTCCCACCATTATCCGGATCAGCGACCATTACCTTGGCTATTTGCTCTGGAAAATCCTTTTTATCACTGGTAAAAAATAATACAGTCCAATACTTGGGTTTTCCACCTGTATTCCACAGTTCAATTTTATGAACATTCAGCAAATCTATAATGGCATCATCCGCAATACTTTCTTTAATCAATACCCCTTCATATACTTCTTGTTTCTTCCCATTAATCGCGTTATTTCCACAACTATGAACTTCCTTAACCTCACTTAATATCAATTCGTCTTTTAACAACACATCCATAGAAACATGAAAGATTTCCCCCAGTATTAACAATTTCTCCGTTTCTGGCAATGCAATATCCGCCTCCCACTTGGATATGGATTGCCTACTCACATTGCATCTTGACGCAAGTTCTTCTTGGGTCATGCCATTTGCTTTTCGTAACTCTATAATTTTCTCGGATAACTTCATACAAGCTTACCTCCTGCATTTATTAATTTTATTGTAAAGAATCTTTATTATTATTACCACCAACTTTAAAGTTCTTTTTTGCAACTCCCAGTTGCCACAAACCAAATTGTCGATACCCAAACTCACTAAACTTTATATAAAAAATGCCGCAGATTCCTCTGCGGCATTTTTTATATACATATTCAAATTATTCCGACAATAAATCGGCAACGCTTTTTTGCAACCAATTTGCAACCACGCTTCCCAAAATCCAGTGTTTTCAGGCATTCCGAGCGTTTTTCTCCTATTCGAACTCATTTGCTATTTTTTATCAAACCGTTTTTTTTATTCTTTTCGTTCTCATGTCGCGTATCATTTGATACGTTTTCCATTAAATTCAACTAGTTCAAAAGCTGTTGTACCCAAAGTATACCCAGACCGAGTTACCACTACATCTTATTCCTCAAAGTTTGTATCACACTATCATAGTTCTCTGGCTGATGTGGAAATATACAATTCGTACAAACCTTTATTGTTCGTCCTTCCTTCTCTACATATCGGGGATTGCCCG
>JAGBBV010000032.1 GCA_017938315.1 Lachnospiraceae bacterium
AAAATTATTGAGATTTCACAGTATACTGGTGATGATGGGCATATAGAAGAAAAGAGAGTGCCGCTGCCCACACTTTAGTGGATTCTGTGGGCACTAGACGAGAAAAATTTTACTATTGCCCATGACGTTTCATTATTTAGCATTTGGGGTAGATGAAACATGACTTTATGGGCAGTAGAAGAGAAAAAATCTACCTATGCCCACTTTATGTGAAAAAAGCATTCGTATTCTGCCAGATGTGATGTGTGGCAGGGTAAAGTAAAATTTATAGAGAACGTAAACTTTCAGCTTTCCTTATAGTTAAACAGAAATAATTTTTTATTCCGCTTGCAAATTTATGCCGCCACATGTTACTATGATTGCAGAAAGCACCACGCAACTGGCGGAAGACGGGAAACCGTTGTGAGAGAACTCACAGGGAGCGTGGTTATGATAAGAATGCCGACCGCCTGGGCGAACACTTTTTGGTGTACCGCTCAGGCGGTTTTTGTAACTATAATTGACATGTCAGAACAATGGAGGTTGACAAATGAAAATGTTATCACTCAAAGAAGAACTTGCAAACAACGCTTATCCCGGACGTGGAATCGTTATCGGAAAAACCCCCAACGGAAAGTATGCGGTAACTGCTTACTTTATCATGGGAAGAAGCACAAACAGCCGCAACCGTGTCTTTGTGGAAGAAGGACAGGGAATCCGCACACAGGCTTTTGACCCTTCCAAGTTAGAAGATCCCAGCCTGATTATTTATGCGCCGGTAAGAGTACTTGGAAATAAAACAATTGTGACAAACGGTGACCAGACAGATACGATTTACGAAGGAATGGACAAGCAGCTTACTTTTGAACAGTCCCTTAGAAGCCGTGAATTTGAACCCGACGGTCCTAACTATACACCCCGTATTTCCGGTATTATGCATATTGAAAACGGAAGTTACAATTATGCAATGTCTATTTTAAAGAGCAACAACGGAAATCCCGATAGCTGCAACAGATATACTTTTGCCTATGAAAATCCAGTAGCAGGTGAGGGACACTTCATTCATACTTATATGCATGACGGAAATCCCCTTCCCAGCTTTGAAGGAGAACCCAAGCTTGTGGATATGATGGACGATATGGAAGCATTTACCGATATGCTTTGGGAAAACTTAAATGAAGAAAATAAGGTATCTCTTTTCGTGAGATATATCAACATTGCAACAGGCCAGTACACAACAAAAATTGTAAACAAGAACAAATAATAGAAGCGTAAGGAGAAAAAACGATGAATGAAATCGAATTAAAATATGGATGTAACCCCAATCAGAAGCCTTCCCGTATTTATATGGAAGACGGCAGCGAGCTTCCTGTAACCGTATTAAACGGAAAGCCCGGTTATATTAACTTTTTGGATGCTTTTAACGGATGGCAGTTAGTAAAAGAATTAAAGAAAGCAACAGGACTTCCTGCAGCTACCTCTTTTAAGCACGTATCACCTGCAGGTGCAGCAGTAGGTCTTCCTCTTGATGAGACCCTTGCTAAGATTTATTGGGTAGATGACCTTGGTGAACTTTCTCCCCTTGCATGTGCATATGCAAGAGCGAGAGGTGCAGACAGAATGAGTTCCTTTGGCGATTTTATTGCGCTTTCCGATATTTGTGATGCAGATACTGCCCGTCTTATTAAACGTGAAGTATCTGATGGCGTAATTGCACCCGGATATACTGACGAAGCCCTTGCAATGTTAAAAGAAAAGAAAAAAGGTGCTTACAATGTAATTCAGATTGATGAAGCATATGTTCCTGCTCCTGTTGAGAAGAAACAGGTATACGGTATCACCTTTGAACAGGGAAGAAACGAACTGGACATTGACAATGACCTTCTTTCCAATGTAGTAACCAAGAATAAAGAAATTCCGGAAAGTGCATTAATTGATATGAAGATTGCACTGATTACATTAAAGTATACACAGTCCAACTCTGTATGCTATGTAAAGAACGGACAGGCTATCGGTATCGGTGCGGGACAGCAGTCCAGAGTTCACTGTACAAGACTTGCGGGACAGAAGGCAGATAACTGGTTCCTTCGTCAGTCTCCTCAGGTACTTGGACTTCAGTTTGTAGATACACTTGGCAGAGCAGAGAGAGACAATGCCATCGATAACTATATCGGTGATGAATATATGGACGTACTTGCAGAAGGTGCTTGGCAGAGAGTGTTTAAAGTAAAACCTGCTGTATTTACTGCAGAAGAAAAGAGAGCTTGGCTTGATAAGATGCAGGATGTGACATTAGGCTCCGATGCATTCTTCCCCTTCTCTGACAATGTAGAGCGTGCACGTAAGAGCGGTGTGAAGTACATTGCACAGCCCGGTGGCTCCGTAAGAGATGATTTGGTAATTGAATGCTGTGACAAGTATGATATGGCAATGGCATTTACCGGAATCAGACTCTTCCACCACTAAAAAATAGGAAAAAAGAATTGTCAGAAAAATCCAATAAATGATTGAGGAAAACTGAATATTCTGTTATAATAAAAAAGGCGAACCATACAAGAATTAAACGAAGAAGAGTTTTTGTATGGTCGTTTTTGTATATTCAAAATTTTAAGAAGGTATTTTTATGTGTAACAGAGTAGAACAGGATAGAGATTTTGACGTACTGATTATCGGTGCAGGGGTATGCGGAAGTTCCATTGCAAGGGAATTATCCCGAAAGGAATTAAAGATAGCAGTACTGGAAAAAGAAACCGATATTTGTGAAGGAACCTCTAAAGCAAACAGCGGAATTGTTCATGCGGGATATGATGCAAAACCGGGCACATTGAAAGCAAAGTTAAATGTGCAGGGGAGCCGTATGATGAAACAACTTTCAGAGGAACTGGACTTTGCTTATAGGAAAAACGGTGCCATGGTTCTTTGCATGGATGAAAAAGACAAAGAAAAGCTGGAAGAATTAAAGCAACGGGGAATTACGAATGGTGTAGAGAAGTTACAGATTCTTGACAGACAGCAGATACTTAACATGGAGCCTTCTGTTAATCCGGAGGTAGTTAGTGCCCTTTATGCGCCAAGTAGTGCTGTTGTTTGTCCTTTTGAGCTGACCATTGCACTGGCAGAAAATGCGGCGGTGAATGGGGCGGAGTTCTTTTTATCCACTGAAGTTACAGATGTCATAAAGGAAGGGAAAGGATTTTGTGTAAAGACTTCAAAAGGTGATTTTTATACAAAAGCAGTCATTAATGCCGCCGGTGTCTATGCGGATAAAATACATAATATGGTAAGTGGAAAAGCAGACCGGATTTCCATTACACCCAGAAAAGGGGAGTATCTTCTGTACGATAAAGCAGTGGGAAATATGGTGAGTTCCACATTATTTCAATTGCCAACAGCCCTTGGGAAAGGAATTTTAGTAACCCCTACGGTGCATGGAAATCTCATTACAGGGCCCACAGCACAGGATTGCGAGGATAAAGATGTGACACCGACGTCACAAGAAGGAATTGCCCAAATACAAAAAAAGGCTTTGCAGAGCATTGCAAATGTGCCCTCCGGTCAGGTGATTACTTCCTTTGCGGGTTTACGTGCCCATGGAGAGAGTGGAGATTTTATGATCGGACAGGTAACGGGAGTGCCCGGATTTTTTGACGTGGCAGGGATTGAGTCTCCGGGGCTTAGCTGTGCACCTGCAATCGGTGTGTATGTAGCGGACTTGGTAAATGACTATATGCCGGCAGCAGACAAGGCTGGGTTTGTAGCAAAGAGAAAAGGAATCCCTCATATGGCAAACCTGCCTACGGAAGAAAAGCAGAGACTGATTCTTAGTAATCCGGCTTACGGTAACGTGATATGCAGATGTGAGATGGTGACGGAAGGAGAAATTTTAGATGCCATTTACAGACCCTTAGGCGCCACTACCACAGATGGTGTGAAACGCAGAACCAGAGCAGGGATGGGACGTTGCCAGTCAGGCTTTTGCCTGCCCAAGGTCATAGAAATTTTAGCGAGGGAATTAAAGGTAGAAGAAACCCATATCCGCAAAGCATCGGGAGACTCCTTCTATCTATTAGAAGAAGATTCGCAGCTTTCCTTGGAAGGAGGCGAAGAGATATGAAAACAGAACTTTTAATTATCGGTGGAGGACCTGCCGGAATGGCAGCAGCGCTTTCTGCATATGAACAGGGAATCCGTGATATTCTCATCGTGGAAAGAGATAGGGAACTGGGTGGTATTTTAAATCAGTGTATTCATAACGGCTTCGGGCTTCATACCTTTAAGGAAGAGCTGACCGGACCGGAATATGCCGCAAGGTATGTGGCACAAATAGAGGAAAAAGAGATTCCTTGTTTATTAAATACCATGGTAACGGACTTACAGGGAGGAAATCCTTGTAAAGTAACTGCTATGAACAAAGAAAAGGGTCTCTTTACCATAGAAGCACAGGCGGTTGTTTTGGCTATGGGCTGCCGCGAAAAACCCAGAGGAGCCATGAATATAGCAGGAAGCAGACCTGCCGGAATTTATGCCGCAGGAACCGCCCAATACTTTGTAAACAGAGAAGGCATGCTTCCGGGAAAAGAGATAGTGATTGTGGGCTCCGGCGACATCGGGCTGATTATGGCACGAAGAATGACCCTGCAAGGTGCAAAGGTCAAAATGGTGGCGGAGATTATGCCATATTCCGGAGGTCTTCGAAGAAATATCGTCCAGTGTCTGGATGACTACGGGATACCTCTTAAATTAAATCATACTGTAGTAGAAATACACGGAAAAGATAGAGTGACGGGAGTTACTGTTGCAAGGGTGGATGAAAACTTAAAACCCATTGCAGATAGTGAGGAATTTGTATCCTGTGATACGGTGCTTTTCTCTTGCGGACTCATTCCTGAGAACGAATTGTCCAAGGCAGCAGGGGCGGATATGGACAGTGTCACCAAAGGTCCGGTGGTGAATGCCAGATTGCAGACCACGGCAGAAGGCATTTTTGCCTGCGGAAATGTGCTTCATGTACATGACCTGGTAGATAATGTTTCAAAAGAAGCAAAGCAAGCAGGCTACTACGCTGCAGAATATATCAGAAATAGAGAGAAGGATTTTGGAGAGGTAGTAAGGCCGAAAATTCCGGAAAAGACCAAGTGTGTATTGCCGGAGGGAAGAGATGCATCAAAGACCCTGATTTGCATTGGATGTCCGGTAGGGTGTCTGATTACAGTGGAAGAGGGAAAAGACGGGGAACTTTCCATTAAGGGTAATACCTGCAAAAAGGGAGAAAGCTACGCGAGAAGTGAAGTGACAGCACCCAAACGGATGATTACATCTTTTATAAAAGTGGAAAATGGGACTTCTAAGGTAGTTTCCGTAAAAACAGACGGAGAGATTCCAAAGGATAAAATAAACGCGTGTATGGAAGAGATTAAAAATGCCGGCTGTGTTGCACCGGTGTCCGTAGGCGATGTGCTAGTTAAAAACGTGGCCGGAACAGGCATCAATATTGTGGCAACTGCTAATGTTGCCGGAAATAACTAAGGAGTAAGTGAAAGAAGGGGTTACAATGAGTAAGTATATCATGGCACTTGATCAGGGAACAACCAGCTCCAGATGCATTCTTTTTGACAAACAGGGAACCATCTGCAGCATGGCGCAAAAAGAGTTTACCCAGATTTATCCAAAACCCGGTTGGGTAGAGCATAATCCCATGGAAATATGGTCTTCCCAGCTTGCGGTAGTGATAGAGGCAATGGCCAAAGTGGGAGCAGCACCTTCAGATATCAGCGGGATTGGAATAACCAATCAGAGAGAGACTGCGATTGTCTGGGACAAAAACACGGGAGAACCGGTTTACAATGCTATTGTATGGCAATGCAGAAGAACAGCAGAAAAGATAGATGAGCTGGTGGATAAGGGATATGGAGAACTGATTAAAGAGAGAACGGGACTCATTCCTGATGCCTATTTCAGCGGAACCAAAATCGCGTGGATTTTAGATAACGTGCCGGGGGCAAGAGAAAAGGCAGAAAAGGGACAACTTCTTTTCGGAACGGTAGACAGCTGGTTAATTTATCATTTGACAAAGGGCAAAGTACATGTGACAGATTATACCAATGCTTCCCGTACCATGATCTTTGATATTCATAAATTATGCTGGGACAAAGAGTTCCTTGGGATTCTAAATATTCCGGAAAATATGCTTCCTGCTGTAAAGCCATCCAGTTGCATTTACGGTTACACGGATGCATCTGTATTAGGCGGTGAAATTGCTATTGCAGGAATTGCAGGTGACCAGCAGGCAGCGCTGTTTGGACAATGCTGCTTTGAAAAAGGGCAGGTAAAGAATACATATGGAACAGGTTGCTTTTTATTGATGAATACAGGAAAAGAAGCAATTACATCCAAAAACGGGCTGCTTACAACCATAGCGGCGAGTGCCGGTGATACAGTGGAATATGCACTGGAGGGAAGCGTTTTTGTTGCCGGGGCGGCAGTGCAGTGGCTCCGCGATGGGATGCGGATGGTAAAGAGTGCTTCCCAGACAAGTGAGTATGCCGGAAAGGTATCAGATACCACAGGGGTGTATGTTGTTCCTGCGTTTGCCGGCATGGGAGCGCCTTATTGGGACCCTTACGCAAGAGGCACTATAGTAGGCATTACTAGAGGGTGTGAAAAGGAACATTTTATCCGTGCCACGCTGGAATCTATTGCGTATCAGACTTATGATGTATTAAAAGCCATGGAAGAAGATGTAGGAGTTTCCATTGAAGCGCTGAAGGTGGACGGTGGTGCCAGCGCCAATAATTTTCTGATGCAATTCCAGGCGGATATTTTAGAGGCTAAAGTGGACAGGCCAAAGTGTATTGAAACAACGGCACTGGGAGCGGCTTACCTTGCGGGACTTGCTACGGGATATTATGATAATAAAGAGGATATTTGTATCAATTGGCAGCTTGATAAACAATTCAATTCTAGCATGGATAAAGCTGCAAGGGGAAATTTGTTGAAGGGATGGAAAAAGGCTGTGCAGTGTGCACTTTTATGGGCACAGTCCGAATAAGAGTATGAAAGAGATTAGAGAGGGAACCGTTTTACTTACAGAGGGAGAAATAATCAGAGAGAGATGTCTGATTATGAAAGGAACGGTAAAAGCGAGTTGTACAGGAATTAAATATCAGCTTAGAGGCGGTGACATTGTAGGTCTGTGCGAGGCAAACAGGGATGTAGCAGACATGAGATATGTAGCCCTTGAGGATTTGACGGTGATCGCATTACCGGGCAGTAAAAACCAGCTAAAGGAGCTGATGGCAAAGAACAGCGAGACCATACGGTATTTTGTGTCATCGCTGTTCAGACAGCTGAGTGAAATAAACGGACGATGCCGTAGCCTGCAATATGAATCCGACAGCTTGTGGGAGTATCTGCAACGCAGCTACAGTGATTATAAGCAACTATGTAAAGAGGGGGACAGGCTACCGGAAACACTTGCAGGATATGAAGAATTGCAAAGGCTTGAAATGGAAGATTACCCGCCGTCCTTCATTTCCGGGTATTATGCAACCCTGGAACAGATGCTCTCCATATGGGATTATAATAAAACGGACTTGGATTTTATATATGGATTTATTATAAAAGCATCAGATGATATGCACAAAATGATATCTTATTGCAAAGAAGCACAAGCATATAAAGAGGAACTCTGCAGATACTTTTTCAGTGACAGTGGTCCCGGATTATTTGATTTTTATACGGAACTGTATCTGGAAAAACTGGGACAGGGAATTTCTCTTCAGGAGAAAATGCTTATGCTGAAAATAAAGATCCGTGAGATGGTTTCAACCATACAAAAACAGGTGGAAACGGATGATACATACTACAAGATGAGATACGAAGAATTTGAAAGCAACATCATTGATGTGGAAAGGCAGAAGAGCGAGAAGATTATGGAAACAAATGATATTAAAGAATTGATTGCTACAGTTGCAGGCTCTTTGGATAAGATACTTGGATATGCGGAATGTGATGAAGAATTGGAGACATCTTTCCGAAAGAGAATAGAACAATACAAAAGAATCGAAAATAAAACCAGCAGTGATGATGATATCAGACTGCTGCGCCGGGAACTGACATCTGCGTTTTATAAAGTGTATGCTAAGGTGTTTAGGAAGACAGTGGAGGAGAGCGATGTTCCGGCACCGTGGATCGTGCATATGTTTCTTAATTTCGGCTATGTTGATGAGGAGCTTGCAGGAATTAATAATGCAGTGTACCTGTATCAGCTTGTTCAGCGTATGCCCACCGCACCGGAGAAAGGAACTTATTCCATATATCAATGGTTTAAAGCAATTTACGAAGGAAAAAAGGAACCCGGACGCAATGAATTTGACTTGGACTATCCGGCTTATTTGCGGGAGCAAAAGAGGCTGGGAAACCTTACTGCTACTCAGGAAGCAGACTTGCTGGAAGATAAGATGTCTAAAGTAATGTTTGAACTTGAGAATGTATTTCCGCCGGTTAATAAAATTTCTTATGGCCGTCCCAGCACATTTTGCCCGCTGTTCTCAAAGCATAACATTATTAAACAGCTGAATACAATGCTGGTAACCCATCAGAAGATAAGTGAAACACTTACAAAGATAAGAAGCCTTGATTTTGGTGCATTTTATAGGGAGACTCTCTTCTCGGCACCGGATAAAGGAATCCCCAAGGAAGAGGTTCAAGTAGAAGTAATGCCGGATGTAATATTGACGCCCAATGTGGGCAGCAGAGGTGTTATGTGGCAGGAGATAGAAGGCAAAAAGAGAACCACCCCCGCAAGACTATATTGCTCTATTTTCCAGGCGGAGGATATAACCCTTATATTTATGCGTCTGATTGCAGAATTCAGATGGGAAATGTGCAAGCGTATCCAAGGGGCAAGATGGAATGATGCAACAGAACGTTCCCTGACCAGCGAATACTGTGATTATGCACAATTTTACCGTAAAAATAAAGACTTATCAGCTGAGGCAAAGGAGAGAATTAAAGTACAGCAGGTAAAAGCAAAGAACAATTTTAAAGAAATGTTTATTTCAGATTATATTACATGGCTCAGATATGAGAGTGTGGGTGCACCCAGGTTAAATAAAATCGTGAGAAGCATTATGTTTACCTATTGTTCTTTCCCTAAAGAGATTACAGCAAAACTGATGGTAAACCCTCTTTACAAAGAAGTCATTGAGCGAAGAAATGTACAAATAGGACAAAAACTCCATCATGTGGATAACGTTTGTAAAAAATTAATGAACATGGGAAAACCCATACCGGAAGAAATTGAGATACATAGAAATTACTTACAGTCTTAACGTGTGGGAAAATTTGCAAAAAAATACGTAATTTTCTGAAAACAATTGATGGATTGTCTTGTAAAAAATTCTAAAATAAGGTATATTTAAAGTGGTAACTTTTCTAATGGATGTTGTTGCAATCGGAAGTGTTTTTACAACTGATGAAGCAAATATAATATACAACAGGGGGTTAAAGCATGGACAACTTAAACAAAATCCTGAGTAAGGAAGAAAAGCAGAAGCTGAAAGAAGCCCAGAAAGAATTGAAAAAACAGGAAAAAGAGAAGAAGAAAGCAGAGAAAGCCGAAAAGAAGCAGGCAGGAGAAGAGAAAAAAGAACCAAAAGAGAAGAAAGTAAAACTGAAAGCTCCGGCAGCTGCCAAAGGCGAAAAGAAAGAGAAAAAGGAAAAGAAAGCAAAGGCAGAGAAACCTGAAAAACAGAAAAAGGAAATCAAACTGCCGCCTTTTCTCGAGAAGCTGCTTAGAGGCAGAAAAAAGAGTATTCTCGTAACACTCCTGGGAGCCTTTTTGCTTCCCGTACTTTTAATGATTGCACTTGGTGTTGTATCTTATCAGACCGCATCTTCTGCAGTTCTTGAAAAGTATGAGGAGTCTGCAGTTTCCACTGTATCAGCAGTAGGAGACTATTTTGACTTGGTATGTAGCGGAATTTCTACGAAAGCCTTGGAGATGGTAACCAATAGTGATGTGGGTGACTATTATGATCAGCATTACAAAGATACCGACACAGAATCCTTGAAGATGTTCAAAGAAGCAAAGTCTATCTTAAGTAATGCACAGGCTACCAACAAAAATATTTTAAGCTGTACGGTTATTCCGGAGAGCAGTGGATATATTTCTACTATTTCCGGTGGTATGAAGACAGAGACACCTCTTGCAGATTTTTACACCACAGATGAAGGTAAATTCTTTGTGGAAAATCCCAAAACCAGAACAAAGTGGTTTGGTTACAATGACTTTTCCAAGGACTTCATGGAACAAAAAGAAGAAAAGCATGCAATGACCTATATCCAGAGATTTGCAATGTCAGAAACCTATCTGGCCATTGAAATGGATATGAAGGTTGCAGAAGATATGCTGACAGGAATGGACTTTGGTGAAGGCAGTGTGAAGGCCCTTGTTGCAGAGGACGGCAGAGAAGTTGTGTTTATCCAGGAAACTGAAGCGGCTGAAGGGGAAGAAGCAAAAGAGGAAACTGCGGAAACCGAAGAAGCAGTAGAAGAAGCAAAGGTTTGGTTTGTAGGAAATGAATTCTATGAAACCAGTAAGCAGTCCGAAGAAGCAGGAAGCTGCAATGTTAAGATTGATGGCGATACTTATGTATACATCTATACACCTGTAGGAAAAACAGGCTCCATGATATGTGCTTTGATTCCTCAGAGCAACCTCCTTGGTGCAGTAGGAAATATCCGTACCATTACAGTTATCATGGTACTTTTGGCGGCAGTAGCGGCACTTGGTATCGGTCTGTTTATTTCTACCGGAATCAGTAAGACAGTAAAGGATATGAGCAAAGGCCTCTCTGCAGTGGCAGAAGGCGATTTGTCAAAAGACTTTAAGACCAAGAGACAGGATGAATTTAAGACCCTTACAGCAAGCTTAAATGACATGCTTAAGAGCATGAGAGTCCTGATGCTTGATATGAAGGAATTCGGTGCGAAGGTTAATGATATGTCAGGTGATGTATCTGATAAGACTGTAGCGATTAACAGCTCCATGCAGGATGTTGCACGTGCCATGGACGAAGTGGCAAGAGGCGTGCAAAGCCAGGCAGAGGACACCGAAAAGAGTAACGAAAACATGATTACCTTCTCAGAGGCAATCAATGCAGTTTCCCAGCAGACAAAAGATATGGGTGGAGCTGCAGACAAGGCAATTGATGCTGTTGATAAAGGTAAAGTAATCGTTCAGGAATTAAGCGAAAAATCAGATACAACCGTTTCCTTAACAAAAGTATTGGTAGAAGATATTGATGCCGTACAGAAGAGCTCGGAGGAAATTAAAGGATTCGTAGATGTTATTAACAGTATTGCAGAACAGACCAACCTGTTATCCTTAAATGCATCTATTGAAGCAGCAAGAGCCGGTGAAGCCGGAAGAGGTTTTGCAGTAGTTGCTGAAGAAATCCGTAAGTTGGCAGACCAGTCCAAACAGTCCGGTAACAGAATCCGTGAAATCGTTGAAAATATCGGTTCTACTACTGATAAGACTACCGTTTCCGCTAAGAAAGCAGAAGACATGGTAAATGAGCAGGCAAAGGCACTGGAAGAGACTGTAGATGTGTTCAGCATGATTCACAGCTGCGTAGGCGAGTTGGTTGACGGTATCCGTATTGTAACAGAAAAGCTTGAAGAGAGCATGAGTGAAAAAGAAAATGTACAGAACTCACTGCAGAATATTTCTTCCGTATCCGAAGAGGTAGCAGCTTCCACACAGGAAGTAACAGCAACCTTAGGAGAACAGGTATCTGTTATTGAGAACCTGAAGGAAGAAGTGGAACAGCTTCGTGAAGGTGCACGTAACCT
This sequence comes from Lachnospiraceae bacterium, assembly GCA_017938315.1. Lineage (GTDB taxonomy): Bacteria > Bacillota > Clostridia > Lachnospirales > Lachnospiraceae > Suilimivivens. Next base: position 11,839 of record JAGBBV010000032.1, read on the forward strand.
TGACAAATCGATTGAAAGGTTTAAAATTTAAACCACAAAAGGAGAAAGACGGAAAGGTATAAAATTACAGTAACAGAATGAGAACTATTTTATTTTTAAATCCGGTGTTTAAACAGATGGTTTGGGGAGGTAATCAGCTGGGGGACAAATTCGGATATGCTATTCCGGGAGATGACACAGGAGAATGTTGGGGCGTAAGTGCCCATCCCAACGGAAAAAGCATAGTCAGAGAAGGATTATTTAAGGACAAAACCCTATCCCGGTTATGGAGAGAAAACCCTGAATTATTCGGAAACATTGATTTACAATTCTTTCCGTTATTAACCAAGATTATTGATGCAAAAGGTGACTGCAGCGTGCAGGTTCACCCCGGTGATGAGTATGCAAGGGAGCATGAAAACGGCTCCCTTGGTAAAACAGAATGTTGGTACATTATAGATTGTGAAGAAGATGCCGCCATTGTGCTGGGACATAATGCCCGGTCAAAGGAAGAACTTACTTCTATGATAGAGCAGAAAAAATGGAATGACTTAATCAGGGAAGTAATTGTTAAGCCCGGAGACTTCATTCAAGTCGACAGCGGAATGGTACATGCTATCAGAGGCGGTATGATGGTTCTGGAGACACAGCAGAACAGCGACATTACCTATCGCGTATATGATTACGGCAGAAAAATTGATGGAAAGGAAAGAGAACTTCACATTAAGCAGAGCATTGATGTGATTACCGTGCCGGCACCATCTGTAGAAGAAAGCGTAAAATCTACGGTTCACATGCCGAAGAATCGGATGAATGAACTGATTTCCTGCCATAGTTATGTCGTATGGAAGCTTGACATCACAGAAAAACTTACCTTTGAACAGTCTCATCCGTTCATGATTATGAGTGTGATAGAGGGTGAAGGTGAAATAGATGGTCATAAGATAAAGAAAGGAGATCACTTTATTTTACCGGATGGGTATGGACATGTAGATTTGCAAGGAGATATGGTGATTATAGCATCTTCTGTTAAATAATGAATAGGATAATAAAAAGTATCATTCTTAGGGAGTGATACTTTTTTTATTGCTAATCATCTGTGAAATTGATATACTTTATTATTGTAAATGACTAAACTTTTTAAATGACAAGTAAAGAGAGGAAATAAGTTATGATTAACGAACAATATAAAAAAATGTTAGAAGGAAAATCCGTAATAAGACAGTTATCTGAGTTTGCGACAGCCAGAGGCAAAGAAATCGGATATGAAAATGTATTTGATTACAGCCTTGGAAATCCTTCTGTTCCCGTTCCGGAAAAATTCACTGAGGTGATGATAGACCTTTTGAAAAATAAAACATCTATGGAGCTTCACGGATATAGCCCCAGTGTGGGAATACCTTCCGTAAAAGAAAAAATTGCAAAGTCTTTAAATGAAAGATTTGGAATGGATTATACGGCTAACCATATCTTTCCAACCACAGGTGCAGCAGGCGCGGTAGCCCATGCAGTAAGATGCGTAACCAAGCCGGGTGATGAAGTGCTTACTTTTGCACCGTATTTCCCGGAATATGGCCCCTATATTAATATGTCCGGTGCACAGCTTAAGGTGGTACCTGCCAATACAGAGAATTTCCAAATTAATTTCGAGAAATTGGAAGAAATGATAAATGAAAAAACAATGGCACTGTTAATTAACACACCGAACAATCCTTCCGGTGCAGTATATAGCAGTGAAACATTGACACAGCTTGCACAGCTTCTTAAGAGAAAACAGGATGAATATGGTCATGATATCTTTATTATCTCTGATGAACCTTATAGGGAAATTGTATTTGCGGGAGTAGATGCACCTTATGTATCCAAATTCTACGACAATACATTATCCTGTTACTCTTATTCAAAGTCCTTATCATTACCGGGTGAAAGAATCGGATATGTTGCAGCAAACCCCAGATGTACAGATGCGGAGTTAATCAGTGCAATGTGCAGCCAGATTTCCAGAGGAATCGGACATAACTGTCCTCCCTCTATTATTCAGCTTGCAGTGGCAGAAGTGCTGGATATGACTTCCGATATGAGTGTTTATGAAACCAACATGAATATTTTATACAAAGAATTGACAGACCTTGGCTTTTCCTGTGTAAAACCGGGGGGAACATTTTACATATTCCCGAAAGCATTGGAAGAGGATGCAGTGGCATTTTGCCAGAAAGCATTGAAATATGACTTGGTGCTGGTGCCTTCTGACAGCTTCGGTGTTCCGGGATATTTCCGTATGGCATACTGTATCGATACGGAAAAGGTTGAGCGTTCTGTGGAAGCATTACGCAAATTTGTAAAAGAAAATTATTAAGAAAGAAGTGTTTTCATGTATCAGGCAGGATTAGTACTTGAAGGCGGAGGAATGAAGGGGGTCTATTCTTCCGGCGTGTTAGAATTTTTTCTGGAAAAGGGATTAGAGTTTTCCTCTTGCTACGGAGTGTCGGCAGGTGCATGCAGTCTTTGCAGTTTTTTGTCAAAGCAAAAGGGCAGGGCATATAACGTCAGTGTAGATTATTTAGATGACAAAGAATATTGCAGCCTATACAGCTTGCTGACCACAGGAGATCTTTTTGGGGCAGATATGTGCTATCGGAAAATACCGGATGAGCTTTCCCCATATGACCACGACACATTTATGAAATATTCCGGTGATTTTTATAGTGTTGTTACAAACATAGAAACGGGAGAGCCTGAATATATTCCTATAAAGGATTTACGAAAAGATATAGTAGCCATCCGTGCGTCAGCATCACTTCCTTTGGTATCCAGAAATGTAGAGATAAATGGAAAACTATATTTAGATGGTGGAATATCGGATGGGATTCCCCTTCGCAGGTCTATGGAGGATGGTAACCGTAAAAATGTGGTAGTTATGACCAAGGAAGTGGGATACAGGAGAAAACCTTCTTCCATGCTCGGTCTTACGAAAATGTATTACCGGAAATATCCTAAGGTATATGAACTGATGAAAGACAGACATATTGTTTATAATGATACCTTAGACTTGATTGAGGAGCAGGTAAAAGCAGGAAACACCTTTTTAATTCAGCCAAAACGGAAAAGTGAAGTGGGCAGAATCGAAAAAGATAAGGATAAGTTAAAAGCCCTTTATGAAGAAGGATATCGTGATGCAAAGGACTACTATGAGGACTTGTTGAAATTTTTAAATGATGATGCAGTAAAAGGAGAAAATTAATGGCAGAATTTTTAAAGGCGGTACTTTTTGGAATTGTGGAAGGAATTACGGAATGGCTTCCTATTAGCAGTACCGGTCATATGATACTTTTGGATGAATTTGTAAAACTGGATGTGTCTCCTGAGTTTTGGGAAATGTTTTTGGTAGTCATTCAATTAGGAGCAATATTAGCGGTAGTGCTTTTGTTCTTTGGACAGATATGGCCTTTCGGGAGAAAGGGAAATTCTAATCCGGTGGCTGAAAAAGGAGTTTTTTCTTATTGCAAAAAGGACATCTGGATATTATGGTTTAAAATATTGGTAGCATGTGTTCCGGCTGCTGTGGTAGGACTTTTATTTGATGAGTTCTTTGAAAGTCTGTTTTATAATGGGGTTTGCGTATCAATTGCATTAATTGTTTTTGGTATTGGATTCATTTTCATAGAAAATAGAAATAAAAATGCAAATACCAAAATTAATTCCTTGGCAGAAATTACCTATCAGACAGCGGCGGTTATAGGATTGTTCCAGCTGATAGCAGCAATCTTTCCCGGAACTTCCCGCTCCGGGGCAACAATTCTTGGAGCACTTTTAATAGGAGTTTCCAGAACCGTAGCGGCAGAGTTTACCTTCTTTTTAGCAATTCCTGTTATGCTTGGGGCCAGTCTCTTAAAGATTTTGAAATTTGGCTTTTCTTTCTCGGGAAATGAATTAATGATATTATTAACAGGTATGATTACAGCCTTTATTGTTTCTGTAATTGTTATCAAATTTTTGATGGGATATATCAAGAAGCATGACTTTAAAGTCTTTGGTTGGTATCGCATTATTCTAGGCATTGTGGTGCTGGTATATTTTGTAATTACGGCATAATTGAAGGGCGTCCGTTGACAATTTATGCGGAATAGGGTACACTGTTTCACATAAAAGAAGTATTTGGGGACGTAATTTTGTTACATGGTACTGATGGATAAAAGAAAAATATTCATGATAAATATGAATGTTTTTCGCCATACGAAAGGAGCATTATTATGGCAGAAGAGAAGAAAGTGACAGCTAAAGTAATTGCGAAAAAAGCACCTGTTAAGGCAGCTAAAGTAGAAGAAGTAAAGACAGAAGTTAAGGAAACCGTAAAGGAAACTGCAAAGAAAGCACCTGCAAAGAAGGCAGCACCTAAAAAGGAAGTTGCAAAGAAAGCAGCAAAGCCTGCAGCAGAAAAGAAAGCACCTGCAAAGAAAACAGCAACTAAAAAAGCAGCTGTGAAGGAAGCAGTTAATTTCCAGTTCAGCGGAAAGTCCTATACACCTGAAGACTTGTTAAAGATTTGCAAGGATGTATGGAAATATGACTTGAACGGTAAGGAAGAAGAATTTAAGTCTGTGGAATTATATGTTAAGCCTGAAGAGAACACAACATACTATGTAATCAACGGCGACATTACAGGAAGCTTCTTTATTTAAAACTTAACACACAAAGCGGATACCTTCGGGTGTCCGTTTTTTTATGTAAGCATATAACTTCCCTCACACCCCTTCATAATTATTATTTTCTCGATAAAAGCTTTTTGAAATCTTTTGTAAGATTTTTTAGAAACACTCTTTTCATAAATGCCCTGCACTGCACAAATGTCTGAATAGCCGCCGTTGCAACAGTGCCCAAGCCGATAAAACTTTTAAGAAAAATGTGGTCGACACACTTTAAAAATGTAATAAACAAGCCATTCCAGAACTCGCTGATGCTCAGACATGTTGGAATGGCTTGTACATTTTTTAAAGTGTGCCGACTCATTTTTTACAAAAGTTTTAAAAGGCTTTGTGGCACAAGTTGCAATCGGTCGGCTATGAGTTCTTGTGCAGGGCAGAGAATAGGCATATGAAAAGAGTGGGTTCAAAAAATCAAAAAAGATTTCATAAGTTTTGAGAGAAAAAATAATTATGATGGGTGGTGAGGGATGTTATAGGATTATGGCGGGATTTTTAGAATTTTTTAATAATTAATTTAGGGGATATGTGTTGACAATAAATATGGTAAGTGATATTTTATGTATGAAGGTGTTAGCACTCTTTTGAATCGAGTGCTAATAAACGAGGTAAACAAAGGAAAGGGGACGACGGTTATGCAGTTAGATGAGAGAAAAGTAAAAATTTTACAAGCTATCATCCGTAATTATTTAGAGACCGGAGAACCGGTAGGCAGCCGTACCATTTCCAAGTATACGGACCTTAATTTAAGTTCTGCCACTATCCGAAATGAGATGGCGGATTTAGAGGAAATGGGATATATCGTTCAGCCTCATACTTCAGCAGGGAGAATTCCCTCCGATAAGGGATACCGGTTCTATGTAGATACCATGCTTCAGGAGAAGGATAAGGAACTGGAAGAACTTAAGGAGATGATGATTGACAGAGAAGACAAGATGGATCATCTCTTAAAGCAGGTAGCAAAACTTCTGGCGGTGAATACTAACTATGCAAGTATGATTTCCGCTCCGGCAGTGCACAGGAATAAATTGAAATTTATCCAGTTATCCAGGATGAATGAAAATCAACTTTTAGCTGTTATTGTTATGGAAGGAAATATTATTAAGAATAATATACTTCCCGTATCGGAAAACTTAGATGATGAAACCATATTAAAGCTTAACATCTTATTGAATACACATTTAAACGGTCTGGCTTTAGAGGAAATTAATTTAGGAACCATTTCCGTACTGAAGCAGCAGGCGGGTATTTACAGTGATATTATCGGCGAGGTAATGGATGCCATCGCAGAGGGTATTAAAGCAGAAGAAGATTTGCAGATTTATACCAGTGGAGCAAATAATATATTCAAGTACCCGGAGCTTGCAGATAATCAGAAAGCCAGCGAAATTATCAATGCGTTTGAAGAAAAGCAGATGCTTACAGAACTGGTACATGATAGACTTTCCGATGAAGAAAATACCGGAATCCAGGTATATATCGGTAATGAATCTCCCATTCAGACTATGAAGGATTGCAGTGTGGTAACGGCAACCTATGAGCTTGGTGAGGGGATGAGGGGAACCATCGGTATTATTGGTCCGAAACGTATGGATTATGATAAGGTAATCGGGACACTTAAGACCATCACTCATCAATTAGATGATTTATATAGAAAAGACAAGACGTAGGAAGGATGAGAGACATGGAAGAAAGAAAAAAAGACTTACAGGACGATGTGATAAAAGAAGAAGCTCAGGATGCAGAAGAGCAGACAGAAACAGATGCCAAGGAAAATGAAGTGACAGAAGAAAAAACAGCGGAAGCAGAATCTGAGCAGTCACAGGGACCGGGAGATAAAGCAGAAAAAAAAGCTTTTAAGAAAAAAACAAAAGATAAAAAGCAGGATGCCTTGAAAGAAAAGGTAGATGAACTGGAAGATAAAGTAAAACGTCAGATGGCAGAGTTCGACAACTTCCGCAAACGTACCGAAAAAGAAAAGGCAGCCATGTTTGAAACCGGAGCAAAGAGTGTGATTGAAAAGATCCTTCCGGTTGTAGACAATTTTGAAAGAGGTTTGGCAACAATTCCTGAGGAAGACAAAGGAAGTGCTTTTACAAACGGCATGGAAATGATTTACAGACAGCTCATGACAGAGCTTGAAAAGATGGAAGTAAAGCCTATAGCAGCTGTGGGAGAAGAATTTAATCCTGAGTTTCACAATGCGGTTATGCAGGTGGAAAGTGAGGAGTATGAATCCGGCGTAGTAGCACAGGAACTTCTGAAGGGATACACGTACAGAGACACAGTGGTAAGACACAGCATGGTAGCTGTAGTCAGCTAGAAACAACAGGTAACCATAAAAGCTAATCACTTTTATTATTATAAATAAAAACAATCATGTAGGAGGAGAAAAAGCATGGGAAAAATAATTGGTATTGACTTAGGTACAACAAACAGCTGCGTGGCAGTTATGGAAGGTGGAAAGCCCACCGTTATCGCAAATGCAGAAGGAGCAAGAACAACACCCTCTGTAGTTGCATTTACTAAAACAGGAGAAAGATTAATTGGTGAACCTGCAAAGCGTCAGGCAGTAACCAACGCTGACAAGACAATCGCATCCATCAAGAGAGATATGGGTACAGATAACGGTCGTACAATCGACGATAAGAAGTATTCCCCTCAGCAGATTTCTGCCATGATTCTTCAGAAATTGAAAGCAGATGCAGAAAGCTATCTTGGCGAAAAGGTAACAGAAGCAGTTATTACTGTTCCTGCTTATTTCAATGATGCACAGCGTCAGGCAACAAAAGACGCAGGTAAGATTGCAGGTCTTGATGTAAAGCGTATTATCAACGAGCCTACAGCAGCAGCACTTGCCTATGGTCTTGACAATGAAAAAGAACAGAAAATTATGGTATACGACTTAGGTGGCGGTACCTTCGACGTTTCCATTATCGAAATCGGTGACGGCGTTATCGAAGTTTTGGCAACAAACGGTGATACCCGTCTTGGTGGTGATGACTTTGACAATAAGCTCACACAGTGGATGATTGATGAATTTAAGAAGGCGGAAGGCGTTGACTTATCTCAGGATAAGATGGCGCTTCAGAGATTAAAAGAAGCAGCAGAAAAAGCAAAGAAAGAACTTTCTTCTGCAACAACTACAAACATCAACCTTCCTTTCATCACAGCAACTGCTGAAGGTCCTAAGCACTTTGACATGAACCTTACAAGAGCAAAATTTGATGAACTTACCCATGACCTTGTAGAAAGAACAGCGATCCCTGTACAGAACGCTATGAAGGATGCCGGTCTTACAAACGCTGATTTAGGTCAGGTATTATTGGTTGGTGGATCTACACGTATTCCTGCAGTTCAGGATAAAGTAAAACAGCTTACAGGCAAAGAGCCCAGTAAGAGTCTTAACCCTGATGAATGTGTAGCACTCGGTGCTTCTATCCAGGGTGGTAAGCTTGCAGGCGATGCCGGTGCAGGTGAAATTCTTCTTCTTGACGTTACACCCCTTTCTTTATCTATTGAAACCATGGGTGGTATCGCAACAAGATTGATTGAAAGAAATACAACAATTCCTACCAAGAAGAGCCAGATCTTCTCTACAGCAGCTGACAACCAGACAGCCGTTGATATCAACGTAGTACAGGGCGAAAGACAGTTTGCAAGAGACAATAAGTCCTTAGGACAGTTTAGATTAGACGGAATTCCTCCGGCAATGCGTGGAGTACCTCAGATTGAAGTTACTTTTGACATTGATGCTAACGGTATTGTAAATGTATCTGCAAAGGATTTGGGAACAGGAAAAGAACAGCACATTACAATCACAGCAGGCTCTAACATGTCTGATGATGAAATCGATAAGGCAGTCAAAGAAGCAGCAGAATTTGAAGCACAGGATAAGAAGAGAAAAGAAGCTATCGATACCAGAAACGATGCAGATGCTTTCGTATTCCAGACTGAAAAAGCTTTAAATGAAGTTGGTGATAAGATTGATGCATCTGCAAAATCTGAAGTGGAAGCTGATGTGGCTGCAGTGAAAGCAATCCTTGAAAGAACCAAAGATCAGGAAATGTCAGACAATGATATTGATGAACTTAAGGCGGCAAAAGAAAAATTGACAAACAGTGCACAGGCACTCTTTACAAAGATGTATGAGAATATGCAGGCACAGGGTGCAGGCCCTGACATGAGCGGCATGGGTGGTCAGGCAGGCCCCGACATGGGAGCAGAACCTGCAGACGATGTAGTAGACGGAGACTACAGAGAAGTCTAAGAAAAGCACAATCAGTAATAAAAGAGAATGACTCCAAAGAGTCATTCTCCTTGTGCGTATATCAGCGTGGAGGATAATTTAAATGGCAGAACAAAAACGTGATTATTATGAAGTCCTTGGTGTAGAAAAGGGCGCAGATGACGCAGCCATTAAAAAAGCATACAGAGTACTTGCCAAAAAATATCATCCTGATATGAATCCGGGTGATGCTGAAGCAGAGAAGAAGTTTAAAGAAGCCTCGGAAGCTTATGCAATATTAAGTGATCCTGAGAAGCGGAGACAATATGACCAATTTGGTCATGCTGCTTTTGAAGGAGGCGCCGGTGGTGGCGGCTTCGGTGGTTTTGATTTCAGCGGTGCAGATTTTAGTGATATCTTCGGAGACATTTTCGGTGATTTCTTTGGCGGCGGAAGAAGCAGAAGAAGTAATAATGGTCCTATGAAAGGTGCCAATATCCGCACCAGTGTCCGCATTTCTTTTGAAGAAGCAGTATTTGGCGTGGATAAAGAAATCGAACTCACCTTAAAAGATGAGTGTAGCCACTGCCATGGCAGTGGAGCAAAACCGGGAACCAGTCCGGAAACCTGTCAGAAGTGCGGAGGCAAGGGTCAGGTAGTATTTACACAGCAGTCTTTCTTTGGAACCGTAAGAAATGTGCAGACATGTCCGGAATGTAGCGGTACCGGTAAGGTTGTGAAAGAAAAATGCGATGATTGTCACGGAACCGGATATATTGCAAGCCGCAAGAAGATTCAGGTAACAATTCCGGCAGGTATTGACAATGGTCAAAGTGTACGTATCAGAGACAAAGGTGAACCGGGTGTAAATGGAGGTCCCAGAGGAGACCTGCTGGTAGAAGTAATTGTAGCCCGTCACCCTATTTTCCAAAGGCAGGATTACAACATCTATTCTACAGTACCTGTTTCATTTGCTGTAGCCGCACTGGGTGGTGACGTAGTAGTAGATACGGTTGACGGTAAAGTTCTTTACGAAGTAAAGGCCGGTACACAAACAGATACAAAAGTCCGCTTGAAGGGAAAAGGTGTACCGTCACTGAGAAATAAGGAGGTCCGTGGAGATCATTACGTTACATTAGTGGTTCAGACACCGGATAAATTGTCCGGCGAGGCAAAGGATTTGCTGAAACAGTTTGATGCCCTTACAGGGGATAGCTTAAATGCAGCAAAAAATGTAAAAGACAGTGACACGGAACCTGTTAAGGATACTAAGAAAAAGAAATTCTGGAAATAAAAAGACGTATCGGCAGGGAAAACTGCCGGTACGTTTTTGCCATTAAGTAAAAGTAAAGGAAAAAGTATGATTAATGATTTTACGGCTCTTGATGTAGAGACAACGGGTTTGAATCCAAAAACAGATAAGCTAATAGAAATAGGCGCCGTAAAGATAAGAGATGGAAGGATCACTGAGCGGTTTCACAGCTATGTGTATCCGGGGAGACGGCTGGAAGAAAGAATCACAGATTTGACCGGTATTACTGATGAAATGTTAAAGGATGCACCACAGATAGAAGAAGTTTTGCCGAAGCTTTTTGATTTTGTGGGAGAAGATGTGTTACTCGGTCACCGTATTTTGTTTGATTATTCTTTTATCAAAAAGGCGGCAGTAAATTGTAAAATGATCTTTGAAAAAAAAGGAATTGATACACTGAAAATTGCAAGGAGATATCTGCCGCAGCTGGAGAGCAAAAAGCTTACCTTTTTGTGTGAATATTTCCGCATTCCCATAGAGGCCCATAGAGCTGAGAGTGATGCAGAGGCGGCGGCAAGATTGTATTTTATATTGGCAGAACAGTTTGGAGGAGAAGAGGGATTTGCACCCATGCCTCTTGTTTATAAGGTAAAAAAAGAAAGCCCTATTACAAAGCAGCAGAAAGAACGGTTATATAAACTTATAGAAATGCATAAGATAGTAGTAGATTATGATATAGACAAGCTGACCCGCAATGAGGCCAGCCGCATGACAGATAAAATATTGGCAACCTACGGAAGAGGCCTATAGGCATTCTTCCATAAGCATTTGAACAATGCTGTTTTTAAGTCCGGAGTTTAATTCCTTTGCAATAGGCAAAAGCTCATTGATTTTTTGAGGCTGATTTTGCTCCTTATAAATTTTGCAAAGCAGTTTGTAAGTGGAACTGATATCGGTGTGGGTGGAAACAGCAAATTCAAGCACAGTGCGTGCTTCGTTAGTATAACCGTTTTCATAAAGCTCGTTACCAAAAGTTTGTAGTGTCCTCGCCAAAGTGGTATAACGTTGGTCATAAGCGGATAAGATTTTGATATTAGGTGCGCCATACTGAAGCTTTAGATCGGTGTTACTGATACCGGTTAAATTGACAATTTTTTCCGTGGAAAGTTCTGTCAGAATTTCATGGCATTCTAAAATGACAGGATTGTCACTTAAAACTGACATGGGAAAGGTGTCAAGGGGTATTTGAATGTAATTTAGATCATCTAAGGGTTTTCGTTTGGTACGGTTAGCTGCAAGTTCTTTTTCCCAAAAGTCATCCATGGTTTTCTGCTCCATATTCCTATGTTTATGAATCTCGTAGGTAAGCCAGAGGCAGAAGACAATAAAACTTGCAAAAAAGGGGAACTTCATATATAATATCCTTTCAAAGAAAAATATTGTTTTGATGAGAAAAGAGAGGTTTCATCATGTTCAACTTTAACAACAGAAAAAGTCAAAAAATAATTTCTTCCGTAATCATAGCAGTTGTCATACTTGCCATGATAGTACCAACTTTAACATATTTTTTGTATTAAAGCAATTCATATCATAAGGGGAAAATATGAAAAAATGGAGATGTAGTTTTCTTTGTCTTGCACTTAGTTTCCTACTGTTTGGAAGCATGGAAGTGCAGACGTTCGCAAAAGAAGAAGATACCATACTTCCGGGAATTTATGTAGAAGAGATGTCACTGGAGGGAAAAACAGCATCACAGGCAGAAGCTATGGTGAATGAATATGTAGGCACACTTAGCAGCAAAAGCATTAAGCTTGTCACTGTGAATGACAATGAAGTGACAATTACACCTTCTGACATAGGTTTTTACTGGAGCAATAAGGAAATTATTGATGAAGCTGCAGCAATCGGCCAAAAAGGAAATGTTGTGCAGCGCTATAAGATGAAAAAGGATTTACAGTTTGAAAACAAGGTTTTTGAACTGGAATTTGACGTGGATAAAGAACTGCTGAAACATGTTTTGGCGGATCAGTGCTCTTACTATAATGTGGAAGCAAAAAATGCAACCTTGAGTAGAGTGGATGAACAGTTTGTAATAGAAAAAGGACAGATAGGATGTGTTGTGGATGAAGAGGCTTCCGCAAGCAAAATAGTTGATTATCTGACCGGAGACTGGGATGGACAGGATGCTGTTATTGAACTGGTAGTGGCAACCGATGAGCCGTTAGGAACGGAAGAGGAGTTAAGTAAGGTTACGGATGTGCTTGGAACTTTCTCAACCAGCTTTTCCACTTCAGGGAAAGCCAGAAGTGCAAACGTCAGAAACGGATGTGATCTGATAAATGGAGTTACCTTATATCCGGGAGAAGAATTCTCAACCTATGATTTAGTATCACCGTTTTCCGAAGAAAACGGCTATTATCTGGCAGGATCCTACTTAAATGGCCAGGTGGTTGACAGCCTTGGTGGGGGCATCTGTCAGGTATCTACCACTTTGTATAATGCGGTTTTACTGGCAGAACTTGAGATTACAGAGAGACATAATCATTCGATGATAGTAACCTATGTAGATCCTTCAGCAGACGCTGCGATTTCTGAATCAGCCGGTAAGGATTTTAGGTTTGTAAACAGTACGGATATGCCTATTTACATTGACGGTTATACAACGGATGATAAGCAGATAGTGTTTACGATATACGGCGTGGAGACAAGACCCGAAAGTCATAGAGTTTCCTATGAAAGTGAAATTATCAGTAAAACTTATCCTGATACGGAAGTAATATATACTGATGAATCTCTTCCCATAGGTTCTATCTCTGTGCAATCAGCGCACATTGGATACAAGGCAAATTTGTGGAAGATTGTTTATGAGAACGAACAGGAAGTAAGCCGTGAAATGGTAAACTCCAGTGTTTATAAAATGGTTCCCAGATATGCTACAGTAGGTACTGCGACACAGGATCCCAATGCATATAATCAACTTATGGAAGCGATTGCAACCAACAATATTGACCATGTAAAAAATGTAGTTGCAGCCCTTACAGCAGCCCCGGTAACAGCAGTTCCGGCAGATCCAAATGCTGCGGCACCGGCACCTGCGCCTGCAGATCCAAATGCGCAGCCTCAGGCAGCACCTGCCCCACCGGTCCAATAAACACAAAATAATTGTTTCCCCGGAGGTTTTTTATGAAAGCCGGCAAGATTTCGGAAAGTGTACTGAAACGTTCCGTTATAAAATACATTGGAAAAAGAGATAAAAAAATGATAAAAGGTGCAGGTGTAGGGGAAGACTGCGCCTTTTTACAGTGTAAGGGGACGAAACTTGCCGTATCAACCCAGACAGTTACATTGCCGGTAGACCAGACAGCTAAGTATGCGGTATATGCGGCAGTTAATAATTTGGCAACAAAGGGAATAAAAACACAGTGGTTAACCATGGCATTGACGTTGCCTACAAGCATGGAAGAGAAAACGTTACAGGATGTGATGAAACAGGCTGACAAAGTTTGTGAGGACTTGAGGATACAAATTGCCGGCGGACATACAGAAGTTTCGGATAAAGTAAGTGTGCCTATTGTGAGTGTGACAGCCATGGGAACAGAGCTGCTTTGCGCAAATGATGAGTGTGAACAGGTAGCAGAAGCGATGAAAGAGAAAACAAATCTCGACATCGTAATGACCAAATGGATTGGTCTTGAAGGAACTGCGATGGTAGCAAGGGAAAAAGAAGAAGAACTTCTTACCAGATACCCCAATTTGCTGATAAAGACAGCACAGTCTTTTGACAGGTATTTATCTTTAATTCCGGAGGCCGCCACCGCCGGCAGGTCCGGCGTTTATACCATGCACGATATCCGTAACGGAGGAGTGTTTGGTGCTTTGTATGAACTTGCAAAGCGAATGGGCGTTGGACTATCCATTGATTTAAAGAAAATTCCCGTTAAGCAGGAAACCATAGAAGTCTGTGAGTTTTTTGATTTAAATCCCTATGAGCTTTTATCGGGAGGCAGTCTTTTAGTGGTAACCAAAGACGGTGAGAGCCTGGTAGAAAAACTTGCAGAGGAAAATATAAATGCAGCCGTAATCGGAAAGACAACTCCCGGAAATGATAAGGTAGTTGTAAACGATGACGAGACAAGATTTTTGGAACCTGCAAAAGCGGATGAAATATTTAAAATTGATTTTATGACTACATAGAAATATAATAGAAAGAAGGAAAGGAATGAGATGACGATGAGAGAACAGATTTTAGCAATTATTGAAAAGAACAGCCGTATTGATATTACAGAGCTGGCTGTTATTTTAGGTGTAGAAGAAATTGATGTTGCCAATGAGTTAAAAGCTCTTGAAGAAGAGGATGTTATTTGCGGATATCATACCATGATTGATTGGGAGAAAACTTCCATTGAAAAAGTAACTGCGTTAATTGAAGTGCGCATTACACCCCAGAGAGGACAGGGATACGATAATATTGCAGAGAGAATTTACAGATATCCTGAAGTAAACAGTGTGTATTTGATTTCCGGAGGTTATGACCTGATGGTAACACTGGAAGGAAAATCCTTAAAAGCAATTTCCAGCTTTGTATCCGATAAACTTTCCACATTGGATGGTGTGCTCAGCACAGCAACTCATTTTATATTAAAGAAATACAAAGATCATGGAACTATTATGCATAAAATTGAAGATACAAGGGAGAAGGTGTCACCGTGAGAAATCCGTTATCAGATAAAATCGTGGATATTAAACCCTCCGGTATCCGCAAGTTTTTTGACATAGTAAGTGAAATGGAGGATGCAATTTCCCTCGGTGTAGGGGAACCTGACTTTGATACGCCTTGGCGTATCAGGGATGAGGGTATCTATTCCTTGGAAAAAGGAAGAACCTTTTATACCTCTAATGCCGGTTTAAAGGAACTTAGAACAGAAATTACCAGATACATAAAAAGAACCCAGAATGTTTCTTATGATCCTATCAAGGAAGTGCTTGTAACAGTTGGCGGCTCCGAGGCTATTGATATTGCCCTCCGTGCCATGATTAATCCGGGTGAAGAGGTATTAATTCCCCAGCCCAGTTATGTGTCCTATGAGCCGTGTGCGATTTTGGCTGATGCCAAGCCGGTTGTCATTGAGCTTAAGGAAGAAAATGAATTCCGTTTGACAGCACAGGAGCTTAGGGATGCCATTACCGATAAGACTAAGGTGCTTATTCTGCCCTTTCCCAATAATCCTACAGGAGCGATTATGGAAAAAGCAGATTTGGAAGCGATTGCCGAGGTAATCAGGGAAAAAGACATTTTTGTAATTTCCGATGAAATATATTCCGAACTCAGTTATAAAGAAAAACATGTATCTATCGTAAGCCTGCCCGGCATGCAGGAAAGAACCGTGCTGATTAACGGTTTTTCCAAGGCTTATGCCATGACGGGATGGAGACTTGGTTATGCCTGCGCACCGGCACTGATTATGGAACAGATGACCAAGATTCATCAGTTTGCTATCATGTGTGCGCCGACTACCAGCCAGTATGCTGCGGTAGAGGCTCTTCGAAACGGTGATGATGATGTGGCAGAGATGAGAGAGGCATACAATCAGAGAAGAAGATTTCTGATGCATGCATTTAAGCAGATGGGACTGAAATGCTTTGAACCTTACGGAGCGTTTTATGTATTCCCCTGTATCAAGGAGTTTGGCATGACCAGTGAGGAATTTGCAGAAAGACTTCTGAGAGAAGAAAAAGTGGCAGTGGTTCCCGGAACAGCGTTTGGTAGCTGCGGCGAAGGGTTCCTTAGAATTTCTTATGCATATTCTTTGGAGAATCTGAAAATTGCCATGGAGAAAATCGGTGCATTTATTGAGCGGCTTCGTCAGGAACAGAAGTAAAGAGGGTAATGTATGGATGCACAAGAGAAGACAAAAAGACGCAAAAAAATTACTTTTATGGTGTTGCTGAATACAATACCTTTTTGGCTATGTTGTCTGATGTTTCCTATAGGAGCACTTACAGATTTGATAAGTCTGATGCTGATTCTTACATTGACTTACTATAATTTTATGGAAACGAAAAAGCTGCATGCATTTTTGTTACTGAATGGAGTATTGCTTGTGGCGACGGCAACAGGGTCAATAATGATGACATGGCTCTATTATCATTTTGTCAGTTCAGATGCCGAAACGCCCATTGTAGGAATGGCATTAGCATATATTATGAGCGTTTTCGCGCTGGGATTGACGGTGTTTGTAGCGTTTTTTAGGATAATCCGTATTATTTATGAAAAGATAAAAGGGAAAACAGAGGATAGTGAAAATCCGGAATGTAATTTGGGAGAATAAGAAGAAGGTCAGCACACTGCCGTTTTGGCAGGTGCTGACCTTTTTAACTGATGTCAAGCTCCGGTGGAACATCAAGTTCCTCAGAGACATACTTGCCGTTCTTTTTGCGTTGTTTGACGCATTCGGTAAGTAAGTATTCTATCTGTCCGTTTACAGAACGAAAATCGTCTTCTGCCCATGCCGCGATTGCATTGTACAGCTTGGGAGAGAGTCGAAGCGGCACTTGTTTCTTTTCGTTATCTGCCATATTTAATATAATGTGCCCGTATTGACAATGGGCTGTGCATCGTGATTTCCACAGAGAACAACGAGGAGATTGGATACCATGGCCGCTTTTCTTTCTTCATCCAATGTAACTACGTTGTTTTCATTTAAGCGTTCAAGTGCCATTTCCACCATGCCTACAGCACCATCCACAATCATTTTACGTGCATCAATAATGGCAGATGCCTGTTGACGCTGTAACATAACAGCTGCAATTTCGGTAGCATAGGCAAGGTAAGTAATGCGGGCTTCTACAATTTCAATTCCGGCTTCGTCTACACGGTTTTGGATTTCATCCTTAATGCGCTGTGCCACTATTTCGCTTGAACCGCGCAGGCTTCCTTCATCAGCAACGCCGTCGCCTGTGGTATCCACATTGGGGGCCACATCATAAGGATAAAGACGAACAATATTTCTAAGGGCACTATCGCACTGAAGTGATAAAAATTCCTTGTAATTGTCAACATTAAAAACTGCTTTGGCGGTATCAGTGATTCTCCATGTAACAGCAATAGCGATTTCTACAGGATTACCCAGACAATCGTTGATTTTCTGACGGCTGTTGTTTAATGTCATAATTTTTAACGATAACTTTTTATTTACAGTTTGAGTATGCGTACCGGTTGCGGCAAGCGTCAATGCGTTTACGGGAGCGGAATCCTTTACGTCACCACTCTGGCTTAACTTGGTAGTGGCAGCAGGGTTTACGCTGACACAAAATGGATTCACACAGTAGAAGCCTTCACCTTTTAAAGTTCCGATATATTTACCGAATAAAGTAAGTACCAGGGCTTCTTGAGGTTTTAGTACTTTTAAGCCGCATAATGGAATCCATGCAATACAAAGAACAATTAAGCAGATGAAAGCGATAGGTCCGGAAAAACCGATGCCGAAAATAAGACCTACTACGGCAAGTAAATATATCAAAATAATTGTTAATAAAACTACCATTCCGTTTTTCTTTTTTGATAAAATTTTTTCTTCCATAAATTATACACCTCTTTTTCACGATTGATTTATATTTGATATCATTATGATATCATAATAATAACGTATGTCAAGAGGTGAATTTAAAATATTTATTTTATTTCATATTCTATCATTACAGAAGCTTCAACAGATATCTCCCCGGGCATCATGGAACCGGCAGTATCCATAAGAGCCTCTTCTTTTGCGGCAGAAAAGGAAGTGACCATATTAGTACGTGCATAGTCCGTATAACGAGCCTGCGAATATCCGCTGGTTTCCTGAAGCATAATGACATTACCAATTTCAGAACCGCAAGCGGCTGCTAAAATTTTTGCTTTCTCATATGCGGCAGAAACGGCTTTGGTTAACGCCTCTTGGTAGCTTGCGTCATAACCACTTGCCATATATGTAATGGATTGGACAGTGTTAATACCGTTTAGTACAGACTCGGCGAGAATCGTATCCAGTTCGCCTATGGGAAGGTCAGATACGGTTAGGGACGTAGATGCTTCATAACCGGTGACCTTGGCAGTATTGTTACTGTAATTATAAATAGGATGCATATAATAGTCGGAAGTTTGAATAGAAGTCTCTTCCACACCCAATGATTTCAGCAATTCAATTACCTTGGAAACATCAGTTGAGTTTTGCTGTTGACAATCGCCGGCAGTTTTGGCTTCCGTGCGTACAGAATAAACAATTTGTGCAATATCGGGGATGACGCAAACGGATTCGCTACTGTTTACAGTAATGGTGTTTAAAGAGGGTGTAACAATTTCGGTCATTGTCAGAGTGTCAGTGGGAGTGGGACTAACCGGTACGGGTTGTGAATCGTTGTTTGCACATGCCGTAAGGGAAAGTGATGAGAGAATAGTAAGTGATAATAAAATTATTTTTTTCATGTAAAAATCCTCCTTTACATTAAACGCAAATCTGTTATAATATTTAATATAAAAGAAGCAATCGCCACATAGGTGGTTAGCCTCTATAGGGTTTTAAGTCTACCTTTTCGGCCAAGTCAAGGTAGGCTTATTTATTTTTGCTTAGTATTCCTACTTATGTAGGTAAGCAGTGCAATTAAAAATGTTCCAAATAAAATAATATCTTGAGAACTAAACATTTCCATACACACCACCTCCCTTCTTTTGCAAGTTAGGGAGGCTACCACCTTATACCAATTGCTTCAAAATAATTAGAAACAAAAAAATAATTTTATGATTCCTTCCACTGTAACCGATGAAGCTGCCCTTCCATCTGCATTTGCGAAAAGCTTTGCTGTCGTAGTGCTTCATAAAGAACAATGGCAACGGAGTTGGAAAGGTTTAGGGAACGGATTTCCGGTAGCATAGGAATCCGGATACAGGTTTCCTCATAATCTACCAGGATTTCTTCTGGAATACCGGCACTTTCTTTTCCAAACATAATAAAATCATCGGGACCAAAGGTTACGTCTGTATAGACATGCTTTGCTTTGGTGGTGGCCATCCAGATTTTGGCGCCCGGATGCTGTGTTTTAAACTCGTCAAAATTCATATATCTGGTTACATCTAAGTGCTCCCAGTAATCCATACCGGCACGTTTGATTTCTTTTTCATTCAGGCGAAATCCTAAGGGTTCAATTAAATGGAGACTTGTTCCTGTGGCCACACAGGTTCTTCCGATATTTCCCGTATTTGCCGGAATTTCCGGTTGGTGTAATATTATGTTCATGTTTTAAGTCCTTTCTAGTCTTCATCATAATCTGCTACAGGTAGGGAGAAGATGAACTCAGTTCCTACCCCTTCTGTACTGATGACATTAATATGTTCCCCATGGGAATGAATAATTTCCCTGGTAATGGAAAGTCCCAGACCGGTTCCTTTTTTGTCCTTACCACGGGATAAATCCGATTTATAAAAACGGTCCCAAATTAATTTTAGGTCATCCTTAGGAATTCCAATGCCACTGTCCTTTACGGAAACAAAAATTTTGTTGTGTTTTTCGGTGGTTTCGATTTTAATAATAGAATCCTGGTGACTGAATTTAATGGCATTATCAAGGAGGTTATAGAGAACCTGTTGAATTTTACCGATATCAGCATTTACCAGTAATTCGTCGCCGGTCAAAATCAGTTCAATGGCGATGGTTTTGCGCCTGCAGGTGCCCTCAAAGGAGGCAGCTGTATTGCGGATAACGCGGTTAATATCAAAACTGGTAATGTCAAGCAGCATACCTTTCGTATTTAAATTGTTTAAGGTCAAAAGGCTGTTGGTAAGTTTGGTAAGCCGATCGGTTTCATTTAAAACAATGTTCAAATATTTGGAGTGTAGTTCTTCCGGGATGGTGCCATCAATAAGTGCCTCCAAGTAACCCTTAATGGAAGTTAGGGGAGAGCGGAAGTCATGAGAGACATTGGCAACAAATTTTTTCTGGTCATCTTCTGCGCGGGCAATTTCACTTGCCATGTAATTAAGGGAAGCAGCCAGATAACCGATTTCGTCATCACTTTCCACCTGAAATTCATAGTGCATATTTCCGGCGGCATATTGTTCAGTAGCTTCTGTAATTCTGCGAAGAGGCATATAAACCATTTCCGTAAAAAAGATTAAAATAATCAGTGAAAGTAAAAATAAAATAACAAGCATCAAATAGGAAATGTTCAAAAGTCCGTTACAGGAAGCCTCAAGATTGCTCATTGGATAATGGATTACTACATAACCCCGTACCTTATAATCTGAGGTAATGGGTGCAAAAACACTAAGCTGATCTTCGCTGAAACTGCCGAAGAAATTTCCGATGGTATAGTGGGAACTGCCGGTAACCGTGGGATCAAAATCGGTGATGACGGTTTCATTTTCCACATCGATGGGAGCTTGGGAGTCTAAAACCATTCGCCCTGAAGGATTGATAATCCACAGTCGGGAAGAAAGGTAGGTATCCAAAGCATCCAATTGCTTTTTTACGGTATCAAGGGATGTTTCGTTATCATACAAGTCAGCGGCATAGGTATTGGCAATTAAGGTTGCTTCCTTGTAAAGAGCATCTGCACGTTCTCTTTTTAAGTGCTCCATGGTCATGTTATCCACAAAAGTAGCAACAACTAAAAAGCCAAAAAATCCAAATATAAAATATGCCAGAAGAAATTTTAAATAGAGAGTTTTTCTCATTAGCGTACCTCAAATTTGTAACCAATCCCCCAAATGGTAGCAATGCGCCAGTTGGTATGGTCATTGATTTTTTCACGCAGACGTTTGATATGTACATCTACGGTTCTTGTATCTCCAATATATTCATAGCCCCAAATCTGGTCAAGAAGCTGTTCTCTGGTAAATACATGGTTGGGAGATGCAGCAAGGAAGTAAAGAAGTTCTAACTCCTTGGGAGGCATTTCTACGGTATTGCCCATATAAACAACAGAATAGTTTGTCTGGTTGATAATCAGGTCCGGATATTCTACACGTTTTACATCCGGCGCATCGGCAACTGCCGTAACCGGTTTATACCGCCTGAGAACGGCTTTTACGCGGGCTACCAGCTCTTTGGTATCAAAGGGTTTTTCCATATAATCGTCGGCACCAAGTTCCAGTCCCAAAACTTTATCAAAAATTTCGCCCTTAGCTGAAAGCATAATAATGGGAGTGGAGGATTTTGCACGGATTTCGCGGCAAACCTGATAACCGTCAATGCCCGGAAGCATCAAATCAAGCAAGATTAAATTGGGAGCAAAGGAGTCTGCCATAACAAGAGCAGTTTCGCCATCCTCTGCAATCATGGTATCAAAGCATTCTTTGGTAAGATAAAGAGATATCAACTCTGCAATGTTGGCATCGTCGTCTACGATTAATATTTTTTGTCTGTTTCCCATAAAATACCTATCCCTTTCTATTCTTTAAAAGTTACAATTGTGACACCTGCGTCACCCTCGCCGTATTCGCCTAGGCGGTAATTCTTAACATACTTGATGCGTTTTAAATGATTATGAACGGCGCTTCGAAGGGCACCGGTGCCCTTTCCGTGTACAACCCGCACAGTAGATAAATGTGCAAGATAAGCATCATCAAGATATTTATCAAGCTCAGAGAGCGCTTCGTCCACAGTTTTTCCCAGCAGATTAATTTCGGAAGAAATATGCATGGACTTGGACATTTTCATGCTGCCGGTTTGTGTGCGTTGCAAAGGAGACTTACTTTGCACAGTGTCCTCATTTACCAGAATAAGATCTTTAATATTTACCTGGGAACGGATAATACCGCACTGTACGAAGAGATTGCCCTTCTGGTCAGGAAGAGAGCTTACTGTTCCAGTAAGTCCCATGGAGAGGATTTTGACACTGTCTCCTTTTTTTAACTGATCCGGTTTTAATTCCTTCCGGGTGTTATTTTCTTTTTGCTTAATGGCAAGTTTGTCATTTTTGTCATTAATTTTGCCGCGAATTTTTTCACGGGATTTTTCTAAGTCTTTCAGGGAAGCACCGGGGCCTGCTTTTTGGAAAATGCGGATGGTTTCATCGGCTACATCCTTTGCTTCCTGCAAAATCTCACGGGCCTTTTCATTTGCTTCGCGCAAAATCCGTTCTTTGGCATTATCAATTTTTTCATTTTTCGTTTGGAGCCGTTCTTTTAAAGTTTTAATTTCCTCTTTGTAGGAAGCGATTTCCAAACGTTCTTTTTCGATTGTCACACGGCTTTCTTCCAAGTCAGAAAGAAGTTCTTCAAAACTTTTATCTTCCGTGCCGATTTGTTCATTGGCAGCTGCAATAATATAATCAGGAAGTCCCAGTTTGGAAGAGATGGCAAAGGCATTACTCTTTCCGGGAACTCCAATTAAAAGCCTATAGGTAGGTGAAAGTGTTTCTACATTAAATTCACAGCAGGCATTTTCCACGAAGTCTGTGGAAAGGGCATAAACCTTAAGCTCGCTGTAGTGGGTGGTTGCCATAGTCCGTATGCCGCGTGTGTGCAAATGGTCCAATATGGCAATGGCAAGAGCCGCACCTTCTGTAGGATCTGTACCGGCGCCCAATTCATCAAAGAGGCAAAGTGAATTTTCATCTGCCTGCTTCAAAATAGAAACAATACTGGTCATATGAGAGGAGAAGGTACTGAGACTTTGCTCAATACTCTGTTCATCCCCGATATCCGCAAAGACTTCTGTAAAAACAGAAAGCTCGGAGCGGTCCAGCGCAGGGATGTGAAGGCCGGCCTGCCCCATGAGGGTAAAGAGACCTACGGTTTTTAAGGAAACGGTTTTACCGCCTGTGTTGGGACCGGTAATCACCAGCAAATCAAAATCTTTCCCCAAATGAATGTCAATGGGAACTACTTTTTTTGCGGGCAAAAGAGGATGTCTTCCTTTGCGGATATTAATATACCGGGTGGTGTTAAAAACCGGTTTGGTGGCATTTTGGTCCATGGCAAGAGAAGCCTTGGCAAAAGTAAAATCAAGGAAAGTCATAATTTTTTGGTTTTCCTGAATTTCAATGGTATGCTCACCGGTTTGTGCACTTAGGTCAGCAAGTATTTTTTCAATTTCTTCCTTTTCCTGAATGGAAAGTTCTTTCAATTTATTATTCAGTTCCACAATAGCGGCAGGCTCAATAAAGAAAGTAGAACCTGTGGAAGACTGGTCATGAACCATTCCGGGAACCTGACTTTTGTATTCGGATTTTACAGGAATACAATAGCGGTTATCGCGCATGGTAATGACGGCGTCTTGTAAGTAAGTACGGTAGGAGCCGTTTACCATGGAAGTAAGCTGGGAATGAATTTTGTCATTGGTAAGAGCCATACTTCTTCTGATATGTTTCAGTCCTGAGCTGGCATCATCTGCAATTTCTTCTTCTGACAAAATACATCTGCGGATTTCTCCCGCAAGAAGAGTCAAAGGTTCTAAACGTTCAAAATACTCTGTCAAAGAGGTTTCTTTTTCATCATCCTTTGCTTTACGTCCATATGCCTTGATGCGGTTAACATTATCTAAAAGCCCTGCTATTTTTAAAAGTTCAGAGGCAGATAAGGTACTGCCGATTTCCAAAGAGCGCAGTGCCATGGAAACATTTCTATTTCCGCCAAAGGAGGTAGAGCCTTTTTGAAAAAGCATGGTAAGGGCATCACCGGTCTGTTTTTGTGCGAGCTCAATTGCATCCAAATCCGTCATGGGAATCAGTGTGCGGCAAAGCTCCTTGCCCGGTTCAGAGCCTGCTTTTTCGGTTAAGGTATCTATGATTTTATGATATTCTAATGTGCGTAATACTTTTTCGTTCATGATATTTATACTCTTTTCAAGTCAGTTGCTAATCAATAAAATTGACACCCTAAAGTATACCATAAATATCGTCGGTTGCATAATAAAAATGCATTTGGTAAAATATAATGGATTATAATAATTACAAAGAGGATAAGATGGTGGAAAATTTTTGGGAAAAACATAGAAAACAAATATTTTTTCTGATATTTGTGGTAGCAGTGATAGCCATTTATGCATACAATCTGCTGACACCGTATCTCTCAGATGATTATGCTTATGCTTATCAGGTAAGGCAGGCAGATTCCCTGTGGGATTTAGTAAAACAGCAGTACGGAGAATATTTATCCAATAGCGGCCGCGTAATCGGACAGTTTAATATCAGGCTTTCCCTTGCTGTGGACAAGCATGTTTTTAATGTGATAAACAGTCTGATGTTTGGTGCGCTTGTTCTTTTGATGTATCACAATGTAAGTAATAGGAAAAAGCATGATATAGGCCTGCTGCTTTTGATAGTAGTATTTTTGTGGAGATATGCGGTGGATTTCGGACAAACCATGCTTTGGATATGTGGTGCCTGCAATTATTTGTGGGGAAGTGTGTTTATTCTTGGTTTTGTTACTTTCTACAGACACTTTTTAAAGAAAGCAGATGACATGAAACACCCCGTTTTGCTTGCAGTGGGAACACTGTTTTTTGGCATACTTGCAGGCTGGTGTAATGAAAACACTTCCGGCGGCGGTTTGCTTTTGGTACTACTATTTGCAGCAAACTTTGTGTGTGACAGAAAAAAAGCCGGTCAGAAGAAACTTTATCCTTTTATGATTACAGGAATAGCAGGTATGCTTCTGGGAATTCTGGGTATGATTTCTGCACCGGGCGTAAGAAGCCGCAGTGACGTGATGGCAGAAGGCAGCTATACCGGCCTGGTTGGACTTTTATCCAGAATCTATAAAACTTCCGTGACGGTTAGGGAATTATTCTTTGAATTGCTTGTGATTATGATTGTGGTACTTGTATTTTTAGTATTGCAGAAGAAACTGAAGGAATGGAAGCAGATCAGAACAAACACAAGCGTATTATTTTTGGTGGCAGCTGTGGCAACTGCCTATGTGCTTGCCATTATTCCTACCACCACAGACCGGGCATTTTTCGGGGCAGGCATTTTCTTAATGATAGCGGTGCTTTCCGGAATAATGGAAATTGATGTAGATAAGGAACTAATTTTAAAAGGAGCAAAATACAGCCTGGTGGGAATTCTTTGCTTATGGTTTGCATTTACCTATCTGGAAAATCTGGTAAATGTGGCAAGAATCTATCGGGAAGAAACTGAGAGGATTGAACTTATTAAAGCAGATAAGGCAGACCCTAACGGAGATGGTATTGTGGTAGTTCCGCAGTTTAGGGAAGCTTTTGCCAATCCCTACAGTTGTGCCCATCTTTCTGACATGACGGATGACAAAGAATATTGGATTAATCTTTTCTATGAAACATACTATGATGTAGGGAATATCACTGCAATTCCCAGAGATGAGTGGGATGAATTATATGGAGATAACGAATAGCCCTTGCAATCTCTGTCCCAGAAATTGTATGGCAGAAAGGGATAAGGGACAAAAGGGATATTGTCTTTCCGACAACAAAATCATTGTGGCAAGAGCCGCGCTTCACATGTGGGAGGAGCCATGTATTTCCGGAGAGACCGGTTCGGGAACGGTATTTTTCTCGGGCTGTAATCTTAGGTGTATTTATTGTCAAAATTATGAAATTGCTGCAGCGGTAAAAGGGAGAGAAGTTTCTGTATCAGAGCTATCGGAAATATTTCTCGCACTTGAAAAACAGGGAGCATCTAACATTAATCTGGTGACACCGGATCATTATGTACCGGAAATCATAGAGGCTGTTTTAAGTGCCCGGAAAAAGGGCTTAACCCTTCCCATCGTTTATAACGGAAGCGGATATGAAAAGCCGGAGGTAATTCGAAGACTTAAAGGAATTGTAGATATTTTTCTTACAGATTTTAAATATATGGAAGCAGATTTGGCAGAGAGGTTTTCCCATGCACCGGATTATCCACAGGTGGCAAAAAGTGCACTTGAAGCCATGGTAGAAATTGCCGGAGAACCTGTTTTTGATAAGGACGGGATGATGCAAAAAGGCGTCATCGTAAGGCATCTGCTTTTGCCGGGACATAAGAAAAATGCAAAGGACGTCATTCGTTATGTTTACGAAAATTATGGGGATAGGGTGTATATCAGTTTGATGAACCAATATACTCCCTTTGAACGATTGAAGGAGCGGGAAGACTGCAAAGAACTTTGCCGCAGGGTGACAAAGCGGGAATATGAAAACGTTCTTGATTATATGATTGGTCTTGGGGTGAAAAATGCCTTTATTCAGGAAGGTGATACTGCAAAGGAAAGTTTTATTCCGGATTTTGAAGAAGGAAATATTGCAAATTGTTGATTCAGTAATGAAAACGCACAGCCGAGCTGTGCGTTTTGTGTTTGGTTACAATACCATAACATATGCGAATGCGGGTTGCTTTCAAAATAATTAGAAATGAATTATAATAGGTACGGAGGTAATGATATGAACAGCATAGAAATCGGTGAATACTTATCCGGCCTTAGGAAATATTATAAAATTACACAAGGTGAATTAGCGAGTAGATTAGGTGTTACCAGGCAGTCTGTTTCGAAGTGGGAAACCGGAGCTGCAATTCCGGATATAGAGATATTGATGAAACTGTCAGAAATTTATGGAATTTCTATTAATGATATTTTAAAGGCAGACATATCTAAAATTAAGTATCAAAAGGAGATTGTGTTTCCTGATGAAAAGAAAAAAACAAAAAATATTTTTGTAATCGGTTGTGGCCGTTGGGGTAGTTTTATTGCATGGTATTTAAATAGAATAGGGCATAATGTGGTTTTGTATGGCAGGGAAGAATCTGCCAATATGAAACGTTTGCTTACAAAAAGAGAAAATGAATATTTGAAATTACCGGATAGTATTTGCTTGGTTACAGATTATCAAAAAGTAGAAGAAGCAGATTATATTATAGTTTCTGTGGCAGCACAGCATTTGCAGGATGTGATGAATGTACTGGCAGTGATGGGCATTAAGAATAAAAGTATAATCCTTTGTATGAAAGGGATTGAGATAGAAACAGGAAGACGGTTATCACAAGTAGCTTCCGACAGCTTGGAACATAGTAATCATGTGGCGGTATGGTTAGGACCGGGACATGTAAAGGAATTCTATAGAGGTATTCCCAACTGCATGGTGATAGATAGCAATGACGAATTGGTGAAGGATGAATTAATCCGCAGTTTTTCCAGTGATTTAATAAGGTTTTATTATGGAACGGATTTAATCGGAAATGAAATCGGTGCAGCAGCGAAAAACGTAATCGGCATAGCAGCAGGTATGCTGGATGGACTTGATTTATCTTCTTTAAAAGGTGCACTTATGGCAAGAGGTACCAGTGAAATTGCAAGATTGATTGTCGCAATGGGAGGAAAAGGAAGCTCTGTTTATGGATTGTGCCATTTGGGAGATTATGAAGCAACATTATTTTCAGAGCATAGCCATAATCTGGCATACGGAAAATGTGTGGTACAAGGGAAAGCATTTGATAAACTGGCGGAAGGCTATTATACAGTAAAGGCGATAAGAAATCTGGGGAAAGCTTATGGAGTAGAACTGCCTATTTGCGAAGCAGTTTACCAGATTTTATATGAAGATGCAAAGCCAAAAGACAGGTTGAAGAAACTTTTTGAAAGAAGTTTGAGAAATGAATATTAGGTTGGTGTTATGATGTTGTGAAAAATTAGCGCCAACATATTACTTAAAAACTATTTGACGCGCGTCAAATAAAGAAACTGTTAACATGGGTAGAAGGGACGTTATTGAATTTTCGTATGCTTTAGTATAATTCCAAAATTTTTCCACATACTAACTCCAAATCCAAAGATTTGAACTTATCAAATCTTTATAAAAAAGAAAATTATGGACATGGAGGAAGTCAAAGATATATGAAGGCAACAGGAATTGTGCGTAGGATAGATGATTTGGGGCGAATTGTTATACCGAAGGAAATAAGACGTACCCTTCGTATCAGGGAGAGTGACCCCATTGAAATATTTACGGGAAGAGAAGGAGAAATTATCCTTAAGAAATATTCCCCCATCGGGGAGATGAACACTTTTGCAAAGCAGTATGCGGAAAGCTTATGTCAGGTATCCGGTCATATTGCGGTAATTGCAGACAGAGATCAGGTCATTGCGGTATCCGGCGGAATGAAAGGAATGCTGGGAAAGGAACTAAGCAAGGAGCTGGAAGATAAAATGAACAACAGGGAAATGGTTATGGCCACAAAGGGGGAAAAAGCATTCATCCCTATTGTGAGGGGCACAGCTGATGAATTTTCTCAGGAAGCCATCTGTCCTATTATCTGTGAAGGGGATGTGATTGGTGCGGTAGTACTTATCAGCACATCCGACAAAGGGAAAATGGGAGAAGTGGAACAAAAGCTGATGCAGTCAGCAGCAGGATTTCTGGGAAGGCAGATGGAACAATAAAAAAAAGGTGCAAATTACAATTCGTAATTGCACCTTTTTGATATACTTAAGAGTTCTTCTTAGCATTAAACATAATCAAAGCTTCGCGACATGCATATTCGCCCATTTCATAATAGTCCTTGGAAAGACGGTTCATACGCTCTATGCTGACGGAGCGGTTTGCTTTTTTGGGACAATCATTGATGAAAATGATTTCGTCAGTAAGATATTCTTCATCAAAGTCGGGGTCATCCTGTTCTTCATAGTAAGGGTCAAACAGGAGAATCCGATCTCCTTCGATTTCTGTTAAAAGCACATAATGGGGCACTTCCAAGAAGAGACGAAGAATCACAACGCCGCCCTGTCTCAGTGCATTTACAATAGGTCCGTTTTCGCAAATGGAAACCTCTTCCCCGGAAAAATATTCACAACGAATAGGAAACTTTTTGGCACAGGAAAAATGATTAAGCCAGCTTGCAATGTAATTCATGGCAGCAGGGGAAGTACCGTGTTTGCACAGTTCGCCTTCTTCATTATAGGTATCCATGCTATAGAGCATAATAAATTTGATGGCATCCGGACAAACCTCTTCCCGGTCAAATAAATAGCGGATACCGTTAATTAAAGAAACCGGTCCGCAATCATATTCAGAAGTCTGGTAATTTAATAAATTTTTCATGTAAAGTTCCTATATACCTTTTTCAAAAAGTGTAGTAAAATAATTACTTGCAAAGTGATTGTAATATAACTCCGATTGATGTGTTTGTCAAGAAGAGAAGGAGGAGATGTGTTATGAAAAAATTAGGACAAAAGATTTTATGCATGGTGCTTATCACATCTATGCTTGCCGTGATGACAGGCTGTGGAGCTTCTACAAAAAAAACAGAGGGAACTTCCCCGGCAGGAAACACTACATCAAACAATGAAAAGATTGTAAATATTGGTATCACAGATTCTTTGGGAGGAATGAATCCTCTGACCATTGACCAGTCATGGATTAATGTCTATGCGGTAGGGTTAGAATTTCTTCCTCTTGTACAGCTTGATGCGAAGATGAATTTCCAGCCTATGCTGGCAGATTCCATTACCACAGAAGATAATGTGAACTTTACGGTACACATAAACGAGAAAGCTACATGGTCTGACGGCACACCTGTGACGGCAGCAGACGTGGAATACACGGTACTTAAGCTGGCAAGCCCTACCATTGCCAATGCTACCATGATGTATTATGTATTTGAAGGTGTTGGCGATGACGGATTTACGCAGCCGGGAGCTACTTCTATATCCGGCGTAAAAGTAATTGATGAAAAGACCATTCAATTTACTACCAAGTATCCCATTTCCATGGTTACTTTCCAGAATTCATATGCTTGCTATTTACGTACTTTACCCAAGCATGTACTTGAGCAGTATAGTGACGAGGAATTAATGACGCTGGATTGGTTCAATCATCCCGATGTGGTGAGCGGTCCTTTTATGGTGACAGACTATGATGCAAACCATTACATTTCCTATAAGGCAAACGAAAATTATTTTATGGGTGCGCCCAAGATAGAAAAATTAAATTTCAAGATTGTGGACGGAAGTCAGGTATATGCAGGACTTAAATCAGGTGAAATTGATGTGACACATCATACCATGACAGCCATTCCGCAAGAGGATTATGAAAGTATTGCGGCTCTTGAAAATGTAAATGTAATATACGGTTCTCCCGTAACCAACCAGTCTGTATTTGTACAGACTGCCAATATTACAGATGCAAGAGTGCGCCAGGCACTTGTATATGCCATAGACAGAGAGCAGATATTGCAGCAGCTTATGAAGGGACATGGCGAGATTGTAGATGGATTTTTATCTTCGGCAAGTCCGTATTATGATGAGAACATTACCCCCCTTCCCTATGATCCCGAGAAAGCAAAACAGCTCTTGGCGGAGGCAGGCTGGGATGGAACAAAAACCCTTAAGTTCTATGTAAACTCAGGTGACAGCACCTTTGTCAATGCGGCACAGGTGATGGTGGCACAGTGGGCAAATGTAGGAATTAAAGTAGAAGTACAGACAGTTGATTTGGCTACGCTTATGACCATAGCCGGAACAACAGATTATGATTTCTTCGCAGTGCAGTATACTTACGCACCGGTAGATCCTTATCCGGATGTGACATGGCTTCTTAGTGGAGAAGGAAGCTGGACAGGTTATAACAACGCAGATATTGATGCGGCAATGGCAGCATCCCAGGAAACGGATGACATGGCAAAGATTAAAGAACAATATACCATTGTAGATAAAAAAATGCAGGAAGACGTAGCTATGTTTTCGGCTTATGTAATCAGTGCACAGGGTGCCGTAAGCAAGAGAGTGTCCGGGGTAAAAGCCGACGTGTACGGCATGTTTAACGATATTCACAACTGGGAAATCGTGCAGTAACAGTAATAGATATAAGGATAAATGAAATACCGCAGGGTGACGTAAGGCATCCTGTGGTATTTGTGCAGACAAGTGAGGAAGAGAAATGTCGCATTTGCTTGAGGTTCGTGGACTTACCACTACCTTTAAAGGAGATTACGGAAAAAATATCAGTGTTGATCATATTGACTTTTCGATAGATAAGGGTGAAATTGTCTGCGTGGTAGGTGAATCCGGCTGCGGGAAAAGTGTTACTTTTTTATCCGTTATGGGGCTTCTTGGAAGAGGCGGAAGGGTAACAGAAGGGGAGGTTCTTTTTGAAGGAAAGAATCTTCTTGCCATGACAGAAAAGGAAATGGATGCGGTCAGAGGCGACCATATGACCATGATTTTCCAGGATCCCCTTACCTCCTTAAATCCTGTATTTACCGTAGGAAACCAGATTACGGAAAGTATCCGTACACATATGCATTTATCAAAAGAGGAAGCAAAAAAAAGAGCAATTACACTTCTTGAAAAGGTAGGAATGACGGATCCGGAAAATGTGATGAAAAAGTATCCCCATACCCTTTCAGGAGGTATGCGACAAAGAGTTATGATTGCTATGGCATTATCCTGCGATCCAAAGCTTTTGATTGCGGACGAGCCTACTACGGCTCTGGATGTAACGATTCAGGCGCAGATTATGAAATTACTCAAAGAACTGCAGAAAGAAAACGGAATGTCTATGGTGTTAATCACTCATGATATGGGTGTGGTTGCCAATATGGCAGACCGCGTTCTGGTGATGTATGCAGGGCAGATTATAGAAGAAGGTCCTGTAAAAGAGATTTTTAAGAATCCAAGACATCCTTATACGCGTGCACTTCTTGATACCATACCGACTATCCGTGATGATGAAAACAGGAGACTTGTATCCATACCCGGTATGGTACCGGAAAATTATGATGACATGAAAGGTTGCCGGTTTGCACCCCGTTGTGCTTACCGCAGGAAAGAATGTGATAATCCGCAGGCTGATTATGAATTTTCAGAAGATCATACGGCTAAATGTATTGTGATGAAGGAAGGAGGAATTCCTTCATGAGTAGAGAAAATAAAACACCGCTAATTCAGGTAGAAGGCTTAAAGAAATATTATCCTGTGAAAGGTGGGATTATTCCTCATATCACAGAACATGTCAAAGCAGTGGACGGAGTGAGCTTTTCCATCATGCCAGGTGAGACATTAGGTCTTGTGGGCGAGTCCGGTTGCGGAAAATCCACCACCGGGAGAGTGCTCATAGGACTTGAAAAGCCTACAGAAGGTACCATTTATTATAAAG
Source organism: Lachnospiraceae bacterium (assembly GCA_017938315.1). Taxonomy (GTDB): domain Bacteria; phylum Bacillota; class Clostridia; order Lachnospirales; family Lachnospiraceae; genus Suilimivivens. The sequence goes on from JAGBBV010000032.1 coordinate 44,080, forward strand.
GACAGGATATCTCAGGGCTTCCTAAAAAGCAAATGCAGGAAATACGCACCAATTTGCAGATGGTATTTCAGGATCCGTACTCATCACTAAATCCCAGAAAGCATGTATTTGAGATTTTGGCACAGCCTATGCTTTATCATAAAATTGCAAGTAAGGCGGATGTGGAAAAGAAAATTCTTGAGATTTTGGATATGGTGGGATTGTCTAAAAATGTGTTGGGCAGATATCCCCATGAATTTTCCGGGGGACAGAGACAGCGAATCGGAATAGCCAAGGCTCTTTCCTTAAATCCGGAATTTATTGTGTGCGATGAGCCGGTAAGTGCCTTGGATGTTTCGGTGCAGGCCCAGATTTTAAACTTGCTAAAAGAATTACAAAAAGAACTGGACCTTACCCTTCTTTTTATAGGACACGGGCTGGGTGCAGTGAATTATGTCAGTGACAGAATCGCTGTGATGTATATGGGAAAAATCGTGGAGATAGGAAAAGCAAAGGAAATATTTGCACATCCCACTCACCCCTATACGAGAACTTTGCTTGATGCAGTCCTGGTTCCGGATCCTTCTGAAAGGGAACCTAAATTACAGCAAGAGAAGGAGGGCACTCATGGGTAAATATATTTTAAAACGTATCTTGATTGCCATTCCCGTGCTGATAGGCATTACCATTATCGACTATGTCATTATGTGCATTGCAGGCAGTCCTCTGGAAATGTTACAAGGGCCCAGAGTGTCTGAGGCAGCAGTTGAGGCAAAAGCAATTGCTATGGGACTGGACCAGCCCATTTACGTGCAGTATTTTGTGTGGTTATCCCAGCTGCTTCAAGGAAATATGGGATATTCCATCCGGTCGTATCAGCCTGTAAGCAGTATGATAGCAGAGCATTTAGGACCTACATTACTCCTTATGGGTGTTTCTTTGGTGGTGAGTTTGCTAATTGCAATTCCGGCAGGAATTTACAGTGCTGTTCATCAGTATTCTAAAGGAGATTATGCAGTGGTAACTTTTTCCTTTTTGGGAAGTAGTATCCCCAGCTTTTTTTTGGCACTTTTATTAATCTATATTTTTACGGTAAAGTTAGGAGTTCTTCCATCAAGCGGTATGACAACCCTGGGATCAGAGGGAGGATTTATGGATGTGGCAAGGCATATGATTATGCCTGTACTGGTCCTTGCCTTCTCTTTGGCAGGCAGCAACATCAGATATATTAGAAGTGCGGTGCTTGAAATTTTGCAGCAGGATTATCTGCGTACTGCAAAAGCAAAGGGAATTGGCAGATTCAAAGTGATTTACAAGCATGCACTGAGAAATGCACTTGTCCCTATTGTGACGGTTATCGGTATGCAGATTCCTATGTTATTCGGCGGAGCAGTGATTATTGAGCAGGTGTTTTCCTGGCCGGGACTAGGCCTTATGACCATGAGTGCCATCACAGCAAGAGATTATCCGGTGATTATGGGAGTATGCCTGCTTTCGGCAGTGGTTGTACTTTTAGCTAATCTGGTAACGGATATTGTGTATGCAGTGGTGGATCCAACGATTTCGCTGGATTAGGAGAGGCATATGAAGAAAAGAAATAAAGCAGACATTACAAGTGAAAGTTATTTGCAAACGGTATTTCGCCGTTTTAAACGTCATAAACTTGCTATGGGTAGCCTGATTGTAGTTATTTTATTGGGAGGAGCTGCACTGTTTGCGCCGGTGATAGCACCGTATCATCCTGATGAAATTGTAGGTACATTCAGCGGTGCACCGAGTATGGAACACCTCCTTGGTACGGACCAAATAGGAAGGGATGTGCTCAGCAGATTATTATACGCAACACGGATTTCCCTTTTGGTTGGTATTATGGCTACATTAATATCTACTGTAGTGGGAGTCATTCTCGGACTGATTGCAGGATATTTTGGTGGCGTGGCAGATATGATTATTATGCGTTTTACGGATATGGTTATGTCATTTCCCTATATATTACTTGTACTTGTGGCGGCGGCTATTTTTAAACCGGGGCTTTGGAGTATCATTTTGATTTTGGGATTTGTGGATTGGCCGGGAATAGCCAGACTGGTCCGTGGAAATGTTTTAAACTTAAGGGAAACCAATTTTATTAAAGGAAATATCGTGGCGGGTATGCCACTTAGACATATTTTGTTTTCGGAGATTTTACCGAATACGGTAGCCCCCATTTTGGTATATGCTACGTCTGTGCTGGCACTTTCCATGCTGGATGAAGCAGCACTAAGCTTTCTCGGTATGGGTGTGCAACCACCTACCGCGAGTCTTGGAAATATGTTAAACGGGGCGGAGTCCTTAACGGTGCTTACGAAACAGCCGTGGCTCTGGATTCCCGCAGGTGTGGTGATTGTGGTGCTGGTGATGGCGATTAACTTTATCGGGGATGCGCTTAGGGATGCGCTGGATCCCAACAGTAAGAGTTAATTGACGGACGCAACAGGCAAATAAAATCTCTTTGGACGCGCTCTCGCTCGGTCCAAAACGCAGCGGTACATAATGTGCTAAAGGACAGCACATAAGTACCGGCGTTTTGCAGGGTCCTACAGAGAATTTATTTTGCCTGTTGCCGGCCGTGGGGAGGATAAGGCTAAAGTGAAGGCGGAAAGCATTGGCTAAAGGGAAAGGTGTGGATAATGGAAAGTAATAAAGAATTAGATATAAGGTTGCGGGAGTATTTTGAGTGGTTTCATGCCCATCCGGAGCTTTCCTATGAGGAGTATGAGACCACAAAAAAGATAAAAGACATTCTGGATAAAGAGGGAATAGAGATAATTTCTTATGAACTCGAAACCGGTTTGGTGGCAATTGTAAGAGGAAAAAAACAAGGACCGGTTCGGGCACTTAGATGCGATATTGATGCTTTGCCCGTTTTGGAAGAGACAGGTCTTTCTTATGCGTCTAAGAAAGAAGGGAAAATGCATGCCTGCGGGCATGATTTTCATATCGTGGCGGGAATTGGATGCGCTATTTTGTTAAATGAGAGAAAAGATGAGTTAAAAGGAACGGTAAAAATTATTTTCCAGCCGGGAGAGGAAAGTGCAAGAGGGGCACTGAAGATATTAGAGGCTGATGCTATGGAGGACGTGGAAAGAATCTGGGGATTTCATGCAGACCCAACCAATGAGGTCGGAGTGATTGGCATCAGGGAAGGATATGTGGCGGCTGCGGCAGACAAATTTGTTGTCAGGATAAGCGGTGTGGGATGCCATGGTGCCCATCCTGATGACGGAGTGGATCCAATGCCTATAGCAGCAGGAATCATACAGGCACTTCAAACTGTTGTATCCCGGAACATCAATGCTTTTCATCCGGCATTAATCAGCGTGACAAGGCTGGAAGCAGGACATACATGGAATGTGATTCCGGAAACGGCTTATTTAGAAGGAACTGTCCGTACAATGGATAAAGAAGACAGGGTGCTGGCTGAAAAGAGAATGCGTGAAATTGTGGAAAACACAGCAAAAGCGTACGGAGGAAAAGCAATATTTGAGTGGCATCCGGGATCCCCTGCAGTTTATAATGATGCAAAGATGGTAGAACTTGCAAAAAAGATTGCAACCTGCCGGAAGTTACAGGTGGTGCCGCAGGAACAATCCATGGGGGGTGACGACTTTTCGTTTTATGAGGAGAGCATTCCGGGATGTTATATAAAAATAGGTACGGGGGTCGGACAGACCATTCACCAGCCCGGATTTAAGGTGGATGAAAGGGTAATATTACCTGCTTCATTATATATAGCAGAACTCATAAATAGTTAACCGTGCACCTTGAGTTTCTGCCGGGAAAATGATACCATAGGTATCAAAGTATTTTATAATTTTTGGGAGGAAAATTATATGTTAAAAAGAACAACAGCGTTTTTTCTGGCATTGCTTTTATTCATTGGAAGCTTTTCAGTTTCATCCATAGAAGCACATGCAGAAGGCGTAGACAAAACTTACACGTTTAACGATGTTGCAGTGGCAACAGGCTGGGGTGTGACATCCAGTGTTTCTTCAGACGGAGAACTTGATATTACCTTTGAGGGACAATATCAGTCACAGTTTTATAATATTCCCAGTGAAATTGATGTGACGACAATCAGTAAAGTAACCTTCGATGTATCTGAAGGAAATGCAGCTGACTTGGCATTTAAGCTGCACACACAGGCTGATTTTGATTCTACTAATAAAGAGGGAACACCGGTTTCCTATGGTAATCCGGAAATTATTCCCACCGCCGGTGCGGAAGTGAAGTATTTTTCCATTATGTCATTAAACAGTGGCACTACAAAGGCAAAGGTTAAGAGCGTTACTTTTTCTTTGACAGCTGATATCAGTGATGAACCGGTTACCTTTACTTCTGAAGTAAATGATTCTTATGGCGAAAATATCATTATCAACGGAAACTTTGATACGGATGATTTCTCCGCATGGGATGTAGAACAGGGTGAAGCAACTTTTTCCACAGCGGTAAGCGATACACCGATTGTAAATGATGTTACTACTTATGCAGTTATTAATAACAGAACAAAGCCTTCTGACTGTTTTGCACAGGACATTACAGCTGTAGTAGAAAATGGTCATACATATGCATATGAATTTTATGCAATGCTTTCCGATGACTATGAAGGTGCACCTGCAAACCAGAGACAGGTAGACTTTGCACCTTATGTAGTAAGTGACGGCAATACCACTTACCTTGGTTCTTATTCTGCAGAACTTACAGGTTCTTGTAGTCAGCAGCTTACACCCGGTAAATGGACAAAGTTTGAAGGAAAGTTTAAAGTGGCAGCTGCAGGAAGCATGGATAAAGTAGTAATCCGTCTTCTTGAGCAGGGAACAGACTATGGCTCAGGCGTATGCGTTTTAGGTGAATACTATGTAACCGGTGTGTCTTTGAGAGATATGAACCTGGCAACTGCATCTATTGAAAAAGGCGTTCCCAACTTAAAAGATACTTTTACGGCAGATTTTGGTGATGATGTCATTGCCGGTGTATCCATTGTTGGTTCCGAAATTAATGATAAGCCTTTGATGGATTTGGTAACCAAGCATTTTAACAGTGTAACACTTGGTAACGAATTAAAGCCGGATGCACTGTTTGGATACAGTAACGGTACCTGTCCCGGAACAACAACAGATACTTTAAACGGAGAAACCATTGAAGTTCCTGTACTTGATTATTCCCGTGCAGAGGCAATTTTAGATTACATTGTAAAATGGAATGAAGAAAATCCGGATGATCAGATTTCTGTCCGCGGTCATGTGCTTGTATGGCATTCCCAGACACCGGAATGGTTCTTCCATGAAGATTATGATAAGACAAAAGACTATGTTTCTCCGGAAGAAATGAATAAGCGTCTTGAATGGTATATTAAGACAGTGCTTACTCATTTTACAGGTGAAGGCAGCAAATATGAAGGTCTGTTCTATGGTTGGGATGTTGTAAATGAAGCTGTCAGCGACAGTACAGGAACCTACCGTAGTGATGTAGAAGGAGGAAGTGACAGCCTTACAGATGATACTCATGGCTCCAAATCAAGCTGGTGGAAAGTATATCAGAGCAATGAATTCATTATCAATGCATTCCGCTATGCAAACAAATATGCTCCTGCTGATGTAGAACTTTATTATAATGATTACAACGACAGTACACCCTCCAAGGTGGGTCCTATCGTAGAATTATTGAAGGCGGTTAAGGAAGCGGAAGGAACCAGAATTGATGCTATGGGTATGCAGGCCCATCACAATATTGATTCACCTACCATGGAACAGATGGAAGATGCAGCAAGACAATATGCGGCAGTGGTAGGCAAAATTCAGTTGACAGAGCTTGATATTAAGGCAAGCAACACCTTTGACGGAACAGAAGCAACCTTAAAGGATGAATATAATAAGCAGGCATACCGTTATAAAGAAATCTATGAATCCTTGAAAAAATTACAGAGTGAAGGCGTAGAAGTAGGCGGCATGATTGTTTGGGGTGCTATCGATGGCAACTCCTGGCTGCAGTCTAATGCAAGCGTAGGAGGAGGCGCAGACGGAACCCAGACACAGTGTCCTTTATTGTTTGATGACAACTATAAAGTAAAACCTGCTTTCTGGGGCATTGTGGATCCCAGCAAGCTGGAACCTGCAACACAGAAGATTTCTATGAGCATGGCAGAAAAAGATGCTTATGAAGGAAATCCTTCTTATAGCTTTGGCAATGATACAACAGAAGTAACCTTTACACCGATCTGGAACAGTGCAGAACTTCAAATCCGGGCTGATGTTAAGGATGCTACAAATGATGCAGAAGATGCCGTAACCTTCTATGTAGATATTAATAACAGTAAGACTGCAGGCATCACAGCGAAGATTGTGACAGTAGCCCGCAGTGAAGGAACGGAAACAGATGGCGGATATCAGGTGACAGCCACAATTCCCAGAGATGGACTTGTAATCGGTAAAGTAATCGGTTTTGATATGATTGTTACTGACGGTGCAAATAAACTGGCATTTAATGATACTACTTTAAGTGCTGATAACAGTACAAAATATTATGCAGAAGCAATTTTAAAACCTTTCGTGTCAATTCCAAAAGGAACCGTTACAGTTGACGGTGAACTCGATGAGGCATGGAGCAAGGCGGCGAATGTTCCCCTTACCATTAATTTGGGTTCAGAAGTATCTTCCGAATTTAAATTGCTTTGGGATGAAGAAAACCTTTATGTTTATGCAACAGTAGAGGATGCTGTACTTAATAAACAAAATGAAGAAGTTCATCAGCAGGATTCCATAGAAGTATTTATCGACGAGTTAAATACGAAGAATTCCGCATACGGACCTGAAAATAAACAGTACAGAATCAACTTCGATAATGAGCACTCCTTTAATGGTGAGAAGTGCCTGGAAGAAAATGAGGTAACCTTTGCTAAGACAACGGACACCGGATATGTGGTAGAAGCGGCATTTAAGTGGACAGAGCTTACGCCAGCAGCAGATACATTAATTGGTTTGGAACTTCAAGTAAATGACGCATCCGCAGCAGGAACTCGTAGCGGTACTTTGAGCTGGTATGATGAAAGCGGAAGCGGATGGAGCAATCCTTCTGTACTTGGTGTGGCAAGATTAGTAAACGAACTGCCTGCGGCAGCAGCAACAGATGATGTGGCTAAAGCACCTGCAGAGGATACACCTGCATCCGGAGAGGCAGAGGAGAGTGACAGCAATGCAGCAGGACCTGTTGCGGCGGTTCTGTTATGTAGTTTGGGTGCAGCAGCAATTGTAGCGCAGAGAAAGAAAAAAGGAAATTCTGATGAAACAGAGGAAAACGATGAAAAGTCAGAAGAAATAAAAGAAGAAACAAAGTCTGAAGAATAACTAAAAAATAGGAGTGTCGCATTGCGGCACTCCGTTTTTATTTATTTCTCACTCATTTGATCCAACAAATCAATTTTAATATCATACAGTTTCTTGGATAAATCGACATACACCTTATGAGGATTTACAAAACGTTTTGTTTCATCCCAAAGGGTATCTTTTTCTTTTATGCAATATTTCCTGATATCCATTACCTTAGGAGATTCATAGACGCACTTTCCTTTTTGGAAAATAGGAACAAGCAATTCCCTAAGTGCATAAGAACCGGCAGGGAGCTTTGTCTTTTTCCAAGGTTCAATGGGGTCAAAAAGAAGAAGCGGTTCGCTCTCATCAAAGGACTCTCCTACCAGGCAAATTAAATCGGCTTTAATCTTGCCGGTTTCTTTGTCATAAACACGATAAATGGTTTTGTTTCCCGGGTTAGTAACTTTTTCAGAGTTTTCAGAAAGTTTAATTTTGGGAATAAAGTTTCCATTTTCATCCATAATCGCGGCAAGCTTATAAACACCGCCGAAAGCAGGATTATCTTTGGCAGTAATCAGGTTAGTGCCCACGCCCCAAGATGTAATGGCAGCTCCTTGTGCCTTCAATGTTTCAATTAAGTATTCATCAAGGTCATTGGATGCAGAGATAACAGCGTCAGTAAAGCCTGCCTCGTCAAGCATTTTACGTGCTTTTTTGGACAGATAAGCAAGGTCACCGCTGTCTAAGCGGATTCCGTAGAAGGTAAGAGGAATGCCCGCTTCTCTCATTTCGGTAAATACCTTAATGGCATTTGGGACACCGGATTTTAGCGTATCGTAAGTATCTACCAGCAAAATGCAGGCAGAAGGATACATTTCAGCATAAGTTTTAAAGGCAGTATATTCATCCGGAAAACTCATAATCCAGCTGTGTGCATGGGTTCCTTTTACAGGAACATCGAAAAGCTGACCGCAGAGAACATTGGAAGTTCCAATACATCCACCAATCATAGCAGCTCTGGCACCGTAAATACCGGCGTCGGGACCTTGCGCACGGCGGAGTCCAAATTCCATAATGCCGTCGCCTTTGGCAGCATAACAAACTCTTGCAGCTTTTGTGGCAATCAGGCTCTGATGGTTAATAATATTTAAAATTGCAGTTTCAATAAGCTGAGCCTCCATAATGGGAGCAATCACCTTAACAAGAGGTTCTCTTGGAAAAACAACGGTTCCTTCAGGAATGGCGTAAATATCACCGGAGAATTTGAAATTGGCAAGGTAATCAAGGAAATCCGATTCAAATATGCCTAAGCCTTTCAAATATTCAATATCCTCTTTTGAAAAATGTAATTCCTTAATATATTTAATTAACTGTTCCAACCCTGCTGTGACGGAATAGCCTCCGTCGCAAGGATTGTTTCTATAAAATGCATCAAAAATAACCGTTTCATTGCGGTCTTTGTGTTTGAAATAACCCTGCATCATGGTAAGTTCATACAAATCCGTAAGCAGAGTTAGATTTTGTCTGTCCATGGGAATTCTCCTTTTTAAGGTGTTTTTCTAACTAATATACACCTAATTATTTCCACTGACAAGACAAGGAAATCAAAGTATTTTATTTTTGCCCTGCTTTACTGAGAATATAGATCACCAGCATAATCAGTAAAATAGAAACGAAAATACCCAGCATCCCCTGGCCCATAATTTTTAACGCGATCAAAAAATTTTCTGTCATGGCACATACCCTCCCTGCTTTATAAATAAGAACTTACAAGATTAATAATCAGCCCGCCCGCAATAACCGAAGCAATCTGTCCGGATACATTGGCTCCCGCAGCGTGCATAATCAGAATATTCTGGGAATCTTCCTGCAGTGCCATTTTTTGTACCACGCGGGAAGACATGGGAAAAGCTGAAATTCCGGCGGCTCCAATCATGGGGTTTATTTTTTCTTTTAAGAAAAGATTCATGAGTTTTGCAAATAATACACCGCCTATGGTATCAAATATAAAAGCAAGAAGACCAATTCCCATAATCAGTATCGTGTCAATCTGAACAAAAGATTCTGCCTGCATACTGAAAGCGATGGTAATACCAAGGAGTAATGTAATAAGGTTTGAAAGAATATTCTGTGCAGCATCGGAGAGCGTACCTAAGACACCACATTCACGAATCAGGTTACCGAACATTAAAAAACCAACCAGTGCAACCGAAGAGGGGGCAATCAGTCCCACGATAAATGTAACTACAATGGGAAAGGCAATCCGCATTTGTTTAGAAACCGTACCCGGCTGATAATTCATACGGATACACCGTTCTTTTTTTGTGGTAACGAGTCTGATAGCGAAAGGCTGTACAATAGGAACCAGTGCCATATAAGAGTAAGCAGCCACGGCAATTGCACCTATGTAGTTAGATTTCAGCATTTGCGAAACTAAAATTGAGGTAGGTCCGTCAGCGGCACCGATAATACCGATGGAAGCTGCATCTTTTAAATCAAATCCGAGAAGTACCGCAATGCAGATGGCAACAAAGATGCCGAACTGTGCTGCCGCACCGAATAAGAACATAACCGGGTTAGAGAGAAGCGGTCCGAAATCAATCATGGCACCGATGCCGATAAACAGAAGAATCGGTAAAGCTTCCGAAGCTTCAATGCCTACATGGAAAAGCCATTCGATAATGCCGTTTGTTTCACCGATACCGGCAATATTCTGATTCAAAACACCGGTAGCGGGAAGGTTTACCAGTAGGGCACCGAATCCCATGGGGAGAAGCAGTGCAGGCTCATACTGCTTTTTGACAGCAAGATAAATAAGCAATAATCCAATGAAATACATAACAATTTGTTGCCAGGTAACAGATAATAAACCATTTACCAGAAAATCCATAATTATTCCTCCTAAAAAAAGATATTGTCGGTTTCCGACAAAAAAAGACTTTTACTGCAGAATTGTTTCTGCAATAAAAGTCTTGCCATTTCAACTTTAAGCGGGGCTTATAACCCGTAGTGACGCCTAAAATACATCGGTGGATTGCCGGCTACTCCCTTTTACACTGAAATCTATGTAAGATTACATTTTGATTATAGTTAATTTATATGCAAAAATCCCGTAAAAAATGCGTTAAGAAAGAAAAGATAGCAGATTACCCGGAAGAGGAAGAAGATGATTTGTGATTTCGGGATATCAAATTAAGTTGACATAGGAAAAGAATAAGTTTATGCTGATAATATAATCAATAAAAAAGGAAAAGATTATGTATTGGACAATGAGAAATCTTCAACTGAAAAAAGGTTACATTTATCTCCCTTAGGGGGATAGTGCGCCCATTTTTAGGAAGGTTTGCATTATCTCCTTATCATTTTGAAACAGATAACTTCTGTAAGAAATTAGATAAAGGAGATTTTTTTATGTTTAAAATTAAGAAACAAATAAACTTATTATATATTACTTCCATGCTGGGAAACCTGTCGGTTACAGGTGCATGGGTAGCGATTTTGGCGGTTAGAGGTTTTTCCCTTGTAGAAATTGGTATAGCGGAAACCGTATTTCATATTACCAGTCTGATATTTGAGATTCCTTCCGGCATATTAGCAGATAGGTATGGTAGAAAAAGAATGCTGATGGTAAGTCACATTATGGCAGTTATTGGCAATCTGATTATGGTGTTTTCCAAAGGACTTGGTTTGGTGTGTTTGTCTTTTGTTTTCCATGCGCTGAATTACAATTTTGCATCCGGTTCCGGTGATGCACTTGCATATGATTCATTAAAAAGTGTAAACGAAGAAGATAAGTATGAAGCTTATTTTTCCAATCAGATGATTATTTATCGAATCGGAAGCGGGATTTCTACCTTGTGTGCAGGAATGGCTTTTTGGATGGGATATCAGATGGCATATTTTGTTAGTGCACTTACCCATGTGGTTACAATGGTTGTTACGAGCGGATTGGTAGAAATCAAAATAGATGAGAAAACGCAGGAAAAGAATTCTGAAGGTAATCCGACAAATGCTATCGGTATTATCTGTCAGATGATAAGCGGTATGGCAAAGCATTTTATAGAAAGTATCCGCTTTTTAAAAAGAAACGGCAGAGCAACAAGGCTGATGTTTGCCAACTCTTTTGTTGGAGCCATAGACGTTTTACTTCTTTTCTTTTTACAGGCAAAACTTACCTCTGTTGGACTGGCCGATTGGAGATTGGGAATTGCACTGCTTATCATGGAACTGGGTGGAATTGTTGGCTCACGGATTATCTTAAAGGCCAAAGCTGTAAGATACATAAAGATATATATGATGTGTGGATTAGGCGTTGGGGCGGGTGTGTTGTTGGAACACTCCGGACTGATAGTAATTATGGTTTTGGGAGGGGTTTTATCTGCCATGGCAGATGATGCCCTGCAGGTGAGAACAGATGCACTTTTGCAGGACATGTTTCCCTCTGAGCAGAGAGCGACTTTGATTTCCATGTCATCCTTTACCTTTTCGGTTATTATGATTGTATTGTCACCACTTGCGGGATATTTCTTTTCAATTTGGTAAATGTGTGATAAATAAAGAAACAATCTGAAAGTTACCCCTTGACAAATATTGCTTGAATGGTGTAATTTTGGTATAGTATGAAGAAACTACATAAAAGCATTGACGAAGACAGTAACTGATTTTCCAAACGTCACAGCGAGCCGGAGATGGTGCAAGTCCGGTATTAGTAAGAAATCAGCGAATATCACTTCTGAGCTGCGAGCCGAACACTATTTTGCAAGTAGGTCACGCCGGTATTCCCCCGTTAAAGGAAGCCATATTCAACCGTATCTCACAGATAATAGATTCGGCGCGTATGATGTAACAGGTGGTAGCGAGTATATTTTAGCCTCGTCCTTTTACAGGACGGGGCTTTTTATTTTGAAAGAAAGGACGAACAAAAATGTATCAAAAAGTATCCACTAACCTGAATTTTGTAGATCGTGAAAAAGACATCGAAAAATTCTGGCGCGACAATGACATTTTCAAAAAGAGTATGGAAAACCGTAAAGAAGGCCCTACTTATACCTTCTATGACGGACCTCCTACGGCAAACGGTAAGCCTCACATCGGACACGTGCTTACCCGTGTAATTAAAGATATGATTCCCAGATACCGTACCATGAAAGGTTACATGGTTCCCCGTAAGGCAGGCTGGGATACACACGGACTTCCTGTTGAGTTGGAAGTAGAAAAGTTACTCGGACTTGACGGTAAGGAACAGATTGAAGAATATGGACTTGATCCCTTTATCGATAAGTGTAAGGAAAGTGTTTGGAAATACAAAGGTATGTGGGAGGATTTCTCCGGCACTGTTGGTTTCTGGGCAGACATGGATGACCCTTATGTAACTTATCATGATGACTTCATCGAGTCCGAATGGTGGGCTTTAAAGCAGATTTGGGATAAGAAGCTTTTGTACAAAGGCTTTAAGATTGTACCTTACTGCCCCCGCTGTGGTACTCCCTTATCTTCCCACGAAGTAGCACAAGGATATAAGGCTGTTAAGGAACGTTCTGCAGTTGTTCGTTTCAAGGTAGTAGGTGAAGATGCTTATTTCCTTGCATGGACAACAACCCCTTGGACACTTCCTTCCAACGTGGCACTTTGTGTAAACCCGGAAGAAACCTATGTAAAAGTAAAAGCAGCTGATGGATTTACTTACTACATGGCACAGGCGCTTCTTGACAACGTACTGGGCAGTCTCGCGCAGGAAGGTGAAAAAGCTTATGAAGTGCTTGAAACTTATGTAGGTAAAGATTTAGAATACAAAGAATATGAACCTCTCTTTGCATGTGCAGGAGAAGCTGCTGCAAAGCAGCACAAGAAAGGTCACTATGTAACCTGTGACGGTTATGTAACCATGTCAGACGGTACCGGTATCGTTCATATTGCACCTGCATTCGGTGAAGACGATGCCCAGGTAGGACGTAAATATGACCTGCCCTTTGTACAGTTTGTTGACGGCGCAGGTAATATGACAGAGGAAACTGCTTATGCAGGCAAGTTTGTAAAGGATGCCGACAAGGATATCCTTGTTGATTTGGATAAAGAAGGCAAATTGTTCTCAGCGCCTAAATTCGAGCATGATTATCCATTCTGTTGGAGATGTGATACTCCCCTTATTTACTACGCAAGAGAATCCTGGTTCATCAAGATGACAGCAGTTCGTGATGATTTGGTTCGTAATAATAAAACCGTAAACTGGATTCCTGAATCTATTGGTGAAGGACGTTTCGGTAACTGGCTTGAAAATATTCAGGATTGGGGACTTTCTCGTGACCGTTACTGGGGTACCCCTCTTAATATCTGGGAATGTGAGGATTGCGGACATCAGGAAGCAATCGGTTCCCGCGCACAGTTAGAAGAGATGAGCGGCAACCCTGAAGCGAAGACAGTAGAACTACACAGACCCTACATTGATGCTATTACCTGTACTTGCCCGAAGTGCGGTAAAACCATGAAGAGAGTGCCGGAAGTAATTGACTGTTGGTTTGACTCCGGGGCAATGCCTTTTGCACAGCATCATTATCCCTTTGAAAATAAAGACCTGTTCGAGGCACAGTTCCCCGCACAGTTTATTTCCGAAGCTGTTGACCAGACAAGAGGTTGGTTCTACTCACTTATGGCAGAATCCACATTATTATTTAATAAGGCTCCTTACGAAAACGTAATTGTATTGGGACATGTGCAGGATGAAAACGGACAGAAGATGAGTAAGAGTAAGGGAAATGCAGTAGATCCCTTTGATGCACTTTCCACTTACGGTGCAGATGCAATCAGATGGTATTTCTACATCAACTCCGCACCTTGGCTTCCTAACCGTTTCCACGGCAAGGCAGTGCAGGAGGGACAGCGTAAGTTCTTAGGAACCCTTTGGAATACCTATGCATTCTTTGTACTCTATGCTAACATTGATAATTTCGATGCAACCAAGTATGCACTTGAATATGATAAACTTCCTGTAATGGATAAGTGGTTACTTTCCAAGTTAAATACCGCTATCAAGGAAGTGGACGATAACTTAAACAACTACAGAATTCCCGAAGCGGCAAGAGTTCTCGATAACTTTGTGGACGAAATGAGTAACTGGTATGTCCGCCGTTGCCGTGAACGTTTCTGGGCAAAGGGCATGGAGCAGGATAAGATTAATGCTTACATGACACTGTATACTGCACTTGTGGAAATCAGTAAGGCAGCAGCACCTATGGTGCCTTTCATGACAGAAGAAATTTATTTGAATCTCGTAAAGAGTGTCAATGCAGAGGCTCCGGAAAGTATTCATTTGTGTGACTTTCCCGCTGTCAACGAAAACATGATTGACAAGAAGTTAGAAGAGAGCATGGACGCGGTACTTAAGATGGTTGTTATGGGACGTGCGGCACGTAACGCGGCAAATATCAAGAATCGTCAGCCTATCGGAACCATGTTTGTTAAAGCGGACACTACACTTGATGAGTTCTTTAAAGAGATTATTGAAGATGAACTTAACGTGAAGGCAGTAACATTTACTGATGATGTCAGAGACTTTACAAGCTACAGCTTTAAGCCTCAGCTTAAGACAGTAGGTCCCAAGTATGGCAAGCAGCTTGGTGGTATCAAGGAATATTTGGGAAGCCTTGACGGCAATGCTGCCATGGATGAACTGAAGGCAAAGGGTGCACTGGTATTTGACGTAAACGGCACAGAAGTTTCTCTTGCGGAAGAAGATTTACTCATTGAAATGAGCCAGAAGGAAGGTTATGTATCTGAAGCAGATAATTATGTAACGGTTGTACTGGATACCAACCTGACAGAAGAACTTATTGAAGAAGGATTTGTTTACGAAGTTATCAGTAAAATCCAGACCATGCGTAAGGATGCAGACTTTGAAGTAATGGATCATATCAAAGTAAGCATCAGCGGTAATCAGAAGCTTTCTGACATTGTGATGGCAAATGAAAAAGCTATCTCCGAAAAAGTATTAGCAGACGCGATACTTAAGGATGAAACCTTATCTGTCAGCAAGGAATGGAATGTAAACGGAGAAACCGTAACAATCGGTGTGGAAAAAGTGTAAAAAATAATAGCGGGGTGCAGATGTTTTGAAAGACAGCTGCACCCTTGTGATTTGTGGTTTCATATAGTATAATAGTACTTAAGCCTTATAAAAATACTATAATTTCGGAGGTAGAATATGGCTAAAAAAACTACACCGGCACTTACTTCCTTTGACAAAGAGTTATTCAAAAGAAGCGTGCTCTATAACGTAAAAACTTTATACAGAAAAACTTTGGAAGAAGCAACACCTCAGCAGATTTTCCAGGCGGTTGCTTATGCGATTAAGGATGCGGTTGTTGACAACTGGATGACAACACAGCAGGAATATGAAAAACAGGACCCTAAAACAGTGTACTATTTGTCCATGGAATTCTTAATGGGACGTGCACTTGGAAATAATATTATCAATTTGCAGGCATATAAGCCGGTAAAGGAAGCCCTTGATGAATTGGGCGTTGATTTGAACATAGTGGAAGACCAGGAGCCTGATGCGGCCCTTGGTAACGGTGGTCTGGGAAGACTTGCAGCATGCTTTCTTGACTCTCTTGCAACCTTAGGTTATGCAGCTTACGGATGTGGTATCAGATACCGTTATGGTATGTTCAAGCAGGAAATTAAAGACGGTTATCAGGTAGAGGTGCCGGATAACTGGCTTGTTGACGGTAATCCCTTTGAACTGAGAAGACCGGAATATGCCAAAGAGGTTAAGTTTGGCGGTTATGTAGGTGTCCGCACCGATGAAAACGGAAGAAACCATTATAGCCAGGAAGGCTATCAGAGTGTCAGAGCCATCCCTTATGATCTTCCTATTGTTGGTTATGGTAACGGTATTGTAAATACTCTTCGTATCTGGGATGCGGAAGCAGTGGAATGCTTCCAGCTTGATTCCTTTGATAAAGGAGATTATCAGAAGGCTGTAGAACAGGCGAACCTTGCCAGAAATATTGTGGAAGTTCTTTATCCCAATGACAATCACTATGCGGGAAAGGAACTTCGTTTAAAACAACAGTATTTCTTTATTTCCGCATCTGTGCAGGAAGCAATTGCAAAGTATATGCGTAGGCATGATGATATCCGTAAGTTCCATGAGAAGGTAACCTTCCAGTTAAATGATACCCATCCTACGGTTGCGGTTGCGGAGCTGATGAGAATCTTAATGGATGAATATTTCCTTACATGGGATGAGGCGTGGGAAGTAACTACTAAGACCTGTGCTTATACCAACCATACCATTATGTCAGAAGCTTTGGAAAAATGGCCGATTGAGTTGTTCTCAAGACTGCTTCCCAGAGTATATCAGATTATTGAAGAGATTAACCGCAGATTCATTGAGAAGATACAGCAGATGTATCCCGGTAATCAGGAAAAGGTCCGCAAGATGGCAATTATTTATGATGGTCAGGTAAAAATGGCACATCTTGCCATTGCAGCCGGCTATTCCGTAAATGGTGTTGCGAGACTTCATACCGAAATTTTAAAGAATCAGGAACTGAAAGATTTCTATGAAATGATGCCTGAGAAGTTTAATAACAAAACAAATGGTATCACGCAGAGACGTTTCCTGCTTCACGGAAATCCCCTTCTTGCAGATTGGGTGACAGCTCATGTGGGAGATGACTGGATTACAGACCTTCCTAAGATTAATAAATTAAAAGTATATGCAGATGATGAAAAGTCACAGCAGGAATTCATGAATATCAAATATCAGAATAAGGTCCGTCTTGCACAGTATATCAAAGAACATAACGGCATTGATGTAGATCCCCGTTCGATCTTTGACGTACAGGTTAAGAGACTTCATGAATATAAGCGTCAGCTCCTTAACATCTTACATGTAATGTACTTATATAATCAGTTAAAAGATCATCCGGAGATGGAATTCTATCCCAGAACCTTTATCTTTGGTGCAAAAGCAGCAGCAGGTTATTATAATGCCAAGATGACCATTAAGCTGATTAATTCCGTAGCGGATGTGGTAAATAATGACCCTGCCATTAACGGAAAGATTAAAGTGGTATTTATTGAAAATTACAGAGTATCCAACGCAGAAATGATTTTTGCGGCAGCAGATGTTTCCGAACAGATTTCCACAGCAAGTAAGGAAGCTTCCGGTACGGGAAACATGAAGTTCATGTTAAACGGTGCCCTTACTATCGGAACCATGGACGGTGCCAACGTAGAAATCGTAGAAGAAGTAGGAACAGAAAATGCATTCATTTTCGGTCTTTCCTCAGATGAGGTTATCCATTTTGAAAACTATGGTGGATATGACCCTAATGAAATTTTCAATAATGACCCGGATGTGAGAAGAGTGCTCATGCAGCTCATTAACGGAACCTATTCCCCGAATGATCCTGACAGATTCAGAACTCTTTATAACTCATTATTAAATACCATCAGCACATCCAAGGCGGATACTTACTTTATCCTGAAAGATTTCAAGGCGTATGCAGCAGCCCAGAAGAGAGTGGAAGAAGCATACCGCAATGAAAGCGGCTGGGCAAAGAGTGCTATCTTAAATGTAGCATGTTGCGGTAAGTTTACATCTGACAGAACCATTCAGGAATATGTGGATGATATCTGGCACTTGGATAAGGTAGTTTTACCTAAGAAAAAATAATTTTACATTCAAAGAAGAATGGAAATGTAAAAAAGAAGGGGAGTATGCATGTTCAAAATGCATACTCCCTTTTTAGGTGCTATAAATGATTACCGGCTAAGTTTTTTAATTTGTTCATTTAACCTTTCGGCTTCCCTTTTGTAGTAAAGGCTGAATCCAAACCAGATGAGAAATGCAAAAAGCAGCTCAATGATTACGAAAATAATAATTCCGGATATTCCGTATTCTGTAGGAATCCAACCCACAATGGAGGCGGTAATCAGCATAAGCGTACATCCGATTCCCATGTGAATCAATATCTGTAATCCACGTGATAATTTTTCATTCTCATAAATGAGAGAGGGAACGGAAAAGCCCAGACTGACGATGACAGTACTCATTGCCATTTTGGTCAGAGACCAGTTTTCCAAAAGAAAAGTGCCGCCACCAATTGCATCAAATAATACACTACATATTGTAAAAATAGTACATCCGAGAGAAAGTCCCGTTAAAATGGTCTTAAATAATTTGTTCATATGAAAATTCCTTTCTAAAGTCCTAATCGTTTTTTGAAAAGAGGAAGATATTTACGGGAAATATAATCCCCCTTTCCATTGTCCAATATTGCCAGCATACCGCTAAAAGACGGTTCGATTTTCTTTAGCTTTGCTATGCTGATTAAAGTAGTTTTGGATATCCGCACAAAACTGTCAGCCAAAAGCTCTTCAAATTCATACAGACATTTAGAGGATGTGTACTCTTTATCTTTGCAAAGAACTTTAACGCCTCTTCCTAAAGAACATACCATATAGATTTCTTCCGGCTTCAAGATGACAATGCTGTCATCTTCGTTTGCAGAAATGATTTTTTCCGTGTTCTGGATATAGGCCACCAGCTTATGAATATCGTCAGTAGCTTCCGGTGCATAAATGTTCACCAAAGGCTCCGTATAATCTTTGGATATCGTCAATGTAACATTCAAAAGAAGTATTCCTCCTTACATGAGTTTTAAATGTAATTACAATTTTTCCTGTGCACACTGTGAATATAACATACAAACCGTATTTTGTCTTGGGATTTTACATAAGAGGTAAAAAGACGTGCATGAAAAACAAAAGGCAACACCAAATGGTGCCGCCTTTTTGCCTAGTACTGATATTCTCTGGTCTGATAAAGAAAAGTCCGTATTCTGCAATCATTTCCGTAGGTTACAGTGCGGCAGCTTGTAGGTGCCTTCTGCTCCTTAATCTCTTCGGCCAATATTTTGGAAAAAGGGTTTGCCTTGCGATTACCGGAATAACCGCCGGAGGAACCACCCGCGTCGCGGGAAGTCTTCTTTACGGTGCTGACTGCGGATACAGTATGAACTTTGAAAATGCCATTAAATCCGTTTTCTGCGACTATCCCTCCTTGGATGATATTTCAACAGTTACATTTCTTTCTAATATATATATCGGTAAAAAAACGGGACACTTTAGTACCAAAGTCCTACGTTTGCAATTTATTTTTATTTTGAATTAACAATTAGGAAGAAAAGTCGACAATTAGGAAGAATTGCTTGTTTTTTTTTTCGCAAAGTGTAAAGTGAAGATAACAAAAGAAAAAAGTGAAAAAAGAAAGGGTAATAAATAAATGAAAAGAGGACGTGTAAGCAATAAATTTAAGAAAATGCTCGGAGTAGCAATGGCAATGGTGATGCTGTTTGGAAACAGCCTGTCGGTGCTGGCAGTAAATTTTTCGGATATTAATGTAAACGATGAATTGCATAGCGGAGAGATCATAACGAATAATCAAGGGGAAACGATTACGATTTATGTGGGAAATTCTCCAGAAGCAGTGGTAAATGATGGCAATTCTTATACCCTGACAGGAAATTATAAAGTAACGGAAAAGGATGCTCCTGTCACTAGTCCGGGAAAACTTTACCTTGATCCGATTACACTAAGTAGTAATTCCACACCCGGTGTCAGTCCGGTAACTGAGGAAGAAACAGAAAGCGAGACAGGACACAGCCACAATTTCCAGTGGAAAACTGTAAAGCAACCTACCCTTAATGAAGATGGTTTAGCCCAGTACATTTGTGAATGCGGCGAGGTTGATGCACAGCAACCCATATCTTCCGCAACAGCGTTTGTGAAAGAGGTATGTAATGCAATTGAAAAAGCTCCTGCAGGTGCAACAGTAGAGGTAGAAACAGAGATATACGCTTGTTATACAGCTAAGATTATGGAAAAGTTAAGCGAAAGAGCTGATGTTACTTTCAAAACAACCTTCCTTACAAAAGATAAAACATGGAAAACATTTACAATTCCGGCAGGAATGGCTCCTACTGATGACGAATTGTTTTATGGATTTACCTATCTTGGTAATTTATACGGATGGGGAGAATGTGACCATGTCCATGATGCAGCATGTGGTGGCGAAGAGGATTGCACCCATGTACATGATGAAAATGATTAAGCGATAAGCAGCTGTGTGTGGCGAGCAAGGAGAGAGAAGTCTTAAGAATGGAGACTTCCCTCTCCTTTTTGTATAAAGAATATCAAACGTAAAAATAATTGCAATATCGAATAAAACATGATAATATAACAACAAAGCAAATGGTTTCTTTAAGCGTCAGCTTGTTAGCGGCAGAGCCGTATCTTGACCTAAGGTCAATTCTTTTTTTCTTGAAATCCTGCTTTTATTACCCAACTAAACAACAAGAGCAGGAAAATAAAGACCTATTTATTTTGTGTAGTCTTTGCTTATTCCTGCTAAAGGAGGACAGTGTATGACACAAAATGTAACTACGAAACTAGAAAAACTCAATTTAACAGACAGGTTTTTGTTTGATGAAACGATGGAGGATATGGAAGCCTATGAGGCAACTGTTAATATTTTGCTTGAGAATGAAATAGAACTTCTCGATCGACCGGAGACGGAAAAAGAATTTAGAGTTTCGCCGGAACTTAGAACCATTCGCTTGGATGTTATTAGTATGGATAAAGAAAAGACGCTTTATTATACAGAAATGCAGAATAGGAACACCGGTAATTTGTTAAAAAGAAGCCGCTATTATCAGGCACATTTAGATGTTTCATTACTAGAACCCGGATGCACGGACTTTAATGAATTGAATGATAGCTTTTTGATTATGATTGCACCCTTTGATTTGTTTGGAAAAGGTCTATATCGATATACCTTTGAAGGGAGATGCAGAGAGTGCCCGGAACTAAAACTTGGAGATGGGGCTGTCAAAGTATTTATTAATACCAGAGGTACAAACAAAGAAATGTTTTCTGAGGAATTTTTGGAATTCATGGAATATCTTAACCAGACAAATGATGATATGGCAAGGCAGAGTAAAAGCCAGAGAATCAGGCGGATTCATGAAAGGGTAAAAAAGGTAAAAACTTCGGAGAAGATAGGGGTGAAGTATATGCAGTTATGGGAAGAGATGGCTCTGGCAAGAAAGGAAGGCGAAAGAAATAAACTGATAGCATTAGTATGCAAAAAACTTCGTAAGGGGCTGTCCGTAATGCAGATAGCGGAAATGTTGGAGGAAGACTTATCTGTTGTTCAAGATATATATGAAGTAGCGCTGTCCTATGCACCTAATTATGAGGAAGAAGAAGTGTTGATAGCGTGGATAGAGCATCATGAGTAAAGAACTTTGTATTGAGAATTGCAAACTGAACTGTTTTATCTTATAATGTAACAGGTTAGTAACAAAGAGATATAAGCAGAGATAAAACATTTAGATAAATTTAGGAGGAGTATCTCATGATTTCATTATCAAACAGTGGAGCTTACCTGCTTAAAGGTACAGAACTTGTCTTTGACGACGGACAGGCAAGTGTTGCGCTAAAGAGTAAAACAGGTAAGGACATTACCAAGGAAGAAGCAAAGAAAGGTACCATTGCCTACGGTATTTTAGAATCCCACAATACTTCCGGCAATATGGACAAACTAAAAATTAAATTTGACAAATTGACTTCCCACGATATTACTTTCGTAGGTATTATCCAGACAGCCCGCGCATCAGGACTTGAGAAGTTCCCGGTGCCTTACGTGCTTACCAACTGTCACAACTCTCTTTGTGCAGTAGGCGGAACCATCAATGAAGATGACCACATGTTTGGTCTTACCTGTGCCAAGAAATATGGCGGTGTTTATGTACCTCCTCATCAGGCAGTTATCCACCAATTTGCAAGAGAAATGCTTGCCGGTGGCGGTAAGATGATTCTTGGTTCCGATTCCCACACCCGTTATGGTGCCCTTGGTACCATGGCAATGGGCGAAGGAGGACCTGAACTTGTAAAACAGCTATTAAATCAGACTTATGATATCAATATGCCCGGCGTGGTAGGCGTGTACTTAACAGGAGAGCCTATGAAGGGCGTTGGCCCTCAGGATGTGGCACTTGCGATTATTGGTGCAGTGTTTGCTAACGGATATGTAAAGAATAAGGTAATGGAATTTGTAGGTCCCGGTGTTGAGTCTTTAAGTGCTGACTTCAGAATTGGTGTGGATGTTATGACCACAGAAACCACCTGCTTATCTTCTATCTGGCAGACAGATGATAAGATCAAAGAATTCTATGACATTCATGGAAGAAGCGGCGATTACAAAGAGCTAAATCCGGCAGATGTGGCTTACTATGATGGCATCATCACTGTTGATTTAAGCAAAGTAAAACCTATGATTGCGATGCCCTTCCATCCCAGCAATACCTATACCATTGAAGAATTAAATGCAAATCTTCTTGATATCCTTGATGATGTGGAAAAGAAGGCAATGGTTTCCCTTGACGGTGCCGTAGATTATTCCTTAAAGAATAAAGTGGTAAATGGCAAGCTGATGGTTGACCAGGGAATCATCGCAGGCTGTGCCGGCGGTGGCTTTGAAAATATTTGTGCAGCGGCAGACATTATGAAAGGAAAATATATCGGTGCAGACGGATTTACCTTAAGTGTATATCCTGCTTCCATGCCGGTTTATATGGAACTGATTAAGAATGGCTGTGCAGCTACTCTTATGGAAACAGGTGCAGTGCTCAAGACCGCATTCTGCGGACCTTGCTTTGGCGCAGGGGATACACCTGCAAACAATGCCTTCAGTATCCGTCACTCCACAAGAAACTTCCCCAACAGAGAAGGTTCTAAATTGCAGAGCGGACAGATTGCTTCTGTTGCACTTATGGATGCCCGTTCCATTGCAGCTACAGCGGCAAACAAAGGCGTGCTTACCCCCGCAACTGATTTCGATGGCAGCTTAGGTGAATATAAATATTTCTTTGATTCCAAGATTTATGAAAACAGAGTATTTGATTCTAAAGGTGTGGCAGATCCTACAGTAGAAATCCAGTTTGGTCCCAACATCAAGGACTGGCCGGCAATGACAGAGCTTCCTGAGAATTTAGTGCTTCGTGTGGTATCTGAAATTCATGACCCTGTTACTACGACAGATGAACTCATTCCCTCCGGAGAAACCTCTTCTTACCGTTCCAATCCCTTGGGACTTGCAGAGTTTACCTTGTCCAGAAAGGATCCTGCTTATGTAGGCCGTGCGAAAGATATTCAGGTAGCGCAGAAAGCGGTGATGGAAGGAAGATGTCCTATCGAAGAAAAACCGGAACTTGCGGCGGTAATGGAAGTTATTAATAAAGACTATCCTGAAGTAGGAAAGGGAAATGTAGGCTTCGGCTCTACTATCTTTGCAGTAAAACCCGGTGATGGCTCTGCAAGAGAACAGGCAGCATCCTGTCAGAAGGTACTTGGCGGCTGGGCAAATATTGCCAATGAGTATGCTACCAAGAGATACCGTTCTAACCTGATTAACTGGGGTATGCTTCCTTTCTTAATTGAAGAGGGTGAGCTTCCATTTAAGAACCTTGATTACCTGTTCTTCCCCGGCATCAGAAAAGCCGTAGAAGAAAAAGCGGAAGAGATCAAGGGATATCAGGTAGGAGATTCTTCCTTGAAAGAATTTACCGTAAAACTCGGTGAACTTACCAATGAAGAACGCCAGATTATTTTGGACGGCTGTTTGATTAATTTTAACCGTGTAAAATAATATTTTATGTAAACAACTAAAGATTTGAAAACAAAGTCCGATATACTAGGTACAGGGTGGTCATCAAGGCCGGATGACAAAGCCCGCACTAAGAAAGTTTAGCCACGGATGGTATTTACAAAAACAATGTTTTTGAAAGTACCATCCGTTTTGTTTTCCCGTGCACTTAATTGATATCAGAGAAAGGGTTAAACAGAAAAGGAGGCTAAATGCGAATTGATTCCAGTAACATAGGAATGGAATCCGAACGTAGTTACTCGGCGACAACAACCAGAGTAACCAAAATGACAATTACAAACAGCAGGCAAAAATTGGAGGATGGAACTGACAGCCTGTTTGGCAATTTATTGGGAACGGGAGAAGAAGAGACGTCCATGTCCCGGGAAGAGATGCTAGATGCAGGTAAGGAGGAAAGCCCGGAAGATTTTCTGTCTAAGACCATAGAGGAAATGCGTGCAAAAATAAACGCATTTAGGATGGGAAAGATAGAAAATATGGATGCTGAGAAAACCGGCAGGGAGCTTAAGGAAATTAAAAAGCAATGTCTGGATTACCTCATGGAGCTCTTATTTCCGGATAAAAAAGGAAAAAACCTCTTTGATTTTGAAGAAG
The DNA here is from genome assembly GCA_017938315.1 of Lachnospiraceae bacterium. Taxonomy (GTDB): domain Bacteria; phylum Bacillota; class Clostridia; order Lachnospirales; family Lachnospiraceae; genus Suilimivivens. The sequence continues at coordinate 68,734 of JAGBBV010000032.1, forward strand.
AGGGATTTTCAGGACAATCCACAAAAGACGCGGTGCTTTCTCTCGCAGGCGCAAATGTGAGAACATTTACCTATAGTAATCAGTATTATTATGAGGAAACGGAAACTACCACGTTTTCGACACAGGGAACCGTGAAATGTGCGGATGGAAGGGAAATTAATTTCAATTTAAATTTGAATATGAGCCGCAGCTTTAAAGAATACTATGAGGAAAACTATGAAATGGTAGAAGTGTCCATGTGTGATCCGTTGGTGATTAATCTGAATGGCAATATTGCGGATCTTTCCGACCAGACATTCTTCTTTGATATTGACGCAGATGGTGAGAAAGATAAAATCAGCAGGCTTGCAGAAGGCAGCGGATACCTTGCCCTGGATAAAAACGGTGACGGAACTATTAATGACGGAAGGGAACTTTTTGGAACAACTTCCGGAGACGGCTTCGCGGACCTGGCCGGATACGATGAGGACGGAAACGGTTTTATCGATGAAGGAGATGAGATTTTTTACAAGCTTAAAATCTGGACCATGGATGAAAACGGAAAGGAAAAACTGGTGCCTTTAGCAGCGGCAGGCGTGGGAGCCATTGGACTTCAAAATGTGTCCACTGACTTTGCACTGACAAATGAGGCAAATGAGCGGAAAGGTATGATACGCAAAACAGGATTTTTCCTTTATGAAAACGGCACAGCAGGAAGCATCCAGCATGTGGACGTCACCCGATATAATCAGGCGGGATAATTTATACATAAAAAGAATGCACCTCTACATACAATGAGAAGAGGTGTGATATGAAAAAACTTAGAGTCTTACAAAATGTCTATCATAGAAGAACCGTACCGGGGTTTTCACTTAAAAATCTCGGTACGGTTCTTTTGGTGCTGTTTTTCCTGCCGTATATTATTGCATCTTTTTCGGGAAAAGTATTAGGAGATGATACTGCAGTAAGCACTGCTACAGAAAGTGAATTGGTTACGGGAAGTATGGTGGTAAGAAATCAGACGCTCCTTGGAACGGAGGACATCCCTCTTGAATTATATGTGGCGGACAAACTGGCACGCACCATGGGGCAAGTTTATGAGAAGGAAGCCCTGAAGGCACAGGTAATTTTAATACGCACGAATCTCTGTAGGAGTGGGGATAAAATAATTTCAGTAAATGATTTGCTGTACGGAAAAAGTAACGTGACAAAAAAACATTATGAAGCGGTTGCAGAAACAAAAGGGATGATAATGAAGTACGAAAATAAACCTATATATGCTGCATATTTTAAAAGCAGCAACGGTGTTACAAGAGATGCAAAGGAACTCTTTGAGGGAGATCAGTATCCATATCTTAAAAGTGTACCTTGCAGTAAGGACTATTTGGCAGAAAATTATCACTCTGTTGTTACTTATGGGGAAGATAGATTTGAAAGGCTGTGGCAATTAATCTCCAAGGTACCTGAGGAAAGAATTTCCGGGGAACAAAAAGAAAAAACAGTGTGGGAAAACCAGATGGGGACAGTTTTGGATAATGCGGGTTATGTAATCTATTTTTGCTATAAAAATGAGTGGGCAAAAGGAGAAGAGGTCAGATATATGTATGATCTTCCCTCAGCCTCTTTTACGGTAAAAAAAGAAAAGAACAAGGTGATTTTTGATGTAAAAGGTCAAGGGCACGGAGTTGGAATGAGCTTGCACAGTGCCAATGAAATGGCCAAGGAAGGAGAGGACTTTTTTCAAATCTTAAAGTATTTTTTTGCAGATGTGACTTTTGCAAAAGTGGAAGCGTGATGTATAAATCGGTAAAATGAGGGTAAAACTATCCATATAAAATCGGATGAAGCGTTGAAACAGCGTAGAAAGAGGTAAATTATGAGTAAAAGAATAAGAAGAAAAACCTTCTCAAAAGAACGCATTGTCATGGTGGCTTCCTCGGTGCTGGTACTTAGTGCCCTTACTGTAACCGGTTTATGGATGGGAAGCGACGAGGATACCGATGACGGTGGATATGTAGTAGATTTAACATCAATTGAAAACAAAGAAACAGAACAAAATGTAGCGGGACAGCAAGTGCAGGTTGTGGGAGATGTCATAAGAAATACTGTGCCTTCCGATGATCTGGATTATGATCCTTATTTTCAGGAAACAAATTCTGCAAAGGTAGAAAATCCTGATGTATCTCAAAGCGAAAGCATGTCTGCGAAAGAAGAGGACCTTTTACCAAAAGCAGAAGAGTCTGTTGCAGAAGAGGCTGAGATAAAAGAGGAAGAAGATGCACCGGCATTATCTACAGCGATGCTCCCCAGCCTAAATTATGAAGAAGGTGACGCATTGGTTTGGCCGGTTGTAGGAAATGTATTAATCAATTACAGCATGGATAAAACAATTTATTTTCCTACATTGGACCAGTACAAATATAACCCGGCTATCGTCATTCAAGCAAACGAAGGGGACATGATTACAGCGGCAGCAGCAGGCAAAGTAACATCCGTATTCCAGGATGCACAAATAGGGACAGCGGTTACCATGGACATTGGAAATGGCTATGAGGTGACTTACGGACAACTTGCAAACGTGCTTGTGTCAGAAGGAAGTTATGTTTCAGCCGGAGATATGATTGCACAGGTGGCAGCACCTACCCGGTATTACAGCGTAGAAGGAACGAATGTATACTTTATGCTTACAAAAGACGGAGAACCTATCAATCCTATGTCATGTTTGAACTAATGGGGGAGAAATATATGCTCTATATCATTAACGGAAAAGTAGTGACGATGGAAGGCCCTGTTTGGGAAAAAGGGTATGTCTGTATAGAAGAAGGAAAAATCAAGGAGCTGGGGCCCATGGAGGAGGGAGCCCCTTTTCTCCGTGAGGAAAGCATAAGTGCACAGGTGATTGACGCCGCAGGATGCATCGTAATGCCGGGGTTTATCGAAGCCCATTGCCATATGGGTATCACCGAGGAAAAAAAGGGAATGGAAGGAGATGACTGCAATGAATGCGTCAATCCCATCACCCCCTATCTCAGGGCAATTGACGCCATCAACCCTATGGATGCAGCCTTTGACGATGCACTTCGGGCGGGGATTACATCAGCCATGATTGGACCGGGAAGTGCCAATGTGGTGGGAGGAACATTTGCATTTGTAAAAACCCATGGAAGAAAAATAGACGACTTAATTGTAAAAAATCCGGCTGCCATGAAAATAGCATTTGGAGAAAACCCAAAGGTAAATTACAGCGGGCAGGGAAAATCACCTTCCACCAGAATGGCTACGGCCGCCATGCTTAGAGAAGAACTCTTTAAAGCTTCTGCATATTATGAAAAGGTGAAAAAGGGAATTGCACAGGAGGACAGGGACTTTAGATATGAATGCTGGCTACCTGTGTTTAAAGGAGAGATTCCGTTAAAGGCCCATGTTCACCGGGCAGACGATATTTTTACGGCTATCAGGATAGCAAAAGAATATGGACTTTCCATGACACTTGACCATTGCAGTGAAGGACATTTAATTGCACCGGAAGTAAAGGAAAGTGGATTTCCTGCCATTGTAGGTCCGGATCTTGCCAGCCGTAATAAAATAGAAGTACAGAATATGGCATTTAAAACAGTAGGGGTTTTAAATAAACAGGGAGTAAAAACTGCAATTACAACGGACCATCCGGTTTCCCTGATACAGTCACTTCCCATGTGCGCAGCCCTTGCGGTAAAATCCGGACTTCTTAAAGAAGAGGCACTTAAATCCATTACCATTTATCCTGCACAGATTTGCAGGGTGGATGAAAGAGTAGGGAGCCTGAAAGCAGGAAAAGATGGCGATGTGGTTATTTTTGACGGTGATCCCCTGGAAGTATCCACTAAGGCGCTATGTACGCTGATAGACGGGAATATTGTATATAAACACGAATCCTTTGCTTTACCTAAAGACGGAAAACGGGTATAATATATAAGATGTCGATGTAATGAAATTCGGGAGGCAGGATTTTGAAAAAAGTAGGAATTATAATAGCACTTGTCAGCTTACTGCTTACAGCAGGCTGCCAAGAAGAAAATCCCACGGAAAATATAACTAACCAGCCCGTTCCCGATTATACCAGTATGGAGGAAGAACCGGTGCTTGCTTACGAGGTGCCGGTTAGCATTCCCGGAATATTGGTTAATCAAATCGGATATATAACCGGAAGTACAAAGGTGGCAATTTTTCACGGAGAAGAACTTCCGGATGTGTTTTATGTGGTGAAAGCAGAGAGCGGAAAAACAGTATATACAGGTACATTGGAAGAAAAGAAAACTGCTCCTAATGAGACCATAAGCTATTGCTATGGTGACTTTAGCGAAGTGACCACGGCAGGGACTTATTACATAGAAGCCCCCATATTGGGGAGAACTTATGAATTTAAAATTGGGGAAAATGTTTACGGGGATTTGTTTGCAGAGGCCTGTAAGCAATATTATTATAACAGATGCGGCATGACCCTTACGGAAAACTATGCAGGGGAAAATGCACATAATGCCTGCCACACGGCGAAAGCAGTTCTGCAGTCTGACACATCGGTTTCTGTGGACGTGACCGGTGGATGGCATCAGGATGAAAAAGGACAAAAAAATACCCTAGCCGCAGCGGAAACTATGTCAATGCTGCTGCTTGCTTATGAATTATATCCGGATGCCTTTTCCGATGATACAGGGATTCCGGAAAGCGGTAATGGGATTCCGGACATTTTGGATGAAATTAAATATGAAGCAGACTGGCTTCTCAAAATGCAGGAACAGGAAACCGGGGCAGTTTACGAGGGTGTCAGCGTATATGCCAAAAATGGTGATGCTGCATCTAAGGTTGCCAATATATATGTAGAGCCTCCCACAGCAGATGCAGGAAAAGCATTTGCAATGGCTCTTGCCAAATTCAGCTATTTATATCAGAACTATGACACGGCATATGCGACCAACTGCCTGAAAGCAGCAGACAGGGCATGGAAATATGTGGAATTAAATAATAAAGATAAAATAATGGACGAATGGTCCTTTGCCGCAGCCACAGAACTGTACCGTGCTTCGGGAAAACTATCCTATCACCAATATGTTACCCAATACTTACAAAGTGAAGACTATAAAAATCAGTGGAATGAAACCATACTTTTGGGATATGTGACATATATTTCTACTAAGCACAGGGTAAATAAAGTCCACTGTGAAATGATTATGGACTTAATAATGACAAAAGCAGAAAATATTTCCTATACAGCAAGAGAGGCAGTATACTTGACAGCGGGAAATAAGCAGCAGGATAACAACAACCAGCTTTTGCTTGAAATGATGTGTTTGTCTGTAGTAAACCGTATTATTTCCAATCATGAGTACGAAACGGTAATAGAAAATCATTTACATTATTTTTTGGGAAGAAATGAAACTGCACATAATCATATAGAAAACAGTACAGGGATTATGAAACAGTTTGAAGCTGATGGAAAATTGGTACTTATGCTAAGTGAAATTATGAAAAACGGTAGATAATGCTATTAATTTAATTTTTGAAATAAAGGAAGGAAACGAATCATGAAAATTGTGGTTTTGGCAGGTGGAATCAGTACAGAAAGAGATGTATCCTTAAGCACGGGAAGTATGATATACAGAGCCTTAAAGAAAAATGGACATAAAGCAGTGCTCCTGGATGTGTATTTGGGGTATGAAGGAAAAGATGCTGACGCTATCTTTGAAAAAGACGAAGACTGGGCAAAGGAAATGGGAGGCATATCCGAGAAAAATCCTGATATAGAGCAGGTAAAAGCGATGCGTCCTGACGGAGATAAGAATTTCTTTGGGCCAAATGTTATATCCATTTGTCAGGCAGCTGATGTGGTATTTATGGCTCTTCACGGTGAAAATGGTGAAAATGGAAAAATACAGGCATGCTTTGACCTGATGGGAATTACTTATACGGGAACAGATTATGTGAGTTCAGCAATCTGTATGGATAAAGGAATTACAAAAGATATTTTTAAAAGCTACGGAATTCCTTCACCTGTAGGAATCCGTTTGAAAAAGGGACAAAAGCAGGCAGAAAAAATCCCTTTTCCCTGCATTGTAAAGGCATGCTGTGGTGGTTCCAGTGTGGGAGTCTGCATTGCATGGAAAGAAGATGAGTATGAAGCGGCACTGAAAGAAGCATTTCAATATGATGAAGAAGTAGTTATCGAACAGTACATACAGGGACGTGAATTTTCAGTTGGTGTCATGGACGGTAGGGCGTTACCTGTTATTGAAATTGCACCTATACAGGGATTTTATGATTATAAGAACAAATATCAGGCAGGCTCTGCGATTGAAACTTGTCCGGCACAAATCCCGGAAGAGAAAACAAAAGAAATGCAAGGATATGCTGAGCAGGCATTTAAGGCACTGCGCCTTAAAAATTATGCGAGAATGGATTTTATGATGAGTGAGCAGGGTGATGTTTATTGCCTTGAGGCAAATACCCTTCCCGGTATGACACCTACATCACTGTTGCCCCAGGAAGCTGCAGCGGAAGGGGTCAGCTTCGGAGAATTGTGTGAAAAGATTATTGCAGCAGCATTGCGATAGGACAGGAGAATTTATTTGATGAGAAATTTGACGCTGGAAAATATAGCAAAAGCATGCGGCGGAAAACTGTGTGGTAAAGATACCGGAGCAAAGGCAACATGTGTGGTAATTGATTCACGTAAAATGGAAATCGGCGGTGTATTTATTGCAACAAAAGGAGAACGGGTTGACGGACACAGCTTTATTCCCGGAATGGAAGAAGCAGGCGCAATTGGCGTTGTATGTGAAAACGTGCCGGCACAGTGTGGGATACCATATATTTTAGTCAAAGATTCTTTACAGGCATTAAAGGATATCGCAGAATTTTATAGACAGCAATTAGACATTCCTGTGATAGGAATTACCGGCAGTGTGGGAAAAACCAGCACCAAAGAAATGATAGCGGGGGTACTCTCAGAAAAATTCCATGTATTAAAAACGGAGGGGAATTTTAACAACGAAGTAGGCCTTCCGTTGACTATATTGAGAATAAGAGATGAGCATGAAGCAGCAGTGGTGGAAATGGGCATCAGTGACTTTGGGGAGATGAGAAGGCTCAGCAAAGTTGCCAGACCTGACATTTGTGTCATGACGAATATAGGACAATGCCATCTGGAAAATCTGGGAACAAGAGAAGGAATTTTAAAAGCAAAATCCGAGATTTTTGATTATATGAATCCTAAAGGAAATGTGTTTGTAAACGGAGACGATGATATGTTAATCCGCGTAAACACAAAGCATGGCAATAAACCCGTCCACTTTGGATTTCAGCCGGAAAATGAAATATACGCATCGGATATTATAAACCGTGGACTTTCCGGTTCGGAAGCAGTTTTTCATATAGGGAAGGAAGTTTTTCCCGTAAAGGTTCCGCTTCCCGGTGAACACATGATTTACAATGCTCTGGCAGCAACTGCGGTGGGAAAATCCCTGGGACTTTCCAAAGAGCAGATTCAAAAAGGCATTGGGGATGTTCAGGCTGTAGGCGGAAGAAGCAATGTAATGGTGCTGACGGATTATACCCTGATAGATGATTGCTATAATGCAAATCCGGTTTCAATGAGAGCAGCAATTGACTTGCTTTCCATGGGGCTTGGTAGAAAAGTAGCCGTGCTTGGAGATATGTTTGAGCTTGGTGATAGGGAATGCGAGTTACACAGGGAAGTAGGCGCCTATGCAGCCGAAAAAGGAATTGATGTGATTGTCTGCACCGGTTTATTATCAAAGCATATGTATGAAGGTGTTTGCGAAGCGAAGAAGGAGATGCTTTCTGCTGCAGGAAAGAAAGAGGTTTATTATTTCGAAACCAGAGATGAAATGCTAAAGGAATTGCCGGAGATTTTAAAAGCAGGTGACAATGTGCTAGTGAAGGCATCCCACGGCATGCATTTTGAAGAAGTGGTAAGTTTTCTAAACAAATAAAAAGAGAAGCAGGTTATTTTCCTGCTTCTTCTTTTATTTTAAAATAGGTTTCTTTAATGATATTTAGAGTGTAGGCACCGATATGCTTTTGGTCTTCTTTAGAAAGATCCTTTATGTAAATAGGCTTGCCGTATTCAATAATTACATGGGACTTCTTAATTTTAGGAAGATGATCTTCAAAAATGGCGGCTGAATTATAAATCGTCATAGGTACAATGGGGCATCCGGATTTGGAAGCAATTTTAAAACTGCCCTCGTGGAATTCCATAAAAGTATGATTCACTCTGTTTCTGGTACCTTCCGGAAAAACACAAATGGATATTCCCGATTTTACCTTTTCAATAGCAGTAAGGATGATGGATAATCCTTGCTTTACATCGCTTCTGTCCAGAAACAGACAATGAAGGTTTTTCATCCAGTTAGATAAAAGGGGCCACTTGAGCATTTCCTTTTTAGCGATGTAGCCGGTGGGTCTGGGAACACGGATATAAGTAAGCAAAATGTCAAAGTAGCTTCTGTGATTTCCGATGTAAAGAACCGGTTCATCTGTCGGAACATTTTCTTCACCCCTGATAGTTACCTTGGTGCCGGACAAAAACAGGCACACGCGGAATGCCCACAATACAATGGCAAGAGAACTTTTGTTTTTGATATCCATATTAAACTTACCGATTATCCATTCTGCAATCAGAAGGGGTATGCTTAAAATCAAAAAGAGAATTACGAAAGTAAGTACTGCCAGAAAACGTATCATACTAAACCTCACATATTTTATAAATGAAAGCATCTATAGTATAAATGAAACAATATCGTTTGGCAATAGGTGCTTTGGCAAAACACAAGTCAAACTGGACGGGACATGTCATGTTTGCTATAATGTATTATTGGAAACATTATGTAATAAAAAGGAGCCTTCTGATGGACAAGATTGCAGTATTAATTCCCTGTTATAACGAAGAAAAGACAATCGCTAAGGTGATTGCGGATGCCAAGGAGGCATTGCCGGAAGCTGTCATCTATGTATATGATAATAATTCTACAGATAACACTGTAGAAATTGCAAAACAGGCAGGGGCTGTGGTGCGCTACGAGTACGTACAGGGAAAAGGAAATGTAATCCGCAGGATGTTTCGTGAAATAGAGGCCAGATGCTACATTATGGTAGATGGTGATGATACTTATCCCATGGAATTTGCACCGGAAATGGTAAATAAGGTGCTTTGCCATAATGCTGACATGGTAGTGGGAGACAGGCTTTCCTCTACTTACTTTCAGGAGAACAAGCGTCCTTTTCATAACATGGGAAACAGTCTGGTCAGGGGTAGCATCAACAGATTGTTTGGTTGCGACATTAAAGATATTATGACCGGATTTCGGGCATTCAGCTATGGGTTTGTAAAGACCTTTCCTGTTTTGTCCAAAGGATTTGAAATTGAGACAGAGATGACAATTCATGCCGTTTACAATCAGATGCAGATAGAAAATGTGATTGTGGAATACAGAGACAGACCGGAAGGCAGTGTTTCCAAGTTAAATACTTATTCCGACGGTATGAAAGTGTTATTTACGATTTTCAGACTTTACAGGGACTATAAACCTCTTGGGTTCTTTAGCTTGTTTGCGGCATTTTTGACGGTGATATCCGTACTCTTTTTTGTTCCGGTTCTGATAGAGTATATTCAGACGGGATTAGTATTAAAATTTCCTACACTGATTGTGTGCGGCTTTGCGATTCTGGCAGCAATCCAATCATTCTTTGCAGGACTTATTTTGTCTAATATGGCACAGAAAAACAGAAGAGATTTCGAGTACCGGTATACAAAGGTGTGTGAAAAGGAACTTAAGAGCAGGGAAGAAGAATAAAAGGTGATAGATAGTGAAAAAAATTATCAGTAAATGGTATTTGATAGTTGCCGCAGGCTTTATGGTGTTTGCGGCATTCCTATTTTTGTTTTTTGGTGAAAAGAGCATTATTGCGGTACATGATAATCTGGATCTGTTTGTGGCACAGTTTCAGATGCTTAAAAATACAGACTCATTTTTTGCACATAACGTAAACGTACCGTTTCTGGGAGGAATCAGCAGAGACTCCCTGCCGTCTGAGTTTTCGCTATACAGTTTTTTGTATATGCTGATGCCATCTTACTATGCCTATGTCACAGGATATCTTTTGAAGATAGTTATTGCTATAGCCGGTTGCATATTACTGGCAAAGGATTTTTGCAAAGACGGATATGAGAAATATAAACCCATTGTATGGATGTGTGGTTTTGCTTATGGCATCTTGAACGTTTTCCCGGCATATGGAATTCCATTCGCATCCATACCAATGGTAGTGTTTTTGGTTAGAAGAATTATAGCTAACCCTTCGCTTAAGTGGTATTTGTGTTTGTTCTTATATCCTTTATTATCCTACTTTTCCTATTTTGGACTGTTTATTTTGGCATATATGGCTGTGGCTTTTTTGTGGATATCCATAAGAGACAGAAAGTTAAATAAAGCGATACTCCTTGCAATTTTTGTGCTGTCTGCAGGATACATTGTTTTTGAGTACCGTCTATTTGGCCTTATGCTGCTTGGCAGCGAAGAGACCATCCGGACTACCATGGAAGTGGGATCTTTGGATGCGGCGGCTATTGTAAAGATGATGTGGGAAGGATTTTCAAAGGGAATGTTCCACGCCGAAAGCGTACATACATATTTGGTGTTGCCGGTATGCGTTTTATATTTTGTTATCACAAATGGATTCTACATTTTCCAAAAAAGAGGAAAAGAAATTTTACATGATCCTTTTAATTTCGTGATGCTGGTACTTTTGTTTAACAGCGTTGTATATGGAATTTATTATTTTGAAGGTTTTAGGAATCTGATAGAAACGTTATGCCCGCCGCTTACGGGATGGCAGTTTAACAGGACCATATTTTTTAATCCCTTCCTGTGGTATGCAGCCTTTTTTATGGTGCTTAAAAGATTGTATGATATGAAAAAAAGAGTGGGATGTTATGTTGCCAACGTACTTGTTTTTTTGGCAGTGCTTATCATCGTTTTTTCCGGAACCAGGTACAATGACTTTTATCATACATCAGTAGCAAAAGCGTATGAACTGCTAAAAGGAAAGGTGCCGGACCAATTAAGCTATGAAGAGTTTTATTCGGAAAGCTTATTTGAAATGGCAAAAGAAGAAATAGGGTATGATGGACAGTGGGCACTTGCATATGGTTACCATCCGGCAGTCCTTGAGTATAATGATATTGCAACCCTTGACGGTTATTTGGGATTTTATCCACAAGCCTATAAGGAAGCCTTTAGAAAGATAATTGCACCTGCCCTTGATAGGGTGCCGGAGTCGGCAAGCTATTATGACACATGGGGAGCAAGAGCTTATCTGTATTCGGGAACGGATGCGTCTATTGTAAATGCTTCCCGCACATATAGCGTGACAGACCATGATATTTATATTGACACACAGGCGATAAAAGAACTTGGCGGAAAATATATTTTTTCCAGAATAGAAATTTCAAATGGAACTGAAAAAGAGCTGGAGTTTTGCGGAAGATATGAAGATTCTTCGTCACCTTATATTTTATATGTCTATGAAGTAAAATAAAAAAAGCGGCTTTGTTAAGCCGCTTTTTGCATGCATGATTAGTCAATAGGTTCGCCTTTTTTGTATTTGGCTACGACATTTTGTATACGCTCGTTGGGATTTAATAAATCACTGATAGATGCGTCATGATTTAAGGTGTCAATCAGGTAAGCGATATATTTGCTCATATCGCAGTCAATATACCATTCCCTGGAGAGAAGCTCCGGAGTCTGATAAATTAAATTTGTAGTAAGAACCCTGTCAATTAATCCATTCTCATAAGCCTTATCAAATCGCTCAAGACCATTTGTAAACAAGCCGAATGTACTACAGATAAATATCTTGCCGGCCTTTCTTTCTTTTAATGCGGTTGCAACCTCAATCACGCTCTCACCGGAAGAAATCATATCATCAATGATAATCATATCTTTGCCTTCCACGGAAGAACCTAAGAATTCATGGGCAACAATAGGGTTACGGCCGTTTACGACTCTGGTATAGTCGCGTCTCTTATAGAACATACCCATGTCAAGGCCCAGCACGTTTGCCATGTAAATAGCACGGCTCATTCCGCCTTCATCAGGGCTGATTACCATCATGTGGTCAGAATCGAGTTTTAAGTTCTCAACGTTTTTTAATAAGCCTTTGATAAACTGATAAGTAGGTCTTACTGTTTCAAAACCATGAAGAGGAATCGCGTTTTGTACTCTGGGATCGTGGGCGTCAAAGGTGATGATATTATCCACACCCATGCGTACCATTTCCTGAAGAGCGATGGCACAGTCAAGAGATTCCCTTGCAGTTCTCTTATGCTGTCTGCTTTCATATAAGAACGGCATAATAACGGTAATTCTTCTTGCCTTACCGCCTACAGCCGCAATAATTCTTTTTAAATCCTGATAATGATCATCCGGGGACATGTGGTTTTCACGTCCGCAGAGGGAGTATGTTAAACTGTGGTTTGCCACGTCTACTAAGAGATACAGGTCTGTTCCTCTGACAGATTCCATAATCATTCCTTTGGCTTCTCCGGAACCGAAACGGGGAACCTTTGCCTGTAATATATAGGAATCACGCTGATATCCGGCAAATGCAAGACTGTCTTTGTGTTCACTTTCCCTAACAGTTCTCCATTCGACCAAATAATCGTTGACCTTTTCCCCTAAGGATTTGCAACCTTCCAGAGGAATAATACCCAGGGAACCGACAGGAATGGTTTCCAGATTTCTTGTTTCTTCACGTTGAGACATGAGATACCTCACTTTCTGTTCTGCAGTTTCTTTTTATACATCCGGATGTCAGGTCCGGTAATTTTACATAATTCGTAATTACTTGTAATTCTGGAAAAAATCCGGTCGGAATAACGGTTCCTGAAATCTTCCAGAGAAAGGTTTGTAGAAATGACAACCGCTTTTTGCTGCAAGTGGCGGTCATTAATCAGGGAAAAGAGCTGTGATGCAACAAAATTGTTGGTAAGTTCTGTTCCCAAATCATCAATGATGAGCAAATCGCACTGAAATAAATCCTCATAAGATTTATGAAGGTCTTCCGTATTTTTATAATCGAATTTTATTTTGGAAAGAGTATCAAAGAGTCCGGATGCACTAAAATAGATAACAGAATGTCCGCTGTCAATCAATTCTTTGGCAATACAACCGGATAAAAAGGATTTGCCCGTACCTACTGTACCATAAAAGAATAAATTATGGTAGTCCGAATTGAAATTATTTATAAAATTTCTGCAAGTAGTTACTGTATTTTGAAAACGAAGGAGATCTTCTCCCTGGTAAAATTCATAAGAAAGAGTAGAAAAATTTTCGCTTTCCAGCATTTCCCGAAGGCCGGACTGCTCATAAAGCAAAGAAATTTCCGTATTTTTAAAACAGTGGCATTTGACACCGTCAATATAGCCGGTGTCCTTACAGTCTTTGCAATCATAAACAGGTTCCAGATAATCCTGAGGCAAACCTGCTGAGATGAGAAGCTGTTCTTTCATGGAAGAGAGATCGGCTAAAATAGCTTTCAGCTCATCCAAGGCATCTTCGTCTCCGGCAAGGAGTTTTTTTCCGTGCTCTACAGAGATGGAAGCGATTGATTCATCTATTTCCTGATAACCCTCTACATTTGCATAAACATATGCCCTGCGGTCATTTAACAGACGTCTGTTTCGGTTTTGTGTTGCTTCATAATTACGGATAATGGTATCGTATTGGGAATTCGTAAGTGCCACGTGTCTTCTCCTTTAGTTGCTTAAAAGCTCGCGCTCAAGAGCGTCGAAATCATAATCAGTCTGCATAAATTGGTTAAACTGACCTGCCGGGGAAGTGCTCTTTGCAGGAGTTCTTCTTCTGGAATAGGTTTCATCCAATAGCTTGATGTCAGCTTTGTGATGTACATTTCCTTTGTACCAGCTTGTGAGGATGCTGTCAGCGTATTCGAAACGATGCTTGTCCGTTGCAAGAACGGTACGGTTGCAAGCTTCCATAATAATATCTGAAGTGAATCCGTATTCTTTTACCCATTTTGTAACAAAAGCTGCTTCTGTATTTGTGGGCGTACTTGTCTTACCCAAAGCTTTCATGACATCGTAGACTGTTTTGTCATATTTACGGGCAGATTTAGCGGCCTGCTTGGGAGTGGTAATACCTTCCTCTGCCCAACTAATGGCAACTTTTTCTATGTAGCGGAAATCTTTTTTTCCTTTGTCTACACAATATTGAATCAGATAATCAATTAAATCTGCAGAAAACTTCAACTTGTCGGAAAAGAAAAGAATGGTTTTTATTTCTCCGGCACTTAAGGTTTTTCCTAAATACTGCTCGGCCACAAATAAAATTTGAGCTGTTTCTTCCCGGTTTTTAAATTCCTTTAATTCGTCCAAACTGTATACGGGTTTCTCGTATGCGGGTTTTTCGGGTGCTACTTTTTCTAAAGCAGGGCTTTCGCTGAAAATTGCATTTTTGGTAGGGATTGGCACAACCGGTGCCAAAGCAACAATATCAGAATTAGGCTTTCTGTCAGACATCTCAAGAAGACGGATGCCGGATAAATTTTTGGCATCATCATACTCCAAAGAAAGAAGCCTGTTTTTTTCCCAATATTTCAGTGCACGCATAACATCCTTCTCGGTGTGATTAAATTTATCCGCGATATCAGAAACACTGGTGGATAAATGTGCACTCATCATACGAAGAAGGTACAGATATATTTTAAGCTGTGCATCGTTTGCCTCTTTCATATATTCGTCAATAAACAGATTGGATACAATCGTAGCATCAGCATAATTATCCTGATAAATTGTAAAGCGACTCATAAAGCCATCCCCTACTCTCATTTTTTACATTCATTCAAAGCAAAATGAATTATAACATACCATGCAAAAAAATCAAATGGCAATTTTCCCGAAAAATACAGTGTTTACAAGGGTTTGCAGAAATTGTGGACAATGTGGATAATGTGGATATGTTTTGTTTTTTTTGAGAAAAATGCGTAATTTTCAAGGACTGACCGGCATAAATTTAAAAAACAAAATATCCACATAAAAAGAAACTAAAAATCATTCTTTTTGTGTGGATATTGTGGATAAATTTTATTTCAAAAGATTTTCGCTGATATTTACAACATCTCCGGCACCCATAGTTATCAACAAATCACCTGTCTTGCAATTTGACGAAACGAATTTTTCGATTTCTTCAAAAGTAGGGAAATAATGGCACTTTTTTCCTAGAGATTCTATCTCATTTTTCAGGGTTTCAGAGCTGACACCTAAAGTGTCAGTTTCCCGTGCTGCATATATTTCTGCCAGAACAATTTCATCGGATAATGAAAGTGCTTTGGCAAAGTCCTTCAAGAAGGCTTTGGTACGTGTGTAGGTATGGGGCTGGAAAATGCACCATAATTTATTGTGGGGATAATTGGAAGCTGCCTGCAAGGTTGCGGTAATTTCTGTGGGATGATGTGCATAATCATCTATTACGCAAACACCGTTAAAGGTTCCTTTATATTCAAAACGTCTGTCGGTTCCTTTAAATGCAAGCAGTGCTTTTTTAACGGTATCCCTGGAAATGCCAAGCAAGTCGGAAAGTGCAATGGCAGCCATGGCATTGTAAACATTGTGTTCGCCCGGAACACCCAGAGAGATGGTATCAGTTTTTCCATTTTGACCTTTTAATGTAAAAGAGGCGCATCCTGTTTCATTATAAGTGATGTCACAGGGATAGTAATCATAAGCCCCATTATTTCCGTAAGTAATAATGCTGCATGATACGCCGTCAATAATTTGCTCAATACCGGGAATTGTACCATTTATGATAAGGCTTCCATCGGCAGGCAAAAGCTTGGCGAATTGTCCAAAAGAGTTTCTGATATCATGGATATCCTTAAAAAAGTCAAGGTGATCTTCTTCTACATTGAGTATAATACTGATTTTGGGAAAAAAACTTAAGAAACTGTTGGTATACTCGCATGCCTCCGTGACAAAATGTTCGCCCTGCCCTACCCTTATATTTCCGTTTATGGGCTTATAGATTCCGCCGATGGAAAGGGTGGGATCTACATCTGCCGCCAAGAGAATTTCGGAAATCATGGAAGTGGTGGTAGTCTTGCCGTGAGTACCGCTTACGGCAATGGGGGTTTTATAGTTTTTCATCATCTGCCCCAAGAGCTGTGCCCTTGTCAAAATTGGAATTGACAGTTCCTGTGCGGCAACAAATTCGGGATTATCAGGATGAACGGCGCTGGTATATACGACCACATCAAGGTCTGCTGTGATATTTTCCTGCTTCTGACCGTAATAGATGCATGCTCCCTTTTCTGCTAATGCAGCTGTTAAAGGAGAGGCCTGCCTGTCGGACCCGGAAACAGAAAATCCTTTATCTAAAAGGACCTGTGCAAGACCGCTCATACTGATGCCGCCAATACCAATGAAATATATGTGAATGGGATGATTAAAATCAATCTGATACATAAAAATGCCTCCGATATAATAAGTATGATTCATTTTTGCACTTTTTATTATATAGAAATACAACAAAAAAACCAATTATTTTTTAAATAAAAAAACTGATACAGTGTTGAATGATAGATACAGATTGCAGCGTGCCGGACGAAATGCAAGAAAATTTGTAAATTATTGTAAAAATTTTACATAAAAATGGTCGAAACAGCGAAAATTTTTGTAAAAATTATTCACTTTTAATGGAACATATGGTATACTATTCGTACATATGATAATTGGTACCTGTATTAAAAAACAATTATCTTGCGAAATTTTTTATAACATAATTTTTACTGGTAAGAGGTGATGATATGATTAAAAAAGAAATGATTGCCATGTTGCTTGCAGGCGGTCAGGGTAGCAGACTCGGTGTACTCACATCAAAGGTGGCCAAGCCGGCAGTATCTTTTGGCGGAAAATACCGTATTATCGATTTCCCGTTAAGTAACTGTATTAATTCGGGTGTTGATACAGTGGGTGTATTGACACAGTATCAGCCGCTTAGGCTGAATACCCACATAGGTATCGGTATTCCGTGGGATTTAGATAGAAATATCGGAGGTGTAAGCGTACTGCCTCCTTATGAGAAAATTACCAACAGTGAATGGTATACAGGAACCGCCAATGCCATTTATCAGAATATGGATTATATGGAGAGCTTTAATCCTGAATATATCTTGATTTTATCAGGTGACCATATTTATAAGATGGATTATGAAGTGATGCTTGATTTCCATAAGGAAAAAGGTGCCGAGTGTACCATTGCGGTTATGCCGGTTCCCATGGAAGAAGCGAAGCGTTTCGGAATTATGATTACTGACGAAGAAAGAAAGATTACCGATTTTGAAGAAAAACCGGCAAATCCCAGAAGTAATCTGGCATCCATGGGTATTTATATTTTCAATTGGAAGACTTTAAAGGAAGCACTGCTCGCAAACGCAGAACAGCCGGGTCTTGACTTTGGTAAACATGTAATTCCTTATTGCCATGAAAAAGGTGCACCGTTATATGCTTATGAATTTAACGGCTACTGGAAAGATGTAGGAACACTGCAGTCTTATTGGGAAGCAAACATGGAACTTATCGATATTGTTCCCGAGTTCAACCTGTATGAGGAATATTGGAAGATTTATACCAAGAGTGAAATACTTCCTCCTCAGTATATAGCTGATTCCAGTTTGGTGGAGAAGAGCATTATCGGGGAAGGCAGTGACGTATATGGACAGGTATATAGTTCCGTAATCGGTTGCGGAGTCACCATTGGAGAAGGTGCAGTTATTAAAGACTCCATTATTATGAACGGAGCAGTCATCGGTCCGGGATGCGAACTTAATAAAGCGATTGTTGCAGAAAATGCAATCATAGGTAAGAATACAAAGCTTGGTATCGGAGAGGAAGCCCCTAATGAGACAGACCCGCATATTTATAACAGCGGACTTGTGTGCGTAGGAGAAAAGAGTGTAATTCCTGAAGGCATTACGATTGGTAAAAATGCATGTGTCTTTGGAAATACCACGGCATCCGATTACCCGGGTAACTGCCTCGCAAGCGGTAAAACATTAATTAAGGCAGGTGATGAAAAGTGAGAGCATTAGGTATTATTTTAGCTGGCGGTAACAGTTTCCGCATGAGAGAACTTTCCCAGAAACGTGCAGTATGTGCCATGCCCATAGCGGGAAGCTACAGAAGTATCGACTTCGCACTCAGTAATATGTCAAACTCCCATATTCAGAAGGTGGCGGTTTTTACACAGTACAATGCAACAAGTTTGAATGAGCACTTAAGTTCTTCTAAGTGGTGGGATTTCGGACGTAAGCAAGGTGGCTTGTATGTATTTACTCCTTCCGTAACAGCAGAAAGCAATTTCTGGTACAGAGGAACGGCGGATGCCATCGCACAGAATCTTGCTTTCTTAAAAAACAGTCATGAACCCTATGTAGTAATTGCATCCGGTGACTGCGTTTATAAGTTAGATTATAATAAAGTGTTAGAATATCATATCGAGAAAAAAGCTGATATTACCGTTGTATGTAAGGATATGGCACCGGGGATTAATGTGGACCGTTTCGGAACCATTAAGATGAACGAAGAGAGCCGCATTGAAGAGTTTGAAGAAAAACCTGTTGTAGCGAAATCCAACACCATTTCCTGTGGTATTTATGTGGTAAGAAGACGACAACTTATCGAAATGATTGAAAAATGTGCGGAAGAAGACAGATATGATTTTGTAAAGGACATCTTAATCCGCTATAAGAACATGAAGAGAATCTACGGATACAAGATGCAGGACTACTGGAGCAATATTGCCACGGTAGAAGATTACTTTAATACCAACATGGACTTCTTAAAGGCAGATACCAGGGATTATTTCTTCAAGCAATATCCTGATGTATATTCTAAGGTGGATGATTTGCCACCGGCCAAATATAATGTAGGTGCAAAAATTAAAAACAGCTTGATTGCAAGCGGATGTATTGTTAACGGTACCGTAGAAGACTCCGTTATCTTTAAAAAGACATACATCGGAAATAACTGCTATATTAAGAACTGCATTATTTTAAATGATGTTTATATCGGCGATAATACACATATTGAAAACTGTATTGTGGAAAGCCGTGATACCATTAGGGCAAATTCTTATCATGCAGGAACAGACGGAATTAAAATTGTACTTGAAAGGAACGACAGATATGTGATTTAGAACAGATTAATATACAGACAGGGGGAGAATCAGGAATGAAAATTACAGATGTAAGAGTCAGAAAAATTACCAAGGAAGGAAAGATGCGTGCTATCGTATCAATTACCATTGATGATGAATTTGTAATTCATGACATTAAGGTAATTGAGGGAGAAAAGGGAATGTTCATTGCAATGCCCAGCAAGAAATCAACCGATGGGGAGTACCGAGACATTGCCCATCCCATCAATTCTTCAACAAGAGAAACTATCCAGAAGATTATTTTGGATAGCTATGAGAAGGCTCTCCTTGAGCCGGATGAGGAAGAATAAGCATTTATTCCGTAAAATGCTGTTTTGCTCAAAAAAGAGGCTGCCGAATCCGGCAGCCTTTACTATTTTATAATTATTTTGATGTAACCGCGTCCGGCAAAATCCATTTGCGGTTCCATTTATTGAACATATTTACAAAAGGTCCCAGGCAGAAGGCAGTAAATACGGTGCCCAGCCCCAAGTGGCTGTTAGACCAGGAAATAAATCCAATTAACAC
Source organism: Lachnospiraceae bacterium (assembly GCA_017938315.1). GTDB lineage: Bacteria > Bacillota > Clostridia > Lachnospirales > Lachnospiraceae > Suilimivivens. The sequence goes on from JAGBBV010000032.1 coordinate 88,512, forward strand.
GGAAAATACAATAAGTAAAACACAAAAGGTATCTGTTATTACACGGTTAACAAAATAAGGTAATTTAAAGTGTTCTGTCATTCCAAGGGCCAGATAATCATAGGGCGAAACTCCCAGATTGGCAACCTGATACATGGATAATCCCAGGGATAAAATAATTAAGGATATCAGCATATAAATCAGCTGATATAAAAAACTTTTTCCGGTGCCATCACCAATTGTATTTTGAATAAAAGTAGTTGCATATTGGATGACATATCCCAAAAGACACATATTAATGATGGAACCAAAGCCGATATAGGAACGTCCCCAAATTAACTGGATAATTAATAAAATAATATTTACAGTCAGCTGGTAAGTGCCAAGTCCTACATGGAATCCTTCGCTTAGTGCCATGTTTGCAGCGGTATATGGGTCGTTTCCCATAAGAGAAAGTCTAAGCCCCGATGCGCCGATTCCAATAAAAAAATTTCCCAAAAGAACCCCTAAAGCCTTTCTTGCCGTCAGTGGTTTGATAAAACAATCCGTAAACCTTTCCAATATCTTCATAACAATCTCTCCATTTGCTATTTTGAAATAAATTGTAATGTTTAATGCTATACTTGCAGTATAACAAATTTCCATATATTTTGACAGTAATATTCATGTTTTTAAAAATAGTACAACATAATTTTGTTGACATCTGAATATTGCTTAACCCTTTCGAATAGTATAAAATTGAAACAGCGTAATGTGAAGTTATCTGTTTTATCTTCTGTGAAAATCTCTATACGCCATGAAGGCAAGACCAAAAAACAGGAGAGTCTTTGCTCGACGGTTTTTGTCCTTGGGCTTGACGGAATGTTTGGCGTAACAGGATTTGAACAGAAAATAAAACAGATAACTTCCCTATACCCGTATTCCAATACCCCACTAAAGGAGAAGCACTATGTACATCATCGCAGGTTTGGGAAATCCCGGCAAACAATATGAAAACACCCGTCACAACATTGGATGGCAGGTCATTGACAAATTGGCAGATAAGCATGGAATCAGAGTACTTGAAAATAAATTTAAAGGTCTCATCGGCAAGGGTATGATTTGCGGAGAAAAGGTCATATTAGTAAAACCCCTTACCTACATGAACTTAAGCGGTGAATGTATCGGGGAAATTGTCAACTATTTTAAGATAGATGAAACCTGTGAACTTGTTGTAATTGCAGACGATATCAGTCTTGATGTGGGTTTTATTCGTATGCGCAAAAAGGGGAGTGCCGGAGGACATAACGGACTGAAAAGTATTATTGCCCATTTGGGACATGAAGAGTTTATCCGAATGAAGATGGGTGTGGGAGACAAGCCGGCAGGTTATGATCTGGCAGATTATGTGCTTGGTCACTTCACAAAAGAGGAATCTAAAGTGTTGGATGAAAGCATAAATAATGCAACTCTTGCTATAGAAACAATTATCAGTGAAGACATAGATAAAGCAATGAACTTATATAATACAAAGAAAGTAAGTAAAAAGAAAGAAAAGGCAGAAAGTAATGAGGACACTACAAGCACCACTATCTGAGCTTGGTGAATTTGAAGAACTGCGTTCCTGTTTAAAAAAGCCCGGAAAGGCAGTAGCAGTTACCGGCTGCGCAACATCCCAAAAACTTCATATGGCAGATGGACTCTCGGAGGGGTTTAAGAACCGGCTGATAGTAACTTTTAGTGATCTTCGTGTAAAAGAAATACAGGAAGATTATCGTTTTTATGACAGGAATGTCACAAGCTATCCTGCAAGGGACTTGATTTTCTATCAAGCTGATATTCACAGTAACCAACTTACCAAAGAGAGAATGAAGTGCCTGCGAAGAATGCTGGAGGGAAAACCTTTTACGGTGGTAACCACTTTCAGCAGTCTGATGACACCGCAAATCCCCTTGTCAGTGTGGAAGGACAGCATTATTTCTATTGATAAAAAGTCTGAAATTGATGAAAGAGGACTTGCCCGTAAATTGGTGGCACTTGGGTATGAGAAGAATTATCAGGTGGAGGCCCCGGGACAGTTTTCCATCCGTGGCGGTATAGTGGATGTTTTTGATTTGACGGAGGAAAATCCTTATCGTATTGAACTTTGGGGAGATGAAGTAGACTCCATCCGTAGCTTTGATATTTTGAGCCAGCGCTCCATAGAGAAGTTGGAAAGTATAAAAATTTACCCGGCCTGTGAATTGATTTTAACAGATGAGCAGCTGAAATGCGGTATGGAAAAGATTGAAAAAGAAAGTAAATCTTTTTCGAAAAAACTGCGGGAAGAGATGAAAACTGAAGAAGCCCATCGCATTGAAACTTCCCTTAAAGAATTAATGGAAGAGGTTTATGAGTTTAAAAACTTGGTCAATTTAGACAGTTATGTCCATTATTTCTATGAGAATACATCTTCCTTTTTGGAACTGTTTGATAAAGAAAAGACATGCATCTTTATTGATGAGCCATCCAGAGTCAGGGAACATGCACAGGCTGTTGAACTGGAGTTTCGCGAGAGTATGATGCACCGAGTGGAAAAAGGATATCTTTTGCCCGGACAGATGGAACTTTTGTATTCGGTAGAGGAGACCGCGGCGAAACTACAAAGTCACAGGGTAGTGATGCTGTCTGCACTGGATATGAAAAACCCGCTCCTTAAAGCAGATAAAAAAGCAGATATTTCCGTGAAGAGTATTTCGTCTTATAACAATAGTTTTGAAGCACTGTTGCAGGATTTGCGGAGATTTAAAAAGAATGGCTATCGGGTACTTTTGTTATCCGGTTCCCGGACAAGAGCGGCCCGTCTTGCACAGGATTTGCAGGAACAGGAAATTACCGCTTTTTATACGGAAGATCCGGACAGGGAAATAAAGCCCGGAGAAGTCATGACTTATTACGGCAGGGTGATGAAGGGATTTGAATATCCCCTTCTCAAATTTGTTGTGATTTCCGAGAGCGATATTTTTGGTGCAGAAAAAAAGAAGAAAAAGAAGAAGAAAAAACAATATGAGGGACGCAAAATAAATGATTTTGCGGAACTGAAAATCGGTGATTATGTTGTCCATGAAAATCACGGACTTGGTATTTATAAGGGCATTGAAAAGGTAGAAGTAGAAAAAGTTGTTAAGGATTATATTAAGATAGAGTATCGTGGTGGCGGTAATCTTTACATCCTTGCGACAGGACTCGATGTGATTCAAAAATATGCGTCTGCAGATGCCAAGCCGCCTAAGTTAAACAAGCTGGGAACCCAGGAGTGGGCGCATACCAAGACAAAAACAAGGGAAGCGGTAAATGAAATTGCAAAGGATCTTGTGGAACTATATGCTACAAGACAGCAGTCGGAAGGTTTTCCTTACGGAAAAGATACGGTTTGGCAGAGAGAGTTTGAAGAGATGTTTCCCTTTGATGAGACGGAGGATCAGCTTGCGGCGATTGAAGCCACCAAAAAGGATATGGAAAGTACCAAAATCATGGACCGGCTGATTTGTGGTGACGTAGGCTACGGCAAGACGGAAATTGCTATCCGGGCTGCCTTTAAGGCGGTACAGGAAGGCAAGCAGGTAGTGTATCTGGTACCCACCACTATCTTGGCACAGCAACATTATAATACCTTCGTGCAACGTATGAAAGATTTCCCGGTAAGGATAGACTTGTTGTCCAGATTCAGAACTTCTGCGGAGCAGAAAAAGACCGTAGAAGATTTGCGGAAAGGACTGGTGGATATCGTTATAGGTACACATAGAGTGCTTTCAAAGGACGTCGTATTCAAAGATTTGGGGCTTTTGATTATTGACGAAGAACAACGATTTGGAGTGTCCCATAAAGAAAAAATAAAGAAGATGAAAGAACAGGTGGATGTTCTTACATTGACAGCAACGCCTATTCCAAGAACTCTTCATATGAGCCTGATTGGAATCAGGGACATGAGCGTACTGGAGGAAGCGCCAAATGACCGTCTTCCGATTCAGACGTATGTGATGGAATATAATGAAGAGATGGTCAGAGAGGCTATCGTGAGAGAACTTTCCAGGGACGGGCAGGTATATTATGTATATAACCGCGTCAACAACATTGCAGATATTGCGGCAGGAATCCAGAATCTGGTACCGGAGGCAACTGTGGCCTTTGCTCACGGACAGATGCAGGAGAGAGAACTGGAGAGAATCATGTACGATTTCATCAACGGTGAAATTGATGTTCTTGTATCTACCACCATTATTGAAACCGGACTTGATATTTCCAATGTAAATACCATGATTATTCATGATTCCGATAACATGGGGCTTTCCCAGCTCTATCAGCTTAGAGGCCGCGTGGGAAGAAGTAATCGCACAGCCTATGCATTTTTGATGTATAAGAGGGACAAAATGCTGAAAGAAGTGGCGGAAAAACGTCTTGCAGCGATTAAGGAATTTACGGATTTAGGCAGCGGATTTAAGATTGCCATGAGAGATTTGGAAATCCGCGGCGCAGGTAATCTGCTGGGTGTAAAGCAGCACGGACACATGCAGGCTGTGGGATATGATCTCTACTGTAAGATGTTAAATGAAGCAGTAAAGAACCTAAAGGGAATCAGTACGGTGGAGGATTTCAACACTACCGTTGATTTAGATGTGGATGCGTTTATTCCCCCGTCATATATTATGAACGAAGTGCAGAAACTGGATATTTATAAGCGGATTGCAGGGGTGGAGACACAGGCAGAATGTGACGATATGAAAGAGGAATTGTTAGACCGTTTCGGGGAAATTCCTACGGCGGTACACAATCTGCTGCGCATTTCCATGATTCGTGTAATGGCACATAAACTTTATATGACAGATGTAAAAGGCAAGAACGGGGAAATACAATTTATTTTAAAGCCGGATGCGAAAATTGCGGCAGAAAATATCCCCGTGCTTGTAAAAAAACATGATAAATTTAATTTTAATTATAAGATGCTTAGGTTTATCAAACGCTATGTGAAGTGTGGTGTTGTGGAGAAGGATGCCCAGACACTGCTTTCACTTACCGAGGAACTGCTTACGGATATGTGTAAGCTTCTTCCTTTGCAAAGGTAAATATTGCTTTTATTAGGAACTAAGTAGCTACAAGATGGTTTGTGGTTGCTTAGTTCCTTTTTGTCGAACTCTGTAAAGACAGAATTTGATTTTACATAAAACTTACAAAAACATTACCTGAACATGATATTTTCATAAAAATATAAGTGCTAAGATACAATCAAAGATGAAGCGAATAAGGCAACGCTTCATGTGAATACATATATTTGTAATAAGGAGATATGAAAAATGAAAAGTAAGAAAGTATTAGCACTTGTATGTGCAGTGGCAATGACATTTGGATTAACGGCATGTGGAAACAAAACTACAACTGAGACAAAAACTGCCCAGACAGAAACAACTGAAACAGAAACAGCAGATTTAACAGGCACCATTTCTATGGCAGGAAGTACATCTATGGAAAAACTGGCTAATGCAGCAGCAGAAAGTTTTATGGAAAAATATAGCGGTGTAACAGTGACAGCTGAATTCACCGGTTCTTCGGCAGGTGTGGAAGCAGTACTTGCCGGTGGTGTAGATATCGGAAATTCTTCCAGAGCTTTAAAGGATGATGAAAAGGGAGCAGGTGTTGTGGAAAATATTGTAGCAATTGACGGTATTGCAGTAGTTGTTGATCCTGCAAATACAGTGGCAGATCTGACAAAGGAACAGTTGATTAGTATTTATAAAGGTGGAGTAAAGAACTGGAGTGAGATTGGCGGAGAAGATGCACCTATCGTAGTTGTAGGACGTGAAGCCGGATCCGGTACAAGAGGCGCTTTTGAAGAATTGCTTGAAATTGAAGATGCATGTGTATATGCAAGCGAATTAGATAGTACAGGCGCAGTAATCGCAAAGGTGGCAGCGACCCCTGGTGCAATTGGATATGTATCCCTAGATGCAATCAATGATTCTGTTACAGCTGTTAAACTAGAAGGTGTAGAAGCAACTGCAGAAAACATCAAAGCCGGCAACTATTTCTTATGTAGACCGTTTGTAATGGCTACTAGGGGAGAAATCTCTGAGCAAAGCGAAACAGTACAGGCATGGTTCGAATATCTTGCGTCCGATGAGGGAAAAGAAGTGATCGCAGCTGTAGGTTTAATCGTAGTAGATTAGGATGCATAGTAGTGAGGTAATTATTTTGAATAATCAGCACACTTTCTCAATTGTTGGAAACAGTAAAAATAAGTCAGCAGTGGAAAAAATGGCACAGGGTATTTTTACCCTGTGTGCGTTTATTGCTATTTTAGCAGTTATATCCATTACGGTGTACATGATAATAAACGGAATCCCGGCATTATTGGAAGTTGGGCTAAAAGAACTTCTTTTTGGGACCGTCTGGAAACCGACGGCAGAAAATCCGTCCTATGGAATTTTATATGTTATTTTAACCTCTATTGTGGGGACGGTCATGGCAGTCGTTCTCGGTGTGCCAATTGGCATTTTGACAGCTGTTTTTTTGGCAGAAACAGCACCGAAGAGACTGGCGGCTCTTGTGAAACCGGCGGTGGAGCTTTTGGCAGGTATTCCGTCTGTTATTTATGGCTTGTTGGGACTTATGATTTTGAATCCGCTTATGTATAAACTGGAACTTTTTCTGTTTAAGGATTCAGAAACACATCAGTTTACAGGAGGTGCCAATTTGCTTTCTGCGGTGATTGTACTTGCGGTTATGATTCTGCCTACTGTTATAAATATCAGTGAGGCAGCAATAAGGGCAGTACCGAATTCTCTGCGAAATGCGTCCTTTGCACTCGGAGCTTCTGAGATTCAGACGATTTTGAAGGTAGTGCTTCCCACGGCAAAGTCAGGAATCATTACAGCGATAGTACTTGGTGTAGGCAGGGCAATCGGAGAAGCAATGGCGATTACATTGGTTTCCGGAAGCTCGGTAAATGCACCATACCCGTTTAATTCAGTCAGATTCCTGACAACGGCGATTGTGTCAGAGATGGGATATGCGGCAGGAATGCACAGACAGGTGCTGTTCACGATCGGGCTGGTACTGTTTGTTTTTATCATGGTCATCAATATATCCCTGACAAGTATTTTGAAGAAAGGGGACAAAGACAATGGATAACAGTATTTTGAAGAAAGGAACAAGAGTTTCGGATTGTATTATTAAGTTCTTCATCTATTTGGCTGCGGGAGTTTCTGTGCTCTTGCTGCTCGGAATCATAGGTTATGTTTTTGTGAAGGGAATCAGTAATGTGAACCTACAGTTTTTAACAACTGTTACCAGTACCCTGAAAGGGACGGTAGGTGTTGCAGGCAATATTGTGAATACACTTTATATGATTATTATTACCTTAATAATCGTCACGCCGATTGGAGTTGGTTCTGCCATTTACTTAAATGAGTATGCGAAACCGGGTAAACTGGTACGTGCCATTGAATTTACTACGGAGACATTATCAGGAATTCCTTCCATAATTTTTGGTCTGTTTGGCATGGTATTTTTCGGAAATGTCTTTGGGTTTGGCTATTCTATTTTGACAGGATCCCTGACACTGACTATTATGGTACTTCCGCTAATCACAAGAAATACGCAGGAGGCATTAAAGACCGTACCGGACAGTTATAGGAGTGGTGCGTTGGGTATGGGTGCAACGAAATGGTATATGATAAGAACTATTCTTCTTCCCTCTGCTATGTCTGGTATTATTACAGGTGTAATTCTTGCAATCGGAAGAATCGTGGGAGAGTCGGCCGCTCTTTTGTTTACGGCAGGAAGCGGATACCTTTTGCCAAAGACCGGTATGGGATTTGTAAATAAAATTATGGAGTCCGGCGGAACGCTTACAATCCAACTGTATTTAAGTATGGCAAAGGCGGAATATAATGTGGCATTCGGCATTGCTGTAGTGCTGGTATTTATTGTTCTTATCATAAATCTGTTAACAAAATATCTGGCTAAGAAGTTGGATGTGAATAAAAGACAGTAAAACAGGAGTAAAAAATGAACAGACAACAACATAAAATAACGACAGAACATCTGAACCTTTATTATGGACATAATCATGCACTTAAGGATATCAATATGAATATATCACCCGGAGCAGTGACTGCGTTTATCGGTCCGTCCGGTTGCGGAAAGTCCACTTTCTTAAAGACTTTGAACCGCATGAATGATTTGGTTGATAATGTAAAAATCAGTGGGAAGATATTCCTTGATGGAGAGGACATCTATGACCCTAAAGTGGATACTACCTTACTGCGCAAAAAAATGGGTATGGTATTTCAGCAGCCCAATCCCTTTCCTATGAGCATTTACGATAACGTGGCTTATGGACCCAGAATTCATGGGATTACAAGTAAAGCAAAGTTAGATGAAATTGTAGAGAAATCTCTTCGTGATGCAGCGATTTTTGATGAAGTAAAAGATAGATTGAAAAAGTCGGCACTGGGGCTTTCGGGTGGACAACAACAGAGGCTTTGCATTGCAAGGGCACTTGCGGTAGAACCGGAGATTCTTCTCATGGATGAGCCTACTTCAGCACTTGATCCGATTTCCACTTTGAAGATAGAGGACTTGATGGAAGAATTGAAGAAAAAATATACGGTAGTGGTAGTGACTCACAATATGCAGCAGGCGGCCAGAGTATCGGATTATACAGCCTTTTTTTTGGTAGGAGAGGTAATTGAGTTTGACAGTACCAATAATATTTTCTCAAGACCACAGGATAAGAGAACAGAAGACTATATTACAGGACGTTTTGGATAAGCGGAACAGGAGGGATAGATATGTCACCTAGAACAACATTTGAAAATGAACTCAAGGAGTTGCATAATCATGTAACAGACATGGCATGGCAGGTTGAGAAAAACTATGAACAGTTATTTGATGCACTTGCAAGGAAGGATGAACAGGAAATCATCAGAATAAAAGAGGATGATAAGGAAATTAATCAGAGACAGAGAGAAGTAGAATCAAAGTGTCTGCTTTTGATTACCAGGCAGCAACCTGTAATTGGAGACCTCAGAGTGGTGACGGCAAGCCTAAAAGTGGTAACCGACATAGAACGGGTGGGAGACCATTTGGCAGATATGGCAGAGCTTTTTCTGCGAATGGGATTAAAGGAAGTGTCAGTTTATTCACAACATCTTATGCCCATGGCACAGGCAGCCAGAAAAATGGTTAAAATGGCAGTGAATGCGTTTGTAAACAGGAATGAGCAGGTTGCACGGGAAGTGATTGCAGGGGATGATGAAGTGGATGAATTGTTCAACAAAGTGAAGAATGATTTAATCGAAATTTTGAAAAAAGAAACAAGGGATGTTGACGATTGTATTGATGCTCTTATGATTGCAAAGTATTTGGAAAAAATAGGTGACCATGCGGTAAATATTAGTGAATGGGAACTTTTTCAGGAGACGGGAAACATCAGTAAAGTAAGAGTTTTGTAAATAAAAAGTAAAATTCCTATACCCAAAAAGTAATAAATAGTGTAAAATAAAGACCAAATAGGTTTTTTATACTCAATACTACCCGGAGGGATAGGAAATGGATATTTTTAGTGTACTAACGATGATTGGTGGATTAGCACTCTTTTTATATGGAATGGATGTGCTTGGAGACGGATTAAAAAAATTGTCCGGCGGAAAATTAGAAATTATTTTGGAGAAACTGACATCCAATAAGCTTATGGCTATTTTATTGGGGGCAGGTGTGACAGCAATTATTCAGTCATCTTCAGCTACTACCGTTATGGTAGTAGGTTTCGTAAATTCAGGCATTATGAAATTGTCACAGTCTGTAGGGGTTATTCTTGGTGCCAATGTAGGTACTACGGTAACGGCATGGATTTTGAGCCTTGCAGAAATTAGTGGAACCGGTTTCTTTATGAAGTTGCTGAAACCCACATCATTTTCTCCGGTGCTTGCCATTATCGGCGTGATTATGTTATCCATGGCTAAAAAAGAAAAGCATAAAGATGTTGGTTCTATTCTGATAGGCTTTGCTGTTCTTATGTTTGGTATGAATACGATGTCCGGTGCTGTAGAGCCTTTGGCAGAAAGCCCGGCATTTGCCAATATCTTATTGATGTTTTCCAATCCGGTACTTGGTATGCTTGCCGGTCTTATTTTGACAGCGGTGATTCAGTCCTCTTCTGCATCTATCGGTATTCTGCAGGCACTTTGCGTGACCGGTGCAGTAAGTTTCCAGACGGCAATTCCGATTATTATGGGTCAGAATGTAGGTACCTGTGTAACAGCACTTATTTCCAGTGCAGGTGCAGGTAAGAATGGTAAGAGGGCAGCTCTGGTACATTTATATTACAATATTATTAAGACCGTAGGTTTCATGGTGATTTTCTACGCGTTACATGCAGCCCTTGATTTTGCTTTTATGGATGAATCCATCAGTGCTCTTGGAGTTGCGATTGTACATACGGCATTTAATGTTGTTGCAGTTGTTATTATTGCACCATTTTCGTCTATCCTAGAGAAGATGGTTTATATAACACTTCCGGAGACACAGGAAGAATTGGAAGCGCAAAAAGGAAAGAAAATGGTTCAACTTTTGGATCCCCGTTTCTTAAGTACACCGGGATTTGCGCTTGAACAGTGTAAAAATGCAGCGCTCGATATGGCAGAATATACAAGAGAAGCTTTGTTCCTTGCAATACAGATGTTTGACAAATTTGACGAAAAATCTGCGGAAAGGGTCATTGAACTGGAAAATATCGTAGATCATTATGACGATGAAATTGGCTCATATCTTGTAAAATTAAGTAGCCGGGATTTAACGGAAAAAGACAGTCAGGAGCTCTCTGTTTTACTGCATTGTATTGGGGATATTGAACGTATTGCCGATCATGCGATTAATATTGTGGATGGTGCAAAAGAAATGGTTGGAAAAGACCAGTCATTCTCCAAGAAAGCACAGGAAGAATTGGCAATTTATACAGGTGCCATTAAGGATATTGTAAATACAACCATACTTGTATTCCAGGAAACAGATTTGAAACTGGCAACTATGATAGAGCCTATGGAAGAAGTAATTGATTACTTAAGTGAAGAAGTGAAGAAACGTCACTTAAAGAGACTGCGTAAGGGTAAATGTTCCATTGAAATGGGATTTGTTTTGGCAGATCTTACTACCAACTATGAAAGAGTATCCGATCATTGTTCTAACATTGCGCTTGCGATGCTTCAGTTAAATGAAGACAATTTTGAAACACATGAATACCAGGATCAGATGTCAAGCAAGGATAACCTGATGTTCATGGCAGAAGTAAAGCATTTGAAAGAACGTTATCAGCTTCCTTAAAAATATGAAGGCTCATTAGAGTCGGAGGAAAAATGGCAGTTATTTATATAGTGGAAGACGATGAAAATATCAGAGAAATTGAAAAGATTGCACTTGGGAATTCGGGATATGATGTCTGTGAATTTTCAAGTGCTGCAGATTTTTTTTGTTCACTAAGAGAGAAAACTCCAGACCTGCTGCTTTTGGATATTATGCTTCCCGATGCGGATGGTATTGATATCATCAAAGAAATTCGGGAAAATAAGAAAATCCAAATGATTCCGATTATTCTCGTAACGGCTAAGACCACAGAAATAGATAAGGTAAAGGGATTAGATGCAGGGGCAGATGATTATCTGACAAAACCTTTCGGTATTATGGAGTTGATTTCCAGAGTAAAGGCACTTCTTCGCCGGACAAGTAAGGAAGCGGCGGAAAAAGTTGTGATAGTGGGAGATGTATGCCTTGATATGGAAAAACATTGTGTGACAGTAAGTGGTGAAAAATGTGAACTCACTTATAAAGAATATGAGCTTTTAAAATTGCTTATGACAAAGGCCGGAATTGTTACATCCAGAGAAGATATACTGGACAAGGTATGGGGGACGGATTTTGAAGGAGAATCCCGCACTTTGGACATGCATATAAAAACCTTACGGCAAAAATTAAAAGAGTCTGGCAGTATGATAAAGACTGTACGTAATGTAGGTTATATTTTTAATGCATAGAGGAAAACTGCATGAAAAAGAAAATTAATAAAAGTTTAATGGGAACAGCTACTTTGGCAATTATTTCAACATTATTGCTAACAGTAGCTGTTTGTTATCATATTTTGACAACACAAATTTTGGATGATTTGCGTATGTATGCGCAAATGGCGGGTGCGTTGATTTCAGTTGATGGCGATAGAGGAACAGGTGATTTTTCTTATGTGGAAGAGAAAATGAATGAACATCAACTCAGAATTACGCTTGTTGCATCTGACGGAAAAGTTCTCTATGACACGGCAACAGATGCAAAAAGCATGGATAACCACGCAGATAGACCGGAAGTAAAGGAAGCGTCCCTGTCCGGGGAAGGTAGCCGTATCCGTATGTCCGATACATTGGATAAAAATACTTATTATTATGCGCTGAGGCTCGAAGACGGTAGAGTAATCCGTGTATCAAAAACTGCAGATAATATGTACAGATTGATGGAATATTCGGCACCCTATGTTTTGATTGCGATGGTGGCAATATTCATTGTTTGCGGATTGCTGTCTGTTTTACTGGCAGAAGGAATTATACGTCCAATTAGATTGATTGCTAAAGATGTTGAGAATGCTGAAAAATTGGAAGAATATAAAGAAATGAAGCCCTTTATCGATGCAATCAGAAATCAGCATGCCGATGTGCTTCAAAACGCAAAAATCAGACAGGAGTTTACAGCGAATGTTTCCCATGAATTAAAAACACCTCTAACAGCTATTTCAGGGTATGCGGAACTGATTGAAAACGGAATGGTGGCAGAGGAAAAAGAGGTGCGCAGATTTGCCGGGGAAATACACGGCAATGCGAATAGATTGCTGACGCTGATTAATGATGTGATAAGGTTGTCTGAACTTGACGATTCCCGGGTGGAAGAAAAAATGGAATGTATTGATCTGAAGGATTGTGCAGAGGCATGTGTAAATATGTTGCAGGTGAATGCGGAAAAACATGCCGTTACATTACATTTTGAAGGAGAAACAGCGTTTATCCATGCAAATAAACAGATGGTGGATGAAGTTTTGCATAATCTGTGTGATAATGCCATCCGCTATAATCGTAACGGTGGATATGTAAATGTGTGCGTAAAAAATAGTATTGACACAGCGATATTAATCGTAAAAGATAACGGCATCGGTATTCCGGAAGAACATCAGGAAAGAATTTTTGAACGTTTTTATCGGGTAGATAAAAGCCGAAGCAAGTCCACGGGCGGGACCGGGCTTGGGCTCGCCATTGTAAAACATATTTTGATCAAATTGAATGCAACAATAAATCTACAAAGTGAAGCGGGAGAAGGAACAACGATTACGGTTGTTTTTCCTGCAGTGAAAGAAACAGAAGGATAGTAAGAGGACTGAAATGGGAGACAGGCTGGACAGAGAATACTATAAGCAATCGGCAAAGGTTCTTGCGCCGGATTTGATAGGTAAATTACTTTGCCGTAAGGTGGACGGTAAAATTGAAAGATACCGAATAACGGAGACAGAATGCTATTGTGGGGAAGAGGATACGGCATGCCACGCCAGTAAAGGAAAGACAGAGAGGACGAGAGTTCTGTATGAGCAGGGCGGCATCGCTTATGTGTACCTTTGCTATGGGATGCATTCTCTTTTTAATGTAGTGACAGGGGAAGAAGGGCATCCGGAAGCAGTGTTGATCCGCGGTGTAGAGGGATATAATGGACCCGGGAAATTAACCAAAGCCATGCAAATTGACAGAAGCCTGAATGAGGAAGATATGACCGTGTCGGATCAGCTTTGGATTGAAGATGACGGGACAAAGCCGGAGTGCTACGCAGCAAAAAGAGTAGGCATTGACTATGCAGAGCCGAAAGACAGGGATGTTTTGTGGCGTTATATTGTGAGTGACGGAAACTATAAGCCCGTGAAAGGCTAAACCGTGAAAAATAACAGTAATGAAAATTTGTGCGATAATTTACAACTTCTCATAACTAAGAACTTCATCTATACTGAGAAAGTGACAGAAGATTTTAGCAGAACGGAGATGTGTACATGAAAACTTGTGCAGATGTGGAAACAGAACAAAAGATCTTTCAAATGATGTTGGATTTGGGAATTCCCGCACATTTGAAGGGATATCATTTTATTAAAGTATCGGTTCTTATGGCACTTGAGGACATGCAGATAGTGGGAAGTGTAACCAAATTACTTTACCCGGAGATTGCAAAGCGTTATAATACTACTGACGGCAAAGTAGAAAGAGCTATCCGTAACGCCATAGAAATATCGTGGGAAAGAGGTAACCGAATGACTTTTGAAAGAATGTTCGGTTATTCAAGGGAAAACGGAGAAGTCCGGCCGACGAACAGCGAATTTATAGCAGCCATGGCTGATGAGATTATACAAAATCAGTAAAAGGCAGAAAATAGGGAGATGAAACAAATGAATAAACCAGCAATTTGCGGCGGCACACCTGTGCGTAAGGAAAAGATTTTTTATGGGCACCAGTATATAGATGAGGCAGATATTCAGGCTGTGGTAGAGGTGCTGAAAAGTGATTATTTGACTTGCGGACCTAAGATAGCGGAGGCAGAAAAGAAACTGTGTGAAGTAACAGGAGCAAAGTATGCGGTCCTTTGCAGCAACGGAACGGCAGCACTTCATATTGCATGCCTGGCAGCAGGCGTTAAGCAGGGCGATGAGGTGATAACTACGCCCATTACGTTTGCGGCATCGGCAAACTGTGCGTTGTACTGCGGAGCGAAACCGGTTTTTGCTGATATTAACGAAGAGACTTATAACATTGATCCGTCCAATGTCAAAGCACTTACTAATGAAAAAACAAAAGCGGTAGTGGCGGTAGATTTTACGGGGCAATCGGTAGAACTTGATGAATTGCTTGTACATTGCAGAAAACATGGCATAGCATTGATTGAGGATGGTGCCCATGTAATCGGGACAAGCTATAAGGGGCAGAAAAACGGTTCCATTGCCGATATGACTACTCTTAGCTTTCATCCTGTGAAAACCGTAACCAGCGGAGAAGGCGGTGCTGTTCTCACCAATAGCGAAGAGTATTATAAAAAACTTTTATTATACAGGGCACACGGAATTACCCGTGATGAGTCACAGATGGTACATGAGTCTGATGGGCCGTGGTATTATGAGCAGATTGATCTTGGCATGAATTACCGCATGACAGATATCCAGGCGGCACTGTTAATCAGCCAACTTGATAAATTGCCTATGTTCAGTGCCAGAAGAAAAGAGATTGTGAAAGTATATGATGAGGCTTTTTCTGAAATTCCGGAGATCACCGTGCAGAGAGAAATTCCGGAATCAGATACTACCAGACATCTTTATATTTTGAGAATTAAACCGGAAATGTTATCCATAGACCGCAAACAGTTTTTTGATGCACTGGCAGCGGAAAACGTATGCTGTAATGTACATTATATTCCTACCTACTATTTCCCTTATTATGAGAAATTGGGATATCAAAAAGGATTATGCCCGAAGGCTGAGAGATTATATGAGGAAATGATTAGTCTGCCGCTTTATTATGCAATGACGGATGAAGACGTAGAGGATGTAATTGCGGCAGTGAAGAAAATTGTAGCATATTTTAGGAAATAATCATTACAAAAGAGTAAAACGGTATTACCGTATAAGAGGGGTTCTATGAAACTGAGTGTTATTGTACCTGTCTATAATATGGCAGTGGATGGTAAACTTGCTTACTGCTTAAACAGTCTTGTGAATCAGACCATAAGTGATTATGAGATTATTGCTGTGGATGACTGTTCCACGGATAACTCGTTGGAGATTCTCCGTAGTTATGAAAAGAAATTTCCTGAAAAGGTAAAAGTAATTGCATCTCCTGTGAATAAAAAACAGGGGGGAGCCAAAAACTTAGGTCTGGAAACGGCAAGAGGAGAATGGATTGGCTTTATAGACAGCGATGACTGGGTGACAGAAGATTTTTATGAGAAGTTGTTAAATAAAGCAGAGGAAACCGGTGCAGACATGGTGGGCTGCGATTATCACTTGACGCACAGACACGATATGGAAATCGGCACAGTGGTCCACAATAATAAAAAAGAACAGACCGGCGTTTTGGATGAGGAGAAATACCGTTCCCTTATTTTAGATGGCGGTAGTCTTGTTGTGAAGATTTATAAGCGGCATATTATTATGGATTACCCAAACCGTTTTCCGGAAGGAATTTTCTATGAGGATAATGCTATTGGTAATTCATGGAAACTGAGGGCAAAACATTTTGAGTATATAGAAGAGCCGATGTATTACTATTACCAGCACGATATGTCCACTGTCCATACAATCTCCAAGGAGCGTTGTGAGCACAGAATGGAAGCTGCAAGAATCATGGTGAAGGAAGCAAAGGAATTTAATTATCTGGACAAGTATTATCCTGAAATTGAAAGTAGCTTTACCACATTGTTTTATGTGAATACATTGTTTTCTTACATGGTGGGCAATGAGAAAAAAGAATATAAATTTATTAAGAATCTTGGGAAAGAAATGAAAGAAACTTTTCCAGGGTTTATGAAAAACAAATATTATGAGGAAAGAGTGCATGCAGAAGAACGGAAACTGATCCGCATGCATATGAAGTCTACTTTATATTTTATGATGTATTATAAATTGCTTTGGGCATACCGCAATTTTAGGAAGAAAATGAAATAAATCTCATAGCGGAAAAGGGCTTTACAGAGATATGAGTCATAGACAGAGTTTCAATAATTTTGTATAATAAAAGATAAGATTTACTTGTAAACAAATGCAGAAAAGAAAGGTAGGGTATCACTATGAAAAGAATCGGTATGTTAACCAGCGGTGGAGACTGTCAGGCATTAAATGCAGCAATGCGCGGTGTAGTAAAATGTCTGGTAAACAGCAAGGAAGATGTTGAAATTTACGGTTTTTTAGATGGTTATAAAGGTCTTATTTACGGAAACTTTCGTATGCTCGAAGGACGTGACTTTTCCGGTATCTTAACAAAAGGCGGTACCATTTTGGGAAGTTCCAGAACACCTTTCAAAACAATCCAGGATCCTGATGAAAACGGATTGAATAAAGTAGAAGCCATGAAACAGAATTACCATAAATTAAGATTAGACTGTCTGGTTATTTTGGGTGGCAACGGAACACATAAAACAGCAAATCTTTTAAGGCAGGAAGGGTTAAACGT
The DNA here is from genome assembly GCA_017938315.1 of Lachnospiraceae bacterium. Lineage (GTDB taxonomy): Bacteria > Bacillota > Clostridia > Lachnospirales > Lachnospiraceae > Suilimivivens. Next base: position 105,731 of record JAGBBV010000032.1, read on the forward strand.
AATCACTCTTCCCAAGACAATTGACAATGATCTTTGGGGAACCGACATGACTTTCGGCTTCCAAAGTGCTGTTAATATTGCAACCGATGCAATTGACTGTATTCATACCACAGCATCTTCCCACGGAAGAACTTTTATTGTGGAAGTAATGGGACACAAAGTAGGATATCTTACCTTAAATGCAGGTATGGCAGGTGGTGCCGATATTATATTGATTCCCGAGATTCCTTATGACATTAAGAAAGTAGTGGAAGCAATTGAAAAGAGAAATAAAAACGGTAGCAGATTTACTATTTTAGCAGTGGCAGAAGGTGCGATCTCCAAAGAAGATGCAAAGCTGTCTAAAAAAGAATATAAAGAAAAAATGAAAAATTATAAATACCCTTCCGTATCTTATGAACTGGCAGATCAGATCCAGGAGATGACAGGAGGAGAGGTGCGTGTGACTGTTCCCGGGCATACTCAGAGAGGCGGAAGTCCTTGCCCATATGATAGGGTATTCGCAAGCCGTCTCGGTGCAGAAGCCGGTGAACTTATCTTAAAGGGTGAGTATGGTTTTATGGTAGGATACAAAAACAGAGAAATCGTGAAAGTGCCGTTGGAAGATGTAGCAGGTAAGCTGAAGATGGTTTCTCCAGATTCCGATATTGTAAAAGAAGCAAAATTACTGGGTATCAGTTTCGGTGATTAAGTAAAGCAGGCAGATATAAAGATAGAGGCTGCCACGGAAGGAAAGACGTAACATGTCATATACAGCTCTTTACAGAAAATTCCGCCCCGCATCCTTTGAGGACGTGAAGGGACAGGAACATATTGTAACGACTCTCAAAAACCAAATAGTGGCAGGACGTACTTCACATGCTTATCTTTTTTGCGGAACAAGAGGTACAGGTAAGACAACCATAGCAAAGATTTTTGCGAAGGCTGTGAATTGTGAAGACCCTAAGGACGGCAGTCCCTGTGGTGAGTGTGCCGTATGTAAGACGATTGCGGCAGGGGCCAGCATGAATGTCATAGAAATAGATGCGGCGTCCAATAACGGTGTGGATAACATCAGGGAAATTGTAGAAGAGGTTTCCTATTCTCCTGCAGAGGGTAAATATAAGGTTTATATTATTGACGAAGTTCACATGCTTTCCATCGGAGCTTTCAATGCCCTTCTTAAGACGTTGGAGGAGCCGCCTTCGTATGTAATTTTTATTTTGGCAACAACGGAAGTGCATAAAATTCCCATTACCATACTTTCCAGATGCCAGCGTTATGATTTTAAACGAATTACAATAGATACTATCTCGGAACGGTTAAAAGAACTCACAAGCATTGAAAATGTTTCCGTGGAAGATAAAGCTATCCGCTATATTGCAAAGACGGCAGATGGTTCCATGCGTGATGCGCTCAGCCTTTTGGACCAGTGCATTGCCTTCCACTTCGGACAGGAACTTACTTACGATAAAGTGCTGGATGTGCTTGGGGCAGTGGATACGGAAGTATTCAGCAGACTCTTCCGTGTAGTGCTTAAGGGAGATGTAACAGGTGCCATAGCCATTTTGGAAGAAATGGTAATACAGGGACGTGAACTGGCACAGTTCGTGGCAGATTTTACGTGGTATTTAAGAAATTTATTACTGGTAAAAACAGCAGATGGCGCAGAGGATGTAATTGATGTCTCCTCCGATAATCTGGCAAGACTGAAAGAGGAAGCACAGATGGCAGAGCATGATGTGATTATGCGATATATCCGTGTGCTTTCAGAACTTTCCGGGCAAATCCGTTTTGCAACCCAGAAGCGTATTTTGATAGAAATGAATCTGATTAAACTTTGCAGACCTGCAATGGAAACTGATACGCAGTCACTGACAGACCGGATCAGGCAGCTGGAGCAAAAAATTGAACAGGGAATTCCCATGAATATTAGTGCCGATATGCTGCAAAATATGCAGTCCGGTATAGTGACAAGCAGTATGGCAGCGGAGCAAGCGCCACGGGCACCTTTGCCAAAGGCAATCCCGGAGGATGTAAGCAGGGTTGTGAGTAAATGGGCAGTAGCGGTAGCGGAAGCACCCAATCCCATGAAAACATATTTAAAGACAGCTTACCCCAGTTTGGGAAGTGACGGCAAACTGCTTATCGTGGTACAGGATGGCCTGCCCACGGACTATTTCAGACAGGCAGGGCATAAAGAAGAACTGCAAAAAATTCTTTCCGAATATGCCGGCAAGGAAATAGAAATTATGGTACAAGGCGGAGATGGTGGACGTTCCTCACAAGAACTGTTTCCTGATTTGACCAAAATTGTTTCCGAATCCATTCACATGGAAATAGAGGAAATTGAAGAGGATGATGACTTCACAGGTGAGTTTTAGAGACATACACTTTGCACTTGAAATAGGGTTGTCAGTAATAGTAAAATAAAGTGATATGTAATACAAAAAAGGAAGGAATAAAGAAATGGCAAAGCGTGGAGGATTTCCCGGCGGAATGCCCGGTAACATGAACAATCTGATGAAACAGGCACAGAGAATGCAGCGTCAGATGGAAGAAAATCAGAAAGAATTAGAAACAAAGGAATTTACTGCAAAAGCAGGCGGCGGAGCTGTTGAAGTGACAGTAACCGGTAAGAAAGAAGTGACGAAAGTAAAACTTTCTGAAGAAGCAGTAGATCCCGATGATATTGAAACATTAGAAGATCTTGTAATGGCAGCAGCAAACGAAGCACTTCGAATGGCAGACGCGGCAAGTGCAGATGCCATGAGTAAGATGACCGGCGGCCTTTCCATGGGAGGAGGATTTCCCTTCTAATGGAACTGTACAGCGGACATATTAATAAATTAATAGATGAGCTTGCAGGGCTTCCCGGAATCGGAGCAAAGTCGGCACAGAGACTGGCATTTCACTTAATCAATATGCCAAAAGAAAAAGTAAACCGGCTTGCCAAGACAATCATGGACGCCAAAGAAAATGTTCGTTATTGCAGTGAGTGTTATACACTTACCGATAAGGAAGTGTGCCCTATTTGCAGTAATGATAAAAGAAACCACGGAACAATTATGGTTGTAGAAAATTCCAGAGATTTGGCAGCCTATGAGAAAACCGGTAAATATGAAGGAGTTTATCATGTCCTTCACGGGGCAATATCGCCTATGCTTGGAATCGGGCCGGGCGATATTAAACTGAAGGAGCTTATTAAACGGCTTGAGGGAGATGTGGAGGAAGTGATTATTGCCACTAATTCCAGTTTGGAAGGAGAGACCACTGCGATGTATATCGGTAAGTTAATTAAACCTACCGGTATCAGGGTTACCAGAATTGCCAGTGGTGTGCCGGTTGGAGGCGATTTAGAGTATATTGACGAAGTAACACTGCTTCGTGCCTTGGAAGGAAGGACGGAGCTTTAATAAAAAACGAAGGCGAGGGTATTAATATGGCAGTAGTAAAAGAGTTTTTTGGAAAAACAAAAAAAGGTGAAGAAATCAGCAGATATTACATTTCCAACAGCAAGGGAATGAAAGCGGGGGTAATTAATTACGGGGCAATTTTAGTAAATTTATTTGTTCCCGATAAAGCCGGAAAGGCAGAGGATATCGTTCTCGGTTTTGATACGCTGGAAGAATATTTTGAGAATGGCAGTTTTTTTGGTGCAACCATCGGACCCAATGCAAACAGAATCGGTGGTGCATCTTTTGAATTGAATGGTGAAAAATATCAGCTTGATGATAACGATGGAGGAAATAATTTACATAGCCATAAAGAGTTTGGATATCACAAATGCGTATGGGATGCTGTAGAAGGTGAAAACAGCGTGACATTTACTTTGGAAGATACTGATGGAAACATGGGATTCCCCGGAAATAAGAAGATAAGTGTTACCTACAGTGTGACAGAGGACAATGAATTAAAACTTCATTATACGGGAAGCAGTGATAAAGATACTATCCTGAATTTAACCAATCATACATACTTTAACTTGGCGGGACATGACGGTGACAAGATCCATGATCATGTTTTGGAGATGAAAGCGTCTTATTATACACCGGTTGTAGCAGGAGCAATTCCTACAGGTGAACTTGCTACAGTTGAGGGAACTCCTTTTGATTTCCGCGTTGCGAAAAAAATCGGAAAAGACATTAATGCGGATAATGAACAACTGAAACTGGTACAGGGATATGACCATAACTGGGTTCTTGACGGAGAAGAGGGAACATTAAGAGAATTTGCAACCGTAAAAGAAGAGACAACGGGAAGGGTTATGAAAGTATTCACCGATTTACCCGGAGTTCAGTTCTATGCAGGCAATTGTATTGCACCGGAAAAGGGAAAGGGAAATGCTACTTATGGTCCCAGATGCGGTTTCTGCTTAGAAACACAGTATTATCCGGATACTGCAAACAAACCGGAATTTCCGTCAGCGGTTTATGGACCGGACAGAAAGTATGATACAGTAACAATATATCAGTTTGTGTAGTAGAATAGGTTTGATAAATAGGATAAAAGATACGCCCTTCCATTGCCGGGAATGAAAGCAGGGAGGGCGTAGATTGTTGCTAAAATGAATTTGCAAAACAGAGATTTACATTTAGTCAATGGGAGATGCGTAAATGTCCAATGTTCGGGATTATTTGAAAGAACGGGAAAAGAGAATAGAAAATAATAATACCATCAGTTATAAGGAAAAAATTAAAACCCATAAGCTGACAGTTTTTTACCGAGGAGCTTTGTTTGTTTTACTTATTGCAGTAATTGCATGCTTTCTTGTGTGGCAGTGGCAGAATAAGGTTTTTGTAGAAAGCGTGAATGTAAGCTCTGCACCTGTAACAATTGTGCAAAATGCCAAAGTAAAAAATCTGGGAAATAACATTCTTTTATATAGTAAAGATGGTGCCAGCTGCTTAGACAGCAACGGTAGTGCCCTCTGGAATCAGACTTTCGAAATGCAAAATCCTATAGTGTCTGTTTGTAAAGATGTTGCGGCTTTGGGGGATTATAATGGAAGAACTGTATATGTGGTAAGCAGCACCGGACAACTGGGAACGGTAAAAACCAACCTGCCCATAAGAGATATATGCGTTTCCCAAAGCGGAGTGGTAGCTGCTGTATTAGATGATTCCGATGTGACAAGGATTTTACTGTACAACGGCAATACCGATACAGAAACTTCTATTGTGGATATCAAAGCTTCTATGGATAAAAGCGGATATCCCATGAGTCTATCTCTTTCACCGAACGGGAAACTGCTTGCAATCTCATATTTTTATGTAGATGAAGGGGATATGAAATCTACGGTTGCTTTTTTTAACTTTGGTGAAGTAGGTAAAAATGTAAGCGATAATTATGTGAGCGGATATGATTATGCAGGTGCTGTCGTACCTTATGTGCAATTTATGAACAACAATGCTGCATTTGCAGTTTCTGATGACAGAATAATCTTTTTCCAAGGCTCTGAGAAACCTTCCAATGTGGCATCAAATCTTATCAAAGAAGAGATACAAAGTATTTATTATAATGAAAACTATGTGGGGTTGGTATTCAGAAATCAGACGGGAGAGTCTATTTACCGGCTTGATGTATATGATACAGGCGGAAACAAGGCACATTCACAGTTTTTTGATATAGAATATACGGACATCATTTTTAATAAAGATCAAATTATTATTTATAATGATATGGATTGCCAGATATGTAATATCAAAGGTGTGGATAAATTTACGGGAGAATTTGAAAAGCCGGTAGCTCTTTTGGTCCCCACAGCTGCTACATATAGATATACTGTAGTAACCAGCAGCTCTATTGATGTAATGGAATTAAAATAAGTAGACATAGAAAAATGGAGTAGATTAAATGTATTATTATATTGCCCTGATAATAATATCCCTGATTTTTATTTGGAGGATGGTGGCAGGATTTAAAAAGGGAATTGCAAAAGAGTTTATTTCGCTAGTTGCCATGGCAGTAGCGGGAATATGTGTGATGTTAATTTTAAGTGCAGTGGGCAGTTACATGAACAGGGAAATCGGCAAGGTGATTCAAATGGTGGTTGTGCTTGCGGCAGTGTGTATTGTTTATAGAATAGTAAGCATACTGCTAACTTCCGTAAAATTAATTGCTAATTTACCTATTATAAAAGGAATTGATAAAATTCTCGGTATCGTGATGGGATTTGCAGAGGCAGGCATTATTGTAATGCTTTTAGTACACTTTATGAAAAACTGGGGATTGTCGTTACTTTGAATAAGCCAAGAAGCTCCCGGTTTGTCCTGATTAAATAAGCAGAGAATAGCCAACTAATAAAATTTTCCAGTTTAAGCAGTTAATATATTGACAATAAAATTATTTTGATGATATAATAAAAATCCACCGTCTGAAAATGATAGGTGGTATATTTTGGAGAAAAATAGAGGTCTAATTACTGAAATATATTTAGAAAATGTGACTTCAAAATTTTCAAAAAATTATTTAAAAGGTCTTGACAGTAGAAAAGACGCATGATAAGATAACAGAGTTGCGTCTGAGGAAACAGACCGACAGAATGCAAAGCCATCTCGCGGTAAAACCGCTCGATGTGTGCTGTCGCACAATAGTCCTTTGCATGAAAATGATTTTATGAAAGCAAGCTTTCAAAATCATTTCACACAAAGAACTGCTTTGCTCGAACCTTGACAAATAAACAGC
>JAGBBV010000033.1 GCA_017938315.1 Lachnospiraceae bacterium
CACAAAAATCACGGGTTGCAGATTTTTGGAAACTTTTTTTGGAAACTGCTAAAAACTTTGATATTTAATTTTATTAAAAACCCAGTGTTTATGCGGTTTTGAAGTGGTCCACACTTCCACTAACTTCACAAGATTTCGAGTGATTTCGAATCCGACCCCTTCAACCACTTGGGTACATCTCCAAATTTATATAAACTTTTTTCAAAGTTTAAAGCAAATATTTAATTTTATTAGAAATCTCATTAGAAAAGATTTTTTTGTTTTGTCAGCACCGATTGCTGAAAACCGCACCGTTACAGCGTTTGCGGAGTTTTAAGTTCCAACAAATTCAAAAGATTTCGAATGATTTCGAGTTATTTGCATTTAAGTCCTTTGATGTTACTCTATGTGTAAGTATGAGTAATTCAGGCAGTGCTGAAAGCCTTGATTTTACTGGGGTTTACGGCTTTTGGAACTTGAAAGCCATACGGCTTGGCGGTTTTTTGAAAAATTGAAATTTGATAAGCATTTGGGAGAACGGAGAGAACTCGGAGAGAACAAAAGCATTATACATAGCAAATACACCTTATATTGACCTAAATTACCTAAAAGAAGGTGTAATTTTGTGTATTCCTACGCTAAAATAGTTGAAAATTCAAAAAAATACCCCGAATTTGTCAGAAAAGATGAATTTTGTGAAATGTGTGGTATATGTCCACGAACGGCAGCGAGAGCGTTAAAATCCGGCGCTGTAGCATATACAAAAAGATATGCACGGGCACAAGGACCACGAAGAGAATACTTGGTACATTATTATGACATCGCAGTCAAAGACATTTTAAGATATGCCAAGGATAAGTGTTCGATTACTGAATGTCAGGAATCTGATTTAGAGAAAATAAAACTCTTCTACATACGAGAGTTTGAAAATTTACCGGACATGCTGCAGTCAACTGAAGTAAGTAAGGTAATAGGTTACGGAAAAGAAGCTATCCGCAGATGGATTATTAGCGGATTGCTTGTTGGTGTAAGACGTAAAGAGAAATTTTATGTTGCAAAGGAAGATTTGATTTTGTTTCTTCTATCTGACCACTATAGAAATATAGTGCGGAAATCAGATATTCATATAAAACGTGATAACTTGATTAAAGAAATTCTATAAAACGAAAATTAAGCAGATCGTCAAACAAGGCGGTCTGTTTTTATATTTACAGGAGGTCCCACATGAAATGCTTAATGAAATATGATTGGGTGAAGCTACATCGCTCTCACCTTCCCCAGGGCAAGGGGTTAATGCGCTCATGGGCAAGACTTGCATCTCGTGCAGCATTCCGTAAGGGACAAGCCGAATATTGTGGTCATATCAACGCTGTAAACGCTGGAGAATGGTCTGGAGGTATTGTTGGTATAAAGAGTATCCTTGGTGCTAAAAGTCGCTCAGAAGCCCTAAAATCGCTTAATATGCTATCGAAACTTGGGTATATCACATACACACTTGATGAAAAGACCAAAAAGCTTACATATAGGATTTGCGATTGGGTTGTGAAATGCTCAGGTGCAGAATGTATGGATGGAAATGTATATACCACTCAAGGATATGGCTTCCTCTGCCTTCCCCGCAATATAACAGAAAGACTCGCAAAGGAAAATTACATATTTGAAGAATCAGACGCATGGTTGGATTTGTGGTGCCACACGGTATTTGAAGATCCAAACAATGCGTTTTCTTTTTTGGCACCGACAGTTCAGTATGAGAAATACGGTGCCATACTGACTTTGGAAACCTTGGGACAACGCTGGGGTTGGGAAAAAACAAAGGTATGGAGATTTTTGAAAAAACATGGGGATGTCTTCGCTCTATATCGTCTTCCCGGCTCTTATGGTTGCCTCATTTATAATAAACTTTATCCATCAAATAAAGAGGTTTCAATGCCCACAGACGCAGAAATCGTGAGTATTTTAGACAGAATACGCATTTTAGGAGCGAATACACACAAAAATTTTAATGACCACGAGCATATCAATAAACTTGTTTCTTGGTATAGCAGAAAACTTACTCAGAAATCAACAGAAAAAGCTCAGGAAAATCGTGTTGCACTTTCAGCCCCTATAATACGCGCGTATATTTCTCACTGTGAGAATTGTAAGAATTGTGAATATGACTGCCAGAGTATATATAAGAGTTACACTGCAGTTATTGAAGCGAATAACATCCGAGGTCCTTGTTTTCCCTCGGACATTATGAATTGCTGAAAAGGAGAATCGAATTATGAGTAAAAATAAAAACAATATATCCCTGTATGAACAACAGGAAGAACGCATCAGAGTCCAATCCGATGCATTTATCACCCTTTTGACCGAAAGAGGCATTTTAGGAGATCACAGAATTGATGATGAACGAATCCGTAATGCTCGGCAGACAAAACAGAAAAACACTTATCACAACACACTTATGCTCCTGAAGAATTACAGGACTATTGCGTGGATGCTTGAATGCTTCCCTGATAATGTTGCTGAAGAGTTAGACCGTCCGTTTGAAAATCTGGATGAGCTTATAGACCACATTGACGTTGAGATGTCTATGGGTAACAGAAAACTTGAAAGCCGTATTGAAGGCGTGAGAAAATCCCGTATTTTGCTTGACAGAGTTAACGAGGCGCTTACTGTTCTCAAGAAAAAGCCTGAAAACGGAGAGATTTTATATAATCTCATATATCAGACCTTTATAACCCCTGAAAATCTTAGTTTGACGGATATTCTATACAGGCTGGATATTTCCCCAAGACATTATTACAGACTTCGTTCGCAGGCCATTACAATTCTTTCAATTCGTCTGTGGGCAGCTCCGGCAAAAGACGTTGATTTCTGGCTTGAAATGCTCACTTTACTGGAGGGATTAAGCTGATAATTTCCGATGGCAGAAAATTGGCACAAAATTGGCACAGTTTTGCCGATGACAAGCAAATAGAAAAGTGCTATAATGGTAGTGTCCAAAAGTGGGACCGGACAATAAGATGTCGCTTTTAAGG
>JAGBBV010000034.1 GCA_017938315.1 Lachnospiraceae bacterium
CTGATACCGCCTCCGACAGTAAAAGGAATAAAAATCGTCTCCGCTACCCTTCTGACCAGTTCCGCTTTTATATTTCTGGCATCAGAAGAAGCAGTAATGTCAAGAAAAACCAACTCATCTGCCCCGGCCTTATCATACATTTTTCCCACTTCGATAGGATCACCGGCATCTCTTAAATTAACAAAATTAGTTCCTTTTACCACTCTTCCGTTATTGACATCCAGGCAAGGGATTATTCTTTTGGTATGCATATTCTAGCCCTCCCTTTTTATGGCGATAAAATTTTTTAGAATTCTAAGCCCAACATCCGAACTCTTTTCCGGGTGAAACTGACATGCAAAAATATTGTCCTTTTCCACGGAAGCATGAATCGTGGTTCCATATTCAGTCGCCGCAGTTACAATCTTTTCATCAGCAGCTTTCAGATAATAGGAATGCACAAAATATACATAGGAATTTTCAGGTATTCCCTCAAACAGCCTTCCCTTATTGGGAAAAGTTAAGGAATTCCAGCCGATATGGGGAATCTTTAAGCCCTCAGACTCCGGGATTCGAAGGATTTCTCCTTTTAAAAGTCCAAGCCCGGCAACACCCTTGCTCTCATCACTGCGTTCAAACATCAGCTGAAGTCCTAAACAAATACCCAGAAAAGGTGTTTTGTTGGCAACCACTTCCTTGATCACTTCTTCAAGTCCATATCCTCTGATTTTCTCCATGGCATCACCAAATGCTCCAACTCCCGGTAAGATTACCCTGTCTGCATTTAGAATAGTATCTCTGTCTCTTGTAACAACAGCCTCCTCCGAAAGTGACTGTAATGCTTTTTCCACGCTTCTGATATTGCCTGCATCATAATCAATAATTGCTGTCATTTCTTATGTCCTCCATGCTGTCCTCTTATGAATATCTGTTGCAAAATTTATGGTTCTTCCTGAATCAAATCTTCTTCCTCAGGCAAAACATCCTGCAGTTTATCATTATCTGCCGTTTTCCCTTCCTCGCCCGCTTCCTGTTCAAGGTCAGAAAAATCCTCGCCATTCACAACAGAATATATCTTTCTGCTGTATGTTTCGTTATCATAGGAATTGATCGTTCTTGCTTCTTCCTCACCGATTCCATAGTCCTGCTCCAGATGGTCCAAAATTTTTCGGTAAAGGGCCTGCAACTCCTCTTCAGCTCCATAAGTCGCATCACTCAATATTTCTTCATATTTCAAGGTTCCCTGAAGTAATGCATCAAGGGCCTCCGCCTCTTGTCCGATCTTTTTATTCAGTTCATAGGAATCCAATCTTCTTTGCAGTTTCAGAACAACATTTGCTCTTTCAAAAATCAGCTGATCACTTTGATTCAGATTCTTGTCATACAAAAGTTCATATACCTTACTGTAATCTCCTGTATAAAATGCAGTTCTTGCATTCTTTTTATCTGCATAATCAGGCAGGAAAATACTGAGCAGAACTATTGCAGTAATAATGGTAGCGCAGAATGCAATCATCGAAAAGAGCATCTTTTTGCTTAGTATTTTGGGGGATTTTTCTTTTGGTCCTTTCGCTTTTTCTTTCTTCTCACGCTTCGGCTTTTTCTTCTTTTTCTTGCCTTCTTCCTCTCCTGAAGCATCCTCATTTTCTTCATCTGCCGAGGCGTTCTTACTCTTTTTCCCTTTTTTATCCTTTTTATTTTTTTCTTTCTTATTCTTTTTCTTTTCTTTGATCTGATCTTCAGCTTCCAGTTCCTTCAGAATTTCCTCATTTTCATCGACAGACTCCTGGTTCTCCGGCTCCTCTTCCTCCCTGGTCAGTTCTTCCATAAGTCGATGCCAAAAGCCTTTTTTCTTTTCATTCCCATCTTCCTCTGAATTTGCTGAATTTTCCTCTGAAGCATCCGTTTTTTGTTTTGATTCCTTCTTCTTTCCAAAAGGTAATGAAAAGGCTTTTTTCTTCTTTTTTGAAGTAATCTCTTCCTCTCCTGAAGCAGTCGGTTCTTCATTCATGCTGTTTAAAAGTTCAAGCATATCATCATCTGAAGATACATCTCCATGCGAAAATATTTCTTCAGATGTAGATGTATCAATTGCTTCATTGAGATCAGTTTTTTTGAGCAGATCATTGATTTCATTCAGATCTTCGTCGGTGCCGTCCATATGATCGATAATATCTGTCACATCAAGTCCTTCAAGTTCATTGATTTCCGACTGCTTGTCGGTTATATTATCTTGATCATTTTCCAGAGCATCAAAAAGAGAGCTCAGTTCGTCCTCATCCAAAGCTTCGTCCTTTTCCGATTCTTTCTCTGCCAAACCATCCTCAGCACCTGCCAAAAGCTCATCAAGGCTTTCTTTCCATGCCTCTTCCTCCGATAATACGGGAGTTTCTTCCGGTTCCGGCTCTACAAGCTCATTCTCTTTGTCATCGCTTATAAATTCTTCCGGCTCCGGTTCTTCTTCAGATCTCTCTGTAAAACTCTCTGTTTCCTCCGGCTCTATATCCTTAAAAACCGTCTTTTCCTTAAGCGGTTCTTCCTCCTGAAAAATCGACGAAAAATCTGTTCTGTTTGCGACAGGATTTTCTTCCATGGATTTTAAAAGACTATCTAAGTATTCTTCATCTGTGTACATTCTCTTTCCCCGCTTTCCATCATTTCGTTTCTAAGTTTAACATACTATATCTGATTAGACAATTCTTTTAAAAATTCCATAAGATCAGACTGAATTCCCACACTTCTTTCTTTGATTTCTTCTGTAGTCTGATATAATTTACTATGCACCCTGAAAAGTGTTGATTTCCGATTAAAGTAAACTACCTTTTCAAATGGCCATCGAATTACTGTAGGGAAACGCATTCCCACCCCCAGTTCCAATATGCATAATTTTTTATTTACTGTTCCCTGCAGCCATTTGTTATAAAGCTGCCACATATCCAAATAGCCTTCTTCCGCATAATTTTCTGTCTGAATTGTATTAAAAGCAAGAGGTGCACCACATTTTGGACAATGTGGCAGAATAATATCCTTTTCTTCACATTTTCCTTTCAAAAATTCTTGTATTTTCATGGTCTGGTTTTTATCGGGCTCATAAATATCCGATGTGCATTTTCCACTGCACTGAAGACGGTAAAAAGAACCACATGGCTCTACTATCCTTTTTTTGTCAAAATCTGCCTCATAAATGATACCATCCATGCAAAGCGTTACTATAAAATAATTTTTATTTTTAATTACCTCTTTCAATCGGCAATAGGCCTGTTTTCTTTTTAAGAAAGCTTTTTCTCCTTCTCCGTTATCTTTTTCCGAATTTTTAATTTCAAATTCTTCCCCGATGCCTATTAATACCATATCTGCATCTGCAATTTTTTCTGCTATATTTTGTATCATATCTCTCACCATTTTTATTAAAAGTAAGAGCCGGAAAAATTCCGACTCTTATATGTTTCCTATTTCAATTTATTTAACGAACCAACTCATCTATTACTTTAACCAGATTGCCAATTTCAGGCTTTGATAACTGTGCATCAGCCCCCAAAGCTTCTCCTTTTCTTTTCATTTCCTCATTAACAAGCGAAGAAAAAATGACGACCGGAATATTCTTAGTCTCATCATCAGATTTAACAAGCTTTGTTAACCTGTGACCATCCATCATTGGCATCTCGATATCTGTTATAATGCACTGAACATGATCTTTTAACGTACCATTTGCTTTGCATTCGCAAATAACATCCCATGCTTCCTGTCCATCACAAGTATGTATCAGATTATCATATCCGGCTTTTTTGAGCGAGTCAACAATCAGACGATTCAAAAGAATAGAATCTTCCGCAATCAAAATCGGAACATTGCTTCTGGTTCTTGAACCAAGCTCATTAATTTCGCTAACTTTAAGTCCTGTTTCGGGATTAATATCCGTTATGATCTTTTCAAAATCAAGAATAATGATCAGCCTTCCATCAATCTTAACAATACCTGTAGAAATACCTTCCTCTGCAGAAGAAACAGTTGCGCCTGGTTTAATGATATTCTCCCAGGAAACTCTATGAATTCCTCTGACCTCATCTACATGAAAAGCAATATCCAGCTTATTAAAATTAGTTATAATAAACAAACCACCTTCTGAAGATACACCTCTCTGCAGGCAATTCTTTAAATCTATTGCCGTAATCATAGTATCACGCGGCATAAATATACCTTCAATACTGGGATGGCTATTCGGCACAGGAGTTACCTTCTGATAAGGAATGATCTCTTTAATCTTAGCAACATTAATGCCATATGGATTACCGTCCAGCTCAAACTCCAATACTTCTAATTCATTCGTTCCATTTTCCAATAGAATTTTAGTATCCATTCCATACACCTCATTTACTTAGGGTAATTCTTACGATATAGTTGATTATAACACATTTTTTTTTGTGAAACAATAACAAACATCTAAAGTATCAAATATTTTACAAACAAAAAAAGACAATGATTCAATCACTGTCTTAAATGTCATGCCTTCAAAACCGAATATCAAATCTCTTATATCTCTCTTTGCAAGCTTCTCTTTGGAAGAAAGCGCCTTTGGGTGCTTTCTTCATCAAAATAACTTAGTTTTACTTAAGCCTGGTCTTTTCAGGCTTTAGTAAATCTTTATTTTGTGGTTAAGCCCTCGACCGATTAGTACTTATCAGCTGAACACATTGCTGTGCTTACACCTTAAGCCTATCTACCTCATACTCTCTGAGGGGTCTTACCATCTTGCGATGGGGATATCTCATCTTGAGGGGGGCTTCACGCTTAGATGCCTTCAGCGTTTATCCCTGCCGGACTTGGCTACCCTGCCATGGCTCTGGCAAGCCAACAGGTACACCAGCGGTCCGTCCATCCCGGTCCTCTCGTATTA
>JAGBBV010000002.1 GCA_017938315.1 Lachnospiraceae bacterium
AAGAAAAAAGAAAAAAAGAAAAAAGAAGATATTGAGGATATACCGGGACTTCCTAAGATAAAGCCTAAGAAGGTTTTATCGAAGAGAGGAATGCTTGTGTTAGTTGCGTTTGGCGCTTCCCTCATAGCAGCAATTGTTTTTCTTAGTATTTTTTTGCCTGATTATTCGGAAAAGAAGAAAGCAAGAGAAGCTTTTTACGCCGGTGATTATGAAGAAGCATATATTTTATTGTATGGTAAACGCCTAAATGTAAATGATAAATTGCTTCTTAACAGAGTGGAATCTGTATTGCAAGTTGATAGGTGTGTTGAAGCATATTATTTATATGACGAAATAGGTGAAAAAGCCAAGGCGCTTGATGCACTTTTCATGGGAATCAGATACTGTGATGAAATGATGGATATAAATGAATATGGTGCAGAAAAAGAAATAACAGCAGTGTATAATTCCATTTTAGATATTTTGAGCAGGAAGTATGATTTAAGTGAATTAGATGTCTTAGAAATTATTGCATATGACGATGTCAGATATTCTGCTTTCATATATGAAACGGCAGAGGGGGCTGTGTTTGATACAGGTGCGGATGAACAGGAAGTGGAAGAAGTACAAGAAACAAATGACCCCCAGGATATTTTGCCCGGAGAAGAAGATATCATAAGCATGGAGACAGAAAATTAAGGAGCATAATATGATTGCAATTATTGATTATGATGCCGGAAATATCAGAAGCGTCGAAAAGGCGATTGAGGCATTAGGTGAAGAAGTTATAGTAACAAGAGATAAAGAACAAATATTAAATGCAGACAGAGTAATTTTACCGGGAGTAGGAGCATTCGGGGATGCCATGGAAAAAATCAGAGGATATGGCTTGGAAGATGTGATTAAGGAAGTAATCGCAAATAAAACTCCATTTCTTGGAATTTGTCTCGGATTACAACTTATGTTTGAAGAAAGTGAAGAATCTGCCGGTGTCAAGGGACTTGGTATATTAAAAGGAAAAATTTTAAGAATTCCTGAAACACCCGGACTTAAGATTCCCCATATTGGATGGAATTCCCTGTCCTATCCGAATCAGGGAAAATTATATAAAGGTATACCTGAGAACTCGTATGTTTATTTTGTTCATTCTTATTATTTAAAAGCAGAAGAAGATGTTGTTGTTGCGGCAACAGAGTATGGAACGGAAATTCATGCATCTGTAGAGAAAGGTAATGTGTTTGCATGTCAGTTTCACCCTGAGAAGAGTTCAGATGTGGGACTTGCTATTTTAAAGAATTTTATCAGTATAGAGAAAGAGGACTAGAAACGTGCATACAAAAAGAATTATTCCCTGTTTGGATGTCAATAACGGAAGAGTAGTAAAAGGAACAAATTTTGTAAATTTAAGAGATGCAGGTGATCCTATTGAAGTAGGAATCGAATATAACAAAGCAGGAGCAGATGAATTAGTTTTTCTGGATATTACAGCTTCTTCTGATGCAAGGGAAATTAAAGCAGAACTTGTTCGGAAGGTTGCAGAAACCATATTTATACCGTTTACTGTAGGCGGCGGCATCAGAAGTGTGGAAGATTTTAAAATGATATTAAGAGAAGGCGCTGATAAGGTGGCAGTAAACTCCGCTGCAATTATGAATCCTACTTTAATTAGCGAAGCCGCTGAGAAATTCGGAAGTCAGTGTGTGGTAGTAGCCATTGATGCCAAGCGAAGAGAGGACGGCGGCTGGAATATATTTAAAAACGGTGGCCGTGTGGATATGGGAATTGATGCTGTGGAATGGGCAATGAAGGCAGAAAAATTAGGCGCCGGAGAAATTTTACTTACCAGTATGGACTGCGATGGAACAAAAGCCGGATATGATATTGAACTGACCAAAATGGTATCTCAAAATGTTTCCATTCCTGTAATTGCATCAGGGGGTGCCGGAAATGAAGAGCATTTTTATGAAGCACTTTCAGAAGGCGGGGCTGATGCTGCACTGGCGGCATCTTTGTTCCATTATAAAGAATTGGAGATTAATAAAGTAAAAAGTTATTTACGGGAGAAAGGCATTTCTGTAAGACTTTAATGGAAGGTATTATATTATGGCGATGATAACAAACGATTGGCTGGATACAATTAAAACTGAATTTTCCAAGTCTTATTATAAAGAACTATATCAGTTTGTGCTAAATGAATATAATACACATGTTGTATATCCACCTTCGGAGGATATTTTTAATGCCTTTCATTTAACCCCTTTAAGTGAAGTAAAAGTACTCATTTTGGGTCAGGATCCGTACCACAATGAACATCAGGCTCACGGCCTTTGTTTTTCTGTTTTACCGGATCAACCGGAAATTCCCCCTTCTTTACAAAATATATATAAAGAATTGCAGGAAGATTTGGGATGCTATATTCCTAATAATGGTTACTTAGAAAAATGGGCAAAGCAGGGAGTGCTTATGTTAAATACTGTTTTGACAGTAAGGGCACATCAGGCAAATTCCCATCAGGGAAAAGGATGGGAACAGTTTACGAATGCGATTATCAGTGCAGTGAATGCCCAGGATAGACCAATTGTCTACTTGCTGTGGGGAAGACCTGCACAAAGTAAAATCCCCATGCTTACTAATCCAAAGCATTTGATACTAAAAGCACCTCATCCAAGTCCGTTATCGGCATATAGGGGGTTCTTCGGTTGTAAACATTTTAGCCAAACCAATGATTTTTTGCAAAAAAACGGAATAGCACCAATTGATTGGCAGATTGAAAATTTATAAATACCAATGAATTTATAAAATAATGTTGACAAAGTGTTATGTTTTTATTATAGTGTTCCTATAAAGAACTACTATATACAACATGACACTTTTTTTGTTAAAAAAGCTATGGGGACGTAATGGACGATAATTTAATTCTAGAAAAACTAAATATGTTTGGAATGACCAGACAGGAAGCAACTATCTATTTATGCCTGTTTCAAAATGGAGAATTGACAGGATATGAAGTTGCTAAGCAAACAGGTATTTCCAGATCTAATGTATATAGTGGACTTTCCGCACTTGCAGAGATGGGAGCGGCTTATGTTGCAGAGGGAAGCACCAGTAAATATGTTGCAGTACCTATAAAAGAATTTTGTACAAATAAAATCCGCAGTCTCAATAAAGAAAAAGAGTATTTAATTCAGAATATTCCTGATATGAAAGAACGGGAAATAGGGTATATAACTATTTCAGGGAGTAAAAACATAGAAGATAAGATAATAAATATGATTAAAGAAGCGCAGCTTCGAATTTATTTATCCGCATCTGTTTCTAAAATTAATGAATTAGAAAATGAATTACTTGAAGTAATAGAAAAAGGATATAAATTGGTACTCATCACAGATGGTGAAATAAGAAATGCTGCAATAAGAAATGAAAGTATATATTATCAGGGAAATAAGAAAGAAAATAGCGTCAGATTAATTATTGACTCAAAATATGCACTTACCGGAGAACTAAGTGGAAGAAAAGATGACACTTGCCTATACACAGGACAGGAGAATTTTATAAAAATATTTAAAGATGCACTTAGAAATGAGATGCAATTGATTGAACTTACGAAGGGAGAACTAAAATGAATAAAGTACCATTTGTAACCAAGGAAAAAGTGGAAGAAATTGTGACGAAATTTCCAACACCGTTTCATATTTATGATGAAAAAGGCATTAGGGAAAATGCAAAGGCAGTGAAAGAAGCATTTGCATGGAATCCCGGGTTTAAAGAATATTTTGCTGTAAAGGCTAACCCGAATCCTTGTCTAATTAAAATATTAAATGAATATGGATGTGGATGTGACTGCTCATCCATGGCTGAACTTACACTTAGTAAGGCGATGGGAATTACCGGAAGCGATATTATGTTTTCCTCTAATGATACCCCTGCTGAGGAATATGCATATGCAGCGAAACTTGGTGCCATTATTAACTTAGATGATATTACGCATATTGACTTTGTTGAGAACATTCTCGGAAAATTGCCGGAGACTATGAGTTGTAGATTTAATCCCGGTGGAATTTTTCAAATGAGTAACGGAATTATGGATAATCCGGGAGATTCAAAATACGGATTTACTACAGAGCAGATGTTTGAGGGATACCGTATTCTAAAAGAAAAAGGAGTAAAGAACTTCGGTATTCATGCATTTCTTGCAAGCAACACAGTTACGAATGAATATTATCCAATGCTCGCAAAGCAGCTGTTTGAGTTGGCAGTCAAACTGGAGAAAGAAACCGGAGCCGATATTAAGTTTATTAATCTTTCCGGTGGTGTGGGCATTCCCTACAGACCTGAACAGAAAAAAAATGACATCCTAATGATAGGCGAAGGTGTTCGTAAAGTATATGAAGAAATTTTAGTACCGGCAGGAATGGGAGACATTGCAATCTACACAGAAATGGGACGTTTTATGATGGGACCGTATGGTCAGCTTGTGACAAAAGCGATTCATGAAAAACACACGCATAAAGAATACATCGGTGTGGATGCCTGTGCGGTAAATCTCATGAGACCTGCCATGTATGGTGCATATCATCATATTACGGTTCTTGGAAAAGAAGAAGCACCTTGCGATTATATGTATGATGTGACGGGATCACTTTGTGAAAATAATGATAAGTTTGCAATCGACAGAATGTTACCTAAGATTGAAAAAGGAGATTACCTGGTAATCCACGATACCGGTGCCCATGGTTATGCAATGGGATATAATTATAATGGTAAGTTGAAATCAGCAGAACTTCTTTTAAAGGAAGATGGAAGCGTTGAATTAATCAGAAGAGCAGAAAGATTAAGTGATTATTTTGCGACACTTGATTGTCTTCCTGTGTATCAGGAATTTGAATTTTAGGTCTTGTCAATAATGGCCGGATATGCTATTATAATATTCGGCTGTTAAAGCACATTAGTGCTAACAGAGGAGCAAAAGCCGGCGTGTCGGAATGGCAGACGAGGCAGACTCAAAATCTGTTGTGGGCAACCACGTGTGGGTTCAAGTCCCACCGCCGGCAGTAAAAGACCTAACAAATCAATGGTTTGTCAGGTCTTTTTTGTTTTTATTTTAGTAGAATGAGAGGAGAATGAAAATGATAAGAGTCGGAATTTTAGGTTACGGCAATTTAGGAAAAGGAATTGAAAGTGCAATTACACAGAATCCAGACATGGAACTTAAGGCAGTGTTTACCAGAAGAGCGCCTGAAAGTGTAACCATCAGAACAGCGGATGTTCCTGTGTATCACACAGATAAATTATTAGAAATGAAAGAAGAAATTGATGTGCTTGTGCTTTGCGGTGGAAGTGCTACGGATTTGCCTGAGCAGACACCTGCATATGCAAAATATTTTAATGTAGTTGACAGTTTTGATACCCATGCAAGAATCCCGGAGCATTTTGATAATGTTGATAAAGTTGCGAAAGAAAGCGGTAAGACAGCAATTATTTCCGTTGGCTGGGATCCCGGTATGTTTTCACTGAATCGTCTTTATGCCAATGCCATTTTACCGGAAGGAAAAGATTATACCTTCTGGGGAAAAGGGGTAAGCCAGGGACATTCTGATGCCATAAGAAGAGTAGAGGGGGTAAAGAACGGAAAACAATATACCATTCCCGTAGAGGCAGCATTAGATGCCGTAAGAAAGGGTGAAAATCCGGAATTGTCCACAAGAGAAAAGCATACAAGAGAATGTTTTGTTGTGGCGCAGGAAGGTGCTGATAAAGAAAAAATAGAAGCAGAAATTAAAAATATGCCTAACTATTTTGCAGATTATGATACTACGGTACATTTTATTTCTGAGGAGGAGCTGCAGAGAGATCATAGCGGAATTCCTCATGGAGGATTTGTACTCCGAAGCGGTGTTACCGGTATGAATAAAGAACACAAGCACTTAATTGAGTACAGCCTGAAACTGGATTCCAATCCGGAGTTTACGGCGTCTGTAATTACAGCATATGTAAGAGCTGCATACAGGATGAACAAGGAAGGAATGTCCGGATGTAAGACTGTGTTTGACATTCCGCCGGCATATCTTTCCATGCAGTCAGGAGAGGAGTTAAGAAAACATTTATTATAAATAGCGTAAAGATAAGGAGGGGTTAGGTGAAAGTATATCGCGGTATAAGCGTCTCGAAGGGAATTGCAATAGGGAAAGTATATTGTTATACACAGAAACTGTATAAAGTAGAAAAAAGAGCAGTGATTGATATCGCGGGAGAACTGGAACGCTTAGAGGAGGCACTTCTGATTGCAAAGGCGCAACTTGCTGATTTATATGAAGAATCATTAAACAGTGTAGGAGAGGTACATGCGCTGATCTTTGATATTCATAAAATGATGCTGGAAGATGATGACTTTCTGGATACAATCAAGAAAGGAATTGTAAGCGGATATAATGCAGAATATGCTGTGTATGAAGCCGGAAATACACATGAAAAAATTTTCCTTAGAATGGAAGATGAATACATGAGAGCCAGAGCTATTGATGTCAAAGACATAACAGGAAGGCTTCTTCGCATCTTGAAAGGTATTTCAGAAACAGAAATAATAACCGATGAACCTGTCATTATTTTTGCTGATGAATTATCCCCAAGCGAAACCGTCAAAATGGATAAAAGTAAGGTGCTTGCATTGGTAACATCTAAAGGTGCAATTAATTCTCACGCGGCTATTTTAGCCAGAAGCATGAACATCCCAGCGGTTGTATGTGAAGGGATAAACATAACAGATAACTTTCGTGGCAAAGAGGTGATAGTAGACGGATATAGTGGTGAGGTACTTATAGAGCCGGATAAAGAATCTGTACTAACTGCCATTAAAAAAAGAGAAAACGAAGAAACAGAAATTAGTTCCCTGCGTTTGCTGAAAGGAAAGGAAAACATAACTTGTGACGGCAAAAAAATAGATATTTATGCAAATATTGCAAGCGTCCAGGAAGTAAATGCAGCACTTGAAGCAGATGCCGGCGGAATCGGGCTTTTCAGAAGTGAATTCCTCTACTTGAGCAGAACAGATTTTCCTACGGAGGAAGAACAATTTCACTGTTATAAAGACGTGGCCACAAAGATGCAAGATAAAAAAGTGATTATCAGGACATTGGATATTGGAGCGGACAAGAAGGCAGAATGTCTGAAAATGAAACCGGAAGATAATCCTGCATTAGGATATCGAGCTATCCGGATTTGCTTAGACAAACCGGAGATTTTGATTACACAGCTGCGTGCTATTTATAGGGCATCTGCTTACGGGAATATAGCGGTGATGTTTCCGATGATTGTTTCTCTTGAAGAAATCAGTCGGATAAAGGAGTTGATTCAATATGTAAAAGATGCACTTTTAAAAGAAGAATATAAAGTGGGTAATGTGGAAGTTGGAATCATGATAGAAACACCTGCGGCAGCATTGATATCAGAGGAACTTGCAAAAGAGGTGGATTTTTTTAGTATCGGAACAAATGATTTAATACAGTACACACTGGCAATAGACCGTCAAAATGAAAAAATGCAACATTATTTTGAAACACTTCATCCGGCGGTACTAAAGCTGATTAGTATGACAGTAATAAATGCTCATAAACAAGGAATCCGTGTGGGAATATGCGGAGAACTTGCAGCAGATACAACACTTACAAAAACCTTCCTCGATATGAATGTGGATGAACTGAGTGTATCTCCGGCAGAAGTGCTAAAACTTAGAAGGATGGTTAGAAGTTTATAATATTAGACTATATTGCAGATAAATTTAAAAAAATGTTATAATACATGTTGGAAGAAGTATATGATACATACAAAAGTAATCTTTCAAAGGCCAATAGGCTTTTTGAAAAATATAGATTAAAGGAGATCAAGAGATGAGAATAATCAAAGCAAAGGATTATGAAGACATGAGCAGAAAAGCTGCGAATATTATTGCAGCACAGATGATTACGAAGCCGGATTGTGTACTTGGACTGGCAACAGGTTCCACACCTATCGGAACCTATGCACATCTTGTGGAAGCATACAAAAACGGAGATTTGGACTTTTCTACAGTTACCTCTGTAAATCTGGATGAATATAAGGGAATTACAAGAGATAATGATCAGAGCTATTACTATTTTATGAATGACAACTTGTTTAGCAAAGTAAATATCAATAAAGAGCGCACTTTTTTACCGGATGGCATGGAAGCAGACAGCAAAAAAGCGTGTGAAGAATACGATAAGATTATTGAACAGGTGGGCGGACAGGATTTACAGCTGTTAGGACTGGGTCATAACGGACATATCGGGTTTAATGAACCAAGTGATGTGTTTAAGGCAGGAACCCATTGCGTAGACCTTACAGAGTCAACTATCAAAGCTAACCAACGATTCTTTGCAAGCTATGATGATGTGCCAAAACAGGCATACACCATGGGAATTAAAACAATTATGTCAGCAAAGAAAATTTTAGTGGTAGTAAGCGGAGCTGATAAGGCTGCTATCTTAAAAGAGGTGGTAGAAGGTCCTATTACACCCAAAGTGCAGGCATCCATTTTACAGCTTCATCCCGATGTTACAATTGTGGCTGACGAAGAGGCATTATCTATGTTATAAGGCAGTGGAAAAGAGGGGAAATCCCTCTTTTCTTTATGCCTGTTTTGGTGTATATTTATTTAAGAAGTGTAGTTAAAAAGAGGGATAAATAATGAACTGTAATGAAGCGGAAAGAATGATTCCTCTTTTTTTGGAGGATGAGCTGGACACAGACGAATTGAAAGCATTTAAAACACACATAGAAAACTGTGAAGACTGTAAAGAAGAGTTATCTATTCAGTTTTTGGTAACAGTTGGTCTTGACAGGTTAGAAAGCGGTGGTGATTTTGATTTGCAGCGTGAATTGGCATCGCGAATGGATAACGCGAATCATAGATTGCAGTTTGGGGAAAATATGCAATGGTTGCTTTATGTGTTAGAGGGGCTTGTTGGACTGGCACTTCTTATTTTGATTGTTATGTTTTTAATTTTATAGAAAACCGGAGAGTAATATGAGTAAATTAGTACTGATTGATGGACATAGTATTTTAAACAGAGCTTTTTATGGGGTTCCCGATTTAAGTAACAGTGCAGGGCTTCATACCAATGCAATATTCGGTTTTCTTAATATTTTATTTAAAATATTAGAAGAAGAAAAACCCGATTATCTTACAGTGGCTTTTGATGTGAAAGCACCGACTTTCCGGCATGAAATTTTTAAAGAGTATAAAGGGACAAGAAGCCCTATGCCTGATGAACTGCGGGAGCAGGTTCCTGTGATGAAAGAGGTTCTTTTAGCCATGGGCATAGTGATTATGGAAATGCCCGGATATGAAGCAGATGATATTTTGGGTACCCTTGCAAAAAAAGCAGAAAAAGAGGGAATAGAGGTTTCGTTGGTTTCCGGTGACCGTGATTTGCTACAAATCGCTACGGATACCATCAAAATCAGAATTCCCAAAACAAAAGGCGGCAAGACAGAAATAGAAGACTATTATGCCAAAGATGTGGAAGCAAAATATCAGGTGAATCCTGTGCAGTTTATAGATTTAAAAGCGCTTATGGGAGATACTGCTGATAATATTCCCGGTGTTCCTAAGGTCGGTGAGAAGACAGCGACCCAGCTTATGGTACAGTTTGGAAGTCTGGAAAATATCTATGCACATATAGACGAAGTGAGTAAGAAGTCTATTAAAGAATCGTTGCTGGAGAATAAAAGTTTGGCTGACTTAAGTAAGGTTCTTGCAACCATAAAAACAGACAGTCCTGTAGAACTTGATTATGAGAAGGCAAAGATTACAGATTTTTATACAGAGGAAGCCTATAAAATTTTCAAAAAGTTAGAATTTAAACATTTGCTTTCCAAATTTGAAAGTGGAATTTCAAATGATGAGATAGTTTCGAAATTTATTACAGTTACAGATTTTTCAAAGGCAGATGCTTTCTTTGAAAAGGCCATAAAAGAAGATGATGATATAGGAATCTATTTATTGCCGGACAAAGACAGGAAAAGCTTACTCGGAGTTGCGTTATCTTTTACAGATGATATGTGTTGCTTCATCCGACAGGAAGGTTTTCTGACATCTGCATATTTGGAAGATAAAGTAAAACAGATCGCTGGGGAGGCAACGCTTTCCTGCGCAAATATAAAGGAGTACTATGATTATTTACAGACAGATGATACTAATCGCTTCTTTGATGTGGTTTTAGGTGCATATTTACTTAATCCGCTTAAGAATGACTATACTGTTGAAGATATAGCCAATGAATATCTGGGCCTTATGATTCCTGAGAGTGCCCGTCTTTTTGGAAAGATGCCGTTATGGCAGGCGACAGAAGAAAAGCCAAATGAGTTGTCCCAGTATGCATGCTATATGGCTTATGTGAGCCGGAAAGCTATGCCGGTACTTCGGGATAAGTTGGAGCAGACCGGAATGCTTACTCTTATGAGAGAGGTAGAAATGCCCCTCACTTATGTGCTGTATGATATGGAAAAAGAAGGGGTTATGGTACTGCCGGAAGAGTTAAAAGCGTACGGGGAAATATTGGCAGAGAGAATTATTAAGTTAGAAAAAGAAATCTATGAAAAAGCAGGGGTGGAATTTAATATTAATTCCCCAAAACAGCTTGGAGAAGTGCTTTTTGAAAAAATGCAGATTCCCGGTGGCAAAAAGACCAAGACCGGTTATTCTACAGCGGCTGATGTTTTGGAAAAACTTTCCGAGGAATATCCCATTGTTTCCGATATATTGGAATACAGAGGGCTTTCCAAACTGAAATCAACCTATGCAGATGGTCTGGCAACCTATATTGATAATGGAAACAGGATCCATTCCACATTTAACCAGACGATTACAGCAACCGGACGAATCAGTTCTACAGAACCGAATCTGCAGAATATTCCTATGAGGATGGAGCTTGGACGCAAGATACGTAAGGTTTTTGTGCCGAAGGAAGGATATCTGTTTACGGATGCGGACTATTCCCAGATTGAACTAAGAGTACTTGCCCATATGTCCGGAGATGAACAATTAATTGAGGCATATAAAACAGATGCAGACATTCACAGAATAACAGCTTCAAAAGTTTTTCAGACACCTTTTGAAGAAGTGACGGATTTACAAAGAAGAAATGCCAAGGCAGTTAATTTCGGTATTGTTTACGGAATCAGTTCCTTTGGGCTGAGTCAGGATCTTAGCATAACGAAGAAAGAAGCCGCTGCGTATATTGAACAATATTTTCATACGTATCCCGGTATTAAGGAGTTTTTGGATGCAGCGGTATCTGAAGCAAAAGAGAAGGGATATGTTGTTACCATGTTCGGAAGAAGAAGACCGGTACCGGAGTTATCTTCAAGTAATTTTATGCAGCGGTCATTCGGCGAGCGTGTTGCCATGAACTCCCCGATTCAGGGAACTGCGGCTGACATTATTAAGATTGCAATGATACGTGTTTATAAACGTTTAAAAGAAGAAGGACTTGAATCAAAATTAATTCTTCAGGTCCATGATGAACTTTTGATTGAAACAAAGATAGAAGAAAAGGAAAAAGTAGCCGTAATCCTTGCAGAAGAGATGAAAGGGGCTGCAGATTTAGCTGTCAGTCTTGAAATAGACCTTCATACAGGGAATAACTGGTACGAGGCAAAATAAGATGCGTATTATCGGAATTACGGGAGGCGTAGGAAGCGGCAAGTCCGCGGTCCTCTCATACATAGCAAATAAGTATAATTGTAAAGTGATTTTGGCAGATGAGGTGGCCCATAAAGTAAAAGAGCCGGGAGAAAAATGTTATACGAGGCTAATTGAACTGTTATCCGATGAGATTTTAGAGGCTGACGGGACCATCAATAAAGCCAAGATGGCGGATAAGATATTTTCATCAGAAGAATTGCTTGAGAAAGTAAATGCAATTATCCATCCTGCGGTAAAAGAATATATTGTGGCGATAATAAAAGAGGAAAAAGAGAAAGGGAAACTGGATTATCTTTTTATTGAAGCTGCTCTTTTGATTGAAGATGGATATATAGAAATTGTGGATGAAATGTGGTATATTTATGCTAGTGAAAAAGTGCGGAGAGAGAGACTTCGAACCACCCGCCATTATTCTGATGAAAAAATAAATGCTATTATGGAAAAACAGCTATCAGAAGAAGAATTTAGGCAGCATTGCAAGGTTGTGATTGATAATGGTGGCAACCTTGAAAATACATATCAGCAAATTGATAGGAAGTTGGGGGACGACACGTGGCAAAAGGAAAAAAATATGCAGGACAATTAGTGTTTGGGTTGGACATCGGTACCAGAAGCATCGTAGGGACCGTGGGCTATAAAGAGGGAGATAAGTTTATTGTTGTATCCCAAAGAGTAAAGGAACATGAAACCCGTGCTATGATAGATGGTCAGATTCATGATATTCAGGCAGTAGGTGAAACCATCAGAGATGTAAAAGAAGAACTGGAAAAAGCAATCGGAAGAAAATTATCCGATGTATGTATCGCTGCCGCAGGCCGTGTCCTTTGCACAGTCACAACTCATGTGGAATATCCTTACGGAAGTGATAAGGAAATTGATCAGGAAGATGTATATGCCCTTGTATCTGCCGGCGTGGAGCAGGCTTATACAGAATTTTTGGAGGAACAGAAAAACCAGGAAGTGAAATTCTATTGTGTAGGTCATTCTGTGGTACGTTTTTATTTAAACGGATATCCTATGGGGAACTTAGAAGGACATAAGGCAAGAACTATCGGTGTGGATTTAATTGCAACATTTCTTCCGGAAGACGTTGTTGACGGTTTATATAAGGCTGTGGAAATTGCCGGTCTTAATGTGGCAAGCATGACACTCGAGCCTATTGCTGCGATTCAGGTAGCGATTCCGGACAGATTCCGTATGCTTAACATTGCACTGATTGATGTGGGAGCAGGTACATCTGATATTTCCATTACAAACGATGGATGTATTCTTGCTTATGGTATGATTCCCATAGCAGGTGATGCCCTTACAGAAGTGATAGCAAGACATTGTCTTGTAGATTTCGGTACGGCAGAAAAAATTAAACGCGATATTGGGGAAGGGGAAGAAGTTACTTTTGAAGATATTATGTTCCTTCCACAAACCATGAAAAGCAGTGAAGTGATTGCAGTTGCACAGCCTGTCATTAAAGACATGGCAAAGCAGGTCGCAGAAAAAATTAAAGAGTTAAACGGCGGTAAGTCCGTAAGTGCTGTATTTGTGGTAGGCGGTGGCGGAAAGATACCGGGATATACAGAAGCAATTGCAGAAGAATTACAGATTGCCAAGGAGCGTGTGGCACTCCGTGGAGAAGAAGTGATGCAACAGATTGTATTTGAAGAAGAAATCCAGAAAGACAGTCTGCTTGTAACCCCTATTGGTATCTGTCTTAATTTCTATGAGCAAACCAATAATTTTATATTTGTGAGCTTTAACGACAAAAAAGTGAAAATATATGATAATAATAAACTGACTGTGGCAGATGCGGCTATGCAGGCAGGATTTCCTAATGACGGATTATTCCCGAAGAGAGGAAAGGCACTTGAATTTAAGGTGAACGGTAAGAGCCGGATTTCAAGAGGCGAAGTAGGTGAGGCGGCAATTATTCTGATTAACGGTGAGCCTGCAGGCATTTATTCCGAAATTCATGCAAATGATATCATCCGTGTGCTTGAATCGACAGCAGGTAGTGCCGGAAAATTAACAATCGGTGAACTGCCGGAAGCACGTGACAGTTTTATGGTAAATGTAAACGGTCAGAAGGTGAGTCTGCCTAAGTTTGCCAGCGTAAACGGACAATTACAGTCCAATTACTATGAAATTTGCGAAAATGATAAGATAGAAATGCTCAATTATTATACGGTAAAACAGTTAACTGAGTTTATGGATGTAACGATTGATGCAAATACCAATTTATATGTAAATAACCAGTTGGCAGATTTAAATACAGCAGTTTATGAAAACTTTACTGTAACATGGCTTCTAAAAGATGAAGAAGAGGAAGTAACCTATGATTCTTTGGAAGAGGATACTGAAGAAGATGTGAGTAAAGCAATAGATAATGAAGAGGTGCAAGACGCAGAACCGAAAGAGAAAGACCAAAAGACGGTTAAAGAAGAAAATGCGACGGTAAGTACTGAAGATGTGGGTGCAGACGGAGAGAAGACAGAAGAAAAGCCTCCTGTTCCTGCAGAAAAGAAAGAAATTATTGTACTTGTAAATCGTGCGCCTGTACGTCTTTCCGGAAAGAGCAGTTATGTGTTTGTGGATGTTTTTGACAATATAGATTTTGACTTATCAAGACCCAAAGGAAAGAGTATTGTCACAACATTAAACGGAAGGGCTGCACAGTATATGGAGACAATTGTTGATGGTGATGTGATTGAAATATACTGGCAGGATTATTAATTAAAATCATTAGAGGTGTATTATGAGATTATGCAGTATCGCCAGCGGAAGTAGCGGCAACTGTATTTATGCAGGTTCAGACTCCACACATATACTGGTGGATGTGGGAATCAGCGGTAAACGGACGGAAGCGGGATTAAATGAACTGGATATATCCATGAGGGATATAGACGGGATATTTATCACCCATGAGCATGCAGACCATATTGCAGGGCTGGGTGTTCTTTCCAGAAAATATGAAATACCGATTTATGCCACAAATGGAACTATTGAAGCAATTAAACAATGTTCATCTGTGGGGAAAATACCGGATGACTTATTTTGTCCCATTTGTGTGGACGAAAAAATTATCATAAAAGATTTGGTTTGTAACCCAATGAGGATTTCCCATGATGCGGCTGAGCCGGTGGCATACCGTATCAGCCATGGGAAGAAAAAGGTGGCTATTGTAACAGACCTGGGTAATTATAATGATTACACGGTAGAATCCCTAAAGGGAATGGATGCTCTGCTTTTAGAAGCAAACCATGATGTAAGAATGTTGCAGGTGGGACCTTATCCTTATTATTTAAAACAACGAATATTAGGTGACAGAGGACATTTATCCAATGAACGCGCAGGACAGCTGTTAAGCTGTCTTTTGCATGATAAATTACAGGCTGTTGTTTTGGGGCATCTAAGTAAGGAAAATAATCTGCCGGAGCTTGCCTATGAAGCGGTAAGAGTGGAAGTGACCATGGCAACGGCGGAAGATAATAGTACCATAAAGTTTAATGATATTCCTATGCAGGTGGCAAAGAGAAGTGAAAATTCATCTATTATTCATATTGCATAAAAAGAGGAAGTCCGTTATACTCAGTTAGGAAATTGAAAAGGAGACAGATACATGAAAAAGACAATTATAACAGTAGTGGGAAAAGATACCGTAGGAATTATTGCAAAGGTATGTACATATCTTGCGGATGCACAGATTAATATTGAGGATATTTCCCAAACGATTGTACAGGGGTATTTTAATATGATGATGGTGGTTGACACCAATAAATCCGAAAAGCATTTTGGAGAAATCTCAGAAGAATTGCAGGCACTTGGTGAAGAAATTGGTGTGGTAATCAAGTGTCAAAAAGAAGAAATTTTTGATAAAATGCACAGAATTTAAGGTGGGTGAAGCATCATGATAAATTTATTTGAAGTAGTTGAAACCAATGAGATGATTGCCAAGGAAAATTTAGATGTCCGTACCATTACCCTTGGTATCAGTCTTCTTGATTGCATTGATTCTGATTTAAACCGATTAAACGAAAAAATTTATAATAAGATATATGAAGCTGCGAAAGATTTGGTTGTCACGGGTGAAAAGATTTCCAGGGATTTTGGTATTCCCATTGTAAACAAGAGAATTTCCGTAACCCCTATTGCATTAATCGGCGGTGCGGCATGTAAAACCGTGGAGGATTTTGCATCCATTGCAAAAACTCTTGATAAAGTAGCTCATGAGGTTGGGGTGAATTTTATCGGAGGTTATTCTGCCTTGGTATCAAAGGGAATGACAGCAGCAGATGAACTCTTAATCCGTTCCATTCCCCTTGCACTTTCTACCACAGAACGTGTATGCAGCTCCGTAAATTTAGGCTCTACCAAAACCGGCATCAATATGGATGCAGTAAAGCTTATGGGAGAAATTATTAAGGAAACAGCAGAGTATACCAAAGATGCAGATTCCCTTGGATGTGCAAAACTGGTAGTATTTTGTAATGCGCCTGATGACAATCCCTTTATGGCAGGTGCCTTCCATGGCGTGACTGAAGCTGACAAGATTATTAATGTGGGCGTTAGTGGTCCCGGTGTTGTTAAAACAGCACTTAGCAAGGTCCGCGGAGAGAACTTCGAAGTGCTTTGTGAAACCATTAAGAAAACAGCCTTCAAAGTCACCAGAGTAGGCCAATTGGTGGCGCAGGAAGCATCCAGAAGACTTGGGGTTCCCTTCGGTATTGTAGATTTATCTCTTGCACCCACACCTGCAGTAGGCGATAGTGTGGCAGATATTTTATGTGAAATAGGTCTTGAGTATGCCGGTGCACCCGGAACGACAGCAGCCCTTGCTCTGTTAAATGATCAGGTAAAGAAGGGTGGTGTTATGGCGTCTTCCTATGTGGGTGGACTTAGTGGTGCATTTATTCCCGTCAGTGAGGACCAGGGAATGATTAATGCAGTGGAGGCCGGTGCCCTTACCTTAGAGAAATTAGAAGCAATGACATGTGTATGTTCAGTAGGGCTTGATATGATAGCTATTCCGGGAGATACGAAAGCTACTACCATTTCCGGTATTATTGCGGATGAAATGGCAATCGGTATGGTAAACCAGAAAACTACCGCAGTGAGAATCATTCCCGTAGTAGGAAAAGGAGTGGGAGAAACCGTAGAATTTGGCGGACTTCTTGGATATGCACCAATTATGCCGGTTAATCAGTTCTCTTGTGATGCATTTGTAAACCGTGGCGGAAGAATTCCGGCACCAATCCATAGCTTTAAGAATTAAAATATATTTGTCAGAGTGTGCAAATGTTAGCGATATCGGTGCATTAAGAGATTTGACGAATCTGACAGAACTGAATTTGAGCGGATGTGATGGCATAAGTGATATTGGTGCTTTAAGCAATTTAACAAACTTGACGAGATTGGAGATTATTGGATGTCAAAACATTAATGATATCAGTGCGTTAAGCGGGTTGACAAATTTGACTTCACTGCTTTGTGGCAACTGTGACGGTCTTAGTGATGACCAGATTGCAAAAATAAAAGAAAGTTTACCTGACTGTCAGGTATATGATTAATTAGGAATAAATCGAATATTAAGGAAAAACTAAGACAACTTACGTTGTATAGCCTCATATATAGTGCTATAATTTGTATGACATAATAAATTAAGCACAATATATGAGGTTTTTTATGAAAAAGAGGATGAAAAAAATTATAACATTTATACTGGCGGGAGCAATGATTGTATCCCTTGCCGGTTGCGGTGGTGGCGGTGCAGACAAGCCACAGGAGATCAAAAAAGATTTTTACTATGTACCTGAGAATAGGAAATTGGATATTAACTCAAATTACATAGAAGGCGTAGTTGCAAAAGATGATCAGATTTATATGTATGGTAATTCATGGGATGAAAAGAGCGGTATCAGCGTAGGCACATTATATTGCTATGATTTAGTGAATGATACCATAAAAGAAATACCCTTTAAAACAGACGATAATTCATCTGTTTATAAGATGTTATTAAATAAAGCCGGTAATCTTATGATGATTTTGCAAAGATATGAAGAGGTGATTTCTGAGGAAAAAATGATAGATGTGGAAGCTTCTGAAGAATCGGATGAAATTGTCTATGCACAGGAAGCAGCCGGTGAAGGAGTAGTAGCTGAAACTACCATTGGCGGAGATGATCTTTATACAGAATCAGTAGAGTTTAATCATTACATAGAACTGATTGAAGTTTCAACGGCAGATGGATCTGTAATGAATAGTGTAGATATTACAGCTGTTTTTGGGAACAACCAAGATTTCTATCCTCAATATGTTGCTACGGATGCCAATGAAAATATTTATATCAGTGATGGAAATTCCTGTATTTATGTGATAGATGCAGGGGGAAATAAACTGGCAGAAATTACATTAGATGATTGGGTGGACGGGATGTTTTCTTCGAAAGAAGGAGACATTTATATAAAGATGTGGGGTGCAGAAGGCGAGGAAATCCGGCCCCTTGATCTTAACAGCAAAAAAATTGGTAATGCTATAAGTGCAAAGGGACTTTTAGAGCGTAGCAATCATTATAATCAGAGATACTATGAAGGAATGGAAAGCAGCCTTTTAGTGAGTGATTCAACAGGCCTGTTTACATATGATTTTACGACAGATGTTGCAAATGACATGTTTGATTGGCTTGATGTGGACATTAACAGTGATGATGTAAGTGAGGCAGGTCAGATGTCCGATGGAAGATATTGGGCGCTTCTACATGATTATATGGGTGATGAAGCGGAATATTATATAGCAATCATGAAAAAAACACCGGCATCAGAAGTGGTAATCAAGGAAGAACTTGTATACGGGACAATATGGACAAGTCAGGAGATACGTAAGAATATCATTGATTTTAATAAAACAAGTGATAAATACCGTATTACGGTAAAAGAATATCAGACAGATGATTATACAAGCGGAATTGCTCAGTTTAACAATGATCTTGCCAGCGGTAATTGTCCGGATATTATTAATTTGAGTAACCTAGACTTTGCAAGATATGCGAGCAAAGGTGTATTTGAAGACTTATATCCATATATGGAAAAAGATGGAATTCAAAAGGAAGATTATGTGGAAAATGTACTGACAGCATATGAAATGAGTGGAAAGTTGTATGGTATCATACCACAGTTTTATATTCATTCTGCAGCAGTGAAATCTTCTATAGCAGGGGACAGGACCGGATGGACGGTAAAGGAAATGCTTGAAGTTGCCAAGGAGAGCGGTATTGAAAATATATTCCAATATGGTAGCCGCATGAGTGTATTCTATTACTGTATTTATAATAATATGGATGAATATATTGACTGGGAAACAGGAGAGTGCTTCTTTAACGGAGAAGACTTTATCAATGTTTTGGAATTTGCAGCACAGTTTCCTGAAGAGCCGGATTATTCGGATGAAGAAAGTATATCATCCAAGATACATGAAAACAAAGTGTTACTGTTAGAAACATCCGTAAGTTCTGTGCAGGAATATCAGATGATGAGTGGAATGTTTGGTGAAGAAATTACCTTTATCGGATACCCTAACAGTGAAGGAAAAGGGAATTTAATCCAGCCCACAAATGAGTGTATTGCCATAGCAGCGAAATCAGAAAAGAAAGAAGCGGCGTGGGAGTTTGTTAAAGGCTTCATGTCCGATGAATACCAGGATGGGCTAGTTAGTGAACATGCAAACTGGGGATTTCCGCTTAAGAAGTCCGCACTGGAAAAGCAGTTTGAAATGGACATGACACCAAGTTATTATGAAGACATGGATGGAAAACAGGTAGAAAGCCCTAAGACATCATGGGGATATGATGATTTCCAGATTGACATTTATGCAGCCAAAAAGGAGGAAGTGGATGCAGTAAGGAAAGTGATTGCATCTGCTGAAAGGACGGCTACCTCCATTAACGAAGAGCTGGCTACTATCATTACAGAAGAGACGGATGCATATTTTAAAGGGCAAAAGTCTGCGAAGGAAACAGCCGATATTATACAAAACAGAATTCAAATTTATGTAAATGAAAATTCATAAATAAGGTGGTAAAGAACCGGGAAAGAGAGTTTGAAAATGTGCTCATTTAAAAGAAAAAATTTAAATAAGCATAAAGGCGGAAAAAGGGTAAAGACAACAGTATCCAAACAAGGCAAAAGAGGGAAAGTAATCTCATGGGGATTTCTTTCCCCAAGCCTTTTGGGCGTACTGTTATTTTTCGTGTTGCCTTTTTTTGTGGTAATCTATTATTCCATGGTTGATAATCCAATCAACAATCAATTCGTGTTCTTTGAAAATTTTGTCCGGGTTTTTAATAACATGGCATTTAAGCAAGCAGCATATAATACCTTCCGTTTTTCCCTTGTGGCAGTACCCCTTGCTGTGCTACTGTCTCTTTTGCTGGCCATGATGCTTGACAGTAAGATTCCTTTTAGGAGCCAGTTCCGCACTTTCTTTTTAAGCCCTATGATGGTCCCTATTGCATCAGTTGTGCTGATTTGGCAGGTGCTGTTTCATTACAATGGTATTGTGAATGATGCCCTCAGTATTTTGGGAACCGGAAAAACAGATTGGCTGAAATCAGCCCATGCCCAGATAGTGATAGTGATTTTGTTTTTGTGGAAGAACTTAGGATACAATATGATTCTTTTTATGGCAGCATTATCCAGTATTCCTAAAGATATTCTGGATGTGGCAGTGCTTGAAAGCGCAAGTGCAAGGCAGATTTTCTGGCATATCAAGGTCAGATATATTTCTTCCACAATTTTATTTGTAACGATAATGTCATTAATTAATTCCTTTAAGGTTTTTAGAGAAATCTACCTGTTAACAGGGAATTATCCATATGATACAATATACATGATGCAACATTTTATGAATAATGCATTTACGCAGCTGGATTATCAGAAATTATCAGCGGCAGCAATTATGATGTCGATTGTGATGGTAATAATAATCGGTATCCTGTTCCTTGTCGAGAATTATTTCGGAAAGGATATGGAAGAATGAAGACAGATACAGCAATTTATATAAAAAGAACAAAGAAAAAACGTCGCAGACAGTTTGTGAAAGTGCTGATAGCAACCATGATAGCAGCTATATTTGCCACACTGTTTTTAATGCCGATTATTCTAACGATTACCAACTCTTTTATGTCAGCTTCAGAAATATCGGCTAATTACGGGCAGGTATTTGCTACCACCGATACCGGAGGGAAAACGTTCATAGCAGAAAGAGTAAACTTAAAATTTATTCCTGATATGGTATCTTTCAGCCAGTATATTACGGTCTTACTTAAGAGTCCGGATTATTTGTTTAAATTTTGGAATTCTGTGATATTGGTGGTGCCTATTGTGGCATTTCAAATATTTGTTGCAGCAGGTGCATCTTATGGTTTTACAAGATGTCAGGGCAGAATCAAAGAAATGATTTTTTTTATTTATATTATTTTGATGCTGATGCCTTATCAGGTAACCCTTGTACCTAATTATTTGGTATCGGATTGGCTTCATATATTAGACACAAGATGGGCCATATGGCTTCCGGGTATATTTTCACCATTTGCAGTGTTTTTGCTTACAAAATATATGAGACGTATTCCCACAGCGATGATAGAGGCTGCCCAAATAGACGGTGCAGGTGAATGGCAAATTTTTAAGAGTATTTGTATGCCCCTTTGTAAAAGTGCCATTACATCTATTGCGATTTTAATCTTTATTGATTATTGGAATATGGTGGAACAACCGCTAATTTTGATGTCAGATGTGGAGATGCATCCTCTTTCTGTTTTTTTATCTAAGATTAACGAAGGAGAAGTGGGACTTGCATTTGCAGTTGCAACCATCTATATGGTGCCTCCACTTTTAATATTTTTATACGGAGAAGATTACCTGGTGGAGGGAATTACTTATCAGGGCGGAATAAAAGGTTAGGAAAGGAACATACGATGATGAATGAATTATCTTCAAAGAGAAGGGAATGGGTAAAAAATGCGGCAATTATCTTTTTGTCCGTTATGTTGGTGCTTACGTTCTTTTCTAATACAATTATGAATTATTCTTTGCCGGAAGTAGCTACCGCTTATGTGCAGCCGGGAACCATTACTGAAAAGGTCCGCGGAACCGGTAATGTGGAAGCTACTGACCCTTATAATGTCATGACTACGGAGTCCCGTGTGATAGCAAGTGTAGCAGTCACACAAGGTGATTTTGTGGAAAAGGACCAGGTGATTTATTATCTGGAAGAACAAGAGAGCGAAGAACTGGAAAATGCAAAAGAGGAATTGGAAGAATTAGAACTGGCATACATGAAAGGTTTGTTTGGCGGTGAAGTTTCTGCGGATGTCATTAACAAGGTGGCAAGCGGAAACGTCAGCAGTTTTGCAACCCTGCAGGCAAACGTGACAGACATGCAGACACGCCTTCAGGCTGCAGAGGACCGCGTAAAGGAATGTCAGGATGCATTAAATGCACTTAATTTACAAAGTTCTATCAGCACCAATGATGCCAGTGTTAGTACAATCCCCAATGAACTGGAAGCGGCGGATGCCACAACAGATTTAGCAAGTGCAAAAGAGTCCTTTGAAAATAGAAAAGCAGAAAGAATTGCAGAACTGAATGCTGAAATTACTGAGATAAAGAAGCAGATAGCGGATTTGGAAGTTTTGATTGCTAATGGGGAAGGAACGATTGGAGACAGTACAGCATCCGATACCACAGATAGTTTGCAGAATGCAATTGACAATACAGATTTAACGACAAAACTGAATACGTTAAATACTAGCGTATCGGCAACGTTCACATCTCCGGAAGCAGCTTATGAATGGAGTAAAAATGTAGACTGGTCAAGCCTATCAGATGACGGTCAATTGGCTCTTCAAAATTTTTTGGCCGCATATGCTGATTATCAGAGCAATAAAGAAGCATTAAGCCAAGTAACAGGCATTGTAAGTAACCAGGAAAGCTTGAATAACAAAAAGGCGCAATTGGAAAAATTCGAAAGTAAACTGGCAGAAGTAAGTGCCATCACTGTATCTTCAAGTGACAGTGTACAGGACGCACAGGAACGGCTGGATACAGCCAATCAGAATATTAAAGAAATCACAAGTGCCAATAAGCAATCCTCAGTTGCTTATCAGAATAAGATTTTAAATGCGGAAGCGGCACTGAAAAATGCACAGGCTGTTTATGACTTGTTAAAAGAAGAACAGGCAACCATGGCTGCAGATATCAATGCGGAGCTGGATTTGTCCAAAACCAATAAAGATATTGCAGAAAAGAAAGAGGAAATTGCAAAACTGGAAGAAAAAGCCATGGGAGCGAGCATTAAAGCCCCGGTGAGCGGTACGGTAACATCCCTTGCCTATGTGGCAGGAGAAACTACCAAGCCGGAACAGGCTGCAGCAGTGATCCAGATAGAAGGAAAAGGCTTTACGGTAAGTTTTGCAGTCACCAACGAACAGGCAAAAAAAGTAAAAGTCGGTGATATGGCGGAACTGCAAAATGCTTGGTATTATGATGATGTCCAGGCGATTCTTTCAGCAGTAAAACCGGACCCCGAGAGTGCAGGGCAGAAAAAGTTATTGGTATTTGATGTGACCGGAAGCAGCATTACAGCAGGTCAGACACTGAATTTATCCGTAGGACAAAGAAGCGCAGAATATGAACTTGTGGTGCCAAACAGTGCAATCAGAGAAGACAGTAACGGTAAGTTTATTTTGATAGTGGAGTCTAAGAGTAGTCCACTGGGTAACCGTTATATGGCTACGAGAGTGGATGTAGAGGTACAGGCATCTGATGATAACAATACTGCAATTTCGGCAGGATTATATGGCTATGAATATGTAATAACCACATCCACCAAGCCCATAGAGGCAGGTATGCAGGTGAGATTAAACGAAACATAACAGAAAGGATGGTAAAGTCATAGTGGCAAAAATAATTGATTTTTGGAATCATTTATCCATAAGACAAAAAGTATTGTCACTGATGACAATCATCTGTCTGATTATTTTTATCATAATCACTTCCATCAGTAATCATATGATTGCAGGATTAAGTGACCAGCAGGCAGCTAAACGCTGGGATAAAGATAACGGCTCCTCACAGGTAAGCGTTTTCGTAGCCGGTGATGTAAGCATTGACGAACTTAAAATTAAAAATTTTCAGATGCAGCTTGAAGCAGCCTTAAAGGAAGCAGCAATCACAGCAGACAATGCCAATGGAAGACTGTATGTTGATGCCTACAGTTCACAAGGGGAGGTTACTATAAACGGCTCCCAATCAAATATGGATACAAAAGCAATGGGAATTGGCGGAGACTTCTTTTTATTTCATCCGGTGAAATTGGTTGATGGCAGTTACTTTTCAGGAAATGATTTGATGAAGGATTTTATTCTCCTTGATGAAGAGGCCGCATGGAGGCTTTTTGGTTCAAACGATATTGCAGGTATGAATGTTACCATCAGTGGAATTCCCCATTATATAGCCGGAGTATATGAAAAAGAAGAAGGACGTTTTCAGGAAGCTGCCGGATTAAATGAAAGCGTTGTGTTTTTATCCCACGAAAGTCTGTCGCAATATGGAAAAGGTGACAGTATCAGTACATACGAACTGATAGCTCCCAATCCTATTAAAAATTTTGTTTATAATACTGTAAAAGAGAAATTCGGACTGCAAGAAAATGAAATGATAGTAGTAGAGAATTCCTCCAGATATTCATGGGAATCAATCATACCGGTACTGTTTGACTTCGGCATCCGGTCTATGCAAAATACAAAAGTGAGGTTTCCTTATTGGGAAAATATTGCAAGGGGATATGAGGATGTGAGGGCATTGCTTTTCCTGTTTCAAATGATTTTCCTGATGATTCCAATGGTTATTATTTGTGCGTTTATCATGGTTAAAGGGAGAAAGTTTATGCGTTCTGCAGGAGAATTTATAAAGAAAAAAATAAGTGTAATGAGTTTCGTTTTATTTTGTGCTATTCTTTTAAGCGGATGTGCTACAGATAAAGGGACAGAAACGTCAGCGGCATCATCCAAGGATTATGTATATCGTGTGGAAGAACTGCAGTTAGAGGAAAGTGGAGAGCAGCAAGGAAAAAGTTTGCTAAAAAAAGGTGACAAGTTATATATGTATAGTTATAACTGGGGAAATGGGGAACCGGATGCACCCTGGATAGACTTTTGGGCCTTAAATGCAGACGGAACGGTAAAAGAAAAGACAAAGTTCCCTATTGGTGAAAATGGAAGTTTAAATTCTTTGTGCCCTGATGGAAAAGGAAACATTTATGCTGTTAAATATATTTATCCTATGGAACCGGATGAAAACGGAATGTACATAGAGACATATTTCTTGCAGAAAATGACGGAGCAGGGAGATGTGCTATTTAGTGTTGAATTAAATTCCATGCCGGAATTAGAAGTGATTAATTCGCAGGATTATTTTTATACCGGAGATATGATTTATTCGGATGGTTTTCTATATATCAATATTATGGATCAATACGTAAAGTTTGATGAGAATGGTAATTTTGTGAAAATTTTAGAAACCGGCGGAGAAAACGGACTGCAAGGTGGCACACTGTTTGCGTTGGAAAATGGGAAAACGGTTGTACTTACCTATGAAGATACAGGTTGCTATGTTGCCTATGTTGATTTGGAAAATGGCGTAACAGAAAATAAAACAAAATTGCCGGGAACTTCCTATGAATATTCGGTATATGCAGGATATGGATATGATTTATATTTGGTAAATTCTTACGGAGTATATGGATACAATGTTGGAGATGAAGACAAAACCCAGATTATGAATTATATTGATTCAGATATGGGCATTTATAGTGTGTTTAATGTTGTACCCATTAATGATACCTCCTTTTTAGCGACCTATGATGATATGGAATCGGGAGATATTTTAGTTGGAAAATTTTCTAAAGTAAATCCGGAAGATGTAAAAGAGAAGGTTAACCTGACATTAGCGTGTGCAGGCCTTAATTGGGACGTAAGAACAGCTATTGTTAAATTTAATAAGAGTAATGAACAGTATCGTATCAGGATAGAGGATTATTCTTCTTTATATGGGTCAGAAACAGACTATATGGCAGGAATTAACCGGTTGAATGCAGACATTGTGGCAGGGAAAGTGCCGGATATTTTGTTAATCGATTCGGGAATGCCGGTTGACAGCTATATAGCAAAAGGCTTGTTTGAGGATTTAAAGCCATATCTTGAAGCAGATATAGAAATTGACTATAACAGCTTTATGCCCAATATTATAGAGGCATATTCCGTAGATGGGAAATTGTATCAATTAATTCCTTCCTTTATGATTAGAACTTTGGTCGCTAAAGCATCCGATGTAGGAGAGGAAAAGGGATGGACAATTGATGAGGCAAAGCAGGTTCTTGAGAAAAAACCGGAGGGAACAGAATTTTTGACAAATACAACAAGAGATAATGTACTCAATAATTGTATTGCAACAGGGGATGAATTTATTGATTGGAAAACAGGTAAGTGTAATTTTGATTCCAAGGAATTTATTTCCCTTCTTGAATTTGTAAAAATTTTTCCGGAAACATATGATGAGTCTGTCTATAATGAAGACTATTGGATGAATTACGAGTATATGTGGAGGGAAGGAACGGTACTTTGCCAGGAAGTATATTTATACGATTTCCGCAATTATAATTATGTTGAAAAGGGAACTTTTGGTGAGAAAATTACCATGATAGGTTATCCTATGGCAGAGGGAGACGGTGCTTGTATTGTGCCTGACATGCAGCTTGCCATGTCAGCAAAGTCAAAGAATAAAGACGGTGCTTATGAATTTTTGAGATATTTTTTAACAGATGAATATCAAAATGAAATTAGTTTTGGTCTGCCCCTTAGTATGAAGCGCCTGGATGCTATGGCAGAAGAAGCAACGAAAGTACGTACTTATGAAGACGAAAATGGAAATCAAATAGAATCGCCGGAATATTTTTATATGAATGATATAGAAATAGAAATTCCTCCGATGACAGCAGATGAAGTGAAGAAATTCAAGGAAAATATATGTAGTGTTACCGATGTATATTCCTATAATGAAAACTTGAATAAAATTATTGGAGAAGAGACTGCAGCATATTTTGCGGGTCAGAAGAGTGCACAGGATGTTGCTGCCATCATTCAAAGCAGGGTTCAAATTTATGTAAATGAAAACAGATAAATTGTTTCACCCTTTTAGGGGAACGGGGGAATACAGATGAACAAGAAACAGGGAAAGGCGAGTTTATATAGTAAGTTATTGATTATGACGCTGGTTCCGTTATTTTTGCTGGCAGTCGTAATTATGTCATTTAGTGCGCATCGCTTTGCAGAAGCCTTACATGAAGAAGTGAAAAAAGGATTGCAAGACTTAAACGCTACTTTTTTGACAATGTACGATTATTTATATCCCGGAGAATATACTGCTGTTGAGATGGAGAATGAGATATATATGCTCAAAGGAGAACATCAGATTAACGGGGATTTTTCCTTGATTGACAGAATGAAAGAAAGCACAGGCGTAGATATTACATTATTCTATCAGGATGCAAGGGTGATTACTACGTTACGTGACCAGAGCGGAAACAGGATTATCGGCACCATGGTCAATTCTGTTGTGAAGAGGGATGTAATAGAAAAAGAAATAGCAACCTTTTATCCCAGTGTAAATATTAACGGAACTGAGTATTTTGCATATTATGAGCCAATCAAAAATTCTGACGGAAGTATGATAGGTATGTTGTTTGTCGGTAAGCCGGCGAAGGAAGTATATCAAAGTGTAAGATCATCCGTCATGCCAATTATTGTAATTGGTCTCATTGCAATGATGTTAGCGGGATTTGTTACGCTTCGTTTTACCAAAGAATTAATCAGTGGAATCAAGAAGATAGAGCTTTTTTTGAAAAAAGTTGCAAAGGGCAATTTACGGGATGAACTTGATTATGAGGTTTTAAAGAGAGATGACGAACTGGGGGAAATGGGAAAGAATGCAGTTCATATGCAAAAAGCGTTGATAGAACAGGTAGAAAAGGATGCCCTTACCGGTTTATATAACAGAAGGTATAGTGAAAAGAAGATGGAGGAGATCTATAAAAAGGGAATTCCCTTTTCACTTGTACTCTGTGATATAGATTTTTTTAAAAAAGTAAATGATACTTATGGTCATGAGTGTGGAGACCTTGTTCTGCAAGAAGTATCTGCTATTCTAAAAAGAACCATGAGAGGAAAAGGATATGCTGCCAGATGGGGTGGCGAAGAGTTCCTCCTTGTTTTTGAAGACTATAAAAAAGAACAGGCTATAATGGTACTTCAAGGTATCATGGAAGATGTAAGAAATATTAGAATTGAATATAAAGAAGAGATTGTTACAGTCACCATGACATTTGGTGTTTGTGAGGGAACATCAGAAGATTTGGATGTTTTATTAAAAGAAGCTGATGATAAATTGTATTATGGTAAGGAAAACGGAAGAAACCAAATTGTAGAATAGCAAAGAATATAAGAAACGCTCCTAAGCATTTGCCAGGAGCGTTATATTTTTATAAAATTTATGCTTCTTCTAAGTTGAATTTAAAATATCTTACTGCATTGTTATAAGAGATATTGGTTACAATTTCTGATAATACTTCCATATCAGCAGGGAACTCGCCATTTTCAACAAGCTTTCCGATTAGGTCACACATAATTCTGCGGAAATATTCATGTCTTGTGTAGGATAAGAAGCTTCTGGAATCTGTAAGCATACCTACAAAGCCGGATAAGTTTCCAAGGCTTGCAAGAGAAAGCATTTGATTTTGCATACCTATTTTATGATCATTAAACCACCATGCGCTCCCTTGCTGAATCTTAGCAACAGCTGTGGAATCCTGGAAGCATCCTAAAATGGTACCGATTACTTCATTATCACCGGGATTTAAACTATAAAGGATGGTTCTGGGTAATTCGTTTGTTTCAATCAGAGCATTCAGATAATCTGCCAATTGATCTGCCGGTGCATAATTGCTGATACAATCATAGCCGGTGTCAGGACCTAACTTCTG
The DNA here is from genome assembly GCA_017938315.1 of Lachnospiraceae bacterium. Lineage (GTDB taxonomy): Bacteria > Bacillota > Clostridia > Lachnospirales > Lachnospiraceae > Suilimivivens. The sequence continues at coordinate 28,784 of JAGBBV010000002.1, forward strand.
ATACATGAATTTATTATTATCACGTTTACAACCATAATGAAGCTGCATTACCCAGTTGTGACGGTTACATTCTTTTCCCATAAAAATCATAAATGCTGTTTTATATATGAGAGATTCTTCTTTGTTAAGGGTTTCTCCGGATAATCTTTTTGCAAATATTTTTTCTACAGTAGCTTCATCAGCAGGATAGTACATAACAAATTCAAGTCCGTGGTCAGAAACACTACAGCCTCTAGATGCAAAGAAGTCCATACGTTTTATCAATGCATCTTTTAAAGAAGAAAATGATGTAATTGCGGTTCCGCTCACAGAAGAGAGCTGCTCGATATAATCAATAAAATCAGCTTTTTCAATATTCATAGCTTTATCAGGACGCCATGCAGGTAAAACCTGAACATCAAAAGTCTCATCTGATGCAATTTTTTCATGCCACTCAAGAGAATCAACGGGATCATCTGTGGTACAGATTAATGTTACGTTGGAAGATTTGATGATATTGCGGACACTCATGGATGGCTCTGCTAATTTCGCGTTGCACAGATTCCATACTTCTTCAGCGGTGTTTTTATTTAATGTTCCATAGTATCCAAAATATCTTTGCAGTTCTAAGTGACTCCAATGATATAAGGGATTACCGATTGCTTTTCCTAAAACTTCGGCCCATTTCATAAACTTTTCTTTGTCTGAGGCATTTCCGGTAATATAATGTTCATCAATGCCGCAAGAACGCATGAAACGCCACTTATAGTGATCGCCGCCAAGCCATACCTGGGTAATGTTTTCAAACTTACGGTCGTTTGCAATTTCAGCGGGATTAATATGACAGTGGTAATCCAAGATGGGAGCCTTTGCCGCATACTCATGATAGAGAGTCTTTGCTGTTTCTGTGGATAATAAAAAATCTTTATCCATAAATGGTTTCATAGTTGAATGCCTCCTGATGATTGTTTTATTTTAATGTATTTGTGCTGGCACGATGAATAATTTTTCCGGGTAAAACTGTTTTGGAAGGTAAATCTTCACCATTTAAAACGCCAATACATGTAGCAACTAATTGTGTGCATAGGGGTTCCAGTCCGTTGTCTACCGATGTAATTTCCGGTTCGGAACAAGTGGTTATTAAGGAATTATTATAACCCATAACAGCAAAATCACCCGGTACGGAAAATCCGTTTGCTTTTGCATATTTTACAGCTCCTACAGCAAGGATATCTTCTGCGCCAATAATTGCATGGAAAGACAAACCGCTTTTCTCAATTTGTGAAACAAAATCACTGATTTCTTCCACGTCTTCACGCATGCCGGAATAGTAGTGGAGATACTCTTCAGATAAAGTTAGTCCTTTGTCTTCGTAGGCGGAACGGAAACCGTTCAATTTTTTGATACTGCTGTAGGAATATGAGTTATAAAGATAAAGAATATCTGTAATTCCCTGATCCAGTAAAAGGAGAGTGAGATCTTTCATTGCTTGGAAATCATTACAAACTGTACAATAAATATTAGGATAATCAATGATACCATTTAAAAGCATAACAGGCACTTGGCCGGCGGCATCACAGATGTATTGATTGTCTTCCATATCAGGCTCAATAAAGTGAGAACCTACTAAGATAAGACTGTCAACGTGCTGGTTAAGCAATAGGGAAAGGGATTCTTTCTTTCCATCAAGATCATAACCGGTACAACAAAGGATAGGATGATATCCACCTGCACGTAAATTCTTTTCGATATAATAAACAGCCTTTGCTAAATAAATATCTGAGCAATCGGCACAGAGAATACCAATGGATTTCATGGAGTTTAAACCAAGCCCTCTTGCAAAAGCATTAGGAGTATAGCCACATTTTTCGATGATATCCAATACCTTTTTCCGGGTTTTCGGACGTACATTTGAACTCCCGTTAAGGACACGGGAAACGGTCGCAATAGATACCCCTGCCTGCTTAGATATATCATAGATTGTCATTTGTAATTCTCCTTTTTCAAAAAAGTCAGTATCAAAATGTAACCATTTACATTTTGGCACTGACTTCATTATATAATAGTCTGTTTCAAAAAACAAGAAGTGATAATAATGTATTATATATTATTATTTATATTATTATCGGAGCCGTCTTAAATTCGTTTATAGGCGCTTGATTTGTTTTGCTTGAAGAGACATATTCATAAAGATCGCTACAATAGATATCTTTTTTTAGCATAGAATATGCAGTGGGTGGGAGAATATTGATAGCGTCAGGTATATTGCTGATAAGCGGTATGTCGGAATGCTTCTTGATACAAGAGAGTACTTCGGAAGCATTTTTATTAAAACCGAGCAAGCGTACGTAAGGAGTATATAAATTGCGTTCATGAAAAGTTGCTTCGTAGCAAGAAGGTGTTTCCATATTTAAAAGAATATGCATGAGTATGCGGCTGATTCTCGAGTATGTTATGTCTTTGCTTTTTAATGACATACAAAAATCAGAAAAAGAGTGATAAGATGCAAGTTTTTTGCTTATTTTGTCGGAAATATCCCGATTACAATCAAGGTACTTTGAAAAACCGATTTCTTTTTCTGATAAGAGTTTATAATATAACAAAGATGAAAAATCATCTGCGGTAATTGCATGAGAGGATATATGATGCTCATCAAAAATTTTGATAATATCTTCCGGGATATGGGTGCGATAGTCATCTTTTTGCATTGCAATAGAAGAGCGGATCGCAGAGGCAGAACAGAACTCCCGCGTATTATCGGACACAGAGTCATCGTGATAGCCGGCTCCCTTTCTCAAAACGGTAACAGGGGACATGCGGCTGCCGGATACAAGCAATGATTTGCAGTATTCCAGACCAAGGATATTGTTTGGCGAAGAAAGAAGCAGTTCATAATCCTTTTTTTGGGAGATGCTAAGATCGGAAAGAAGCATCTGCATACGGGCAGTGGGAAAAGAAAGCCCTTGTTTTTGCAAGTCAGACAAAAGCTTGTTTTGTGCGTCAGAAAAATGACATAATTTATCGGCACAGGACATTAAAGTATTAATGTCACCGCATTCGCTGCCAAATGATAAATAATCAATACACCCCAGATGGTTTAAGAGAGTTACTGCCCCCTGGGAAAAGTATTCTGCACTGGAAATTGCGTATAGGGAAGGCAGTTCCAAAACTACATCTGCACCGCCGAGAAGTGCCGTTTCGGTACGGGTGTATTTGTTGCAGATAGCAGGTGCTCCTCTCTGTACAAAATCACCACTCATGAGAATAACAATATAATCAGCCCCGGTTTTCTTTCGGGTTTCATCTATCTGATATTTGTGACCGTTATGAAAGGGATTGTATTCAGCAATAATTGCAGCAATTTTCATAGTAAAATTCCTTTATGGGTTTATGGTATTTAAAATGTATCATAAATAAACTATATAAGCAATTTTGTATTTTAATTTAGACAATTTTTTTGTGTTTCATACTTGTTTGAACCCAAGTGATGCGATATACTTTTTATATGAGACGAAAGGAGAAATTGCCATGTCATATATTGATGTAATTAAAGATAAGGCGAGAATGGACAGAAAAACAATTGTTTTGCCCGAAACTACCGATAAAAGAACTTTAATAGCTGCTGCACATATTATGCAGGAGGGGATTGCCAATATTATTATGATTGGTAACCGTGAAAAAATTATGGATGGTGCCAATTGGCTGGAAATTGAGTTAGATGGTGTGACAATCATAGACCCGTCCAATTGTGATAAGTTAGACGAATATGTAAATTTATTATATGAAACAAGAAAATCAAAAGGAATGACACCGGAAAAAGCAAGAGAAATTTTGCTTTCTGATTTTTTGACTTTCGGTGTTATCATGGTAAAGGCCAATGATGCTGACGGTATGGTAGCAGGCGCGTGTCATGCGACGGCAGATACCTTGCGTCCGGCACTTCAGATTTTAAAAACAGCACCGGGTGTAAAATTGGTATCAGGATTTTTCCTGATGTGTATTCCTGATTGTGAATACGGAGATAACGGCACATTCCTGTTTGCTGATTGTGGACTGAATCAGGATCCCACAGCGGAGGAACTGGCAGCCATTGCAGACAGTTCAGCGAAGAGTTTTAAGAGCCTTGTTGGAAGTAAACCCGTGATTGCAATGTTATCCCATTCTACCAAGGGAAGCGCTAAGCATCCGCTGGTTGATAAAGTGGCTGAAGCTACCAGAATTGCACATGAAGAGTATCCGCATCTTTGCCTTGATGGTGAATTACAGCCTGATGCCGCTCTTGTTCCCCATGTTGCAAAATCGAAAGCACCCGGAAGTGAAGTGGCAGGTAAAGCGAATGTACTAATTTTCCCCAATCTGGACTGTGGTAATATCGGATATAAATTAGTACAGCGATTAGGGAAAGCTGAAGCATACGGCCCGATGCTTCAAGGAATTGCAAAGCCTGTTAATGATTTATCCAGAGGATGTTCATGGCAGGATATCGTAGGTGTTGTAGCACTTACAGCAGTACAGGCACAATTAGTATAGAAAACGGAGAGATGAACATGAATATTTTAGTTATTAACTGTGGAAGCTCATCATTAAAATTTCAGTTGATAAATGCACAAAGTGAAGAATTAATTGCAAAAGGACTCTGTGAGAGAATCGGCATTGACGGAAGTCAGATTGTCTATACACCTACCGGTGGAGAAAAGAAGATAACAGTTACACCTATGAATGATCACACGGATGCAATCCGCCTTGTTCTTTCTGCACTTACAGACGAAAAGACAGGTGTTGTAAAAAGCCTTAATGAAATTTCAGCTGTAGGGCATCGCATCGTACACGGCGGTGAAAACTTTGCGGCATCTACCGTAATTACGGATGAAGTCATAAAGGCCATTGAAGAATGCAATGATTTAGCACCCCTTCATAACCCTGCAAACTTAATTGGTATTGCTGCATGTAAGGAATTAATGCCGGATACTCCCATGGTGGCAGTGTTTGACACCGCATTCCATCAGACAATGCCGGAAGAAGCTTACTTATACGGTATTCCTTATGATTATTATGAGAAGTATAAAGTGAGAAGATATGGGTTCCATGGAACCAGTCATTCTTATGTATCCCATCAGGCAGCAAAACTTCTCGGAAAGAATTATGAAGATTTAAAGATTATAGTTTGCCATTTAGGAAACGGAGCCAGCGTATCAGCTGTAAAGAATGGAAAGTGCGTGGACACCTCTATGGGACTTACGCCACTGGAAGGTCTGATCATGGGAACAAGATCCGGTGATATGGATCCCGCCATTATCGAGTTCCTTTGTAATAAAGAAGGAAAGAACGTAAAAGAAATTTTAAGTGAATTAAATAAGAAATCCGGAGTTCTCGGTTTGTCCGGTGGTTTTTCCTCCGATTTTAGGGACTTGGAAGATGCATATATGAATGGTGATGAATTTGCCATCAGAACAATGAACGCATTTAATTACAGAGTTGCCAAGTATATAGGTGCTTATACGGCAGCAATGAATGGTGTTGATGCTATTTGCTTCACAGCAGGACTTGGAGAAAACAGTCCTTTTGTAAGAGAAAAAGTATGTGGTTATCTTGAGTATTTGGGCATAGCACTGGACGACGAAAAAAATGCAAAACGTGGTATGGATTTAGATATTGCCACACCCGACAGCAAAACCCGGGTATTGGTGATTCCCACTAATGAAGAATTGGCAATTGCACGGGAAACATATGCATTAGTAAAATAATCTAAAAATATTTTTTAAAATTGTAACTATGGTATTGACAAAAATTGATACCATAGTTATAATTGTTTGAGTGTGCGAATAGATTTTTATGCACATTGGGAGTTAATATATGTTAATGAATCTGACTGATGTATTTACATCTGCTGGAAAAGTGAAGAAGGTAAACGTGCCTTATGCAAATGATATTTTTTCTTACATGGGAAACAAGTATCCTATTAAAGAAAAGACAGAAATTGCCTTTACGTTTTCAAATGTTGGTACAGAATCTGTGCTGATTGAAGGAGAGTTGCAGCTTGTGCTGGATATTCCTTGTGATAGATGTTTGCAGAGTGTGAATGTTCATGTTTCTGTGACGTTTGCACATCAGGTAGCATCTCCTGAAAAGGAGGAAGCGTCATCAGAAGAGGATGAACAAATTTTTATGTCCGGTTATGAACTGGATGTAGACACTCTCATAAACAATGAAATCTTAATTAATATGCCGGTTAAAGTTCTGTGCAAAGAGGAGTGTAAAGGAATTTGTCCTGTTTGCGGCGGAAACTTAAATGAAAAGGAGTGCGGATGCGATACTTTCGTTCCCGATCCAAGGATGGCAGCAATTAAAGATATCTTTAACGCAAATAAGGAGGTGTAACGATGTCTATTTGTCCTAAGAATAAATCTTCCAAAGCAAGAAGAGATAAGAGAAGAGCAAACTGGAAAATGAGTGCTCCTACATTAGTAAAGTGCA
>JAGBBV010000035.1 GCA_017938315.1 Lachnospiraceae bacterium
AGGCGTCAGTCCCTCCGGCTGATGCCTTTTTTATTGCGGCGCATGCTGCAGGCTTCCGAGTATCCTGAGCATGTCCTCCACTCCCACGTATGGGGCGCTCCTGTCCTGTTTTATGCATTCCAGATGCGCCCTGCTTACCTTGTCACGGTCAAACAGTCCTTTCTCATCAGTTTCCTCTGTGTTTGCATACCCAAACAGAAAATTTATGATGTCCCTGTCAGCTTCCATAAACACAGCCACTGTAAAAGCCGTATGGTATGCATACATTGCCTGTGGGTACTTCTTTTCCCTGTAAAGGTCATTAAATTTGTCCCCGAGGCTGCAGAGCTTGTCTACAACCTCCGCTTCATCCCTGCAAATCATCCTGCTGCCTCCAGTCTTCCTGTAAATAAAACACTATTGTCGGAACAGCTACGCACTCATATGCAAATCGGCTGATTTCTGCACTGCACTTATTTACTGCTTTCTGCTTCGGATAGCTGTTCTCAAGGAAACACATGATATTTTTTAATTCAATGCCCTCCCCATCACTACCGTCTGTGATAAAGTGCACATTTCCATATTCAAATTCTTCCATCAGGTCCACTACCCGGTGTCCATGCTCATCTGTCATGTAAACGCCTTCGAAATCTCCGTCCGTCAGGTCCGTAATGATTTTCATTGCTTCCTGTACTGTCATATATGCTCCTCCTCCGTAAAAGGTTATCTGATAACCGGGATTCCCCATGCCTTATGTATCCCGTAGTCAAATTCTCCCTCAAAGAACGCATCTGACATTTCCGACTCTCCATTTAGATGCAGGTAGCATTCCAATGCCTTTACCGCTGCTGCCGCCGAGTAGCATACACAGCAGTAGTGCCCTGCCTCCTGCATACACTTTAAAAATTCACGCTGTTTTGGTGTCGGGGTGTTGTCCCCATACTTAAGTTCCAGAAACATTCCGTTATAAATGCCCCGGGGCAGTGGAAACTGTATATCCGCTACTCCTGCCTTTACTCCCATCTGCTTAAGCTTCTCTGCCTCCTGCTTATTACGCTTTCCACCGTTTGGAATGTGGAAGCACCAGCGAAGCTCTGGGTATCGGTTTTCGTTGCTCCTGCACCAGGTCATCAGCTTGATTTGTTCGGTATCTTCACTTCTTTTTGCGTATTTTAGGTTCACTTTTTTTCTGCCTCCTTGATATTTTGTGGTATTTTTGGGTATTCCGCCCTGAAAAATGGTAAAAAAATAAAAGCCTGCTGCCGACTGCTGCCATCATGCCCTCTGTGCGGTACACAGGAGCAGCAACGGGGGATTGCTGTTTCCTGTGTCCGCCCAGGAATTATGTAGGATTTGAGGTGCGGTACACCGAGATATTATGTACCGCACAGAAGGCATGATAGAAAAAACATTATAAAGCTTCCTGTTTACTGTGTTATTTCAATTTTTTTGATGTTGTCAACATCTGTTACATCATATCCTTCGTATGCTTCTAAAAACTCGTCAACTGCCGATGCTCTTACCTTAACTCTGCCAAGCACCATACTTTTTAATAGGCCTTTCTTAATAAGTTTGCGTACATATGTTTCATTGGTTTTCAGCAGCTCCGCCACCTCCGCAACGGTATATAATAATTCAGGTCTCTTCTTTTCCATTTGTTGTCTTCTTTTTAATTTCTCAACTAATTCAGCCGTACTGACTTCTGTCACTTGTTATCGTCTCCCTTCTGCCATGCCATCAACTCCGGCTAGGAATTATAGCTCCATTGATTTCCTTCTTATTCTCCCATATACTGTACTCACAGGCGTTGCAGCGCCGAGTACGAAAGAAAGGAGAAAATGCTATGTCAAAAGAAGAAATTGCTTTGGAATTAACAAAAATTTCTTATTCTAATGCTCTTATGGAAGCGCAATTAACCCAAGATGATGTAGGTGCAGAAGAAGTCGTAACCAACTTGTACAACTACATCTACGAAAACCTCAACGTTTCAGAACAGAATAAATAGCAACCATCTGCGCTGAAAGTTCTGCAAGTTCCATCGGTGAGCAACCTTTTGACTGCTCCGCGAGCAATTCCAACTGCTTGTGGAGCAGTTCTCTTTCCTGTGCATATATGTTCTTTTCTTCGCCCACTTTCTCACCTCCTCACTGCACCGCCAACTTAGTCCCTTGTCTTTTCCCGTCCCCTGACTTATACTGTACTCACAGGCGTTGCAGCGCCGAGTACACACGAAAGGAGACTGCTCATGGATATCATAAATATGTCGCTTGAAGACGCAAGTTTGATTCGTGAAATGGCATCTTGGGAACCTGTTCCTTCAGGAACTGATTCTGCTAGTCAATTCGAGATATTAAAAGATTATATCTATGAATTTGAAAAAACTTTAGATTCAGAACACGAAGTTGGAATGTTATTAACAAATTTCGGTCAAAACATATTACTACAAGTAACTCATGTTGGTTACGAATATCCGTCCCTCATGGTTTTTAAGGGATATGTTAATGGTAAATATTCAACACTTATTCAACATATTAATCAACTTAGTTTTTTATTGACTTCTGTTGAAAAGGAACCTGAACGTCCAAAGCGACGCATTGGTTTTGTGACCGAAGAATAGTTTCAATGCGCTTCAAAGTACCGTCAATGCTTTGAAGCGTTTTTACTGCCTCTCCACTCGGATAAATAGAAAATTCTTCGTTATTGGGGTAAAACTTCGGTTCTCTTGGATATTCCATCTTTTTCACTTCCTGCTGCTCCAGCTCGATCCCTTGTCTTTACTTGTTGAACAAACCCATTCCAAACAAAATTACTTGAAGGAACAGATAACATATTCTATAAATTTTATAAAACGTAATAACTGAAATCATAAGAAGCACTATCAATGCTACGAGAATCTCTTTTTTCTTTATCTTCTCCCATATTTTTCTCAGCATATTGCTTTTTCACCCTTTTCTGTTAAATAATGTGTTGGCATCAACACCCAAAACATCCATAATAGCAACCATTTCAATAGCCTTTATAAGTCTCCTGCCATTCAGCATCGCATTAAATTCCTTCGTAGAGAATCCGGCTTTTTTTGCTATCGCAGATTGTTTAAGGCTTCTATCTTCAATAATATTCTTTATGTTTTCTGCAACTATCGCATTTGAAGTACCAATATCCACCACTCTTATATCCTCCTTTCTTATTAACAAGTTTCTTGTTAAAAATGATTTTTTATAAGTTTCTTGTTATGTCAATACTATTTTTCAAATTTCTTGTTATTTTATATTGACGTATCAAGATTTCTATTATACGATATACGCATAGAAGGAAGGTGACTAAATGAGCATTGGAAGCAGAATTAAAGAATTGCGTGAAAATAAAAACATTTCAAGAAATGATTTTGCTACTATGATAGGCGTTACTGTTGGCGCTATATCAAATTATGAAAATGATGTTAGCTCTCCAAAAGAGCCTATTCTCTTTAAAATAATTGAAGCATTAGAATGTGAACCGAATTATATTTTTCAAGATATGGTAAAAATTAAAAATCAAAATAATGATGTGACCATAGCAGAATATGAACATATAAAAAAATACCGCTTCATTTCCACCCACTCCCCAAACGGTGCAAGCGTAGTTGATACGGTGCTTGATAGGGAATATTCCATAGCAACACAATCAAAAGAACAATCTGATTACATAAAGAAGTTAGAGGCATCTGATGTCAGTGGCAAAGAACCCAGCGTAGACATGCGCTTAATAAACTATTACTACCGTGTGGCATCAGCCGGTACCGGGCACATCATTTTCGATATGCCACCTACCAAGCGCATTGAGATACCTGATACGCCTGAATACAGAAAGGTTGATTATGCTATCGGCGTAAACGGCAACAGTATGGTACCTCTATACTCTGATGGAGACATACTACTCGTCGAAATGACAGAAGATATTGAAGTTGGGGATATTGGCATATTTAGGGTAAATAACGAAAGCTATGTCAAAAAGTTAGGTGAAATAGAACTTATATCTCTCAATCCCACTGCAAAGAATATAGCGCTAAACGAAAGCGCCCGGTGCATGGGGAAAGTAATTGGGAAAATGCCAAATGATTAATTTTGAAATAATACAGGATGAAATATGGGAAAACGAAAGAAGAACAAAAAATCTACAAATTCGCTGTCTGGATTGGAAATATGCATTGCCCTATTAGGGATTGGTGTTGTATTAACTATTGGCATAGTTCGTGTTGTGGGTTTTATTATCATTGTCTATCTTATTAAGAAAATATATAAGGTATTAGAACTAAAAATACAAGAGACTCACAAAAACGGAACTGTAACACCTATGCAAAAATTATTAAATTTTCTTCATATAAAAAATATCGAAGAAACTACAGCTCGCTTGAGTAATGATATACCCAAAAATGAAGTCATGACTGAACAAGATGCAATACAAGAATTGTTTTTTGCCAATAGTGAATTTGCAAACTCAAAAACAGAAAATACTCAATTTTCTGTTGAAAGAAATCCAAGCTTTGATGCCTATAATGATTATTGTCAAAATATAGCAAATCACGAGGATTATCGTGCATTTAATAATTATACAGAAATTACATTTACCGGAAGGAATTTTGATATTCCTGAGGTACAATTATGTGCAGCAATTCTTTTAAGCGGAAGCCAAAATGGTTCTAAGATAAGAGATGATAACCATTATTCATTATATTTTGAGGGACGATATGGAATTGTAAATATAAGTAAATTGCATCAATGGCTTTATGAGCAGGAATATTTAAGACCCGCATTATTGTCTGAGGCATTAAGCCTTTACAAAATTTCTGAACTAAAAACCATATTAGAAAGTTTGGGCTTGAAAAAAGGAGGAAATAAGTCTGTTTTAATTGACAGAATAATAAATGGAATAGATGATGACGAAAAATCAAGAATTGTAAGCCAATGCAAACATTTATTTTTAACTGAAAAAGGGCACATTTTTTTGGAGGAAAACGATGATTATGTCATGTATCACAAAAAATCTTATGGAGTTTCTTTTGAAGAATTTAAAAAACATCGTTTTTTGCAGGGAAGAAATCGAAAGTTTTATGACACAATTTTTCAATCACTTAGTGAATGTGCATACATCTATCAACGTAAAAAAAATTTCTCTAAACTAGAAATGATCTATTTCCATCTCAGCGAAGTTTTCTATGATGAAGGAAAGTATGATTTATCACTCCAATATACTTTATACAGATTGTATTTCTCTACCAATTTAAGCAGCAATAGATTTTTATTTGAAAAAGATTTTGTCGAGTTCAACGGAATTGAAAATTGCAAAAAGCGTATAAATTCAGCAGTAATATTTAATCAATATACACTAAACAGAATAATTGAATTAAAAGATTCTTATAACGATTATTTTCTAAATGTTGTTTATAATTCATGTATACTCCCATATTGTTTATTTGATAAGATGGATATGGCAGATGCTATATATGATTTATACAACAATGAGTATTTTGATGCAGAATTTTACACCAATTTGATAAGAACAAATTATGAAGAATATATAAAACAATTTTTATAAAGGAATTGGAAAGTTGCCAGAAGATTAATAAATGATTATTATGAGTTTAATGCATAAGATATCCGCAACAATGAATATCCATTTGAAAAGGAGAATGTAGAATGAGTGAACGAGAAAGAGCGATACAATTATTGAATACTGTACCCGATAATAAAATTGCATATATCATCGGATATATTCAGGGGTTGACAGTGGAAGAACAGGACGAACCTAACACCGAGACACTGGAAGCGTTTGCAGAGGTGGACGAGATGAAACAGGCAGGGGCAGGCGAACACTTCTCAGGAGCAACAAAAGATTTATTTTCTGCAATTCTGGAGGATTGAAAATGTTGAAAGTAAATACTTCCGGACAATTTAAGAAAGATTTAAAAACTTGCGCAAAACGCGGCTATAATTTGCAGTTGTTGGAGGATATTGTTGATGTGCTACGTATTCCCGATAAATTACCAGACAAGAACAAAGAACACTATTTAACAGGAAATTATAAAGGTCGCAAAGAATGCCATATTACTCCGGATTGGCTGTTGATTTATGAAATGTTCGATAGTGAATTGTATCTTGTCAGAACTGGCACGCATTCGGACTTATTCAAGAGATAAAGGCAGTTATATCTTGTAAATCTACAATTAATTAAAAAAACCGCCCGGTGTTACCAGCACCGAACGGTTTTGAATGATAACTATTAACCGGATGTACTGTACTACCGGCTATATTATCTCGGAACAAGATAACTATAGCACACTTTGGTACATCCATGCAATAGGGTGTATTTTTTATACCCTAAAATTGTGAAAGGACGTGTTATTATGTCAGATATTCATGTTAGGAAACGTGGGGAAAAATGGTACTACTCTTTCGAGGCAGCATCCATTGACGGCAAACGGAAAAGAATTGAACGTGTAGGCGGTAAGACAAAGAAGGAAGCCCTTGAAAAAGGGATTCAGGCACTCAGCGAGTATAACAATTCCGGACAGCATTTCGAACCGGCATCCGTATCTGTAGCAGATTTTCTGGACTACTATATGGATAACTACTGCAAAATTAACAACAAATATAATACTCAGGTCGGCAACATCAGCGCTATCGAAAAACACTTAAAACCGGCATTCGGAGTTTACAAGCTATCTTCTCTTGGCACTGCTGCCATTCAGGAATTTGTCAATGACAAATTTGTCAGCGGAAACTTTGCCAAATCCACACTGGAAAACATTATTGCTCCTCTCTCTCAAGCGTTTGAATATGCCATAGATTTAGGATATGTCAAGGACAACCCCTGTCGGCGCATCAAATATCCGAAAAACTGCCGGACTGCAAAAACAAGAGAAGTAATTACAGTTAATGAATACAACGAGATTATGGAGGAGTTAGACAAACACAAACCATTTAACATTTCTGTCATGATAGGCTGGTACGCCGGGCTGAGAATATCCGAGACTTTTGGTCTTACGTGGAACGACATTGATTTTGACAATAAAACCATCACAGTAAACAAGCAGATTGTAAAAAGAAATTTTGGTGTCGATGTCAGAAAAGCTTTTAAAGAGAAAGGGAAAAAGGAAGAACGCTCTGCATGGTATTTCCAGTCGCCCAAAACTCCGACAAGCAACAGGACCATTGTGGTGTCTGATGATTTGATTAGGGTTCTGCGAGCATACAGGAAGGAACAGCTTGAGCATAAAATTTATTATGGAGAATATTATAGGGAACTGTATCTCAAGGAAGAAACTGACGAAAAGGGAAAACCGATTCAGAGAGTCATAGAGATTGAAAAAAGCATTCCCTGTACACTGCCAACTGCAGACATGATATTTCGGAAAGAAAACGGCGGATACATCTCAACAGACTCGTTTAAATACGCAGCAAGAATTATCCACCATAAACTCGGCATGGACAAATTTGATTACCACTCCTTACGGCATACGCACGCTACGATGCTGATTGAAGCCGGTGTGTCACCCAAAACAGTACAGGAACGGCTTGGACATGCATCTATACAGACCACCTTTGACAAATATGTACATAATACAAAAGATATGGAGCATGAAGCTGTAGATGCGTTTGACACAGCATTAAAGGCAAAAGCAAAATAAGAGGGATGCATTTGCACCCCTCTCTTATTTTGCCAACATTTAAATTTCCCGTTGGCAAACCGCAGGCAAATCCTACATTGATACCCCTATCCAACCTGAAAAATCCTTATTTTATGCGGTTTAGGCAACACACGGTTTCTACGTGTACCGTCCCCGGAAACTGGTCCACTGCCACGACCCTTTCCATTCTGTATCCGCCCTCCAGCAATGCCTCCAAATCTCTCGCAAGACTTGTCGGCTTACAGCTTATGTACACAAGCCTGTCTACATTGTAATCAATAATTTTTTGCAGCGCTTTAGGGTGAATTCCATCGCGAGGCGGATCAAGCACAATAAAATCTGGTTTTTCCTCAATATCATCAATAACCTTCAATACATCTCCTGCGATGAATTCACAGTTATCCAGTCCATTGAGTTTCGCATTCTGCCTTGCCGCCACAACAGCCTCCTCCACAATCTCCACGCCGATTACTTTTTTTGCCACAGGCGCTAAAAGCTGAGCAATTGTACCTGTCCCACTGTATAAATCAAACACAGTTTTGTCATACTTTCCGTCCCCGGAAATATCGCCTACAAAATCACGCACTGTCTCATATAAGACCTCTGCTCCCAAAGTATTCGTCTGAAAGAAAGAAAACTGGGAAATCTTAAATTTAAGACCCAGCAACTCCTCATAAAAATAATCCTGTCCGTATAAGATAACAGTTTCGTCACTTTGCACCACATCTGCCAAAGAATCGTTTTTCGTATGAAGAATACCTGTTATTTTTCCTTTTAGCGGCAGCGCCAAAAGCTGCTCTGCCAAAGGCTTTAAGTCATATGTCTCCTGTGTCGTTGTTACAAGGGCAATCAGCATCTCGCCGGTTTTTTGTGCTTTTCTGACCAGCAGATGCCTTAGAAATCCTTCATGACGAATTCTATGGTAATAACTGCTGTTTTTTTCTGTAAAATAGTTAAGTACACACACAAGCACTTTTCTGTAATCTTCATCTACTATCCGGCATTCTCTTACCGACACAATGTCATAAAAGCTTCCGCGCTTATGCATTCCCAATGCAAGCGGTCCGTCCTTGCGCTCGTCACCAAAGGAGAATTCCATTTTATTTCTATAACCGTACTGCACAGGGCTCATTTTGATTCCTTCAAAGATACCGTCCATATATTTCTCCGCATCAGAATCCGGTGCATATAATAACATCTGTTTCTCAAATGCCGGCTTTAACAGTCTCCGTACTTGCTTTTCCTTTATCTCCAGTTGTTTTTCATAGGGAATATTTTGATAATTGCAGCCGCCGCACTCTCCAAAGTGGGGACAAGCTGGCGTGCCTTCGTAGGGTGCTTTTTCTAATACCTCTATCAGCCTTCCTTCTGCTTTTCCTTTGCGTTTTTTATTTACCATAAAAGATACCTTTTGCTCAGGTATCGTATTTTTTACAATCGCAATTTCATCCTCACACATTACAATTCCTTTATTTGGAAAATCCACACGCTGAACATATCCCTCATATTTCTGTCCCTTTTTCATTGAAATCCTCCTTGGGAAATTTTTTATCTATTGCTTTACGATTTATCTTTATCTGTGACTCTACAACAATCAAACAGTTCCTGCCTTACCACTACGTCGTGCCTTATACAGCTTTATCGCAGATTTTTACTGGCTTGTATATCATCAGCCCTACCCACAGCGCCGAACCAGCGTAGCTTGTCAGACTGCCTTAACATAACTTCTGCTCCTTTCATCGGCGGCAGTCTGACAATACAGGATTGCTTATCTCTATTGTATCGACTCCTGTATTTTTAATCAACATCTTTTTTGCCTTGTTCCTTTTCACCTTGTTCCTGTCCCATAAGACGCAAAACCTTGTGAAACAACAAGCTCTATTCCCCGTCATAACTGCCTGTAAAATGATCGAGCTTCCTGACGGATTTTATCATTACTTCGTGTTTAGACAGTTCTTAAAACAGCGGATTTTCCACCACAATATGCCCATTCTTGATTTTTTGTTTTCCTTCCATTCCTGTCCTTTCTGCAGTTCTTTTTGAGCAGCAAGAATAGGGAACGGATAACCGTTCTTGTAAAATGCCCGTCTGCTGCCTTGCATTTTGCTTGTTGGGAAGTATCCCAAACCTACTATTGTATACAAGACAATATTTGATTTAGTTAATAATAGAAGGCTTCAAGTAGAAAAGCATTTTGACAAAAAAGTTAACTATTGTCTGCTAAATGAAGATGGAAGAAAAATTTTTGTAAAAGCTTTTGAACAAAGGCTGGAATCAGTTTTTTACCATGAGAAATTGAAACGTAAGGTTTCTTATAGAATTGCTGTTAAACTGGACTGTTATAAGCTGATTAAATATATCTTAGAGGACAAAGAATTTATTCCTTTCTCGGAGAAGAAGAAAGTGTAGGTGAAAGATGGCAAAAGAGTTAAATATCGTGATGTCTGTAGAGATATGCAAAAGGAAGATTATGTTATAGATGTTCCCCAAACGGCTAAATATCGTGATATTCGTAGTCGTAGAAGAGGAAAACGTAAGTGAAAGATGACAGGAAGAAATATGGAAAAGAATACAAATTATAACTATGCATTTGTATTTTACGATGTAAATGAAAAAAAAGTACAAAAAGTTTTTAAGATATGCAAAAAAACATTTATCTCATTTTCAATTTTCTGTGTTTCGTGGTGATGTTACTCCCTCAAAGTTGATACAATTAGAAAATGAACTTAAAAAGGTAATCAACAAAGACTTTGTCTGCATTATTGTGTTTTTGGTGAAGATATCTTGGCAAACAGGATAAAACTTCTGGAGAAAGTTTGATTCTGTAATTTACCAGGCGAAACATAACAAGATTCGTTTAAAACCTAAGAATTATAAGCGTTTCAGTCTGTTTTTATAACTTTTTGAAATAGTATGTCTGAGGCTGGTAATATTTGTAATAAATCGTGACTTTATGGGCAGTTTGTGATATGCTGATAAATGAAAAGTGCCAATTTGCGTTGGATTAATAGAAACATGAGATGTATTTAAATGTCTTTTATGATCCTCCGGCATAAATCTGTCTGGAGATTAATAGAAACATGAGATGTATTTAAATTATTCTCTCTCCGTTCTTCGCCTGCCGTTTACACCAAGATTAATAGAAACATGAGATGTATTTAAATTTTTATTGGTTTTTTCTTTGCTGTCCATTATTTCGATTAATAGAAACATGAGATGTATTTAAATTTTTATTGGTTTTTTCTTTGCTGTCCATTATTTCGATTAATAGAAACATGAGATGTATTTAAATTATGGCTATTATAGAACATTCGTTTGCAATTTTCAAGATTAATAGAAACATGAGATGTATTTAAATAATGACTTGGAATATAAGGCTAAATTACTTGCCGGATTAATAGAAACATGAGATGTATTTAAATTTAGGAGGATATTTTTATGGCAG
>JAGBBV010000036.1 GCA_017938315.1 Lachnospiraceae bacterium
AGCGATGGATAAATATGGTTCGGATAAGCCGGATATCCGGTTTGATTTGCCTATTGTTGATCTTACTGATATTGCAAAAGATTGTTCCTTTTCTGTTTTTAGGAAAGTGTGTGATGGTGGAGGCGTAGTACGAGCAATTAATGCAAAAGGTTGTGCCGGTTTTTCGAGAACAGAAATTGAAAAACTTACGAAGAATGCTATTTCATACGGAGCAAAGGGAATGGCATGGATTGCGTATCGTACGGATGGAGAGATATATTCGATTCTCACAAAATATTTTAATGAAGAGGAAATGAAAAAACTTCTTTCTGAAATGAAGGCGATGCCTGGTGACTTTATTCTGTTCTGTGCTGATAAGCTGGATGTTGTTAGAAAGACACTTGGTAATCTCAGATTGGATATTGCTGATATGCTTGGATTACGAGATAAAAATAAATATGCGTTTCTTTTTGTCACTGACTTTCCGCAATTCGAATATTCTGAGGAAGAAAAAAGATGGGTATCCACACATCATCCTTTTACAATGCCATATCCTGAAGATGTACAGTATCTGCTTACGGATCCGGGAAGAGTACGGGCACAAGCATATGATGTAGTTTTAAATGGAATAGAACTTGGTTCTGGTTCTATAAGAATTCACAGGCAGGATGTTCAGAAAATAATGTTTGAAGCATTAGGTTTTAGTGATGAGGAAATAGAAGAGCGCTTTGGATTTATGGTAAATGCTTTCCGATATGGTACTCCGCCTCACGGTGGTTTTGCGTTTGGTCTTGACCGGTTTGTCATGCTGATGGTGGGAGCAGATTCCATCCGTGATGTGATAGCATTCCCTAAAATTAAGGATGCGTCCTGTCCAATGACGGATGCGCCCCAGCCTGTAGATGCAGAGCAGTTGC
Organism: Lachnospiraceae bacterium; assembly: GCA_017938315.1. Classification (GTDB taxonomy): domain Bacteria; phylum Bacillota; class Clostridia; order Lachnospirales; family Lachnospiraceae; genus Suilimivivens. The sequence goes on from JAGBBV010000036.1 coordinate 897, forward strand.
ATGTACTTGGATTAGACAGTCCTATTGGGAGCAATGGAACAGAACCGGCGTTAAAGAATAAAACGAAATATGGTACAGATGTTGAAGCAATAGCAACTCTTGCCCGCCTTTCGTTTTCGTCCCAAGAAATGTCCGAACTTAAAGAAGAAATGAACCGCATTATAGAATTTGCAAATAAACTTAGCACGGTTGATACAACGGGGATAGATGCAGAGGAACATATTGTTCCGATGAAAAATGTTTTTCGTGAGGATATCGTGGAAAATGAATTTACGGCAGAAGAGTTGCTGGAAGCTGCCGGAGCAAAGCATGATGGGTATATTGTTGTTCCGCGAGCTTTTGAAGATGGAAAGGAGGCATAAATATGTCTGAATTAACGCAAAGAACGATTTATGAGCATGCTGAGGCTCTGCGAAAAAAAGAATACTCATCTGTTCAACTGACACAGGCATATCTGGAAGAGATTGATAGAAAAGATAAAACAATAGGCGCTTATATTACTGTGACAGCAGAAAGAGCACTTGAAAGAGCAAGGAACTTCGATGAAGAAAAGGATTCTGTAAGTAAACCCTCTGTTTTAGCAGGTATTCCTTGTGCAATTAAGGATAATATATGTACCAAAAGTATAAAAACCACATGTGCATCTAAAATGCTCGGTGACTATATACCGCCGTATAATGCGCACGTAGTAGAAAAATTGGAAAAGTCAGGTGCAATTATTCTGGGAAAATTGAATATGGATGAGTTCGCTATGGGGTCTACAACAGAAAACTCTGCGTTTAAAATTTGTAGAAATCCATTAGATACGAACAGAGTTCCCGGTGGTTCGTCCGGTGGGTCTGCAGCTTCAGTTGCAGCAAAAGAAGCGGTATATACACTTGGATCTGATACGGGTGGCTCTATTCGTCAACCGGCATCATTTTGTGGTGTAGTTGGTATGAAGCCTACATATGGAAGTGTTTCCAGATATGGACTTATTGCGTTTGCATCTTCGCTGGACCAAATCGGACCGGTTACAAGTACGGTTTTGGATAATGCTCTTATCTTGAACGCAATTGTTGGATATGACAGAAAAGATGCGACATCCATTAAGCGGACATACGAAGACTATACGGCTGATATTCGGAGTGGAGTAAAAGGAATGAAAATAGGTATTCCGTCACAGTTCTTTGGTGATGGCATTTCCGATGATGTAAAAACAGCGGTTCTTGCTGCTGCAGAGACATATCGTACAATGGGGGCGGAGCTTGTATCAGTTTCTATGCCTTCCATTGATTACGCATTGTCCGCTTACTATGTGATATCATCGGCAGAGGCTTCATCAAATCTTGCCAGGTTTGACGGTATCCGTTATGGTTATAGATGCGATGGATATGATGATATTGACGAATTTTATAAAAAAAATCGTAGTGAAGGATTTGGAAGAGAAGTAAAAAAGCGCATTATGCTTGGTACATTTGCCCTTTCCGCTGGCTATTATGATGCTTATTACAAAAAAGCTTTGCAGGTAAGAAGTTTAATAAGAAAAGAGTTTACTGAGGTTTTTGAAAAGTGCAATTTCATCATTTCACCTGTAGCACCTACAGTCGCATATAAAATAGGTGAAAAGGTTCACGATTCCTTACAAATGTATATGGGAGATGCCTATAGTGTTCCTGTAAATATTGCGGGTATCCCGGCACTAACATTGCCGTGCGGAGTTGGTGAGGGAAATATGCCGGTGGGAATGCAGCTGATTGGTCCGGCGTTTAGTGAAAGTATGTTGTACCGTGCAGGTTATGCATTTGAGAACAGAGGAAAGTGAGGTAAAATGCAATGAAGATGATAAAAGATTATGAAATGGTTATCGGTCTTGAGGTCCATGTAGAATTGAAAACCAAGACAAAGATATTCTGTTCCTGTTCTACAACATATGGTGCAGCACCCAATACGCAGACCTGCCCTGTGTGTATGGGACTTCCCGGAGTTCTTCCGGTCTTAAATAGAAAAGTAGTGGAATATGCGGTGAAAGCGGGACTTGCAACAAACTGCAAAATTGCACATTTTTCAAAGCAGGACAGGAAAAATTATTTTTATCCTGACTTACCGAAAGCTTATCAGATTAGCCAGTATGATATTCCTTTGTGTGAAAACGGATATCTTATGATTGAAACAGAGGAAGGTCCAAAAAGAATCGGAATTACCAGAATTCATATTGAAGAAGATGCAGGTAAACTGGTTCATGATGATAAGTATGGCACAATGATAGATTGCAACCGGTGCGGGGTGCCGCTTATTGAAATTGTTTCCGAACCTGATATTCGCTCAGCAAAAGAAGCAGTTGCTTATCTTGAAAAACTGCGAACAATCATTCTTTATAGCGGAATATCTGACTGTAAGAGGAACGAGGGAGCGTTTCGATGTGACGTGAACCTTTCGGTTCGTAAGAAAGGACAGAATGAATTTGGTACACGTACGGAGATGAAAAACATTAACTCTTCCCAATATGTTGCACAGGCCATTGAGTATGAATATAAGAGGCAGGTTGAAACAATTGAATCCGGTGGAAGAATTGTACAGGAAACAAGAAAATTTGACCAGGAAACAGGAAAGACTTATGCAATGCGAACAAAAGAAAACGCAAATGATTACCGATATTTTCCGGATCCTGATTTACCGCCGATTGAACTTACCGATGATGATATTTTTAAACTTGAAAGCGAAATAGGAGAGTTGCCGGATGAACGAAAACAAAAGTTTATGAAAATATATGGTCTTACTGCTTATGATAGTGATGCACTGTTGACGGATCCGGCTATGGCAAATTATTTTGAAGAAGTTGCAAAGTATACAACATATTATAAAATAGCGGCCAATATTTTCACTACTGAAATAATGAGATTAAACAAAGAAGGTTTCTTTTGTCCTGTGAAAGCAGAAAATATGGCGAAACTTGCCACTCTTTTTGGAGAGCAGATTATTAACTCATCCACTGTAAAACAATTATTTGAAAGAATGTGGATGAGAGATTTTGACCCTGTTGATGTTGTTGAAAAAGAAGAACTGGCACAAATTAATGACCGAGAAGTGTTGGATGCCATTGTTGAAGAGGTTTTAAAATCTAGTGAGAAACTTATCAACGACTATAGAAATGGAAAGGGAAAAGCATTTGAAGCTCTTATGGGCAAAGCTATGGGATTAACGAGTGGAAAGGCAAATCCGGTTATTTTGTCTGAAATATTGAAGAACAGATTGCAGAGTTAAATCAGTAAGGAATTTATCTAAAATAGATTGACAGGAAAAATATTTAGAGGTAAAATAATCCGCGTAA
>JAGBBV010000037.1 GCA_017938315.1 Lachnospiraceae bacterium
GTTCATCCTGAGCCAGGATCAAACTCTCAATAAAAAGTTTTTTCCCGGTTAAGATTAACTCTAGCTAATTCTTTAACCGTTAAGTTAATCACGTTAGTGATTTACTTTTTTACTGCTGTTTTGGTTCGTTTCTGTTCGAAACTTCTCTGAATCTTCTCAGAGCTGCATCGCATTGATGCTTTTATACTCTTTAGAATTTTCAGGGTTGCATTGCTGTTTATTTGTCAAGGTTCTGTTTCGTCAGGCAATCTCAGAGATTACCAACGGAGAAGGAGGGATTTGAACCCTCGCGCCGCTACTAACGACCTACTCCCTTTCCAGGGGAGCCCCTTCAGCCTCTTGGGTACTTCTCCAAATTAAGCTGACTTCTTATTGAACTTATAAAAGGTTCGCGGAGAAGGTATCTCCAGCGGAGAGGGTGGGATTCGAACCCACGCGCCCTTGCGGACAAACGGTTTTCAAGACCGCCTCGTTATGACCACTTCGATACCTCTCCATGTCGTGTGCCGCTTTGTCAGCGGCAAAAATTATTCTAACAAATAAGGTTTATAATGTCAACTACTTTTTTTAGAAATTTTTTAACAACTTTTCAAAAGAATTTTGAGCTCTTTTCTCATATATTTTTTATATTATCATCCGTCTTATGAATATTATCTTCTACCTCAAATATTCAATTAATTCTTTGCAGCGTTCTATGGTAAGTGACGCCAATGTATCATGATAAACCACACGGGAAAATGTTCCGTCCCCGAATTCTGCACTATCTTCTTTTGCTTGGGCTTCCTTTTCCTTGATCCATTCCCGTTGTTCAGCCAATATTTCTTGAAACTTTATTTCATCTACGTTATAGCGGATTAAATGCCAAATATAATTTAAGCAATCGTCACTTACTCTGTACATTGCAACAGTGCACTCCAGCATCGCAAGAGTTGTTTCTGCTTCCTCTGCAAGTTTTTCTCCATAATAATCATACGACTGTTTATATGTATCATATGTCATCTGCGCATCCTCTAAAGGACTTGGTCTGCTAACAGAGTATATTCCATATCCGTTTTGTTCATCGACAATTGCCGTCATCGTCAGTTCTTCTTCACTTTCATTCATCATTGCAATCCACGTATACGCCTCTTTTGGAATTTTATGAAGGGGTGTTCCTGGAAGATAAATAACAAAGGTATCTGTCTTGCCAAGACAGTAGGATTCCGTATAAATGTACCGTGTACCGCCTATTGTTTCCACATAATCTTTACTTTCTTCATATGTAATGTCTGCAAGTTTCATTTGATATGTATACTCATCTATTGCTGTAAGGTCTGTAAAATGACCTGAATAGGTGCTGGTATAACAAGTGCCATTTTCATACCCTTCGCCCGTATCTCCCATGTCTGTATCATGGTAAAGGCCTCTAAAGCTACCATCCTTTTCTATTGTAAACTCTTCTCCCCAAGCACCTGCTCCACTGGAAAACTCAAATCTCATTTTAGATAAATCAGAAAATGTAATTTTTTTCACATCCAATGTTTCTGCTTCATCCGAATGTATTTCTTCTTCATAATTTTCGTCCCCAGCCTGATGTTCAACCTCTATTTGAGGAATCATCGGTTCTGATGTATCATTTTCTGATATTGCCAAATGACATCCTGTCACATTGGTTGCCAATAGCATTATTAATCCTATAGTCAGTACTTTCCTATTCATATATATTATCCCCTTTTCCTATTTAAACTAAGCGGAAGTGTGAGAGACTAATATCCCTCACACTTCATAAAATTTGTTCTTTTCAATTGTAATTTTACATTTACTTCATTGTATCCAGAAAGTGCTCTGCTATCTGTAAATCATCCGGTGTGGTGATTTTTATATTCTCGTAAGAGCCTTCCACCAATTTGACCGGATGTCCCATCAATGTTTCTACAACCATTGCATCATCTGTAATAATAATGCCTTTGGCGATTAGTTCTTCTTCCTGCAAGAGTAGCTGTTCATACGCTTCCTTTATTAATGAGTATGCAAAGACTTGTGGTGTCTGAATCATCCATACCATGGATCGGTTTGGTGTTTGTGCGATGAATCCCTTTTCGTCAGCAATTTTTATTGTATCTTTTACCGGCATTCCTACCACACAGGCATTTCCGCTTACCACGCTCTCATAAGAACGATTAATGATCTCTTGTGTCAGCATAGGTCTTGCAGCATCATGAATAAACACATAATCACAATCAGATACTGCCTCAAGTCCGGCAGCCACGGAATGATAACGTTCCTTTCCACCTACCACAACGTCTTTCACTTTAGAAAACCCGTATTTATTAACAATCTCTTCCTTACAATATGTCACATCATCTTCCGAGGTCACCAAAACAATCTCATCTACTAAGCTTTCCTCAAAAGCCTTTAGGGAATAAAAGATAATCGGCTTTTCCTTAATTAATAGAAATTGTTTTTTTGTTGCACTCTGCATACGCTTACCGGCGCCGGCAGCAAGCACAACGGCGGCACATTTAAATTCTTTTCTTTCCATAATTATATTCTCTCGCCCAGTTTCAGGTTTGGAACGGCATTTAAATCATAGCCGTGTCTGACACCTTTTAAATATTCATAATAACCTGCCACGCCAATCATGGCTGCATTGTCTGTACAGTAAACCGGTGACGGATAGTAGAATTCTATTTCCTGCTTCTTGCACGCTTCCTCCAGCGCACCGCGAAGAGATGAATTGGATGCCACTCCGCCTGCTATGGCAAATTTCTTATAACCGCATCTTTTTACAGCTTCCATGGAATGTTCCACCAGCACATCCACAACTGCCTTTTGGAAAGAAGCAGCCACATCCGCCTGATTAATTTCTTCCCCTTTCATTTGGCATCCGTTAAGATAGTTTAACACTGCTGACTTTAAGCCACTAAAACTGAAATCATATTCATTGTCTGCCACTTTTGCGCGGGGAAACTGGATTGCCTGCGGGTTTCCTTCCTTGGATACCTTGTCAATCTTTGGTCCACCGGGGTATCCAAGACCAATCGCTCTTGCCACTTTATCAAAGGCTTCACCCGCAGCATCATCTCTGGTTCTTCCCAAAATTTCATATTCACCGTAATCTTTTACCACGACAAGGTGGGAATGTCCTCCCGAAACCACCAAACACACAAAAGGCGGTTCCAATTCTTTATTTTCGATAAAGTTGGCACTGATATGTCCTTCAATATGATGAACGCCAACAAGGGGAATATCAGTTGCAAAGCTGATTGCTTTTGCCGCAGACACGCCCACCAATAAAGCCCCTACAAGTCCGGGGCCGTAAGTAACTGCAATTGCAGTGATATCTTCTAACTTCTTATCTGCATCAGAAAGTGCCTGTTCTATTACCTGATTAATCTTCTCAATATGTTTTCGCGATGCAATCTCCGGTACCACACCACCATACTCGGTATGGAGTGCTATCTGGGAGTATATTACATTAGAAAGTACCTCCCTGCCGTTTTTCACTACCGCAGCCGCAGTTTCATCACAGGAACTTTCAATTGCCAAAATGATGACATCCTTGTTTTCCATTCCTTATTCCTCATCTTCCGCAAGTGCCCAGCCAAGTATTTTCCAATGTCCTTCTTTATCCTTTCGAAGTACAAAAATTTCATTGGCCATCTCTATACTTGTTCCTCTTCTAAGGGTAAAGGAACAATATAGTCTTGCACACTCGTATCCATTATGTTCAAAAAAGTCTACATCAGTACTTGCTGATGTCGCATAGCTGGAAATCACAATATCCTGTTCTTTTAATTGATTAACATCCCAACGCAAACTTTCAATGTACTGCTCTTTCGTCTGGTTGGCAATCAAATCTTCATCATACAGTTCCTGTACTTTAGTCGCCAACGCAATAAATTCTTCCTCAGTATAATCTTCATTATGTATACACGTAGCAAATTCACCAAAAAGCTTTACCACTTCTTTGGGCGACGGGGGATAATTTCTTTCAAAGTTATATAAAAGAATGTCTTGCACAACCGTAGTTTCAGGCTGCGTCTCTTTCGATGTATCAGACTTCTTGTTAGAAAGGTAATAATAATAACCGATTATCATACATACCAGTACAATTCCAACAATTAATACTCTTATACCACTGTTTTTCTTTTTCTTCACAGTCCCCCTCCTTTCTCCTGAATTTGCAAACCTAATCTTCTACTTCTATTATCTCTTAATCTTCATCAAAAAGCAATTCTATTGTTTTGCCGTCACGGCAAGTTTCTGTCTGTGGGAAAATCTTACGGGTGGCAGGCAAAAATTCCTCCGGTCTGTTTAAGGAAGGACTGTAATGGGTAAGCCATAAGCGTCTTACATTTGCTTTCTTTGCCAGTTCCGCCGCCTCATAAAATGTCATATGTTTATTTTCTTTCGCCTTGCCAAGCTTATCCTGTTCACCGTACATGCCTTCACAGATAAACAAGTCCGCATCCTGTGCATGCTTTACAATTCCTTCTGTAGGTCTGGTGTCTGTACAATAGGTTACCCTAAGCCCTCTTCTTGCCTGTCCCAAAACCATTTCCGGCACAAGTGTCATTTCTTCTGTTTCTATTGTTTCTCCGCGCTGTAAGCGGCTCCAATACTTCTTTTCAATACCTAATTCAACTGCTTTGTCAACCTGGAATTTACCAATGCGGTCAATGACAATACTATAGCCATAGCAGGGCACATTATGATTTACTTTAAATGCTTCGATTTTAAATCCATCAAAGCAAATGGTCTGCTCGCTTTCGGTAAGTTCCAAACAATCAATCACAAAAGGAAGCTCCGGTGCAATAATTCTTAAGGATGCTACCACTTTTGAAAGTCCTTTTGGTCCAACCAAAAGAAGCGGCTCTGTCCGCTCTGCATTTCCCATGGTAAGAAGCATTCCGGGCAGTCCGCTGATATGGTCTGCATGATAGTGGGTAAAACAGATTACATCAATAGGATTAGGACTCCATCCTTTCTCTTTCATGGCAATCTGCGTTCCTTCACCACAATCAATCAATATACTTTGTCCGTTGTACCGGGCCATCATGGATGTAAGCCACCTGTAAGGAAGGGGCATCATCCCTCCGGTCCCCAGCAAACAAATATCTAACATAATTCCTCCGTCTGGCAACTCCCCGGGAGTTTAGAGCAACTCTTTCATTTCCTCCTCTTCTACGGGTATTGCAAATCCTGCTGCCATTCTATCATAACAATCTTCGCAAAGGTCAAAATGGTGCATCACTCCGTCTCTCTTACTGAAATACCCGAATTTTGCTTCCGCGTGAAAGCATCCTTCTTTTACAATTCCATTTTCAACCTTCAGTTCCTTCTTACACCGGTTGCAAATCACAGAAACCAGTTCTTTTCTATCATCATCCAAATAAATACGCATGGCAACTCCTCCTTTGTTTCTGTTTCCATTATACATGATTTACTTACAAGAAACAGTGGTAATTCTTCCATGCTTTTCCTATCTTTTCCACATAATAAGGGCATCTTCTGTAGGCTTTTCATAAAAGCCGGGACGTACCCCTTCTCCCTTAAAGCCAAGGCTCTCGTACAAACGGATAGCCGGGGAATTACTTACCCTTACCTCCAGTGTCAAATCACCCATTCCATGCAGTGGTGCTTCCTTTAACATATATTCCATAAGTGCCCTGCCAATTCCTCTTCTACGGAATTTTTCGGCAACTACCACGTTGGTAATCTCTCCCTCACCCACGATATTCCTGATGCCACAACAACCGGCAATTTCGCCATCTTCCTCTGCCACATAATAGTAAGCGTAATCCGCCTCTACCATTTCCAAAAAGTCCTGCGGTGACCATGGCATGGAAAAGGTTTCTTCTTCTATCTTGCTGACTGCTACTACATCTTCCTGCGTCAATTCTCTGATTAACATTTCTTTATCCTTCCGTTATGGAATTCTTTTCATTCTTTTCACGCTCTGCCTGTGATAATCTAAGATACTCCGGTGCGTGCACTTCAGCTTTCACTGCTTTTCCTTCATTATAATAATCAAACGCAAGAACACCGAAGGCAGCGGCACGCTGTCTGTTCATATGTGCCGGGGCAAAGCCATAGGGCACTCTCATGAGGTTTGACAACTTCTCTTCATAAACAGGCACACCATCACCCAAGAAAATCACTTCACGATTAAATTCATTGCAAATTCTTGTAATTTCTTCTACTGAAATTGCACACTGGGAAACCAATGTGTCCAAGGTGTACTCCACTACAGTAGTATCCTTTTTTACAAATTCATATACTCCTGTATAAACCTGATTCCTTCTGGCATCCATGATGGGGCAAATCAGTTTGTCTGTTCCGTAAAGATTGCATGCCAGTCCGTCCAGCGTAGGAATCTCAATAATGGGTTTATTCATGGCAAACCCCAGTCCCTTTGCCGTAGCGGAACCGATACGAAGTCCTGTAAAAGAACCGGGGCCTTTTGCAAGTGCAATGGCATCCACCGTATCAAGGTCAAGTTCTATCATTTTTTTCAGTTCATCCAGCATGGGAAGAAGTGTCTGGGAATGTGTTTTTTTGTATTGAATATTATATTCGCCAATTAACAGTTTTTCTTCAAACACTGCCACAGATGCTACCAGCCCTGAGCTGTCTATTGCAATTATCTTCATTTTACTTCCTTCTCTTCTATGAGTATTTTCCGATAATCAAAACCTTTTTCCAAATCCTTTAATATGGTAATCTGTGTATATTTCTCCGGCAGAATTTCTTCTATTAAATCTGCCCACTCAATAAGGCAAACTCCCTCACCGAAAAAACAATCCTCGTATCCGATTTCATCCATCTCAGAAATATCACCGATACGATATACATCAAAATGATAAAAGGGAAGTCTTCCTTCATCATAAACCTGCATAATGGTAAAAGTGGGACTGTTTACCGGTTCTGCAATGCCAAGCCCCTGTGCAAGGCCCTGGGTAAAGACGGTCTTTCCCACCCCCAAATCACCGATTAACGTATATACCTCGCCGGGATGTGCTGCCTGTCCAATTTCTTTTCCTAAGGAAAACGTATCCTCCGGCTGAAAACTTTCTATTATCTTCAAAATTCTTTCCTCCTAAAACCGAATCTTTACCTTTTTCGGAGGCATATGGGTTGAAATAATCTCTATTACCGCAGGTGCCTTTTCCCCCAAATCACGTCTGGGAAAAATAGTGGCATTTACTCTTGAGGTATAAACAATCAGACTCTTGGTAGTGGAAATTGCTTTGTATAAATCTTCCCACTTCAGACTTTGAACTTCCTCCCCCTGGGAAACTTCAATTCCTTCTTCCGTTAGTTTATAATGCAAAGGTTTCTTAAACACAGGATTAGTAAGGAATTGCTGCTTTGATTTCATAAACAAAGAAGCCGGAAGATACAATAAAATCACCAGTCCTGCTATAAGGCAAAGAACACCCGCCCCTGAAAAGAAAGCAACTACCATAAGTGCTCCCGCAACCGCTCCGATTAATCCGGATGCACTTGAATACGTATGATGCAACATATAATCATATAAATCGCCCGATTTCATTTGGACATCAAATTCTACTTCCATAAATACCATACCTTTCATCAGGTCGTTTTCCTATTTTCTAACAAGAAAGCACCTACATAAGCAGGTGCTCTCTACTCTTTTATTATTATACTAAAAAAACGCCAAAGTGCAATACTTATTCGTGTCTTAATGCTTCAATGGGACTTAGCTTAGCTGCTTTTTTCGCAGGGTAAATTCCAAAGAAAATACCGACGCCGCAAGAGAACAGGGATGCAATAATCACAGTTGATGCACCTACCTGCGGTGCAATATCCGCGATTGCTCCAATTCCAAATGCCCCCAGCACGCCAAGAACAATCCCTATGGCACCGCCCAGAAGTGTAATAATTCCGGACTCTGCTAAAAATTGCAACAGAATAGAGCCTGTTCTTGCACCCAGTGCTTTACGGATACCTATTTCTCTGGTTCTTTCCGTAACAGATACCAACATAATGTTCATAACGCCAATGCCGCCAACCAAAAGAGAGATAGCCGCCACAAAAGAAACAAATATTGTGATAACACTCATGACGGTGTCGAACATGGCTGCATAATCTTCAAAGCTTTCCATCATAATCTGTTCTTCGCCCCGTACCTTATGTTTGTTTTCCAAAAGGGCAAGGGCCTGTGTTGCCACTTCTGAAGAGTATTCCGGGGTTTCAGCAATTACATAGAACTGTGATGTTTCATCAGTATATACCCCAAATCTGTTTCCCAAAAAAGTGTGAGGCACCTCTGCCTGGATGGTAACTGTTCCGTAACTGGCAGTAATAATAGAAGAAGCACTGTCCTGACGGATTCCAACTACCCTAAGTTCCTGTGTAATCCCCCAAAGTGTGGCATCAAAGGTCATACCCACAACATCTGTAGTTCCGAAAAGGGCTATGGCACTAGCCTCTGTAATAATACAAATATTGTTGCCATTTTCATAATCATTTTTTGTAAAGTACTTTCCTTTTATAATAGGATCGGTGCTTGCATATTGGAGACTGGGTCTTCCACCTACCATATTAATATCAAAGTCCCCTTTCGGTCCTTCGGCAGTTCCCCACGCAGAGAACTGGGGTGTAACACCTTTTACATGTTCTACCCTTTCCTCTATCATATCAAAATCCGAATCATCAAAAGTTACTGTAGTATCTTTTCTGGTACTGTCTACATAAAATGCAATCTGACCGCTTCCGATACCTTCCAGTTCCGAATTAATCTGTCCTCTGACCCCATTACCAATGGAAATAACCATAATTACAGAAGAAATACCGATGATAATTCCAAGCATGGTCAGAATAGAACGCCCTTTATTATTTTTGATATTCATCAGGGCAATTTTAATATATTCCCAAATTTGTGTCATCTTTATCCTCATTTCTACTGCTGCTGTGTTTCTTGGGGAAGTGCCATTACCGGCATTCCTTCTGTAAGTCCTGCGGTAACATTGGTAATCAGCTGTGTACCTTCGGTAACACCTTCCACAATTTGAACCATGGTATCGGAAGAAATTCCTGTGACAACAGGTTTCTTTACCATAAGTCCCTCTTCTATTACATAGACAAATTCACCATCCATATCTACATTAACAGCCGATACCGGTGCTAAAATAACATCTTTTTCCTGTGCAGTGCTGATTACCACCTTTGCTTCCACTCCCAGGTATACTTCACTGTCCGGATTTAGAATTTTAACCTCTGTACCTACTACCGCAGCGCCGGTTTCATTTTTCTCTGCCATCTTATTAATCTTGGAGACTTCGCCTTCGTATGTATTTGCACCGATTGTGACCGTCGCCTTCTGTCCCACTTGTATCTTATCCAAGTCATATTTTGTAACAGAAATTTTTACAAAAACATCTTCTGTGCTTTCCAGTACAAAAAGTTCCGCACCTTCTGTAAGAGTTGCACCCTCTACAACTTTAACTGCAGTTACTACCCCATCAAAATCAGCCACCACGCCACTCTCTGCACCTGCAAGTGCTGCAAGTTTCTTTTCTGATTCCAGCTTGCTGCTTTCATTATTGGCTTCCAGTTCAGATTTAGCGCCACTGGTCATTTTGCCTGCTTCTGCAGAAGTTTGCTGGGACTTCATCTCACTTTTGTATTCTTTATATTCTGCAAGCATTTTATTATATTCTTCTAATTCAGCTTCCCATCCTTTGATATCCTTATGATTCGTCTGCTCATAGCTATTGATTTGTATCTGTGTCTGGATGTTTTTATATTCATCAGAATCCGGCTTATCCTTCCAGTTGAGCATCTCTATCTGGAGGAGGGTTCCGAAATATGCCAGGTCACTTTTTTTCTTTGCAATTTTATCTTCTAATGCTTTGATACATGTTTCTGCATCCGCAATTTGCTGTTCCAACACCTCAAGGTTAAAATCAGCCTCCTGCAAATCACCTACTTTTTCGTTGTTGCTTTGCATTGCATTTAAATAGTTGCCTTCATTTGACTGCTTCTTAAGCTCTGCAAGCTGTTTTTGTGTGCTTAGGTCATCTGCATCATATACCATGAGCACATCTCCCGCTTTCACTGCATCTCCTGCTTCAACCTTTACTTCTCCCACCTTCAAGGTTACATCCGAGAAATAATTCTTCACATTACCTGTGCTTACCGTACCGCTGGTATTTATCACCTCTTCTATTTCGCCTTTACTTGCCGCCACAGTAGTAACAGGTATTGCGCCACCTCCGCCAAGGGCACAGGATGCATACATAACAATCACGGCAACAATAATAACGCCGATGATAATTCTCTTTCTGATTTTTTTCTTTTTTGCCTTATCCATAGGTGTCTTTTCTTTCTTCATTGCTTTCTTTTCCTGCTTTGCTCTTTTCCTCTGTTCTTTTTTACTCTCTTTTACAGTTTCCAAGTTGTCTCTGGTTAAATCTTCCATTTTTATATTACCCTTTCAATTTATATTTCTATTCCTTTTACACACTCATTATCGTTCTATTTCATTTATAATATCTGCTACTATTTTTCCGTCCATAATCCGGATCATTCTCTTGGCGCGGGCTGCTATATCATTATCATGGGTAATTAGAATAACCGTCCTGCCTTCCCTATGTAATTCCTTTAAAATTTCCATGATTTCCCGTGTAGAACCGGAGTCTAAGTTACCCGTAGGTTCATCTGCCAAGATAATCGGCGGCGCCTGTGCAATGGCACGGGCAATTGCCACACGTTGCTGCTGTCCACCGGACATTTCTGAAGGCTTATGTTCCATACGCTCCTTAAGTCCTACCTTTTCAAGTGCTGTCCTTGAAAGTTCAAGCCTTTCCTTCTTGGGCACGCCTCTGTATATCAGCGGAAGCTCTACATTCTGCAGCGCTGTAAGTCCGGCGATGAGGTTAAATCCTTGAAATATAAAACCGATTTCCTTATTTCTGATGTCTGACAGTTCATCATCAGACAAACTGGAAACATCCTGGCCGTTTAAGAAATAACTCCCTGTTGTAGGAACATCCAAGCACCCCAGCATGTTCATAAGTGTAGACTTACCGGAGCCGGACTGACCGATAATGGCAACAAACTCATTGCTGTCTATGGTAAGATCCACATGGTCAAGTGCCCTAACCTCGTTTTCACCGGGATTGTATATTTTGCACATATCCCGGATTGATATTAATCCCTCCATATGTATTCTCCTTTTCCTTATCTGTACTACTGTATTATATCACTAATACAGTAATCGTCAATACCTAATTACAATAATTTTCTTTTCATTCTATTTATGTAACGAATTGATTATTATCATTGTCTTCAAAAAAGCGTCCATTCGCTTGTTTCGAATGGACGCTTTCCTTTCACATACTTTCTTCTATTTTTTTGTCGTTGCTGCTTTTAAAATAGGGCTAAGTTTCTTATATACCAGTATTGTTATCAATGACACAAGACCACCTTTTAACAAATTAAGGGGTGCTACCGCAAACAGTACCAGTGAACTCAAATTTGTGATAGAAGCATTTATCTCCGTCCCCATTCCGATGATGACCTCTAGGGGCATTCCGTAAAGTTTTGAAAACGCCGGAATCAGATAAATTGCATTAAATGCGGAACCAAATATTGTGATACATAATGTACCGATACCACAGGCTACAATTGCATTTTTCTTTGATTTCTTTATCATGTAAATAATAGATGCAGGCATAATGAAGCTGCAACCGATTACAAAGTTTGCCAAGTCTCCCACAAACGCTGTGGTAGTTCCCTTTATCATAAGTTTTAATAAAATCTTACAGATTTCAATCATGACTCCTGCCACAGGACCGAAAGCAAAAGCTCCGATAAGAGCAGGAATTTCACTGAAATCCAACTTATAAAATCCCGGTGCGAAAAATACAGGGAAGTCTAAAATATGAAGCACTGTTGCAATTGCTGAAAAAACACCGATCATGGCAATCTTTCTGGTAGAGAGAATACGCTCCGTGTCACTGTTCTTTTTCTTAATCATTTTCTCGGCAATATACGCTACCAGCACAAGCAAAAGCGCAATCCCTAAAACCTCCAGTGCAAACACTGCATTTTCCATGATACTTGTCCATAAACCATTATTCATTTTCTTATCCTCCTAAAATACGGCTCTTGGCCTGTTTTTCAGAAAGGTTCTTCATAAGGTATAAAAAACCCCGAATACATAATGTATCCGGGGTGCAATACCTAAACGTATCCGGCTATATAAATAGACGGATTACTTTCTTCTCTCATCCAGACTATACTGTCGGTTTTGGAATTTCACCAAATCAGCCGTCATATGTGATGCCGCTTATACACGTTTCTTACCGCATCTGTTCATATGTACGGGTCGCGGACTATACCGCCGGTAGGGAATTACACCCTGCCCCGAAGAACTTTTCTATTTTCGAATGTCATTATAACCTGATATCAGGGTTTCTGCAAGTGTTATTTTTTACGTGTTATTGTTTGCGATACCTTCTTATCCTTCCTATCTGTCACCAGCCTTACGCAAAAATCCATGTCTCCATCCATTCCAGCACCTTCATTACATATTCTCTTTTTACCGGCACTCCCGACAAAACCGGATAAAACATAACAAACAACGTAACGGATGCCAGTGCAAAAACAATTCTTCCAGCTTTTCCTTCTTTCCTATGGCAGAAGGAATTGGTCAGCATCAAAATCAGAATCAATATTCCCAGAAAATACTGATAAATAAATACCGTCCGCCCGATGAACAGCCAGGGCATCACCACTGACAGATATGCAATCACAAGGTATTGTGCATTCCTGCATTTGTGTATCCGCCACAAATAAATCTGATGAAAAAAGGAAAGTAAACCGCCCCATAGAATCAAAGGATTTCCAAAGGTTGCAACCGTACTTACCATTTCATCCTCTAAACTCGTATAGCTGTCAAGCAATGGCTTTCTGTCAATCAGCCACTCATACCACTCGGAGGAATAAGGGTGATACGACAAACAATTCGCATGATAGGAAAACATACCCTTTGCATTTTCCAGCATCGCCTGTATCAGCCCCTTATCCGGATAAACCTGCACAAAGGGAAGATACGACAGTGTATAAACAAACAGCGGTATTATAACAAAACAAACTACACATACCACAAAAAGCTTCCCATAATACTTTATGTTTTCCCTAATATCTTCTTTCCCTAGTCCCCGCAGCAGCATGACAAAAAACAGAATTGCGATTCCTAATGCCGCATAAACTCCGGTCCATTTCACTGAGACTGCAAATGCCATACTGATGCCGCATAACAAAAGCCACCGGCTCTGTCTGCGCAAATTGATCCCTCTGTGATAGCTTTTCCAAAAGCCGTACATTGTAAAAAACATCAGTAGCACAAGCAAGGCTACTATGATATCCAGCGTTGCAATTCTTGACAGGGTAAAGTGCATAAACTCTGTCATAAGAAGCAGTGTTGCAAATGCAGCCGATGCCGTACTTCTAAACATACGCTGTGCAAACAGATACATCACCGGCACCATAAGCGTTCCGCATAATGCACACATCATCCTCCACCCAAAGGGATTCATTCCAAAGGCGCGGATTCCCAGGGATATGATGGTCTTCCCTAACGGAGGATGGGTATTTTCGTAAATCGGCAGTTTATGCAAAAATTCATAGGCCGTCCTTGCGTGATACACTTCATCAAACATGCTGCGATAGTAATACGTCGCATACTCCGGAAACATGTCCTGTTCATCAAACACTTTGACATAGTCTCCGGCATTTAGCGGCATTACCATGTTCCCTTCACGGTCTAAGCATACCATTTCATGAATATATGCCCTTTCCGGCAAATCTATTCCCAGTTCCGTCAGGGATTGGTTTACTTCCACTTCGTTCCAGCAAAAACAGGATTCCACCACATGTTCCTCATCAAAAAGCTGCCATTCTTCCGCTTCCCCCTTCTTACCGGAAAAAGACATCTTCCTCTGCCCTTCATATCCAAGATAGATACACACCTTTGACAGCTCCGTTTCTTTACCAAATGTAAGAACAACTTCCTGTTCATTTGAAGCTTCCGGAGAAAACACCTCGTATGTTTCGGGAGCACTAACGCTTCCGATTTGCCCAAATACTACCATTGCAAAAGTAACCGTAAATAAAAGCATCAGGAAAAAATCCTTTTTCGCAAGGGGTACTTCCTGCTCGTCAAAGCAAACACATTTTTCCCATTCTCCGCCTTGTTCTTTTACGGAAATCGTTTTATATTTCCCTGCTGCCATACGGTAAATACAGGAAAATGTCGCACCAAACAGTAAAACCAAAGACAAAATAAGAACCACCGGAATCTCCTCTGTATTTGTAATATCAGAGAGTTCTTGTCTATAAATCTCATCAGATGCATACCATAGAAATCCGGCTATGCAGCCTGTTATATACTCGGGATAAAACGCCGAAAGACTTCCCCCTCTTCTTTTCACAAACTGATGCAGCAAAACCATAAGACCCAGGAAAACGAAAATCAGCAAGGTTTCCTGCAAATTGCCATACAGAATTGACAGAATCATCCATGGTTGAAACAAATACATGGCATAAATTTGGTTCTGCTTCTCCTTATCCCAAACGTTCCTCTTTACATATTGGATTAACATTCCGAATGCAACCGCTTCCGCCATGGCATTTTTCCACATAGGTATATTCCACTGGCAATTCATGATTCCCGGAAGCAGTCTTGCCAACGCAAAAAAAAGAAACAATTCTGCTGTTGAAATGTCTACTTTTTTCTTCTGATTGCACAGCAAAAAAATCCCCCAGAAAATACCGTATGCAATTGCAATTACACAAAAAACTGAAATCATCCTAAAATACTCCCCAAAACCTAATACACTCCTAAGTCATCATAAATCAATCACTTAGGAGTGCAAAATTGTTATTCACCTTTGGTCGTCGCACTAAATTATCAGACTGCGCTGCCCGGCCCTATAGATTCCACAGGCTCAGGTGTAGGTCTGGTTTGTGTATTACCTGATGAACCACCTGTCGTTTCCACTGACGGTTCCACTGACGGTTCCACTGACGGATCGGTTGACGGTTTCGCTGATGCAGGCGGTACAATTACTTCAGCCGCTTTGGAAGCTTCTCTTTCTTCCTTCTGCTCCCGTCTTATTTCTGCCTGACGTTCCCTTTCTTCCTGCTGCTTCATCTCTTCACGGAGTTCCTCCTGTTCTTCCTGGAACCCTTCACTTACGTTGGAAACAGAATCAATTTCCACTTTAGGTGTATCATTGCCTGTCACTGCATTGCCGTTATCATCAACCAACTTTCCGCTTTTGTCAATCACAAATGCAGCAATGTTTTCTTCTTCCCCTACTAAGTCTGCGATGCTCGGCACCGGTGTATTATTTTCCATTTCGGTTGCGATCTTATCCTTGAGTTCCTGTGCCTGCTCCTTAGAATCGCACTCTAAAATAATGGAACCTTCCTCAGGTACTACTCTGTTGCCTTCTGTAGTTTTCAGTTCCAGACGCTTAAGTCCTTTGAATACTTTTCCGTCAATCATGACATCGATCATCTTGGTATCGTTGTTGGGTACAATTTCAATCGTATCCCCTACGATAAGTACAACTGATTTTCCGAAAGCATATACGGAATGGTTGCCATCTTCCATCACTTTTTCGGATGGTTCTGCCGCGCTTGCAATAATGTATGTACTCAGCATCATTGCCGCAAGCAAAACAGAAAGAATTACTTTTTTCCCTTTTCTCAGCATAATTTTAAATGCCCCTTTCTTTTTTTCTCTATTTTACACTTTTGCCCAAAATTTAAAACCGTCTCTGCATAATCCGCAGATTTTTGACATAATCCGCAAATTATATCTCAAAAAAGGGGTTGACAGGGGCGAACATTTTAGTTCTCTTAATTGCACTCCTTTACTAATTCCAGAAATTCTTCTTTATACTCATCGTCCAAATCAATGTTCTTTAGCACTTTCTTTACGCTTTTCACAGAAGCATCTTCCTGATATTCACTATGAGATGCTAACAGACCAAACTCTGCCACTGCTGCCGCAAAGCGGAAATCATCTGACGGCTCTGTTTCATAACACTCATACCCCACAGGATACTGAAGCAGGTTACTTTCATCTTCCGCAGGCTTTTTGTAACGAATGCTTAAGGTAAACCATTCTTCTGTCAGAGCATTACTGTCCCCGCTGTTCGCTTTTACTTCTTGCTTTCCCTGTTCTTCCAGCTCTTTTTTATAGTTATCGCTATACTTCAAATCTTCAATATCTTCCTCCGAAAGACCATCCATGGGCTCTTTTAAAATCACTTCATACAGAACGGTAACACTGTGTCCCGCACCAATTTCTCCGGCATCCTTGGTATCATCATTAAAGTCTTCTTTATTGAGTGCACGATTTTCATAACCAATCAGACGATAGCTTGAAACAACAGAAGGATTAAACTCTACCTGGAATTTCACATCCTTACAGATAGTAAGCAATGTGGCAGTCATTTCCTCCACAAGCACTTTATCAGCCTCTCTGATGCAATCGATATAGGCATAGTTTCCGTTTCCCTCATCTGCAAGAGTTTCCATTTTACTATCTTTGATATTGCCAGTACCAAAGCCCAGGACTGATAAAAAGATACCACTTTCTTTCTTTTCGGTAATCAGTTCCTCTAACTCTTCTTCACTGGTAAGTCCGATATTTAAATCACCGTCAGTTGCCAAAATCACTCTGTTATTGCCGCCCTCAATAAAATATTCTTCCGCAAGGGCGTACGCTGTTTCAATCCCCTTGCTGCCATGGGTACCACCGCCTGCTTCCAAACTATTTAATGCCTTTTGTATTTTCCTTGTTTTATCACCACTGACACCATCCAGCACAATGGTATCGTCTCCTGCATATGTAACAATGGATACTCTGTCCTTCTCTGTAAGATTTTCCGCCAGCATGCAGAAGGATTCCTGTAATAAAGGTAACTTATCTTCGTTATGCATGGAACCGGACACATCCAACAAAAATACCAGATTGGAAGCTGGCGCCTGTTCGTAATCTACTTCTTTTGTTTTCAATCCGATCATTACAAGCTCCGCTTCTTGGTTCCAAGGACACTTGCCTATCTGTGTAGTTACGCCAAAGGGCTCGTTTCCCTTAGGCTCTGCATAATCATAATCAAAATAATTCAGCATTTCTTCAATCCGCACTGCGTGCTCCGGAAGTTCTTCCAGGGAATAGCCATCACGGATTAATCTGCGCAAATTACTGTAGGATGCGGTATCCACATCCGCTGAAAATGTAGAAAGAGGCGCTTTCATAACGGAGCTGTATCCCTTTTCTTCCCACTCACTGTACTCTTCACCATTTGCAGCCTCTACGTCAATATCATAACAGCTTTCCAGATAACCATTCTCTTTCTCCTCACGGTCCGCAAGCTTAGCTTCTTCTGCCGGTGCTTCTTCGCTTTCATACGCTTCTTCCGTCGTGTATTCCATTCCGGTGACCGTCTCTTCCGAAGTTATCTCCGATGCCGGTGCAGACATATCAGCCGCTTCCATTTTACTGCCACCGCAGCCGGTTAACATTCCTGCTACTAATGTCATTGTAAGTAAATATGCTACTAATCTTTTTTTCATAAAAAATCCCTCCCTTGGTACCTGATATTACAGATACGTGGGAGGGATTACCTTTTTATGGTTTTTTTTGAAAAATTTTCTAAAACTTTTTTATTTCATAATGTATGCGAAGAATCCATCTACATTATTAGACTTCATATAGCCTTTTTCTACCCAGAAATCAGCAGCCATCTGCGCGATATCCATAACATTTTCTTCCTTGCTCAAATCGTTGAACTCTTTGTTCATTGCTTCATCGTAGAAAGTAATTCCTGCGCATTCAGCCTTTACATCTTCTACGGAAAGATCAAGTCCTTTCGCCATGATTTCGCAGCCTTCATCAAAGTTTTCATTTAAGTATGCCACTGATTTGTTCCATGCTGTATTTAATGCATCAGCAGCACCCGGATTTGCTTTCAGGAAATCTGTGCTGATGGTGAGAACGTCGATAATTGCCTTAGGATAATCAGCTGAGGATACCAGAATATGTCCACCTTCTCGCTGGCTGCAGTTGCTAAGAGCCGGTTCCCATGTTACCGCCGCATCTACCTGTCCTGCAATAAATGCCTCACCCGCTGCATCATTACCCATTTCTACGATATTGATCTGATCCTCAGTAATATTGCTGTCTGCAAGTGCCTGGAGGAAGAAGAAATAAGAAGTAGCAGACTTATCAAGCGCAACTGTCTTTCCTGCCAGATCATCTACGCTCTGGATTTCTGCACTTGCTACCAAGCCATCACCGCCGGTAGAACAGTCCATGGTACATACATACTGCTCCGGTGCACCTGCATCATACTGGATGATGTCACGGTCAAGTACCTGGCCCAGTGCCTGAATACTTCCGGATACAAACGCTGCACCATAGGTAGATTCATCTTCCATGATGACAACTTCCACATCATAACCAAGTTCTTCAAAATATCCTTTTTCAATACCAATAAATACAGGTGCATAACCTGCCCATGTACAGAAAGCAATTTTACAGGGAATCAGTTCCCCGCTTGCTGCTGTCTGCTTAGCGGCATTTCCACAACCCATGCAGGAAAATACCAATACTACACTTAACATAAGTGCCAATAATTTTTTCATAATCTTATCTCCTTTTTTATTTATCAAGAGCTGCGTCCTGGCTCTCCTGCCAGAGCATCTCCATGATTTTCCGTTTCATTGCAAGAAATTCCGGTGTCACCAAAATCTCATGATTTCTCTCTCCCGGAATGTTAACCTCCATAACCTCTCTAATGGTACCCGGACGGCGGCTCATTACATAAATCCGATCAGCCAGAAGAATCGCCTCATCAATATCGTGTGTAATGAACAAAATGGTATTTTTTGTCTCACGGCTTATTTTGGCGAGAAGCTCCTGCATTACTACCCTGGTCTGTGCATCCAGTGCACCAAAGGGTTCGTCCATCAGAAGAATCTCCGGCTGATTAGCCAAGGTTCTTGCAATTGCCACTCTCTGCTTCATACCGCCGGAAAGTTGTTTGGGAAGTGCATTCTCAAAGCCGGAAAGCCCTACAAGCTGAATATATTCCTGTGCTATCTTTGCACGTTCTGCCTTAGGTACTTTCTTCATTTTAAGACCAAATTCAATATTTTTCTGTACCGTCAGCCACGGAAAAAGACTATAGCCTTGGAATACCATCCCCCGGTCAGCACCGGGACCGGATACTTCTCTCCCATCAATCTCTACACTTCCTTCTGTTGCATCTGCCAGTCCGCCAATAATATTAATGAGTGTGGACTTTCCACAGCCGGAAGGCCCTACCATTACTACAAACTCTGATTCTCTCACTTCCAGATTAATATCTTTTAATGCATCCAGATCCTTTTCTCTTCGCCCGTTTGCCGGAAACACTTTTTGCAGATTTGTTACTTTTAATTTTATCTTATCCATACTATGTACCGGTTCCTTTCCGTCTTAGTCGCCCAGTCTTTCATGCCAGGGCACAATGATCTTGGTCAGAATCCGAAGGATAAAGTCTGTTACCAAACCAATAAGACCAATCATGATAAGGCCTGCAAAAATTACATCCGTTGCCAAAAATCTCTGAGATTTTAAAATAATGTATCCCAGGCCTGCAGAAGCAGCAACCATTTCAGCAACTACCAGATAAGTCCATGCCCAGCCTATGGTCATTCTAAAATCATCCATCAGACCCGGAAGGGCTGCCGGAAAAATAACCTCCGTATAAAGCTGAAGTTTATTAGCACCAAGGGTGCTGGCCGCATTCAGCATATTTTTTTCAATAGAGGATACAGTATCACACACCATCAGCACCAATTGGAAAAACGTTCCCAGGAAAATAATGACATATTTCTGGTTTTCGTCAATTCCCAAATATAAAATGGTAAGTGGCACCAGTGCCACTACCGGCAAGTATCTTGCGAATTCAATAATAGGCTGAATTACTGCACTGAAGCATTTAGATCGGGCCATCAGCATACCGATGGGAAGGGCCGCTACTGCGGACCAGAACCAGCCTATCATGACACGCTTGGTGGAAAGAAAACAATGCTCCCACAAAGAACCGTCACCCGCCATCTCCAAAAGGCTGTTCCAGACTGCCGTAGGAGAAGGCATAAATATTTCATTTAAAAAACCGCCGTAAGTAAGAATACACCATGCGGCAATAATCACACAAAAAGAAATAAGGGAAAGGGCGCCAGTAGAAATCCGCCCAGTTTTCTTTTTCATAAGTAAATCTCAACTTTCAATCTATTATTCTTTTATCACATTAGCACGCTAAAGTATTATAACATGGGACTTTTCATTTGAAAAGTCCCTACTTCTTATTTTTGATTAATTCTCATTGTCAGTCCAATTCTCTTTTTCGGTACATCTACCGATAATACTTGCACCTCCACAATGTCACCTACACTGACAGCCTCAAGGGGATGCTTAATGAACTTGTCCGTAATCTGGGAAATGTGCACCAATCCATCCTGATGGACACCAATGTCCACAAATACACCAAAGTCAATTACATTACGTACCGTTCCCTTTAAAATCATTCCGGGCTTTAAGTCTTCCATATCAAGAACATCACTTCTAAGAATAGGCGTAGGCATGCTTTCTCTGGGGTCTCTGGATGGTTTTTCCAGTTCCTTCAAAATGTCAGTAAGGGTAATCTCGCCAATGCCAAGTTCTTCAGCCATTAGCTTTTTGTCCTTAATTTTCTTCTCTAAAGAACTTACCATGGCAGCTTCCTTCTCGGGACTTGCCACTGCAGCAGATTGGTTTTTCTTATCTGCTTCCTGATTAAATGCCATTGTAGTGCCGCCCATGGCTGCCGCTAAGGCCTGACCCATGGCAGTGTTGGTATTTTTAATAACCACCTTCTGCTGGGGTTTCTTTTTCTCCTGTCTGGGAGCCGGTTTTTCTGTTACCGGTTTCTTCTTTGCTGCTTCTTTCTGTGCCATACGCACATCGTCCATAGTAAGTCCCATTTTAGCAAGAAGTGCCACAGCGGCATCATAACTTTCCGGATGCACGCTGGTCGCATCCAGCGGGTTATCTCCGTCTAAAATGCGCAGGAAACCTGCACACTGTTCGTATGCTTTAGGTCCTAATTTCGGCACTTTTAAAAGTTGTGCACGGTTTTTAAACTTACCGTTCTGTTCTCTGTAGTCTACGATATTTTTCGCAATCACTTTTGAGATACCGGAAATATACTCAAGCAGGGATGCGGACGCGGTATTTAAGTCCACGCCTACTTTATTTACGCAATCTTCCACTACGCCACTTAAAGCCTCACCCAGTTTCTTCTGGTTCATATCATGCTGATACTGACCTACACCGATGGATTTGGGATCAATCTTAACCAGCTCTGCAAGGGGATCCTGCAATCTTCTTGCAATGGATGCCGCACTTCTTTGTCCCACGTCAAAGTTAGGAAACTCTTCCGTAGCAAGTTTACTTGCTGAGTAAACAGATGCACCCGCTTCGTTTACAATCACATACTGCACCGGTGTGTTTAATTCTTTAATCAGTTCTACAATTACCTGTTCAGATTCTCTGGAGGCAGTACCGTTTCCTACGCTGATTAAAGAAATGCCATACTTAGCAATCATTTTTTTCAGCTCCGCCTTTGCTTCCGCCACTTTATTCTGAGGGGCTGTAGGATAAATCACCTTGGTATCAAGAACCTTACCTGTGGCATCCACAACCGCAAGTTTACAACCGGTTCTAAATGCCGGGTCCCAGCCAAGCACTACTTTGCCGGCAATAGGAGGTTGCATGAGAAGCTGCTCTAAGTTCTTTCCAAATACAGAAATAGCGCCATCCTCTGCCTTTTCAGTCAGCTCATTTCTGATTTCCCTTTCAATGGCAGGGGCAATCAATCTGTCATAGGCATCTTCAATTACTTCCTTAAGGAAAGGAGTTGTATATTCATTTTCCGAAACAATTGTTTTCTTAGCAAGAAACTGTAAAATTCTCTCTTTGGGCGCCACTATCTTAACCGTTAAAAACTTTTCATTTTCTCCACGGTTCAGTGCAAGCACTCTGTGTCCTGCCACCTTTTTAATAGCCTCTTCATAGGCATAATACATTTCATATACACTTTGTTCTTTTTCGTCTTTAGCCGTGCTGGTTAATGTACCTTCCTGGGTAGTAATATCCCTGATATAAATGCGGTAATCCGCCTCGTCAGAAATGCTTTCAGCGATAATATCTGCCGCCCCCTGAAGAGCTTCCTTCGCACCCTTTACCTCTTTTTCTTCATTAATATAATTAGCTGCTTCTTCTAAAAGAGACTTGTCTGTATCCTGCTTTAAAATAAACTCTGCAAGGGGTTCCAGACCCTTCTCCTTAGCAACGCTTGCCCTAGTCTTTCTCTTAGGTCTGTAAGGACGGTACAGGTCTTCTACTACAACCAGAGTCTCTGCTGCAAGAATCTTTGCTTTCAGTTCATCTGTCATCTTTCCCTGCTCTTCAATTGTGGCAATAACCTGTTCTTTCTTTTCTTCCAGGTTACGCAGATAAGTCAGTCTTTCATGAAGGTTACGAAGCTGTTCATCATTTAAGGAGCCTGTTGCTTCCTTACGGTAACGGGAAATAAAAGGAATGGTATTTCCTTCATCAATTAGTTTCACCGCAGCCTCCACCTGCCACTTTTCTACGCTCAGTTCTTCTTTTAATTTCAGTATAATATCCATAGTCCCTATCCTTTACTAAATTCTTTGGCTTTCGCCTCTCTTATTATAGTTGATTTCATAGGTTTTTTTCAATAAAAATTGTAATCTAACTTCTATCGTGATAAAATATAATCAGAAAAACTATGTTTAGAAAGTAGGCTATTATGGAAAATCAGTCACAAAACGAATATAATGCTTCTTTTCATAATCCCGGAAATAAAATGGCGCTCGTCTCCCTCATCTTTGGAGTCGGCTCTGTTTTTACGACAGCAACTGTTTTCCTGCCACTTTTCTTTGCAGGATTATCTGTTGTATTTGCCCTTTTATCCAAGGGCTATGGAAAGAAAATGCTCACACAGGCAAAAGTAGGACTTATCAGCGGGCTGGTGGGTCTTGCCATGACCATCGCCATGTTCATTTCCTCTTTTGCATTACTGATAAGTAACCCGGAAATACTGACAGAAATCGGTGCCCAGTACGATGCCACATGCGAAATGATGTATGGGCAATCATCGGAAGAAATGTTTGGGTACTCTTTTGAAGATATGATGGAAGAATATGCCGATATGTTTCGGTAGAAAGGAGTTTCTATGGTAAACGCAGTTGCCGGTTTTTCCACCCCATATGCATACAGTACAGGTATTATGCCCACCTCTGCTTCAAATGCAGTGGTAAAAAATCCCGGTGCACCTACCGAAGTTACTCCCGGGCGCAAATCTTCTCCCGCAGAATGCGAGACCTGTAACAACCGCAAATATCAGGACGGTTCTGATGAAATGGTATCATTTAAGTCAGCTGCCCATATTTCTCCGGAAGCTTCTGCCACAAAGGTACGCGCCCACGAACAGGAGCATGTAAGCAACG
Organism: Lachnospiraceae bacterium; assembly: GCA_017938315.1. Taxonomy (GTDB): domain Bacteria; phylum Bacillota; class Clostridia; order Lachnospirales; family Lachnospiraceae; genus Suilimivivens. The sequence goes on from JAGBBV010000037.1 coordinate 23,596, forward strand.
CCTACAAGAAAGCAGCCCAGAACAATGGTAAGGTTCTTGCTGCCACCGTCACCTTAAAAACTGCCATTTGTCCCGAATGTGGACGCAGTTATGTAGCCGGCGGAACCACTGCTACACGTATTCAATACAGTAATGAAGAAAATCCATATCAAAAGAACAGAAAACAGGCAGATGCTGCTTCCTTAATCGGTATGAATATGGATTTAGCCATTTGACAACATTGACAGGAGTATTTTAACATGAATGAACATCTTTCCTCTGCCAGTTTAAAATCACTGGCCAAAGGACAATTACTTGGAAAATACGGGACCGTGGTTGCAGCCTATGCTATTCACATGGGTTGCATACTTTTTACATCCTTTATGGTCAGTATGTTTATTGATACTGCCACACTCATAGGAAATATCATTTATTTACTTGTAAGCGTTCTTCTAAGTCTCTTTGGCGGACTTTTTGTCTATGGAGAAGCTTATATTTATTTGAAAATCGCATGTAACCAACCGGTGACGGTAAGTGATTTATTCTGTGGTTTCGGTTCTAATGCCGAGAAAATTGCAAGAGTACAAATTGTATTTGCATTGGTTGCAGTCATCTGTTCTCTTCCCAATTTAATGACCCCCATGCTCATACAGCATCCGGAAAACCCTTACTTAATGCTGACATATGTAATTCTCATGATTATAACCACGACAGTAAATGTGATTTTTTCCTTGACTTTTGCTGCAAGTTTCTACCTGATGCATGATTTTCCGAATTATACTCCCAAAGAAATTCTTATGCAAAGTTATAAAATCATGAAAGGAAACCGCGGTCGCTTGTTCTATATTGAATTATCTTTTATCCCGTTATTACTTTTAGGATTTTGCAGCTGTTGCGTTACGTATCTGTGGATACTTCCTTATATGGAAGCAGTCCAGGCAAACTTCTATTTAGACTTAATAAAAAAGAGAAACCGGAACAGTTAATCCTGTTCCGGCTTTTTGTTTATCCATTTTAAATACGCATTAATAAATGTATCGATTGCACCATCCATGACCGCATCTACATTTCCTGTTTCCGCATCTGTACGATGATCCTTCACCATTGTATAAGGCTGCATTACATAGGAACGGATCTGGTTTCCCCAACCGATTTCCTTTACTTCTCCCCTGATATCGGAAAGCTTCTCTGCATTGGCTTCCTTCTGCAACATATACAGCTTTGCTTTCAGCATCTGCATTGCCTTATCCTTATTCTGGAACTGGGAACGCTCATTTTGGCACTGTACCACAATTCCTGTAGGGAGATGTGTAATACGGATTGCAGAGGACGTCTTATTAATGTGCTGACCTCCGGCACCGCTACTTCGGTAGGTGTCAATTCTAAGGTCATCATTATTGATTTCAATATCCACATCCTCTTCAATATCCGGCATCACATCCAAGGATACAAAAGAAGTCTGTCGCTTTCCCTGGGCATTAAAAGGGGAAATACGCACCAGACGATGCACACCCTTTTCTGATTTCAGATAACCATAGGCATTGATTCCGTTCACCTGAAATGTAACGGACTTAATTCCGGCTTCATCGCCATCCAGATAGTCCAGTACTTCTACGGAAAAGCCCTTGCGTTCCGCCCATCTGGTATACATACGGTAAAGCATGCTGCACCAGTCGCAGCTCTCCGTTCCACCGGCGCCTGCATTCAGCTTTAAAATAGCGTTATTATTATCATATTCTCCCGACAAAAGAGTACCTATTCTGATATCCTCAAAGGTAGAAATAAATTCATCCAGTTCCTTGCGGATATCCTCTACCAATCCGGCATCTTCTTCCTCGTATCCCATTTCAATAAGAGTTTCGATATCCTCATACTGGGTACACAATCCGGTCATGGTATCTACAGTATCTTTTAAATTTTTCAGTTCTTTCATTTTCTGATTGGAAACATCAGGATCATCCCAAAAACCGGGAGCCTCCATCTCTCTTTCCAACTCTTCGATTTTCTTTGACTTACTGTCTAAGTCAAAGTGAATCCCTCACTTCCGCCAAAGGGGTTTCATAAGCAAAAAGTTCAGATTTCATCTGATCTAATTCAACCACTTAACGTTCACCTCTTTCTGTTTTTACTTTTTTATACGATATATTTTATTTGCGTCCGCAACACTGTTTATATTTCTTTCCACTGCCGCAAGGACAGGGATCGTTGGGATAAACCTTCGCTGCCTCTCTCTTAACAGGTGCCTTGGCCAGTGAATCATCTTTGTTTGTTCCTGTTACCTTTGCAACCTGCTCACGCTCAACCTTTTGTTCTACACGGACATGGAATAACAACCGGACGGTTTCTTCTTTGATATTCTGTGTCATTTCATCAAACATATCATAACCGGTCATCTTATATTCAACAAGGGGGTCTCTTTGTCCGTATGCCTGTAATCCTACGCCCTGACGGAGCTGATCCATATCATCAATGTGGTCCATCCACTTACGGTCAATTACCTTCAGTAAAATGACACGCTCTAACTCTCTGATAGCTTCTGCATCCGGGAATTCCGCTTCCTTGGCTTCATAAAGTTTCACCGCTTCTTCTTTCAGCTGCTGCTTAAGGGCATTCTTCTTAGGTGTTGCCACGCGTCCTCTGTTCAAAGGTTTTAATGGAACCGTAGGAAGAAGAAGTGTATTGAGTTCATCCAAATCCCACTCATCAATATCTGTATCATCACCGATGGAAATATCCACACTGTTCTCCGTAATGTCCGTAATCATCTTGTAGATGGCATCTCTCATACTTTCGCCGTCAAGGACACGACGTCTCTCCTCATAGATGATTTCTCTCTGTTCATTCATAACCTGATCATACTCAAGAAGATTCTTTCTGACACCAAAGTTATTGCTTTCTATCTTTTTCTGTGCATTTTCAATAGCATTGGTAAGTGCTTTGTGTTCAATTTCCTGGTTCTCCGGAATGCCCAGTGCATTAAACATGCTGATTAATCTTTCGGAACCGAATAGTCTCATAAGGTCATCATCCAGTGAAATATAGAACTTAGATTCACCGGGATCACCTTGACGACCGGAACGTCCACGGAGCTGATTGTCTATACGTCTGGATTCATGACGCTCAGTACCGATAATCTTAAGTCCACCTGCAGCCTTTGCCTCCTCATCAAGTTTAATATCCGTACCACGTCCTGCCATATTGGTAGCAATGGTAACAGCACCGTGAATACCTGCATCTGCAACAATTTCTGCTTCCAGTTCGTGGAACTTCGCATTCAAAACCTTATGAGGAACTCCCTGTTTTGCAAGCATTCTGCTGAGTTCTTCAGAGGCTTCAATGGTAATAGTACCTACCAAAACAGGCTGTCCCTTTGCATGAGCTTCTTTTACTGATTCTACAATCGCATATAGCTTTTCTTTTCTGGTCTTATATACAGCATCCTGCTGGTCAATTCTGGCTACCGGTCTGTTGGTAGGAATTTCAATAACATCCATTCCATAAATATCACGGAATTCCTTTTCTTCCGTAAGGGCTGTACCGGTCATACCTGCCTTCTTCGCAAATTTATTAAAGAAGTTCTGGAAAGTAATGGTTGCAAGGGTTTTACTTTCTCTCTTCACTTTTACATGTTCTTTTGCTTCGATTGCCTGATGAAGTCCGTCTGAATAACGGCGTCCCGGCATAATACGTCCGGTAAATTCATCTACAATCATAACCTGATCATCTTTTACCACATAATCCTGATCACGGAACATTAAATTATGTGCACGCAGTGCCAGAATCATGTTATGCTGGATTTCAATATTTTCAGGATCTGCAAGGTTTTCAATCTGGAAGAAATTTTCTACCTTTGTCACACCCTGTGCGGTGAGATTTACGATTTTATCTTTTTCATTAACAATAAAGTCTCCGGTCTCCTCACGCTCGATACCCATGATAAGATCCATCTTTGTTAAATCCTGCATGTCCTCACCACGTTTCATCTGTCTGGCAAGAATATCACATACTTCATAAAGCTTGGTTGATTTTCCGCTCTGTCCTGAAATAATGAGCGGTGTTCTGGCTTCATCAATTAACACAGAGTCCACTTCATCGATGATGGCGTAGTGCAAATCACGAAGTACAAGCTGCGCTTTATAAATCACCATATTATCACGGAGATAATCAAAGCCAAGTTCATTGTTAGTAACATAAGTAATGTCACAATTATAAGCTTCTCTTCTCTCCTCCGGTTTCATGCTGTTAAGGACAACTCCCACAGAAAGTCCAAGGAATTTGTGAACCTCTCCCATCCACTCAGCGTCACGCTTCGCCAGATAGTCATTGACGGTAACAACATGTACACCTTTTCCTTCTAAAGCATTTAAATATGCAGGAAGCGTGGACACCAAAGTTTTACCTTCACCGGTTCTCATTTCTGCAATTCGTCCCTGATGAAGAATAATACCACCAATGAGCTGCACACGGTAATGTTCCATATTAAGAACTCTCTTTGCCGCTTCTCTTACAACTGCATACGCCTCCGGCAAGATATCATCCAAGGTCTCTCCTTCGGAAAGTCTTTTCTTAAACTCTTCTGTTTTTCCCTTCAGTTCCTCATCGGATAGAGCCATCATGGCAGGGCGAAGGTCTTCTATTGCCTGTACGGTACTTTCTATTCTTTTTAATTCTCTTTCGCTATGGGTTCCAAAAACTTTTTGAATTAAATTCATACTTTAACCTCACTGTGTTCAGCAAAGGGTTTCCATTTGGAAACTCTATGTCATACGCGGTACATTTTTTAATGTTTAACAAAACAAAAAACCGCAAACCTTATTGTAACAGATTTGCGGTTTTTATTCAACTATTCAAATATTAACGAAATGTTAAAACTTCCTAAAATTCCCAACTAGAATTCATTTCCGGGAAATTTAGGGATTCCTGCTAATCCTTTCAGGATTTCTTCGTCCGTAGGAACATAGTCTGTCATCTCTCCGTCGTTGTATCTGCCATAAGCAAACATATCAAAATATCCCGTACCGGTAAGACCGAAAAGAATTGTCTTTTCTTCACCGGTTTCTTTACATTTCATAGCTTCGTCAATGGCAACCTTGATGGCGTGGGAACTTTCCGGTGCAGGAAGAATACCTTCCACTCTGGCAAATTCCTGTGCAGCCTTAAACACTTCTGTCTGATGTACGCTGACTGCTTTCATATAACCGTCATCGTATAACTGGGAAAGTACAGAACTCATACCGTGATAGCGAAGACCACCTGCATGCGTTGCTGCAGGCATGTAGCCACTTCCCAATGTGTACATCTTGGCAAGCGGACAAACCTTTCCTGTATCGCAGTAATCGTATACATATTTACCTCTTGTAAGGGAAGGGCAGGTTGCAGGCTCTACCGCGATAAACTCATAATCTGCTTCTCCTCGGAGTTTTTCACCCATAAAAGGAGAAATAAGTCCGCCAAGGTTGGAACCGCCACCGGCACAACCAATAATTACATCCGGCTTAATGCCGTATTTATCCATAGCAGTCTTTGTTTCAAGACCGATCACGGACTGATGGAGAAGAACTTGTGTAAGCACAGAGCCAAGGACGTAGCGGTAACCTTCCTGCGCACACGCTGCTTCCACCGCTTCTGAAATGGCGCAGCCAAGACTTCCGCTTGTTCCGGGAAATTCTTCATTAATTTTGCGTCCGATTGCTGTTGTCATGGAAGGAGAGGGGGTTACATTTGCGCCGTAGGTTCTCATCACTTCGCGGCGGAAGGGCTTTTGTTCATACGAACATTTCACCATATACACCTGACAGTCCAAGTCAAGATAAGCGCAAGCCATGGAAAGGGCTGTACCCCACTGACCTGCTCCGGTTTCTGTGGTCACGCCCTTAAGTCCCTGCTTCTTTGCATAGTAAGCCTGGGCAATTGCAGAGTTAAGTTTATGACTTCCACTGGTATTGTTACCTTCAAATTTGTAGTAAATCTTTGCAGGCGTCTGCAGTTTTTCTTCCAGACAATATGCGCGTACCAAAGGTGAAGGACGATACATTTTATAGAAATCCCGGATTTCCTCCGGAATATCAAAATATGCTGTAGTATCATCAAGTTCCTGCCGGCAAAGTTCATCGCAAAATACTGTGCGAAGTTCATCGTAGGTCATAGGTTTTCGTGTCTGTGGATTTAAAAGTGGAGCCGGCTTATTTGTCATGTCAGCACGCACATTGTACCACTGCTTTGGCATCTCGTGTTCTTCCAGATAAATTTTGTAAGGGATTTTCTTTTCACTCATGGTGGTTCCTCCATTCTGCGCCTTTTGCGCTACAATTGATAATCTGTCGGAACAGGAATTTTAAACATAAAAAACTCCTGTCCCAGTTACTGCTGGGACAGGAGTATAAAGTCTCCTGCGGTGCCACCCGGCTTGATGTAATCATACATCCGCTCATCGCATACCATCATATGCTTGATTTGTTAACGAAGTCTCCTCTCCGTCTCATCTACTGTTGCATAGGCAGTTTCGACTCGCCCTCAGAAGCCCATTCCTTCATACCCTCTATACCGCTTCCCACCAACTGCGGCTCTCTGTGATAAAGTAAATTTGAAGTACTCACTCTTCTTCAATGGTTTTATGTATTATCTTATAGCACAGCCCTTCAATGATGTCAATAGATAGCTTCATTTTTCATCATTTCAAGTGCTTTTTCATATTCTATGCACTGCGCATATCTATTGTTCCACATAAATTCATTATAACACCCCTAATTTATCAAAATACTTTCTCCGTCATCCGGCACAAACAAATTTCCTGAAAAGAATCTTTTCCCTTCTTCCGTATACAATTTCTTTCTCTCCTGAATGTGACTGTCTTCTGTGTGCATCAAAATCAAATTCTGCACCTTAAGTTCTTCTGACAACAAACAGACATCCTTCACGGTACTGTGATGCTTTTCATGGGGTTTGAACTTCTCACACTCGGAGTCTAAACAAAAGGCTTCATGAAGCATATATTTTACATCTTTTCCTTTTGCATAAAGTTCTTCCTTTAAAGGTTCATCCCCACAGAACAATAAATTTTCTTCTTTTATTTCAAATGCATATTGCAAAAGTTTAGTAGATTTAATATCGAAAAAAGTTACTCTTCTTCCAAGTATCGTATACTCATCTCCATCTTTAAGTCCTATTAACTGTATTCTGTTTCCAAAATAGTCCGTCACTTTTGCCATTAATACAATACTACAAATAGTTCTCAAATCATCAATGACCTGCAAAGGTGCATAAATTCTAAGATCTCCTTCGTATTCTTTTTTCCGCATCATCTGTCCGATAACCCTGATAATCCAAACTACACCCAGAATATGATCGGAATGGGAATGTGTCACAAACATATCATGAATTCGGTTTAAGCAAATTCCTTTTTCTTCCAATATACGAAGAATCTGATTTCCGCCACCTGCATCCACCAAAAAATAATCCTCTTTTTCCTGTAAAACAAAGCAGGTATTATAGCATTTTGTTACTGTTGCGTTCCCTGTACCAAGCATGGTAATGGATAAATGATTGTCCTTCATAGTTTTCTCCGTTCCGGTATTTCTCTAAATCATTTTTATCTGTTCATATACGGTTTCTATTTCATCCTTTGCACCGCATAAATTGGGCCATGCCTCTACACCATCATTCTCTTTTCTGGGTACAATATGTAAATGAAAATGAGGAACAGTTTGATCAGCACTTTTGCCATTGGTTCCGATTAAATTAATTCCACTAAAGCCACAGTTATCTACACAATGATTAGAAACCTTCTTCACGGTATTCATCAGTTTTGCAAGGGTATCTTCATCGCAGTCCATAATATTTTCTACATGCTTTTTAGTCATTGCGATCATGTGCCCGTCCACATCTTTATGCTTTGGCATAAACACCATGGTATGTTCATCTTCATATACCTTCATACAAGGTCTCTCACCGCTTACTACTTTACAAAAAATACAATCCATATTTATATCTCCCTTTCTATGTCCTCTTGTCATTATGACATTTAACCTGTAAAAACACAAGAAAAAGACTCCTTGCCGTAAAAATAATAGGCAAAGTTTTTCGTTTGTGCTATCATAATAAACAGCAAATGAAAAGAGGTTACTTACCATGGAAATTTGTATAGAAAAAAGTTGTTATGCCAAAAAAGCAATGGAACTATTTAAAGAAGGATACAATTGCTCTCAATCGGTATTTCTTGCATTTGAAGATCAATATGATATAGATAGGAAAACTGCGCTTAAACTGAGTTCTTCTTTCGGTGGCGGCATGGGACGTCTCCGTGAAGTTTGCGGTGCCGTTTCCGGCATGTTTATGGTTGCAGGACTCCTCTACGGCTATGACGACGCCAAAGATTATGAGGGGAAAACAAAACACTATGAAAGAATTCAACTTCTTGCAAAAGAATTTGAAGAAAGAAACGGTTCTATCGTTTGTAGGCAACTTTTAGGCCTTGGCGAAGGAAAAGATTCTCACATCCCCGAGAAACGGACGGATGCTTATTATCAAAAGCGACCTTGCGCGGAGCTTGTGGGCATGGCGGCTGCCATTATGGAGCAATATATCGAGGAGAACCCGTTAAACACTAACTAATTCATCTCCTCGTATACGTCACATAAGTGTAGGGAATCTCCCCATCAAACCTCTCATTTATTTCCTTCACAAATTCTTCTTCCTTAAATGCAGGGAAATAAGTATCCCCCTCTATCTCAAGGTCAATTTCCGTAATATACATTTTTTCTACCAGGGGCAACGCTTCCTCATATAATCGTGCACCACCGGAAATATAGACCTCCTTATCGCCTGCCAGCTCGATTGCCTCCGTCAATGATTTTGCCGTATAGCAATTCTCTCCGTCAAAATTCTTAGTCCCGGACACAACAATGGTGGTCCTGTTTGGCAGAGGTCTACCTATTTCCTCATAAGAACGTCTTCCCATAATTACCACATTTCCTGTTGTCAGTTCCTTAAAGCGTTTCTGTTCACCTTTTATCTTCCACGGAATACAACCTTTATTTCCAATTACACGATTTTTTGCAAAAGCCACAATTAATGAAATCATATTCTTTCTCCCACACACTTTTTTATCCAAATTTTTTATTTTCATCTAAAATCATCATCAGTGCATCGATATCTTCTTCCCGGGTTGCCCAGCTTGTGGCAAAACGTACAATTTGATGTCCTTCATCTATAGGTCCCCAAAACTCAAAGCTGACCTTGTCCTTAAGCTGTTCAATTTCCTCGTTTGATAAAATAATAAACTGCTGATTGGTGGGTGAATCCAAATAAAAAGAGTATCCTCTCTCTTTAAAACCTGCTTTTAGTTTCTCTGCCATATTTATTGCATGTGCTGAAATTTCAAAATAAAGATTATTGGTAAATAATGTATCAAACTGAATTCCCAGCAGTCTGCCTTTCGCAAGCATGGCACCTTTCTGTTTTACCATTGTCACAAAATGCTTAGGCATATTTTTCTTTGTGAACACCACTGCCTCACCGCAAAGTGCTCCCACTTTAGTCCCACCGATATAAAACACATCACACAGCTCTGCCATGACCGGAAGAGTCAAGTCGCATTCTTTACTCATAAGTCCATATCCCAGTCTGGCACCATCCATATAAAGCGGAATTTCATATTTCTGACACACCTGTCTTATTTCTTCCAATTCTTTTTTACTGTAAAGGGTTCCGTATTCCGTAGGATATGAAATATAAACCATACCCGGAAATACCATGTGTTCGTGACTTGGATCATTCCAAAATCCTTCCAAATAAGCAGCCAGCTCAGCCGCATCTATCTTCCCGCAATGTGACGGTATTGTCATAACCTTGTGCCCGCTATGTTCAATCGCACCCGCCTCATGCACATTTACATGTCCCGTTTCTGCAGCGATTACACCTTCATATTTTTGAAGTATGGCATCAATGACGATTGCATTTGTCTGTGTTCCGCCTACCAAAAAATAAACTTCTGCTTCCGGACACTTGCATGCTTGTCTGATTTTTTCTATTGCACTTGCGCAATATTGATCGCTACTGTATCCGGGTGCTTTATCATAATTTGTTTCTACAAGACGCTGCAATATTCTTTCATGTGCACCTTCCAAATAATCACATTCAAATGCTAACATTTTCATTACCTCACACCCATTGCGTTTATCGGGTGCCTTTCCTTTTCATCATATTTAGATACGTTACAAACAGCAACAAATCTGCTCCTATCCACGCAAAAATTTCTCCCCAGAAAACACCTTGCCTTCCAATTATTTTTGTCAGCAAGAGTGCACAGGATACTCTCATCAGTAGCTGTACCATACTGGAGACCATAGGAAGCAATGTATTCCCCATTCCCTGAATACAAGAACGGATAATATACAATATGTATAAAAGCGGGAAAAACACCGCCAAAATTATAAGAAACTCATATCCAATTGTTACCATCTGCGTAATTAATCCCTCATCGCCGGCAACAAAACACCTCAAAATCGGTTTTCCCAGAAAAACCATTATCGCCGACATCATATACGCTGTCACCACTCCCAATATACAGGATTCCCTAAGCCCTCTTCTGATTCGGTTCAACAATCCGGCTCCCATATTTTGTCCCGTGTAAGAGGCTACTGCATATCCGTATGAAGATGCCGCAATTTCCAAAAGTCCGTACAACTTGTTTGCAGCTGTAAATCCGGCGATAAATAAAATCCCAAATCCGTTAATTACAGACTGTACAATGACACCACCAATAGCCGTAATGATATTCTGTACTCCCATGGGAAGTCCCATGGTTATCATTTCTTTCATACACACATAGTCCAAATGATAACTGCCTTTATCCGGCTTTAATGTATCCTCTCCACATAGCACCTTCAGACAATACAAAGCAGAGAATAACTGTGCAAGCACCGTTGCCCACGCTGCTCCTTCTATTCCCCATTTGAAAATCACTACAAACAGAACATCCAGCACAATATTACAGCCTGAAGCTATGGTCACTGCCTTTAAAGGTGTTTTACTGTCTCCCACAGCACGCAAAATAGCTGCAAGCAGATTATAAAAAACAGACACTGCTACTCCCCCGTAGAGAATTCCCAAATAAGTAACCGAATACCCAATAATATCCTCCGGCGTGTTTAAAAGTAACAGCAACGGCCTGCATGCCAAAAGTCCTGCCACCGTCAAAACAATTGTAAGCATCACACTCAAATATACACTATGGGCAATTCTTTGCTTAAGCCCTTGCATATCCTTATTTCCAAACATCCGGGAAATACTGATGGAAAAGCCTTGCGTGATCCCCTGCACACAGCCAAACATCATAAACGTCACCCATTCTGTGGCTCCCAGTGCTGCCAACGCATCTACACCAAGGCATCTGCCTACAATCATGGTATCTGCAAAAGTATATAACTGTTGAAATACATTTCCAATCATCAGTGACAGTGCAAAATGAAAAATCAGTTTGCCCGGTTTTCCCTCTGTCATATTCTTGATATTTGCCATGTAATATCCCCTCTTTTATATTCGCTCCTATATGCATTCTACCACAATTATATTTTCTGCATAGAATAAATTAAGTAAAAATATGATAGGAAACTATTATGCCAAAATATGAAATAACTCCCAGAATATCATTTGTGAGTGAACTTGCCTACAATCGTCCGGATGCAATGGCATGGGTAACCGGAAATGCTTCAAATCCTCAAATCAGCGGACTTGTAAAATTTTATCAAACCTCTCCCGATGGCATTTTGGTAGAAGCAGAAGTTTTCGGCCTACCCAACATTCAAACACCGGATTCTTCTGACTTCTATGCCCTTCACATTCACGAATTCGGAAACTGCCGTGGCAATTTTGACAATGCCGGCGGACACTACAATCCTGAAAATACACCTCATCCTGACCATGCCGGAGACTTGCCACCCCTTCTTTCCAATCAAGGCTACGCCTGGTCTTCCTTTTATGACAAACGTTTTACCATCGAAGATATCATCGGCAAATCTGTCATCATACATTCCGGAACAGATGATTTCAAAAGCCAACCGGCAGGGAATTCCGGTATTCGTATCGCTTGCGGCGAAATAAAGCGTTTATAACACTCTACCTACAACCGCAAAAGAACAACCCGGAAACCTTCCGGGCTGTTCTTCAAGAAAATTTACTATTTACTATATGGGAGAATCCCCCGTAGGGGAACTGCTTTTAATACTTTTCCTGTTATATCTGTAATTAATTTTACATCTTTAGGTGCTTTAAACATCTGTTTCCCATTCACATAGCCGATAGCACTCTTACCATCATTTTCAATCCGATAAAGATTATCGCCCCATTCCTGTTCGTAAACGCATTCGGTTCCGGAAAGAGCTCCCCAGTAAATCTGTTCTCTCTCAATATGGACACCATACATGCGGGCTATGTATTCCATCACGGAAAGCATCGCAGGTCCGTAAGCATCCTGTTCACCTTCCAAGGAAACTGTTGACGGTTTCATGGTAAAAGGATCATACTGCTGGACAAATTGACACTTTTCTCCAATCGCCTGAAACAACTTACGTCCCAGTAGCGGAACCACCCAGTCATAGCCATATAGTTCTAAAGCACGGATGGCTCTTTGGTAAGTAAGTGCTTCTGCCTGTCCACTCCAATTGTTCGTAGTCACATTTCTAAAAAGCGGGTCATTTACTGCAACAGAAGGCAACGGCATTTCTGTCCAAAATTCCTCCGGATTGAGCAAATGCTCATTCACAAAGCGGTCAGCCATCTCCTGTGTGAGGCTGTTCCAATACATCGCTCTTAGGCTATTGTGTATCATTGTCGGCATCACATTATGATGTTTATCCCTGTCAAGGCAAGCACCTTTTTCCTCATTCCAAAGATATGTTTTTATCTTCTCCTGTACCATAAGTGCTTTCTGCTTCCACGTTGCTGCAAGTTCTTCTTTTTCCATAATCTCACTGATCTGTGCCAGTGTATCTCTGGCAGAATAAGAAAAACTCATAATGTCAATAGATGCAATGGGTACCACTTCACACCCTGTAGGCGGCACCTCCTCCGTCCACGCATCAGGTGCATCCCCATATCGCATGGCATGATCTTCACCGGTATCATATTTACACCAGGTTTCCAAGCATCCGTCACCGTCAGAGTCACGGACCTTCCACAAATACTCATCAAACCGTTCTAACGTAGTATAGAGCAAATCCAAGTATGCCGGTTCCTTTCCTGACAGATAATACATGTTCAGTGCAGGTGCAGGAAAACAAAATCCCTGAAACTTATTAAACTGCGGAGTTATCACACCGTCTATCATAGCGATGCTTCCGGGAATCCTTCCGTCTTCCCTAGCATACTCCATAAATAACAATTGATTATTCAGAGCGGCCTCCATGTTGCGCTTGGCATACATCTCTCCGCCCATAGGCTGTGTTTCCAGCCAAATTTTTTCGTATCCACCGCCTTCTATAAGAACTGTCCTACCTGCAAAATCCTTTAAATTCTGCAAGGACTTTTCCTCAGCAGTATCAACCAACTTCTGTAATAAGGTATCCGAAGTCTGGAATTTTACTTTCGTATTAGTGATATTCACTGGTTCCCCCTTACTTTTCCACTTTCATATAATCAAAGTCGGCACAAGCATTAAGCCCTGTCATATCATGACAATATAGTCCAAAATGTGCTCCCGTAAATCCGCGGCAATGCTCATCTGTCAGTATTTGTGTGGAAAAATCGCCACCGACCTGCGTCCACTCCATACCGTCTAACTTATAGTAAAAGTTGGCAACAGTGCCGCATTTATCAACTAAAATTTTTAATTCTACTCTTTTATCCATAGGTATCGGAACCGGTGTGATTTCGTCGGTCACTATGCCGGTATCACTCTTTATCAGCGTCAAAACACTTTCACCGTTTTCCGTTACCGTTTTTCCAAGCACATAGAAGTTCATGGCATCATACATATAACTAATACCTGCCAATTGCTCCGTATATTCCGGTTTAAATTCCATGGCCGTCTGTGCGCTGCAACATGCCATCTGCTGTCTGACTGCCACTAAGGATACATAATGCAGGGAATTCATGGACTCGTGTCCGGTTATTCTAAGGTAACCCCTACGGCTCTTGCAATCTGCAAACGTATCGTAGGATACTCTGGGTGAGCAGTATCTTACATGCAGTTTCTCATCATCAAAATCATCCGAAAAACCTGTTTCTTCATTATTATAGTACTGCTCGGTAATACCGCTTGCACTTTCTGTCTGCATCCCTGCAAATTTACCGCCGCTCTTTAATCTAAGCCAGCCTTCTTCATCCCAGTACATTTTCTGAATAGCGGTTTCTCTTCCCAGTGTACACCATTTCTGACCACCAAGGGGGCGGGAACAAAGGTGCACCATGTACCATTCCCCATTTTGTGTATCTACAAAGTCTGCATGCCCGCTTTTTTGCAGTGCGTCCAAATCATCTCTGTCAGATGTCAATATGGGATTATCCGGTGCTGTTTCGTAAGGTCCCCAGATGCTTTTCGCTCGCGCCATGGTAACGCAGTGATCATACCCTGTACCACCTTCGGCAACCAATAAATAATACCAATCACCGATATGATAAATGTGGGGGCCTTCCGTACATCCAATACCCGATCCGCTATATACTTTTTTGCGTTCGCCTATCAGCTTAAAGGTTTTTGGCTCGATTTCCTGTACCAAAATCCCTTTAAACCCATTTACCATGTTAATCAAATATTTCTTTCCGTCCGTATCATGGAATAAAGACGGATCAAATCCGATACTGTTCAAATAAACCGGTTCTGACCATTCCCCATAAATGTCATCCGTATAGACTATATAATTATGGGTATTATAATATCTGCCTTTTTTGGTTTTTACATCAGTAAACACCAAATAAAAATAGGTTCCGTCATAGCTAAGGCAAGGAGCCCACACCCCACCTGAAGTAGGATCGCCAAGCATATTCAGCTGACTTTGTCTCCTTAGAGGCGACGCGATCTGCTCCCAGTGCTGTAAATCTTTAGAATGAAAAAGTTTTACTCCCGGCCACCACTCAAATGTAGAGGTTGCTATGTAATAATCATCTCCCACACGGATAATACTGGGATCCGGGCAAAAGCCTTTTAATATCGGATTTTGAATCATCGTAATTCTCCTTATCCTTACCTTTTAACCCTTAAGTCCACTTGTACCAATACCCTGTACCAAATATCTGTTAAAGAATAAGAAAATTAAGAATACAGGTATCAGTGATATTGTAGACATTGCAAACATTGCACCATAATCTGTGGTAGATGCTGCGTCCGCAAACAATTTGATTGCCAAAGACGCTGTATAGGACTGCGGTCTGTTTAAGTAAAGAAGCGGTCCCATATAATCATCCCACTTCCAGTAAAACTGGATAATAATGGTTGTTACAATAGAAGGTTTTAACAAAGGTAAAATAATGTGTGTATAAATTGTATATTTACTACATCCGTCAATAGTTGCCGCTTCGTCAAGCTCTCGGGGAATTCCCTGCATAAACTGCATCATCTGATAGATGAAGAATGCCTGACCGCAGAAATACGGTAAAATAAGCGGTACATATGTATTGGTTAGTCCAAGTCCATGCCAAATAAGGAAGGACGGAATCATAATAACCTGACCGGGTAGCATCATGGTTGCCAACATACAGGTAAACCATAATTTTTTCGCTTTATAGCGGATTCTGGAAAGAGAGTACGCTACCAATGAGGAACTGATTACTGTTCCCAGCGTCGCCACTACCGTAATCCAAAGGGAGTTGCCAAAAAAAGTGGCAAAGGTAATGCCTGAAAAGCCTCTCCATCCGGTTGAGTAATTGGACATCTTGGGTTCCTGCGGGATTAAACTTAAAGTACCACGTAAAATTTCCGCATTATCTTTGAAGGAACCACTAATCATCCACAAAACAGGATAAATCATTACAAATCCAAAAATTACTACAAATAAATGATAAATTGTTTTCCTAAGTGTGTGTTTCATATTCATATCATTTTACCCCCTTAATCTCCAGCTTCGCTGAATACCCACATCTTCGAAGTTTTAAAGATGACAAGGGTAATAATACTCATAACAACAAGCATCACCCAGGACATTGCACAGGCATAGCCCATATCATTATACTTAAATGCCTGATTATATACATATAAAGCATACATCATTGTTCCGTTGTTCGGACCACCCTTTGTGATAACAAATGCCTGCGTAAATGCCATAAATGCAGAGATTGTCTGCATAACCAGATTATACAGGATAATCGGTGATAAGCAGGGCAATGTAATCTTAAAGAATGTTTGGAATCCGTTTGCTCCGTCAATTTTTGCCGCTTCATAATAGCTTACGGGAATTTCCTTTAAGCCTGCCGCAAAAATAATCATGGAAGATCCAAACTGCCAAACAGACATCAGAATAAGCGGATATAATGCCAAAGTTTCATCGCCAAACCAGTTGATGGTACCAAGTCCCATATCTGTCAAAACAGCATTAAACAATCCTTTTCTTGCAAAAAGCTGTTTCCATACCAATGCAACTGCAATACTTCCTCCAACCAAAGAAGGTACATAATATAAAGAACGGTAAACCGTTACAAGTCTACTCTTTCTTGTAAGTAAGAATGCTACAAACAAAGCAAAAGCAAGTTTAAGCGGAACAGAAATAAACACATATTTCAGTGTTACAACCAAAGACTTTACAAACACTTCATCTGTAAGAAGTTTTGCAAAGTTACGGATACCTACAAACACCGCTTCTTTTGATCCCAGGGAATAATCCGTAAAGGAATAATAGAAAGATGTCAGGATAGGTATCAGTGAAAAACAAATAAACCCAAAAATAAACGGAGCTGCAAAAATATGACCCACAGTATTATTGCTGTTCATAAATTTTTTAAAACTGTATGATTTTGTGGTCGCCAGTGTGTTTTTCAAAGCAGACTCCTCCTTTCTACTTATAAATACTGCTTCCTATATCGATAGTAAAGGCACACTCTCAGACGAAAGTGTGCCTGACTATCTCTTACTTAATTATAACTCAAAAATTACTGTGCGAAAATATCTTTTGCTGCATCAAATGTCTTCTGTGCAGCGTCTTCTGCTGTCAATTCGCCGGCTGCAACCTGATGCATGTAAGTATTGTACTGGTCAACTACTAAATCCTGACCTGCAGGGCTAAGTACGTTAATCTTTTCAGGTGTTTCGAATGTACCAACAAGATCTACATAATCATACATAATCTGCTGACCTTCAGAAGCGTTTCCTTTTAATGTTGCAAGAACATCGCTGTTAATCGGAATACCTCTTTCACCCTGTAATACGCTGTTGCAATCTGTACTGTTCTGGAACCAGCTGATGAATGCTGCAGCAGCTTCTTTATGTTCGCTGTCCTGAGATACGCAAAGCATCTGGGAAGACTGGATAACGGAACCTGCAGGGCCGTCAGCTGTTGCTCTGGGAATAGTAGCTAATGCAAGGTTACGTCCTTCTGCTTTACAGATATCATAAATAGTAGGGAACTGGTTTACAGCAATCCATGCCATAGCAGCTTCACCTGTTACTAAGAAGTCATTTTCAATGTTTGTAACTTCCATTGCAGCACCTGCATCAGGTGATGCGCCTTCTTTAATAAGGTCTGCTCTCATCTGGATGTAAGGAACTAACATGTTAGGATCATCAAATCCAAGATCTGTAAGCTCAAGGTTGAAGAAACCATACTGTCCAACTGTACCCTGCTGGCCAATAAATGTAGAGCATCCTGCGATGAATTCATCGTTGTTAGCAAAGCAAGAGCTTCCGTAATGTCCGGTAGCTTCAGCAATCTTTCTTGCTGCGTCTGCATAGTCATCCCATGTCCATGTGGATGTGGGAAGGGGAACGCCTGCTGCGTTGAACATATCAACGTCATAAGCGATACCGTATGTATTTAAACCGTTGGAAAGACCAATCTGGTTTCCTGCTGTATCCTGAGTAATCTTAAGGTATGCATCAGAAATCTTTTCTGTATTAACAACACCACTGTCAATAAATTCGTTCATGAAATAAATCTTATCCATGTATTCAGGGAAGTTTCCGCCTAACTGGAATACATCCCATACCTGATCGGATGCAACCAATGTTTTCAATTTTGTAAAGTAGTCATCAAATGAGTAGAATTCATATTCGATATCTACGTTAGGGTTTTCAGCTTCGTACATTTCAATAACTTTAACAGTTCTGTCATGACGTTCCTGAGATCCCCACCAAGCCATTCTAAGTGTAATGGGTTCTGCTGTTTCTTCTGCAGGTGCTGCTGCCTCTTCTGCAGGTGCTGCTGCCTCTTCTGCAGGTACTACTTCTTCTGTTGCAGCATCCTGTGCAGGTGCTGCTGCCTGTTCTGTACTACCACCGCAAGCTGTTAAGCTCAAAAGCATACTTGCTGATAAAAGTACTGCTAATAACTTTTTCTTCATAAAACTTCTCTCCTTTTCTCCTTTTCCTTTTCTTTTTCCTTTTTTCCTTTAAATAGGGTTTCGGAATTATTTTTCCCCAGACCGTTTATTTGGAAAGATAACTCCTTTGTTAAAAATATTTTATATCCATAAAATCACCAATAATACAAAATTAATATGCGTTTTTCAAAAAAAGTACAGATTTTTTGTGTTTTTTTAAAATTTTGCCATGTTAAAAACTTGTCAATCTATATTTGTGATGTTATAATCAACAAAACATGTGCACATAATTTGGGAAAATTATCCATATTGCACATACAATATGAATTATAAGGAAAATTTACACTATGCATATTGAAGAAAACCACACAAGAATTTATATCGAAAAGCAGGTCCGTGTTCCCACTTTCACCATGACTTATGAACATTCTCACAACTTTTGCGAAATTTTCTATTTAAAAACAGGCAGTTGTGTATATACCGTAAATAATAATTTACATCATCTTTCGGCCGGCGAACTTTTCATTGTAAAACCGGGTGATACCCACGCTACCCATTACGAAGGGCTTGTTCCCTGTGAGCGTATTGTCATTTACTGTGATTTAGAAGCGCTTCCTACATATTTCTTTGAGCAACATCCTGAGATATTGGAAGAATTCTCCCACTCCGGAAAAGTAATATTGGTAAAAAAAGGACAGACACAGTTGGAAAATCTTTTGGAACAAATGTTGGAAGAAAATAATATTCCCGACGAATATTCCTATGATTTTCTTTCCCTGCAGACAATGTCCCTGCTTTTATCTGTACAGAGAAACGGTATCTTTGTATATGAACAGATGAAACCTTTTTCCGATTTAAGCATCAGTACTGACATTGAAAACGCCTTACGTTATATTGCACAAAATTTTTCTCTTATGATTACGCTGGAAGAAGTAGCCGAAAAAATAAATTTATCTCCCACTTATCTTTCTAAAAAATTCAAAAAAGTAACAGGCCTAACCTTTAAAGAATATGTAAATTACATCCGTATCCGCCAAGCCTGTCAGATGCTGATTACTACCGATGACAACATTACCAAAATTGCTGTAAACTGCGGCTTTAACAGCAGCAACTACTTTAAGGACTGCTTCCGGAGAATCATTGGAGTTTCTCCCCGCACCTTCCGTAGCCAGTCTAAAAATCATTCCTACGAATACCATACAGACACCCCTGTTGATGTTTTGGATAACTTAAATACTATTGACCTTTTCCAAAACCTGTGATAAAGTCAACTCAACATAATCAAGGAACCAGACCGCCATGTTTATGTTTTATAGGTAAAAAAACGCGTATTACGCAGAATGGAAGTAATTATGATTTATTATGTACATGATTATGGTGCCATTGGTGACGGAACGCACAATGATGCACCTGCCATTCAGGCAGCTATTGATGCCTGTTACGAAAATGGCGGCGGTCGGGTTGTCTTAAGTGGCGGACACATTTACAGGTCCGGTACTCTGATTCTTCGTTCTTATGTAGAATTACATCTGGAAACAGGTGCCACTTTAAAAGGTAGCGACTCTTTAGAGGACTACAATTACTTCGGTAATGGAAGTGTCACACCTGAAAAAATTTCCATACCCACTTATGAAAATTGTGAATATACCGGTCAGCCGACATTATTTTTCCTTTATGCCAAGGATTGCGAATACGTCTCCATTACAGGAGGCGGTAAAATCGACGGCAATGAAGAAATTTTTTACGGAACCGTTACCCCCTGGCATATTGATGGCAGTTTCTATCCGCGAGTGCCCTTACTGTTTTTAGAGCACATTACACACCTAACCATAACACAGGTAACTCTTACAGGAAGTGCTTTCTGGACAACACACATGGTTGGATGCGAGGACGTCTTAATTGACGGCATCCGCATTTTAAACAATCTCCGTCTCGCTAACTGCGACGGTATTGATCCCGATCACTGTAAAAATGTCCGAATCGTAAACTGCCATATCGAGTCTGCGGATGACTGCATCGTGTTTAAGAACACTGCACATGCAATGAAATATGGTGCATGCGAAAACATTGTCGTATCCGACTGTACCATGATTTCTACCAGCGCAGCCATTAAATTCGGCACGGAGAGTGAAGCTCCCTTCCGGAACATATGCGTGCAAAACTGTAACATCAGCCGCACAAACCGGGGTATTTCCTTAATGCTTCGCGACAGCGGCTGCATAGAAAATGTCATTTTTTCTAATTTGAATATTGACACAAGAATGTTTTCCAAAACCCATTGGTGGGGAGAGGCTGAACCTATTGCCATAACGGCAGTTAAGCGAAACAAAGAAACCAACATCGGTTATATGCGCAATATTTCTTTTGAAAATATTAACTGCATCGGCGAAAACGGTATCTTAATTTATGGCGATGATTCCAAAAACATACACAATATTCGCTTTAGCAACATTTCGTTGCAATTAGTGAAAAAAACTGATTGGCCCAAAAACAATCACGACCTGCGCCCTTGTATGTATGAGGAAGATATCATCAAAGGCTCGTTAAATGCCGTATATGCACGAGGTGCTGCATCTGTCACCATGGATCAAATTGTCTTGACCGTTTCTGACGAAATGAAAGAATATGTGGAAAAGCCTTTTGATGTGGAAGATTGCGATTATTTTGTTATTAATGACGAAACTATCTGATTTTGGAGATATTTATGCATCGGTTATTTGATTTAGAAAATCCGGTATGGAGATTTATCGGAAATATTATTGACATGTTTCTTTTATCAATTTATTGGTATTTATGCTGTCTTCCTGTCATCACGGCAGGAAGCGGCACTACCGCTTTGTTTTATGTCACTTTAAAACTTACCAGCAATCAGGAAGGCTATACTACTGCCTCCTTTTTCAAATCATTTAAAAGTAATTTTAAGCAGGCAACGCTAATCTGGCTAATTTGTCTGCTTGCAGGCGTTGTCCTTTTCATTGATTTCTACTGGGCACTTACTTCGGGCAGTTCTATCGGGGCATCCTTACTGCCTGCCTTTGTAATGATTTCTGTTATTTATCTTATATTCATATCTTTTTTGTTTCCGCTTCTTGCAAGGTGTGAAAACACTGTAAAAGCAATACTTGGTATGTGCTTTGTCATGAGCATCCGGAATTTCTTACCCATTCTATCTACACTTCTTGTAACTGCGGGTATCTTTTCCGTTGCAATTTTTATTTTCTGGCCACTCATTTTTATTGCACCGGGACTTTCTGCATATTTAAACTCTTATATCTATAATCATATCCTGAAAAAATATCACTTGGATCTGCCAAACGAATAAAAAATACAGGGTGTGACTATAAAGTCACGCCCTGTTTAAAAATTGCCATATCATGAAAGCCCGCTTCTTCGCTTCTAACTTTCTTACCGGAAGCCACTTCCAGTACAAATCTGAAGAATTCTTCTGCCATTTCATCCATAGAAGCCCCTTCAACCAGTACACCTGCATTAAAATCAATCCAACTGTTTTTCTTTTTTGCAAGGCTTGAATTACTTGCTATTTTTATAGTGGGAACAGGGGATGCAAAGGGTGTTCCCCTACCGGTGGTAAAAAGCACAATCTGTGCCCCTGCTGCCGCAAGTGCCGTGGCAGCCACCAAATCATTTCCCGGTGCGCTCAGTAAATTAAGTCCTCGTTCCTTCACGGTCTCTCCGTAAGAAAGGACACCCTTTACCGGTGCACTGCCTGATTTCTGCGTACATCCAAGAGATTTATCTTCCAATGTAGAAATGCCGCCTTTTTTATTTCCCGGCGAAGGGTTTTCGTAAATTGTCTGATCATGGCGTTTAAAATAGCTTTTAAAATCATTGATCAGCTCAACGGTCTGTTCAAACAATTCCTTGGTTTCACAGCGGTTCATAAGAAGTGTTTCTGCGCCGAACATTTCTGGCACTTCCGTCAGAATTGTTGTTCCTCCTCTGCCTATCAGCATATCAGAAAATCTTCCCACAAGAGGGTTTGCCGTAATACCTGAAAATCCGTCACTCCCACCGCATTTGAGTCCTACTATCAGTTTCTTAGTACTGATTTGAGTCCTCTGCGTTTTGCCGGCATAATCAATCAGTTCTTCTATTAGTTTCAAGCCGTCAGTCATTTCATCATCGCTTTCCTGACATACCAGAAACTTCACTCTGTTTTCATTATAAGTACCAATATATTTTTTTAGTTCTTCAATATTACTGTTTTCACAGCCAAGTCCCAAAACCAACACACCGCCTGCATTAGGGTGATTGACAAGGTCTGCCAGGATTTGTCTTGTGTGTTCCTGGTCATCTCCCATTTGAGAACAGCCATAGGGATGGGGAAATGCTACCACATCGTCCACACTTCCCTTTATGAGTTTTCCGGCTTCCTTTGCCATGGCAGTGGCTACATTATTCACGCATCCCACTGTAGGAATAATCCAAATTTCATTCCTGATGCCTGCCTTGCCATCCTCTCTCTCAAATCCCATAAAGTATGCTTCCGGCACCTGCCTGATTCCCGATTCTACCGGATCATAGGTATAAGAGAGTAAATCCCCCAATCCGGTCTTTAGATTATGTGTGTGAATCCATTCACCCGCTCTCACAGACTTTGTAGTATTTCCTATGGGACAGCCGTATTTCACTACGGCTGTTCCTTCGTCCATATCAAATAGTGCCACTTTATGTCCTGCCGGAATATCTGTACCCGCTATAATACTTTTATCTCCGACAAAAAAACTTTCTCCCTGCTTTATTTCTTCTATGGCTACTGCCACATTATCATCTTGATGAATTTTAATTATATTCGCCATGCACATCACCTACTTCGCAAAGTGCTTTTCCATGGCATTTCGCATACCACTTGCTTTGATTTCCTCTAAATAACCGGCTACCGCATCTGTAAGCCCTGCTATTTTAGTCAAATCCTGTCCGAAGAAATCTTCATGGGATAGGAATAATCTCACGAAATCTTTTGTTTCTTTCGCATGGTTCTCTGCAAAGAAGCAAAGTACCGCTTCATCATCAAGAATCTGATATTCTTCTTCACCCCGTTTACCAATGAGTGCCTTATCTTTCTTTTCACTGCTTGAGTAAAATGCCATAAGTGCCGCCAAAGAAAAGGTCAACCGCTTTGGCAATTCCCCGGTGTTTTCTATGTATCCAAGGAAACTGGGCATACATCTCGCACGCCACTTAGATACAGAATTAAGAGCAATGGATAAAAGTGCATGCTTCACATAAGGATTTCTAAATCTGGTCACTACCGCATCAGCAAAATCTTCCAAGTCCTTCTTTGGAAGGGTCAGCGTGGGAATTACTTCATCGTGAATGGTATGATACATAAAATTAAATACCAGTTCGTCCTCCATGGACTGAAGTACATAATTATTTCCTGCAAGGTAGGATGCCAGTACAAATGAGGTATGCGCTCCGTTTAATATCCTTACTTTTCTTTGTTTATAAGGCTTTTGATTGTCCGTAAAGATGACAGGAAGACCTGCTTTATCAAGGGGCAGCTCTTTGCTGATATCCTTTTCACTTTCAATTACCCAGAGAGCAAAAGGTTCTCCTGTTACAATGAGTTCATCCCTATAGCCAAACTGCTCCCAAAGCTTTTCATCCTCATCTTTAGGGTATCCTGTGATGATACGGTCAACCAGTGTAGAACAGAAGACGCATGCTTCCTTAAGCCAATCTTTAAATGCTTCTTCCAGGTTCCATAAATCAGTGAGTTTCATTACGCATTCTTTTAAATGAATGCCATTATCATCAATCAGTTCCACGGGAAGAATAATCAGTCCTTTATCTGCTGCTCCGTAAAAATGCTGATATCTTTCATACAAAAATTTGGTCAGCTTTCCGGGGTAACTCTTAGGTGGGGCCATGTCTAATCTGTCCGAATCATCATAGACAATGCCTGCTTCCGTTGTGTTGGATACAATAAATCTAAGTGTATCCAGTTTTGCATATTCACTGTACTTTTCATACTCTTCATATGCACCCACTGCATCCGTAACACTGGTGATAATGCGGTTCTGCACGGTCGCCTCACCATCCACAATTCCTCTTAAGGAAACAGTATACTGGCACTGCTGGTTATGTAAGCGTGTAAGCGTGCCGAATTCAATGGGTTTCACAAGTACGATGTCCCCGTCAAAAAAGCCTTTTTCATTGGCTATATCAATCATATAATCCACAAATCCGCGTAAAAAATTGCCTTCTCCGAACTGTAATACTTTGACGGGTCTCTCTTGTTTTTTTGTTATGCTCTTATCTAATAAGCTCATCCTTCTTTCCTTCTTTCATTTGGTCTACACCTGCGCCCTAGTGTAAGCCCTTACAGTATTGATTTTACAGGTTTTATAGGTTGTAGTCAACCTATTATTCCTCTGTTTCAAGCAATCCTTCCACATATTTTCTTTCCATATCATGCCTTGCTTTTCTCACTTCCACAGAATCAAATATAATCGAAAAATCATAATCTTCAGGATACAATTCCTCCGCCGGCACATGGAGTTTTACTCTCTTGTGATTGATGTATATTTTCTTATCCTGGAGTTGCACTCTGAGAACACCTTTCTCATTGATAGGCTCACACACAATTCCAATCTTTTTATCAGGATAGACCATCACACTGTCACCGCGCTTAAACTTATCTGCAAGTGAATGAAAATCTTTTTCTTTTGCTTTTTTGATGCGCCGTCCTTTTTCCTTTTTTGCCCCATCTTCCTTCTCTGTCCACACCTCTAATACTTGCTCATTGTTTCCATATGCATAATTTGCAGCTTCCTTTAGCATTGCAGCGGGCATCCCCAGTTTCTTTGCGATATAAAAAGCACAGCTCTCTCCCGCTTCACCGATAATTAATTGATATAAGGGCCTTAGGCTCTCTTTGTCAAAAGTCATCCTGGCATTTACCACACCTTCTTCTTTATCTGCATAAGTCTTTATTTCAGGATAATGAGTCGTCACCAGATAAAGGCATCCGCATTTTTTAAGTTCCTTCAAGATAGCAACGGCAATTCCCATTCCTTCCGCCGGATCCGTACCGGAACCAAGCTCATCCATAACCACAAGGCTTTCCTCTCCTGCTTTCTTCAAAATAGAGAGAACATTCTTTATATGTGCCGAGAACGTAGAAAGATTCTCTGATAAATTTTGCCCATCGCCGATATCACACAAAATCACATTATTCATACATATATGTGCCTGCTTTGCTGCCACATGAAGTCCGCACTGTGCAAGCAGGCAATTCAGTGCTACGGTCTTAATCGCCACAGTTTTTCCACCCGTGTTGGGTCCTGTAATAATAATGCCGTTTATACCATTCCCGATTTCAAATTGAAGCGGTATATTCACGCTTTTATCCATAAGCGGATGTCTTCCGTCTGTAAGGTGAATATAACGCTGCGTATTTATCTGCGGCTCTATGCCGTCATAATGCATACTAAGTTTTCCTTTGGCAAATATGAAATCCAGTTTTTCTACCGTAGCATGATTACGATATATCACTTCTGCTTTGTCCGAAAGCAGCACTGACAACGTATACAAAATTCTTCGCTCTTCGTTCTCCTCGTCAATTCGCATCTCTTGTAATTCATCATAGAGCTTTGCCACTGCCACCGGCTCTATAAACAACGTATTTCCTGTAGACGACTTGTCAATCACCGAGCCGCTTATTTTAAATTTGTATTCTTTCTTTACCGGAATACAAATATGCCCGTTTCTGATGGTGCTGAAACTATCTGCCATACACTCTTTATTCGCTCTGATGGTTGCATCTGCTTTTTCACGCATCCTGCTTTCTGTACGGTCTATTCCTTCCCGAAGGGATTTCAGTAGCTTGGAAGCATAATCATCTACCCTGCCACTTCGTATTTTGTCATTGATTTCTGCTCTGATTTCCTCCATAGAATCCAGATTCTCTTCATAATAAGGCAGACCGATATCGTATGCCTTTCCGCGGCACAAATAATCCTTTAGTCTTTTGATTGCAGTCAGATTATTTGCGGCTTTTTGAAGCTGATCCGGGGTCAGGCAAACACCTTTCTCTGCCATCTCCACAAACTCAGTCACTTCATCCGCAAGAGCCAACGGCACATCACCGCATTTTTCCAACATAACTTTTGCCTCGCTCGTTCCACGAAGCAGGCTCTTAACCTCTGTTTCTGATAAACTCGGCTGCAATTCTTTTATTTTCTCCTTTGCATTTCCCGTAACTGCAAAATCTGAAAGCTGTTCTATTATTTTGTCAAACTCCAGCATTTTTGCCGAAGGTGTTTCATAAAAATACTCTTTTTTATTCATTTTCTTTCTTCCTCATTTTACATCTCTTACAATGCATCGTAGTAATCATATTCAAGTGTCCCTTGTATCTCATCCAGGCTACCCTGTACCAATTCCTTTACCATCAGACAATTGATATGAGGCAAGTGAACTGTTTTTCCCGGCATAATTCCATGATTCGCCGCAGTTTCAAAACCGCGTGCATGATAATTAGCAGGATCACCCTCTACAAGTACAGCTTTGAATCCCATTTCTTTTGCCCTTCGAAAACCAAATTCAATCATATCTTTTGAAATATGCTGTCTTTGCAACCTGGTTTCAACCGCTGCGGGTGTCAAAAGAAGCAGCTCCTCTTCATAGTTACCGTTTAAATGAAATCTTGAAAACATTACATATCCGATTACATGGTTGTCTTCGTCTAGTGCAATGAGTTCCAAGTCCGGCAAATAACACTTTTTGCTACGGATTTCTTCTACCAGCGCCCGCACTTCTTTTCCTTCCTCTTTACCATAATGATCGGTAAATACGCGCTCAATAAGCTCCAGGCTCTCCTGCATATATTCTTTTGTAATTGATTGAATTGTTTTATATATTTTGTTTTTATTTATTTCATTTTTGTTTGTCATGTTTACTCCTTTTCTGTTCCCTCACAGGACATTTTCATCTATTTATTTCAATTTCTGTTATTCTATATGAGGAAAACAAAAAACCACAGAAATATCCGCCCTAATGGGGAGCCTACTTCTGTGGTCTTTACAAAAAAGAGCATAGCCATGCTGCTATGCTCAAATAAACATTTTATTCTTTAATAAACCTATAAAGAGTATGATAAGCATTTCATAAGGCAGATAAATGGACACACAAAAAACACCGCAGGATCGTCTCCTGCTTTCTTTGTTCGTCCTTACAACTGTTTAGTTCGTTGATTCCCTCGCATCTACAATGCTTAACATAAAAACCCTCTTAAATCTTTGTTAATCTTTCTAGTGAAAATATAATACAAAATAACCATTCTGTCAATAAATTGTAGGGTTACGATTATAACAAAAAGCAGCAAAAAATGTTATTGATACATTTTTTGCTGCTTTGCTTAAAATACTTATTAAGTTTCTTCTATTCTTTTATACCTTCAAAAAGCTTACACTACATGCCGGTGCACAAACCTTACCGTCCACCGCTTTGGCCTCTCCTCCAAAGGAATAGATAACTTCTGACGGATTTAAGTCACAATCAAATTTGACTTCTCTATCTGACGGATTAAGAACCACCAGAATCTTTTCTTCTTCCGCACTTCTCACATACGCAAAAGGATAACTTTCTTTCTCTGCATAAACAAATGTTATCTCTCCCTTACTCTGCAGTGCTTTATGATTCTGTCTGATTGCAATCAATTTTCTGATTTCATGATATAAGGATTTTTCATCCGCCTGCTGATTCTCTACAGTCGGTCTATCTTTACTTTCATCCTGCTTAATGTATAACTTATCTTTAGACGCTGTACTAAAACCTGCGTTTACGCCGCCATCCCACTGCATAGGACTGCGGGCACCGGTACGGTTATAACCGCCTTCTACGGAAATCAGATTTTCCACATGACGCATACCGATTTCATCACCGTAATATATAAAGGGAGCTCCCGGCATGGATAAAAGAAAGGCAAATGCAATCTTCATCTCATCCTCATCCAGTGTCCGTGCAAGTCTATCCATATCATGGTTGCCGGAAGGAATACAGATAAGACCCTTTTTCTCAGACTTCTTGTAGTTTTCTATATACTTTTCAACAAAGGCTGAAATATCTCCCTTGCCTTCTTTGTTAAAGTAAGGATGCTCACATCGGAACAAATCGTTGTAATGGGATGGTCCAAAGTGAAGCAGAAAATCCATATGAAAGCCACCCTGTAATGCCTTATCAGGTTCACCCCATTCAGAAACCAGTGCAGCCTGTGGAAACTCTTCATCCAAAAATTTTCTTACCTTCTGCCAAAGGGCAATGGTACCTTTTCCTTCTTCATCCTGCTTTACGAGGGAACCGGCCATATCCACACGAAAACCATCGCAGCCCATGGTAAGCCAAAAACGCATCACGTTTTTCATTTCTTCCAAAGTAGCTCTCGGGCCTTCATCTTCAGGAGACATCTGCCATGGTCTTGTAATCTTATAATAACCATAGTTAAGTGCCGGTTGTGAGGAAAAGAAATTCAGGGCGCAGGAACCGTCCCTATCGGAAATTCCCCGAAGGCTGCCCATATTTTCCGGTGCTTCCCAAACATTATCTGTCCAAATATATCTGTCACTATATTCATTTCTCTCGGGCTTCATGGATTCCTTAAACCATTCATGCTCTACAGAAGTATGTCCCGGTACTAAATCAAACAGTATATGCATCCCGCGTTTATGTACTTCTTCGAACAACTGCTTTGCATCTTCGTTAGTTCCGTATCTGGGTGCAATGGTATAGTAGTCTTCCACATCATACCCTGCATCCCCAAAGGGGGATTTGAAACATGGATTTATCCACAATGCATTGCAGCCCAATTCCCTAATATAATCCAGTTTTGAAATGATTCCCTGAAAATCACCGATACCATCAGCATTAGAATCCATAAAGGACTGTGGGTATATCTCATAAAAAATTGCATTATCAAGCCACTTCGCCATTTGTTATCACCTCAATTACAACACATACTTTCTCTCATCTAAATCCTTCTGTACTTTTTCAAGGTCTTCCCTTATGGAAATTTTCTGAGGACAAGCCGCTTCACATTTACCGCATTTAACACAATTCTTGGCCTGCTTTTTATCTCCCATGTCTGTTTCCCATTTCCAGCTTACCACATTATAATTCTGATACATATGGTAAGTATTCCATGCACTGAAGCATCCGGGGATATCTACACCTGCGGGACAGGGCATACAATAACGGCATCCGGTACACCCATTCTGGACACGGCTGTTTAATACTTCCACCACTTTATCAATGGTATTCTTCTCATTCTCCGATAATACCTTAAAGCCGGTAAATGTCTTTAAATTGTCCTCTACCTGTTCCATGGATGACATGCCACTCAAAATCACCTTTACTCCGGGCAGACTTCCTACCCAGCGAAGGGCAAATGATGCAACAGATGCATCCTTATCCATATCCCTAAACATACCTGTGATATCTTCTGCAAAAGAAGCTAAAGAGCCACCCTTAATCGGTTCCATTACCACTACCGGAATTCCTCTCTCTGCCGCCAGTGCATATCCCTTTAAGCCGGCCTGTTCCTCTGCATCCATATAATTCAGCTGAATCTGGCAGAAATCCCAGTCTCTTTCATTTAAAATATCTTCAAACACCTCATAACTGTCATGGAAAGAAAAGCCAATGTATTTTATTTTTCCTTCACTACGCAATTTCTCAAGAACTTCCAAATATCCCACTTCTCTCATTTTGCGGATTCTGTCCGCATCCATGGCATGAAGCAGGTAAAAATCTATGTAATCTGTCTGCAAACGCTCAAGCTGCTCTGCAAAAATTCTTTCAATATCTTCTTTGGTTTCCACCAACCAAACAGGCAACTTAGTCGCCAGATAAAAAGATTCTCTCGGATACTTCTGAAGCACCTTGCCTACAAAAGGCTCACTTTCCCCATTATGGTACGGGTAAGCCGTATCAATATAATTTACCCCTGCAGCAATTGCCTTATCAATCATTTTCTCCGCTTCTGCTTCATCAATTTTCCCCTCTTTAGTAACAGGAAAACGCATACACCCAAATCCCAGTAGTGAAGTTTCAATTCCCAATTTTTCTAATTTTCTCTTTTCCATGAAAAATACTCTCCTCCATATCGTATTAGCAAAACATAATTATTTATATTATATCACCTATTTCCGGTATACGACTACTCATTCCTTCACTAATTATTGCTCAAAACTTGTCTTTTCCCATGTCACTTTTTGTCTCATTCAAAATAATTATTTTCTTTGCCTTGAAACACTTGAAAAAAATGAAAAAACAGTTAATATTAAAACATACTATAAAACGTTTTACTTAACCAGAATTTAGGAGGAAATTATTATGGCAAATCCTTATTTACCACTTTGGGAGTACATCCCTGACGGAGAACCCCGTGTTTTTGGCGACAGAGTATATATTTATGGTTCACATGACAGTGCAGGCTCCTATGCTTTTTGCGATACAAAATTAATGGTATGGTCTGCTTCTGTAGATGATTTAAACAACTGGAAGTGCCACGGTGATATTTTCCGTACCACAGACGGCGAAGACCGCAAAGCAGATGTTGACTGGACAAACGGAAGGCTCTTTGCTCCCGACGTTGTAGAAAAAGACGGCCGTTACTATTTATACGCATATATACAGGAAGCGAAAGGCTGTGTAGCAGTCAGCGACAAGCCTGAAGGACCCTTTACCTTACTGAGCCAGTATAAATATCCCATACCTGACGGAACAGAGGGCTTTGACGATGGTATTTTTATTGATCCCGGTGTTCTTGTGGATGACGACGGAAAAGCATATATTTACTGTGGCTTCCTTAGTTCTTATATGGCAGAACTGAACGCTGACAATATGTACGAAGTGCTTGACGGAACGTTCCAAACAGATATCATTCCCAAGGGTGATGAGCCTTGGCAGTTCTTTGAAGCATGTTCTCCCAGAAAAGTAGGCGATACCTACTATTTAATTTATTCACCCATGCATTGCAGTAACCTTGCTTATGCAACTTCCGATTCACCCACAGGTCCCTTTACCTTCCGTGGAAATATTATCGACAGCGGTGACAATTATCCCGGTGGAAATAACCATGGTTCTATCTGCTGCATTAAAGGACAGTGGTACATCTTCTATCATCGTATGACCAATAATTCTATCTTCTCCAGAAGAGGATGTGTGGAAAAAATTGAGATTTTAGAAGACGGCACGATTCCTCAGGTAGAAGCAACTTCCCTTGGATTTGAAGACTCCTTAAATCCTTACAAGCAGACTCCTGCAGACATCGCCTGTGTTTTAACAAACGGTGCTTATATCATAGAGCATAACGAATTTGAGCGTTGCATTACCGGCATTAAATCCGGCACTGTAATGGGTTATAAATATTATGACTTTGGTGAAGATTTCGGAAGCAAGACCATGCAGTTTGCCGCAAAGGTAAGAGGGTTTGGTGCTCCCTGCAAAATCAAAATTGTATTGGATGACTTTGAAAACGGAAAAGAAATCGGCGAATGTATCATCGGACTTGACGATGGCGTATACAAGGCAAAGATTGAAAACGTAACCGGACGTCATGCTGTATATCTTATCGCTGAAAGCCTTGCAAACGGCTGGGACTGCGAACGTTTCCACAATCGTCCCATGATGGAACTTGAGTCCTTTGTATTCATGAAATAGATTGATATTTACCCATAAATATGGTATGATGATAGTTGCGTTATAAATTTAACAAATATCAAAAATAAGAGGTAAAGACAAATGAGCAAAGGATTTGATGACATTATTTCAAAAATCAGCGAATGCGGAATGAAAACCGTGGCTGTTGCAGTTGCACAGGATTCCGCTGTCCTTGAAGCAGTCCAGGCTGCCAAGGAAAGAAACATTGCAAATGCAATTTTAGTAGGTGATGAAGCTAAGATTAAAGAAATTGCTGACTCTCTGGGCATTGATGTATCCGGCTTTGAAATTATCAACGAGCCCGATATGATTCAGGCATCCCTTACCGCTGTTAAGCTTGCACACGACGGCAAGGCAGATATGTACATGAAAGGACTTGTTGACACCAAGAACTTCTTAAAGAGCGTTCTCGATAAAGAAGTTGGTCTTCGTACCGGAAGCCCTCTTTCCCATGTAGCCGTGTTTGATATTCCCGGCTTAGAACAGCTTTTATTCTTAACCGATGTTGCATTTATGACTTACCCTACCTTAGAAGATAAAGTAAGTATTATCAAAAATACTGTTCCCGTATGTAAGGCTTGTGGTGTAGATACTCCTAAGGTAGCACCTCTTGCTGCTGTAGAAGTTGTTAACCCCAAAATGCCTGCTACCGTGGAAGCTGCAGAACTGACCAAGATGAACGCAGAAGGTCAGATTACCGGTTGTATTGTTGACGGTCCTCTTTCCTTAGACCTTGCTATCGACCCTGAAGCTGCCCTTCACAAAGGAGCAACCGATAGAAAAATCCAGGGTGATGCTGATGTTCTTCTTTTCCCTGACATTCATGCAGGAAACCTTGTTTACAAGGCATTGGTACATACAGTTCCCGGTGTTAAGAACGGCTGTATCTTAACAGGAACCAAGGTTCCCGTTATCTTAACCTCCCGTTCCGATACTTTTGAAACAAAAGTAAACTCAATTGCACTCGCTGCCGTTGTTGCAGAAGAGATGAAAAAAGCAAACGCATAAGAATTTGAATAGGAGGAAAAACAAATGTCTATTAAGAGTTTGATTATCAATCCCGGTTCCACTTCCACCAAAATCGGTGTTTTTGAAGATGAAACCTTATTATTTGAAGAAACTCTTCGTCACTCTACAGAAGAAATCGCACAGTACGCTTCTATCGTAGACCAGAAGGATTTCCGTAAACAGATTATTCTTGACTTACTTGCAAAAAAAGATTTCGACATCAACTCCTTACAGGTTATCGTAGGACGTGGCGGTATGCTTAAGCCCATTCCCGGCGGTACCTATGCAGTAAGCGACGATTTACTTAACGATTTAAAGATTGGCAGACAGGGACAGCACGCTTCTAACTTAGGCGGTATCCTTGCAAGAGAAATCGGTGATGCTATCGGCGCACCTTCCTACATCGTTGACCCCGTTGTTGTTGACGAGCTTATGCCCATCGCAAGATACTCAGGTGTTCCTGAAATGCCCCGTACCAGTGTATTCCATGCACTGAATCAGAAGGCAGTTGCGAAACGCTACGCAAAGGAAAAAGGCGTTCCTTACGAATCCTTAAACTTAATCGTTGTTCATATGGGTGGCGGTGTTTCCGTAGGTGCTCATGAAAAAGGACGTATTGTAGACGTATTCAACGCACTCGATGGCGATGGAGCTTTCTCACCTGAAAGAGCAGGTGCCGTGCCTGCCGGTGCACTGATTAAAATGTGCTTCTCAGGCCAGTACACTGAAAAAGAAGTATATAAGAAAATCGTAGGTGGCGGTGGCTTTAACGCTTACCTTGGCACCAACGATATGCGTGAAGTAGCAAAGATGGTTGCAGATGGAAATAAAAAAGCTGCAGAAATCCGCGAAGCATTTATCCTTCAGGTAACAAAGGACATGGGTTCCATGGCCTGTGTATTAAACGGAAAAGTTGACCAGATTATCGTAACCGGCGGTATCGCATACAACAAAGACGTAGTTGATAGAATGCAGGAAAGAGCAGGATTTATCGCTCCTTTCACTGTATATCCCGGTGAAGATGAACTTCTTGCGCTTGTACAGGGTGCACTTCGTGTTATGAACGGCGAAGAAGAAGCGATGAAGTATTAATAAAAAGCAAGAAAAGGTTGCCGATTTACGGCAACCTTTTTTATTTTCCTATTTATTCATGCGCTGACTTTGCAAACAGTAAAAACATCGGGAAAATTTCCAATCTTCCGGTAAGCATTGCCGCCGATAGCAAAAGCTGTGCCGGGTCAGAATACACGCTGAAATTTGCCGCTGGTCCTACTGCACCAAGTCCCGGTCCGATATTATTAAAGCATGCAAGCACCGCCGTAAAATTTGTTGTCAAATCAAGCCCATCCAATGACAAAAGTACTGTAAATAAACAAATCAAAAGCATATATGTTGTAACGTATATTCTGGTAGAACTTAAGGTTTGTTTGTCTACGGGTTTCTTATCCAATCTTACATTCACTACTGCTTTCGGTGCAATAATCTGCTTAATTTCCACAAACATGGATTTTACTACAATAATTACACGGGAAATCTTCATACCACCACCGGTAGATCCTGCACAGGCACCAATCACCATTAAAAGTAGCAATATATGCTTAGAAAACTCCGGCCAGTAATTGTAATCTACCGTGGCAAATCCGGTAGTGGTAATAATACTGGAAACTTGGAAAAAAGCATCTCTAAAAGATTTTCCGATACTTTGTGTCTGGTTTAAGACGTTCACAGCAATTGCAACCGTTGACAAAGCGACAATCCCCAAATATACCTTTGCCTCCTCAGACTTTAAGACCTCTTTCGCTTTTCCAAGCAAAAGCAAATGATATAAGTTAAAATTGACACCAAACAGTAACATGAAGATACCAATTACAATCTCTATATAAGCACTTGCGTATCCACCGATACCGGCTGCATTTACAGCAAAACCACCGGTTCCGGCCGTACCGAAAGCAATACAAAAACTATCAAAAGCAGGCATACCACCCACCCATAATAGCACGATAAGAATCACTGTCATCGCAGTATAAATGCCATAAAGAATCATAGACGTGGTACGCATTCTCGGCACCAGTTTGCCTGCTGTGGGCCCGGGCACTTCTGCACGTACCAAATGCATGGAATTGTCATTTTCCATTGGCATTACCATAAGTACAAATACAAGCACCCCCATGCCGCCAATCCAATGGGAAAAGCTTCTCCAAAAAATAATTCCGTGCCCTAAGTCTGCCGGCTCTGCTAAAATAGATGCCCCTGTGGTGGTAAAACCGGATACCATTTCAAACAAGGCATTGATATACGTGGGAAATCCGCCTCCCAGATAAAGTGGAATTGCACCGATTACGGATATTACAATCCATGCCGTAGCTACAATAAAATACCCGTCTCTGCTACTCATTCTCTCTTCTGACTGTTTTACCCTTGAGAGCAAAAATCCAATAATTGCACAGGGAATTATGGTAGTAAGAAATGCAGATGCATCACCGTCACCATAAATAAACGCCACCAGCAGGGCCGGAATCATCAGCACGGCTTCTATTAAAATAATTTTACCGATAAAGCTTATAATTTTTCGTTTATTCATTCTGTTTACCTAATATCTATGCACTAAATATATCTTCCAATCTCGCAATCTGACTGTTAATCGTTGCCACCAAAACAGTATCCCCTGCTTTAATTACATCATCACCTCTGGGAATCAGGATTTTAGCATCTCTGATGATGCACCCAATCAACATATTTCTTTTCATCTTCAAATTCTTAAGCGGAATATCCAGATTTTTGTCATTTTCATCTACTTTGAACTCGATAAATTCTATTTTACCGTCCATTAACCGATATAAAGACTCTACTGCATCATTATCTTCCGCATTTAAAAGCGAACGGCTGTATCCCAAAATACGGTCTGTTGCAACATCTTCCCTTGAAACAATACATACCTTGCTGTCATCGGGAAGTACATGAAGTCTTGACTTCATCTTAACCCTTGATATTACTTTGCTGATATCCTTTGATTCAGCATACATTGCTGCCACCAGATTATATTCATCATTTTCTGTAAGCGTGATAAATGCATCTGTATGAGTAATATCAGACTGTGACATATTGTCAAAATAAGCAAGTGCATCATCACAGATTACGTTTACACCATCCAGCTTCTCTGCAATTAGAGCAGCCTCTTCTTCATTCTGTTCTACCAAAGTCACCTTTGTTCCGTGCTGCAGCAAAAGTTCTGCCAGATAATAAGAGATGATTCCTCCACCTGCAATCATAATAGACTTCATCGGTTTAATGGGCAAATTCAGTTTCTTAAACGCTTTGCGGAACTCCTGTACCGCACCTGTCATATAGAGAACGTCTCCGGCGTGGATTACCGTATCCCCTTTCGGCACGAAGGCTTCTTCGTCGCGGACTACCGCACAAATCAGCAGATTAATCCCCATATTCTGGCTGATTTCTATCAATGTTTTATCAGTAAGAGGACTATCCTCTTCTATCATCATTTCTACAAGCTCTGCTCTGCCCTTTGCAAAAACCTCCACTCTGGTAGCAAGCGGAAAACGAAGCAAACGATAAATTTCCATTGCTGTAGCAAGCTCCGGATTGATAATCATGGAAATACCCATTTTATCTCTGTAAAAACGATATCGCCTTGCATAATCCACATCCCTGATTCTTGCAATTGTATGTTTTGCCCCTAACATATGAGCCGTCAGACAGCTCAAAATGTTCATTTCATCCGAGTTCGTCACGGAAACAAAAATATCTGCTGCGGAAACATTCATCTCCTGGAGCGTTGCACAAGAGGCACCATTTCCCTGCAAACATATAATATCCATGGAATTTCCGAGACTGACAATTACCGATTCATCTCTGTCAATTACCGTTAATTCATAACCGTCATTTACAAGCTGTCTTGCAAGTGCACGCCCGATATTTCCCCCACCTACAATAAATATTTTCATTGTTTTGCGATTTCTCACTTTGTAATACCTTCTTTCATGTATACTTCACGGTACACTGTTGATAATACCACACTTTTCACGACTTTTCATTAATAAAATGAAACAAAAACCTCCTAATTTTGAGTATGCCAAAAAAATTTATTTGACATTCTTCTTTTTGCTAATTATAATTGCAAGTAATTAAATAGTTGATTGATTAAGAAAAGCAATGATAAGAAGAAGTAACATAAAGGGAAACATACAGAAAGTTGCCGGTTGATGAGAGGCGCATGGGAAGCTTTATGCGAATACATCTTTGAGCTTCGCACCAAAAGACTTACGTCCGGTAGGCTGCGACGGTTCCTGCACCCGTTAACGTGCTAGAGTATAAACCATTAAAAATAAATTGGTCGTACTCGAAGAGGTAAACAGTGTGAACTGTTTATAAACTTTAGGTGGTATCGCGAGAATGTACTCTCGTCCTATTGAAGGACGGGAGTTTTTTGTTTTTCTTGATCAGAACAGGAGGAAAACATATGAAAACTAATGAAAGTAACATGAAACAGGAAGTAAACAGGCAGATGCGCATTATTTTGAAAGGTGCAGAAAACCTAATCGGCGAAGAAGATCTTAGGTGCAAACTAGAGCGTTCCCTATCTACCGGAAAGCCCTTAAACGTAAAGTTCGGAATGGACCCCAGCGCTCCTGACATCCACTTAGGCCACGCTGTGCCTCTTCGAAAACTGAAACAATTACAGGACTTAGGGCATCAAGTCATCATTATTATCGGTGATTTTACCGCCAGAATCGGAGATCCCACCGGTAAATCCAAAGGCAGAAAAGCACTCAGCAGCGAAGAAGTACTAACCAATGCACTTACCTACCAGGAACAAATTTTTCACATTCTTGACAGGGAGAAAACACAGGTCCGTTACAATGGGGAATGGCTGGAACTACTCGCCATGGAAGATATCTTGAAATTAGCATCTACCATTACCGTAGCCCGTATGTTAGAACGGGACGACTTCCAAAACCGTTTTATCAATCAGGTGCCTATCGGACTCCATGAATTCTTTTACCCGCTGATGCAGGCATACGATTCTGTGGAAATTTCGGCTGACCTTGAACTGGGCGGCACAGATCAGACTTTCAACATCCTAATGGGACGCTCTTTGCAAAAGGACTACGGATTAGAACCTCAGGCCGCTCTCTTCATGCCTATCCTGGAAGGCCTTGACGGCATCGAAAAGATGAGCAAGAGCCTTGGCAACTACATTGGTGTAAAAGAAGATGCCAACGTCATGTTTAAAAAGGTGATG
Organism: Lachnospiraceae bacterium; assembly: GCA_017938315.1. Classification (GTDB taxonomy): domain Bacteria; phylum Bacillota; class Clostridia; order Lachnospirales; family Lachnospiraceae; genus Suilimivivens. The sequence goes on from JAGBBV010000037.1 coordinate 61,991, forward strand.
GAAGTGCCTGACAACCTGATTATCCGCTACTTTGAACTGGCTACTGACATTCTTCCCGATGAACTTGATGCCATAAAAGAAAAACTGGCAGAGGGATGCAACCCCAGAGATATAAAACTACTATTAGCCCAAACCATTACCGGTTTGTATCACTCAGAAGAAGAAACTGCGCTTGCTGAAAAATTTTTCAAACAGGCCTTCACCAACAAGGGGATACCGGAAGACGTTCCTATACTACCTGTACCTATGGAAGCAAAAATCTTGCAGGATATCATCCCGACACTTATTCAAAAAGAAATCCTCAAAAGCGGTAGTGAATTCAGACGTCTGGTTGCACAAGGCGGTGTGTCGCTCAACCAAGCAAAAATTTCTTCTTTGGATGCTCCGATTCATACCGGCGATGTTCTCAAAATAGGAAAGAAAACCTTCTTGAAAATAGAGCTGTTATAACGCAAAAGGGGCAGACGTACGTCTGCCCTAATTTTAACAGTATTCTGTTACACTTCTTCTTTCTTTAGCAAATGTTCTGCTTTATACATTACCTGTGCATGATTTATCTGAAGCAGTTCCTTTTCCAATAAATTGCCACTCTTTTTATCAAACTTACTACGGTAAATTTTCCCCTCGCGATAAATAATATCTGTTTCTTTTATAAACCGTTCTTCTTCACACTGAATGTGCCAGCTGTTTGGAAGTTCCCTTTCGCATCTGAGCTCGCCGCACAAATACTCATCCGTCACCCATGTAAATATCTGAAACGTCTGTCCTGTATTATTTTTCACCCGGTAATCTAAATAATTGTACATAATGGAAGTGCCTGTTCCAAATGGTACTTGTCTTCCAAAATCCGGAAACAAATCATATCTGTCGTGATGATGACGTTCTGTCACTGTAAGCGGCGAATGCAAAACCATCCAATGTAGCAAATTGGTAAACTGGCACATGCCGCCACCGATTCCTTTTTGGGTCTTTCCACAACTGATAGTCAGCCCCGGCAGATAACCCTTCTTCGCATTCGTCTTACCTACCAGCTTCCAGAAAGAAAAAGTTTCTCCCGGTCTGATGAGCACTCCCGTTACCTTTGGTGCTGCCAAAGACAAATTCTTTGCCTTATTTTCCTGCAATTGCAAATCCACATTGCCCAATTTTCTCCGTATCAAAGACTTATGCTCATACACCAAAACCGGCAACTTATCCGCTTGTTTGTCTTCTGCAAATTTTTCTTTCGAAAATAAGTCTTTCACATGTCTATGTATACGGCATTTTATCACAGAAATATCATAACAAATGGGATGTAACTCACAAAATAATTTTCTCGCCACCTTTTTCTCCTACAGTTCAAATACCTGCTTAATACTGTCATAATGAAGGAAAATCCCCTGCTTTGCCAGTTCTTTAATTTCCTCTGCTGTTGCCAGTTTAAAGCCTGCTGCCTCTTCTTTCTGAATCTTTACATCGCTCTCATCAAAATCCATCACAAAGCGATAAATATCCACAAAATAGTTATCTCCTTCACCGGGATTTTCTCTATGATAACTGAACAGATAACCTCCCTTAGCTCCGGACACGTCAAGGCCTGTTTCTTCTAAAACCTCACGTCTCACCGCATCGGCGGAATCCTCACCAGCCATAACACCACCACCGGAAACCTCCCACCATCCGGGTGCCCATGACTTTGTCATCACACGCTGGGTAATCAAAAATTTTCCGTCAGATCTTACAACCACTCCCAGCACCGTAAGATGGTATTCGCCCTCCTTAAGACACCAATCATTGCGTTTCATCGTACGGCCTGTACGCTGTTTGTTCCTATCATAAATATCCCAAAGTTCCATTGTAAAGTTCTTCCTTCCAAGCATAAAATCTATTATTCTATTGTGAATTCTTTCACACCATCTTCCAATTCACGGGCAATTCCATATAATCCATCTGTACGTTCGGCTACTGCATTCATAATCGAACTTACTTCTACAGCCAGCGCAGATGTTTCTTCCGTACTTGCAGCATTTTCTTCTGCAATGGCTGTCAGATTCTGCACAACATCAACCACCTTTACTCTTGCTTCATCAAGCTGCTGTGTTTTGCTGGCAATCACTCTAATTCCATCAATGGATGTATCAATGCCTTGTTTTACATCCATAAATGCGTCGCTTGTCCGCTGTACATTTTCATCCTGTTTCTCGACAACCTCTTTCACTTCTTCCATTGTCTCTACAGATTTATGTGATTCCTGCATCAAAGTTTCTATTACCTTCTTTATCTGACTTGCTGACTCATTAGACTGTTCTGCCAATTTTTGGATCTGTGCCGCCACTACAGCAAATCCCCTTCCCTGTTCACCGGCTCTTGCAGCCTCAATAGATGCGTTCAAAGAAAGTAAATTAGTTTCTTCCGCAATATCCGTAATAATATTAACCGCTTTTTCAATTTCATTAACAGAATCATTTGTTATATTAGTCTGTTCATAAATTACTTGTATTGCATCTTTGGTTTTTTGATTTACGAGGCTTAATTCGCTTAATTTTTCTACCGCAGTTTCTCCGGCATCACGCATTGCCCTGGCATTTTCACGAAGTCTCTCTACCTCACCACTGGTCTCCTCAATCATATTGCCCATAACAATAACGTTTTCTGTCGCAGTCTGGGTATCTGCAGCCTGGGAAGACGCACCTTCTGCAATCTCATCTATGGCCTTTTCCACTTGTTTAACAGCATCGTTTGCTTTTTCTGCATTTTCATTTAACGAATTTGCTGTGGTATATAATTCGCTGCTTTGGCTCATTATTTTTGCAATAACTGCCACAAGTGTTTCCCGCAAGTCCTCCACAGCACGTGCCATAGCACCGCTTTCATCTTTTCTTTTCATTATTTTTGCCTGTTTTTCATTCTTTCTGAAATCCAAGCCTGCAATTTTTTTAACCAAGTCTGTGGTATGTTGAATTGGTTTAATAATTAATACAGATATAAACAATGCCAATGTAACATATATGATTGCAGTTATCACAGCACCAATAATACTGCTGCTGATAATCGTTTTCATATCAGCAAACACTTCACTTTCATCTGCCGTAATTACTAAAATGTATGCCGCATCTTCTCCTATATAATAAGCGGCATATTTCATAACACCCTTAAATAAATATTCAATCAAATCCGGCTGTGGAATATTGCCCTTTGCAATATCACTTACCAGTGCTGTCACTGCTGCATTTTCTACCGGCTGACCTATCTTTTCCGGTGTCGGATGATAGAGCATGGTTCCATCCGCAGAAACAACATATGCGTAGCTTGAAGACATTCCTTTAATTGTCACATCACCCACAAGCACATCCAGCTCTTCCGGTGCAAGAGCCACCTCGGATCCCAAAATCTCCATTTCTCTGTCTACACTGGCCCCCGCAACCAACGCAATATCTTTCATGTAGCTTTGTGTTGTGCTCCGCATGTTTTCTTCTACTTGCGGAATAATAATCCTTAGTACAATTGTTACCACGCTCACAATGGAAATAAATACCAACAAATTCATTTTTGTCTTAATAGAATGCATTACTGGAACTTTATCTTTCGTTTTCATACAAATACCTCCTGAATTCCTACTTTATACACACTTATATTATATTGTAAATTCACTCAGTATTCAACCGATAGTCTACTTAAATTGTATGCCTCATTTCTATTTTTTAATAGCCCACCGCATCTTGGTGGAACGTGCTCTAGGGTTTCTGATACACTCCTCTGCCGAGGGTCTGATAACATCTGTTGCTATTTCACTATAAATGCCTTCTCTCTTCATTTCCTTAAAAGCCTTCTTCACAAGCCGATCTTCCCCTGAATGAAACGTTAAAATTGCAATACGGCCTCCCGGTGCCATCACATCCGGCAGTTTCTGCAAAAAGGCATCCAACATCTCAAACTCACTGTTCACATCAATGCGGAGTGCCTGAAATACCCTCGCACAACATTTCTTTACCGCATCTTTTCTTTCCTTCTCAGGAATAAAGGAAAGAGTTTCCTCTATAAGTGTTGCAAGCTGTGTAGTCGTTTCAACAGTTTTTCCTTTTCTTCTCTTCTCAATAATTTTTCTGGCAATTTCTTTTGCATAAGGCTCATCAGCATTATCAATCAGCATCCAGGTCAGTTCCTCTGTGGTCACTTCCCTAAGGCGCTCTGCTGCCGAAATTCCAACCATGGGATTTAGCCGCAAATCAAGTGGTCCTTCATTCTTATAAGAAAAGCCTCTCTCAGGATTGTCAATTTGCATGGATGAAACCCCTAAGTCTGCCAGTAAAAAATCAAACAGTCCATACTCTTTTGCCACCCTGTCAACATCTGCAAAATTCTGATGAATAGCAGTAAAAATTTCCTCTCCATAGCCTAAATCCTCAAGCCGTTTTTTGGTTTTCTCTATCTCTATGGGGTCTACATCTAACCCATATAAATGTCCATTTCCTTCTAAACATTCCAGCATTCTGCGACTGTGTCCCCCATATCCTAAGGTGGCATCCAACCCTTTCATACCCGGTTTTATCTGCAAAAAATCCAATATTTCCTGTACGCAGATAGAAATATGCATTCCCGCGGGTGTGCTTCCTTTGCTGATTACCTTTTCGATGGTATCACCATATTTATCAGGATTGTGCTCTTTATATTTTTCACTGTATTTTCTCGGGTGAGTGCCTTTGTAACGGACCCGTCTTTTATGTACTTCTTCTCTTTGTTCTTTCTGCACCTTATTCTCTTCCATTTCAAACCCTCTCTTATCTTCTGCTAACATGATACATGAATTTTTCAGAAAAAACAATGCGGTCACAATGCATACTGTGCTATAATATTTTGTAGTAAACGCAAAGGAGTTATTATGGAATTTACTTACGAACCAAAACTAATAGAATATATGAATAAAAAGGGAAAAAATATTATTGTTGTTGAAGAAGTCACAAGCAATAATTCTGACTTTGAAATCACGGAACTTCATGTTCATCTGATTGATGAAAAACGTGCCGATTTCTTTAAAACCAAACAAAGATACCACGGTATAAAAACAAAAGAGGGGGAAGTACTCCTTCCCCCTTTTCGCTTAAAATATGATGATGTGATTACCTTTGGTTTGAAATCATTTTTAGGTATTAAGTATATCAGTTATACCGGCATCCAAAAATAGCCTCAGTTCTTCATCTGCCTGCCTTCATGATTCATATGGTATCCATCCTTGTAAATAAGCTCCGACACCGGCACAAAAGTATATCCTTTTTCCTTTAATGTAGTAATCATTGTATCCAGTGCCTGTGCGGTATACTTTGCTCCGTTATGACAAAGTATAATGGTTCCGTTTCCAAGATGCTTATGCCCGCACACGGTTTTTACAATAGACTCTACACCATAATCTTTCCAGTCTAGTGAATCCACATCCCACTGAATTGTATAATATCCACATTCCTTTGCTGTCTTCACAACCGCATTATCATAATCCCCGTAAGGCGGCCTAAACAAAAACATTTCATATCCTGTAAGTTCCCTAACTTTTTCATGAACCTTCATCAATTCTTCTTTTTTCTCTTCATTAGATAACTGGCTCATATTTTTATGGTTTTCACTGTGGTTACCCAAATCATGCCCTGCTTTCAAAATCGCCCTTACATCCTCCGGATAATTTTCTACCCAGCCGCCTGTCATAAAAAACGTAACCTTCACATCATGTTTCTTTAAAATTTCCAAGATCTGCGACGTATCTTCGTTCCCCCAAGCTGCATCAAATGTAAGGGCAATTTTTGGTTCTTCGCATTCCACGCAATAAATAGGTAGTTCTTTACCATTTACACTGTTGCTTACGGTCACACTACCGCCTACTGTCACCAGAACTCCTCTGAGCACTGCAAATGCTGCCAGCGCAAACACACCATATTTAAGGCCTGTTATCATACGTTGTTTCGCATATTCCTCACCACTCTGGCCTTCCTGTTTTTTAGGAAAAAGCCTAATATTTTTAACCCGGTCTATGTATTCTCTATGTCTTTTCATGCAAAAGTCCCTCACATAACTGTTATTACAGTTTATGTGAGGGATAGTTTGTCACATGCAATATTTTGTCTAAAAAAAAGCATTATCTTCTGCTTTCTCTTTCATACTCCTCTGATAAATCTTTCGATAAATACTGTTCACTCATACAGTGCATATCTGAACTTCCTTCCCGCATAAGCTCATATACTTTGGACTTGTAAAAAAAAGCGAGTGCATCATCTAATGTCAAATAATTCTCTTCTGCGAACAGTTCCACAACACGGGCATATTTTTTTTGTAGTAAAATGGGATTGGCATTCACAGTACTCCACTCTCCTTCATAAACTCAACAATATCGTTCACTATATATTCCTTACTCTGTGTATGCAGCATTTCATATTCCGGAACAATATAGGAATTCAAAATATCACTCTCTTCTGTCAGTAGCTTATATACTTCCCCCGCATCTCGTCCCAGAAAACTCGCAACATTTTCAATACAAAATATTGCAAACTCAAGTTCCTTACTATCCTTAATATTCATCACATTTCCTGCCTTAAGACAAACAAATATTTCTATTACTGATAACTGATATTATCATACAACAAAATAGTGGATTTATCCACAAATACTTCGACATGACTGTTACTACAGTCTATGCCGGGGGAAGGTTGTCACATTCATCCTACCAACATCGCTACAAACGGCATCGTCGCAACGGAAAGCACCGTAGTAAGTGCCACTCCTTTAGATGCCATTTCATAATCTCCATCATACTGCTGTGCAAGCATCGCTGTCATACTTCCCACTGGAGTTGCCAGCATGACCATACAAACACCGCAAATAATATCATTTGCCACAAACTGTCTGATGATCAGCACCCCAATAATGGGAATAATGATGAGTTTTATAACAGAAAACATAAGTAATTTCACATCCATAAACAATCTTTTTATATTGATGGTCGCAAGTGAAGCACCTATCACCATCATGCTTAAAGGTGCCGTCAAATTACTTAAATGAGTAACTGTGGTTTCTACGAACGCAGGCACAGGAAGCTGTAATAAATATACTATAATTGTAATGATACATGCTATCACACCGGCATTGAAAACCCTACTTAAGGAAAAAGTTCCTTTCTTCGCACGCTCGTCTGTAGCCATGGCTGATACCCCATAGGTATAGATAAGTACATTATATGGAATCGTAAACAGAGAAGCATACAGAAGTGCTTCCCTGCCGTACAGTGCGGAAATAACAGGAAATCCCATAAATCCAATATTAGAAAAAACCGTCATTGCACCATATGTCCCCACGCTCTTTTCCGGCACACGCAAAATACGTGGCACCACCCGTGCCAGACCTAAAAGCACTACATAAATCAATATAATAATGAGTGCCACCTGCAGCAGTTCCTGTCCTTTTATCTTGGAATCGCCCATACATCCGGTAAGCACCATTGCCGGATTTGCAATGTTCACTACAATTGCAGAAAGCTTTTTACTGCTCTCATCGGTAATCATCCCCTTTTTATAACAATAGAAACCAATTCCCATTAAAAGGAAAAGAACTACCATCTGCTCTAACAATAACATGTCTGTCTCCTCTATTTCTTTCCATAGCATTTGACTGCTATGTTTAATTTCCCTTTTTTACTGAGTCCCAAATTTTGGTCAAAAACAAATTTTCCATAGCCCCGCACAGTCACAACATCGTTTTCTTTCAAACTGTAACTGTTATTTTCACAGAGCCGTCCGTTTACAAACACTTTCTTTTGGCGGAAATATTCCACGCTTTCTCCCCTTGAAAAATGATACACCTTAGCCATCACTCCGTCAATGCGGATTGAAGATACTTGGAGTTTCACCTCCTGCGCATCCTCCTCTGTTTCTATCGGAAGTTCCCTTGTTATCTCACATATCACTGACGTATGTTTAATCCGCGTCAGATTCTCGCAAATATAGGGAGCGATTGTCTCTGTGCATAACAGATATCCTTGATTTTCCTTTAAAACAATATCTCCTAAAGTATCTCTTTCTATTCCCAGATTCATAAGTGCTCCCAAAAAATCCCTATGGGATAGTTTATCTGCGAATTTCTGCATCAATGGTCTGATTTTCAGGCAGACAATAGGAAATGGCTCTTCATAACCAAACTGTTCTGCACTTCCAAAGCGGATCATAACTCTCTCACTATCCTGATGACCGCCGGAAATCTCCCACTTGATAAAGGAAACCTCTCTTTCTATCTCATAGAAATCAGCCATCTCCGAAAGCCCCAAAAAACCTGTAAAGGTATAAATGTTATGATTGTATGCCTTATTTGCAAGCTCCAGAAATCTCTTTTTCATAAAATCATTTGATTCCATGGCATCCTCTTTTTCTCATTTAAAAAATTACTTGTTTTTATGTTTATTTTACAGGATTATGATAAACTATAAATAGGATAAACACAAGGAGGTCCTTATGAATATACGCGATGCATATAAAAGTATTATCCGTTCCCATGAGGAGGATAAGTTATATCCCCTTTCCACAGTATTCGGTGAAAATTTAGATAAAAAAAATGTCTTACCCGAATATCCCCGTCCCCAGATGGTCAGAGATTCCTACATGAATTTGAATGGCACATGGCAATATGCCATAACAAATTCTGATACACTTCCTACCAATTATCAGGGAGATATTCTTGTGCCCTTCTCGCCTGAAGCCTCCTTATCCGGTGTAAACCGTCAGTTAAAACCGGAGGAATATCTGTGGTATCGCAGAACATTCTCCATAGATAACACTCTTCTTGATAACGGCAAGCGGCTGATTTTACATTTTGGAGCCGTGGACTATGTTTCTACCATCTATATAAACAATCATGCTGTTACCACTCACGAAGGTGGGTATACACCTTTTGAAGCCGATATTACACCTTATCTTCTCCCTGAAAATAATAGTCTAACCCTTCGTGTACAGGATTTCACTGATGTCCAAAGTCATGCCAGAGGAAAACAAACCTTAAAACGGGGCGGCATTTTCTATACTGCCCAAAGCGGCATCTGGCAAACGGTATGGATGGAATGGGCCTCTCCCTGTCACATCAAAAACATACAGGTTCATACTGATTATGACACAAAGAAGGTCTCTCTTTTCATGAACCTTGCTGTATTGCAGAAGGAACCTGTAACCGATTTATCCGTATCAGCCTATTTTTCCGGAAAAGAACTATGTATGCAAACGCTCTCTTTTCCTCTTGAACCAAGCAACAAAAGTACGGACATAACCGCATCTGTAAGTTTTACCCTATCTGACGGAAACTTTCATCCTTGGAGCCCCGAGTCACCGGCGCTGTACGATTTAGAAATATGTTTTGGTGAAGACCGCATCACAAGCTATTTCGCCATGAGACTTTTTTCCTTAGAAAAAAAGAAACTGGAATCCGGCATAGAAGTTCCTGTATTTTGTTTAAATCACAAACCCTATTTTCTACATGGTGTATTGGACCAGGGATATTGGCCGGAAGGTTTATATACTGCTCCATCTGACGAAGCTCTCATCTATGATATTACCACTATGAAAAATCTTGGTTTTAACATGATTAGAAAACATATTAAAGTAGAATGTGCACGTTGGTACTATCACTGCGACCGCTTAGGCATGATTGTCTGCCAAGATATGGTAAACGGCGGTTCTGCCTACAGTATGCCTGTTATCAGTTACTTCCCTACCTTACTACCTAAACTAACGCATTTCTTGAAAGATACCAATTATCGCCTACTATCCAGAAAGGATGAAGCAGCAAGAATCAGTTGGGAAAAGGAATGCATGGAAACAATAACTGCCCTTTCCTTCTTCCCATGCATCGCTATCTGGTGCCCCTTTAACGAAGGGTGGGGACAATTTGACAGTGAACGCATCACAGACTTAATCCGTGCAAAAGACCCTACCCGCTTAATCGATTCAGCCAGCGGATGGTTTGACCAGGGCTGCGGCGATTTTATCAGTGAACACAATTATTTCCGTCCCTTGAAAGTTACTAATAAAAAGTGGAATAAACGTGCCTTATTCCTCTCTGAGTATGGCGGCTATGCTTGCTATATCAAAGGGCACTCCAGCGTCGACCGGATTTTCGGATATAAGCGTTATGATACACCTAATGAACTAAAAGTTGCTTTTGGCGAGCTTATAAATAAATCCCTGCTTCCGTTACAGAAACAAGGACTTTCCGGTGCTGTATACACACAACTTTCTGATATAGAAGAAGAAGTAAACGGCATCTTAACTTACGACCGCAAGGTCAACAAACTTATTGATTGACAGATAGTATTTTTTCCAGTTTCCTGCGCACATGGGTATATGCCGGAAATAAAAACGCATCCGCAAGTATCCATGCCAGGGGACTGGCAAGACATACGCCCACAAATCCAAATGCAGGCACCAGAAATAAGCCCGCACCTGCTCTCGCGATCATCTCAAAGACACCTGCCAGAATCGCAAATGTGCTAAAGCCCATTCCTTGAATTAAGAACCGCACAATATTTACATAGGCAAGAGGAATATAAAAAGCCACGCTGAATAAAAGCATCATTCTTGCATTGGCTAATATCTCAGTCTCACCAGCATCTACAAATAATGCAATTAAGTTATCTCCGATAAAATACAGTACTACAAATGCAAGTACAGAATAAACACATCCCAAAAGTCCGGATGCCTTCAATCCTTTTCCCAAACGCTCTAATTTACCTGCTCCTACATTCTGTCCTCCGTAAGTGGCCATGGTTGAGCCAAGTGCATCAAAAGGACAGCAAAAGAACATACTGACTTTATTGGATGCTGTTACGGAAGCAACTGCCACGGAACCAAGTCCGTTTACCGCAGTCTGTAAAATTACAGAACCAATCGCAGTAATTGAATACTGTAATCCCATGGGAATCCCCATGCTGCAAAGAAACTTCATATAATCTGTATTCACAGCCCACTCTTCTTTTGTCACATGCAAAATTTCAAACTTCTTCACTACATAGAAAAAACAAAGAAGCCCGGATATCAACTGGGAAATAACAGTGGCCACTGCGGCTCCTGCCACACCCATATGAAACACTAAAATACACAAAAGATCCAGTGCAATATTTAAAAACGAAGAAATAATAAGAAACACCAGGGGGGTTTTACTATCTCCCAAAGATCGGATGATACCGGACAAAATATTGTACAGAAAAGCTGCAGGAATTCCCAGAAAAATAATGAGAATATAAATATAAGAATCCCTAAAAATATCATCCGGCGTATTCATCCACTGCAAAATATTTTTACACAAAAGCGAGACTATCACAGTTATCACTACCGCAAAAAAAGCGGAAAGCCACACGCTGTTTGCCACAAATTTTCGCATCATGGAATAGTCTTTTGCACCAAATTTCTGTGCCACAGGAATAGCAAATCCATTGCAAATTCCCATGCAAAAGCCAAGAATCAAAAAATTGATGGAACCGGTGGCGCCAACTGCCGCAAGAGCATCCACTCCCAAAAACTGGCCTACAATCACCATGTCTACTACACTATAAAATTGTTGAAATAAAAAGCCAAAAAGAAGTGGAACTGAAAAGCCCAGAATGAGCTTCATCGGCGAACCAACTGTCATGTCTTTCGTGGTACTTCCTGCCATTTCTTCCTCCTCAAACTATACTGAAACTAAATATACAAATCAACTATGAGTATACTCACAATATTTCTAAAAGAATAGAACATTTTTTCATAAAAAGTGTAAAAAACTCTTCTATCTTATTATACTATTTGCATAATAAAAAGCGGTCCGGATATCTCCGGACCGCTACTGTTTTATCCTCAATTATGCAAAAGGATTTTCAGATTTGTAAAGCATTCCCTTAGGCTGATTGAATCCGATTTCTTCAAGTTCAACACCAACATACTTGAATACTTCGTAAAGAGCCTTTCCGAAATGTCCGAATGCAACAGCACCATGGTGAGGATAGTTGCCTTCGATTAATACGTGACGGTAGAATCTTCCCATTTCAGGAATAGCAAATACACCGATTGCACCAAATGACTTAGTTGCAACAGGAAGAACTTCGCCGTGTGCAATGTAAGCACGAAGCTTAGCATCTGCTGTAGACTGCAGACGGAAGAATGTGATATCGCCGGGAACGATGTCACCTTCAAGTGTACCCTGAGTAACTTCTTCAGGAAGGTTTCTAGCCATAATCATCTGATACTTCATGTTGCAGAAGCTAAGTTTCTTGGAGTTAGTATTTCCGCAGTGGAATCCCATGAAGGTATCTTTATGTGTATAGTCAAATTTGCCCTTAATGGATTCTTCGTACATATCAGCAGGAACAGAGTTATTGATATCAAGTAATGTTACGATATCATCACTTACTGCTGTACCGATGAACTCGCTGAGTGCTCCGTAGATATCTACTTCGCAAGATACAGGGATACCCATACCTGTTAAACGGCTGTTAACATAGCAGGGAACGAATCCGAACTGTGTCTGGAATGCAGGCCAGCATTTTCCAGCGATAGCAACATATTCTTTGCATCCTTTATGAGCTTCTACCCAGTCAAGTAATGTTAATTCATACTGTGCAAGCTTAGGTAATACTTCAGGCTTAAGATTTCCGGCACCAAGTTCTTCTTCCATTTCTTTCACCTTAGCAGGAATTCTTGCATCACCATCATGGTTCTTGAATGCTTCGAAAAGGTCAAGTTCAGAGTTTTCTTCGATTTCAACACCAAGGTTGTAAAGCTGCTTAATAGGAGCGTTACAAGCAAGGAAGTTTGTAGGTCTGGGACCAAAGGAAATAATCTTAAGGCTCTTAAGACCAACGATTGCTCTTGCGATAGGAACGAATTCACGAATCATGTCTGCACATTCTTCTGCTGTACCAACAGGATATTCAGGAATATATGCCTTAACATTACGCAATTTCATAGCATAGCTTGCATTTAAAACACCACAGTAAGCATCGCCACGTCCGCCAACTAAGTCGTTCTGGCTTTCTTCTGCTGCTGCACAAATCATTGCAGGACCATCAAAAATCTGAACTAATAAAGATTCAGAAATTTCAGGACCAAAGTTTCCAAGGTATACGCAAAGTGCATTACATCCCTGATCTTTTAAATCCTTAGCTGCCTGAACAGCCTGTACTTCACTTTCTACAATACAGATAGGACATTCATAAATATCGTCCATACCATATTTTTTTGCATAAGCTTCTACAAGTGCTTTTCTTCTGTTAACGGACAGAGATTCCGGGAAACAGTCACGGCTAACCGCAACGATACCAATTTTTACTTTAGGTAAATTGTTCATGTGAAACATCCTCCTTAAAATATAGTTCTCTTTCTTTTGTTTATAACACGCACTGCTTTTTATCAGTGTTTGTTCCTTTAATTATTCGTTTACGTTTAAGTTTTTGCCGATAAGTCCCATAGGGCTTCCTTCGTCAAGACCTCCTTCAGGATGTCCTAACAGCCACTTATTCTTAGCTGTAAGATGTCCGTCTTCACCGCCTGCATGTGCCGCGTCAAGAGGTAAGTTTGTTCCCTTAGGAAGTACAATACCCACTTTAAATCCGGCACCGTCTACACCGCAAGGTGCATAGTGAAGAGAAGTTGCATAAACTTCTACTGCTGTTCCCTTAGGAACAAGGAATGCTTCTACCAAAGATGTGTCATATGTAAAATCATCTGTGATATCAGGCTGCCATCCAAGCATTAAAATTGCATCTGTTGCTGCAATATTGATTTCAGAATCTCTGTGGTATTCAAGGGCATTTAACATACAGTTATGTCCGTTACAATATCCAACCTGAATAGGCATTTCACCATAAACTTTTACAGATAATTCCTTTGCAGCAGGAAGTGCTTCTAACTCTGCAAGTCCGGGAACATATTCTACTCCTTCAGGAAGAGGTGTGCATTCTTCCATCTTTGCAATTAACTCGGAAAAATCAACACCTTCTACAACCTTTCCGTATTTTTTAAACTTAGGATCTGTTACACTGTAAATCTGCATTTTGTTACTCCTTTCCATGTTTTATCTTCATTCTTTTATCTCATATCCGCCTTATGGCGTTTATTACTTAATAATATCAAAAAGAGGCTTGCATGCAGGATAAATTTCCTTAAACTGCTGATATCTCTCTTCATACTTAGCAACAAGTTCAGCGTCGGGCTCTACTGTATCAATAACCTTAACAATCTTAGCCGCTGCTTCTTCTACACTTGCATATTCACCGCAAGCAACTGCTGCAAGCATTGCACCACCGAGTGCAGGACCTTCCTCACTCTCAATAACATCTACCTTAACGTTTAAGATATTTGCAATCATCTTCTTCCAAAGAGGACTCTTCGCACCACCACCGCAAATCTTGGTTCTTTCAATCTTAATACCAAGAGACTTAGCAACTTCGAAGGAATCTCTTAAAGCAAATCCAACACCTTCAAGTACTGCCTGTGTCATGTCTGCTCTGGAGGTATCCATGGTCATACCGATGAAAGTACCTCTTGCGTTAGGATTGTTGTGAGGAGAACGTTCTCCCATCAGATAAGGCAGGAAGTAAACATGGTTTTCACCAAGTTTTGTAATGTTTGCCTGCTCTTTTGCATATTCTTCTGTTCCTATGATTTCATCCATCCACCATTTGTTACAGGAAGCAGCTGAAAGCATACATCCCATTAAATGATAATGTCCGTCAGCATGTGCAAATGCATGTAAGGCATTGAACTTATCTACACCAAATTTTTCAGAGGAGATAAAGATAGTTCCGCTGGTACCAAGGGAAATGTTACACATACCATCGCCTACTGTACCGGTTCCTACAGCTGCTGCCGCATTATCACCTGCACCTGCTGCCACTTTAACGGTTTCAGGAATACCGAGCTCTGCTGCGATTTCCTTGGTAACTGTTCCTACACATTCATAACTTTCATAAAGCTTGGGAAGCATATCTACGGTAATACCACAGATATCACACATTTCCTTAGACCAGCAGCGGTTCTTAACATCCATAAGAAGCATACCGGAAGCATCGGATACATCTGTACAATTTACACCGGTAAGCTTATAAGCGATGTAATCCTTGGGAAGCATAATCTTTGCAATCTTTGCAAAATTCTCAGGCTCTTTATTCTTAACCCATAATACTTTAGGTGCTGTAAATCCTGTAAAGGAAATATTCGCTGTGTACTCAGAAAGCTTATCCTTTCCGATTACATTATTCAAATAATCACATTCTTCGTAAGTTCTTCCATCATTCCATAAAAGAGCGGGACGGATTACGTTATCGTCCTTATCTAAGATAACAAGTCCGTGCATTTGTCCGCCGAAACTGATACCTGCAATCTGAGACTTGTCAGCCTCTGCAATCAGCTCCTTGATACCTGCCATGGACTGTTCATACCAATCTTCAGGCTTCTGCTCTGACCAACCGGGATTAGGGAAATATAAAGGATATTCTTTAGATACAATCTTCTGAATCTTTCCCTCTCCGTCCATTAATAATAATTTTACCGCACTGGTTCCTAAGTCAATTCCTATGTACAGCATTTTGATCCTCCTTTAATATTTAAAAATAATGAATGTTTTCATTCATAATAATTTCCAGTTTCGAATACAACTTGCGCTGTTCCATGCTCTTACCGTAGCACATTTCATTAAACAAAATCTTCACAGCCTGATAAGCCTGCATGCTTAAATCCTGATACACTACCGCATCTATGGAAGAATCCTCCACGTAACTTCTGATTTCTTCAAACAAGTCAAACCCGACCAGCTTGATATCTTTCCGATTCTTATCACCCAGTAGCTTAGCAATCACATCTAACCGGTAGGTTAAATCAAAAATGCCGGTTAGTTCCGGTTCGTTTTTGATGCAGTTGTCAATTTCCCTGTATATCTTGTTCTCCTCTGTAAGACCATATGATACAGGAAGCAATTTTATGTACGGGTACTCTTTTATCTTATCCAAAAAACCATCTAATCTGGCAACAATATCCGGGTTTGTCTCATATTCTTCCGTCACCGGAATCAAAATTTTTCCACCACTAAGCATCTTGCCTAAAAGTTCAGCCGCAAGTCTGCCGCTTTTATAATAGTCAACACCTACGTAATAACTATTTTTGTCTTCCTGGTAATCACGGCTGAGAAGCACTATCCCAGCACCGGCCTTTCCCAGTAATTTCAGAATCTGTTCTATAATCTCTTTATCTGAATAAGCAAGCACAAAAGAGTCAATTCCCTGGAATAACATTTCCTTGACAGCAGCAAGCTGACCCCTGGGCTTTTCAGCATCATATTCCGAAACAAGGACAGAAAGGCCGTCATCACCAAATTCCTTTACCGCTCTTTTAATTCCTTTACCGATTTCTGTAGAGAAATAATTTGCACTTTTTGATTTGAAACCCACATATCCAATGGTGTAATGCCTATTCATAGCCAGGTTTCTGGCATTACGGTTTTGTACATAATTGTACTTTTTTAGGGCCTCGTTAACAATTCTGCTGGTCTCTTCACTGACATGACCTTTGTTCTTAATAACTTTATATATGGTGGTTCTGGAGATACCGATTTCTTTCGCTATTTCCTCCAGCGTCATACGTGATATCTGTTCCATTTTTCCCTCTTTTTGCAGTTTGTTAACACGTGTTAACTATATGTTATCACTATATATATCCAATGTCAAACG
The DNA here is from genome assembly GCA_017938315.1 of Lachnospiraceae bacterium. GTDB lineage: Bacteria > Bacillota > Clostridia > Lachnospirales > Lachnospiraceae > Suilimivivens. Next base: position 78,684 of record JAGBBV010000037.1, read on the forward strand.
AATCCTCTCTGGCATTTTGCACAAAAAAACCGACCGAATTTTGTATCGGTCGATTTTCTACGTTTTTCACATATTATACACCTAATCTTTTCTGGCTTCTTTTTTGCTTCTTTTTTCCCTGTACATGTTTTTATCTGCCACGCGCATACACTCCAAAACGCCTTTCGATTCCTCACATAATGCATATCCGATACTTGCAGACAATTTGTATGGTTTATCCCATGTACGGTTTTTCATATCTATAGCTTCTCTGATATCTTCAATCACTTTCTCCACTTCAGCCTTATCTTCCGTTTCCAGACAAAGCATATATTCATCTCCACCGGTTCTGGCCACATGCCCCTTATCACTTTTGCATTCATTCAAAATGTTCGCAAGTGCACATAATGCGGCATCCCCTTCTAAATGGCCGTACTTATCATTAATCATTTTTAACCCGTCCATGTCAGCACTTAACACATAAAAACCGGGGCCGCCGCTACACAGACGTGCATATCTGCTTTGTATGATTTTTTGAATTCCACGGCGGTTTCCGATTCCGGTCAGTTCATCCGTTTCATATAACAGTCTACCTTCCATCAAAAGCTTATTTTCTTCATACATCTTTTGACGTTCCATGGCAATGGCAAGCCCAAGTAACCATCCCCGATATGCATATTTTAAATCCACGATATGCTCCGAAATCAAAACCACATAACCTAGGCAATTATCTTTTTCATGAAGTGGTGAAACATGTACATACTTATTATCTTTCATATACTCTTTTGGCAAAATATCACTGCGCAGGAATCTCTTATCCATTAGTTCCACGCTTTTCGGTGTAATCACTGCTTTTAATGACATATGCTCCGTATAGTTTTCTCTCATAGCCACTTCTTCAATTCTTTTCTCTTCCTCATCACAAAGGCAGACATAAAGACTTTTATACCGGTAGTTGCTCATATAGGATTGCGCCACATCCATCAATTCCTCAAAAGTATCTGTGGCCTCAAAATCCATATCCATATATACAATATTATTTAATACATTACGCATATCACCGGAGTCAAAGAAAAGAGAACGTTGCAGTTCCTTATCAGGTACATATTCACAGCCGCAGGATTCTTTAAAGGATTCTTTTACTTCTACATTCACCACTCTGTTCTGCGGTAATCCCCGTTCTAAATTCAGTAAAATCTGCAAAGCCGCCCTGCCCATTTCATCACTGGGTACATACATACTGGAAATAGTCGGTGTAGAATATTTCACCTCATCAATATCATCAAAACCGGATACAGCAATATCCTCCGGTACCCGAACTCCTCTTTTTTGAAGTGCTTCGCAAACGGAAATAGCCATAAAATCATTGGCGCACACAATGGCTTCAGGCATTTCGTCTCCGCCTAAAAACCACTCTACAGCTTCATTTCCCTTATTGCGCCAATAGTTGCCTTCAAATACCATTCTCTCAGTTACATCAAGGTTATATTTATCCATGATCTCCAAGTATCCCAAATATCTCTCTCCGGAATCCTTAAGATCACTTCTGCCCGTCATAAAACATATTCTTTTAAATCCATGTACCGTCACAAAATGCTCTACCATTTTTTTCATAGCAGCACAGTTATCAAACAGTACATTATAAAATCTCTCATCCTCGCTTCTAAGGCACACAATAGGGCAAGTTGCATTCTCTTCTATGGACTCAATCAATTCTTCGTACATCCCCTGAATGCCCAAAGTATCCGCACAAATAATAACCCCATCGTAATCTGACCAATTGGGAATTTTTATAACACTCTTTTCGCCGTAGGCATAAAAAATATTTTGCCCATAGCACCCCGCATTAGAAAAAACGATGGTCTCCACCCCTAATTCTGTTGCCTCTTTTGCAATGGCTTCTACGACTGCCAATTCATGTACTCCATAATCACCAATAAAAATAGCTATTCTCTTCACAATTCCCCCACCAGCTTTCTTCCTTGCAGCATTCGTTTGTTTTCTAGTACTATTTTACCACTTTTGTGTGATTTCATCAACTAAAAAGAGCCTATACAGACTCTTTTTTCTTTCTCTTTTCTTTATACATATTCTGGTCTGCCATTCGCATGCAATCCATTAATGCCATATTCTTTTTACAATATGCGTATCCGATACTTGCAGACAGCACATAGGGCTTATCCCATTTTGCATTAATACCTTCTATCGATTCCCGGATATTTGCTATTACTTCTTCCACTTCAGTTTTGTCTTCCGTGCCAATGCACATCATATACTCATCGCCACCAACCCGGGCAACATTGCCATGCTCTCCCTTGTTTTCATCAAGAATCTCAGCAAGAGCACACAGTGCTTCATCACCTTCTAAATGTCCGTAACCGTCATTGATTTTCTTTAAGTCATCCATATCAATACTTACTACATAGAATCCGGTTCCGGTAAGACGCATACGGGTAAATCTGCTTTGCAGAATTTTTTCCATCTCTCTGCGGTTTCCAATGCCTGTAAGCTCATCCTTTTCCGACAATCTCCTGGCTATTACCAGTTCCTTATTTTCCTCGTACATTTTTAGGCGAGACAATGCTGACCCCATTCCCAACACCCATGTTTGGAAAAAGAATCTGACTGCACCTATATCTTGTGTTTTTAGTACAATATATCCCAAGCAGTTATTTTTTTCGTGCAACGCTGAAATATAAAGCGGTTTGTTTCCATCTAAATATTCTTCCGGCAATAGACTCTCTCTTTTAAATTTTTGATGTAAAATTTCCTCTTTACTAGGCGTAAGAACTGCTCTAAGCACCATATTCTGGGTATAATTTTCCATCATTGCCATTTGTTCTACTTTCTTTTCTTCCTCATCGCAAAGGCAAACGTAAATAGCCTCGTAGGAGAATGCATCAATATATCTGCGTGCACTTTCCATCAGTTCTTCAAAGGTATCTGCATTTTCAAAATCCATGTTTAGATAAATATTTCGATACATAACTCTCTTAATATCCTCAGTTTCTAAAAACAGGGATCTTTGCAGAGTCATATCACATTCATAGTTGCAACCGCAAGATTGCTTATAAGATTCTTTTGCTTCCAAATAGACATTCTTAGACTGTTCAATACCATTGTTTACATTTTCAATAATCTGTAATGCGACTTCTGCTATTTCTTCATTGGATACATACATGCTGGATATGGTAGGAACGGAATACCACACTTCCTCCACATCATCAAAACCGGAAACTGCCACATCTTCAGGTATGCGGTATCCTTTCTTTTGCAGTGCATCACAAATTGATATCGCCATATAGTCATTGGCACATACGATAGCCCTGGGCGGCTCTTCACCATCAAAAAACCACTCCACTGCTTCATCACCCTTATCACGCCAGTAATTTCCCTCGAAAAGCATGCTGGGAGTCACTTCAAGTCCATGCTTACGCATGGCATCAAGATACCCTTGCATTCTATCTCTTGAATCTGCCAAATCTCTTCTTCCTGACATAAAGCATATTCTTTTATATCCATGTTCTTCAATGAAATGATTGGTCATTCTTTCCATCGCCGATTTGTTATTAATTAATACATTATAAAACTGTTCATCCCCATTCCTGAGGCAAACAATGGGACAAGTCGCCTGTTCATTGATTCTTTCAGCTAATTCTTCATACATGCCCTGAATCCCAAAAGTATCTGCACAAATAATAATTCCAACATAGTCGGAAAGCTGTGGAATTCTGATAATACTCTTTTCACCAAGTGCATGAAAAATATTATTGCCATAGGAACCCGCATTATTAAAGATATGCACTTTCATATTCTTTTTGGATGCCAGTTTTGTGACAGTCTGCATCACTTCCAATTGATATGTACCATATTCTCCCAGGAAAAGAGCTATTTTCTTCATATGTTCCTCCAAGACTATTCGTCTTTCCAAAAAATCAACTTCTTTTTATTGTATCACTCCCCGCCTTTCTTATCAATGTTTTTTATGCCACATAACCTCTTGATTGCAAAGTCCCGGCATCTGTCTATCCACAGATACCGGGGCTTCTATTAATCCAAATTCAATTTTCTTTTTACAATAAATTCACTTAATATATACAGCAAAACGGCTATTATCAGTGATATAATACTTATCCCGTAATACATAGGTGCCATTACCACAAAAACATTATCTTCAGCCGTGAATGTCATTCGGAACATGGAAGGAAACATGACCATCATAGAAAGCGTCTGCATCACTATCATAATTGCAAAATAAGCACCGATGCTGCCAAGAATCTTATGTTTTCCTACCAGCTGACCGATTGTAATGGAACCGGTAACGGTAAGCGTACCGCTAAATACCCCCACAACCATAAGTGCAATCAAGCTGATCACAAAATTTGTACCTCCTTCTAAACCGAACACCTCTTTCATTGCTCTTTGAAGCTCCTGAACAAATTCTGCGAGAGATACGTTTGCGGAAGGCTCTAAAAACATATATGCCATCGCCCCGAAAATAAAAACGCTTAGTATGATTGCCAGACTGGCAAGTGCTGACCATGCACACATGGGCAAAATTTTGGATACAAGCAATTGCCTTGCTGTTACCGGTAAGGTATGCGTCAGATAGCCTTCGTCCGTAAACATACTCTTATAAAAGCGGTATGCCAGATAAATCGTGATGCCTATGCTAACTGCAATTAACGCAAAGTAATACACTAACCACAAAAGAATCATCAATATGGTAAGACCAGTCATCTCGCTCTCCCAGATAGGTGCTGAAAATCCAAGTCCTGCAAGCACGGTAATCACGAGAAGTGCCACCAACATAAAAGTAGGAATCTTCCATGTTTCCACCCACTCATGCTTCAATAATTTTTTTAACATGCGAACACCTCCCTAAAATATGCATCTACGCTCTTCCCTTTTTCTTCTCTAATCTCTTCTACAGTCGCCTGCATAACCATGTTTCCGTCTTTGATAAAAATTACTTCATCAAGAACGTTTTCGATGTCCGATATTAAATGTGTCGATAAAAGGACGGTCGCATTTTCATTATAATTTGTAATAATGGTTTTAATGATATAATCTCTTGCCGCAGGATCTACGCCGGCAATAGGCTCATCTAAAATAAACAAATCCGCATCCCTGCTCATCACTAAAATAAGCTGTACTTTCTCTCTTGTACCTTTTGATAATGTCTTAATCTTTGCATTTTCATCAATCCCCAAGGACTCCAACATTTCTTTTGCACGTTCCGTCTTAAAGTCCTCGTAGAAATCAGCAAAGTATGCAATCAACTCTTTCACCTTCATAGAATTCCTCAAATAGGTTCTTTCCGGCAAGTAGGATATTCTTGCTTTTGTCTCAGGTCCCGGAGCACTGCCGTTAATCAGCACTGTTCCTTCCGTGGGTCTAAGCAGACCATTCATTATTTTAATCAGTGTCGTCTTACCACTTCCGTTGGGTCCCAGCAAACCAACAATTTTTCCCTTTGGAATAGAAAGATTCATTTGGTTTAATGCTGTTTTTCTTTTGTCATAAACCTTGGTAAGATTGGTGACAGTTACCAATTCATTCATTTTTTTCCCCTCCTGCTTCACTCTTAAGCAATGTAAGAATTTCTTCCTTTTCAAATCCCAGTTCTCTCATTCTCTGTATAAATTCCTGGATCTGTTCTTTGGCAAGCATATTACGAGTTTCTTTAATCATGTTCATGTCCTCCGTCACAACTCTGCCGCTGGTACGCTGAGTGCTTACAAGACCATGTCTTTCAAGCTCGGCAAGTGCCCTCTGCATCGTATTGGGATTTACACCGGCTTCCGCTGCCAGCTCACGTACACTTGGAATTTTCTCACCCGGCTTATATACGCCGGAAACAATTTGTATCTCAATCCGTTCCAATATCTGTGCATAGATGGGACGGTCAGAATCTAAATTCCACGCCATAGCAACCTTCCTTTCTTTGTATTATTGTATTATCTACTTAATACAATAATACGCAACTTTCATTTTGTCAATACGTAATTTATTATTTTTTACAAATATTTCCACACAGCTGTAATCAATTACTTGTAATACCCTATCAGGCTTAGCAGGGCTCCTATCATAATGCAGAAATCACTAATGTTAAATATCACTCTTCTGATTCCTTTGACCGGCACGTTAAAACTCACATAATCCACTACGTATTTCCTTACAATTCTGTCATATGTATTAGAATAAGCGCCTCCCAGAAGGAACGTAAGCCCCCACTTCAGCAGACCTCTTCCTCCCTGTCCAAGAGTACACACAAATATCACTGTTGCAAGTGCAGAGAAAGCAATCGAAATCCCCATAATCATTTTTCGTCTTGTCTCTCCCGCATTTAAGAAAGCACCTTTATTGTGATGCTTTCTTATGAGCAACATATTTTTGCATTTGGTCTCTTCCTGCCCTATAGCCTTAGTATCCTCTATATAATTTTTAATTTTATAATCCGCGGCAAAAATTCCGCCAATCACCGCTACATGTTTTAGCCATTCTACCATTTTAATCCCTTCCTTTTTCCAACTTTTTATCATCATATACCATTTAGGGCAGAAAAAAAAGACACCTTCCGAAGAAAGTGTCTTTATGTAATCTTGTTATTCTTTTACACCACCAATGGTAAGACCTGTTACAAAGTATCTCTGTAAGAAAGGATACAACATAACGATTGGTAACATGGTAGCAATAGATGCTGCTGAACGTACCGTAACAGGTGTGATAGCAGCGTTCGCCGCTCCTGCAGCAGATGCATTTGCCGCATTACCTGACTGGTTCATAACGGATGATAACAGTTTCATAAGTTCGTACTGAAGTGTTGTATATTCACTCTTTAAGCGGTTATATAACATAGCATCAAACCATGAGTTCCACTGTCCAACTGCTACAAACAGTGCTACTGTTGCATATACCGGTTTACAAAGCGGGGAAATAATCTTCACAAATACGGTCCAGTATCCCGCACCGTCAAGCTGTGCAGATTCTTCCAAGGAATCAGGCAGACCATTCATGTATGTACGAAGCACTAACATATTGAATGCACTGATTGTACCGGGAATAATATATACCCAAAATGTACCTGTAAGGTGTAAGTTTCTATATAATAAGAATACAGGAATCAAACCACCGTTTACATACATGGTAATTACCCAGAATAAAGATAATCCCGATTTAAACAAGAATCTCTTACGGCTTACTACAAACGCAAGTAACGCATTTGTTACAAGAGCCAACAATGTTCCTAAAATAGTACGTGCCACAGTGACATAGACTGCGGTAATCATATTCTCTTTGCCTAATATGGTCAGATAATTCTTAAATGTAAATTTTCTGGGCCATAAATGAATTCCACCACGAACGGCATCAATACCATCATTAAAAGAAATAGCTAATGTATTTAATACCGGATATAAGGTAACAACAACAAAGGCGATCATGAATAAGGTATTACATACCACAAATATTTTGTCTGCTAATGATGTTTTTCTCTTTTTCATGCCTTCACCTCCTAGAATAATCTTTCTTCGCCCATACGTTTCGCAGCATAGTTTGCAATGACGATTAATGCAATACTAACCGCACTCTTAAACATACCGGCCGCTGTACCGAGCGAGAAGTCGTTATTACTAATACCCCAGGTAAGGACATAAATGTCGATTGTGTCGGAAACGCTCTTAATGAGACCGTTACCTAACAAATACTGAATTTCAAAACCTGCATTTAATACGTTACCAACATTCATGAGTAACAGAATCATAATGGTAGGTCTGATACTCGGAAGTGTAATATATTTAATTTTTGCCCATCTGCCTGCACCATCAATGGATGCTGCTTCATAGAGACAAGGATCAATCGCTGTGATTGCCGCCAGATAAATAATCGCATTCCAACCTGTTTCCTTCCAACAGTTGGCAAAGGCTACAATCGGCCAGAAGTACTCCTTATGGGCGAAAAAGTTGATTGCCTGATCAATAAATCCATACTTCAATAAAAGTTCGTTAATAATACCGGATGAAGATAATGCATCATGCAAAATACCGGTAACGATAATCCAAGAAAGGAAGTGCGGAAGGTAAGAAATCGTCTGCACTGTTTTCTTAGCAATCGTAGATTTAATTTCATTCAATAAGATGGCAAACAAAATTGCCATAAACGTGGATGTAGCTAAGTTTATTACACCCATCGCTAAAGTATTTCTGACAACCTGAATAAAGGTTGCATCTTCGAACAAAAATTGGAATTTCGCAAGTCCTACAAACTTAGACCCTAAAAGACCACGATTCGGTTTATAATTCTGGAACGCCATAATCCAACCGGTCAAAGGCCAGTAATAGAAAATCGTTCCGTATACTACCATGAAAAAGGAAACAATCAGAAGGAATTTCTGTCTTTTCACTTCTTTCCATGTAATTCTTTTATCTTTTACTACTTTTACTTGTTCTTGAGCCATAAGTCACTCCTATCTTGCAGTTAAAAAGCGGCAATAGTTTTCTTTCTGAAGACTATTGCCGCTCTTATCATGCAATTATTTCAGAATATTACAGTTGTTAATCCCCGACTTATTTGAATGTGTCAAGAATTGCCTGCATTTCAGCTAAGAAATCTTCAGGCTTAGCAGCGTTGTATACTTCCATATACTCTGCCCATGTAGCGTCGAAGTCATCAGCCATAACTACCTGAGGTAACCATTCATGTTTGATTTCGCCCATCTTTGTCCAAGCTACACCACCAGGAGTATCTGTAGTGAAGTTGTTAGAATAGGAGTACATAGGGAACCAAGGTCCGTTAGACTCTACAACTGAACCCATCATATCAACGTAGTTACCTGCGCCGTATGCTGCGAAACAGTCTTTAAGAGGCTGAGCCATATCGTACTGGAATTCTGAAGGCTGTTCTTCAGGCTTGTTAGCGTTGATACCATCATCGCTTGTTCCATGCCACTGAAGTAAGTAGCTGTACTGGCAACGATGAGATGCCTGGTAAGCTGTATCAGCCCAGTTCATTCTCTGTTCGTCTGTTCTGTAGTATAAACCATTTTCATCTACACAGTAGTCAACATCTTTAACACCCCAGAATCTTAAATCATGGAGTTCCTGATCCATAGCGGACTGAACGATGAATTCAAATGCTCTGTCAGGATCTTCACAGTCAACTGTGATAGCAACACCGGATGCCTGGTTAACTGTATCGTCAAATGTATGCCATCTGTTTTCCATACCAGCTTCTGTTGTTAATCCAAGAGGAACATAGTTACAACCGATCTTATCAAGACCCTGCTGTTTGAATACATCATTTACTGTGTAAGCGAAATCCCACCACTGGTCAACCATACCAAGTACACGACCTGTGGAAAGCTTAGCGATATATTCGTCATATGTCTGTGTGAAGGATTCAGGATCTACGAATCCTTTCTTGTATTCTTCATTTAACTTCTTGAAGTATTTGATTGTATCTTCAGAAGTATTGTAATCTTCGATAGTCATTGTTTCTTTGTTAACGATAACGGAACCATCGTTAGGATAACCAGCTAAGAACTGACCTGCGTTTTCAAGACAGAAGTATCTCCAGTCTTCGCAAAGGATAGTATAAGCCATGTTAGGTGTTCCGTCTTCCATTGTAGGGTTAGCCGCAATGTAGTCTTCGATTACTTTGAAGTAGTCATCCATTGTCTGGATCTGAGGATATCCAGCCCATTCAAGTACTCTTACCTGAATCCAGAAAGCTTCATCGTTATGAGTTGTTGCTGTAGGTTCACCCTTTGTGTTACCGAAAGGATTGATCCAGTAAATGTGTCCATCAGACCAACGGAATTTTTCCCATTCAGCTTCTGTGAACCATTTTTCTTTGAACTCAGGATACTTGTCGATGTATTCATCGAGGGGAAGTAATGCTCCGGAGTCAGCTAAGATACCCATATCATCAGAGTCGATGAGGTCAGGATATTCGCCGGAAGCGATTAATGTACCAGTTGCTTCAGCAGCTGTCTGGCCTGTTAACCATGTTTCTTTGATCTTTACGCCCCATTTTTCAGCGATCATCTGAGCGATTTCATTATCGTCATTGATTTCTGAACCGGGCATTGTGATAAACATGTCAAGGTTAAGAATTTCGTCCTCAGAATAAGTCTTAGCTTCTTCTGCAGGAGCTGCTTCTTCTGTAGAAGCTGCATCTGTAGCAGGTGCTGCTTCTTCTGTAGCAGGTGCATCTGTAGCAGGTGCTGCTGCTTCTTCCTTAGCGCCACAACCAACTAATAAAGTAGCTGTCATAGCAACGCTAAGAAGTAATGCTGTTAATTTTTTCATTTTCATTACTTTTTTTCCTCCCTTTATAAATAGTAATTGAATAAATTATAAAAAATTTGTGAACAAAAAAAAACGGAAAAAGTCTATATAAAGACCCGAAAAACTCTAGATTGTAAATGTAGAGTTTTTCGGGTCTGTTTAAACATCCTTTTCCGCGCCTTCGATTTCTCCGGCGTTTTTGCGGTATTTTGCCGGTGTACAACCTTTTTGTTCAATAAAACGGGTGATAAAATAATCGGTATCATGATATCCAACTTCTTCTGCTATCACACTGATTTTTTTATCCGTCCTAAGAAGAAGCTGTGCCGCTTCGTTAATTCTGTAATTACTCAGATAATCCTTAAAAGATTGTCCGTATTTTTTCCTGAATATCTGTCCCAAATAAGAACTGTTGACAAAATATTTTTTGCTCAGTCCCTTCAAAGTCAGGTTTTCCGCAAAATGCTCTTTCACTTCTTTTTCCACCTCTAAAAGAACCCCTCTGGACACATTCTTTCGCAGTTGGATTAAGTATTCTGCATATTCGCAGGCAAATCTTCTCATATGTGCCCGGCTGCCCCTGGAGATGCCGGAATCAAATACATTATCACTGATATAAAGCATGACTTCTTCCTGATCTACCGATTCATCCTGCTCTACTGCCAGATGAATCAACTGGAATAACAGATAATTTGTATTCATGGAAACAATTTCCCCTGTCATTCCCATACTTTCCATTTCATTGAACAGTTCATCAACGCTATTATTGATTTCCACACGGTCATTCTGTTCCACCGCTGAAACCAGACTATCCAGACTTTGTTTACACAAAACCACCTTGTTTTGGTTTACATGAACCTCTTCTTCATAATAATAGATATTCTTTTCCGCCTTAAATCCCTTAAAAGGCTTTAGCATACAAGCACTACTGTAGGAATTGGAAATTCTCGCAATATCTTCCACTTCTTTTCCCACCAGAAGAACTACATTTTCACTGATATCACCGGATGCCGCTTCATAAAGTTTCTCCATGAAGCCTACCATGGACATTTCCCTCTCTTTTGTCATATGCTCACTGAGCAAAAGCCCGATTTCATGTTCATCCTCATACCCGGGCATTTCACAGATAAGATGTGCCTTATCTTCCCCAAGAAATCTCTTTACATTATGAACCAATTTCTCTTTCAGCAGTTTCAGTTCCTCATCGGACAAATCCTCCAATTGGGAAAGATTATCAAGTCCGATATGCACATATCTGAGTTTACCGGAAAGATCCATATTTTCTTTCACATACTTTAAATCCGCATTTTCATACTTTCCTGTTAAAAGTGCATTTACATTTTGCATCAGATAGAGCTTTTCAATCTTCCGGTTTTCATCTTCCTGCTTTAAAGTCACCGCTTTCTGCCTTGCTACCGTACGTAACACTTCAAGCAGTCCTGCTTTCTGTACCGGTTTTACCATATAATCCATACAGGAATAACGGATTGCTTTCTGGGCATATTTAAAGTCATTGTATCCGCTTAAAATCACAAAAAAGGCATCAGAAACTTCCTCTTCCCTAATGGTCTGTAAAAGTTCCAGTCCTGTCATAACCGGCATTGTAATATCCGCGATAATCAAATCCACCGGGTTTTCCCTCAAGTAATCCAGTGCCTCTTTTCCGTTTGACGCCATCTTTACAATATCAAATCCTTCTGCCTGCCAATCAATCAGCACGGAAAGTCCCTGTAATATAAAAGGTTCATCATCCACAAGCAACACTTTCATGTTCATAACAAAGTTTCCCTCTTTCTTATTCCTGTTTCAGTACTTCCAGGGGAACCTTAATTAAGATGTAAGTTCCCACTCCTTTTTCACTCTCAAGTTCAAACTCTGCACGTTCATCGGTAGACATACGTAGCCGCAGGCATGCATTCATCATTCCCACATGCTTATTTCCCATTAGTTCCTCAATGCTGCATGTGCGCATTTTATACAGGAATGCTTCTACCGCATCCTCCTCCATACCATCTCCGGTATCTTCCACTTCTATGCAAAGCATATCGTTTTTTCTATAGATTCTTACATAAATCCAGCAGGACATTGCTTTCTTTTCTGCCCCGTGTACGCAAGCATTTTCCACAAAGGTTACCAAGGTCAATTTAGGAAGAACATATCTTTCGCATTCTTTTTCCACTTCAATTTCATAAGAAAGCTTATTGCCAAACCGATACTTTTGCAATTCCAAATATGCCTCAATAAATTGCAGTTCTTCACTGATTGTAACATAATCAGAGCGCCATTGCACATTTTGTCTCTCAAGCACTGCCAACCGCTCTATCATGGATGCTGTTTCTTCTTCTCCTTTAAGCACACTGTGCATGCGGATACTTTCAAGTACATTAAATAAAAAATGTGGGTTAATTTGGCTGTGCAATGCAAGAAGTTCTGCATTCTGTCTCGCCATATCAATCTTTTGACGCTCCAAACGGTCTATATAAACGGTCTTAATCAGTTCCCTAAAACGCACAACCATCCGGTTATAGTTTCTCATAAGACCGCTGATTTCATCGTGTCCCTGTATCTCTTCTATTTCTTTAATGCTTTCCGCATCAATCTGTTCAAAGGCATGGCCCAGTTCAAAAAGCCGCACTGTAAAAGAACGGTTAATCATTCTGGCAAGGATTAACGGAAGCAAAATATTCACAGAAAGTAAAAATAAAATTAATGGTGTATATTGTTCCATTCTTGTGAAAACCGTATTTTCCGGCGGCATAACTAAAATACGCATTTCCGAACCATAAATATTAAATTCTCTTTCATATATCTTTTTATCAATTTTAATCTTATCCGGCAAGTAACTGAATTGTGTTCGGTTTCCTGAATAGCCAACATTGGAAAACAATATCTGGTTTCCCTTGCATAAATAAACAGGCATATTGAATTTCATATCGTTTAAGCGCCTGACAATGGTACCGTAATCCAAATCTATTTTCACTAATTTTTCAGATGGCAAGTCTTTATAATAATCCAATTTACGTATCACAGATACTTTTCGGGGAGTTGTGGAAGTTGGTGCTGCTTCCCCAATATAATAAAAAATAAGTAAAATATCTCCTCCCGAATACTGCAACGTCTGATACCATTCCTCCTCCTTCACGGAAGATATTTGGTGGAAATGATTTCCGTTTACGATAGTCTCATTATCGCTGTACATAATTACGTTGGTATTTTGGGTACCGGAACTTATCTCATAAAACGTTTTTTCCATAACTCCGGCACTGGCTTTAAAATAATCAACGCCGGACTCATATCGCTTTTCCAAAAATTCATTAATAGAACGGTCAATATATAAACTGTTTGCCATCTTGGCAGCTTCCTCAAAAGTGTAAGTCAAATCACTCTGCACGGCACTGGCAACATTTTCCATTTCGTACTTCTGTTCTGCCCGTTCACCTTGCAAAATAATTGTTAAAACGACACCATCCGTCAAAACCAACGGAACAAGCACACACAGGACATATAAAAGTGTCAGTTTACGCATGATGCTTAAGTCGTTTAATTTTTTTTCCACTTTTTTAAGAAGCCAGTTCATATTGACCGTTCTCCCTTTTTACCAGATACGATAATTTCCGCTCAGTGCAAGGAATGCAAAGAAATAAAGACAATTATCGTAGTATCTTCTATCGCCTTTTCTCAAAGGCGTATTCCACAATTCGTCTACCCACTTCCATGCTGTTTGTATTTCCTTTTCGTCTTCGGAATAACCGATAACAGCAAGGGAACCTTGTGCTGTGGCTGCCATCATTCCCACAGGATGAAGCGCCGGCTCTTCAAGGGGCGTTCCGTCCACTTCGTAGATAACGTAAGGATTATCCTTTCTTTCATTTCCCAGATAATTTTGCAGCCTGGCTGCTGCTTTTACATGCCCTTCATCTACGCCAAACCACGCATAATCAAGTCCGATATTCGCCACGGTACGGTATGCGTCGCTGAAAAACCAGTCATGTCTGTCACTTGTCCATGGAAGTTTTCTGCTCATGGGACTTCCGTCAAATTCAGCGTATTCCGCATTCATTCCTGTAACCGGATGACATGCTTTTGCCAAATACTCACGGCTAACCTTAACCGCATCTTCAAAAAAAGCTCTGTCTTCTTCATCTGCCCAAAGTGCATACAATTCGTAGAAATGCGGCAAATGATAAGAGGGATCCGTGAAATCAATTCCGGGAACAAATAAAATCTGTTTGTTTTCAGGATGGAACATGGGATGTCCCAATCTTCCATTCTTGCCCTTATGTAAACAGGCTCTTAAAATCTTCTTAGCCATTTCGGAATAAGCAAAGATTCCCTCTCCATCTCCCCATCTGTGGGATGCGAAGAAAAGAGCCATAGCAAAAAACTCTTCACCGTCAGGAGCTGCACCATCTGCATTTTTTGTTCCGTCGACACCGCAGGACCATGCAAAATATCCTTCATTCCAACCGGTATCCATCCACATATAAGTACATGCCCACTTCCAGATACGGTCAAACTCTTCTTTTTTGTCCATCTGTACACAAATCATCATACCATAAGACATGCCTTCTGTTCTGGCATCATGATTTCCGGTATCCTCCAAATATCCCATATCATCTCCAACCGGATGATAAATTCTCTCTTCCTCGGAACCATAAAAGAAAGTATTCCATATTTCATTTAAGCGCTCATCAATTTCTTCCTGTGTTTTTCCCATCTCTAAGAAGAGATTCCGATAGGTTTTGTTCTGTAATGTACTCATATGTAAAGTCCTCCTTTAATATATGGTTCTTCCCTTTTCATCCGCAATACCTGATTTGCGGTAGAAATAGGTATTAATCTGATCCCGCCATTCACGTGAGTGCATCTTCTGATGTGCAAGTCTGTCCGCAACACGCTTAAAAACAAGTTCCGGAAGTTTACCCTCCAGTTTTGCAAAACGTGCCACCATTTCATCTACCGTTTCGACACCTTCAAAATGGGTGTCATAAATATGTTGAATCACCGTTTTCCCGGATTTCAGTTTCCATGTATAGGGTACATGGTGGAAAAACAATAACAGTTCATCCGGGCACGTGTCCACATTGTTATATACCGACGCATGGGGTTCATGGTACAAAAGAGCATATCCTGTTCCTTTATCGCTCCGGTCCACACCGATTCCTAAATGGTCTGCCCTGTGGTAAGTACCCCATCTGTCGTATTCATAACCGTCCACATTAGGTCCATAGTGAAAACTGGGATTTACCATCCAGCCGATTCCAAGGGGTGCATTGTACTTTTCATAAGCAGGCCAGGATTCCATAAGCATATATTCTATGGTTTCTTTCACCAATTCGTCTCTGCCGTAACTGACGGTAATCCATTCAGCTGCTATTTCCTGTGCTGATAAATCCGGCTCGAATGCAAGTCTTCCGAATCCATACAGATTCGCCATCGCCAAATCATGTCCTGTCCAGTTATCATCATTTCCCATATTGGAAACTGCTGCCATACCGCAATTCCGCTGATGGAACGTTTTACCGGATACAATATCCCTTACGGTATCATAAGTATCTCTCACATAGGTCCTAAATGCAAGTACTTCTTTAAACATGGGTATGAGATAACAGATATGTCTCTGCTGTCCGGTATATTCCTGGGCAATCTGTACCTCTAACATCTGGTTTGTCTTCTCAAGTCCACCAAACAACGGATGTATTGGCTCTCTTACCTGAAAGTCCATAGGTCCATTCTTTATCTGTAGTATAACATTATCCCTAAAGGTTCCGTCAAGTCCCATAAAGTTATCATAGCCGGAACGGGCTCTGTCTGTCTTTTTATCACGCCAATCCTGCTGGCAATTATATACAAAACACCTCCAGATAATGGTGCCGCCATAAGGCTCTACAGCCTCTGCCAGCATATTGGCTCCATCTGCATGTGTTCTGTTGTAGGTAAATGGTCCGGGGCGTCCCTCTGAGTCTGCCTTAATCAAAAAACCACCCAGTTTCGGTACAGCCGCATATACTTTTTTCATACGGTCTTTCCACCACTTAATCACTGACTCATCAAGAGGGTCTGCCGATGTATTTTCACCCATTTCCACCGGTGCCGCATAATTTAAGCTCAAAAACAGCTTGATGCCGTAGCCGCCCAACACTTCAGAAAGTTCACGCACCTTATCCCAATATCTTTCGGTAATGAGATAAGTAGCACATTCCTTTACATTAACATTATTGATTACGGTGCCGTTAATTCCCACTGCAGCAAGTAGTCTTGCATAGGTATGGATACGTTCATCCACTACCATTTCATTATTGACAAAGAAAAAGGAATCTCCTGCATATCCTCTCTCAATACTGCCATCCATGTTATCCCAATGGTTCAGCATACGAAGGGGCATATCCGGTTTCTTTTTGATATCTAAAGTCTTTAACTCTTTTTCCATCTGCATCTGTCTGATCAACTCAAAACTACCATAAAGTATTCCGGCGGAATCAGATGCCTCAATCATTATTTTGTCACCCTCAGCATAAACATGATATGCTTCCGGGTCCATTTGGGAATTGATTTTCAGACAAATTCTTGCAATTACAGGACCGGCATTTTCTCCACCACAGTCATCTGCTGTATATTCCGGTTTCGTACCACTCATTTTTTCGATAGCAAGCCGTAATTCCGCCACACTGTTTTCCATTCTTTTGTCATCACAAACTGCTTCAACATAACGTATATTCTTTATATCTTCGTAATTTTCCTTTAACGTATAATTTAAATACGCCTGTTCAAAACTCATATTTCTGTTACCTTTCCTTTCCAAAAAGGGAGCCCCAAAATCTCAATCGACTTAAGGGACTCCCCTTATGATTATTTTATACAAGCACTAATTCTTCCTCTGCATGCATTTCAAATGTAATAGGACTTTGTCCTGTCAATTTCTTACTTCTGTTTTCCGGCTGACAGGTTCCAATTGAAACAAGATATTTGCCTTTGCTCACACGGTTTACCGCCTCTTCATCATATAGCGCAAATGCATTTACAGGAAGTTTGATTGTAATCATCTTCTCTTCCCCGGGATTAAGGGCTACTTTTGAGATACCCTTAAGCTGTGCATTGGGTGTTCCTTCTCTGTCAGCTTTTACATAAACCTGCACAGTTTCCACACCTGCACGGTCTCCTGTATTTTTTACCTTTACACTGATTTCTACTCCGTCAGTTCCCACAACATCCGTGGAAATGCCCGCATCAGCATAGGCGAATTTTGTATAAGACAAGCCGTAGCCAAAGGGATACAATGCTTCATTCTTCATATAACGGTAGGTTCTACCCTTCATGGAGTAATCTGTAAATTCAGGAAGTTCATCCGTGCTTCTATAGAAAGTTACAGGCATTCTTCCTTCCGGATTTGCATCTCCAAAGAGGATTTTAGCAATGGCACGTCCCCCCTGTGCACCCGGGTACCATCCGTGAATCATAGCCGGAATATGCTCATCTGCCCAGCTAAGGTCAAGGGCACTACCTGCCAATGTCACAAGCACGATAGGCTTGCTGCTCTGATATGCCACTTCTAAAATTTCCTGCTGGTTGCCCGGAAGTTTTAAATTGGGTTTGTCGCCGCTGGCATATTGGTTACCCTGGTCGCCTTCTTCACCTTCAAGTCCGGAATCAAGCCCAAGACACATAATTACAACATCACTGGCATCACAGATTGCCTTTACTTCTGAATGTCTGTCTTTGCCGGTACTTAAGTTCTCAATATAATCAAGATGCAAGTGGCAACCCACAGATACAAGGGTTCTGATATCATCCCCAACATATTCCTGAATGCCTTGTGAAATAGTATTATATCTGGATGCAGTTCCTTCGTAATTACCTACAAGTGCTCTTCTGTTATCTGCATTGGGACCGATAATACCAATCGTCTTAATCTTTGTTTTATCAAGCGGCAACATATTGTTTTCATTCTTTAAGAGAACGACACATTTTTCAGCTGCTTTTAAATTGAGTTCCTGCATTTCCTTGGAATCTACGACGGTATAAGGGATATCATCATAAGGTGTCTTACCCTTTTCATCAAATAGTCCCAGTTTCATTCTGGTTGTAAAGAGATTTACAAGTGCTTCGTCCACTCTCTCTTCGCTGATCATCCCTTTTTCCACTGCTTCTTTTACATACCCGAATAAGTTACCACAGTTCAAATCGCAACCATTTGAAACTGCACGGGCTACAGATTCTACCGGTCCTGCAGTGACCATATGGCCTTCATGGAAATCTTTAATGGCCCAGCAATCAGATACCACGTGACCTTCAAAGCCCCATTCATCTCTCAAAATATCCTGAAGCAGAGTCTTACTTCCGCAGCAGGGTTCTCCATTGGTTCTGTTATAAGCACCCATTACAGCTTCTACTTTTGCTTCCTGTACACATGCTTTAAAAGCAGGAAGGTAAGTTTCATACATATCCTGTTTGCTTGCCACTGCATCAAAACTGTGTCGCAAGTCTTCCGGACCACTGTGTACGGCAAAGTGCTTTGCACAAGCTGCAGCTTTCATGTAGTTTTCATCATGCCCCTGGATACCTTCCACAAAACGTACGCCCAATCTGGAGGTAAGATAGGGATCTTCGCCGAAAGTCTCGTGTCCTCTTCCCCATCTGGGATCTCTGAATATATTTACATTGGGAGACCAGAAGGTAAGTCCTTTATAGATATCCGTATCATCATATTTCTGCTGTGCATTGAACTTTGCCCTTCCTTCTGTGGAAATTGCATCAGCAACCTCTTCGATAAAATCTTCGTCAAAAGTAGCAGCAAGGCCAATTGACTGAGGGAAAACAGTAGCAAGTCCCGCTCTCGCCACTCCGTGCAGTGCTTCATTCCACCAGTTGTACGCTTTAATGCCAAGCCTATCAATGGCAGGTGCACCGTGAAGCATCTGGAATGCTTTTTCTTCTAAAGTCATCTGTGCCACCAATTCTTTTGCGCGTTCTCTGAAATTCTTATTCTTCTCTTCATTTCTAACAAGTTCCATGTCCTTATCTCCCTATTTCTCATTTCTATGCATACTTTTGCATGGTAACATCATTATATTATGCATGGACTTTTTTTGCTTTTTACATATTGCGTTGTGTGTACCACATTTTGCTATTTTCTCTTTTTTTCGTTACCTCTTTTCAAAATGCTTTTACATTTTGCATTTCGTTTACGACTCTATTTTTGCTTATTTTTACCATTTTTGTATATTCATCACCGATTTTTTATGTTCATTTTTAGCATATTGCACACATTTTTCAGTAGCAAAATTTGATTTGACACTCCTATCATTCTATGCTATTGTTTATAAAAATCAGATATACTGGTCTAGAGAGGATTTTGCTTATGATTGAAATTTTAAATGGCACCCGGGAAACCGTTGTTTACCGTGATTTTCAAGGGTTGAAATTATATCGCAATGTGGAACCTGATAATTATCCGCTTCACTGGCACACTGCTTTGGAAATTATTGTTCCTCACGAAAACACTTATACTGTAATGATTGACAACACGCCTCACACTTTCTCGGAAGGCGATATTTTCATTACTCCACCGGGCACACTTCATGCACTGATAGCCCCTCCTTTGGGAGAGCGTTTGATTATTCTCTTCGACTATAGCCTCATTTGCAATATTAAGGGCATGGATTCCCTATTACATTCCCTTCATCCTTTCACCTTAATATCAAAAGAAGAGTATCCGGATCTCAATGCCCGGCTTCGTTTTTATCTGGATGAAGTATCCCGCGAATATGAAAATAATGCACCCTTTACGGAAGCTTTTATTTATGCCATGATGCTACGCTTTTTCATAGACATTGGAAGAACCAACTTCAATGCCACTACCCGTTTTCCCGGCATTACTTCCGGAAAACAACATGAATACATTGAAAAATTCATGAACATCTGTAATTACATCACAGACCATTGTGCCGAAAATATCAGCATGGAAGAGCTCTCAAACCTGGCAGGTTTTTCCAAATTTCATTTTGCAAGGTTATTTAAACAATTTTCCGGCATGTCCTGCTACGAGTACCTGCTCCAGAAACGTGTGGCCCTTGCCGAGCAATTGCTGATTCAGCCTGATATATCCATTACAGAAGCCGCCATGCTTTCCGGTTTTAATAGTTTATCCACTTTTAACCGGGTTTTCAAAGCTCATAAAAATTGTACTCCTTCCGAATACAAAAACTTAAACAGAAAAGAAAACAAAAAGGACGCCCCTTAAGGAGCGTCCCATTTTAATTACTATTTAATGATTAGGGCTGTTCAGCAACATCACCGAAAGTAGCAATCCACTTTTCAGTACGTTCGTCAATAATAGCCTGACCACCGGAGCTTAAGTAATCTTCGTAACCAGCATCCCAGATGGAATCAAATTCGTCTACAGATGCAACAACAGCTGTATCGAATACGATATCTCTCTTTTCAGAAAGAGCAGGTCCCATACCTTCTTCTGCAGTGATAGCACCAACGTTAACATTTCTTTCTGCACGAGAATCTGTCATAGCGATTTCGTAAGCATTTGCTACGTCAGCAGGATCAGCTTCTGCATAAGAGTATGCAAGAGACTTAAGTGTAGATTCAGGTGTTGCAAGGTTAAGACCGTTACATGTAATTGTGTAGTCAATGTTCTGACCAGAGTTCATGATAGCTTCACCTTCTGCTGCCATGGAAGCATATACACCTTCTTCAACTACTGTATGTGTAACGCCTTCATCACCGAGCTGTAAGTACTGGATATGTTCAGGATCACTGATCCAGTCTAAGTATAACATACAAGCTACAGGTTCTTCGTTTGTGCTGGGGAAGAAGATCTTACGGTCACCAGCAGAGCTTGTGATGAATTTTGTATGTGTTCCCTTAGAATCTTCGAAAGGATCAATTGCAACGAATTTTGCATCGGGTCCAACCATTCTTACTAAGTTTGCTGCGATACTGTCTGTACCATTTCTCCAAGGATAATCCCAGTTATGAGTAAATGCACCAACATATCCGGCTTTCATCATATCGTCTTCTGTAGCATCACCGCTTCCGTATAAAGCGAAATCTTTCCAGATAAGACCATCATTGTACCACTTATTGATTAATCTAACAGCTTCTTTTGTTCCGTTTTCTGTGAACTTTCTGTCATCGAAACCATTTACATAGTATTCTCTTCCGCTGATAGCAGGATCCATGAAGGATTCGATTAATGTAGCTGCTCTCCAGCCTACATCGTAGCTGATGGAGTAAGGAACCATCTTGTCAGCGTCTGCACCAAGTAATGTATCAGCATTGTCTCTGAATGCTACAAGCATTGCTTCGAATTCTGCCTTTGTTGTAGGTGCCTGTAATCCTAACTGATCAAGCCAGTCCTGACGAACGAAAGTATTGATACGAGCTGTAACGGCTCTCTTACCTTCGATTGCCCAAACAGTTCCGTTCTGAGGATCTCTGTTCCAGTAAATGTTTGTATCGCCAAGCCAGTTAAAGAGGTTAGGAAGCATATCCTTGTAGTCTGCAAGATATGTAGACATATCAAGAACACCACCCATGTTAGCGTATGTCTGGATTGTAGGATAGTCGTATGTTAAGCAGATGTCAGGAGCATCGCCTGCTGCAAGTAAGTTGTTGATCTGTTCAACTTCTGTCCAACGGGGAACAGCTACGAACTCAACTTCTACGTTATGATCTTCTAACATACCTTTTTTGATGTACTCTGTGTACATGTTGTTTGTGGGGTCAGAACCACCATCGTTACCACGGTCATAAATTTCAACTGTGATTTTTCTTGTTTCAACGAATTTTCCGTCAACGATTTCACCGTTTGAAGGATCAACAGCAGCTTCTTCAGCAGGTGCTGCTTCTTCAGCAGGTGCAGCTTCTTCAGCAGGTGCTGCTTCTTCAGTAGCAGGTTCTGCAGGTGCGGCAGCTTCTTCAGTCTTACCGCCACAAGCCATTAATGACATTGTCATACAGCTTGCAAGTACAAGTGCAATAATTCTCTTTTTCACTTTGTTTCCTCCCTATTAATATAGAATTATTAGTTATATGAATGAACGTACAGCCATGCAGTACGCTTATTCCTTGACAGCTCCCAGTGTAACGCCGTGAATGAAGTACTTCTGAAGCCACGGGTAAATACACAAAATCGGGATGGTGGAAAACATTACAATAGCCGCTTTCAGGGTTTCTGAAAGACCCGGTGTTGAAAAGCCTTCCTGTGTAGCAACTTCAACCTGGTTAACATTATTTAAGATGTTGTAAAGTAAAAGCTGCAGGGGATAAAAATCTTTATTCTTTACCATGTACATAAGTGCATCTGAATATCCGTTCCATCTTCCTACTGCGTAGAATAACGCCAAGGTAGCAAATACCGGTTTGGAAAGAGGCACATAGATACTGGATAATATCTTAAAGTAACTAGCTCCGTCAATTTCTGCAGATTCCCTTAAACTATCAGGTATTCCGTAGAAAAAGCTTCTCATGATAATCATATTGTAAACGCTCATACAACCGGGAATAATCAAAACCAATGGATTATCCAAGATGTTCAGTGCTTTCATAAGCAGATAGTTCGGTATGGTACCTGCGTTAAAGAACATGGTAATTGTAATAAAAATATTGATAAATCCACGTCCTTTTAAGTTTTCAAAAATAAGCGGGTATGCACAGACAGTTGTCATTACAAGTGATACTACCGTACAAATAATGGTAAGTATTACCGTCCATACAAATGCTTTGATATATTTTACATCTCCAAGTACCATGGCATAGGCATCTAAGTTCCAGCCCTTAGGCCAAAGGTAAACTTCTCTTCTAATTAAATATTCTGTTCCACTTAAGGATCTTGCCAACAGGTTTACCATAGGCACAAGGCATATGATGCTGACAATAACACAGATTATAACAAATACCCAATCGCCTGCTTTTGCAGATTTAGATTTAATCATTTTTCAAGCCTCCATTCTCTTTCTTCTTACCAAATTCCTCTCTCTCCCAGCCTTCTGGAAATCCAGTTAGCTAAAAGAAGGAAGAATACACATATGATAGATTGGAAGAAACCTACCGCTGTGGTTAAGGAGAACTGAAGTCCCTTGATACCATTCTTGTATACGAATGTGGAAATTACATTTGCCACGTCCATAACCAATTTGTTCTGTAATGCGAAAGGTCTGTCAAATCCGCTTCCGAGAATGTTACCCAAACTCATAATGAGGAGTACTACAATAGTGGATCTGATACCGGGCAAGGTAATATGCCACATTTTTCTAAAACGTCCCGCACCGTCAACCGATGCTGCTTCGTAAAGTTCAGGGTTAATACCTGCAATCGCCGCCAAATATACAATGGAGTTCCAACCAAAGCTCTGCCAAACTCCAAGGAATATGTAAGTAGCCACCCAGTGTCCCGATTCATTCAAGAAAGGAATTGACTCAAATCCCATATTATTCAAAAGCATATTTATAAGACCATTTGTGGGAGCAAAAAGCTGTAATGCCAATCCGTAAATAATAACCCATGAAAGGAAGTGGGGCATATACGCAATTGTCTGAACCACTCTCTTAAAGTTCTTGAACACAAGTTCATTTAATATAAGAGCAAATATAATCGGTATCGGGAAACCGATAAACAAATCAAGCAAATTAAGGAATAATGTATTTCTCAGTGCAAAGAGGAAATCTCTATTCTTAAATGCTTTGATGAAATATTCAAATCCGTTATTATCTGCCCAAGGCATTTCCCATACACTCTGTACGATACTGTAATCCTTAAAGGCAATCTGAATATAAACCATTGGTATGTACTTAAATATCAGAAGATATACAAGGGGCAATGCAAGTAATACGTATAACTGCCAGTATCTCTTCATGTAAACACCAAAACTCTTTTTTTTCTGTACTGCCACGATGTTTGTTTTAGAAGCTTTCACGCTTACACCTCCAAAAATTGCTATATTATGCTGATAAGCTTTTATGTAAGCGCTTTCATTTTTGTCTAAAAAAAGTTCTTATCGGCAGTGGAACCATTATATCACTACTGATAAGTCTTGGAGTTTTCCCTCCATTCAACACCCTATGTAATCGCTTACAAATGTAACTGCTTACAACCTATTATAATACATTTTTTTTATTTTTCCAGTCATTTATGTGCCGCACTACCCAATTTCGTGATTTTCCACAAAAAAGGGTGTGCGTTATGTTTCACTTTTACTAATTGCAACATTATAATCCGGCTATCACATCGAATGTACGGTCGATGTTTACCTGCCCGTATCCCCATTCTCTTGACGGATAGGTATTGCCAGGGGGCCTCACAGCACCACGTATCAAATAGTTTTTCAGTTCCCTGCTTTCCATCCACTTCCTGTTGCCTTCCACAACAGCCCATTGCATAAACTGTGCACATATCCCTGCAAGTAGTGCTGCCGCCATTCCTGAACCGGTCCTTTTCCCCAGAACCGTGTCTATATCTACTCCCGGCGTACACAAATCCGGCTTATATCTGCCTTCTCTGGTAAATCCTCTTCCTGATTCCCCATAGAAGCTGGCATTATTATCCTGATAGTAAGTAGTGGTAATTACCTCCTGCGCATTTCCCGGCTCTGTAATTGTCGTGTAGGGTGCGGGACTCAAAAAATAAGTTTCCGATTGCAAAAAAGCCTTAACCGGTAGCCAAACGTGGAAACCTGTTTCCTGCAGTCCGGCCTCTCCCCTTACCGTCACCTGTATGGTCCACACCCCCGGTGTGGGATCCACAAAACGGAAAAAGATAAGTTCTTCCCCTGAGCCCTGCTCCACCAGCACATGATCCACCCTGATCTTTGTATCTTCATAAACAAATGAAAATTCTCTCGTCTCCCTTACTTTAAAATCCACTCTGTCTGTGGTCTCACCTCCCGGCGAGCGGATAGAAATTGCATGGGTTGCCGGGATACTCCCCCATAGTTCCGACACAAATCCTCTTTCCCCCTCACCCACGCGTATCTCCACGCTCACCACAGTTTCTCTGAGGGCTTGCGTAGCATATCCTTCATAATGATGGGCATTGTTCCCTTCATTTCCTCCGCATACTACCACCGCCCTGCTTCTTCTGGTGGCAATGGTGTTTAAATAACCTGACAAAATAGAGTGGCCATCGTGATCTCCCATATTGCTTCCTATCCCGATGCAAATAACAAGAGGTCTGACAAGAGAAACTGCATAACTTTCCAAGTATTTGATTGCCGCAATCACATCACTTTCCGAATAGGCGGTAACGGTATCGTCTACCATATAAAATTCTCTCAGATATGGCTTGGCCTGCCGTAGTTTCACCACCACAATATCAGCATCCGGTGCAGCCCCTAAAAATCTAAGTCCTCCGCTTAACGTACTTCCTGCTGCCACGCTTGCAATTGCAGTCCCATGGCCGTCTTCATCATAACTGGGTACAATGGCTCTGGGATTGTCACTTTTTAGTGCAGCATCTATGATATCCTTTTTATACTCTGTTCCGTACAAAAGCCCTGCAGGCGTCGGTCCGTCATTAATATTTTGGTCCCAAATCCCCAATATTCTGCTACTGCCGTCTTCTTTTCTAAATACCCCATCATCATAACGGATACCTGTATCCAAAAAACCAAGCACCACTCCCCGCCCCGTAAGGTTTAAGGGTTCTCCCTGCACCTGCAAAATACCGCTGTTAATAAGGGGAGTAGGGTCAAAGTTCGTCACACTGCCTGCCTCCGGTGAAATGCCGCCTCCGTCCACCTGCATAAGTCCGTACAATTTAGGAATGGAGCGATAAGTAAAGCGCCGTATTCCTATGGGCGTCACTTCCTCTTTGTTAATATAAGTAACACCAAGATTAGTATCTATCGGCTGGAAAACATAGTCTTCCACTTCCACGTCAAGTCCTTCCGGCTGATTGTAATCGGAGAGCACATCAATGTAGTCATTTGATGCAATCTTTTCCCTGTCCGTCATATAATCCCCTTCCGTTTTTTTACTCTCTCTACTATATGCAAAACCTTACCAAAACGTACGAGCCGCTCACGTCACTACATTCCGACTGCGTATGCAATAATCTTTCTTATAAAAAGCTTTTTAGAACTTTTCGTCAGATTTTTTAGAAACGCCCTGTTCATAAATGCACTGCCGGTCGTGACTGTCCGAAAAGCTGTCATTGTAACTGTGCAGAACTGATAAAACTTTTAAGAAAAATCTAATAAGAACACTTTAAAGATGCAATAAACAAGCCATTCCAAAACTTGCTCCGCTTCGAACAGTTGGAATGGCTTGTACATTTTTTAAAGTGTTCTTATTGATTTTTTACAAAAGTTTTAAAAGGCTCTGAGCACATGTTACAATTGACAGCTTAAGTTGCACGACGGGCAGTTAATAGGCATATGAACAGGGCGGGTTCAAAAAATCCAGAAAAGTGATATAAGCTTTATAAGAAAATTATTACAAAGCAGCCGGAATGCAGTAGTATGACGGCTCGTATGCTTTGGAAAGGACTAGCCTTCGATTAATTTTACATCGTCAGGATTTTCGCTACTGATACTGCGGATATCGATAACAGGTCCACCGGTGCCTTCAATATATTCCCTGGTAATGGTGACCTTTCCGATATTGTCATCCTTGGGGATTTCATACATGATATCCAGCATGAATTCCTCGATAATGGCACGCAGTGCCCTGGCACCGATTTCTTTTTTCATAGCCTTCTCGGCAATTGCTTCCAGTGCACCTTCATCAAAGGAAAGCTGCACCTCATCAAGTTCAAGGAGTTTTTGATACTGTTTTAAGATCGCATTCTTAGGCTCTCTCAAAATCTTAATCATCATTTCCTTATCCAGTGCCTTAAGTGTATATACAATGGGAAGTCTACCTAAAAATTCCGGAATCATACCAAACTTCTTTAAGTCCTCTATGGTTACCTGGCTTAATATGTTGCTTTCCTTATCAAATTTATCTTTCAGTTCGGCATTAAACCCAATGGATGTCTGTTTGCGGAGTCTTTGTTTAATAATCTCCTCCAAATCAGGGAACGCACCACCGCATATAAACAAAATATTTCTGGTATTGATGGTTGCAAGGGGTACCATAGCATTTTTGCTGTTTGCGCCAACCGGCACTTCCACTTCTGCCCCTTCCAAAAGACGGAGCATACCCTGCTGCACACTTTCCCCGCTGACATCACGGTTGGTTGTATTTTTCTTCTTAGCAATTTTATCAATTTCATCAATAAAGATGATTCCACGTTCTGCCTTTTCCACATCGTTGTCTGCTGCCGCCAAAAGTTTGGAAACAACACTTTCAATATCGTCTCCGATATAGCCGGCTTCCGTAAGGGATGTAGCGTCCGTAATGGCAAGGGGCACGTCCAGTAATTTGGCAAGAGTCTTAACCAGATATGTTTTACCGCAACCGGTAGGTCCAATCATGAGCATATTGGACTTTTCAATCTCAATCTCATTCATGGTTCCTGTCGCCACTCTTTTATAATGATTATAAACGGCAACGGATATCACTTTCTTTGCATGCTCCTGTCCGATAATATAATCATCCAGCTGGGCCTTGATTTTATGCGGCGGAGGGATATTTTTAATGTCTAAGACAGGTTCACCGGATGTCTTTTCTTTTTTCTTTTTTAATTTCTGTTTATTGGGGATTCCGCCTTCTCCCTGCAAATCTGAGATGTTCACAAAGCGGATATTGGGAAATCCTTTATCCGACATACTTTTGTTTAAATCACCCATAAATGAAGGGTTATTTAACATTCCCTGATAATCAAACTGGCTGACCGTATCCATGGTTTTATGCATACAGTCATTACATACGCAGATGTTATTGGGAAGTTTAAACATCTTGCCTGTCTTACTTTCCGGTCTGCGGCAAATAAAGCAAACATCTTCATATTCGCTTTCTCCGCCTTTATCTCCTGTTTCCGGCTTTTCTTCTTTTATCTCCTCTACAGATAATTCTTCTTTCGACGTTCCATCTGCAGCCACCTCATCTGCTTCATGGGATGACTCAAAAAGTTCTTCGTCTTTTTCATTATAGTCTGACATAATTCCTCACATTCTGCCATCAGGCTTATAAGTATTTATACAATTCTTCTCACCGCCAATATTTCACGGTAAGTTGCTCTCGATATTTTAATTCCCGTCTTTGCACTGCTGGCATGTACGATCTGCCCGTTGCCAATATATAGCCCTACATGTCCTGCATAACAGATAATATCTCCGGGCTGTGCCTCCGAGTAGGACACGCCTGTTCCCGCGCTCCTTTGTGCATAAGAGGTTCTGGGAATCGAATACCCAAAATCCTTGTAAATGCGCCAGGTAAATCCGGAGCAATCCGCCCCGTTTGTAAGGCTTGTCCCGCCCATCACATAGGGATTTCCAACAAACTGGCATGCATAGCTTACCACCTGCTGCCCTTTGCTTCCGGTTCCCGAATAGCTGGACGCAGGGTTATAACTGCCGGAGGACGTTTTCTTAGCCGCTTCTTCCTGGGCTTTCTTGGCTGCATCAATCTCTGATTGTTTTTGACTTGCGGCTGCTTCCAGACGCCTGATTTCCGCATTTTGCTTTTCTACATTTGCTTTGTATACCGCTGCTTCCTGCTTTGCTTTTGCAAGAAGAAGTTCATAGTCCTCATAAGCTGCCTGCTTCTCTGCAAGCATGGTTTCCAGGTTTGCTTTCTCTTCTTCCAATTCATGCTGCTGGGCTTCCAGTTCTGCCTTTTCTACTTCCAGTTGTTCTTTAATAGTCTGGGTTTCTTCCCTGGCAAGCTGGTATTCTTCCAACATATCCCGGTCATACTTTTCTATTTTTTCAATATACTCCGCCTTGTTCACCATATCGCTAAAGCTTTGGCTTTCTAAGAGTAACTGCAAATAAGTGGAATCGCCCTTTTCATACAAAAACTTAATCCGCAGTTTCATAGCCTCATACTGTGCCTGCTCCGTTGCCAGTGCTGCTTCATATTCGACTGTAGTTTCTTCTATTTGCGTTTCCTTTTCTTCAAGGTCTTCTTCTATTAAAGTAACGCTTGCGATTGTTTCTACCAAAGCAGCATCCGTCTCTTCTATTTCCTCTGCCACCACATCAGCCTCATCCTGCATGGTGTCTATTTCACCGGTGATACTATTTAGTTTCTCCTGTTCCTCGCTCTGCTTATTCTTCGCTGCTTCTTTTTGTTTTTCTAATTCCTTCTTTTCTTTTTCTAAATCAGAAATAGTGGTAGCACGCACCGGTTCTACCACTAAAATCATCATAATCAATGACATACATATTGCGAATACATGAATCCATCTTTTTCTTCTCATATGCATTTGCCCATTTAAAATAATTGATTATTCTGCTGCCACTCCTGTGTTGTCACGCAAAAAATCAAGTACTTTTTCCATCATCAGATATTCTCTGTACGCTTCCACGTCTATTGCTTCTTTATATGCATCTGCCGTTTCATAACCATATGCCGTAGCTTCCTCTGCTATTTTTGTCTCTAATTCTTCATCAGAAACAATAAGCCCTTCTTTTTCTGCGATCACCTGCATTACCATATACTGTTTTGCCATCTCAACAGACAGATTAGTCAGAGTGGTATCATAAGTTTCTGCAGTGCCGCCGTAAACAGCCGCCACATAATCAGGCAGGCTCATTCCATACATGGATGCATAGTTTCCCACATTGTTCATCAGTCCGTCCTTCAGTCTGGTGATCATACCTTCCGGCATATCCTTTTTGAATTCGGAAGTCTGCATAATCTGGTCTAACGCCATGGCTTCTTTTTCTTCTTCATATGCAAGCTGCTTTTCTTCCAAAATACTGTCACTCATATACTGGCGGAACTCTTCTACTGTAGAACACTCTTCCGTTCCCAGTCCGGCTACGAATTCATCGGTAAGTTCCGGAAGTTCAAGTACACTGATGCTGTTAACGGTAACTGTGAAAATTGCAGGTTTGCCGGACATATCAGGGTTATTCAGATAAGGATCGGGAAATGTCACTTCCATATCTCTTGTCTCACCGATTTCCATGCCAATCATTCCCTCTTCAAATCCGGGAATAAACTGGCCGGAACCGATTGTCAAATCGTACCCCTGTGCAGTACCGCCCTCAAAAGCGACACCATCCATCTTTCCTTCATAATCAATATTCGTGATATCACCATTCTGGACAGCACGGTCTGTCACTTCCACAGCCGTAGCTCTTCCTTCCAAAATATACTGTATGGAATATTCCACTTCCTCTTCCGTTACCGCCGGTTCCTCGGCAGTCATCTGAACAGTAAGTCCTTTATATTCTCCTACTGCAACATATTTATCCGCTTTTACATCTTTTAAATACTGTGCCTGCGTGTCATTACTTCCGCATGCACAAAGCAACATAACGGATGAAAGTCCTAAGGCTAATAATCTCTTTTTCATAATAAAAATCTCCTCATTTATTCATTCTTTTATCTTTATACCACAAAAACAGCTTTTGGAAAAGCACTTCCTCAAAAATCGGCGTGCATCATTATAATACCGGTGAAAACAATCTGCAGACCTGCTCCTTAAAACGCATCCACACCGGTCTGCTCAAATATTTATTTTTGGTTATTTTTTTACATACTTTCAAATCTTCCATAAAATATCCGGTCATCTCTGCTGCCTTCTGTTTGTCATAGACAATGGCATTTACTTCAAAATTAAGGGCAAAACTCCTGATATCCATATTGGCCGTGCCATAACAAAAGACCTCTTCGTCAATAATCACACCCTTCGCATGAAGGAATCCGTTTTCATAGGTATAGCAGTTTGCTCCCGCCATCACCAGCTCTCCCACATAAGAATAGGTTGCCCAGTAAACAAAGGGATGGTCCGGCTTGCAGGGTATCATAATATTCACCTCAATACCAGACTGTACAGCTACCATCAGGGCAGCAAGAATTGCTTCATCCGGAATAAAATATGGCGTTTGAATATAAATACTCTTCTTCGCCTTGTGTATCAGTGTAAGATAAGTGTCACGGATACTTTTATGGTAGGTATCCGGTCCACTGGAAATAATCTGCACGGGAATTCCTTTTTTTGGTGCTCCCTCCGGAAGGGCAATATAAGGGTCAAAGGATAAGGTATGTTCCCGGCACGCATAATTAAAGTCCAGAATAAAACGTCCCTGCAAAGCCTGAACTGCAGACCCTGTAATTCTCATATGTGTATCCCGCCAATAGCCGAACTTCTTATCTGCTCCTATATATTCCCTGGCTACATTAAAGCCTCCTACGTAGCCGACTTTTCCGTCAATTACTACAATTTTACGGTGATTCCGGTAATTGATACGCAGCTGGAGTCTTCCGAATAATGCCGGAAAAAATTCGGCCACCTCTATACCTGCTTCCTTAAGGCTCTTCCACTCCTTCTTGCGGAAGCTACGGCATCCCATTGCATCAAAAAGAATTCTGACCTCAACACCGGCCTTTGCCTTTTTCAGTAAAATCTCTTTCATTTCCGCAAAAATTTCATCATTTTTTATGATGTAATACTGGATATGAATAGAGTGCTCCGCGCTCTCCAAATCTGCAAAAAGCTGCTTAAACTTTTCTTTGCCGTCCGTGATAATCTGCACTTCATTATCATCTGACAAAATGGCACCTGCGGTCTGTAAATTATACAGTACCACATCCGAATAGTGTGCCATCTGAAGCTCACCTGCAGTAAATTCTTTATTTTTTATACTTGCTTCCTGTCTGCGGATGGCATCACTTAACTTATCCTCTATCTCTTTCGTCCTAAACATCTTTGCTTTATGCATATCCGTTCCCACAAGAATATAAAACATAAATCCCAGAACGGGAACAAAATAAAGGATAAGAAGCCATCCCCACACTGACTTCGGGTCTTTGCGCTGGAAAAACACAATGACGATTGCAAATATTAAGTTGATGTAAGCCAATATTTCCATCTTGCCACCTTCTTTGCTACTAAAATAATAACAGAATGCCCTTTCCAATTCAACGAAATCCCTTGCTTAAATTCTTAAAAAATGATAAAATGTCCTACAGTCGGTTTCACCGGCAAGGTACATCAAGGAGGATTATCATGAATACATTAACAATTGTATTATTAGTTATTATAGCCATATTACTCATTGCCATCGTTGGTCTTTATTTCCTTGGCAAGAAAGCACAGAAGAGACAGTCAGAGCAGCAGGCTCAGATTGATGCCATGAAGCAAACCGTTTCTATGTTAATCATCGATAAGAAGCGGATGAAAATTAAAGAGTCCGGACTTCCCCAGGCAGCCATTGAACAGACTCCGAAGCTTATGAAAAATTCCAAGCTTCCCATTGTAAAAGCTAAGGTTGGTCCACAGATTCTCTCTCTTGTCAGCGATGAAAAGATTTTTGATTCCATCCCTGTAAAGAAGGAAGTAAAAGCAGTTGTAAGCGGTATTTATATTACAGAAGTCAAAGGCCTTCACGGCAAACAGGCTCCCGTAGAGCAGAAAAAGAAAGGCTTCTTCAAACGTACTTTGGAAGCAGCGCAAGAAAAAGCAGGTGCAAAACCCGTAAAATAAGCAAACAAAAACTCCGGTCTCTGTACCGACCCCCAAAAGTTAGACCTAAAAAATCTAACGATTGGAGGTCGGTATTTTTATGGCTAAATATAGTTATGAATTCAAGAAACAAGTTGTAAATGAATACTTATCAGGAAAAGGTAGCTATAATTATCTTGCCAA
>JAGBBV010000038.1 GCA_017938315.1 Lachnospiraceae bacterium
CATAGATTTGCCAAAGTAAGTGCTATATATTTTATGAATGGTTCACTATTTTCAATTGTCGTTAACAATAACCGAAAATAGAAGTCGAGATGAAATCAAACATATTTATCTTATATATGTCAACATGACTTATATTTTGAACAAATAAAAATTGGCTTAAAGGAACAAAAAAATTTTTAAAGATTGTTTTTTAAAATGCTGTAGAGGAAAATAAATAGAATTGACTGACAATAGATAGTTACACGTGAACGACAAAAAAGCCGGGAAATGGCTTGTACAGTGCAACCTTGACCAGAAGCAATGACCGCACAGGGAATTGTGTAAGGCAAAAGGTACAAATTAGTAACAATACAATTATATGTAATGAAGGAAAGTGCTTCGTAAAGAAATTTACGGAGCATTTTTTTATTACAAACAAAAAGAATACCGGATTTCTCCAAAACATTCTCTTTACAACCCGAAAAAAATATGCTAATTTATGAATGAACAAATATTCATTCATAAAAAAGAGGTGGATTATGCCAAAGTCTAAAGAACGCTGTCAGCAAATCAGAGAAGAAATGCGAAACACCATCTTGCAAAAATCATTATTGTATTTTGCACGAAATGGATTTGCCGGAACGAAAATCAGTGACTTATCGAGGAATATCGGAATTGCCCAGGGAACAATATATATTTATTTTGAATCAAAAGAGGAATTGTTCCGTGAAATCCTGAGGGTTGCGGACGGCACCGAAATAATTAAAAAAATGAAATTATTGGTGGCGATGCCCATTTCTGCAGAGAAGAAGCTTCGAATGTTGTCTGTAACTGTGCTGAGGCGTCTTGCAGAAGAAGAATCCTTTGCGGCGATGATAGCACTGAATACACAAATGTTACTGGAAAAGAATGAAGCATATTCCTCAGAAGAGACAACTTATCAAACGAAACTTTACAATTATACAGCGAAGTTGATAGAGCAGGGACAAAGGGAAAACAGCATGGCAGATGGTTCAAGTATGAAGCTGGCAGATTATTATTGGGGCGTCGTTTATTTGTATTCCCTAAAGCGGCTCTTTACATCAGAATATGAAATGATTTCAGTAGAGGATCTGGAAAGAACTCTTTTAAAAGGATAAAGGAAAGAAAAGGATCAGAAAAGTATGAAAAACATAGCGATTTTAACCGGTGCTACAGGAGGGTTGGGAAGAGAATTTTTAAAACAACTGTTAAATGAAGATATTGATGAAATTTGGGCAGTTGCCAGAAATAAGCAGAAGCTTTCAGAACTTCGGGAAAAATATGGGGAAAAAGTGATTCCTATTTCCATGGACCTATCTGAAATGCACAGCATGGAGCAGCTTTATTCTATGCTGAAAGAAAATCATCCGAGAGTGGTTTGGTTAATTAATAATGCAGGGCTGGCCAAAATGGGAAAATATACGGATTTTTCCATAGAGGAAATAGACAGGACAATCAATGTGAACTGCAAAGCACCTGTCATACTTTCCCAAATCTGTATTCCCTATATGGGAAAGGGAAGTAAGATACTGAACATTTCATCGGCTTCCGCATTTCAGCCCAATCCCTATATTAATTTATATGCCGCATCAAAGGCGTTTGAGAGAAGTTATTCAAGAGCACTACACGCAGAACTTGCAGAATGTAAAATTACAAGTACAGCTGTCTGTCCCGGATGGATAGATACAGAACTTTTGCAAAAAGAAATAAATGGAAAAAAAGTAAGATTTCCGGGTCTTGTTACAGCAGAAAAGGTTGCAAAACAGGCAGTAAAAGATGCAAAGAAAGGGAGAGATATGTCCGTTTGTTCTTTGTATGTGAAATGCCAACATGTGAATGTGAAATTATTGCCGCAGCGTCTGGTGATGAAAATATGGATGGCAGGGATAAGAAAATATCTAAAGGAGTAGTGATGTGAAAAAATATATCCGGTCAGAGAGGGCAAATTTGTTTGAACCAAATGTATATATTGGTTTGATTGTAAAATTGTCAGGAGACATAGAAAGCAAAGAGATTGAGAAGGCTGTGTATGCAGCGTATCAGGCAAACGAAGCGACAATGTGTAAAGTTGTATTAGAAGATAATGGATGCGCTTATTACGAAAAAATGGAAAGAAGTGGCTGTAAATTCTATGCTGACGTTCACCCATGGAAGGAACTTCTTTGCCAGAGTGAGAAAAGTCCTTTTGCTTTGAAGGAAGGGGAACTGGTAAGGATATTTCTTACAAAAGAAAGTAATCAGTTGGTTTTATTGATTCATGCCCATCATTTGGTTGGTGATGGACAGTCTGTTTTGATTTTATTAAAAGATATAGTTAGCCGTTTAAATAGTGAACCCATTACATATAAACCTATGCTCTCTATTGATAGAAATTTTTTAGAAAAAAGGGCCGGGCTGCCGATTGTAGCAAAACTGTTTGTTAACCGCATCAATCAGAAGTGGAAGAAAAATAAAAAGTGTTTTAATTGGGATGACTATGATGCAATTCATGAGAAATATTGGAGAAAATATGTTTCGGAAATTGAGTGGAAAACTTATCATATGAAAGAATTAAAGGTAAGATGTCCAAAGAGCATTACCATGAACAGTTTTATGATTACAGAACTGTTGAGAGAATATTCGGAATGTAAAGTAGTAGGTATTCCGGTCAGCATAAGAGAAGATGTAGGGATGTCGAATCAAACCTCCGGTATTGCTATAAAGTGTCAATATAAGTTCCAAAAGACATTGGAAGTAAATGCAGATAGGATTCATAAGACTATTTACCGGAAACTGAAAAATAAACATAAGAAATATTTTATTCTTATATTTATGGAGCGTTTATGCCCGTCATTGATAGACGCAGTTTTATTACAGAGTCACGGATGCTTTCAACATAAGTTTACGGAAAGGTTAGCAAAGATTATGGGATATATAGGGGATGGTGGAAGAGATTTGGGGATTACAAATCTTAATAAAATTGACATTCCAAACAGATGTGATAAATTGATTGTGGAAGATATTTTGTTTATACCTCCCAAGGTATCTTATACAAAAAATGTAATCGGAATTTCCACATATAATCATAGATTGACCGTGTGCTATCATAAGATGGAAAACCGTTTATAATATATAACAGGAGAAATACAGATGTTTAAAAATATTGATAAAAAGAACCTTGCACGCCGTTTTATATGGGTAATGATAGGTGTCATATTCATGGGATTTGGCATTTCATGGTTGATTCCCTGCGGATTTGGAACAGATGGATATACCGCATTTAATTATGCCGTCTCCGATAAAATCGGCATTAGCTTTGGCACGTGGCAGGCGGCGTTTAATTGTGTGCTGTTTGTTATAGTCATTATTTGCGACCGGAGGAACATAGGACTGGGAACCATAGCAAATATGCTGGTAGTTGGATATTCCTGTGATTTTTTCAGTATGATTTGGAACCGGGTTTTACCGTCCGCATTTTTTGCAAATATATGGCTACGGGTTGTGGTAGCTGTGCCGGCACTGATTATTTTTGTGATTGCAGCGGCCATATATATGGATATGGGGCTTGGTACATCGCCATATGATGCATTGCCCTTTATCATTCATAAGAGAACAAAAAAACTTTCATTCCGGTTCGTGCGTATTACCTATGATTTAATCTTTATTGTAATTGGTTATGCATTCGGAGCACCCTTTGCAGTGATAACATTAATTATGGCATTTCTACTGGGACCCACAGTGGAAATGGTAGGGGAAAAGATTAAGCCCTTACTTGAATCCAATTAACACGTGCTTTATTTTTGGTAATATATGCCGATATAATTATAAAGTGCAATAGTGCACAAGGCACACAGATACAAGGATGTATCCGGCAAAT
This sequence comes from Lachnospiraceae bacterium, assembly GCA_017938315.1. GTDB lineage: Bacteria > Bacillota > Clostridia > Lachnospirales > Lachnospiraceae > Suilimivivens. The sequence goes on from JAGBBV010000038.1 coordinate 3,857, forward strand.
CATAAGGATGTGATAGGATGAAAATTGAAGAAGCAAGACAGATTTATAACACCCAGATAAAATCTTACCGTGAACAGCAGACACTGCTTTATAAGCAAAAACAGGAACTGGAGCAAAAAATAAATACCACCCCGGATGGAAAAAACATTTTTGCAGACGAGGCAGCAACTCTGGAACTTACCATGGCGGCAGTGGATGAAAAGCAAAATGAATATCAGGAGTATATGAATAAACTGATGGAGCAGTGGACTGCCGTAGCTAATTTAGAAGTTGCCAAGCAGCAGGGGGATGCCATGGAGGAGTATGCAACTGACATGGCTAAAATCATGGAAGTGGCAAGGCGTATTATGAAAGGCGGCATTGTACCGCCATCTGATGAGAAAAAATTGATGGAATACAGCATGGAAATGTACCAGGCGGCTAAGAATATTGGTGCCATGGCAAGAGAAAAAGAAGAATATGATTCGCTTTGGGAAGAGGAAGAGGAAAAAGAGTATGCAGATCCGGCAGAGGTTGCGGATGACACCGAAGCACCGGAAAATGCACCTGAAGTAGTGACAGTAGAAGAAATGTTAAATGGTACGTAAGTACTAGAAAAAGTAAACTTTTTTTGGTATAATAAAAGAAAACATAGCATACGGAGGAATCGGTGTGGTAAGAAAAAACATTGTGTTTATTGGGGAAGAAAATAGAATAAACAGTGAATTGTTTCAATTGCTAAATTGGCAGTTTGAAGTAAAGTACGAAACAGAGCCGGGAAAAATTTCGATTGAAGAGATATGTGAATTTTTACCTGCCATGATAATGGTGGGCTTGAGCAATTCAAACTTTGACTTTAGCTTCTTATTTGAAGACTTTATGGAAAAGTGTGCCGACATTCCTGTTGTGACCATAGGAACGGAAGCAGAAAGCGAAAGGTATACCAGATTTTATGCACAGAGCCAATTCCATAAAATTTTGCGACCTATTATATGGAAATCTGTACTTGAAAAATGTAAAGCAGTGATGGATGGCGAGGCTGTCTGTGGGCCGGATAGTGAAGCTACAATACAGGAGAGGACGGAGAAACCGCATATTCTTATCGTGGACGATAATGCAATTATGCTCCGCCAAATGAAAGGAAATCTGGAAGGAAACTATTCTGTTGCGGTAGCGGCATCCGGAATAAAAGCATTTGTGGCTATGGGAAAGAAGGTTCCTGACCTTATTTTGCTTGACTATGAAATGCCGGAAATGAATGGAAAAGAAGTGCTGAAGAAAATACAGGAAGAGGAAGAATTAAAAAATATTCCGGTTATTTTTTTGACAAGTGCAGACTCCAAAGAAATCGTGGTGGAATTATTAGCATTAAAGCCGGCCGGATATATTTTAAAGCCGGTGGATTTGGAAATGCTGTATTACAAAATAGAAGGAATTTTGGGAAAGTAGGATAGAACGTGTATAAGACTCAGATTTCGTGTGCAATTATAATATTGTTTATAGGAGTATTTTATTTTTCCTCAGTTCATCAAAAAAGCAGATCATCGAAATGGTTTTCTGCTTTACTTTGTTGCTCGTTTGTTCAAATAATCTTTGACATAGCATCTGTATACACAGTAAATCATTTATCTACGGTTTCTCCATTTTTAAACAGAGTGATACATATTTTTTTTATGGGACTTTTGCTGGCCCTTTTTTATATGGCATATAAATATTTGGAGGCAATTATTGAAGAGGAAATCGGAAGACAGAGTAACCATTACAGTTTATCACTCATTCCGCTGCTCATCATTATTGCAGGAATCGTCTTTTTGCCATTGACTTACATTGAAACACCAAAAGGAAATTACTCGTATGGACCGGCAGCATTTATGGCCTACATTGGAGTTGCTATTTATGTGTTTTATATTATTATGTTAATGCTTCAGCATGGCAAGAAGCTTCCGATAAAAAAGAAAATGGCAGTTTATATTGCACTAATCAGTGAAATTCCCCTTGCTGTTTATCAAATTTGTGTGCCGGTTGCGTTAGTTACCTGTTTGGGAATTGTTTTGTTAAATCTGGGATTTTACCTGACTACAGAAAACCCGGATGCAATTTTAGCAGAACAACTGAAGAAGGAAAAGAAAAGAGCGGATACTGCAAATGCTGCTAAAACGACGTTCCTTGCCAATATGAGCCATGAAATCAGAACACCTATTACGGCTGTGCTGGGAATGAATGAATTGATTTTGAGGGAAAGTCAAGAACCTGAAACCAAAAAGTATGCCCAAAATATTGATGTGGCGGCGAAATCGCTTCTCAGCATTATTAATGATATATTAGACATTACAAAAATTGAAGCCGGAAAGCTGAGTGTAATTTGTGCAGAATATAATTTTGCAGCTTTATTAAAAGATATTATTAACATGGTATCCTTTAAAGCAGATGTTAAGGAATTAAAATTTAAAACATTAATAGATGAAAACATTCCCATAAAGATGATGGGGGATGACATACGCTTAAAACAGATATTGGTCAATATTTTAAATAATGCCGTGAAATATACGCAGGAAGGGACTGTCACATTAGAAATATCAGGACTGCCTACAGATAATGAAAAGATGGCAAAGCTTCTATTCAAGATAAAAGATACCGGAATTGGGATGAAGGAAGAGGATGTACAGCGGATTTGTGAGCCCTTTGCAAGATTTGAGGAAAAGAGAAATCGTAATATAGAGGGTACCGGACTTGGTATGAGCATTACCAAGCGCCTGTTAGAACTGCTGGGTAGTAATTTACAGGTATGTAGTGTTTATGGGGAAGGATCAGAATTTTCATTTGTACTTCTTCAGGAAATAGTGGATGCACGGCCAATCGGGAAATTAGAAGATTATCATGAAAGTGTATTATATGCTTACAAGCCGTCATATGAGGCACCGGGCGCAAGAATACTAATCGTTGACGATAATGCTTTAAACCGCAAGGTGTTTGTCAGCTTATTAAAAGAAACCAAGATGCAGATTGATGAGGCAGTCAATGGCCGGGAAGCGCTTAGATTAGTTACGGAAAATAGATACGATATTATTTTTATGGATCATATGATGCCGGAAATGGATGGGTTAGAAGCATTTAGTGAAATGAAAAAAATGGAAGACTATCCATCAAAGAATGCACCGGTAGTCATTCTTACTGCTAATGCGATAGTGGGAGAAAAAGAGAAGTATTTAAAAACGGGATTTAATGCTTTTTTGGAAAAGCCTATTGATTATAAGAAATTAGAAAGCTTGATCAGGAAATTGCTGGATGAAAAATTACTTTCTGAATTCACAGGTGCACGGACTAACACCGAAGAGAGAAAAAAAGCTTTACCTATCATAGAAGGACTGGATTGGAATTATGCGAGGATGCATGTAAATGATGAGCAGGTTCTGGAAGAGGTAGTAAGGTTATTTGTGGATTCGATAGAATATGAAGCAAAAGAACTTGAGCAGTTGTTTGTGAATATAGATTCTTCAGAGGGCAGAAAAAAATATTGTACAAAAGCACACAGTATGAAAAACTCTGCAGCTACAATCGGCATTGTTCCCTTAGCTGGCATGGCGAAAGTTCTTGAGGTGGCTTCCCATGAAAATGATATGGAAACACTAATTTCCATGACCCCTATTTTCTTGAAAAATTGGCGCTCCTACAAGGGAAAATTAAAAATTTTTGAAGAAAAAAAAGAGCAGGAAAAGAAATTAATTGCGCAGGAATGTTGCGAGGAAATCAATAGATTATTACAAAAAATAAAAATGGCGGCAGAGGAAATGGATATAGATGAACTAGATGCTGCATGGGCACAATTGGAGAAATATCAATTTGATGAAGATAAACGTGAATTGGTGAATAATATCCACAAAGCCATTATGAAATTTGATGTGGATTTTTTACAGGAAGAGGATAATTTAAGGATTTATTCTTAATCAAACAAGAAGTAAGAACAAATCTGCAAACGAAACGATACCGTTTTGTTTGCAGATTTTTTTCTTTTTGCATAATCTTTCCACATATGAAGAAACTATAGAAATAAGGATACAGGTCATTTGACGTATGCTGCTGTCATAAATATGAAAGAAGGGGGATGATGTATGAAAATCACAGAGGATATTAAATATATTGGTGTAAATGATCATGAAATTGATATGTTTGAAGGGATGTATCAGGTGCCGGGCGGTATGGCATACAATTCTTATATGATTGTAGATGAAAAAATAGCCATAATGGATACGGTTGATGAGAACTTTACGTGTGAATGGTTGGCTAATATAGAAAAAATATTGGGAAACAGAAACCCCGATTATTTAATTGTACATCATATGGAGCCGGATCATTCGGCAAATATTGTCAATTTACAAAAGAAGTATCCGGAAATCGTAATTGTTGCATCAGAAAAGGCATTTGTAATGATGAATCACTTTTTCGGAAGTGACTTTACAGAAAAAAGAATCGCCGTTTCGGATGGGGATATGCTTTCCCTTGGCAAACATAAATTGGTGTTTGCATCGGCACTTATGGTACATTGGCCGGAAGTGATTGTAACTTATGACAGCACTGACAAGGTCTTATTTTCAGCCGATGGGTTTGGTAAATTTGGTGCACTTAACGTAGAAGAGGAATGGAAATCGGAGGCAAGGCGCTATTATTTCGGTATTGTAGGGAAATATGGTATTTCTGTACAAAAGCTGTTAGCAAAACTGAAAGCATGGGACATTCAAACGATTTGTCCGTTACACGGGCCGGTTTTGTCAGAAAATGTGAACTACTATATTGATTTATACGATATATGGTCAAGGTATCAGCCGGAAGAAGAAGGGGTTCTCATTGCCTATACTTCTATTTACGGAAATACAAAAAAGGCAGCCACATATCTTGCAGAAAGATTAAAAGAAAAAGGTTGCGCTAAGGTAGTGATGCGGGATTTATCGAGATGTGATATTTCAGAGACAGTTGCTGAAGCTTTCCGATATAGTAAATTAGTGCTGGCAACCACGACCTATAATACTATGATTTTTCCTTTTATGCGGGAGTTTATCAGTTGGCTTACAGAAAGAAATTTTTGTAACAGAATGGTTGGATTTATTGAAAACGGAAGCTGGATGCCCACTGCTGCTAAGCATATGCAGGAAATGTTTCAAAACAGTAAGGAAATCATTTTTGCAGAGCCATTTGTGAAACTGATGTCAGCGCTTAATAAAGAAAGCTGTGAACAGATTGAACAACTTGCAGAAGAACTGTGTAAAAAATAATAGGAGGTAATCAATATGAAATATGTATGTGACGTTTGTGGATGGATTTACGATGAGGAGGCAGGTTATGCAGATATGGATATTGCTCCGGGCACAAAGTTTGAAGATCTTCCGGAGGATTTCGCCTGTCCTTTATGCTATGTAGGAAAAGAGTTTTTCAGCGAGGTGAGTAAATAGTGGAACAACCATATGGCACAAAAGGCTTGATAGAAAGCCTTGCATCGGGAAAAGAATATTATGAAATCAGACTGGAGAGTATCGGCGGTCTGGGTGCAAATCTGTGCGGCAAGATGCTGGGAGAATTAGGCGTAAAATATTTGGATGTGAACAGTAGCAACTTTTCCAGCTATGGATCAGAAAAGACAGGGACACCGGTAAAGGGATTTGTCCGGTATTGTAAGAAAGAAAAGGAAATTAGGGTTCATTCGCCCGTAACAGAGCCGGATTTATTGGTGGTATTCCATCAGGCGCTTATCAACGATGAATCTGTATGGAAAGGCTGCACGGCAGATACGGCAGTTATTATTGGACTGGAAGCAGGACAGAAACTTCCGAATATGCCAATGGAGGCAAAAAAATGTTTGTTTTTCGGGCTGGAAGCACAAAAAATTGCCATGGAAACACATTCCAGAATTAACGTAGTGATGCTTGGAGCGTCCTTAAGACTCATGGGTTTAGAGGATATTTCGGCAGGAGAACAGATATGTAAGGAAACATTGGGAAAGAAATACCCCGATGCCTTAAAGGCAAATCTGGAGGGTATGAAAAGAGGGTTTGAGGAAGTAGAAAAAATAGAATTCTCATTTTCTGAAGATAAAGACGTGGAAGAACGTGCACAGCAGAAAGGACAAACAAGATGGGGATATGCAAATGCACCTATTGGTGGAATTAATCCTAACTTTGGAAACACCGTGGTGTCAGATTTATCCCCCTCAAGGCAAGGTTATATTCCCATTTTTATCAAGGAAAGATGCATCAATTGTGGTCTTTGTCATTCTACATGTCCTGATATGGTCTTTCAGTTTGCAAAGGGAGAGTACAAAGGCAGAGAAATGATGGTAAATCAGGGGCTTGACTATTACCACTGTAAGGGATGTCTTAGGTGTGTGGATGTCTGTCCTGTAAATGCACTGGTAAGGGGATTAGAAGCAGAGCATCCGGAAAAAGACTACTTTATTCCAAATCAGGAGCTTTTGCGCAAACCTGATTATTATGAAGAAGCCGGAGCTGACGGTTACATTACGTCAGAATCTTATTTGACGGAGAAACGGATGGAAGGAGGAGAAGTATAATGAAAAAACAGGTTATGGAATATGCATCCGGCAATGAAATGGCAGCCATTGCCATTAAGCAAATCGGATATGATCTGATGGGATATTATCCCATTACTCCTTCCACGCAAATTGCAGAAAACTTAGATATTATGCGCGCTAACGGAGAAACAGATTTAGTAATGGTAGCGGCAGAGGGAGAACATAGTGCTGCCGGTATTTGCTACGGTGCTTCTGTTGCCGGAGGACGTGTGGTAAATGCAACCAGTGCCAATGGACTTTTATATGCCATAGAACAGTTTCCGGTGCAGTCCGGCACGCGTTATCCCATGGTTATGAATGTGGTGTGCAGAACTGTCTCAGGACCCTTATCCATTAAAGGTGACCATAGTGATATTATGTATTTGCTAAACGCAGGCTGGCCGATTTTGTTTGCAAGCACTGTACAACAGGTATATGATTTTAACATTATTGCACTAAAGTTGGCAGAAATGGTACGGCTTCCGGTAGTGGTGGCTTATGACGGCTTTTTTACCAGCCATCAAAAAGGAAGGTGTATGCGGTTTGAAGAAGATGAAACGGTTAGGGAGTATGTTGGCAAAAAGCAGGAAGAATATCCATTTTTAGACTTAGAGCATCCCATTACCGTGGGCTCTTATATGAATGAGCCGGATTTGATTAACAACAGATATCAGCTTCATATGGCAATGGAAAAAGTGACCCATGTATTGCCGGAATTATTTGCTTCCTATAAGGAACTTTCCGGAAGAGAATATGGAATGATAGAGGGAATAGGCTGTGAAGATGCAGAAAATTTGTTGGTGTTATTAGGTTCCTCTTACGATACCACAATAGATGCAGTAGAGGAAATGCGTAAAAAAGGAAAGAAGGTAGGTGCGGCTACCGTTCATGTGCTTCGACCTTTTCCCGGAAAGGAGCTATATGGTCTGCTTCGTCATGCAGATAACATTTTAGTGGCAGACAGACAGGACAGTTATGGTGCAGGAGGCGGAAATCTATCCCTGGAAGTACGGGCAGCTATGCAGAAGTTCGGCAGCCGTGCCAAAATCAAAAGTTTAATTTATGGTTTGGGTGGTAAGGATTTCTTTAAAGAAGATGCAAAAGCTATGCTTGCATGGGCAGAAGATCCGGCAAAACCGGATTTTGCATATTATGGTGTGGAACCGGGAGAAGATGAGGGGACAACAGATACGCCATTGTTTGCGCCGATTACAAGGGATATGACCAAAATCGGCGCGGGAAATAATTTAAATGCAGTGACTGCTATGCCGGGGCGCATTGCACCGGGACATGGGGCCTGTCCGGGCTGCGGAATTCCGGTGAATTTAAATTTACTTCTTAGAGGAATTGAAGATCCGGTAGTGTTTCTGTTTCAAACAGGCTGCGGTATGATTGTCACCACAGCCTATCCAAAAACAAGTTTTAAAGTGCCCTATCTGCATAACTTGTTTCAAAATGGGGCTGCAACACTTAGTGGTGTGGCAGAAATTTGTTACCGAAAACAGCAAAAAGGGGAAATCCCGCCCGGAGACATTATTTTTGTAATGGTCAGTGGCGATGGCGGTATGGATATCGGCATGGGTTCCGCACTGGGAACAGCACTGCGGGGACACAGATTGCTTATTTTTGAGTATGACAACGGCGGTTACATGAATACAGGATATCAGCTTTCTTATTCCACACCTATGGGTGCTAGAAGTTCCACATCACATGTGGGAAAAGAACAGTACGGAAAGACCTTTTTTCATAAAGATATGCCTAAAATTATGGCAGCAACAGGAATCCCTTATGTGGCTACCGTGGCAGAGTCAAACCCTACAGATTTCCTAAAGAAAGCCTCTAAGGCGGCACATTATGCAAAGACCACGGGAACTGCTTATGTAAAAGCAATTTCTGCTTGCCCCTTAAACTGGAATGATAAGCCGGCTACAGAACGAAGGGTTATCGGTGCTGCGGTTGACAGCTGTTATTTCCCTTTGTATGAAATCGAGCAGGGTGTGACAAAACTTTCCTATGATCCGGAAAAGACTGGCAAGAAAATTCCGGTGATTGATTTCCTGTCCATGATGGGAAGAACAAGGCATTTGCAAAAAGAAGAGTATAAAGAGGTAGTAGAACGCATTCAGAAGGAAGTGGATGCAAGATTTTATGAGCTAAAAAGCAGGGCACAGGAGTAATATTTTAAAATGTGCCAACGCTACAGGTATGAAGTCCCCCCTTTTCGTTAGACAAATGATCGTCTAATGAAAGGGGGACTTCTTTTTTTTGTTCATGGTAAGAAAGAAATACTCAGGCAGAGAAAATGTTAAAAAAAGTTGTTGACAATTTATAACCGGAGTAGTATTATCATAAATGTACTTTAGGGCTTTAAAGTGTAACGGTTTAAAGCGACAAATATAACTTCGGAGGATGACATGAAAAGAGATAACGGTAATTTAATTGCATTCAGACCAGACATTAAAGTGGTAGATTGTACGCTTCGTGATGGTGGACTCGTTAATAACTTTGAATTTACGGACGAATTTGTAAAGGACTTGTATCGCACCAATATTAAAGCCGGTGTTGATTATATGGAATTCGGATATAAAGCATCCAAAGAGATTTTTAATAAAGAAGATTACGGTAAGTGGAAATTTTGCGAGGAAGAAGATATCCGTGCAGTTGTAGGGAATAATGACTTCGATTTAAAGATTTCTGTTATGGCGGATGTGGGCAGAACCGATTTTAAAAATGACATCTTAAAGAAACAGGACAGTGTCATTGATATGATCCGTACAGCTACATACATTCATCAGATTCCTGCAGCCATTGAAATGATTCAGGATGCACATGAAAAAGGATATGAGACTACAGTAAATATCATGGCAATCTCCAAGGTCCGTGAAGAAGAGTTAGATAACGGACTTGAGATTCTTGCAGAATGTGATGTAGATGTGATTTATCTGGTAGATAGTTTTGGTGCTTTTTATCCGGAGCAGATGCGCAGATTAACCGATAAATATATGAACATTGCGGAAAAGCATAATAAGAAAATCGGTATTCATGCACATAATAATCAGCAGCTTGCTTTTGCCAATACCATTGAAGCACTCAGCAACGGAGCAAGTCTTCTTGATGCAACTGTAAGCGGAATGGGACGTGGTGCAGGGAATTGTTATATGGAATCTTTGCTTGCTTTCCTCAGAAATCCAAGATATAATCTGGTGCCTGTTATGGATTTTGTGCAGAAGTACATTCAGGCAGAAAAAGAGAAAGGAAATATTTGGGGATATGATATTCCTTACCTTTTGACAGGAATTATGAATTCCCATCCGTCTTCCGCAATTAGATTCATGGGAGATGCCAGATGCGATTACGCAAGATTTTATCAGGAACTTCTTGATAATATGGAATAAAACAAAGTGGACCGTAACAATTTGTTATGGTCCTTTTATCTTGAAAATATAGATAAAACAAGTATAATATTCTATAGAGCAAAATAAGAGAAACCTGAGGGAAAATACAGATGAAAAAAATCGGAATTGTTTTGGAAGGCGGCGCCATGCGCAGTGTCTTTGAGGCAGGAATATTGGATTATTTTTTGGAAAAAGAGATTATAATTCCAAATGTGATAGCAGTATCGGCAGGAGCTTATGCAGGGATGAATTATGTATCCCGCCAAAAAGGAAGATTGATAGATGCAGTGATTAAGCCGCTTGAAAAAGTAAAATATATGGGATTTGGTACTTTCTTTAGAACTGGTTCCTTTTTTGACATGGATTACTTGTTTGATATTGTGCCGAAAGAACAGGCACCTTTTGACTTTGATACCTTTCGTAATTCACCGATACGGTTTATGATGAGTACCACGGACTGTGTGACGGGCGAATGTGTTTATCACGAAGATTTTAAGTCACAGGAGCATTTTTGGAATCTCTGTAAAGCGGCCAATTCCATGCCTTTTATTTCTAAAATAACACATTTGGACGGAAGAGTGTGGTTAGATGGCGGTGTTTCGGATGCCATTCCGGTTGATAAGGCATTAGAAGAAAACTTTGAAAAAATGATAGTGGTACTTACAAGAAAGAGTGATTATCGTAAGAAATACAGACGTTTTTATATGATGATGCTAAGACTTGTATATCGTAAATATCCGGAATTGATTAAAATTGTAGAAAAAAGATCGGATAAGTATAACGAAAGTCTTGATAAATTGAAGCAGTTAGAAGAAGAGGGCAAGGCTTTTGTGATAAGACCTACAAAAATGGCGATAAAAAATCAGGAATCTGACATTGCAACCTTGATGAAATACTATGAACATGGTTATGAAATTGCAAAGGAAAGAGAAGGGGAGATACGCAAGTTTCTGTATGAAGAATAATAAGGAGGCGTATACATGAACATAGAGCAGGTACTTACACAATTAGATCAACTTTTTGCAGAGCATAAGATAAATAAAGTAGAAGAATTTTTGCTCACTAAAATAGATGAGGCGGCAAACGAGGGAGACCGGAATGCAGTTATAACATTGATGAATGAAATTATCGGACATTTTAGGGAAACCGGTGAGTTTGAAAAGTCTGTTGAGTACTGTAAACAGGTACTAAAATTAATGCAGAAGATGGGCATGGAAGGGACTGTGCCATATGCAACCACATTGCTAAATGTGGCAAATGCCTATCGTGCGGCCGGTCTTTTAAGAGAGTCCATGTCTGCCTATCAGAGAGTAAAAGGAATCTACGAAGGAAGTATTTCTTATCAGGATTTTAGGTATGCAAGCCTTTATAATAATATGAGTCTGTTGTTTCAGGAAATGGGAGATTTTGAAAGTGCATGTGATTGTTTGGAGCGTGCACTTGGTATTGTGACTCAGTATAGTGGTGCAAGAATCGAAACAGCGGTAACTTATACGAATCTGGCAGTATCACAATTGAAGCTAAACAGATGTGAGGAAGCAATTGCTAATTTGAAACGAGCTTTTTCTTTATTTGAGATGGACGAAGAAAAGGATTACCATTATAGTGGTGCACTTTCCGCCATGGGAGAAGCGCAGTATCTTACGGGAAATCTGGAAGAGTCAGCAAGGTATTATAAGCTGGCACTTTCGGAGATAGAGAAAAATGTGGGAAAGAATAAAGCGTATGAAATTACGTTGCAGAATTTAAATGCAGTGACGGAACAGATGAAGCAGACGCCTAGAGGGCGTTCGTTCAGAAATGGGTTAGAGCTTTGCGAGGCTTTTTATCTGGAATTCGGTGTGCCGATGATCAGGACAAGGTTTCCTATGTATGAATCCCAGATTGCCGTAGGACTTGTAGGAGAAGGCTCCGATTGCTTTGGTTTTGATGATGAAGTGTCAAGAGATCACGATTTCGGACCGGGATTTTGCATGTGGCTTACAGATCAGGTTTATGATGAAATCGGGGAAGAGTTACAGCGGGCATATGAAGAACTTCCGTTAACTTATATGGGAATTACCAGAGTGACCACTGCAAAAGCAAAAAAACGTGTAGGGGTCTTTAAAATCGGTGAATTTTATGAAAATCTCATTGGCCTTAGTGATGCTCCGACCACCCAGAACCAGTGGTTGTTTTTGGATGATTACAGATTGGCAACGGCAACTAACGGAAAAGTATTCAGGGATGATTTGGGTGAATTTACCAGAATTAGGGAAGGCATTCTTGCTTATTATCCGGAAGAGGTTAGGATTAAGAAGATAGCAAGGGAAGCTGCACTTATGGCACAGTCCGGACAGTATAATTATTCCAGAATGTACGACCGTGGCGATACAGTTACCGCACAGATTGCGTTGGCTGAATTTATGAAGCATACCATGATGATGGTATATCTCTTAAACCGCAAATATGCTCCTTTTTATAAATGGATGCATAAGGGTATGGAAAAACTTGCAGTTTTAAAAGAGGTTCGAGATATTTTGACAGTGCTGGCACAGATGCCGGTGGGAGATGACAGAATTCCGCAGACAATAGAGCTTATTGTGGCCATGATAATTGCCGAAATGAAAAAGCAGGGGCTTACAAGCGGAGAAGATAACTATCTCGATCATCACACGGATAATATTTTGAAAAGCATTCCGCAGAAGGAAAAAACGGAGGAGTCCTTTAAAGCTGCATTAATTGATGAATTGGTTTCTTTGGAATGGGAAGCATTTGATAAAGTAGATAATGAAGGTGGCAGGGCAGATTGCCAGGATGACTTTAATACTTTTTCTATTATGCGCACCAGCCAGTATTACACTTGGACGGAAGAAATGCTAAGAAGTTATATTCATGATTTCCGTATAGCAAATGAAAATGGACATAATCTGATTGCAGAAAAATATGCCCGTATGATGGAAAGCACAACGCCTCAAAAATATGAACAGTTAAAAGATGCTCTTCCCAAGATTCCCGAACAAAAGAGAGAAATTATAGAAGAAATAGTGAATATTCAGGTGATGTGGATGGAAGAATTCGCTGAAAAATATCCAAAAGCGGCAGGTAATGCCAGAAGTATTCATTCCTTTGAAGATACTCCTTTTAACACGTCCTATGAGACATATTTAAGAGGGGAACTGGGAACTTACTCAGATGAAACATTAGATTTGTATGGCAGATTTATTGCAGGGCTATGTAGAGATGAGAAGAACCTTGCAGAAATGATTATGAGAAATACGGCATTGCTATATGGATACGGCTCACTTGATGAATTAGAAAATAAGCTATAAAAAAAGGAGAATGAATTGTAGAAATTCATTCTCTGCTTTTTGATATCATTATATGGAAGAAAGAATACCGTCGGCAATTGCCTGTGCAATTTCGTAAAAACGGTTATCAAACCAGATGTTATCCCGGTCTGTGTTAATAAAGCCGACCTCTACTAAAACGGCAGGCATATTGGTGCGACGAAGAACAGCAAGATTGGTGCGCTCATTAACCCCTTGATTGGCAAAGCCCAATGATTCCAGGTTCCGGTTGATATTTTGAGCAATATTTCCGGCAGTGCTGTTCCTATTATAAACAAGGGATTCGATACCGGTATATTGGTTATCATATGGACTGGAGTTGCGGTGAATAGATATAAAATAGTCTGCATCTGCAGTGTTGGCTTCGCTTGCTTTTTGGGAAGGTGTTTCATAGATGTCATTTGTTCTGGTATAAATGACATTGACACCGCTATTTTCAAGAATATTTCCCACGGCAAGTGCAAGGTTTAAGGTGTCATCCTTTTCCTTGCGGCCTAAGTATGTGGCACCAAAATCAGAGCCGCCGTGTCCGGCATCTATTACAACTGTTGGCATATAAACCTCATAATAATTGATTGACTTATGATATAATATGTAGTAAAAGATAAATAGTTACCAGATAGAATATACAAGGAGTGCACAATGACCACTTTAGTGAAAGAAAAAAAGACATACGAAATTGATATGTGCAATGGTCCGCTTTTTAAGAAATTGCTTCTATTTATATTGCCGCTTATGCTTTCAGGTATTTTACAACTTATGTTTAATGCGGCAGACGTAATTGTGGTGGGAAGATTCGCAGGAAGCACAGCACTCGCAGCAGTAGGTTCCACGACATCACTGACTAATTTGCTGATCAACCTATTTACAGGAATGTCCGTGGGAGTAAATGTTCTTGCAGCAAGATACTATGGTGCAAAGCAGGATAAAGAAATGAGCGAGACAGTACATACAGCCATTGTAATCAGTGTAATAGGTGGTGTTATTTTGACAATAATTGGTGTTGTGCTGGCAAGACCGCTGCTTACACTTATGGATACACCGGAAGATGTCATCAGTCATTCAGTTACCTACATGAGAATTTATTTTCTTGGCATGCCTGTTATGCTGCTATACAATTTTGGCGGAGCAGTGCTACGTGCAATTGGTGATACCAGAAGACCACTTTTTTATCTTCTGTTTGCCGGTGTAATCAATGTAGTTTTAAATCTTTGGTTCGTAATCGGGTTTCATATGGGAGTGGCAGGTGTTGCCTATGCAACCATTATTTCTCAGATAGTATCTGCAGTGCTGACAATCAGATGCTTAGTGAAAAGTGAAGGGAGTTTTAAACTTCAGTTTCATAAATTAAAAATCAGCTGGGATAAGTTTGGACGTATTGCGAGAATCGGTTTGCCGGCAGGATTACAAGGTTCACTTTTCTCTATTTCCAATGTATTGATTCAGTCTTCTGTGAACTCCTTTGGATCTATTGCTATGGCAGGAAACACTGCAGCTACCAATATTGAATGCTTTGTGTTCGCTGCTATGAATGCAGTACACCAGGCAGCAATCAGTTTTACCGGACAAAATCTTGGAGCAAGAAAATTGGACAGGATCAGCAAGATATTAATAGAATGTTTGATTTTAGTTGCCCTTATCGGTATTATTATGGGAAATGCTTTTGTAATTTTCGGAGAGCCCCTTCTTAGCTTGTATTCTTCAGATGCAGAAGTAATAGCATACGGTATGAGAAGGATACTAATCATTTGTACAACATATTGCTTATGCGGTATTATGGATGTTATTGTGGGTAGTATCAGAGGATTGGGGTATGCAATAACACCAATGATTGTTTCATTACTTGGTGTTTGTGCATTCCGCGTGGTATGGATTTTTACTGTGTTTCAGTGGGAAAGATCCTTGGAAACATTATATATTTCCTATCCTGTATCATGGTTTATGACAGCGGTAGTGCATTTAATTTGTTTCATTATTGTACGTAAACGTTTGGCTAAGCGGCTGGGAGAATCAGTGTAAGACGAATGGAGAATTAATAAAGTGGAGAAATATTACGTAAAAAAAGTTGAAAATATAAATGAAATTGCAGTAGAAGTGCCGGGGTCTAAAAGTATTACCAATAGGGCACTTTTGCTTGCTGCATTATCAAACCAACGATGTCTTTTAAAAGGCGTTTTGTTCAGTGATGATTCCAGGGCGTTTTTGGATAGTTTGCAAAGACTGGGATTTGAAGTAATAATCAAGGAAGAAGAAAAAGAAGTGACAATACAGGGAATGGGTGGAAACATTCCCAATCGAAAGGCGTATGTCAATGTCAGAAGTGCCGGTACAGCAGCGAGGTTTCTGACGGTGATGCTGGCTTTGGCAGGCGGTGAGTATGAGATGGATGCATCAGCACAAATGTGTAAGCGTCCTATGGAACCGTTGCTTAGCATTTTGCAAGGTGCAGGAGTGGAGATTACCTATAAAGGTGAAAAGGGGCATTTTCCCTTTGTAATGAAATCTGGTAAGCCGGACATGAAAGAAGTGACAATTGATACTAAAATCAGCAGTCAGTTTGCAAGTGCCCTGCTTATGTCCGGTGTGCTCATGGAAGACGGCCTTAAAGTGCACATGGAAGGAGATAGGACAGAAGGCTCCTACATCAAGATGACACTTGCAATGATGGAACAGTTTGGGATATCCGTGGAAAGAGAAGGAAATAGTGTGCTTGTACCGAACAATAAAGTATTCGGGGTGGAAAAATATCAAATAGAGCCGGATGTATCCGGTGCATGTTATTTTTATGCCATGGCACCTTTATTGAAAACAGATGTTATTGTAAAGAATGTACATAGATGTTCGCTGCAGGGAGATATTAAGTTTATAAGTCTTATGGAAGACATGGGATGTGAGATTGATGATAGAGAGGAAGGCCTGTGGGTGAGTGGGAAGATGCTTGATGATTATCCGGGACTGGATGTTTCCATGAAGGACTTTTCGGATCAGACCATGACTATGGCAGCAATCGCACCCTTTGCAAGCAGTGAAACCGTAATCAGGAATATAGGACATATCCGCTTTCAGGAATCGGATCGGATTCATGCGATTGTAACGGAACTTGAACGAATGGGAGTAGGGTGTGAGGAAGTGCCGGGAGTGGATGGTATCTGTATCAAACCGGTACAAACAGAAGCGGTAAAGAAGACAGAGACAGAGACTTATGAGGATCATCGCATGGCGATGGCATTTACGCTGATCGGTTTAAAAACCGGTATGATTACCATTAAAAACCCCATGTGTTGCAGGAAGACATTTGAAAATTATTTTGAAATCATAGATAAAATTGCAAACGAAAACAACATATGTAATTAAATGAAAAAACGTGATGAATAAAGGCGAAATGTGGCAAAAATTAAATTTAAATATAATAAACACACATGCAAAACCTTGAAAATTAAGGACTTGCAGCAATTTTGTTTTAACTAAGAGGGTTTATGGAAAGAGAATGGGTAAATGAGGGAAAATTAGAAAGAGTCATATTGGTGGGAGTAGAAACTTCGGACAACCATGAAGATGAGACTGATTTTGAAAGATCAATGGAAGAATTGGAGAATCTTGCAAAGGCGTGCTTCATGGAAACGATAGCAGTTGTTACGCAAAAGATGGAATTTATCAATAAAGGGCTTTATATAGGGACCGGCAAAGTGGCTGAGGTAAGAGAACTGGCCGAGAAACTGGAGGCAGACCTTATTATCTTTGACAATTCCCTAACACCATCGCAGCTTAGAAATTTACAATCCGAATTGGGGAAACCGGTTATGGACAGAACCAATTTAATCTTGGATATTTTCGAAAGCCGGGCAAAAACAAGAGAGGCAAAGCTTCAGGTCGAAACAGCCAGGCTGCAATATTTGTTACCCAGACTGGTAGGGATGCATGAAGCCTTAACCAGACAGGGCGGTACCAGCGGCAGTATGAGTAGCCGTGGAGCAGGTGAAAAGAAACTGGAACTTGACAGAAGAAGAATTGAACATCGCCTTTCAGAACTTAGAAAGGAATTGGATGAAGTTTCTGACGAGCGGATGATTCAAAGAAAAAAACGACAAAGTGCCAGAATTCCGCTCGTTGCACTGGTGGGTTACACCAATGCCGGAAAATCTACCATTATGAATGCCATGGTAGATAAATATGTGAAAGATGATGATAAAAAAGTTCTTGAGAAAGATATGCTGTTTGCTACTCTTGATACTACCGTGAGACGGATAAATACCGGAAATAACAAAGATTTTTTGCTTTCGGATACAGTCGGTTTTATACACAAATTACCCCATAGCTTGGTTAAAGCATTTAGGTCTACATTAGAAGAGGTTCAAAATGCAGATTTACTTTTGCAGGTAGTGGATTATTCCGATCCTTTTTATCGGGAACAGATGAAAACAACAAAGGAAACATTAACAGAACTTGACGCAGGAGATATTCCGCTTCTTACAGTTTATAATAAAGTAGATAAGACAGGCGGAGAAATTTTTTATCCCAAAGTAGTCGGAGAAGATAAAATATATCTTTCGGCAAAGGATGAGATATCCCTTGATGCTTTGGTAGAGTTTATTTTGAATAAGATATATGCCGATTATGTGGAAGAAACCTTCCTTATTCCATATGCAAAGGGGAATTTAGTGTCGTATTTTAGAGAAAATGCACATTTAATAAGTCAGGAATATGAGGAAAATGGTACTAAGTTAACCGTTAAGTGTCATAAAGCTGATAAAAATAAGTATGCAGATTACTTATATAAGAAGTAGTTGCTTTCATAGACAGAGGAAACTGTATGGATTTTACAAAAAAAGAGCGTTTAAATAAATATTTGGCTTCCTGTGGTATTTGTTCCAGAAGAGATGCAGACCGCCTTATTGCAGAGGGACGGGTAACGGTTAATGGTAAGATCGCAGATATGGGGATGCAGGTGAGTGGATGTGAACGAATTCTGGTAAATGGAAAGCCTATACATGGAAAAAATGAGAAAGTTGTACTTGCATATTATAAACCCATCGGTGTGACATGTACGGAAAGAGATAAGTTTGCAGATAAAAAGGTTACCGAGATGGTAAAATTTCCTGTAAGGGTAACTTATGCAGGCAGATTGGATAAGGATTCGGAAGGATTGCTGCTTCTTAGTAATGATGGGGATTTGATTCATGCAATGATGCAGGGAAGTGCCGGGCATGAAAAAGAGTATGTTGTAAAAATGAATAAGGAAATTACGGATGAGTTCCTTAGAACAATGGCAGAAGGGGTTTATCTTCGGGAATTAAAGATAAAAACAAAGCCTTGTGAGATTGAAAAAGTAGGTAAATATACATTCAGAATTGTACTGACTCAAGGGGTCAACAGGCAAATTAGGAGAATGGTACTAGAACTTGGGGCGAAAGTAACTGCCTTGAAACGTATAAGAGTAGTGAATGTAGAACTTGCAAATTTAAAACAGGGTCATTATCGTCAAATTACGGGAAAAGAATTACAGGTGTTATATAATTCCTGCGGGTTACGATACCATGAAGAGGATGGAAATTGAAGTGAGTGGCCACAATATCTTGTGGTTTACCATAATTCAAAAAGCGATATTATGTAAAGCAGGCAAAGTGCTATAAAAATCAAGGAGTTTGCAAGTTGTTTGAATGAATTGGGTCAAAAATGGTACTTTAAGACTAGCAAAAATAGGAATAACACCTTGTTTGAAAAGCAAAAATGCAAGAAAAAATAAAAAACGTGAAAGAAAACTTGCAAAAATAGGCGTTATTTATTAGATTAAATAACAGTATTTTTTAATAAACATGTATCAAAAGTACCGTGTGATATTAGGAGTGTGTTTATAATGGAAGCTAAAATGAATAAGATGGAAGAACTGATACAGAAATTAAATGAGGCGTCTGAGAGATACTACGGCGGCAAAGAAGAGATCATGTCTAATTTCGAATGGGATGCCATGTTTGATGAGCTTGCAAAACTGGAGGAAGAAACAGGATATATTTTGCCGGATAGTCCTACCCAGAAGACAGGATATGAGGAGGCGGGCGGAGAGAGAGAGGCACATGAGTTTCCGGCATTATCTCTTGCAAAGACAAAACAGATTACGGAACTGAAAAAATGGGCAGAAGAGAAAGAGATCTGGCTTTCTTGGAAATTAGACGGTCTTACATTGGTGCTTACCTATGATAATGGAAGTCTTACCAAGATTCTTACCAGAGGTAATGGAGAAACCGGAACCAATATTACGTATTTAAAGAATGTAATCAAAGGATTTCCGCTTACCATATCCTATCAGGGGCATTTGGTTGTGCGTGGTGAGGCAACCATATCTTATACAGATTTTGAACTGATTAATGCAATGATAGAAGATGATGATGAGAAATATGCAAATCCCAGAAATTTGGCATCGGGAACGCTAAGCCTTGATGATCCGGAAAAGGTAAAGGAGCGCCATGTCCATTTTAATGCATTTACTTTAGTTCATATAGATGAAACGATCATATCATGGGGCGAGAGAATGAATTTCCTGGAAAGAGAAGGTTTTACTGTTATTGAAAGGGAAATGCTAAAAGGAGAACAACTGGATGAAGTGATTGAACGATGGACAAAAAAAGTAGAAACGGGGGAAATGGATATCCCCGTGGATGGACTTGTTATTTGCTATGATGATACGGAGTATGCTTTAACCGGAAGTGTAACGGGACACCATGCAACGAGAGCAGGATATGCATTTAAATGGCAGGATGTGTCAGCAAAGACGGAACTTTTGTATGTGGAATGGTCCTGTGCGGCATCTACCATATCACCTGTGGCAGTGTTTGAACCGGTACAACTGGAAGGAACTACCGTATCCAGGGCGTCTCTTTGTAATATCAGTGAGATGGAGAGGCTTGGAATCGGTAAGAAATCTACAATAGAAGTAATTAAAGCGAACAAGATTATTCCCAAATGTATTGCGGTATTAAAGGCAGAGGGTGAATTTGATATTCCGAAGAATTGTCCTGTTTGCGGTGCAGACACAAAGATACATGTCAGTGAAAAGAGTAAAACAAAGACACTACATTGTACCAATCCTGATTGCAGTGCTAAGCACGGAAAAAAATTTACACGCTTTGTCAGTAAATCAGGAATGGATATTGATGGACTGTCCATTCAAACTATGTTAAAATTTATGAATGAAGGATTTATTTCCCGGTTTGCAGATATTTATCATTTGTCGGAACATGCAGAGGAAATCAGACAAATGGAAGGATTCGGGGATAAGTCTTATGAAAACATGTACAAGGCTATTGAAAAAAGCAGAAATGTGCACCCGGTAAATTTTCTCTATGCATTATGTATTCCAATGATTGGAACAGATGCCGGAAAGAAAATTGTTTCCTCGATTGGTTTTGATGGTTTCATGGACAGGCTTCAAAATGGATATGGGTTTGAAGATATTGAAGGAATTGGTCCGGAGAAATCTAACTCGGTTTTGGAATGGTATGCAAATCCAAAGAATAGAGCCTCTCTTCATAACTTGCTCACAGAGGTGTCTATTGAGCAGGTAGATATGACGGTAAAAGAAGGCGGTAAATGTGAAGGGCTTACCTTTGTTATTACGGGAGACGTACACTATTATAAGAACAGGGATGAATTTAAAGCTTATGTGGAAGCTTCCGGCGGTAAGGTGACAGGTAGTGTAACATCAAAGACGAATTATCTTGTCAATAATGATATTGAGTCTGCTTCTTCCAAAAACCGGAAAGCGAAAGAACTTGGAATACCTATCATTTCTGAGGATGAATTTGTAGATAGATTTGTAAAATAGAAGTAAAACAGAACGGAGCAATAGAAACATGCCTATTAAAGTACAAAGCGATTTACCTGCAAAAGGTATATTGGAAAATGAAAATATATTTGTGATGGACGAATACCGGGCAATGCATCAGGACATCAGACCGCTTAAGATATGTATCTTAAATTTGATGCCCATTAAGCAGGATACGGAATTGCAACTGCTTAGAGCTTTGTCCAATACACCCCTTCACATAGATGTAACCTTTATGAAAATGAACAGCCATGTTTCACTAAATACACCGATTCAACATCTGAACCGTTTTTACAATACTTATGATGAAGTGAAGCATCAAAAGTTTGACGGACTGATTATTACCGGAGCACCGGTAGAACAGATTTCCTTTGATGAGGTAGATTATTGGCCGGAATTATGTGAGATTATGGAATGGACGAAAACACATGTGACTTCCACCTTACATATATGCTGGGGAGCCCAGGCCGGGCTGTATTATCATTACGGACTTAAAAAAGTACAGCTTGATAAAAAACTTTTTGGTGTTTACAGGCATAAAGTGATGAACAGAAAGATTCCTTTGGTAAGAGGATTCGATGATTACTTTATGATACCTCACAGCCGCCATACCACTGTACCGGCAGAGGAGATACATAACTGTGAAGAACTTATGGTACTTGCGGAATCTGAAGAGGCAGGTGTTCTTCTTTGTATGTCAGAAGAAGGAAAACAGATTTTCGTGATGGGTCATCCGGAATATGACAGGTACACTCTGCATAATGAATATCAGAGAGACAAAGGAAAAGGTCTTCCCATTGATATGCCGAAGAATTATTATCCTGACGATGATGATACAAAGAAACCCGATTTGCAGTGGCGTTCCCACAGCAATAATTTGTATTCAAATTGGCTCAATTATTATGTATATCAGATAACGCCGTATGAACTGTAAAAATTCATATTTGAAAATACACAGTCTACAAAAGAAAGGTGCGGATTATGAAAAATATAATGGACGTGCTTTATTATTTGGAAGAGTTTAACGAAGTATCGGTGGCGGTACGGTTAATTCTTGCCACGATTATGGGCGGGATTATCGGTATGGAGCGTGGTGCTACCAGGCATGCGGCCGGGCTTAGGACTTTTATACTGGTTTGTGTGGGAGCAGCGCTTGCACAGATTGTGAATATCCACCTTGTACTTACCTATGGAACAGGCGATCCGGTCAGACTGGCACAAGGTGTGATTAACGGAATCGGATTTTTGGGCGTAGGGACCATTGTTGTTACCGGGAGCAGTCACATTAAAGGACTGACTACTGCAGCTACGCTGTGGACCACAGCAGTACTTGGCATTTCCATAGGTTCCGGATATATTTATTCTTCTGTTATCACGTTTGCCTTAATTATGGTAGCTATTAAGCTAATGGCAGGTTTCAGCCGCAAACAGATGTTGCATAACCGCATATTACAAGTGAAGATAGAAGTGAGCGGTGATAGTGGTATCAAAAATATAGTAGAGTATTTGCATAAGCATGGTTACCGGATTACAGAAATTGATAAAAGAAGAAATGACGACAAGATATTACTTGGGATGGACATTGATTTAGGGAAAAAGATAAACCATGATGGTGTAATTGAAGAGATTTACGGACTTGATGACGTGGACTTTGTAATGGAAATTTTTTGAAATACGATAGGAGAGAGGGAATATGGGAATTACTAAGAGAAGTTTAAAGAGAGCATTAGCAGTGACACTGGCAGTGATATTAGGTGTTACAGTGACCGGATTATCATCAGTCGGAGAAATGAGCGTACAGGCATCGGGGAGACCGGTTTCCATTGATTCCTGTCTGATTTCGGGAACGGATGTAGTTTGCCAATTGAGTGCAAAGAGTGTTCCTTCCGGTGATGACGGCAATTTTTATATTTATGCAGATGAAGTGTATCAGGATGGTCCTACGGGACAGATTGTGGCGACTGTTAAAGCAGGAAAGTCTGCTACGGCAGTTTTTCCGTTAAATCACAATACGCCGGAATCAAATTTAAGCCGGAAATTTTTGGTTGCAATTAAAAGAGACGGACAGATGATACAGGTCAGCGATGAGCACTATATTACCAATCCGGAAGCAATGGCGGCCTTTACATCTGTGCGGATGACGGTGGGAATCAAAGGTTTATTGCCTGATGTCACACGCTTGTCAACAAAAGAAATTCAGGATTTGGGCATTCAGCAGGCTGTTTATAATATGTGTGTGGATGATATCTGCTCTGATGTTTCTGTGCCTGGAGCTATTCCCTTTGCATATAATGGACAGACCTATTACTTTGATGGAACGACAGTAAAAAGCTACGATTCCCTAATCAAACATATGAATAACAACGGTATTCAGGTTACTATGGTGCTTTTAAATAATGGAAAAGGTGCCTTTTCCCAAGATTTGGTACATCCACTTGCAAAAGACGGGACAGAGTGTCCGGGATATGCACTGAATGTGGCGGAAGCAGCTGGTACTAATCACTTGAAGGCGATTGGTGCTTTCTTAGGACAGAGATATTCCGGCACATTAGGATACGGACAGGTTGATAATTGGATTTTGGGAAATGAAGTAAATGCAAGAACATCTTGGTGGTATATCAACTCAGATTCTTTGGAATTAAATGTAAATACCTATGTAAAAGCATTTCGTATTATTTATAATGAAATGAAAAGTATGAACGCTAGTGTCCAAATATATAATTCCATTGATCAGGAATGGAACAGAAAGTCAAATGCCGGCAGCTTTCTTGCTAAGGAATATTTAGATAAGTTCAACTATTTTATGATCCGTGAAGGAAATATTGATTGGGGACTTTCCTATCATCCGTATAACTCACCGTTATATGACCCTTATGCATGGCATGGGCTGGCAGAATGGGTACATGAAGGACTTACCACACCATATATTACGATGCAAAATATTGATATATTAATTAATTATATGCATCGTCCTGAATTTTTGAATCCGGCAGGAGAAGTGAGAAGCATTTCCCTTGCGGAGGTGGGATTCACATCTAGTTTCGGTACGGCAGAGCAGGAGGCTTCTGTTGCTTATGGTTACTTAAAAGCAGCATCCCTTCCTGATGTCGACGCTTTTATGCTGTTCCGCCATACGGATAATGCACATGAAATGACAAGTAATCTGGCTTTAGGTCTTGTGGATTTGGAAGGAAATAAAAAGCCGGCATACACAATCTACAAAAATCTTGGTACAGAAAATGAAGCATCTGCAAAAGCAAGAGCATCACAAATTATAGGAATGGATATCGACCAGATGATTAGCCAGAACATTATCTGGACCAGATAAAAGTAATCATATAAGGAAGGAGGTAAAGGCATGAAACCAATTGAGGAATACGTCAGAAGTATTCCAAACTTTCCTGAGGAAGGTATTATTTTCAGGGATGTAACCAGTGTTTTACAGGATGCTGACGGACTGAAACTTGCCATTGACTCAATGATTGCGTTGCTTGACGGGATAGAATTTGATGTGATTGTGGGAACGGAATCAAGAGGATTTATCTTTGGGGTACCAATTGCCTATGTACTTGGCAAACCGTTTATACCGGCAAGAAAGAAAGGAAAACTTCCATGTGAAACCATATCCATGCAGTACGATTTGGAGTACGGAAGCGCAGAGATTGAAATGCATAAAGATGCAATTCTTCCGGGACAAAAAGTTGTACTTGTGGATGACCTCATTGCAACGGGAGGAACCATTGAAGCCTGTGCGAGATTAGTAGAAGCACTTGGCGGAGAAGTGGTAAAACTTATTTTCCTGATGGAGCTTGCCGGACTAAAAGGCAGGGAGAAACTTCAGAAATATGACGTTGCATCAGTAATTACTTATGAAGGTAAATAGGGAGGAGTAAAAAATGTTAGAAAAGTTTTTTAAACTGAAAGAAAACAACACAACAGTAAAAGTTGAAGTGGTAGCAGGTATTACAACATTTATGACAATGGCGTATATTCTTGCAGTTAACCCCACCATGCTTGGTGATGCAGGTATGGACAGAACAGCAGTGCTTATCGCTACATGCTTAGCATCCTTTATTGGAACACTTGCAATGGCACTTCTTGCAAACTATCCCTTTGCACTTGCTCCGGGAATGGGACTTAACGCATATTTTGCATACACGGTATGTGGCGTGATGGGATATTCCTGGCAGGTTGCATTAATGGCAGTATTTATTGAAGGTCTTATATTTATTGCATTATCACTTACCAATGTACGTGAAGCAATCTTCAATGCCATTCCCAGTACATTGAAAAAAGGTGTTGGTGCAGGTATTGGTTTATTTATTGCCTTTATCGGTCTGCAGGGAGCTAAATTGGTAGTTGCCAATTCCTCAACACTTGTTACTTATGTAGATTTTACAGGTGAGTGGCATACAAAAGGTATCTGTGCTGTTCTTGCATTAATTGGTCTTATGATTACAGCTATTTTATATGCAAAAGGTATTAAGGCATCCATCCTAATCGGTATTATTGCAACGTGGGTGCTTGGTATGATTGCCCAGGCTTGCGGCATTTATGTAGTAGATATTGAAGGAGGTTTCTATTCCTTATATCCCACATTTGCACTGACTGATTTCACAGCACTTGGTAAAACATTCGGACAGTGCTTTACAGCAGATTTTAGTGGTGTAGGTGTATTTAACTTTATTGTAATTTTATTATCTTTCCTGTTTGTAGATATTTTTGATACACTTGGAACATTAATCGGTGTATCTACCAAAGCAAATATGCTTGATAAGGATGAAAAACTTCCCAGAATTAAACCCGCACTCTTAGCAGATGCTATTGCAACCAGTGCAGGTGCTGTTCTTGGTACATCCACAACCACAACATTTGTAGAAAGTTCAGCCGGTGTAGGAGCAGGCGCAAGAACAGGTCTTGCATCTGTAGTAACAGGATTCTTATTCCTGATTGCTATTTTCTTTGCACCTATCTTTACGGCAATTCCGGGATTTGCTACAGCTCCGGCACTTATTTTCGTGGGCTTCCTTATGGTATCTGCTATCTTAAAGGTAGATTTCGAAGATGTAACAGAAGCAGTTCCCGCATACCTTTGTTTCCTGGCAATGCCTCTTATGTACAGCATTTCCGAAGGTATTGCAATCGGAGTTGTTTCCTATGTAATTATTAACCTTGCATGCGGTAAGGCTAAGAAGATTACACCTCTTATGTATGTGCTTGCAGTATTGTTTGTTTGTAAATATATTTTCTTATAGTTCATTATAAGGAATAAGAAAATTTAAGGAGCATCGCAAGGCGTTACGATTTTTTATAATGATAACGTGGAGCGTTGCTCCTTTTTTGGTGGAATGGAAAAGATATGTGTGTTATAGTATAATGTTGTAGAATACGTGACAAATAGTAGGTGGCAGATATGACGGAAGTAAGCAGGAGACATAATAAAGAAAATATAAAAATCACAATAGATATGGCATGGCCGGCAATTTTGGAATCTTTTTTTGTGGCATTTGCAGGACTGGTGGATTCCCTTATGGTGAGTTCACTGGGGGCTTATGCGGTGGCAGCGGTGGGGCTTACTACCCAGCCAAAATTTCTCGGATTATCCTTGTTCTTTGCGGTTAATGTGGCAGTTTCGGCACTGGTTGCAAGAAGACGTGGTGAAGGTAGACAGGAAGAGGCTAACCGTATTATGTATACGGCACTGACATTTGTGATTGCAGCCGCAGTGGTGCTGAGTGTATCCCTTGTTCTTTTGGCCGGTCCTATTATCACATTATGTGGCTCTACGCCGGAAACACATGATACAGCAGTAATTTATTTCCAAATTATTATGGGTGGTATGATTTTTAACTGTGTACAGATGTGTATTAACTCTGCACAGCGTGGAGCCGGAAATACTAAGATTACCATGCGTACAAATATTACGTCCAATACAGTGAATATAATCGGCAATTATTTATTGATTGAAGGACATTTCGGTTTCCCTGCATTGGGTATCCATGGTGCTGCTATTGCGACAGTGTTCGGTACAGTAGTAGCTTGCGTGATGAGCATAATATCTATAACTAAGCCGGCGGGGTTTATCAGTATACCATTTATTTTTAAAAATAAGATTAGACCGGCATTTAG
The DNA here is from genome assembly GCA_017938315.1 of Lachnospiraceae bacterium. Taxonomy (GTDB): domain Bacteria; phylum Bacillota; class Clostridia; order Lachnospirales; family Lachnospiraceae; genus Suilimivivens. The sequence continues at coordinate 31,067 of JAGBBV010000038.1, forward strand.
TACGTTTATAAATTTAGTAAAAATCGGTTACAGTGTTTTCTTTGAACAAATCTTAATGAGGATCGGATTTATGATGACTGCAGTAATGGCAGCAAAGCAAGGAACAGATGCCATGGCAGCACATCAGGTTGGAATGAACATCATGGGTCTGTCATTTTCCTTTGGAGATGGCTTGCAATCGGCGGCGGTTGCCTTGATTGGCCGGAGCTTGGGGCAGGGAAATCAGGAACTTGCCAAGGAGTATGGGCGCATCTGCAGATGGATTGGCGGAATCATTTCCGTATTTCTTGCAATAGTATACTTTACGGGAGCAAGGACACTACTTCGCCTGTTCTTTGAAGAAGAGCATATTGTAGAAATTGGCGTGGGAATTATGTATGTGATAATATTTGTAGTAGTATTTCAGATTAGTCAGGTTATTTATATGGGATGCTTAAGAGGTGCCGGTGATACGTTTTATACAGCAATGGCATCTACCATAAGTGTTACCATAATCCGTACCGGTGCGTCTTATATTTTCGGCTATATGCTTGGATTTGGAATTGTGGGAATCTGGCTTGGCGTTTTAGCAGATCAGATTTCAAGATTTATTTTTGCATCAACACGTTTCAAGGCCGGTAAGTGGACTCAAATAAAAATCTAGTTTAAGACGTAGGGATGTTAATATAACGTTAAGTTTTTTTGGAATTTCTTGATTAATGGCGAAAAAAATCGTATTTTAATAAGAATGAAAGGGAGTAGCTGGCACCAAATGGTGTTCGTGAAGCCGTCAATACGATTCTTAATAGAATCCGGTTTTGTGAGTAAGTAGCGAGACTTTTGTTGTAAAATTTTACGACAGGGGTTTCGTTTTTTGTTGCCCAAAAGAGATATACGAGAGAAAACAAAAGAAGAAACTCTTGCAAATAAGGAGGAAAATAAAATGAATATTTTGTTACAGGTAGTATTATTGGCACTTGGGTTTGTAATGCTGGTAAAAGGAGCAGATTGGTTTGTAGATGGAGCGGCAGGCATTGCGGATAAATTTGGCGTGCCGCAACTTGTGATCGGACTTACAATCGTAGCAATGGGAACCAGTGCCCCTGAAGCGGCTGTCAGTATTACAGCAGCATTTAAAGGAAGTGCAGATATTACAATTGGAAATGTTGTGGGAAGTAATATTCTAAATATTTTAATTATTTTGGGTATTACGTCTGCGATTGTTGCGGTTGCAGTTGCTAAGTCTACCATTAAATATGAAATTCCTTATATGATTTTAATTACAATACTGTTACTTGTTTTAGGATATACAGGTAATGTGGTTACATTTGAGGAAGGCGTAATTCTTTGGATAGCATTTCTTCTTTATCTCGGTTATCTGTTCTATATGGCCAAAAAGAATAAAGAGGAAGTTACAGAGGAAAGTAAAGATGCTCCCCTTTGGAAGCTTATCATCGCGGCAGTGGTCGGTCTTGTGCTTGTTGTATGGGGAAGTGATGTGACAGTAGACGCAGCTACACATATCGCAAAGCAAATTGGGCTTAGTGAAAGATTTATCGGTCTTACTATTGTGGCACTTGGAACATCTTTACCTGAACTATTTACATCTGTTTCGGCGGCAATTAAAGGGAAGGCAGATATTGCAATTGGCAATATTGTAGGAAGCAATATTTTCAATATTTTATTTGTAGTGGGAACTACGGCACTTATTCTTCCTGTTACATTCGCACCTAATTTTATTGTAGATACAGCAATTGCCATTGTAGCAGGTGTATTATTGCTTCTTTGTGTTTTAAAGAGTAGAAAATTGAAAAGACCGGTAGGTATTTTTATGTTGGTATGTTATGTAGCATATTTTGCATATCTGCTCCAGTAAGCAAATGGCTATTTTTTTTATTGAAAAGATTACATTGCAGTATTTGAAGAATTTCTTGTATAATAAATAATAGATAAATAAGAGAGGACAGTATCAGAAGATGAAAAGAATATTATGTTTTGGAGATTCCAATACTTGGGGATACGACTTTGTAGGAGGCGGACGTTTTGCTGATGAAGTGCGTTGGCCGGGAGTTTTACAGGAAAAACTCGGAAAAGAATATCGGATTATAGAAGAAGGACTTTGCGGAAGAACAACAGTTTTTGAGGATCCGCTTATGACAGGAAGAAATGGCGCAAAATATTTTGAGCCTATGCTGTGTTCCCATTTGCCGGTTGACATGTGTATTATGATGCTTGGAACCAATGATATGAAAAGAATGTTTTCTATAGGGGCTGATGAGGCAGCACTTGGCGCAGAACGTTTAATTATGCGATTTAAGGAGATACTGATAAAAGAAAATCATAAAGCCATTCCCTTTGTTTTAATTAGCCCCATACATATTTTTAAAGCAGAAACAGGAATGTATTTGTATGGATTTGACGCTAATTCGGAGGAAGAATCAAAAAAATTTGCAGAGGCATACGGGCTTGTTGCTGAGAGGCAAAAATGTCTGTTTGTGGATGCAGCAAAAATTGCAGGACCTTGTGTAGCAGACGGCGTTCATCTGGATGCCCGGGGGCATAAGAAACTGGGAGAATATCTGGCAGAAATGATTCAGAAAATGTAAGAATTCAGAGGTGAAAAATGAAAGTAACATATGCAGATGTGGTAAAAGATGAAACGGTAAAGACCTATATAAAAAAGGCAGATGAAACACTTATTGCACTTGGCTATACAGAACACAGCTTTGCCCATGTAACAAAGGTGGCAAAATTAGCAAGTGATATCCTGCTTACCCTGGGATACAGCGAAAGAGAAGCGGAACTCGCAAGTATTGCAGGCTATCTTCATGATATCGGAAATGTAATCAACAGAATCGATCATGCACAGTCCGGAGCAGTTATGGCTTTTCGTATTTTAGACAGAATGGGAGCAGAGCCGGAGGATATTGCCACGATTATAACAGCAATTGGAAATCACGACGAGTCCACGGCATTTCCCGTAAATTCTATTGCGGCAGCACTCATATTGGCGGATAAGACAGATGTGCGATATACCCGTGTGAGAAATCAGGATTTTGCAAGTTTTGACATCCACGACAGAGTGAATTATTCCGTAAAAGAGAGTAGTGTTCAAGTGGTGAAGGATTCACATATAGAATTACAAATTACCATTGAAACAAAAATGTGTACAGTAATGGACTATTTTGAAATTTTCTTAAACCGTATGATTTTATGTAAAAAAGCGGCGGAAAAACTTGGGGTGGAATTCAGACTTACCATAAATGGTCAAAGACATTTGTAAAATTTTCAAAAAATGACCTTAATACTATATAAAATTCTGACAAAATATAGTATGATATAAGTGTAATAGTAGTTTGATTTTGTTGATAAGGAGAATATTATTATGCTGGTTACATTAATACCTTTGTTTGACGAAAATATGACTGTGAAGGCATACTCTTTGTTTGCGCAGAAAAAGAATTTTTTATTAAATCCGAGCCTGCTGGGAACCGGAAGAAATGATGGCGCGGCTGATATTGTGGGTCTTGATATTATTAAGATTATGGGGATTAACACAATCTCATCGGATAAAGATATTTTTGTGGAAGTAAATAATATTTCGGTCTTTACAGATATTGCCGCCCAGTGCCCATCTTCACGGGAGAGGGTAGTACTGCTTATGGACAATACCATTAAGCCGGATGCCATGTATATTAACCGACTGAAAGAATTAAAGGAATGTGGGTTTAAACTGGCAATCAGAAAGCTTGCAGTTGCTAATTTCGAAGCATACAGAGAAATTCTTTTGCTTATGGATTACATATTACTTGATCATAAGAAAATTGATATTACCAAAGCAAGAATTTATTTTTCCAAGATATATCCGAACATCAAATTGTGTGCCGGTAATATTAAATCCCAGGAGATATTTGATGAATTGAAGGCAGAAGGCGGATATCACTTGTATGAAGGTGAGTTTTTCCGTATGCCCGTAACCAAAGGGGAGGCAAGTGTTTCACCTTTAAAGGTAAACTATATTGAACTGCTTAATTTAGTGAATGATAATGATTTTGAATTGACAAAAGCGGCAGATGTTATCGGAAGGGATACTGCACTTGTGATTTCCCTTCTTAAAATGGTAAACAGAATGTCTGTCAATTCAGAAATTACATCTATCCGTCATGCAGCAGCTATGCTGGGACAAAAGGAATTAAAGAAATGGATTAATACGGCAGTTACTAAAGAATTATGTGCAGATAAGCCTAATGAGATTACAAGAGTATCGCTTCTGAGAGCTAAGTTTGCAGAAAATTTGGCATCAACCTTTGAGATGGCACTTAATTCTTCAGAACTTTTCCTGATGGGACTATTTTCCGTGCTTGATTTGATTTTGGACAAGCCCATGGCAGAAGCCCTCGAAATGGTAAAGGTTTCAAAGGATATTAGAGAGGCACTGATTGATAAAAAAGGTAAGTTTGCACCGGTTCTCGACTTCATTGTACAGTATGAATCCGCAAACTGGCAGGAAGTATCCAGACAAATGGTTCTTCAGAATATTGATATGAACAGTGTATATGATGCCTATGTAACCTCCCTTAAATGGTATCGGGAATTATTTGCTGCTGATAAATTAGCCAAGAAATAAATAGTAAGGATTGTGATAGTTTGAAGAATATAAGTTTACGTCCGGCCACAATTGAAGATGCCCAAACCATTCTTGCATGGCGCAATGACCCTATTAGTAGGGAAAACAGTTTTTCATCAGATGAAATTTCTTTAGAAGAGCATATGAGGTGGATGCAAAAAAAACTCAGTGATGAGACCTGCCAAATGTATTTGATGTCAGACGGTGGTGAAGACGTAGGACAAATCCGGATTGACATTATTGGTCAGGTGGGAGAAATCAGTTATCTGATTGCACCAAAGTATCGGGGCAAAGGTTACGGAACCGATATTATAGAACAATATGAAAAGCATGCAGATGACAGGCTTTCCGTTTTGGTTGGCTTGGTCAAATCAGGGAATGAGGCCAGCAAACGATGCTTTGAGAAAAATAGTTATATCCGGCTTTCCGGAGATGGTACGGATTGTTATATGAAATTAATAAACCAATAAAAAAGAAAATGCGCAAAAGCGCATTTTCTTTTTTATTCTTCCCGTTTATAGGTTCTTACATTAATGCCGTTTACTTCTACATTGTCATTAATTTCAATTACAAGGCAACGCTTGCCGTCAACGGTCATGGTATTTACCAAATCTGCACGTTCCGGATTTACCTTAACAACAACATCAGGCGTTTTTACTTCAAAAGTACGTATGTTGGCAACATTATTTACCATAAGAGCAGTATCTTCACCTGCCGCAGCGTCATATAATTTGTCGAAGTCTGCAAGTTTTTCTTCTTCAACACCACTCATTTCTAAAAGGTTTTTCACTTCTTTTTTATCCAGCATGAGTGGTTCGGGAAACTCTTTATGTTCTTCAATCATTTCTGTAAGATTTTCATGAATATTTTTTACAATTTCATATTCGCAGTCATCGCCAAGGGTTTCTTCAATGATAAAATGGAAAGTTTCTTTTTGGCCACCGGCTGAAAGAGGAAGAGAGCATCCTAAGATACTTTCAACAAACTCTTCATGGGGTTCTTCACTGTTTTTTGCAAAATATAAGGTGTTATGAATATTTGTACATCTGTCATCAAAAGAGGGAAATAGGAAGCCGCTTTCAGGCATATTTACTACCCAGTCACGGATTCTGTTGTGGAATTCATTCATTTCCGCGTCATAACTAAGTCCCGGTTTAGAAAGTGCAACCGGACAAACACAACACATGATATACTCAAATACGGTATCGGATGCATCGTCCATGGTAAGTCCGTCAGTGGTTTTGCCGGGAACATCATAAGCATCATGAATAAGTAAAATCAGATAATTGCCTACAAATTCATAGGAAGCAATGATACGGTCATAAAATTCTTCAAGAAGAGCGTCATCTTTTAATTTGCTGTTGCGAAGCTTGAGCAGAAAATCCTGGGCACCACCGTCTTCTTCGCTGGACATAGGAAATTCCAAATTTAGCAGATTTTTACCGATATTTCCTGATAAATTTTTTCTTAAAATCTCGAAGTACTTAAATATTTCTTCTTCCGGCAGGGAAAGAAATGCTTCCTTAAATTCTGTTTTTTTATTCTTTTCACCGTCTACATAACAGCCACAAATTCTTGTAATGGAACAATTGCTTGGTGTAAACAGACGCTTGATTTCATTAATTTCCGCTTTAATCATAAATGGTACCTTTCGCTTATTTTAAATTTTTCTGTGCTGTAGATAACATCAGTTTAATACGATTGAGCTGATTTACTTCGCTGGCACCGGGGTCGTAATCAATAGCCACAATATTGCTGAGGGGATATTGTCTCCGAAGCTCTTTGATAACACCTTTACCCACTACATGGTTAGGGAGACAGCCAAAGGGCTGTGTACAAACAATATTGTTGACGCCACTATGGATGAGTTCCACCATTTCTCCGGTAAGGAACCAACCTTCCCCTGTCTGGTTACCGATGGAGACGATATCCTTGGCATATTCCACTGTCTGATAAATACTGATGGGTGGGTGGAAGTGTACACTCTTTTGGAAGGCTTTGGTGGCACCGCCACGCAAAAATTCCAAAGCGGAGATACCGATGCGGCAAAAAGCAGCCGCTTTTTTGCTTGTGCCTAAATAATCAGCTTTATAAATCTGATTGTAGAAGCAGTAAAGCATGAAGTCAAGTAAATCGGGAACAACAGCTTCAGCCCCCTCAGACTCTAGCAATTCTACCAGGTGATTGTTGGCAGTAGGAGCAAACTTAACAAGGATTTCACCTACAATACCCACCTTAGGCTTCTTTTCATCCGTAATGGGAATGGCATCAAAATCTTTGATCATTTGCTTGCACATTTTTTGGAACTTAAAGAAGTTCATGTGCTTGGCAGTGACAAATTTCCGGCATTCCTTAAGCCACTTTTGATGAAGGGCTTCTACGGAACCTTTTTCTTTTTCATAAGGACGCATGCGATAAACACAGCGCATAAAAATATCACCGAATACGGCACTGTATGCTGCCCGCATAAGAAGTTCAAGGTTCATATGAAATCCCGGATTTTTTTCAATTCCGCCTAAATTTAGGGAAATAACAGGGATTTGAGACATGCCGGCTTTTTCAAGGGCACGTCTGATAAAGCCTATATAGTTGGTTGCGCGGCATCCTCCACCTGTCTGAGTTATAATAACGGCGGTTTTATTTAAATCATATTTGCCGGATAAAAGTGCATCCATAATTTGACCTACCACAATCAGGGAAGGGTAGCAGGCATCGTTATTTACGTATTTAAGGCCCATATCTATAGACTGCTTATTGTCATTGGACAAAACTTCAAAATGATATCCGCAGGCAGCAAACGCAGGACCAATAAGATCAAAATGTATAGGAGACATCTGTGGGCAGAGAATCGTGTAATCTTTTCTCATTTCTTCCGTAAAAGGCACCTTGTATATGGCAGAAGAACGGATGGTACGTTTCTTTTGTTTCTGCTCACGCACTTTAATAGCGGAGAGAAGGGAACGGATTCGGATTCTTGCCGCACCTAAGTTATTAACCTCGTCAATTTTAAGACAGGTATAAATTTTATCAGAACCTGATAAAATGTCATTCACCTGGTCTGTGGTAACGGCATCCAGACCGCAACCAAAGGAATTAAGCTGGATTAAGTCCAGATTTTCCACGGTTTTTACATAACTTGCTGCCGCATAAAGCCTGGAATGGTACATCCATTGGTCGGATACAATGAGTGGACGCTCCGGCTTTGCCAAGTGAGAAATAGAATCCTCGGTGAGTACGGCAATGTCATAGGAGTTAATCAATTCCGGAATACCGTGATTTATTTCAGGGTCGATATGGTAGGGACGGCCCGCAAGGACAATACCCCGCTTATTGTTCTTTGCAAGATAATCAAGAACTTCTTCGCCTTTTTCTTGCATATCTTTACGTGCCTTGGCAAGTTCATCATAGGCAAGACGGGCGGCTTCCATAACCTCTTCTACAGGAAGCTCTTTAAATTCTTTTACAAGAGCATCGGTAATCGTTTTTAAATCCCTGAAAGACATAAAAGGATTGCGGAGAATGGCCTCACCGCGTCCGATTTCCTCCACATTATTCTTAATGTTTTCCGAATAGGAGGTGACAATAGGGCAGTTATAGTGGTTGTTTGCATCTTCAAATTCGTTTCTTTCATAGAAGATGGCAGGATAGAAGATAAAATCAACCTTCTGATTAATCAGCCAGCTGACATGACCGTGTGCCAGCTTGGCAGGATAACATTCTGATTCGCTTGGAATGGATTCAATTCCCAATTCATAAATTTTACGATTGGAAACAGGTGATAATACAACCTGATATTTCAAATTGGTAAAAAAAGTAAACCAAAAAGGATAGTTTTCATACATGTTTAGTACACGGGGAATACCTACACGTCCCCGTATTGCTTCATCCAATGGAAGCGGCTCATAGCCAAACATTCTCTTTAATTTATAGTCAAACAGGTTCGGCACTTTGTTTTCACTCTTTTGCTTGCCGAGACCACGTTCACAGCGGTTTCCGGATATGTACTGGCGTCCGCCGGTAAATTTATTGATGGTGAGGCGGCAGTTGTTGGTGCAACCCTTACACTTCGCCATGCTGGTTTCGAATTGCAAACTGTTAATTTTGTCAATGGGGAGCATGGTGGTTTCATAGCCTTTGCTGTAATGTTCCCTTGCAATCAGTGCAGCACCGAAAGCGCCCATAATACCTGCAATATCAGGACGGATGGCTTCGCAGCCTGCAATTTTTTCAAAACTTCGAAGTACGGCATCGTTGTAAAAAGTGCCACCTTGAACCACAATGTTTTTACCAAGTTCAGATGCACTGGATACTTTGATAACCTTAAAGAGTGCATTTTTGATAACGGAGTAAGCAAGTCCTGCTGAGATGTCAGAGACAGAAGCCCCTTCTTTCTGGGCCTGCTTTACTTTGGAATTCATAAATACCGTACATCTGGTTCCCAGGTCAATGGGATGCTCTGCAAACAGAGCAGTATAGGCAAAATCCTCTACGCTGTAGTTTAAGGACTTTGCAAAGGTTTCGATAAAGGAGCCGCAACCGGAGGAGCAAGCTTCATTCAACTGCACACTGTCAACGGTCTGGTTTTTGATTTTGATACATTTCATATCCTGTCCGCCGATATCAAGAATACAATCAACCTCAGGATTAAAGAAAGCAGCGGCATAATAGTGGGCAACAGTTTCTACCTCGCCGTCATCTAATAAGAAGGCAGCTTTCATTAAGGCTTCCCCGTAACCGGTGGAACAGGAGCGGACAATTTTAGCTTCTGCAGGAAGCTTTTCGTAGATTTCTTTAATGGAACGGATGGCAGTTTTAAGGGGACTTCCATCATTACTGCTGTAAAAAGAGTAAAGAAGCTTTCCTTCTTCAGATACCAAAGCCACTTTGGTGGTGGTACTTCCCGCGTCAATACCGAGATAACAGTTTCCTTTGTAGGAAGCTAAATCCGCTGTATCAATATGATGCAAAGAATGCCTTTGCTTGAAAGCCTCATAATCCTCTTCTGACGCAAAGAGAGGCTCCATACGTTCTACTTCAAATTCCATTTTGATATCAGAGGAAAGCTTTGAAACCATGTCTTCCATTGAGTAGAAGACGTCTTCCTTTGCATTTAAGGCAGAGCCGATTGCTGCAAACAAATGAGAATGTCCGGTTTCAATAATATGTTCCTCATCTAATTTTAATGTGCGGATAAAAGCTGTTTTTAACTCAGACAAAAAATGAAGAGGACCGCCTAAAAAAGCCACATGACCACGGATTGGTTTACCGCAGGCAAGGCCGCTGATGGTCTGATTTACAACGGCTTGAAAAATAGAGGCAGATAAGTCCTCTTTGGTGGCACCTTCATTAATAAGCGGTTGGATGTCAGTTTTTGCAAATACACCGCATCTTGCTGCAATTGTATATAAAGAATTGTAGTTTTTGGCATATTCGTTTAAGCCGGTTGCATCTGTCTGAAGCAAAGACGCCATCTGGTCAATGAAAGAGCCGGTACCGCCGGCACAAATTCCGTTCATACGCTGCTCCACATTGCCGCCTTCAAAATAAATGATTTTGGCATCCTCGCCACCAAGTTCAATGGCAACATCAGTCTTAGGAGCTAATTCCTTTAAAGCTGTGGCTACTGAAATTACTTCCTGAACAAAAGGAACGTGCAAATGATTTGCTAACGTTAAACCACCGGAACCTGTAATCATGGGGTGTAAAGTAATATTTCCCAATTTGTCAAAAGCATCTTTTAACAGGCCGGATAAAGTTTCTTTGATATTTGCAAAATGTCTTTTATAGTCGGAAAAAAGGATATTATGTACGTCATCTAATATGGCAATTTTTACTGTGGTGGAACCGATATCAATTCCCAGAGTATAATGCTTACTGTCCATAAACTGCCGCCTTTCTAAAATGCTGTTTCTTCTTATTTATTATGTCATCGACACAAGATGACACAACATGTTATTATACGACACGCATTTTTAAAATGCAATGTCATAAATATAAAGAAAATATAAAGAAATATATAATATATAAAAATTTTATAGCTTAGTTTACATTTAATATTGGGAATGATAAAATATATGTTACTGTTTTGAAAATATTAGTAAAAGGAGAACAGTCCGTGAAACCTATGAGTAAATTCGAAAAAAAATTTGGTAAATACGCCATAAAAAATATATCTTTGGTATTGATTTTATTTTATGCCTGCGGATATTTGATTAACTGGATTAATCCCATGTTTTTAAATTATCTGACATTAAATCCCTATGCAATTTTGCATGGACAGGTTTGGCGAGTAGTGACGTGGCTGATTGTTCCGCCGGAAGGTTTTGACTTCTTTACCCTGATTATGCTTTACTTTTATTATTCTATTGGAACTACACTGGAGCACACATGGGGAACATACAGATACAACTTGTATCTGTTTTTAGGCATTGTCTTTACAGCAGTGGGAGCCTTTGCCATGATGGGCTATAGTTATTTGTTCCAGGCTGATGTAATTGCTGTGTACGGAGCCGAGTATTATTTTGCCATATTGGCCACAATGTTCAGCACTTACTATGTCAATATGTCTATTTTCCTTGCATTTGCATCTACATTTCCCAATATGCAGGTGTTATTGTTTTTCCTGATTCCGATCAAGGTAAAGATATTAGGTATCATATACGGGGCACTACTGGTGTACCAGTTTGTTGTGGGATACGGAAATAATTTCCTCACAGTGGCAAACCGGTTTGTCATTGCAGCATCGTTCTTAAATTTTATTGTTTTCTTCTTTACAAGCAGAAGTATGATTCACATGTCACCGGGGCAGGTAAAACGCAGACAGGAATTTAAGCGGGAAGTGAAGAAAGCAACTGTCATTACCAGACACAAGTGTGCTATTTGCGGCAGAACAGAAGAGAGCAATCCGGAATTGGAATTCAGATTCTGTTCTAAATGTGACGGCAATTATGAATATTGTCAGGACCATTTGTTTACACATACCCATGTGAAGCATCAATAATTTCATTGATAAGAGGAATATTTCATGGAAACAAAACAGGAAATTTTATTTGCGAAAACATTAGAAAAAGTAAGAAAACTTGCCAAGGAGCAGGGAAACTGCATCAGGAAAGAACAGGTAGAAGAAGCATTTCAAGAATTGGCATTATCGGCTGAGCAACTGGAACTGGTATATGAGTATCTGGAAAAACACAAAATCGGAATCGGCGAACCTGTGGATCTTGAGGAAACTCTTTCGGAAGAGGAAATAGATTATTTGGAAGAGTATAAAAAGGAATTATCGACCCTTGATACGTTAAATGACGGGCAAAAGGAAGCCATTACCATTTCAGCCATGGCAGGCGAGAAGGAGGCACAGCAAAAACTAATTTCGGTCTATTTGCCCCAAGTGGTGGAAATATCGAAACTATACGCGGGACAGGGAGCCTATTTGGAGGATTTAATTGGCGAAGGCAATGTAGCCCTCACAGTTGGAGTGACCATGCTGGGATGCCTGGAAAACGCAAAAGAAGCAGAAGGCATGTTGATAAAAATGGTAATGGATGCCATGGAAGAATATATAGCAGAGACTGCGGCAGGAGAGCAGGAAGGACTAAAAGCACTAAGAAAGGTAAACAAGGTTGCGGAAAAAGCAAAAGAGTTATCGGAAGATTTGAAAAGAAAAGTGACTGTTGAAGAGCTGTCACAGGAAACAGGAATGAGTGTAAAATCCATTTTAGAGGCTATGCGTCTTTGTGGAAATTCCATTGAAGAGATTGAAAAGCCAAGATAGATTACGGGAGATATCATGACAGAGCAAAATATAAAAAATACAAAAGATGACGACTTTAAATATGTGATGATGGATACGGGAAATATCTATCTGGGGGCTAAATGTACATTTATGGATTTGATGGAGCATGAAATGGTACCATTCAAATTAAAAGCCATTATGACCCATTATGTTTTTAAGGAAGCAGATGCTGAGACCACATTAGAGAGCCAGTTTTACTATATGGAAGCCGGAAATTTTTTGTATGAAACGTTCCTTCAATTAAGAACAAAAGTGAAAGTAAATGTTCTCTCAGAAAAGAAAAATTTGTTTGGAAAAACCAAAATGCAATACACAGAAAAAATATATTCACTGAAAGAACTTGCAGCCATGAATCTTGCGAAGAAAAAGGCATCCGGTATGATTGTATCGGAAATTATTATTTCCAAATTGGGAATGATGACATTTAGTGTATGAAAGAGTATGCTTTTGCCTGAAAAATTTGTGTGTTAAGATTTTGCATCTTAACTTGAAAAATGAAAATGGGTCTGTTACAATACACGTGTACAGAAGAGTAGGATGCAGTAATGGCATCTTAAATCTTCCTATAAAATCGGTAAAATTCCCCTTTTACACTGAGCGAGTGAGAAACATGTTTTCTACTCGCTCTTTTAAATTTGTTGAAAATAGGTTATACTTTTAGGATAGAATAATTGGGAAAGGTAACGGATATGAAGAACCAAATTGAAAAGTTAAACATGTATGAAATATTAGAGAAAAGAATGATAGCTGACTTAAATTCAGAAGGCTATATTTTAAAGCATAAAAAGACAGGAGCCAATATCACCCTCCTGCTAAACGATGATGAAAACAAAGTGTTTTATATCGGCTTTCGTACGCCCCCAAAGGATAGTACGGGAGTTGCCCATATTTTAGAGCATTCCGTGCTTTGTGGCTCTAAAAATTATCCGGTAAAAGACCCTTTTATTGAGCTTGCCAAGGGATCTTTAAATACTTTCTTAAATGCAATGACTTATCCGGATAAGACTGTTTATCCGGTTGCAAGCTGTAATGACAAGGATTTTAAGAATCTTGTTAATGTTTATTTGGATGCTGTTTTTTATCCCAATATATACAAAGAGGATAAAATTTTCAAACAGGAAGGCTGGCACTATGAAATGGAAGATGTAAATGATGCACTTTCCATTAACGGTGTGGTATACAATGAAATGAAAGGAGCATTTTCTTCCCCTGATGATGTTGTGGAGAGGGAGATTATGAACTCTTTGTATCCGGACATCACTTATGGGCTGGAGTCAGGCGGTGACCCGGATGTAATTCCACAGCTTACCTATGAAGATTTCCTCTCGTTTCACGGAAAGTTTTATCACCCGTCTAACAGTTATATCTATTTGTATGGAAATATGGATGCGGCAGAGTATCTTACGTTTTTGGATGAAAAATATTTAAGTGATTTTGATATGCTTGCCATTGACTCGGAAGTAAAAAGACAGGAAGCCTTTGATGTCTGCAAAGAAGTGACAAAAGAGTTTTCTGTCATGGAAGAAGAATCCATAGAGGAAAATACCTATCTTACTTATAACATGGTTATGGGAAGCAGCCTGGATAAAGAGCTGTATGTGGCAATGGACATTCTTGACTATGTACTTTGTTCTGCTCCCGGTGCACCGATTAAACAGGCGCTTTTGGATGCCGGTATCGGCAAGGATGTTTACAGTAGCGTAGAAGCGGGGATTTTACAGCCCTACTTTAGCATTATTGCAAAGAATGCAAAAGAGGAACAAAAGGAAGAATTCATCAAAATCATTGAAGATACACTATACAATCTGGCCACAAACGGTATTGACAAAAAAGCCCTGGGTGCAGCTGTAAGCTATTTCGAATTCAAATATAGGGAAGCGGATTTCGGCTCCTATCCAAGAGGACTTATGCTTGGATTAAATGCCCTGGACAGTTGGCTTTATGATGAGAGTACACCATTTATGCACATTGAGGCAAACGATACCTACAAAGTGCTTCGTGAAAAAATTGATACCGGTTATTATGAACAATTAATTCAAAAATATATGCTTAATAATACCCATAAGACGGTACTGATTGCCAATCCATGTCCCGGTCTTACCACAAGGAAGGATGCGGCGCTGTTTGAAAAATTGCAGGAATACAAAAATTCTTTAAGCAGTGAAGAAGTGGCAAGGATTGTGAAAGAGACGAGGGAACTGAAGGAATATCAGGAAGAGCCCAGTCCCAAGGAGGCCCTAGAGACCATTCCTCTTCTTGCAAGGGAGGATATGAAAAAGGAAGCAGCATCTTATATCAACGAAGAACAGAAAGTTGGAGATACGACACTTCTTGTACATGATATTTTTACCAATCAAATTGCATATCTGAATTTTGTTTTTGATTTGGGAAAAGTGCCTGCAAAGCTATTTCCATATGTGGGAATTTTAAAGAATGTCCTGATGATGGTAAATACGGAAAACTACAGCTACAGTGAATTATTTAATGAAGTAAACATGCATACCGGTGGTATCCGTTTTGTTATTAATACCTACACCAATGCGCATAACATGGATGAGTATAAGGTGAAGTTTGAAGTGAAGACAAAGGCACTTCATGAGAATAGGGATAAAGCCATAGAGCTGGTAAAAGAAATTCTTTTGACATCTGACTTTTCAGATGGAAAAAGGCTTCATGAAATTATTTCTGAGACAAGGTCCAGAATGCAGGCGACCATGACAAGTGCCGGCCATTCTCTTGCGGCAATCCGTGCACTTTCCGGTTTTTCACCGACAGCGGCTGTCTCTGAGCAGCTTAGCGGTATTCCTCAATACCGTTTGTTGGAAGAACTGGATACTGATTTTGAAAATAAAAAGGATGATTTGATTGCTAAACTGCAACAACTTTCAGTTTGTATTTTCAGAGAAGAAAATCTGCTGATAGATTACACGGGAACTAAGGATGGTCTCTTGGGTATTGATAAACAAATGGAGCAGCTTAAAGAGGAATTGTTTAAGGAAAAAGTAGAAGGAAGCAGTTTTGCTCCTGATATGAAAATCCGAAAAGAAGGTTACATGACTGCAGGACAGGTGCAATATGTATGCCGGGCAGGAAACTATGTAAAGAAAGGTCTACCGTATACCGGGGCGCTTAAGGTACTCAAAGTAATGATGGGGTACGAATATCTTTGGAACCAGGTGAGAGTTAAGGGCGGTGCATATGGTTGCATGTGTAACTTTGCCAAAAACGGGGACGGATATTTTGTATCTTACAGGGATCCTAATTTGGAGAAGACAGTGGAGGTGTATAAGCAGGCTGCTGATTATATCAAAAACTATGACGCAGATGAACGTACCATCACACAGTTTATTATAGGTGCAATCAGTGAACTTGACGTGCCTATGACACCCATGACAAAAGGAGCATATTCCCTGGGAGGATATTTGACAGGCCTTTCCATGGAGAGAATTCAGCAGGAGAGAGATGAACTTCTTGCAACAACTGCAGAAACATTGACCGGGCTTTGGCGTTATGTGGATGCATTTATGAGTTATGACAGTTTTTGCGTAGTCGGAAACGGTGATAAAATTAAAGAACAGAAAGAAATGTTTGAAACCATAGAACAATTATTTCATTAGTATACAGGGGAGGATATGGATATGAAAAAGAAAATCTGTTTATCTTGCTTTACAATCATGTTACTCACATTTATGATTCTTACAGGATGTGGAGGGGCATCGAAAGAAAGTGCTGCCTATTATGCTGCACCGGCGGAGGAAGCAGCGGCTTATGAATACGACAGTGATCTCTACATGACAGAAAGTGCAGTTACGGAAGAAGCCATGGAAGAAGCTGAAGCAGAAACCGGAGGCGTAGACGTAAAAGAGACAACCAGAAAATTGATTAAAACAGTCGATCTCGAGGCGGAAACAGAAAATTTTGACGCATTACTGAAAACAGTAAATGAAAAAACAGAAAAGTTGGGCGGTTATGTGGAATCCAGTTATGTATATAACGGAAGCCAGTACTATGAACATAACAGAAATGCAAATTTAAAACTCCGTATTCCGGCAGAAAAATTAAACGATTTTCTTTCTGCCATGGACGAAAATTCTAACATAACCAGCAAAAATGAAAATGTGGAAGATGTAACGCTGCAATATGTAGACATGAAAAGCCATAAAGAAGCACTTGAGACAGAACAGACAAGACTTCTTGAACTATTAGAGCAGGCGGAAACGGTAGAAGATATCATCACCATTGAGGGCAGGCTTTCTGAAGTGCGATACCAGATAGAAAGTATGGAATCCCAGCTCCGCACTTTGGATAATCAGGTTTCTTACAGCACGGTACATCTTTACATAGAAGAGGTAAAACGCTACACACCGGTAAAAGAACAAACAGTATTTGAGAAAATTACCACAGGATTTGTGGCAAGCCTTTACGATGTAGGAGAGGGAATTGCTGATTTCTTTATCAGTTTCATCATTCATATTCCGTATATTGTTGTATGGGCGGTTGCAATCATACTGGTGCTGATTGTTGTAAGAAAAATCAGAAAAAAGAATGCAAAAAAGAAAATGAATAAGATTTTACAACAAACAGAACGGGAACAGGCAAGTGCAATGAGTGAAAGCCGGGAAAAAGAGGATAAATAAATGAATGAACAGTACAAATCCGGTTTTGCCACATTGATTGGCAGGCCAAATGTAGGAAAGTCCACGTTGATGAACAGCTTGATTGGGCAAAAAATAGCCATTACATCCCACAAGCCACAGACTACCAGAAACAGAATCCAGACGGTGTATACTTCAGAGGAAGGCCAGATTGTTTTCGTAGATACACCGGGAATTCATAAAGCGAAAAATAAGCTTGGCGATTATATGGTGAATATCGCGGAGCGCACCATAAAAGAAGTAGATGTAATTCTCTGGCTGGTAGAGCCTACCAATTATATTGGGGCGGGTGAACAGCATATTATGGAACAATTAAGAAAAGCCAATACTCCGGTCATTCTGGTTATTAACAAGATTGATACTGTAAAGAAGGAAGAATTGTTTGGATTTATTGACACCTATCGGAAAGAAATGGATTTTGATGAAATTGTTCCGGTGTCAGCACTGAAAAGGGACAATATGGAGGAACTGATTAAGTGCATTATGAAGTATCTTCCCTATGGGCCTGCGTTTTATGATGAAGATACCATTACAGACCAGCCCCAGAGACAGATTGTTGCTGAAATGATCCGTGAAAAGGCACTTCGGATTTTGGAAGAAGAAATCCCTCACGGTATTGCAGTTACCATTGAAAAGATGAAGTGGCGTGGGCGTATTGTAGATATTGATGCAACCATTATCTGTGAACGTGACTCTCATAAAGGAATTATTATCGGTAAGCAGGGAAGTATGCTGAAACGTATCGGCACAAATGCCAGAAAAGACATTGAGAATATGCTGGAATGTCAGGTAAATCTTCAACTTTGGGTCAAGGTAAAGAAGGACTGGAGAGACAGTGATTTCCTTTTGAAAAATTTCGGTTATAATCAAAAAGAATACGAATAGAAAAACGAAAAAAGCAAACCCTAATATCATATAGAAATTAGGGGGCGCAAGATGAAGGAAATAAATTACTGGCAACAATTTATGAGTACAGGAAAAATAGAAGATTATCTTTCATATAAGAAAGCAGGTAATCAGGAAAAACAGGAAAGTCCGGGAGAACATCCTCATGCAGGAATTGTGCAATGTAACAGGAATCATACTGAAAGCGGAACCTTTCGGGGAATATGACAGAAGAATTGTAATACTTACAAAAGAAAGAGGAAAAATAGCAGCCTTTGCCAAGGGGGCGAGAAAGCAGGGGAGCAGACTGCTGGCGGCTACCAATCCCTTTTGTTTTGGAGAGTTTAAATTATTTGAAGGAAGAACTTCTTACAGTGTTTCTGAAGCTGCAATCAGTAATTACTTTGAAGCATTAAGAGAAGATTTTGACGGTGCATGTTACGGAATGTATTTCCTCGAGGTTATGGATTATTTTACCAGGGAAAACAATGATGAAAAGAATATGTTAAAGCTTCTTTACCAGTCCCTCCGGGCATTGTGCCATGAAGGGCTGGATAACAGATTGGTACGTTACATATTTGAAATCAAGGCGATTGCATTAAACGGAGAATATCCGGGACTACCTGAATATAATGTTTATCAGGAATCAACAGTGTATGCAGTTTCCTACATTGTAAATGCCACGATAGAAAAATTGTATACTTTTAAGGTGACAGAGGATGTGCTAAAGGAACTGGCTGAAATAGCAAAATCTTTTAGAGACAGATTTATAGATAAGAAATTTAAAAGTCTGGAAATACTGAGTGAATTAAAATTCCATGTTGAAAAACGGGAATAAGTCATATATAATGGATGGGGTGTAAAGGCCTACAGCTTAAAAGCGGGAGTTTTGAAGAATATGAAAAATTTTTTTTCTCCAAAGAGGATCATACCGAAGATAATTGCCGGATTATGGATAACAACAATGATGTTTGCACTTATCGGATGTAATCAGTCAGGAGAAATGCCCCGGACAGAAATCTCCGTATTAAAGGATGGTTCTGTCAGTATTTTTATTGCGGAACCCTTTGAAGCATCCTATTATGACGAGGAAGAATTGCAGCAAAGTATTCTGATGGAGGCGGCAAGTTATAACCGGGTGGCCGGAAGCGGAAATATAACAGTTGAAAAAATTGAGGTGGCAAATCAGGTTGCCAATGTAATTATGAAATATGCAAAAGCTTCCGACTATGCAGCATTTAATGACTGTGTATTCTTCATAGGAAGTGCTGCCCAGGCACAGGATGAAGGATATGATATAGACAAGGTGTTTAGTGCGGTATCAGATGAGCAGAAAACAATCGGCATATCGGATATGCTTGCCATGGAAGACTATAAGATACTAATTACAGACAGTGAATATCAGATAAATCTTTATAACAAAGCAGGATATATCAGTGACAATGTTGCTGTTAGCAAGAGTGGTAAAACGATAATCAGAAATGATGAGTCTGATGAACTGATATATATTTTATTTCAATAATAGTTAATTTGCGCAAAGAGTGCGCTTTATCACTTAATATAAAACGAAAGGTATGTGTATCATGGAAAAAACAATGGAAAAAATCGTTGCCCTGGCAAAAGCGAGAGGATTTGTATATCCCGGTTCTGAAATTTACGGAGGTCTTGCAAATACTTGGGATTACGGTAATCTCGGTGTGGAACTGAAGAACAATGTAAAGAAGGCTTGGTGGCAGAAATTTGTTATGGAAAATCCCTATAATGTAGGTGTTGACTGTGCGATTTTAATGAACCCCCAGACATGGGTTGCATCAGGTCATCTTGGCGGTTTCTCCGATCCTTTGATGGATTGTAAGGAATGTCACGAACGTTTTAGAGCGGATAAAATTATTGAAGATTACGCAGCGGAAAAAGGCATGACATTAGAAAGTTCTATTGACGGATGGTCACAGGAACAGATGAAGGCATTTATTGAGGATAACAATGTGCCTTGTCCTACTTGCGGTAAGCATAACTTTACAGATATCCGCCAGTTTAACCTGATGTTTAAGACATTCCAGGGTGTTACAGAGGATGCAAAGAATACTGTATACTTAAGACCGGAAACTGCTCAGGGTATCTTTGTAAACTTCAAGAATGTACAGAGAACCTCCCGTAAGAAAATTCCTTTTGGTATCGGACAGATTGGTAAATCCTTCCGTAACGAAATTACACCCGGAAACTTTACATTCCGTACCAGAGAATTTGAACAAATGGAACTTGAATTTTTCTGTGAACCTGATACAGACCTTGAATGGTTTGCATATTGGAAGCAGTTTTGTATTGATTGGTTGCAGACACTTGGTATTAAGCCTGATGAAATGCGTGTACGTGACCATGATAAGGAAGAATTATCCTTCTACTCAAAGGCAACTACCGATATTGAGTTCTTATTCCCCTTCGGATGGGGTGAACTTTGGGGTATTGCAGACAGAACCGATTACGACTTAACCCAGCATCAGAACGTATCCGGACAGGATATGAGCTACTTTGATGACCAGAAGAACATAAAATATGTTCCTTATGTTGTAGAACCTTCTCTTGGTGCTGACCGTGTGGTTCTTGCATTCCTTTGTGCTGCTTACGACGAGGAAGAAATCGGTGAAGGAGATGTGCGTACTGTGCTTCATTTCCATCCGGCACTTGCACCGGTTAAGATTGGTGTACTTCCCTTATCTAAGAAATTAAATGAAGGCGCAGAGAAAATTTTCACACAGCTTTCTAAGAAATATAATTGTGAATTTGATGACAGAGGTAATATCGGTAAGAGATATCGTCGTCAGGACGAAATCGGTACTCCTTTCTGTATTACATATGATTTTGATTCCGAGACAGACGGCTGCGTAACCGTAAGATTTAGAGATTCTATGGAGCAGGAAAGAGTTGCAATAGCAGACCTTGATGCTTACTTTGCTGATAAGTTCACATTTTAAGTAAGGAGAATAGCCCACAATGAGACAATTCACTTCAGATGAGTTAAGAAAAACATGGAAACAATTTTATATTGAACGCGGACATGTGGATGTAGGTGCAGTTTCTTTAGTATCTGACGGTTCTACCGGCGTGCTTTTTAATGTGGCAGGTATGCAGCCTTTGATGCCTTATCTGCTCGGACAGAAGCATCCTTTGGGTACCAGACTTTGCAATGTACAGGGATGTGTGCGTACCAATGATATTGATTCCGTAGGCGATAAGAGTCATGTAACTTTCTTTGAAATGATGGGAAGCTGGAGTCTTGGCGATTATTTTAAAGAGGAACGTTGTAAATGGAGTTATGAACTTTTGACAGAGGTGTTTGGCTTTGATGCAGACCATCTGGCAGCAACTGTTTTTGCAGGAGATGAAAATGCACCCAGAGATGAAGAGGGAGCACAGTATCGTATTGCATCCGGATTTAAAAAAGAAAATATTTATTATTTACCTGCTGAGGATAACTGGTGGGGACTTGAATATGGTCCTTGTGGTCCCGACAGTGAAATGTTTTATATTGCAGACAGACCCGACTGTGGACCGGATTGTGGTCCCGGTTGTCATTGCGGTAAGTATACAGAGCTTGGTAACGATGTATTTATGCAGTATGAAAAGCATCATGACGGTCATCTGACTCCTCTTGCAAAGAAGAATGTAGACACCGGTTGGGGGCTTGAACGTATTTTGGCTTTCTTAAACGGTAGCAGGGATGTATATCAGATTGATCTTTTTGCACCGGTTATTGCTTATATTGAAAAGGTGTCTGGTGTAAAGTATAACCAGGATGAAAAAATGACCCGCTCTATGCGTATTTTGGCGGACCACATCCGTACAAGTGTGATGCTGATCGGTGATGAGGCAAAACTTCTGCCTTCTAACGCAGGTGCAGGATATGTACTTCGCCGTTTGATCCGCCGTGCAGTAAGACACGGACGCACTTTAAAACTTGCGACAGAAGATTTAATTAAGATTGCAAGTCTTTATATTGATGAAATTTATAGTGAAAGCTATCCTCTATTGGTAAAGAATAGAGACTATATTCTCTCCGAACTTAAGAAAGAAATTGCCCGTTTTGAAAGCACACTTGAAAACGGTATGAAGGAATTTCATAAGATTTTGGAACAGAAGAGAACAGAAGGAAAAACTGAAATTGACGGTAAGTCAGCATTCTATTTGTACGATACTTTTGGATTCCCCATTGAACTGACAGTAGAACTGGCAGAGGAAGAAGGACTCAAAGTAGATGAAGCCGGTTTTGCTACTTCCATGGAAGAGCAGAAACAAAAAGCAAGAGACAATCAGAACTTCTCCGCAAAATTAAATGTGGGAGCAGGACTTTTTGATGAACTGTCTGCAGATATTGCCAGTGAATTTGTAGGCTATGATAAGCTTACTTGCGAAAGCAAAATTGTAGCCCTTGTATCTGAAACAGAGATTTGTGGTGCGTTAAAAGAAGGAGAAAAGGGTACTGTGATTGTGCCTAAAACTGTCTTTTATGCAACCATGGGCGGACAAAAGGGAGATATCGGTGTAATTACTACCGCAAGCGGTACTTTTGAAGTTCAGGATACGATTAAGATTTCGGGAGATAAAATCGGACATGTGGGAAAAGTCATTTCCGGCACCTTGACAGTAGGTGAAATTGCCAATATGGAAGTAGATGCTGTTAACCGTGGCAATACATGTAAGAACCATTCGGCGACTCACTTATTACAGAAGGCACTTAAGGTTGTCCTTGGTGATCATGTAGAGCAGCAGGGCTCCTATCAGGATAGCGCAAGAACGAGATTTGACTTTAGCCACTCACAGGCACTTACGGCAGATGAAATTGCGAAAGTAGAGCAGATTGTAAATGATAAGATTGCTGAAAATCTTGCTGTTATGACAGAAGAAATGAGCATTGAAGAAGCCAAGAATAAAGGTGCTATGGCTCTGTTTGGTGAAAAGTACGGAGAAACCGTAAGAGTAGTTACGATGGGAGATTTTTCCATGGAACTTTGTGGTGGTACCCATGTACAGAATACCGGTGACATTGCATTCTTTAAGATTTTATCTGAAAGCGGTGTGGCTGCAGGTGTGAGAAGAATCGAAGCGTTAACCGGAACTAATGTTATGGCATATTATAAAGCCATGGAAGAAAACTTCTTAAATGCGGTAAACGCTGCAAAGGCGGCACCTAATACTCTGGTTGATAAGATTCAACACATGCAGGCAGAACTAAAAGCAATGTCTTCAGAAATTGAATCTTTAAAGAGCAAAGCTGCAAAGGATGCACTGGGCGATGTTATGGACCGGGTTGTGGAAGTAAAAGGCGTGAAACTCCTTGCAACTAAAGTTCCAGGTGTAGATATGAATGGCCTTAGAGACTTAGGCGACCAGCTCAAAGCAAAGCTTGGCGAGGGAGTTATCGTACTGATTTCTGATGCAGAGGGTAAGGTTAATATGGTGGCTATGGCTACTGACGATGCTATGAGCAAAGGTGCTCATGCGGGTAATCTGATTAAGGGCATTGCTTCGCTTGTAGGTGGTGGCGGCGGTGGCCGTCCCAATATGGCACAGGCCGGCGGAAAGAATCCTGCAGGAATTGATGCTGCACTTGCAGAAGCTGTAAAAGTTTTAGAAAGTCAATTATAAAAATATAGTTGACTTACGATAAAATTGTGATATAATCGTTATTGTGCATGTGTTTGCACAAATATATTAACCCAATCAGTCGTGTTACTAGGAAGGGACTGAAGGGAGGTCAGGTGTAAGAATGTCAAACGTAATCGTAAAAGAGAACGAGACTTTAGATAGCGCTTTACGTCGTTTTAAGAGAAGTTGCGCAAAGGCTGGTATTCAGC
>JAGBBV010000039.1 GCA_017938315.1 Lachnospiraceae bacterium
ACAGAATCCACTAAAGTGTGGGCAGCGGCACTCTCTTTTCTTCTATATGCCCATCATCACCAGTATACTGTGAAATCTCAATAATTTTATCCTTCCTGTGGGCATTAGCAAGAAAAAAATTTGTATATGCCCATAAATCCTTACGAAAATTCAAAGTTTCTGTTTCCTATTGATTATATACCCTTCTTATCAACATCTCAATTCCGAAATGATTATCTTGATTCCTTTTCAACTGTTAAAACTTAAGAAACTTATGGAAAAGGAAGGCTCTGCAGAAAATCTCGATGCATTAAAATATCTGATAGAACATGATATAATCGAATCTATAGAACAAAACTTAACGTTAAACAATATAACTTCCAATGATGCAAGACGCTTAAAGCGTCTCACACATCAATTATATCAACATATTTACTCCCACTATGAAGAAATGGAGGTATTAAAGAAACGAATAAATTAAACCAATAACCGGACTGTTATGCAGTCCGGTTTCCATTTTATAATTGTCCTATATAAAAAAATCCATTTGATTTATTTCCGTTCATCGTAGTAAATATTAGTTGCTCATAACTCTTCTTTTCAAAGGGCTGAAATAATTCCTCAAGCCACTTCTCATCATGATGGCGGAGAAGTGCTCCCTCCGGCAGTTCAAACACACCGTAAGTACCATATTTTTCAGCATACTCCGAATATCTTAGTTCATTCCTTTCATCCATATTAAGCAAAAAATCATTTACATACAAAATACCACCCGGCTTTAACACTCTCCTTATCTCTGCTATTAATCCCCGCTGTTCTTCATTATTAACAATACACGTAAGAACCGCAAACAAGATAACGGCATCCACGCTGTTATCCGGCAATGCAATTCTTTCATCTTCCTTTACTCTTAAATCCAAATAAGGAAATTGCTCCCTTCCCCTCTCAATCATATTCCTTGCAAAATCAATTCCAATTAAGTTTTTATAGCCATTATCATAAAGCTGTGCGAGTGTACGTCCATATCCGCATCCCACATCAAGAATAACACTATCCTTTTTCACATACTTTTCAAATTCATCTGTTTGAAAAGGTGTCGTAAACTCCTTTTTCTCTGCTACTTTATTCCAATATTGTCTCTGCTCCATTTTCCCATCTCCTTTTTTCTTGCACTATAGCACCGCTCATCCTATAATGGTATGAGAAATCTCATACTATTTTGGAGAAATAAACTTATGCAAGAAATAGCAAAATCTTCTCTTACCCAAAAATACTATCAGGAGTTTCCTCTTAAGGATTATTTTGGCTTTGACATTTTACCTTTTACATCCCTTGTCCGCTTTGACAGTGATGAAAAAATATTTAAAGAAGGCTTTGAAGCAACCTATTTATACTACTTAATCAAGGGAAAAGCCAAATTATTTTTGTCGCATGAAAATGGGCGCACGTCACTGATCAATTTTATAGATGCACCTTGTTTTATCGGTGAAATGGAACTGATAGGTGCTCAAGATAAGGCCAGTGGTGTCACTGCCATTACGCCCTGCACTTGTTTCAGAATAGATATTAACCGTTGCAAAGAAAAGTTGTTAAACGATGCTAAATTTTTACGCTATCTGTGCCTGTTTCTGAGCAAAAAAGCAATTGGAAACACCTACAATTATTCTCTCAACCAATCTTATTGCTTAGATATCCGCTTAGCTAACTTTATTTTACTTACTGAAAAAAACGGCTATTACCGCGAAAAGCATACAGAAGTAGCTGAATACCTGGGCGTCACTTATCGCCATCTACTCTATGTGCTGGCAGAATTTGTAAAAAAAGGTATCTTAGAAAAATCTGAAAAAGGCTATTTTATCGCTGACAAAAACGCACTAAAGCAGATTGCAACCAAAAAATAAAAGAGGCAAATATCTGCCTCTTTTGCTTAATATGTCAATATTTCATATCCATCTTCCGTTACTAATACCGTAACCTCCCACTGTGCCGAAGGCTTACCGTCCTGCGTGTATACTGTCCAGCCATCCTCATCATCTATATAAATATCGGCTGTGCCGGCATTTACCATGGGTTCAATGGTGAAAACCATTCCGGGAACCATCAGCATTTCCGTTCCTTTCCTTGTAACATAACTGACAAAGGGCTCTTCATGGAATTCAAGACCTATACCATGTCCACCGATTTCTACTACTACGCTATAGCCGTTTGCCTTTGCATGGTCATTAATTACCTGTGCCATGTCTCCCAAAAAATTCCATGGTTTAACTTGTTCTAATCCCAGTTCCACGCACTCTTTCGTTACACGCACAAGCTTTTCCTTTTCCTCATCCACCTTGCCTATGCAATACATACGGGAGGAATCGGAAAAATAACCGTTGTAAATGGTAGATGCATCTACATTCACAATATCCCCTTCCTTCAAAACCACATCGGGAGAAGGAATACCATGACAGACCACATCGTTAATGGATGTACACACGCTCTTTGGATATCCGTCATAGTTAAGAGTCGCCGGGATTCCACCCATTTTTATCGTCAAATCATACACCAGTTTATCTATTTCTTCGGTAGTTACACCTGGACCTATCATCTTATCTATTTCATCGAGTACTGCTATATTAATCTTGCTGCTTTCTCTGATACCTTCAATCTGCTCGGGAGTTTTAATCATGTCCCTGCGGGGAACAATATGTCCCTGTAACTCATAATTATGAATCTTTTCTTCCATCATCATGTGGCAGGATTTATACTTCTTACCGCTGCCGCACCAACATTTATCGTTTCTTCCCAGCTTTTCCATTAATCTTCCTTCTTTCTGAACGCTATGCTTTTATCACTTATGATAGTACAATACTGTAAATTAAAGAACAAGTCAAAATTCATATTTCACAATTAGACATTTCCTTCTTATCTGGTATACAAAGTCTTTTTTTTGCAATTTTATACCAATAAAAAGCGTTAAATTAATAAAATACCGTAACATTTTTCAAAAATATGGTACTAAATATGTTCTTTCGCAATTTTTATTCCAAAAAATTTCAATTTCTTTATTTAATCCGTTAAATTATTGATAGAAAATGGTATAAAAATTAGTTCCATCAATTATTTATACCAAATTGAACTGCACAGGCATGGACACCTCCCATTTTATCAAAATAATCTGGAACTAAATCCAAGAGATTTTTTATTTTATACCAACTTTTCTAAACTTCCCTGCTAATTCCCTTACACAAAAACACCCATCCACTTTGAATCACTTCCAAAATGAACGGGTATCACTCTTTTACCTCAGGTAAACGCCCTATCCCTAAAACGCTTCCAAAAACTTATTCACATTATCCGTAATGCTGCTCTTTCTAAATACACCTGATCCGGCCACAAAAATATTTGCTCCCGCATCAATCACCTCACGGATATTCTTCTTGCCAACGCCGCCATCTACTTCAATATCAGTAGAAAAACCATTTTCTTCAATATATTTGCGAAGCTGTCTGATTCTATCATAGGACTCAGGAATGAAGGTCTGCCCCCCAAATCCCGGTTCTACACTCATAATAAGCACCATTTCCACTTTATCCACATAGGGGTAAACTTCTTCCAGCGGTGTCCCCGGTTTAATGGAAATTCCTGCCTTGACGCCGCAGGCATGAATCTTGTCTATGACTGCCTGTGGATCTTTTGTTGCTTCTAAGTGAAAGGTAATACTGTCTGCACCGCATCTGACAAACTCTTCGATATATCTCTCCGGATCTACAATCATCAGATGTACATCAAATATTTGCTTGCTGGCAGGTCTGATGGATTCTATCAGCGGCATTCCAAAAGAAATACTGGGCACAAAAATCCCATCCATTACATCTATATGAAGGTACTCTGCTCCTGCTTTTTCTGTTTCTTGTATCTGCTCTCCAAGCTTCGTAAAATCTGCTGCCAGAAGAGAGGGTGCTAAAATATACTTCATAACATCTACCTTTCGCTTTTGACTGAACAAGGAAGAATGACTCCTTCCGAATCATTCTCCCTTTGTATCATTAGTCTTTTATTTTAATAACTATTTAAGGAAATCCTTTACCTGTTCGTAAATACCTTTTCCGTCCAGTTTGTATTTTTCAATCAGTGCTGCTGCGGAACCGGATTCACCGAACATATCCTGCATACCAATCTTCATTACAGGTACGGGATATGATTTTGCAAGCGCATCACAAACAGCACTTCCGAGACCACCGATAACAGAATGTTCTTCAGCAGTAACTACCTTGCCTGTCTTCTTAGCGGATGCGATTACAAGTTCTTCGTCTAAAGGCTTGATGGTACAGATGTTGATTACTTCTGCACTGATTCCGTCTTCTGCAAGCTTATCAGCTGCTTCAAGAGCGTTGCCTACACAGATACCTGTTGCAACGATAGTAACATCACTACCTTCTCTTACAACAGTTCCCTTGCCGATTTCAAATTTATAATCAGGCTTGTCATTGATAACAGGACAAGCTGCTCGTCCGAATCTTAAATATACAGGACCTTCATGTTCGATAGCTGCTCTCACTGCTGCTTTCGCTTCTACGTCGTCAGCAGGACACATGACTACCATACCGGGAATGGTTCTCATAAGTGCGATATCTTCGTTACACTGATGGGAAGCACCGTCTTCACCTACAGAGATACCTGCATGAGTAGCACCGATTTTCACATTTAAATGGGGATATCCAACAGAGTTTCTTACCTGTTCAAAAGCTCTTCCTGCCGCAAACATAGCAAAGCTGCTGACAAAAGGAACTTTTCCCATGGTTGCCATACCTGCTGCGATACCTACCATGTTACATTCAGCGATACCACAATCGATGTGTCTGTCGGGATATGCTTTCTTAAATACGCCTGTCTTTGTTGCTGCCGCAAGGTCAGCATCTAATACTACAAGGTTGGGATATTCTGCTCCCAGTTCTGCGAGTGCATTACCATAGCTTTCTCTGGTTGCAATTTTCTTTACATCTGCCATTACGCCTGTCCCTCCTTATTTAATTCTTCATCAATTTTTTCAAGGTCTGCCATTGCTACAGCATACTGCTCATCATTAGGAGCTGTTCCGTGCCAGGAAGCCTGACCTTCCATAAAGGATACGCCTTTACCCTTTAAGCTGTGGGCAATAATTGCTGTGGGCATGCCCTTTGTTTCTCTTGCTTCTTTGAAAGCTGCTCTTAAAGCGTCAAAGTCATGTGCATCTACATTGATTACATGGAAATTGAATGCTTCAAATTTCTTATCGATAGGATAAGGAGAACATACATCTTCAATTGCACCGTCAATCTGTAATCCATTGTTATCAACGATAACTACAAGATTGTCAAGCTTACGATGTCCTGCAAACATAGAAGCTTCCCATACCTGGCCTTCCTGAATTTCGCCATCGCCTAAAAGTGTATAAACTCTTGTATCCTTGTTATCCATTTTTGCTGCAAGCGCCATACCAACTGCAGTTGAAATTCCCTGTCCTAAAGAACCACTGGACATATCAACACCGGGAATATGCTGCATACAGGGATGTCCCTGCAAATAAGAGCCCAATTTACGAAGTGTTTTTAAATCTTCAACCGGGAAATATCCTCTCTGCGCAAGAGTAGAATAAAGTCCGGGAGCTGTATGACCTTTTGATAACACAAAACGGTCTCTGTCTTCCTTCTTAGGATTTTTAGGATCAATGTTCATTTCTTCAAAATACAGATATGTATAGATATCTGCTGCGGACAAAGATCCGCCGGGATGTCCGGCTTTTGCACTGTGTACTGCCGTAACGATGCCTTTACGTACTTCGTTGGCAATTTTTTTAAGTTCCAGATTATTCATACTTACCTCCGTTCTAACATATGTACCGTCGTCTTAAAACCCATTAAATTTTACCATATTTCATAAAAAGCGTCTATATGTTATTCATGCTAAATATCTCTCAGATATTGTCATGTCCTGTGTACTTTTTCCACAGTTTTTACATATAATTAAAAAAACGGTCAGCAGAGGCTTGTATGCATTTTTCAAAAAAGATGACTGCCAAACAATGGCTCATATACCCGCTTCTTTTCTTCTTTATTACCCTATTTACTCTTTTTGCTTCTGTCTCTTTCAGCGATGAGGCAAAATTCGAAAAGTATACAAAAGATTTATTTGTTTCCGAATTATCCGGAAACATCTTAAATCTTCATTATACCCTCGCCTATCCTGAAAATTACGGCATTACAGATAAAACCATTCTTCCTATTTACACCGGTGGCAGTACGGATACTGACAACACTGAAGAAATAGCATCTTCCTTAAAAACTCTTTCCGGTATTTCAAAAGATAACCTTACTCCGGAAGCTGCCGTTACATATGACTTGCTCACCCGCTACTTAACGCTGGAATTAAAAGGAAGTGTTTTTTCCTATTACAGTGAACCTTTTTCCCCTAATTCCGGCATCCAATCCTCTCTTCCCATCCTGCTTGCGGACTACACTTTCCGCCATGGAGAAGATGTAGAAGATTACCTAAACATTTTAGAGCAAAGCAAACCCTATTTAGAAGGCTTATTGCTCTACGAAAAAGAAAAAGCCGATGCAGGCTTCTTCATGGATGATTCTTCTGCTCAAAAAGTAATTAAGCAGTGCAGTGTGATTATGGATAAAAAAGTGCTTTCCGGTGGGGAACATTTTTTGCATAAAACCTTTGAAGAACGCATTGCTCCTCTTGTTTCACAAAAAATCATTACACAAGAGCAGGCAAATGCCTATATTTCTGAAAACGACCGGTTATTAACCACGGTTATGGCTCCTGCTTATGAGCAAATTGCAGACACATTTACTTTGCTTTTGGGAAAAGGGAGTAACGGCGAAGGGCTTTGCCATTACCCTGAGGGACGTTCTTATTATGAATACCTTCTCGCCTCCACGACCGGAAGCGACCGGCCTGTTTCAGAGATTAAACGGCTCCTTTACCATGATTTTAAACAAAACTATGACGCCCTCGTTGCACTCCTGCATAAGTATCCTCAGCTTGGTGATACCTCATTAACCGATGCCCTTACCCTTCCCATATCCGAGCCGGATGCTATCTTACTTGACCTTAAAAACCGCATGGCAAAGGATTTCCCTTCCTTTCCCCAAGCAGAAGAAAACTTTGAAGCATGGGCAATAATCAAAAACGTTTCCTCTTCTATGGAAAACTATTGTAGTCCGGCTTACTATTTGACACCACCCATTGATGATATGTCGCAAAATATTATCTATATCAACTCCAAGAGTGACTACGGCAATCTGGATTTATACACCACACTTGCCCATGAAGGATATCCCGGCCATTTATACCAGACCGTCTACAGTCAGCTCTACTTGACAGAAAATGACACTCCCATTCTTCGCCACCTCTTGCACTATGGCGGCTATGTGGAAGGCTGGGCTTACTATGTGGAAAATCTTTCCTACGAATATGCAAAAGAATACCTACAGGAAAAAGCTGCAGCAAGCAAATCCGATGCTTTAACCGATTACTACCTGGCCTACTTTGAAGCCTGCCGTTTAAACCGCAATCTTCATATCGGTATGTATGCACTTCTTGATATCGCCATTCACTATGATGGTGCGTCCATGGAAGATGCACAGGAAATCCTTTTATCCATCGGCATTACAAATCCAAAAACGGTTTCATCTATATATGAATATATTCGTGAGGAACCTTGTAACTATCCAAAATATTATCTTGGTTTTTTGGAAATGAATCTCTTAAAAGAAAATGCAAAAGAACTATGGGGTGAGCAGTTTAGTCTATATGATTTTCACAAATTTGTACTGCAAACCGGACCCGCTGACTTTACCTTTCTTGAGAAAGTTCTTCCATCATGCTCTCCAGATAGCCTCCGTCCCACAACAAAATCTTAAGCTTCTTTGCTGCTTCTACCGCCGGTGTTGTGAAATACTGGTTCGTCAGAACCGCACCCACCATCCGGTCATAGTAATCCCGTCCTGCATATGCCTCCTGTACGGCCTTTACGCCTACGGGAGAGGCATATCTCTTACATTGGATGGCATAGGTTACTCCGTCTTTTTCTGCTAAAATATCTACACCATAATCGCCGCTGCCCTTGGTGACTTCCACATCTATAAATCCTCTTTTTTTAAGTAAATCTGCGCAATAGCATTCAAATTCATGGCCTTCCATGTCCTCAAAAATTCCCGGGGCACCTAAACGTCTGTACCTTGCTATCAATAACCCCACGATTATTAACAGCAAAGCCAATACCATTCCTGACACAATCCACATTTCCGGTGAAAAACTCATACTATCATCTCTCCTTGCACTTTCATTGACAAAAAAACAAAACGCTCCTATACTCTTTACTTGATGAAAGGAGCAGTCATGGACAATTTGATTTTCAGTTTAAATGCCACCATACCCGTATTCTTAGTCATGGTCATCGGCTATGTATTAAAAAACATAAATGTTTTGGATGATTCCTTTGTAAAAACGCTAAATTCTTTTAATTACAAAGTAACTCTGCCCATACTTGTTTTCAAGGATATTTCCGAATCTGACTTTTTGCAGGTATGGGATACGTCATATGTTTTATTCTGTTTTTGCTCCACACTTTTTTGTATTATTGTTACTTGGATTATAACAGCAAAAGTGTCCAAAAAAAAGGACCTTGTGGGAGAATTTGTTCAGGCTTCCTACAGAAGCAGCGCTGCTATTTTAGGAATTGCCTTTATTCAAAATATCTATGGCACTTCCGGCATGGCACCTCTCATGATTATCGGTACGGTTCCTCTTTATAATGTGGCCGCGGTAATAATACTGTCTCTTACCAAACCTTGTGACAACATGGAAAAAGAAACATCCTTATCCGTTTTCACACTGAAAACCTGTGTAAAAGACATTATTACCAACCCCATTATCCTGGGAATTTTGGCGGGCATGATGGTTTCGGTTTTGCCGGTTTCCTTTCCCACCATGATCAATAGAACAGTTCATAGCCTCGCCAGCATTGCCAGCCCTCTTGCTCTTCTTGGACTGGGCGCCGGTTTTCAAGGCAAAAAAGCGTTGGCCAAAATCAAGCCAACGCTCATCTGCTCGTTTATGAAATTATTACTTTGGCCCGCTCTTTTTCTTCCCATCGCACTCTTTATGGGCTTTAACGGGGAAAAACTGGTTGCCATCCTTGTGATGCTGGGCTCCCCCACCACCGCGAGCTGTTATATCATGGCAAAGAACTTAAAGCACGAAGGCATCTTAACATCCAGCGTGGTAGTTGCCACAACTTTCTTAAGTTCCTTAACACTGACCTTTTGGCTTTATCTCCTTAAATCCATGGGGGCTATTTAAAAAATTTTTGCCCCTTTTTCATCTGCATCTTTTGCCAGTTCAATAATTCTGTTAAAGTCTGCAATCAGTTCTGCTGAAAGTTTATCAGCTAATTCACATTCTTGCTTAGCTGTTAATGAATTAGCTTCCTTTATCATTTGGATGGCTACTTTTCCGTGTGTATGTAAATTGCGGTGTTTCTCTTCCAGCCCAACCCAAATTTCTTTAATTTCCGCATTCTCCGGATGCATTGCATAGTAGAAATGTCCAAATGCACACTTGGTTGCATCAGCCTGCAGAGGAGTGACCTCGCCCGTTTCCACAATCTTTTCAAGGGCTTTTACCCAATTCTGATGAGCAATGATTGCATTTTGCATCGTGTTGATGAATATCTGGTTGTCCAGCATATAGAATACGTCATGCACCATTTCGCCCATAAGCTTAACGGAATCATCCAGGTCTTTTCCGATTTCCTCAACGGGTTCCAGTCCTTTCAGCACTTCTTTCGATACATCAATAAGACTTTCTGCCTGTTCATTCAAAACGGCACATTCCTCATTTAATTTTTCCATTTGATCCTGTACACCGGCAACTGTGCTGAAAATCTCTTCACTGGCTGCAGCAATTGTTGTAATCGCCTCGGTAATATCTGCTACACCGGCCTGATTCTTAGCATTGTTATCAAGTACAATATTTAAGTTTTCCCTCATTTCATCAAGTTCAACTACGGTCTTATCAAGACTTTCACAAGTAAGCTGGGAAGCCTCTTCAATCTTTCCTACAAATCCGTCCATGGTTGCCGTAAGCTGCTTGGTCTCTTCTGCAAGACTTCTGATTTGCTCTGCAACTACCGCAAAACCTTTTCCTGCTTCTCCTGCTCTTGCCGCCTCAATGGACGCATTCAGTGCAAGCATATTTGTCTGTGCAGAGATGGAATTAATGCCTTCAATTACCTCATTCATTCCCTTTATTACTTCCAAGAGCTGCTGCATATCTTGCTTCATATTATCGGAATTATGAATGGTATCTTGTGACTTCTCAACAATGTTTTCAATTTCCTTGCCACTTGCTTCCATTTGTTGCATCATTTCGCTTGCAGTAACAGAAACCTGGGTAACAGTTTCTGTAAAGCTTTCATGGGCTCCTACCACTTCCGACATATTATCATTGGTAATTTGTGCGGTTTCCACCACGTTTTCTGCAACTGCACCGATGGCTTCACTGATTCTGCTCATCTTTTCACTGCTGTCACGCATTACCAAGTCAAGTGTACTGATTTTCATTACAGAGTCAAAAGAATCATCAACCAGTGTATTAAATTTTTCTCTTCCTGCATACAGTCTGTTTTGAATACTTACCAGTTCTGATTTTTCCTTCGCCCCAACCGGTTCCATTTTTCCAAGGCGTTCAATCATTTTCGCGTACTTCATTACAATTCCTCCAATCTGCATCTATGTTTTATATCATTTTCATCCATAAAATCATATAAATATTTTAACAGATTTTTCGTGTATTTTCCATGAATTTTTTTATTTTTTTGATTTTTTTTGTTAATTTTTGCTCAAAATAGCATTCCTCAACATATTTGCTCACGAATTTGCATTTTTATTTTTATGTTATTATACCTGCGAGTACCACGCTGGCAATGATTCCCACCACCGTGGAAAGCAATGCACCTTTTAACGTATACCTGGTTTTTGTTACCTTTGCCGCAAGGAAATACACACTCATGGTGTAAAAAATTGTTTCCGTACAACTCATCATAATAGATGCAATCAGACCAATATAAGAATCCGTCCCGTGATTTTTAAAAACATCCAGCAAAAGACCTGTTGCAGCAGAAGAGGAAAACATCTTAATAAAAGCAAGAGGAACCAATTCTCCGGGAAAATGAAACAATTCGGATATGGGTCCACATAACTTCCCTAAAAATCCCAAAAAACCGGATGCACGAAGTACCCCTACCGCTACCATCAGTGCCACCAATGTAGGCATAATTCCTACCACTGTTTTAAATCCCTCTTTGGCTCCTCTTACAAAATCTTCATATACATTGCACTTACTTACCACTCCGTAAGCAATAATATAAAACACAATTACCGGAATAATAATGTTTGATAAATTTGTTAACGCCTGTGCCATATTTGTAATCCTTTTCTTTCTTCTTTACAATATATGGCAATCCCAAAAGTCACATTACCAAAACTTTTCCTCAAAGGCTGTTGTCATTCCATCTCCCGTAAGTGCATTTTTCTTTTTATAATCGAACAGTACATAATACATATTCTTTGTCTTTACATACATCTTTTCCGGTTCTTCTTCCCATACCGGATAACGGAACACTTCCATGTGTGTCATTTTCATTGTTTGTCTTGCATGATACCCTTGATATTCACTCAGATAAACACCGTTTTCTTCTTCCCATTGGTAAAACGACCAAATGTCCTGATAATATGCATCTACATTTCCTGCAAACTCCGGTCTGCTCTTTGCATTTTCCCTCAAGTAAAAGTCATACGTCAGTAGTTCCCTATACAACTCTTCACGGGTATTATCCACGTCACATGCAAAATCAAGCAATATCCGGTACCGGTATGCTCTTGCCGGCGTCTGGGTAAAATATCCCTTTTGTGCATAATAATCTGCCAATGCGCGAAACAGCTCATAGGGTGTATCAAAACAGATTTCCAATGCTTTAAGTGTTTGGCGGAACTGATTGGAGTTATAATAAATCTCCACCATCTCCTCCACCTGTTTCAGAGAAAGAATTTCTTCATAGGACAGCCAACTCGTTGCCAGCACCTCATAGGGCGGTTTAGCAGAATATAAGATTCCATATTCCTTTGCTTTCTCTTCCATAGGGGAGCCCTTTAATACCTTTAAAAATCCAAGCTGTAACTGTTCCGGCTTCATCTGGTATACTTCATCAAAGGATTTTTTAAATGATTCATAATTTTCATAAGGGAGCCCCGCTATCAAGTCCAAATGAATATGTATGTTGTTCCCCCTTCGCAGTTTCGCTACCACCCTTTTGATATGGTCCGTATTTACAAAACGGTTAATCTCCCGCAAGGTCTTTTCGTTGGTGGATTGTACACCGATTTCCAATTGCACAAGCCCCGGCCTCATCTCTGCCAGTAGCTCTATTTCTTCTTCTGTCATAATATCCGCTGCTATCTCAAAATGGAAATTAGTGACTCCATTGTCATGTTCTTTTATGTATCGCCATATTTCCATGGCATGGCCGTGATTACAATTAAATGTTCTATCAATAAACTTTACCTGGGGCAAGCTATGGTCTAAGAAGAATTGTAATTCTCTTTTTACAGTATCCATGTTTCGAAGGCGCACTGTTTTATCCACAGAAGACAGACAATAGCTACACCTGAAAGGACAGCCTCTGGCCGATTCATAATAAACGATTTTATTCTGAAATCCTTCCATGTTCTCATATAAAAAAGGAATCTCATCCATGGAAAGCAATTCCCTTAGTCCGGTACTGCCCGTGGGCAGAATCAATCCGGCAACACTTTCCAGATGATTATTTTGTGTTATGTAACATGTGAGGAGCTCCCTGAAGGTTTCTTCTCCTTCACCTGCCATAATTCCTTTAACCATGGGATACTCTTCGAAAAATTCCTGTGTGCAAAAAGAGACCTCCGGGCCTCCAAGCCAGATATCCGTATCGGGCAACACCTTTTTCAAATCAGGAAGAAGCTGCATTATCATTCCAAAATTCCAAATATAACAAGAAAAGCCTATGATGCCAGGCTTTCTTTTATAGATATCTGCTAAAATATCCTGTGTGTAATTGTTTATGGTGTACTCTGCAATTTCAATATGTTTCTGCAAGTCCTCTCCGGCATATGCATATAGGCTGTGTACGGCCGGATTGGAATGAATATATTTTGCATTAATGGCTACCAACAAAAATTTCATAGAATCTCTACTTTCTCCGTTTCAGCATTGTAACTAATTTTAAAAGTTTTACCTGTCTGCTCAAGATCTGCAGTTGGTATTTCTATGGTATATTTTGTTCCTTCTTCATCCATAAGTTCCAATATCCACGGCGTATCATCCACGTCCCTTTGAATCATAAGACCTTCCATGGTCTCTCCTGGTGCAAATAGAGCTTCATTGATAAGCACATTTTCCTTGGAACTATCTCCTTTTTCATACAAGCTCACGGATGTAAATGAAATGCTTGCATCATTAAAAAGGGTTACCGGAATGTCCACTAAAACCGCTGCTTCTTCTGCCGCCTTTATATCTGCGATCTTTTGCAGGTATTCCTGGTATGACACCACCAAACTATCCATGCTATTTATCACAACATCAATTTCTTCATCTTCCATCTCGTTTAAATTATGGGCTTTCAGCTCATCCACAAGCCCTTTTAATGCCACCAGTTCCTCATCTAAAGATGCATCTGCTATCTCTTCATGGGCGGCAACAACTTGATTATGTGTTTCTATCAATTCCCTATATTTTTGCTGTGCCTGCGTTACTTTCTCTTCAGAAGGTCCACACGCAATGATAATCCCCGAAACAATTCCTGTTAATATCAATAAAAAAAATTTTTTTGACATATAATAACCTCTACTTTGCATATATTACTTTATCAGTATAAAAAAAAGGCGTAAAAAAAGCAAGGTCATCTCACCGATACAATCTTGTAAATATATGAGAAAAACACTTGACAAAACAAATATCATATTTTAAAATATTTTTTGTGCCAAGAGGGCGGGCCCAGATAGCTCAGTTGGTAGAGCAGAGGACTGAAAATCCTCGTGTCGCTGGTTCGATTCCGGCTCTGGGCATTTAATTTCATAAGTTTATATGCGGGTGTAGTTCAATGGTAGAACACCAGCCTTCCAAGCTGGATACGTGGGTTCGATTCCCATCACCCGCTTTTTATTTTTTCAAAGAAGCCTTGAAAATCAAGGCTTCTTTTACTTTTGGTCTTTTTTGATTTGATACCAACTGATACCACTTTTGAGAAATGAATCAAGCAGATAAGTGAGATAAAGCCTTTTCCATATTGGAAAGTTTTTCTTCATCGTGTCTGGTGTCTTTATAATAATGATTCATAGTAGTAGAGAGATATTTATGTCCTGCTTCTCTTTGAGCATCTTTAATGCTTGTAAAAGGACTGTTTGCAAGGGTAGAAATAAAGGTTTTTCTTTCCTTGTTTAGACTTCTAACAGGAATGTTTAAGTGTCTGCAATACTTTCAAAGTCGAGTGTCAAAAGCTCTTTCGTGTATTCTTCCTTTTTCATCTACAAAAAGAAAATCTTCGTCTTTGTTGCCATTTTTTAGATTTGCTTCTTGAATCAAAGCAATTATTTCTTTAGCAGAGTTTATAAGTGTAATGTCTCTGTTATTGTAGGCTTTTGTATGTTCCACAACGACATAATGAAGATTTTCCATTTCCAAAGTTTCAGGATTCAATTCACTTTTCCGAATTTCCTGTCTTCTGATTTCTAACTTGTTTCCTTTTACATCTGTTGATTTTAGTGCAACTAATTCACCGCTTCTGCAACCTGTATAGAAACACAGAATAATTCCTAAAGGTGCAACATTGCCAGTTTTCAAAAAGTCCTGATAGGCTTCTTTACATACTGCAATCTGTTCTGATTCTGAAAAACATTCCAGAGAATCTTCTTTTACTTTAGGTGGTGCAAAAGTG
>JAGBBV010000040.1 GCA_017938315.1 Lachnospiraceae bacterium
ATGGCTGCTAATCAGCGAACTTAAAATGAGCGAACCGGATGCTCATCGCTATGTAGAAAAACAGGCAATGGACCGCTGTGTTTCCAGAAGATGCATCGCGGAAGAAATTATCAAGACTTACACTTAATCCCCTTTACATAATACACAAAGAGGCTGTCCTCATGGACAACCTCTTTATAAACAATAATATGCTGATTTTTCTGTCTTAAAACTCTCAATTACGAGCTATACATTCTTGTATGCTCCAACTGCCACCATTCACATCATCCACATAAACACGGCCATCTTTCGTGCCCAAACGATTTCCCCAGTCATATCCATTAAAGTTATAAAAAACATACTTATCAAAATCTGCTTCATGATTTCCCTTGTTCGTTGGACCGAAGACATGACAAATAATTGCATAACACCAGCGGGTACCATTTTCTTCATGGGTTACCCACGGTTCGATACCTACTGCTTTAAAAGCTGCAACTGCTTCATCATAAGAGGAAACAGTGGTACTTACATATGAATATCCGCTTTTTGTAATAATACCGAGTCCACCGGAAGCTGTCTGGTTGTTTTCCTGTTCCGGTTCTGGTGCCTGTGTAACCTCAACCTTTTCATCCACTAAATAATCATTGCTTACATAAGCAATGCCATCAGCATACGCAATGCGATACCAGTTTGTTTCGTTACACTTACCGGTTACCTTAACCTCATCATTTATTGATAAGCTGCCAAGCTTCTCACCGTCAGCTGTAGGGAGAGAACGTACATTTACTGTTGACTTCGCATACTTTGTTGCATCCATATCTTCGAATGAGTAAGTGAGCATAGAACCCTCAGCAACTCTGGTATCGGTCTCACCACATGTAGAACAAGTTGCTGTCTCTGTTCCGTCCGCTTCATAAGTTGCATCTTCGTTTGATACATAGTCGGAAAAATCATGACCTGCTACAGGTATTGTCTCCGTGTAGGTGTCCCCACAATCACATGCAAAAGACTTTTCCCCCGTTTCAAGACAAGTAGCCGGCGTTGTGATTACTTCTTCATAGATATGCTCGTGAACTTCTTCCGCCACATCAGGAGTGGTCTCGTCAGATACCGTCTCTGGTACAGTTTCTGTTTCAGTTTCTGTTTCAGTAGTTATGTTATCTGCACTTATCGTTTCCCTCTTATCACAGCCGGCAAGTGTTGCAATTGCGAGCAAGCTTGCAAACATTATTGTTAAAAATCTTTTGTTCATTGTCATTATTACATCCTTCGTCTTTATATTTTAATATTTTTTTCTGTCTTTCAATTCATTATATAACACCACATAATTCTCATAACGCACTTTACTGATTTTCCCATCCTGCAAAGCTGCTTTCACCCCACATACCGGCTCACTGATATGGGCGCAGCCACCAAACTTGCACTCTGCTTCATACTCCGCAAATTCCGGATAATAGGTCTGCAACTCTTCCTTTTCCATCTCTCCCAGACTAAGGGAGGTAAAACCGGGTGTATCACATATGTAAGTATTCTCTTGCGTAAGTGCAAACAGTTCTGCGTGTCTTGTGGTGTGTTTGCCCCTTTCAATTTTACGGCTGATTTCTCCCGTTTCCATATTGGCCTGTGGACAAAGAGCATTAATGATTGTAGATTTTCCGACACCGCTTGGCCCCGCCACTACCGTTGTTTTTCCTTTTAAATGCATGCGGATTTCATCAATTCCCTGATCTTCCTTGCCGCTGACAAACATTACCTCATAGCCGCAATTTCCGTATGCTTTTATCAGTTCTTCTTTCTCTTCCTCAGTCGCAATATCCTTCTTATTAAAGCAAATAATGCAGGGCAGATTCTGTTTTTCCATCATAATTAAAAACCGGTCCAATAAATTGTAATTGGGACTCGGCTTTACAATGGCAAAAATCACAAGTGCCTGATCAACATTGGCTGACGCAGGCCTGATAAGTACATTTTTTCTGGGGAATATATCAATGATATTCCCCAATTTTTTTTCTTCATCCGTAAGTTCTATTTCTACCATATCACCTACAAGAGGTTTGATTTGCTTATTTCTGAAAATCCCTTTTGCTTTACATTCTATTAGGCCGGCAGGCGTATGCACATAATAAAATCCTGCTATTCCTTTGATTATTTTCCCTTGCATACTTCTCCTATTCCTGAACAAACGTAATGGGACGATGAACTTCCTTATTTTTCGCAGTTCCCTCTATGGTGGTAACACTGCCGTCTGCGTTGGTAACTGTGGTTGTTTCTGTAGTATTTACATACTGGAATAAAACAAATCCTGTGTTAACCGGTATTCCCGTAATATTTTGTGCCGGAATCGGAAAAGAATTAGTCTGCGTACTAAGCAACTGTGTTCCGTCATCTGCCATTACGGTTACCGTAACCATGGTGCCGGATCTAAAGTCCGGATCCTCATCCGGTGTGGGTGCATGAATCGCTTCTGTAAAGCTGTAAGTTGCTGATACCGGTCCCACACTGACACTCACATCTACAATGGTTCCTGCATCCACATACGCCCCTACAGAATAGCTTTGATAGCATACCTTACCTGTCAATGCTGCATCATCATGGTTTACATTCGATACCACACCTAATTGTAAGCCTGCTTCTACCAGCATGCTCATAGCTTCCATTTCATCTCTACCGAGTAAATCCGGTACCTGCACCTTAGAATTTTCGCTACCCTTACTAATACAAATGGTAACCGTTGTTCCTGCCGGCACCTTTTCTCCTTCTTCCGGAGACTGGCTTAAAATATTGCCTGCTTTAATATATTGGTCAAATGCTTCTGTTTTGCTAACCGTAAATCCTTTCTGTTCCAAGCCGGAAACAGCTTCCGCTTCCGTAAGTCCCACTACATCAGGCACCTCAATGCCCTCTGAGCCTGCACTGACAGTCAAGATGATGTTGGTTCCCTCTTCTACCATGGTTCCCGCACTGACACTGGCATTCATTACAATGCCTTCCGCATACTGCGTACTTTCCTCATACTCAATCTCCGGTGTTAAACCCACTTGTAAAAGCTGCACTTTTACATCGTCAATATCTTTACCGATTACGGAAATCATTTCCACTAACTCTTTATCCGTATTTTCCTGTGTAATCTCTTCATTTTCTTTTCCGGAACCGAATTGGAATAACCCAAATGCTTTTCCCACCAGGAACAGAACAATACATCCGATGATGACGGCTGCAACAATGGCAAGTGCTGTTGTCAGGCGTTCCATCTTGGGATTATAGGAATTATTATCATATTCGTAATCATCATATTCTTCCGGTTCATCTACATACTGTCTTCTGACACTGCGCTTTACTTCTCTTTCTGTGCGCATGTGCATGGCATCCTCCATAGAATCCCTTCTACCGGACTGTCTTTTAATCTGTGCAATTTCCCTATCCGTAATGGCTCTGGTGGACGCTTCTTCTTCAGAACTAATCACTTTTACAAATTCCTCATCCGGATTCATCAATGATCTTTTAAGGTCGGTAATCAGTTCTTCCATAGACTGGTATCTTCTGTCCGGACTTTTCTGGCAACACTTGGCTACAATCTGCTCTACACTAACCGGCACTTCAGGTACATAATCCCTTGGAGACGGCATTTCTTCCTGAATATGCTTAATTGCAATCGCAACAGTCGTTTCT
The DNA here is from genome assembly GCA_017938315.1 of Lachnospiraceae bacterium. Lineage (GTDB taxonomy): Bacteria > Bacillota > Clostridia > Lachnospirales > Lachnospiraceae > Suilimivivens. Next base: position 3,649 of record JAGBBV010000040.1, read on the forward strand.
CCATTAAAAGGAACCCTGCCTGTAAGCATTTCAAACAAGGTGACACCTAAAGAATAAATATCGCTCTTTTCATCGGAATAACCACCTCTGGCCTGTTCCGGCGAAGTATAATGTACAGACCCCATTACATTGGACGTAATGGTATTACTGGTGGCTGCCTTAGCGATACCGAAATCGGTTACTTTTACTTTTCCTTCCTTGGATATAATAATATTCTGCGGCTTAATATCCCTGTGGATAATATGATTATTGTGAGCCGCTTCTATTCCCATACTCACCTGAATAGCGATGCTAATCGCTTCTTTTACGGAAAGTCTTGCTTTCTTTTCAATATATTTCTTAAGCGTGATGCCCTCTACCAATTCCATGACAAAATAGTAGATGCCATCTTCCTCACCTACATCATAAACATTTACAATATTCGGATGCATAAGTCCTGCTGCCGCCTGTGCCTCAATCCTGAACTTCGAAACAAAATTTGCATTTTCGCTGAATTCCTGTTTCAAAACCTTAACTGCCACAAAACGGTTCAACTTATGATCCTTTGCTTTATACACGTCAGACATACCGCCTGTACCAATTTTTTCCAGTATTTCGTATCTGTCTCCGATTAATATTCCTATCTTAACCATTCCTAAACCTCTCTTGCAAACATGTCAATAATAATGACCGCAATATTGTCTCTTCCCCCATTGTTATTGGCTGCCTCAACTAACTTCTCCGCTCTCTCCTTTAGTGTTCCTGCCCCCTTAAGAATCGCGTTTATTTCCTCGTCCTGCAACATGTTTGTCAATCCATCGGAACACATCAGTACAATATCCCCACTTTTTAATTCTTCATTAAAAAAGTCAATTTCTATTGTATCCTTTGCTCCGATTGCTCTTGTGATAATATTCTTATCCGGATGATTGCGGGCTGCTTCCCTGTCAAGTCCACCCATACGGATCATTTCCTCCACAAGAGAATGATCTCTGGTAATCTGTCTGATTTCATCGTTAATAATATAAAGTCTGCTATCACCTACGTTGGCAACCTGTAAATACTTCCCCATGCAGGTAGCTGCCACCACGGTAGTTCCCATCCCCGTCAAATTCACATCACTACGGGCTTTCCTTCTGACTTTATCATTGGCCTCCCGGATTGCTTTACTCAAAATACGGATGGGGCTTTTCTCAAAGCTGTTCTGTACTTCTCTTACAATTGTCTCTACAGTACATTTTGACGCATAATCACCTGCGTTATGTCCTCCCATCCCGTCAGCTACAATGTAAATATTGGGAAGATTCCCAATCGGCTCATCCGATGCATACACAAAGTCCTGATTCAATTTTCGTTTTTTGCCGATATCCGTTATCGAAAAAGATGTTATCACCTTTTTATACCTCCTATTGTAGCGACTGCTCTTTATGTCTACGCCTTAGTTGTCCGCAGGCACCATCAATATCTCTTCCCATTTCCCTTCTTATAGTAACATTTATTCTGTTTTTTTCAAGTTTATTTTTAAATGCCTGGATTGCTTCATTCTCCGACTGTACAAAATCACGTTCCTTAATTGGATTAACCGGAATTAAATTCACATGACAGTTGAGTTCATTTACAAGTGCTATCAGCTCTGCCGCATCTTCGTTCGTGTCATTCACGCCCCCAACAAGGCTGTACTCAAAAGTAATTCTTCTGCCTGTCTTTTCAAAATAATACCGGCAGGCTTCCATAAGTTCCTTTATCGAATACTTATTTGCTATAGGCATTAGTTTTTTTCTTTTTTCATCTGTAGTTGCATGAAGGGAAAGTGCCAGTGTAATCTGCAGTTTTTCCTCTGCCAATTCCCTCATCTTAGGGACAATTCCACAGGTGGATACGGTAATGTTTCTCTGACTGATATGTAAGCCTTCCTCCGCTGTAAGGAGCCTTAAGAATTTAAGTAAATTCTCATAGTTATCCATAGGTTCACCGGTTCCCATGACTACTACGTTAGAGACTCTTTCCCCTGTATGCAGGCTAATACTGTATATCTGATCAAGCATCTCTGACGCAGTCAGATTTCTTTCCAGTCCGTCCAAGGTTGATGCGCAAAACGCACATCCCATTCTGCAACCAACCTGTGAGGAAATGCATACGGAATTACCATGCTTATATTTCATCCACACACTCTCCACTACATTTCCGTCATGAAGTTCAAATAAATATTTTCTGGTTCCGTCTATTTTTGACTCCTGCATTCTTACTATCTTCAAAGTTGTATACTGATACCGCTCTTTACACTTTTCCTTTAAGGCAGAAGAAATATTACTCATATCATCAAAGCTTCTCACCAATTTCTGATGCATCCAGCCATAAATCTGTGTTGCCCGGAAAGCTTTTTCACCTAGCTTCTCCATATCCTCTTTTAGTTCCTGCAGTGTCATTGACTTAATATCAATCATAAACTATTCCTATTATTACGCTTTCTTTCTAAGTCTTGCTATGAAAAATCCATCTGTCTCATGTATCCCGGGAAGCAACTGCATCACACCATCTTCCCCTGCCTTTAACTCATCCGGCAAATACGCACTTAAGCTTTCTGTTTCAAAAGGATAATTTTCTGTAAGCCATTTTACATTATCCTCATTTTCCTGCTTATTAATGGTACATGTACTATATAATAAAATGCCACCGGGTTTTACATATTGATAAACCGTATCTAAAATTTCCCTTTGCAGTTTCACAAGACTGTCAAGACTTTCCTTGGATACCCGGTACTTAATGTCTTTTTTCTTTCCCATCACTCCAAGACCGGAGCAGGGCAAATCCGCAATCACTACATCTGCTGTTCCTATATCTTCTTCTCTTACTTCTCTTGCATCCCATATAAGCACTTCGCAGTTTTCTATTTTCATTCTTTCTATATTTTCTTCAATATAGGAAGTTTTATATTCTGTTAAATCTCTTGCAGATACAATACCTTCTTTTCCTACTTTCTGTGCCGCGTGTATGGCTTTTCCTCCGGGTGCTGCACACACATCAATCACCTTATCGCCTTTTTTTAGTCCGGCGGCTTCACACACAAGCATACTGCTCACATCCTGCACCGTATATAGACCATCCTCAAATCCGGGCAAGTTACGTACTCCGTCAATTCCTTTCAGGCAATAGGCATAAGAAAGATACGGATGTTTCCCTACCTCCACCTTGCACTTCTTCCATTCATTAACAAGGCTTTCCACACTCTCTTCATCCGCATTTTCATTCATCCTTATTGTAACAGGTTCTATTTCCATAAAGCCTGCCAATATTTTCTCCGTAATTTCTTCGCCCTGTTCCTCTATGAACTTCTCTACAATCCACGTAGGCATGGAATACTCAACGGAAAGAAACTCTACTATATCTTTTTCCCTATCCGGATATTCAATTTGTTCTTTTTTTCTGGCAATATTGCGAAGCACTCCGTTCACAAAGCCCTGCAAATTTTGAAATCCTCTCTTTTTGCACAGTTTTACAGCTTCATTGCAAACTGCGCTGTCCGGTATGTTGTCCATGAACATCAGCTGATATACACTCATGCAGAGAATGGTTCTGATAAGCGGTTTTTGCCGTTCTACCTTCACTTTCGAAAATTGATTAATGATATAATCAATCTTTATTTTCCATTCCACGCATCCATCTGCAACACGCTTAATAAATGCCTTGTCCCTGCTATCCAGATAGTCATATTTTTGCAAAACATCTCTGATAACCAAATGACTGTATTTCTCTTTTTCCAGAATTTCAAGCAGTATCTCTACGATTAGTTCTCTTGTATTCAAACCATTGTCACCTTTCTAATCCCTGCGTCTGCGATTGCTAAGCAGGATAAGCCTAAAGAGTTGTAAAACAGAAGATGCTGCCGCTGCCACATAAGTGAGCGCTGCCGCTCCAAGTACTCTCTTACAATCATCTGTCTCATCGTCGCTTACGATACCATATTCTCCCAACAATTTCAAAGCTCTTCTTGACGCATTAAATTCCACCGGTAAGGTTACCACTTGGAATAATACCGCAAAAGAAAAAATCCACACTCCAAGCTGTGCCAGTGAAAAGTAACCACCACTTGGCAGTTCGAAAGAAAGGCCAAGTGCCAGTCCCAAAATCACCAGAGGAAGTCCCAGTCTGGAACCGATGTTAGCTACAGGCACTAAAAAAGAACGGAGCTTTAAGGGCAAATATCCTTCCTTGTGTTGAAGTGCATGACCACATTCGTGGGCCGCCACTCCGATTGCCGCAACAGAAGTAGAATCATACACTGTATCAGAAAGACGAAGTACCTTTGTTCGCGGATCATAATGGTCTGTCAAATCTCCCCTTACATGCTGTATCTGTACCTCGCTTAAGCCTGACATACGAAGTATCCTCTCTGCTGCCTGAGCACCGGTCATACCACCTCTGCTTCTTACTCTTTCATATTTTGCATAGGTGCTTTTTACATTGGAGCTCGCCCACATGCAGATTACTGCACCTATAACGACAAATATATATGTGGGATCAAAATAAAATCCGAACATTATGCAATTCCTCCTGCTTTTGCATCTTCAAATACCATTCCTTCTTTCACTTCATACCCCAGAAGAAAATCTTTTACTGCTACTTTCTTTTTCCCTTCCAACTGTACCTCTTTCAGTAAAAGGGTTCCCTTTCCTGTTGCCACTTCAACGGCATCCTTTGTTACACGGAGCACTGTTCCGGGTTTTTGATCGGTTTCTGCATCCGTCACATCTGCATCCCATATTTTCAAAGTTTTTCCACGATAAAAGGTATAAGCACTGGGCCAGGAATTGAGACCACGGATTAGTCTTTCAATCACTACCGCATCCTTAGAAAAGTCAATTTTTCCCATGTCCTTGGTAAGACGGGATGCATAGCATGACAAAGCATCATCCTGCTTCTTGGGGTGGACATCACCTTTTTCGATTGACGCAAGTGCTTCTACGATTAAGTCTGCCCCAACATGGGTCAATTTATCATAAAGACTTTCCCCTGTTTCCTTTTTATCCAAAGCTACTTCTTTCACAAAAAGGATATCTCCGGTATCAAGTCCTTTTTCCATCTGCTGGATGGTAACGCCGGTTTTTTCTTCCCCGTCAATCACAGCCCACTGAATCGGTGCTGCTCCCCGGTATTTCGGAAGCAGGGATGCATGGATATTTACACAGCCGTACTTTGGCATCTGCAGGATCTCTTCTGAGAGAAGTTGTCCGAAAGCTGCCACTACAAAAATATCTGCAGAATACTTTTTCAGTTCCTCTAAGGCTTCCTTCTCTTTAATCTTTACCGGTTGCAAAACAGGAATTCCATGGGAAAGTGCACATTCCTTGACAGGCGTCATCTGTACTTCCTTTCCTCTTCCTCTCTGTTTATCCGGTTGAGTCACCACTGCTATAACTTCATGTCCTGCTTTTATGATTGCTTCAAGAGGTGCCACCGCAAAATCCGGCGTCCCCATATAAACTACTTTCATCTGATTACTCCTCGTCTTCATCCATTACAACATCCATCAAATCACCCTCTACCTTTTCCACATAAAGGTGTCCGTCAAGATGATCAATCTCATGGCAAAAAGCTCTCGCCAGAAGTTCTGTTCCTTCTATAATAAAAGGCTCCATATTCTCATCATAAGCTTTCACCTTCACATAATTAGGGCGGGTCACTACTCCTGATTTGCCGGGCACACTAAGACATCCTTCCTGGCCGGTCTGTTCGCCGCTTGTTTCCATAATAACCGGATTAATTAACAAAATCGGGTCTTCCCCTGTCACATCCACCACGACGATTCTTTTTAAAATACCTACCTGTGGTGCTGCCAGTCCTACGCCATTTGCTTCATACATGGTTTCAAACATATCATCTATTAAATCTCTTGTACGCTCTGTTATTTCCACAACCTCTTTGCAGCGCTTATTTAATACGGGTTCTCCCATTTCTCTTATGTTTCTGATTGCCATTTTATTTTTCCTTTCTTTTTAAAAACTGTCAATGGGGTCAAGGTCAAATTGAACCCCCTCATTTCTGCATTCTTTTTTATCCAAAAAGACTTCTATTTCTCCTCTGATATTCTGAAGATTCGTATCGTCCTTATGTTTTAAATAAATCACAAACCGGTAGATATCATTTATCTTTCCGATTCTGGCTTTGGCCGGTCCGATCATTTTTACCTTATCACAAACCTCTGACGCCTCTTGCAGCCCTTTTACATATGCTGCAATTTCATTTGCAAATACACTTCCCGCTTCTTCATTTTTAGCCGTAATCATAATGCTAAGCATATGTTCTGCAGGAGGATAACCTGCCAATTCCCTATATAAAATTTCTTCCTCGTAAAAGGCTTCATAATCCTGCTGTGCTGCCCTGATTACGCTGTAATGGTCCGGCCTGTAAGTTTGAATAACAGCATCGCCTTCCCTTTCTCCCCTTCCGGCTCTTCCTGCCGCCTGGGTTAAAAGCTGGAAGGTTCTTTCGCCACAGCGGTAGTCACTGTCATTAAGGGAAAGATCTGCCGCCAATATACCAACCAGTGTCACTTTGGGGAAATCATGTCCTTTTACAATCATTTGGGTTCCCACTAGAATATCTGCCTTTTCCTCAGCAAAGGCAGAAAGAATTTCTTCATAACTGTTCTTTTTCTTCGTGGTATCCCCATCCATGCGAAGTACCCTTGCCGTGGGGAACCTCATATGAATTTGTTCCTCTATCTGCTGGGTGCCTGCCTTAAATCCCAATATATACGGTGATGTGCAAGAGGGACACTTGGTAACCGATGCCCTCTCATATCCGCAATAATGGCATACCAGTTTTCCTCCCATGTGCTGTGATAAAGAAACATCACAGTGGGGGCATTTCATCACATATCCACAGGAACGGCAGGAAATAAACCCTGCGTAGCCTCTTCTGTTTAGGAACAATATGATTTGTTCTTTTTTATTTAGCCTATCTTCTATCAGTTCCTGCAGTTTCTTGCTGAAGATGGAACGGTTACCCTCTCTAAGTTCCTGTCTTAAATCTACGATATGGGTCCTTGCGAGATTTCCTCCCGTAAGACGTTTGGTCAGTTTAAATAACCCATATTCCCCTTTCTGAGCTCTGTTATAAGCTTCCAGAGAAGGAGTAGCTGAGCCAAGTATCAGGCTTGCCCCTTTTATTTTTGCTAAATACTCTGCTGTTTCTCTTGCATGATACCTAGGCGTTAATTCACTTTTGTAACTCCCCTCATGCTCCTCGTCCATCACAATCAATCCCAAATTTGCAAAGGGAACAAATAACGCTGACCTGGGTCCTATGATTACATCTATTTCCCCCTTTTGCGCTCTTATACATTGATCGTACTTTTCTCCTGCCGACAAAGTAGAGTTCATCACCGATACCCTGTCTCCAAATCTCTTATAAAAACGGAGAAGTGTCTGATAAGTCAGTGCAATCTCAGGAATTAAAACAATTGCCTGCTTTCCCTGTTTTATCACTGCTTCAATTAATGCTAAATAGACTTCTGTTTTTCCGCTTCCGGTAATACCGTGAATCAGGTATGTTTTCCGGATTCCTTTTTCATAATCAGAAAGAATACTGTCTCTGACAGCTTGCTGCTCATGGCTTAATTCCTTTTTTGTTTCCCATGCTGCTTCCATCTGCACCGGATTGCGGTAGTAGTTTTCGGCTTCCACCTTTATAATCCCTTGACTTTCCAGACTTCTGACAGTCGCTGCAGCCACATGCAGCTTACCGGTTACCAGTTCATAGGGAAGCACCGGTTCTTTTAACAGTTCAGCAAGAATCCTGACCTTTGCATGCTGATGCTTTCTTAAACTTTCTCCATAAGCAGAAGTTAATTCTTCCTTTGTTGCAATACAAACTATTTTTTTCTTTTCTTTTAATTTTACAGTTTGCTTTACAGGCAATACTGTTTTTAAGGCTGCAATCATAGTGGAACCATAGGTTTCCCTCATCCATGCTGCCAGCTTAATGGCATCTGCTTCCACAGAAACGCCATCTTTTACGATAGTTGCAATTTCCTTCATCTTTTCCGGTGGAAACTCTGCAATATCCGTGGTTTCTATGACATATCCCTTACGCATATGATTTCCGGTTCCAAAGGGTACCTGCACGCACATACCGGGCTCCAGAAATCCTTTCATCGCTTCAGGAATCTTATATTGAAAGGTTTTATCCACTTTTTCATGGGAAATATCAATAATGATATTGGCATATCTGCCCGGCAAGGTTGCCTTTTCCATGTTATTCCTCCGTACTTAAAATCTCTGCAATCAGGACTCTTTCGTCCATTGGGTATTTTACCCCTTTAATCTCCTGATAATCCTCATGTCCCTTTCCGGCAAGCACAATAATATCCCCCGGTTGACCGTTTGCAATGGCGTAGGCAATGGCTTCCTTGCGGTCGCAAATCTCCACATAAGCGCCCTCCGTCTTAGATATACCGGTTTTGATATCTTCCATAATCGCAAGAGGCTCCTCAAACCTGGGGTTATCAGATGTAATAATGGTAAGGTCTGCTAATCTGCCGCTCACCTCTCCCATTTCAAAACGCCTGAGTTTGGAACGGTTACCTCCACAGCCAAAGACACAAACAAGTCTACCCGGATTATATTCCCTAAGGGTAGAAAGGAGACTTTCAAGGCTCATGGCATTATGGGCATAATCAATTAAGAGTGTAAATTCATCCGATACCGGCACCATTTCAATTCTGCCCTTCACATGGGCAGACAAAAGAGCTTTTTGTATCTTGGAAGCTTCTACATCAAAATGACGGCATACCGCTATGGCAGTAAGTGCATTGTAAACGCTAAATCTACCCGGTGTAGGTACTTCCACCCTGAAATCCATTTTTCCCTTTACGCTAAAATCAATACCCAGCTCTCCGGGCTTATTGACTAACTGCAAATCTTCCGCATAAAGGTCTGCCGTTTTATCAAATCCGTAGGTTTCCACTTTACAGGTATGTCCCTTTAACACATCCCCCATATGCACATCATCTTTATTAACGATACCCAAACGGCACTGTTTAAACAACAGCCCCTTGCACATCTGATATTCTTCAAAATCTGCATGCTCGTTAGGTCCGATATGATCCGGCTCTAAATTAGTAAAAATACCGATTTCAAAAATAAACCCTTGGGTTCTGTGAAGCTTCAGTCCCTGGGATGCCACTTCCATTACTGCAATGTCACATCCTGCATCTACCATCTTTCTAAAATACTGCTGTAACAGGAACGATTCCGGTGTCGTGTTATTAGCCGGAATGTGTTCATCCCCTATAATGGTTTCAATGGTTCCGATTAATCCCACCTTATATCCTGCACTTTCCAAAATCGATTTTACAAGATAGGTGGTTGTAGTCTTTCCCTTAGTTCCGGTGATACCGATTACTTTCAGTTTATCTGCAGGGTTACCAAAATAAGCAGCGGAGATAAATGCCATGGCATATCTGGTATCTTCCACCTTGACAACTGTCACCTCGCTTCCATCCGGAACTTCTATGTCCTTTTGCACCACTAATACAGCAGCACCTTTTTCTATAGCCTCTTTCGCAAAATCATGGCCATCTACCACATATCCGCAAATACAAATGAACAGGCAGTCCTTCGTAATCTTTCTGGAGTCGTATACCACTTCACTTACCAGTCTGTCTGTATTTCCTTTAACACATTCATATTTTAATTCTTTTAATAAGTCTTTACATAAATACATAAAGTCACCCTCTTTTCCTTACAATAAGATAGCACGATTACGCACTTTTTTCAACTTTCCCAAGGTGAAATCTGCCATTACTAATATATGTTTGCCATATTTTTCGATATGATTTATTTTTTCTTAATAGGATTTTAGATTTTCATAATGAAGTGGACACATTTTGTACACATTTTTCCTTTATGATAAATATAAGATAGTTGAACAACTCACTATCTCCCCCCTCATAAGAAGCAAAGCCTCCGGTGTCCCCGGAGGCTTTTGCTTTATCTTATCTAAATAGATTGTACTTCTATCACTTCATATAACTGCCCTGCTGTTTCTTTTGGAATCACAGCACTGTCAAAAGTTGTAGCATTTGCCGCTGAAATTGCCACCGCTTTTTTCAAGCATTCTTCCCCGTCATCTCCCCTAATAAGCGACATCACGAAGGAGGAAACTACACTGTCCCCGCAGGCAACGGTATTTACTGCCTGCACGTTTGGTGCTTTTGCAAACAATACCTGCTTTTTATTTGCATAGAGAAGGCCATCATTTCCCATAGATACCAGCACATGGTCAATCCCTGCTCTCACAAGTTTTGACGCCTTATCTTTAAGCATCGCCAAAGTTTCTATTTTTTCATTAAGCAGTGCTTCCAATTCTCTTTTATTGGGCTTTATCATAAAAGGGTTCGCGGCAATGCCTTCCTTTAATGGTTCGCCGCTGGTATCCAAACATACCTTTACGCCTTTTTCTTTTGCCAATCGGATCAAATCTGCATAAATGGTGACCGGTACACCCTCCGGTATACTTCCTGATATCACAATTACTTCACTGTCTGTAAGTGCTTCTTCATACTTTCCTAAAAAATCATTCAACTCTTCTTTTGAAACAATGGGGCCCGGCTCTAAGAGTTCTGTCACACTGCCATCACCTGAAAGCACATTTGTATTACATCTGGTTTCTCCGTTTACATAGGTAAAACAGCATTCAGCCCCTATACTTTTTAGATAATCTTCAATAAACCGTCCGTTATATCCGCCCAAAAAGCCAAGTGCCCTTACCGGGTAATCATACTGACGCAAAATCTTTGTCACATTGATGCCTTTTCCGCCTGCAATGTTTTTCACATCTTCCATGCGGTTTACAGCCCCCGGTATCAGCTCTTTTAAAGTGCACGTCTTATCAACGGCAGGGTTTAATGTAATGGTTGTAATCATAAGCCCTCACATTTTTTAGCAATAATATTGCATGACCATCTGCACGCTCTCTCTTCCGGCAAAATAATTAATATCCGGATAATAAGCCATGTTAAAAGACATCGGCTTATTTTCTTTCACTCCGCTATAAAGCGATGTTACTTTTTCTTTTCCAAACTTCTCTGTAAGAAAATCATGCCACTTTTCCATATCGCCAAAATAAATCATTTCATAAGTATATCCTGTTTCATCTGCGATAACATACTTTCCTACATTTTTATTTTTTCCCATCACTTTGCCGCTAAGAAGCTTCACATCCTTCTGTGCAAACAAGGGTTTTTTATTTCCAACACCGAAAGGCTCAAGCAAAGACAATTCTTTGATAAACTCTTTCTTTACATAGCTAAGGGGCATAGGAACATCAATATGGACCACTTCTTCAAAATCTGCTTCCGTCAAGGTACATCGTTGATTGATTGCTATCCTAAACTTCTTTAACTGTTCTTCGTCAGCAATAGAAAGACCTGCGGCCATGGGATGTCCGCCATACTTGGTGAAAAACTCCTTGCAACCTGTCATTTCTTCATACATGGAATAAGCTTCTATGGAGCGTCCGCTGCCTTTAATTCCCTCTTCTCCTTTGGTTAGGACAAAAGCAGGCTTTCCGAATTTTTCACGCACTTTTCCGGCAATAATTCCGGCAAGGCTTTCATGACAGTCCGGCAAAAATACAACCAATACTCTGTCATCCTTCAGCTCGCTTTCTTCTACTTTTTGAATTGCCAGTTTTACACCGTCTTCCGTCATTTTTTTACGGCTGTCATTTAAATTCTTTAAATCGGCGGCAATCACTACCGCTTCATTCCATTTTTCTGCCTCAAATAAACTTAGGGCTCTTGTTGCTGTATCCAGCCTTCCTGTAGCATTCAGGCAGGGGCCTATAATAAACCCTGCATGATAGGGCGTAATCTCTTTTTCTTCAATTCCGTTTGCCTGCATCAGGGCCTTTAAGCCTTTATTTGTGGTATGCCCCATCATCTGCAATCCGTATTTTACAATGATACGGTTTTCATCACGCAGTTCCATTACATCGCAGACGGTAGCAAGGGCCGCAAAGGGTAATAATCCGTCACGTATGGCATCTGTTTCTTTGCTGCTTTTCCCAATCTTTTCACAGAGTGCCAAAATCAGTTTCATAGCCACTACCGCACCGCAAATAGAAGAAAATGGATATTTGCAGTCCTCCTGCTTGGGGTCAATCACTGCTGCTGCCTGGGGTACAATATATCTTCTGCCATCCTCTGTATCTTCATAAGGCACTTCATGATGGTCTGTAACAACAACCGTCATACCAAGCTTGCTTGCCAGGGCAATCTGACTTGCCGCTGCAATCCCGTTATCGCAGGTAACAATGGTATCGATTCCTTCACTTGCTGCCTCTTCTATCAGATTGTCATTAAGACCATACCCATCCTTCATGCGATGAGGAATCACCCGGTCCACCTTTGCTCCCAAAAGAGAAAGCCCATGAACCAAAATATAGGTAGAACAAATGCCGTCCACATCATAATCTCCAATGACTCTGATTGCAGACTGATTATTTATCTTATCAAGAATGAGGTCTGTTGCTTTGTCCATATCTTTTAATAAAAAGGGACTATGTAAATCCTGAAGGTTTCCCTTCAAGAATTTTCTGATATCCTCATCCTCTGTCAAATCCCTATTCCGGATAATTCTGGCAAGGACCGGCGTAATGCCGTAATCATTTGCTATTTTATTAAAATCAGCCTTTTTGGCGGCCACCATCCATTTTGCCATTGATTACTCTTCCACTTTCTGGGGAAAAACCTTTCTAAGTACCAGCCACAGTGCTCCTGTAATGCATACGGAAGAATACGTACCGCAAAGAATACCAACCATCAAAGGAAGGGCAAATTCTTTTACAGAGGATACCCCGAAGATATACAGTGCTGCTACCATAACAAAGGTTGTCAGGGAAGTAAAGATACTTCTTGATAAAGTCTGTGTAATACTCTTATTTACTACATCATCAAGAGTATCCTTCCGCTTCATCTCAGCCAGGTTCTCACGAACACGGTCAAAAATTACTATGGTCGCATTAATGGAGTAACCTACTATGGTCAGCATACAAGCAATAAAGGTTGTTCCCACGGAAACCTTCACAATTGCATAAAATGCAAGTACTACCAAAACGTCATGGATTAATGCCACTACAGAACTTGCGCCAAAACGGATATCCTTAAATCTAAACCAAATATAAATCAGCATACATAAGGTTGCCACTGCCACCGCAATAACAGATTCCTTTTTCATTTCTCCACTGATAGTAGAACTAATGGTTTCCGCTGTAATTTTCTCTGTATCTACAGCGAAATTATCAGCCATAACACTGCTGAATGTTTCCCTCTCTTCCACAGATAAAGAACGGGTCTTAAAGATGACTTCATTGGTTCCGTCAATCTTCTGTGTCTGCACATTACCGTCCCCTGTAATGCCTTCAATAAGGGGCACTACCTTGGAGTCAATATCTGCAAGGCTCATATCTTCATTAAAGGTTACATTGGTAGAAGTTCCACCAACAAATTCAAGACCATAATTTAAGATATTGCCGGTCTGTGCTTTGTTGACACCCATAAATACAAATCCTGCTACCACAAGTGCAATAGAAATTCCAAAGAATACTGCTTTCTTTGAAACAAAAGAAATTGCCTTCTTTTCCTTTGCAATGCCATAAAATTTTGCATCCTTAAGTCCAAGACCAAACAACGCATTCATAATCAGTCTGGTAATAACCAGTGCTGTAAACATGGATAATACAATACCAAGGGCAAGTGTTGCCGCAAATCCCTTAATGGTACCGGAGCCCATAATGCCAAGCACTGCTGCTGCAATCAATGTGGTAATGTTTCCATCCCAAATAGCCGACTGCGCTTTCTTATATCCTGCATCTATTGCAGACTTCACTGTCTTACCTGTTGCAAGTTCTTCCCTGATTCTGGCAAAGATAATTACATTGGCATCTACTGCCATACCTATAGAAAGAATAATACCTGCAATACCCGGCAGGGTTAATGTAATTTCAAATGCAGCAAGTAAAATAACAATTAATTCCACATACAATGCCAGTGCCAATGATGCCGCAAAGCCTGATACATAGTAAACAGCTATCATAAAAATAACAATGATTACAAAGCCAACAGCTGCTGCTTTGATACTGGTAGCAATTGCTTCCTCACCAAGCTGTGCACCCACTACTTTTGAATGAAGTTCTTCCAGTTCCAATTTCAGTCCACCGATACGGATGGTAGATGCAAGTTGCTCTGCTTTTTCAAAATCAAAATTACCCGTAATCTGGGCATTACCATCTGCAATTACCGCTCTTACGGTAGGTGCACTGATGATTTCGCCGTCATAATAAATACCAAGAGTTTCTCCCTTTTGGTATGCATTCTGGGTTGCCGCCTTAAACTTTTCAGCACCTTCACTTGTCATCACAAGATCAACACCGATTTCACTGTTTCCCATCTGATCCTTAAAAGAAACAGCCTGTGCATCCTTTACATCTGTTCCGGAAAGACGGGCACTTCCCTCTGCCACAATTGTCTCAATATCCTTTGTCAAAATGTGAACCGGTTCACCGGTTGCATCAAAGGTAGTCTGATAATTTAAATTTCCTTCTGCGTCTGTTTCTGAAACAAAGTATAAAGAACCGGGTTTTCCAAGTTCTTCCAAGATAGCATTTGCATCGGAAACACCGGGAATTTCAATATTAATTCTGTCATTCCCTTCCTGATATACTACTGACTCTGTACTATATACTTCCACACGCTTTTGAAGTTTACGGATGGTATCTGCCATATCTGCCGCATCCGGCTCTTTCTCGCCTACTACCTGATAAGTAATACTTACACCACCGGCAAGATCAAGGCCAAGCTTGATGTCCGAAGCGGAACCTGCAGAACTGCTTCCTACGCCCACTGCTGCGGTATATCCAAAAAATCCAAGTAATACTACGAGCACCAGCATCACTACAATTGCTTTACTCTTTTTCATCGTTTAATCCCTCTTCCTTTTGTTTATTCTTCGTCGGCCAATGCCGCCTTTATCATAATCGCACATTCAATGCGTTTTCTTTGCAATTCGCATCCCACGTCATAAGCATCGTTAATACTTCCGTGGAAATTATAAGAGTTAGCAGCACAACCACCGCTGCAATAGAACTTTGCGAAACAGTTTCTGCACTTTTCTTTGGCATAAACATTACAGGTTTTAAATTCATCCCTAATATCAGTCCTGGTAATTCCTTCATCCACATTTCCCATCAGGAATTCTTCCTGTCCAACAAACTGATGACAAGGATATAAATCACCCCAAGGAGTCACTGCCAAATATTCTGTACCGCTTCCGCATCCGGAAAGACGCTTTGCCACACAAGGTCCGCCCTGCAAGTCAATCATAAAGTGGAAGAAGTTCACGCCCTTTCCTTCCCTGCGGCGCTTTAAGAGTTCTAGTGCCAAATTATCATACTCCTCCAAAATACGGGGAATATCTTCCTCGGTAATAGCATAGCTTTCCTCCGGCTTTGCCACAACAGGCTCTACCGAAATCTGCTTAAATCCAAGATCTGCCAAATGCTTTACATCCTCTGCGAAATCAAGATTATTGTGGGTAAAAGTCCCCCGGACATAATAATCCATCTGATTTCTGCTCTCAGCAACCTTCTGGAACTTCGGTACAATGGTATCATAGCTTCCAAAGCCACCACGGTTTGGACGCATCAGGTCATGAATTTCTTTACGTCCGTCAATACTTAGGACCACATTGGACATTTCCTTATTTGCAAACTCAAGTACTTCGTCATCAAGAAGCACCCCGTTTGTGGTTAAGGTAAACCGGAACTTTTTATTGTGAGGCTCTTCAAGACTTCTTCCGTAAGCCACCAGGTCTTTTACCACCTGCCAGTTCATCAGCGGCTCACCGCCAAAAAAATCCACTTCCAGATTCACTCTGTTTCCGGAATTGGCAACCAGAAAATCCAGTGCCTTTTTACCCACTTCGTAGCTCATGATGGCCCTTCTGCCGTGGTATTCTCCTTCTTCTGCAAAACAGTATTTGCAGGCCAGGTTACAGTCATGGGCTATGTGAAGACAAAGGGCCTTAACTACCGTCTGTCTCTTCTTAAAATCTATAATATAATTTTCGTATACATCCTCTGTAAAAAGCATACCGGCTTCTTTTAATTCCATAACCTCTTCTACTGCTTCCGCAATATCTTCTTTAGTATAAGAAGCATCTAATTTATCGGATACCTTTGTCTTTATCTCATTTTCCAAAAGGCCTTCCGACAATCCCTCTTCCACTACCGGTATCACATCATACACAAGGTCATCGACTACATGTACAGAACCGCTGTTTACGTCAAGCACAATATTGTAGCCATTGTTTTTATATTGATGAACCACTTACTTATCCCTCTTTCTTATTTCCATTTAAACGCATAATAAGCAGCGACTGTTTGTCGCTGCTTACAATCACTGATGTGATTATTTACAATCAACTTATTTTACCTTTTCACAGCTCTGGTTTCCTACTGTACAGGAAGTCTTACAAGCTGACTGGCAAGAAGTCTGGCATTCACCGCATCCGCCCTTTTTCATGGATTCTTTTAAGTCTCTGGTTGTTAATGTTTTGATACGTTTCATAATCAAATCTCCTTTATTTTCATCTATATCTTATGATACAAATATTTTATTACTGTTTTTCCTCATACAGTATATCATACATCTTTCAATTGGAAAAGGATTTTTTATTCTTCCTGCATCTTTTCTTCTGCTATTTCCTCTTCCTCATGGCAGTCTGCCTGCGCCTCTTCCGGCAAAGTCATGAGCACTTTTACGATTCTGTTCTGGTTAATGCCCTGCACTTTCAAGACAATACCTGCCTCTGTAGTAATTTCTTCTTCGTCTTCCGGAAGTCTGTCCAGATTCTCTATCATAAGTCCACCGATGGAGTCATAATCCTCTGAATCAAGAGTGGTTCCCAGTTCATCGTTGATATCCGCAAGTTTCATGCTTCCCTCAACAAGATATGTCCTTTCATCTACTTCCTGAATCAGTTCTTCTTCATCCTCGTCGTACTCATCACGGATTTCACCAACTATTTCTTCCAGCAAATCTTCCAGCGTAATCATACCCACTGTAGCACCATATTCATTTAAGACAAAGGCAACATTAATTCTGTTCTGCCTCATTTCATAGAGCAAATCCGCTGTCTTTTTAAACTCGTATGTATAATATGCCTCACGCATAATCTTGCTGATTTTAAAGCTTCTCTTATCCGTAACCAAAATAAAATCTTTGATATTGATAAGGCCGATTACATTATCTTTATCCTCACGGTAAACCGGAATTCTGGTATACATACAATCCCTGAAAAGTTCCATCACTTCCTGGTAAGTAGCATCTTCGTTAATCGTAGCCATATCAATTCTGGGAATCATGATATCCTTTGCCACCGCATCTGAAAAATCAAACACATTGTATATAATTTCTCTCTCTTCGGACTCGATTACACCATCCTCATGACTGACTTCCACATAGGTACGGAGTTCATTTTCCGTCATCGCTGTACGCTTGCTTGCATCCACATGCAACAGTAACATAATACCGCTTGCAAGTTTATCCACAAGGAAAATCACCGGTGTCATCAGTTTCATAAGTCCACCGATAATTCCTGCATAAAATAATGCCAATTTCTCCGAATAAACCATGGCCATATTTTTGGGAATAATCTCACCCATAATTAAAATAACAACTGTTAATACGCCAGTCGCTATTCCTGTTGCCAGATTAATTTTTAACGCTAAAGTTGTTGCCAGAGAAGACGCATATAAATTTACGATATTGTTACCAATCAAAATAGCACTAAGCATCTTACCATATTTGTCAAGTACATTAAGTGCTGTCTTTGCCCTCTTGTTTCCTTCGTCAGCCAAAGTTTTAATTCTCACCCTGTTGACAGTGGAAAGTGCTGTCTCTGCTGATGAGAAAAAAGCAGACAAAAGCACCAAAACTAAAATAACTACTAATTGTATGACACCTTCGGTATCCAAAATCATATCACTCCTTTTATGTGTTTAAAATATAATAAGCAAATATTACAATACTGTGGTATTCTCTGTCAAGTTCAGTCATAGAAATATAAATAAAGAAAACGTAAACATTTTATAAATTTCCGGAGGCTTCACATGACTCAAAAATTGGCTGTTAATACCAAACTATCCTTTTTATTAAAAAACCTTTTCCTGTCCTATTTACTCACAACAATTCTTCTTCTTTTGCTATCCTTGTTTCTTTATCGTTTCAGTTTATCTGAAAAAACAGTTTCCATGGGAATTACCCTTATTTATGTAATCACCACATTCCTCGCCGGTTTTCTTGCAGGGAAAAAAGAACAGTCCCGCCGTTTTTTGTGGGGACTGCTGATGGGATTTCTGTATTTTATTGTGCTCACCGTCATTTCTGTTATTATTCATAAAAGTTTTGGCGGATTCGGGTCAGATTTCTTCTCCACACTGGCAGTATGCTGTGCCAGCGGCATGCTGGGCGGCATGGTCAGTTAACTCCTTGCCATCATACACTTGATGGCTCTTAAAACAGATCCTAAAAAAGTAATAAAACTTACAAAGAAAAAGCCCAAAATAACTGCTGCAATGCTAAGAAGCATTTCCTCTCTGCTAAAATGTCTGGTGGGAAGGTATTCCTTTACTTTTTCCGTAAAATAGGCAATTGCCACCAGGCATACAGAGGTAATGCATGTTTTGGTAAGCCAGTTCATTTTCCGGAAAGTCATATGCACGGAAAGTGTGCCCAGTATTCCCAAAAGAAAGAATGCAACTGCTCTCCCGCCTTGTCTTAATAAGTAAGCAATTTGATCCCTGTCAGCCGATTCCATCCCCAGCCTGTCCTTCAAATCAATTTCCGTATACTTTTGCAAATATTCAACTATTTTATACATCTGTTCTTTGGCGGTAATACCATCCTGCAACGACAGATAAACAATTGCACCTGTAAGCAGCAAAAACGCACTCCACAAAAGAAACAACCATACTCCATGGATTTTATTTTGTTGTCTCATTATTTAAAACCTAAACAATATCCCTACAACTGCTGCCCCCAAAAGCCACATGGCAGGATGCATTTTACTTAGTTTCTTAATCCTCATTAAGAAAAATACAATCAACGCCAAAACAATCGTCTTAATCGCCGGTTCGTATTTTCCGTTCATTTCAACAAACAGGGAAACCTTACAAAGATTATATACCGCCATGGCAATCAGCGCTGTCACTGCCGGTCTGATTCCAAAAAAAGCAGCTTTTACATACTTATTATCACTAAAGTTCTTCATGAATTTTGCAATAATAATAATCACTACAATACTGGGAATCACTAGTCCAAGGCTGGCAATTAATCCGCCAAACATTCCCACCGTGGAAACCCCCGCATAAGTTGCCATATTAAGACCAACCGGTCCGGGTGTTGATTCACTGATGGCAATCATATTGGTTAACTCTTCCATGGTAAACCAATCCTTTGTCACCGTCAGGTCCATCAGATACGGGATAGTGGCAGGTCCTCCGCCTACTGCAAATAATCCAATTTTAAAGAAGCTGATAAAAAGATCAAGAACTCTATCCATTTACTTTCTCCTTTTTTCCCTTTTCTATCATAATACCGGCAAATCCCGCGCAAAGTACAATCACAATAAGGGGAATATTGGTAAACATTGCCGCAATAAATGCCACACCGCAAATGATATATGTAACCGGGGATACAAGGCTTTTCTTCGCCAGTGTAATTACCGTATTAAGCATCAGTGCACAGACAACACCACGGACACCCATCAGTGCATGTTGTAGCCATACATTATCCATAAAATTCTCAAGGCACATTGCTATGATTGTAATGATAAGTACAGAGGGACTCACCATACCTAATGTAGCCATTATGCCTCCTGCAACGCCTTTTCGCAAATATCCCACGTAGGTCGCTGTATTTACTGCAATGATTCCCGGTGTGCACTGTCCGATTGCATAGCAATCAAGTAATTGCTCTTCCGATATCCAATCTCTCTTTTCTACCAATTCATATTTTAACATGGGAAGCATAGTGAGTCCGCCTCCGAAGGTCAATCCCCCTATACGGAAAAAAGCCCAATATAACGCAAATAATTCCTTCATAACTTTATCCTTTTATAAAATATCTTTGTATAAACGCAGTTTCACAGATGTCTCTTTAATATCAATTTCTGCTTTTTCAATCATCATACCGATGAGTAAGAGCTGGCTTGTCTCTCCCGGATCACCGCTTCCTGCAAGTTCCCAATAAAAGTCTTCCATCCCTTCATTCTTTTCCTCATTTAAGTACTGGTTCAGATACTGTACCTTATCAGAAAACTCCGGGCTGTAATCGGCCTCAAAATTGATAATTACCTGTTTTTCTGCCCTCTCAATTTCTGATTTTATTTTGGTAGCTTCCAATGAGAAGAAAAACATATTCAATTCTTCTACGATTTTAGCTACTTTCTTTTCCTCGTGCATCATAATTTATTTTCCTCTTTTCCCCTCATCTTTTTTTGTTTTCTCAGTTCAAAATTTTTCATAAAGCTTTCAATCATGGGAACCATGACAATCGCCACAAGTCCTGTACTAAATCCGTTATTATATAAGTTCAGGCCTCCGTATAAAGCTCCGGAACACATAACAACTGCTGCATGGAGCATACCTGCAATAATACCCGGGATAAGGCCAAACTGTCCTGCAATAGGTGCAAGCCCTGATGCAAAAATTGCCGCAAGCTGAATCCCCGGTGTATCCGGCGTATAGTTATTAATAAAGGTTGACAAAAAAACACCTAACAGAACCGGCGGATAGTTTTTAATGTGCACACCAAATGCAGCAAACCCATAGGCTGTCAAAATCGCACCGATAACCGGTCCTGACAAATCCCCCTTTATCAGGAGAATATAGGTGACAGAAAAAATGCCCACAAGTCCCATATTAATCAGCGTTACACCTTCGCCGTCCATCATCACAAAATCGGCTACCGCACGGCCCGGATGCTTCAGCAAATGTTTCAATCCATGAAAACTTTTTTTATTAAACCAAACTCCCAATAGTAATGTCAATAGAAAATATGCATATAATCCTACCACGAACTCAATGGGTCTTCCCTCTTTCCAAATATGCACACTGTTGCACGCAAGTCCTATGGAAGAAAGTACACATACAATCACGAAGGCTAGAAGTCCTGCTGCGAATCCCATATTGAGCAAATTATAACCCATGTGCATGGACGCAGTGTGCTGTGCCAGGGGCGGCAAAATAAATCCCACAAAAATACCGATTACAACTGCCAGCAGAAAATTCAGTCCCGCAGAATAAGGGAGCAAATATCCCATCTCTGTTACTAACGGTGATAAGCAGGACCCAAACAGTGCCGTGTAAATGTAACGGCTCATGGGTGCCTTATGCACTTTGGCATAGAGCCAGGTTCCTATCACAATAGGAAGGACATTAACGGGATTCTTTCCAAAAAGGGCAAAACCTACATTAATAAAAATCACTGCCATAGAAAGTCCCGTAAAAGGCATTTTCAGGCGGTGTAACATCCAGATGGCCATGCCCATAACAAGTGCTGCATTAAAAAATGCTGCCCCGTAGGATGTCAGTTCAAAATAATCCGTAATCAGCGTATCTCTTGATAAAACAATGGTTATCATTCCCTCCGCAATTTCTGCCGGAGAGTTCAATATGAAACTGCTTGCAAACAATAACAACATTGTAAAGATACAAAATGCTTTCAGTTCATTTCCTTTTAACTTATTTGCCATTTCTAAACACCTTCCTATCAATAAAAGAAGATTTTTGCCCTTTATTCTATCCTATTTACAAATTATTGATTGCATATAATGGCAAATTTACCATCCATTCCTGCTCTCTATAATTTGACATAGATGTTCTCACTGCATATTGTGGTTTATATTTTTCACAATAAACCTTCAAACTTTGTGAACGCAGATTATCCTCTGCTTTTACCTCAATAGGAACAACTTCCTTTCCCTTTTGAACCAAAAAATCTACTTCATACGTTGACTTCTCACCCGAATAATAATATGGTATATATTCTGTATCTGAAACAAGCTGCTGCATCACATACTGTTCCGTTAACGCTCCCTTAAACTCTATAAAGATTTCATTTCCTTCCAAAATCGACTCTGCATCCAACTCACTGAGTGCACCTAATAAACCTACATCCAGCAAGTACAATTTAAACGATGTAAAATCAACATATGCTTTTAGCGGCACTGCCGGCTTACTTACTTTATGCACTTTTTTAATCAGCCCGCAATCCTGCAGCCACTCTATCGCCACTTCAAATTCTTTTGCTCTTGCACCTTCCTTTATTTTTCCAAAAAAGAACTTTTTGTTTTCCTTTGCCAATTGCAAAGGTATTGAATTCCAGACCATTCTTATTCTGGGCAGTTCACCTGACCCTGTGTGTTTCCCAAAATCATTTTCGTATTGTTCCAAAATTGCATTCTGCAAATTGCGCACTTCATCGTAATCCTTGTGTTCACTGTAAAACTGCACTACTTCCGGCATTCCGCCTACATAATAATAATTTTTTAATGCAAAAGCATATTTTTCTTTAAAGTCTCCAATGAGTGCAAAATCACCTTTTACTAATAATTCTTCTAATTTCACTTCGCCTATTGCCAACAAAAATTCTCTAAAATTCATAGGATGAAGTTCTAAAATATCCACCTTCCCAACCGGAAAGGAAATACCTGCATGAATCGCCACTCCGAGCAAAGAACCTGCCACAATAACAGCATACTCCGGGGCGTTTTCACAAAAATATTTTAGAGATTCCAATGCTTTAGGTGCTTCCTGAATCTCATCAAGTATAATAAGGGTATTTCCCGGCGTCACTTCTACATGGGTTTCAATATTGATATTGGTAATAATTCTTTGAATGTCATAGTCTTCTTCAAATACCCTTTTCATTCTCTGATTATTATAAAAAGATACATATGCACACTTTTCAAAATGCAACTTACCAAATTCTTTCATCAACCATGTTTTTCCAACCTGTCTTGCACCTTTTATAATTAATGGTTTTCTATTATATTTATCTTTCCATTTTACTAACTCTTCCATTAAAAAACGTTGCATTTTCTCTCCTTTTGGTGTCATTCATTCATGATACAATTGTTTAATATCTTTATTATATGCACACAAAGAAATAATATCAACACTTTTTCTGACCATTGTGCGTGTTTTATACACACTTTTTCCGATCATTTCTATTATTATGCTAACACTTTTTCGCCCCTTATCCAAAAATGTTGTACTCTTCCAAAAGTTTTCTCTTTCTCTCAATCATTTCATCAATTTTTTCTATATAAAGAGCAACATCTTTCACATTATCACAGCGTTCAATGCGACCATCCTCATATACACGCTTGGTGATAGAGCCTGCTCCCAACGCAACAATTGTTTGCTTCTCTTCCATGATTAAAATATTATAGATGCCAAACTTCCCTTCTTTTGCATATCCCACGTTCTCAAAGTTGCCGGACATATTTTTCTGACGGTACAAATAATACGGCACCATATCTAAGTCAGCCGCGCCCTTTGCGGCAATTTCCATGGTTTTATCGGTATTATTTAATGCTGTGATTCCGTGCTCGTCTATCCACTGATAGAGTTTTGACCCTCTCTTTATGGCAAGGGAATGTACGGTCAGTGAATCGGGAGCAAGTTCTTTTACCTGCTCTATGGTAGAAGCAACCTCCTCTTCTCCTTCACCGGGAAGTCCCAAAATTAAGTCCATGTTTATATTATCAAATCCCACTTCCCGCGCAAGTCTGTAGGCTTCCTTTGCCTGCTCTACCGTGTGCTGTCTTCCGATTAGCTTTAAAGTTTCATCATGCATGGTCTGGGGATTTACAGAAATCCTTGTAACGCCCCACTTTTTCAGAACTTCCAGTTTTTCTTTTGTGATACTGTCAGCTCTTCCCGCCTCCACGGTAAATTCTTTCACATGACTAAAATCAAGTTTCTCTTTCAAATAACCAAGAAGCCGGTCAAGTTCCTCGGCTTCCAGAGTGGTGGGCGTACCACCTCCGATATAAACCGTATCCAATATTTTGTCTTTATAGATTTCTGCCGTAAAATCAATTTCTTTTTCTAATGCAGAAAGATATTCCTCCATTCTCTTCTTCCAGGAAACAATGGGATAGGAAGTAAAGGAGCAATAAAGGCATGTGGTCGGGCAAAAGGGAATGCCGATATACAGGCTGTATCCGTCCTTATAATGGAGCGTGGATAACAGTTCTTTTTCCCGCTGTGCTATCTCAATGGACAGTACGCCCTTCTCGTCACTTACCAGGTAAGTTTCTTTCATATAATCAAGAATTTCTTCTTTGTCTTTTCCTTCTTCCAAAAGCATCATGGGAATTTTGGTAGGGCGGATTCCGGTCAGGGTCCCCCAGGGAAGCGTTTTTTCTGTATGTCCGGACAAACCGGTATACAAAAGTTGCTTTAGGGAGTTCTTCACTTCCGGTCTTTCCATTTGCTCCGAAATCTCAATTTTCATACCCTGAAAAGCCGATGTGTTTTTCTCTTCTCCCACCTGCATGATGCCCAGCATTATGCAATCCTCTTCAAAGTGAAGTGAAATATCCGGTAGTCCCTCTGTAGAACTGTACTGCTTTTCTCCTTCCACAAACACTTTCACATCACATTCTGGGTAAAAGGCTTTTACCAAAGAATGAATGTCATATTCAAATCCTGCCTTACTGCACATTACTGCAATTATCTTTTCTTCCATGTCCGCTTCCTTTTAAAAACATCGGTTGCCTTTTCGTACAACCGATGTTTTCTTTTGTTTTTATCATGTAAACCTTATAACTCTTACTATCATTGTTTTCCTTATTTTAATTTTATTCCACCGTTACTACCTTTGCAAGGTTTCTCGGCTTATCCACATCCAATCCTTTATCAGCAGATACATAATATGCAATTAGCTGAAGAACAACAGATGCAGGCATTACCATAAACTCATCTGCCATCACGGGCAATCTGAAAATACTGTTCCATATCTTCTCCTGCTCCGGTATCTCTTCGCCTTTTATCAGCAGAATTACCTTTGCACCTCTCGACTGCACTTCATTAATATTGGAAAGCTCTTTGCTCTTTAATTTATCCTGGGTCACCACTGCAATAACCGGTGTTTCCTCTGTTATCAAAGCAATGGTTCCGTGCTTTAATTCTCCGGAAGCATATGCTTCTGAGTGAATATAGGACACTTCTTTTAACTTGAGTGAGCCTTCCAGCAAAATGGAATAATCAAGTCCTCTGCCTATCATGAACACATCTTTTGCGTTTAACATGGTGTCAGCAATATGATGAATTTCATCTTTCCGTGCTATTACTTCTCTCATCACATCCGGTACACGCATCAGTTCCTTCATATAAGCATTAAGTTTTTCATCATTCCAAAGACCTCTCGCCATAGCCATCCTTGCCGTGAGCAAATATAACACCGCAAGCTGTGTGGTGTACGCCTTAGTACTTGCCACAGCAATTTCCGGACCTGCACAGGTATAAATCACATGCTCGCTTTCCCTTGCAATGGATGCTCCTTTTACATTTACAATAGAAATACTGGGAGAACCACACTTCCTTGCAAACTTTAAGGCCTCTAAGGTATCAATGGTTTCTCCTGACTGGGAAATGGCAATCACCAAGGTATCCTTATCTACCACCGGGTCATTGTACATAAACTCCGATGCCATCACCACATCCACATGAATTCCTATCATAGCCTGTATCAGGCTCTTACCTACAAGTCCCGCATGCATAGCGGTTCCGCAGGCAATGACGCAGATTCTTTTACAATCTGAAAGAGTACTGTCCTTGATGCCTTCTGCTGTAAAATCAGGCTTTCCGTCCTTAATTCTGGGCAAAATGGTATCACCAACAACTTGTGGCTGTTCCATAATTTCTTTTTCCATGTAAAACGGATAGCCGCCCTTGTCACTGCGGCTTACATCCCAATCTACGGTAAGCCAGTCAATGTTTGCTTTATCTCCGGATAAATCAAACATCTCTATGCCTTCCTTTGATAAGCATATCACATGAAATTCCGGCACCACAAAATACTGACTGGTAAAAGGCACGATTGCTGCCACATCGGAAGAAAGAATGGCTCCGTCCCGGGTACTTGCTGCCACTATGGGACTTACGTTGCGCACTGCAAAGATTTTGCCCGGAATATCATCAAATAAAATCGCAAGAGCAAAGGTTCCTTTTAATTTTAGGACTGTCTTGCGGATCGCTGCATATGGATCACCTTCGTAAAAGTGTGACAATACCGCTGCCACCACTTCGCTGTCTGTCTGGGAGTAAAGTTTTTGCTCTAAGCCATATTTTTCAATCAGCTCACCATAGTTTTCAATGATACCGTTATGAATAATCGTTACTTTGCCAAAGCGGTGGGGATGGGCATTTTCATCACACACGCCGCCATGGGTCGCCCATCTGGTATGTCCGATACCGCAATCACCTGTCACATCTGCTTCTTTACAGCGTTTACGAAGATCGCTTACCCTTCCGGCACACTTAATAAGCTTACAAGAACTTTTATCTTCTGCTGACAGGGCAATCCCTGCACTGTCATATCCCCGATATTCCAAAAGTTCCAAAGCATCTAACAGTATTTTGCTTGCTTCTTTCTTACCTACATATCCTATAATTCCGCACATATATTATTTTCCTCATCTTTCTATCTGAAATTTCAATCTTATAATCTTATTATTCTCATTTCCGTTATATCGTATTTGTTTTGCAGTCACCTGCATATTTGCCGATATATCACGCAGCGGAAAAACTACGGAAGGGCATCCGCCGAATTTTCGATCACCCTCCACCTCGTCGTCCTTTCAACGGTTATACATTTATATTAGTATATGCAAAACCGCAAAGGCTCATGGCGCTAAATGAGGAAAACAATAACAGTAATAAATCTGCCGATATCAAATTATCAAGGTTCACAAAAAATATTATACACAACCCCTATATCCTTGTAAAGAAAAAGACCGAACGGAAAAAGTTTCCGTCCGGTCCACTATTTTATTCGTATAATACGTGTTCGCCGTATTCCTGCCAGATATTACATACCCATGTTTTACCCTGATTAAAGATAATTTCTTCATCATTTTCATCATAGAACTTGGCAGGTGTTGCATCACCGTCATATCTCTTCCATGTTCCCTTAATTACCTTACCACCGGTAAAGACAATGGCATCTCCTTCGCCGTGAACACCAAACGCAAGATAATCATGATCATCTCTTACTTCACCATGGCAATACTGGAATACTACGTTAGAAACAGCAAGCTGACTGCCATCAAATTCATCAATCTGCTTGTCACCATCCTGATAACGGTAATATAAATTATCATCCTCATGATATTCAAAGTAAGGATTGTATGCTCCATATCCGCCCTGATTACCTTCTTTTCCTCCGGGGTAAATCATGGTAGCTGCAGGTGCATCCGGGTAATTTTCCTGGGCAAGCACTTCATCTGCCGCAAAGGTATAAGGGGGAACAAATGCATCGTCATACTCCCACTCATATCCAAGACGCTCTGCCGCTTCAAACATACCGTCAATGAATAAATATCCCGTAAATTCTTTGGCATATCCGGGACGGCTGTATCTGCCAAATGCTTCATGGGCAGGCTTATAAATGCCTTCTACCGCCGCACTGATATTCTGTACCGTATCCCTGTTAATCAGTTCCTCTACATAAGGTCTTGCAAGACCCCAGTTACAGTAGATTGCCTGATATCCCATAGCCTGATAAATAAAATAATCACGGCTGCTACGCACAGGACCCACTCTTTCCAAATCGTCAAAGTCTTCTATCACTGCCATAAGTCTGGTGATACGTCCTTCCACCGGTGCTTCATAAATAATGGCTGCCTTGGAGAGACCATGTTGTGGCATTGCAGGACTGTTATTGGGAATCATAACAGCAATGGGTCTTCTGGTTGCTTTTGCTTCATCTATCCACTCACCTGTCAGATAACTCTGTATCTGTCCGTTTACTGTCTCACGCTCTTTAATTACGGCAAATTCAGGCTCCGGTGTGGGTGTCGGTGCCTCGGTCGGAATCGGTTGCGGTGTAGGTACTACCACTTCCTCCACAATTTGTTCCGGTTGTTCTTCTTTCTTTCCGCAGCCGGCCAATAACATTGTCACTGTCATGGAAGCTACTAATCCCATCCACAATTTTCTTTTCATCTGTAGTCCTCTCTTCTCAGTTTTAATAAAGTCTTATATTTAACCCTCTATAAAAAAGGATTATATTCTCTTTCGTGTCCGATGGACGTGGCATCCCCGTGTCCCGGATATACCTTCACATCATCGGGAAGTACCAATAATTTTTCCTTGATGGAGCGCACCAGCGTGCTCATGCTACCGGTAGGAAAATCTGTGCGTCCTACGGACTCTTCAAATAAAGTATCTCCGCTTATGAGTATCTTATCCTCTTCAAAATAATAGCAGGCACCTCCCGCCGTATGTCCCGGCGTAGCAATCACTTTCAAGTGATATCCATCCAAAGTAAGCTCCTGTCCATCAGAAAGCAATTCATCCGGTGTAATGCTGCAAGCTCTTCCTGCCATAGCAGAAATGTTAAAAGACGGTTCTTCACACAATTCTTTCTCCGCTTCCATGGCATATACCTTTGCACCGGAAAGTTCTTTCAGGCGTTCCACGCCCCAAATATGGTCAAAATGACCATGGGTAAGAAGAATTGCTTTTACTGAAAATCCTTTCTCCTTCAGGGCTTCGTATAAATAATCCCCTCTGTCTGCAGGATCAAAGAAAAGCACATCGCCTCTTCCCTCTTCATACACAAAATAACAATTTGTCTGGCACGAACCAAGTGTTATTTTTCCAATTTTTAGATTCCCCATTTCCTGTTACCTTTCTTTTATATTCTTAACCTGTTGTTCTCTCAATATCTATGATGCTTTCGATTGTCCGAAGTTTATCAATGATACGGGTAAGTTCTTCCCTGTTTCTGATTTCAAAGGAAGTGGATAAGGTTGCATATCCCTGCTTGTTGATTCTGGTATTCATGGAAAGAATATCAATGTCCTTTTCCGTAAGTGCTTTTGAAATATCTGCCAGTAAACCATTTCTGTTGTTTGCAAAAATCCTGATTTCCGCAAGATATTTTTCGCTGCCTGTTCCGCTAAGGTCTCCTTCCCACTCTGCATCTATCAGTCTCTCCCTTTCTATTTCCGGAAGGTTGATAATATTAATGCAGTCTGTACGATGAATAGACACACCGCGCCCTCTGGTTACAAAGCCTAATATTTCATCTCCCGGTACGGGGGAACAGCATTTGGAAAAGCGGACTGCAAGGTCATGGATTCCTTTTACTACAATACCACTCTTAGGTTTCATTCTCACAGGTCTGTTACTTGCATTCTGGGCATTTTCAGCTACCGCCGCAAGTACCTGTTCATTGGTAAGCTGTACCTTATGATCCCTGTCATAAAGCTCTACCATCTTATTGACAATCTGGCCTTCCTTAAGACCGCCGTGGCCTAATGCAGCCAGCACAGACTCCCAGTCCCTAAAGCCATACTTTGCCATAATCGGTCCCATATATTCCGGCTTCATCAAATCGGGAAGATTAATTGCTTTTGCACGGCAATATGCGTTTAAAAGTTCTTTTCCTTTTATGATATTTTCTTCTTTAAATTCATTTTTAAACCACTGGTTAATTTTATTCTTGGCCTGTGTGCTCTTTACAACATTTAGCCAATCACGGCTGGGACCTTTAGAGTTCTGTGATGTCAGAATTTCAATCCGGTCACCGTTTTTAATCACATAATCAATAGTTACCAGTTTTCCGTTTACTCTTGCCCCAATCATCTTGTTACCTACGGCACTGTGAATACTGTAGGCAAAATCAATGGGCGTAGAACCGGCAGGCAGGTTTTTTACTTCTCCCGTAGGCGTAAAGCAGTAAACACTGTCTGAGAACAAATCCAGGTCGCTTTTTAGCAGGTTCATAAATTCCCTGTTATCAGACATATCCCGCTGCCACTCTAGAATCTGGCGGAGCCACGTAAGCTTCTCCTCTTCGGATTTTTCAACCTTTTTACCGTCGGAAGCTTCCTTGTATTTCCAGTGGGCAGCAATACCGTACTCAGCTGCCTTATGCATCTCATAGGTTCTGATTTGGATTTCAAAAGGTTGTCCACTGTTTCCAATGAGCGTGGTATGAAGGGATTGGTACATATTTTGCTTAGGCATGGCAATATAATCCTTGAAACGTCCCGGAATGGGTTTATACATTTCATGGATCACACCCAGTGCTGCGTAACAGTCTTTTACGCTGTCTACAATAATACGGACCGCAAACAAATCATAAATCTGGTCAATGGTCTTGTTCTGATTCTTCATTTTCTTATAGATACTGAAGAAATGTTTTACACGGCCATCGATTTTTGCTTTGATTCCTGCTGATTTTATGTGTTCGCCAACTTCATCTACAATTCCCTGAATGTAGGATTCACGGACACTCTTACGGATAGCAATTTTATCTACCAAATCATAATAAGCATCCGGCTCTAAATATTTAAGTGATAAATCATCTAACTCAACTTTAATTTTGGAAATACCAAGTCTCTGCGCTATAGGGGAATAAATTTCCATAGTTTCCCTTGCAATTCTCTGCTGGCTTTCCGGCTTCTGGTACTTTAGCGTACGCATATTATGCAGTCTGTCGGCGAGTTTAATCAAAATAACACGGATATCCTTTGCCATGGCAAGGAACATCTTACGCAGGTTCTCTGCCTGCATTTCAAGTCTGTCCGGTTTATCACCGTTACTTGCAAACTGTAACTGCTGCAACTTGGTAACACCGTCAACAAGAAGTGCCACTTCCTCACCGAACTGGGTACGGATCTCCTCATCAGTCATAATGGTGTCTTCTACTACATCATGTAAAAGACCGGCAGCAATGGTTTCCTTATCCATTTCAAGGTCCGCCAAAATAATCGCCACACACAAGGGATGAATAATATAGGGTTCCCCTGACTTTCTTACCTGTTCTTTATGAGCAAGATAAGCCACATGGTACGCCTTTTCTATGAGCGTAATGTCATCGGAAGGATGATATTTTTTTACACGCAAAATAAGGTCCCTGTACAGCTGCTCGGGACTTTGAAACTCCTGAATTGGTTTGATTCTGCCGTCATCAATAACGACTTCTGTTCTTCCGGTTGTTTCTTCTGTCATAGCTTCACCTTTGATTGCTTCCTATGTTTTAACAGCACATTAGATTTATTATATATTTTTTTGGAAAGTTCGTCAACGATGCGATTTTCTGAGGTCAATTGCAGCTCGAGATTCCCGTCTTTCCTGCCGTTTCTGTGCTATAATTACACTTGAACAGGGAAAAAATGAGCACAAAAAACGGACGTCAGTTCCCGCTTACAAATTTTGTAAGCCGAAATTCACTTCCTTTTTCTATTGACATTATTCTCTTAAGCGGGAGATTTTTTTCTTATTTAAGAATTCCTCTGTCTTCTTCTAATAATGATTGATTAGCTACTTGAATTAAGCTCATAGAATTAAGTCTGTTTGACTTATGTATGATTATCATTTGTTAAAAGACAGTACTATAGATTTGAAATTTGTTCCTCAAACTCTTCTATGGATTTGGCTTTGTTGGCCTCCTTTAACATTCCCTTTAAAATACTCATCCGATTTTCAAATAGAATAGTCTCTTCCATACTTTCAGAAATTTGTCCTAATTCTTCTAAAAGCAAGAAAATGCTCTCCTTTATTCCTTCTGCCTTACTTTCCTGACGAATATCTTCCCATGTCATAAAGCTACTCTCCAATTCTCTGTTTTCTTTCACGCTACGAATCGTTTCCTGTAGTTTCCTCACATATGCATCATCTGTCCCTGTATTATTCTCAGGTGTATCTTCCTTTACAAACTTCAAAAATGCTTTCAGTTCCTTTGGAATACTTTCTTCATCTTTCCCCACTGTGCTTAAGAATATACTTCTGCATTCATCTCCCATATCCAAAGAAAAATCCTGCAAGCATCTGTTTTCAAAGGTATAGCAATACTTCTCTTCACCAAAAGGATCAAAATCACAAATAAAGATAACATATGCACCGGGCAACTCATTGTATTCATGTCCGCTGCCTAACGCATCCATGTCCATCTGGCTGTGATAGTATCTGGCTCTCTTTCCCAGTTTCTGTTTCGCTACCTGCATTTCAATGTCATATCTGGTATTCTTCTCATCATTCGCATATACATCCAGACGAACGCCCTTACACTCAGGATTATAAATCAGGCTTTTTTCGTAGCTGATTACTACCTCCCGGATTTCTATCCCAAGCAGCATCTCCAAAAGCCTCTTGCAGTTATCTTCCTGCATCATCACTGCTGCAAAGATAAAATTATCCCGGATTGTTAAGTCTTGAAATCTTCTCTTGTTACTCATAGTCACTTCCTCCATGACAGAGGAAATCTCAAGAAAATATTATCACTATTTCATCACCATTTCAATCGGCACATTTACCAAAAGCACTAAAAAAGGTAACAGCTTACGCCATCACCCTTTCTTCGTATTTCCGCAGTTTCCCACGGTATCTTATTCAAAATCCCCTGTTACGTTCTGATATACTTACTGATTACTGATTTGCAACTCCAAAGAACTGATTTAAATACAGTACTCCGTACCAGTCAGCTTCTTCCAGCACAGACATATCATATCCGGCAGGAATGGATAAAGGATATTCCTTGTTCTGATACGTTAATGTCAGATTTACCGTCAAATCTCTTCTTTCTTTTATGGCATCCATGACTGATTTGGGAAGCGCACTCCATATCTCGGTTTCCATTTCAACTGTTGCATTTTCTGCAGCTTTACTTATCTTATCTGCTGTGGCATTACAAAACATTCCATAGGCAGAGTTTGCAATCTTCCTGGTTTCTCCCTGTTGTCCGCACTCTGTGCAGCACATGACTTCCACACCATCCTGCGCATCTGTTGCCGCCTGTATCTGTATCCATTCCCAATTGTGTTCATGCTTGTCTTCTTTTTCCGGAGCATTTGAAGCATTTGTGTTATTGTCCGGGGTTGATGAAGTAGGAGTGTAAGTGGCGAGTCGAAACACATATACTATATGACCCGCATCGCCACGCAAACTTTCTTCTTTCTCTTTCACTTCAAACTGTTCCCCTTGTTCGACCGTAAATACTTTATTCACAATGCGATCGTCTCTATCAACATTATCAATATAGATTACAAGGCCTGAATGACCATTTACTGTTATTGTATCCCCCGGATATAAGATTTGCCCCACCGTAAGATGACTGTCATACCCGGTAGCAGCCTGTACACTCATTCCCGGCATCACAGAAAGTAACAGTGACAGTGTAACTAACAGGCTTCCCAATTTCATCAATTTTTTCATTTCGAATTCCCTCCGATTATTATATTAAGATAAAATACGTTGCAAAAAATATCTGTAATAGATTAGCATCCTTCCGTGAAATTTCCAACCTTCTCTGCATAATCCGCAGATTTTTTGCACAATCCGCAAGTTTTTCCTCAAAAAAGGGGTTGACAGGTCAATTGCAGCTCGAGATTCCCGCTTACATATTTTGTAAGCCGAAATTCACGCCTTTTTCTATCGGTATTCAAACGCCGGTGGTGTACTTATTATATGTTTCGAATACAATTACAAAAACTGACATACAATATTCCCAAATCCCCATTGACCATATAACAAAATTTGTGTATAATTTTGTTATCAAATAAGGAGGTGTTCCCAATGCCAGCAATAAAATCAAGTGCTGATTTAAGAAATAACTACAACGAAATATCTTCGTTTTGTCATAGTTATCCTGAACCGGTTTTTATTACAAAGAATGGAAAGGGCGACCTTGCTGTTATGAGCATTGAAGCCTATGAAGAATTAACCAGTCGCTTTGAACTATATAGCCAAATTAAAGAAGGTATGGATGATATTGCATCCGGCAATACCCGACCTTTCTCTGAAGCAATGGCTGATATCCGGAGCAGACGTCGCGGATGAGTTATATAATCCACATCGCTGCAACTGCTGAACGTGATATTATGCGTGCTGCGGACCATATTGAATTTAATCTAAAAAACCCTACTGCCGCAGACCACCTGCTTGATGTAACTACCGAACAAATCAACTCCCTCTCCGATATGCCGCAAAAGTTCCGTCTTGTAGATGACCCTGTTTTGGCAAGCTGGGGAATTAGATTTGTTATAGTCAATAATTACCTTGCTTTCTACACGATTGATGAAGAAAAGCAAATGATAATTATAGTAAGATTTCTCTTTCAAAAAAGCAACTGGAATGCCATTCTTCGTCAGGGGTTTTCCCTTACTTAAGGAATCTGTCGCACAGGTTCCTTTATTAATCTCAATAATGTAACTTCACTTTTACAATTCTGGAATATTCTCTCACGGTCTTTTGAAATTTAGTCTTATTTTAATAACGCAAGTCTCTTCTTTCTTTTATAGCATCCATGACTGATTTCGGAAGAGCACTCCATAGGCAGGACTGACAATTGTTCCGGGTACTATCCTCAATCCTTTTAACATTTTTCAATCTCAATTGCATTTGCTGTTAATTTGGGCGTATATATTTATATTTATTTGAAAATATAGATGAAATAGGATGTTTGCAAGAAAAACAAATGCCGCTTCGCGTCGCTTATATACTACGGCTCGCTTAGCCTGTAAACTCCTACGGAGTCCACAGGCTACCGCTTACAGCGGTATGTCAGAAATAAAAAAGGCGCTTGGCTTCAAGTAAACTTGAGCCAAGTGCCTTTTTATTTCTGACGCATCGCCTGTTTATACGCTTACATCATCCCTCCCATGCCGCCGGCGGGCATTGCGGGAGCATCTTCTTTGATGTTTGCTACAACAGATTCTGTTGTAAGGAGTGTGGATGCAACGCTGGTTGCGTTCTGGAGAGCGCTTCTTGTTACCTTTGCGGGGTCAAGAATACCTGCGCTTACCATATCCACATATTCTTCTTTCAGGGCATCGAAACCGACACCGATTTCGGATTCTCTTACTTTGTTGATGATTACGCTGCCTTCCAGCCCTGCGTTTGCTGCAATGTGGTAAAGAGGAGCTTCCAATGCCTTAAGGACAATCTGTGCACCTGTCTTTTCATCACCTTCTAAGGTATCTGCAAGCTTGCAAACTTCCTTGGAAGCGTGGATGTAAGCAGAACCACCGCCACAGATGATACCTTCTTCTACGGCTGCTCTGGTTGCTGCAAGAGCATCTTCCAGACGAAGTTTTGCTTCCTTCATTTCTGTTTCGGTAGCGGCACCTACTCGGATAACAGCTACACCGCCTGCCAGTTTTGCAAGTCTCTCCTGTAATTTTTCTCTGTCAAAATCAGATGTGGTTTCTTCAATCTGTCCCTTAATCTGATTAATTCTTGCGCTGATTGCAGCCTTGTCGCCTTCCCCGTCAACGATAACAGTATTTTCTTTCTGAATCTTAACGGATTTTGCACGGCCTAACTGTGCAAGGCTTGCTTCCTTAAGGTCAAGACCAAGTTCTTCGCTGATCACCTGACCGCCTGTAAGGATTGCAATATCTTCAAGCATCGCTTTTCTTCTGTCACCGTAACCGGGAGCCTTAACAGCTACTACGTTGAAGGTACCGCGAAGCTTATTTACGATTAATGTGGTAAGGGCTTCACCTTCTACATCTTCTGCAATAATCAGAAGCTTTGCGCCGGACTGTACAATCTGCTCTAAGATAGGCAGAATTTCCTGAATACTGGAAATCTTCTTATCTGTAATTAAGATGTAAGGATTGTCAAGAACCGCTTCCATCTTATCCATATCGGTTGCCATGTATGCGGAGATGTAACCTCTGTCAAACTGCATACCTTCTACAAGGTCAAGCTCTGTGAGCATGGTCTTGCTTTCTTCAATGGTGATAACACCGTCGCCGGATACCTTTTCCATTGCATCTGCAACTAAGGTTCCTACTTCTTCATCACCTGCAGAAATAGCAGCTACTCTTGCAATATGTTCCTTACCGTTTACTTTAGAGCTCATCTTTGCGATAGCTTCCACTGCACAGTCGGTTGCTTTCTTCATACCCTTTCTTAAGATGATAGGGTTTGCACCTGCTGCCAGGTTCTTCATACCTGCATTAATCATCGCCTGTGCAAGTACGGTTGCTGTTGTAGTACCGTCACCTGCTACATCATTTGTCTTGGTTGCAACTTCTTTTACAAGCTGTGCACCCATGTTTTCGAATGCATCTTCCAGTTCGATTTCCTTTGCGATTGTTACACCGTCATTGGTAATTAAAGGAGCACCAAAGGATTTATCCAAAACTACGTTTCTTCCTTTAGGTCCTAAGGTTACTCTTACTGTATTTGCTAACTGATTTACACCTGCTTCCAAAGCAGCACGTGCTTCTGCACCATATTTTAATTCTTTTGCCATTCTAATCGGCCTCCTTTATATTTTCTTAAATTATGTTCCTATTACTGAATAACTGCGAGAATATCACTCTGTCTTACGATGATATATTCTTCTTCATCAATCTTTACATCAGTTCCTGCATACTTGGAGTAAATTACCTGGTCTCCCACTTTTACTTCCATCTTTACTTCCTTGCCGTCTACCATTCCACCGGGGCCTACCGCAAGTACTTCTGCCTGCTGGGGTTTTTCTTTGTTCTGTCCGGGTAATACGATACCGGATTTTGTTGTTTCTTCTGCAACTAACTGTTTTAATACTACTCTGTCTCCTAAAGGTACTAACTTCATGGATACTGCCTCCTTTATAATAGTTAAAATTATTTACTTTTTCTTTTGTTAGCACTCTTTCAATCCGAGTGCTAATCGCTAAAACTTATATTAATTTTATATGCAACTGTTTGCAAATGCTATCACAGCCGTATTTTAATTTGTTTTCTTTCATTTTCTCTTTATTTCTTTCATTTTCTTTCATTATCTCACGTTTGGCTAATTCTTGATTTTTAATAAATAGTTTATTTTTATAAATATTTCCTATCACATACCGTTATGCTATAATAACTATAATTATAATTTATGCAAAGGGTACTCTATTGAAAAAACAAAAAGACCAATCCCAACAGCATATCGACAGAAAAGTGTGGTACAAACTGGATTTGTCAGCCATTGTCTATCCCACCTTGCAGCGGAAGGATTTTTCCTCTGTATACCGTTTGTCGGTTCTCTTAAAGGAACCCGTTAAACCGGATATTCTCCAGCAGGCTGTAGACATGACGCTTCCCCGTTTTCCAACTTATAAAACAGCCATACGAAAAGGGCTGTTTTGGCGCTATCTGGAAACAAACCACCGTCCTGGACCATTCGTGCAAAAGGATATCCGCAATTTCTGTATGCCTATGCCATTCAAAGCGGGAAACAGATATTTGCTCCGTGTATATTATCACGGTTGCAGGATTTCTTTGGAAGCACACCACAGTTTAGGAGACGGTACGGGATGTATGCATGTTCTCAACACCATCACTGCCGTTTACCTAAGGTTACTTGGCCACGAAATATCTGACGGATACTATGTAAAAGACATTCATGAAGCACCACATCCGGAAGAGCTTGAGGATGCATACATGCGTTACGCCAACGCCAAGGTAAGTCCCAAGCGTCCGGGGGAGAAAACCTATCGCGTCCGTGGTACCAAAGAACCTTTTTATACATTTAATGTCATTGACGGCATATTATCTGTAAAAGACGTATCCGCAGCTGCTGCCAAGTATCAGGTCAGCATTACAGAATATTTGAACGCCGTTTTGCTTTATGCATTACTGAAAAAACAGGAGCACGAATGGCACATCCGCCTAAAACCTGTACGGATTGCCATGCCTGTTAATTTGAGACGCTTTTTCCCTTCCAAAACACTGCGTAATTTTATTACCATGATATATCCCGGGATTGATCCCAGGCTTGGTGACTATACCTTTGAGGAAATTGTAACTCAGGTGCATCACTACATGCGTTATTACATCAATAATAAATTTTTAAAAGGTGACATCACCACCAATGCCAATACACAAAGGCATCCTTTAATCCGCATTGTCCCGCTGTTTTTAAAGGACTTTGTGGTACGCCAGTTTTATACCAAAGTCCAAGATAAAAATTCATCTGCAGGACTTACCAATATGGGGATGTTAAAAGTCCCGGAAAATATGGAACCGCATATTGAACGTTTTGATATCTATATGGGGCAGCCATTCTCCTCCCGGACCAATTGTGCAATTATCAGTTTTAAAGATACCATGACCATAAACTTTGCCAGCAACATTGTAGAAAGTGATGTGGAACGATACTTTTTCCAGAAACTGGTTCAGGATGGTGTTCACGTTAAAATAGAAAGTAATCGAAATTTATAACAGAAAGGAATTTCCTATGTCTTATTGTGTAAATTGCGGCGTCGAGTTGGAATCCTCCCTTGATTCCTGCCCCCTTTGCCATACACCTGTCATCAATCCAAACGATATTCCCAGAAAAAAAGAGGCCGGACCTTATCCTGTAGAAAAAGGACAGGTAGATAAAGTGCGACGTAAGGATTTAGCCATTCTGACAACAGTCGTTCTTGGTGCCACAGCTCTAAGCTGCCTGCTTCTTAATTTATTTGTTTTTCCGGGTACTATGTGGTCTTTATATGTAATCGGCATCTGTATCATTCTTCTTGTGCTTATGACACCGGTGATTATTTACTCAAAATTCCCGATTTACATTTACCTTCTTTTTGATGGGATTGCAGTGGGTTTCTTCCTATATTTAATTACGTTTAATACCCCGGGCAGTGACTGGTTTTTTAAACTGGCTCTTCCGATTATCGTACTCATTACCATTTTGGTAGAAATATTAGCTATGCTCCTTCACGCACTTCCTATTTCTTTTATCA
The DNA here is from genome assembly GCA_017938315.1 of Lachnospiraceae bacterium. GTDB lineage: Bacteria > Bacillota > Clostridia > Lachnospirales > Lachnospiraceae > Suilimivivens. Next base: position 42,653 of record JAGBBV010000040.1, read on the forward strand.
GCACCGGACTGTACATCTTTGTAGAAATTGCCGTTTTCTGTATCGGTCTTGAACTGTTGATTGAGCATTATATAGGCTCTCCCAAACACCTCGTATGGTCAGCTGTGGTTTTGACAGTGTGCGGAGTCATCTCTATTTTGCTTGCTACTATTTTATGTACCCGAAGGCTTCGCGAAGCAGTCCGCCGCAGACTTCACTTTTAACAAAGAATACGCAAAAAACGTGTGTCAATTGCTGACACACGTTTTCTTATTTTGAAATTCCTTTTTCAAGTCTTTCCCGATACCCGGAAGTATTCTTTACCTCAAATTTGTTGTTAAACATTTCATACTCTGCATCGGACATTCTATCTTCCAATTTTTCTTCCACATTCGTCTTATATACATACCCCACTGCAACAGAAGGTGCCAAAACGGGGTCTACGTATGCGTTACACCTCTGCTGTACCCGGAACGTAAACTCTTCCGCTTCTCCATCAGCAGCCATGGGAATTAAAACGCCAAATACATCTCCGTCAATTCTTCCGATTACAAACTCCGGTTTTCCTTCTTCTTTTAAAATTCCGGCTACAATCTTAATTAATCTGTCACTTTCCTCATCACCGAAATGGTCATTAACGAATTTCCAATCATTAATGTTAACATTAATCACTGCAACCGGCACTACCTCTGATCGGTCAATGACTGACATCCTACTCTCAAAATAAGTTTTGTTAAATACACCTGTAAGCACATCTTCTTTTTCCTGCTGATTGCTTACGCGTCTCTTTTCCTGAAGCTTCGCTTCCAGCTCTTCCAGATAAATATTACTTTCCCTGTGAAGATAAGTTTCTTCTCCCAGTCTTTCAAGTATAATTAAGGCTTTATCTATCACACTGTTTAATAGCTGTCCGTTCTTACCCGGTTCTAATTCTTTTATGTATAAATGTCCTACTGTACGGTTCTGCACCCTGAGTTTTCTTCCCGGTTCATTTACTACATCAGGATGAAATCCCAAAAAGCTGTCACCTACTACAATCTCTTTCTCCCCATGTCTATCTGTAAGCAAAATATTAATTTGAAGCAGTTCTGCCAAATCCTCAAAATATTCTTTCAGCATTCCGCTGTCATATAGGTTCGATAGTGCATAGTTCTTGATATTGTCTTTCAATCTTTTCTCGTAAGGTACTGTCTGATAGATCATAGAATAACCTCTCTTATTAGCAGTCTTTTCTTCTCTATAAGTATAACTTTTTTGACTATTTTTATCAAGTGATACCGCCCAATTTTACTGCTCAGCTTCTCTTTTTTCCACGGCTGTTTTTGTTTTAGGCTTTTGGTATGTCAAATTATCCTGTATCTGGCAATATCTACCTGATTTATTATAGGAATCTGTCAAATGAGCATTATCCGGAAGCATGGTTTCTATTTCCTCATGTTTACCTTTTTTCTTTTCCTCTTTTCCGCTATGTGAGAACCCCGGTCCTTCCCTCGTAAGGGATGTAAAGGCTTCTTTTCCTTTGTTAAATTTCCTTATAAATTCAGTGGGTATAGTTTTTATTTTGTTTTTCGCAGCTGTCATCGGTTTTACAATCTTATCTGCCCATAAATCCCGGATATATGCAAGGACTCCCATGGCTCCGTTTTCCAGACTTCTACGAATGTCAAACATTTCGGTTTTCTCTTTATTTTGATTTGATTCTCCCACCGAAAAAGAAGCAACCTGTTCCATCTTTGCTTGGGAGGTATCTTTCTTTTGTTTTACTTTATTCTGTTGCCTGAAATCATCTTTATAAAAATGATACTCATTTTGAATTCTCATAACCCTTCTCCCTTTTTGCTGCCACCCATCTCCACAATATGTGTATCGACATATATCATTTTAAAGTAAAGCCCTTTAAATCTTTACGTTTTCTTTACGTCAAATAATTGCTCCCTTTTTAAGAAAAAGGTATAATCATGTTGATGCATGTATAAAGGTGGAATTTTATGAAAACATTACCGAAGAAATTTTTCAAAAGAAAATCCAAGCCTCAGGATGTGGCAAAAAATATACTGATTACATCCTGCTTTACCATTCTTGCAACTATCGTTGCGTTTTGGTTTTTTTATACGGTACCGGAGCAATCAGCCAATATTGTATTGGTTTATATCACTACTTTAGTACTGGTTTCCCGTTTTACTACCGGTTATATCTATGGAATTACTTTTTCACTTATCGGTGTTATATGTGTTAACTATTTATTTACCTATCCTTATTTTAACTTGAATTTTACTTTGACCGGATATCCCATTACTTTTTTGTTCATGCTGATTATTTCCATTACCATCAGCACTATGACCAGCCAGATTATTGAACAAAACGAAATAATTTTAGAACGTGAGAAGTTACTTATGGAAGCTGAAAAAGAAAAGATGCGGGCAAACCTGCTCCGTTCTGTTTCCCATGACCTTCGCACCCCCCTTACCGGTATCATCGGAAACACTTCTACATATATAGATAATGCGGAAACATTATCGGAACATGAAAAAACAGACATCGTAAAGCAGATTAACGACGACTCCAACTGGCTGTTGCATATGGTGGAAAATCTTCTCTCCGTTACCAGAATAGAAGAAACATCCATGAAAATTGCAACTTCTATGGAATCCGTTGAAGAAGTAATTGCCGAAGCTATCATGCGTCTTCGCAAACGTATCCCCGATGTTGCTTTAAATGTACAGGTTCCCGAAACATTTTTGATGATTCCTATGGACGCCATGTTGATAGAACAAGTTATCATCAATTTGGTTGAAAATGCAGTGGACCATGCAAAAAGTACACTCCCGATTGATTTAACCGTAATCGAACACCAAGACAGCGTTGCTTTTCACGTCAAAGATTACGGAATCGGAATTGCTCCGGAACGTCTATCTTCCATATTTGACGGTTCTCCCTATACCCCGCAAACCCCTTCTGATATTCATAAAGGGATGGGCATAGGACTTTCCATCTGTAAAACCATCATCACCGCACACAACGGTTCCATTACAGCCGCCAATCATGAAAATGGCTGTCTGTTTACATTTATTTTACCAAAGGAGAATTAGTGTATGAATCCGAAATACTCTGTTTTATTAATTGAAGATGAAGAAAGTATCCGTTCTTTTATTTCAACTACATTAAAAAGCCAGGGATACAAAATAACCACCGCAGCTTGCGGGCAGGAGGGACTTCATCTGTGTGCTTCTCTTTGTCCGGATATTATTTTGCTGGATTTAGGACTTCCTGACATTGATGGAATGACCATTATCGCAAAGCTGAGGGAATGGTCCTCCACTCCCATTATTGTTATTTCTGCCAGAAGTCATGAACAGGAAAAAGCAAAAGCATTGGACCTCGGTGCCGATGATTACATTACCAAACCCTTTGGGACAGTAGAGCTTCTTGCCAGAATCCGCACTTCCCTAAGACACGGAAATCAATTTGCAGTGGGCAATACACCATATGCTCCCATTTATCGTCATAAAGAACTCATGATTGATTATGACAAGCATCTGGTTACTTTAGCAGGTGAAATGATTCACTTAACACAGATTGAATATAAATTAATCACCTTACTTGCCCAGAACAGTGGAAAGGTTTTGACCTACTCCTATATCATGGAAAAGATTTGGGGGCCTTACATTGATAACAATAACCAAATACTTCGTGTAAACATGGCAAACATCAGAAGAAAAATAGAAAAAAATCCTGCCACCCCCGAGCACGTATTTACGGAAATAGGGATTGGATACCGGATGGCAGAATGTGAACAATGAGAAAAACCGCACTATTATAAAGTGCGGTTTTCCTATATCTATCTACACATACTTTTCAAGGGTTCTACGTACGCTACCGGGTGCTGCAATCATTTCTTTAAAGTAACTGCATACCAAATCAGCCATACCAACCTCATACAAATCTACGCCGAAAATCTTACTGTTTTGAAGAATCGGTTTGATTTTTTCTTCTACATCTGCATTTTCTCCCAGTTTGATACCTTCCACATAAGGACAAACTTCAGAAAGAAGCGGATCGGGACTTAATTCAAAAGCATTTCCCTCATCATCCACTGCCATCAGATATCTGAGCCAGCCTGCAAATACAAGAGGAATCAGCTTTAATGAGGATACATTAAGTTTATCGGAAGCTGCATAAGCCTTAATGGTTTCCCCGAAACGGATGGCAAGCTTCTGGGATGTATCTGTAGCAATTCTCTGGGGAGTATCCGGCATAAAAGGATTGGGAATACGCACATTTACTACTGTGTCAATAAATTCCTTGGGATCAAGAATACCGGGATTAATTACCACGGGAAGGCCTTCCACATAGCCCACACCTTCTACCAGTTTCTTTAAGGTTTCATCCTTCATTTCCTTGGAAATCAAATCATATCCAAGGAGACAGCCGTACACGGCAAGGGAAGTATGAAGAGGATTTAAACAGGTACAAACCTTCATCTTCTCAACTTTGTCAACAGTTTCCCTTTCTGTAAACATGATACCGCCTTTTTCCAGCTGCGGTCTGCCGTTCGGGAATGCATCTTCAATTACCAAATATTCACACTCTTCTGCATTGACAAAGGGTGCCACATAGGTATTCTTAGACGTAATGACGGGCTCTAACTGCTCAACACCGTCTTTCATTAACATCTCTTCTACGGAGGCATCGGGTCTTGGGGTGATTTTGTCAATCATGCTCCAAGGGAAGGATACCTTGTTTTTATCATTTACATAAGCGGTAAAGCCTTTCTCTGCAAGTCCTTTTTCTTCCCATGTTTTTGCAAAAGCATGGATCGCATCATAAAGTTTGTCCCCGTTATGGGAGCAGTTATCCATGCTGACCATGGCTACAGGCTTTGCACCTGCGAGAAAACGGGTATATAAAAGGGATGCCACCTTGCCAATATAGCTGACAGGCTTTTTGGGACCTTTCGCAAAATCTTCTTCCACAGAAGAAAGAAGGGCTCCTTTTCCGTCTACCAGACTGTATCCCTTCTCGGTAATGGTAAAGCTAACCATCTGCAGGGAATCCTGCTCAAAAATTTCTTTTAAGCGGCCATAATGGGTATCATTTTCAGAGTCAAGCACCAAGGATTCCACCACACTGCCGATGACTGTCTTTTCAATATTTCCGTCTGCCTTCAATGTGGCAAGGATAGAATAACTGTCATGGGGAAGATACATTTTTTCTATAATTTCATAATCATAGCCTTCTGTTACGATAAGTCCTCTGTCAAGTACACCTTCATTCAAAAGATTCTGTACCACATTGGCCTGAAAAGCACGGAAAATATTTCCCGCTCCAAAATGAATCCAAAAGGGCGCTTCCTTTGTTTTCTTTGTCACTGCTTCTCTGTCATACTCAGGAAGTTTATAACCGGCATCCAGCCACTCTTTTGCATTTTGCACACCTGCATTGTTTAACTTCACGATCTCTTCCTCCTACCTGCTTCCTAGTTACTCTTCTCGATTGCTTCCCAAAGTCCGTTTAAGTAAGCTGCACCAAGTGCTCTGTCATAAAGACCGTAACCGGGCATTGCCACTTCATCCCAAATCATACGTCCATGGTCGGGACGAATGGGACCTGTAAAGCCGATATCATAAAGTGCTTTCATAATCTCATACATATCAAAGCTTCCGTCAGCAGACAAATGTGCTGCCTCTTCGAAGTCTGTGGGAGAATTAAACTTTAAGTTTCTTACATGTGCAAAATGAATTCTTCCTTTTAAAGAACGGATCATATCAGGAAGATCATTTTCTAAGTTGGTACCGTAGGAACCGGAACAGAAGGTGACACCGTTATGAGGGTTGTCTACCATGCTCATCATACGCAAAATGTTCTTCTTATTAATAATAATTCTGGGAAGTCCAAATACGCTCCATGCCGGGTCATCCGGGTGAATTGCCATGTTAATGTCATATTTATCGCAGACAGGCATAATTCTTTCAAGGAAGTATTTCAGATTTTCAAATAACTTTTCATCATCTACATCCTTATACATTTCAAATAACTCTTTGACACGTGCCATACGTTCAGGCTCCCAACCGGGCATTACCGTACCGTTGGTATCTCCTGCTATGGATTCAAACATTTTTTCAGGGTCAAGTGCATCCACTGCTTCCTGTGTATAGGCAAGCACTGTAGAACCATCAGGACGCATTCTGGCAAGCTCAGTTCTTGTCCAGTCAAATACCGGCATGAAATTGTAGCATACCATATGAATATCTTCTTTTCCTAAATTTTCAAGTGTTTCAATATAATTTTCAATATACTGTTCCCTGTCGGGAGAACCGATTTTGATAGCGTCGTGTATATTGACACTTTCAATCCCTGCAATGGTAAGACCTGCTGCCTCTACTTCATCCTTCATCGCACGGATGCGTTCCCTGCTCCAAACTTCACCGGGTGCTGTATCATATAAAGTGGTAATAACCGCTTTCACACCGGGAATCTGGCGGATTTGTTTTAAGGTAACTGTATCAAATTTAGAACCGTACCATCTTAATGTCATCTGCATAACTATATACCTGCCCTTCTTCAAATTAAATATCGTAATTTTCTCTCATAATTCTTTACATTAGCATTATAATGAAATGCCACTTTAAATGCCATTGACGCTTTTGTTGTATACATTGCAAAAGTTGCGATTTTGTGCTATTTTATATACATACTATATGATATTATTGGTAATTATACGGAGATTTATTATGCAAAAAAAATTACAAACCAGTTTCAGTACCCGTCAATATATGCTTTCCAAAGATTACGAGCTGTATTACTATAACGATTCTACTTTAAATATGGTAGACCGCCACACCCACGACTATTATGAATTTTATTTCTTTTTGGAAGGAAATGTAAGTATTGAAATCGGAAAAGATATCTACCGCATCACACCGGGAGACATCATTATCATACCTCCCGCTGTTTCACACAGACCCATTATTCACAATGTGGATGTTCCCTACCGTCGCTTTGTTTTTTGGATCAGCCGGGACTTTTGCAACCATCTGTTAAATCTCTCCTCTGACTACGGCTATATTATGCAGCTTGTAGAAACCAAAAAAACTTATCTTTTCCATAATGACAGAATTACCTTTAATGCCATACAGTCCAAGCTTCTTCTTTTACTTGAAGAAATGCATGGAAACCGTTTCGGAAAACGGCCCCAGCTCTCCCTATATGTGAGCGATTTAGTGCTCCATTTAAACCGTCTTGTCTATGAAAAGGAGCACCCTTCTGCACCGGGAGAAATCCAGGCACTTTACCGGAAAATTTGCAGTTTTATCGAAAGCCATTTAGACGAGGATTTATCCTTAGACCGGCTTGCAGGAGAATTCTTTGTAAGCAAATACCATATTGCCCATATTTTCAAGGAAAACCTGGGGCTTTCCATTCATCAGTATATTACAAAAAAAAGACTGGCTCATTGTCGCCAGTCTATTACAGGTGGTATGAATATTACTGAAGCTTATCACAGCTTCGGTTTCGGAGATTACTCCAGCTTCTATCGCGCTTTCAAAAAGGAATACGGCATTTCTCCCAAGGATTATGTTGCATCCACCCAGAATTCCGAGATGCTCAAACAAAATCCCGAGGAACAACCTACCCATTAACCGGTTCATAGGACTTCATAAAGATATTTTTTTCAATCACATAAATATCATGCAAATCATCCTTGCGAGCCGCCAGATAGTCTCCGTCTCTGCCCAGCATATAGCTGTCAGGATCCCACTCCGTAAATATCTTTACCCTATGATCTAATTCCTTCACATAAATATAATTTTCTCCGGTGGCAACACATGCTTTTGCATAAGGAATTAAGGATATATTATGTCCCTCTGTCACATCCTTTACCACAGGCGCATATTCCCCGTCAAAGTTGTATGCTTCCTCTAATATCTTATAACTCTTTTCAAACTTTTCCTTTTTATTGGGATAAATTTCACCTTTAATCCCTATCATAATGTAGGTATCTTCCTGTACCTCTACGTCCATATCCCCTTCCAGTGTACGTACAGACACCATGGTACCGGGCTCAAAAATTTCTGCTGCCTTCACAAAACCAACAGGTATATTTTTCTTTTTGTAGAGGGTCATTTCAGCTAAGTCCACATGATACTCCTTGGGATGTATAATCACAATATCATCAAAATAGTCAATCATCCGCCAATCAAGGAAAGCGGCAACGTCTTTTTCTTTGTGATACTTTTCATATGCCTTTTCCAAAAGACCTGCCTGAATAAAGCCACCGGCCTTTTCCAAATGTCCGCCGCCGGAGCCAATGCCGTCTGTAATGAATTCTGCCAATTCATATGCCTTCACTTCTTTGACACAACTGCGCACAGATATCTTTACGCCAAAAGGCAGGATACTGTACACAAGACAGGTATCCACAGAATCCACCTCAAGCATCATATCACTGATAATCCCCAAAATATTAGGGTCACAGGGATTTGCCCGGACAATGGCATACCGGTACATTTCATTATAATGATAACCAAGCAAGGCATTTCCCGCTATTTCCAATTCCTTTAAGGAAAGGTTTGCATTTTTAAATCTGGTAATTAAGCTCTTATCAAACTTTGCATCATCCCGTAAATCCTTATCAAGGGGATGAAAGATTTCCGCAAAATTATTGGTATCTGTCATCAGCCCGTAATAGAATGCCGTAGCAAGTCTTTTCTCAGTGGCGGCATCAATTCCTTCTAAAAGCAGCAATTCCCTTACCACCGTAGAGCAGGCACCGATATTACTTCTCACTTCATTTAATTTCGGCAGTTCCCCAGCCAGCTGATGGTGGTCAATGACAGCTACCTCTTTCGCCGGAAAACAGGTAACATTTCCCTGTCCATACTGGCAATCTACCGTCACAAGCATATCCGGTTCCTCTAAAGTTTCTACATATTCAATGGGAATATCCAGTTCCTCTATCATCAGCAGTAAATTGGTTTTTTGAACCTTAAATTTACCGCCATAAATAAGGCGCACCTGTTTTCCCTTATCTTTCAGATAGCAGTATACACCAAGACCACTTGCCATGGCATCCGCGTCCGGATTATCATGACATTGGATTACAATATTGTCATACTCTAAAAGTTCTTTTAACCGCATATTGGTCCCTTTCTATAGTTTCCCCTACTGTACACGATACTTTATTCTCTCTGCTTCTGTCAACCGTTCTAACCCAAATTGTTCTATTGCTTCCTGCTTTAACATTTCCAGTGTCATATAGGGGAACTGATACAGGGTTCCATAGTATCCGCTTAATATCACACCATGTTTTGGCAAGTAGATTTTTCCATCTTCAATTCTGGCCGTCATTTCATAGCTGTCTGCATTCAGTATGAGCATATCTGCCAGTGTAATCAGACTGATGGTTCCGGTTTTTTCATCTGTCACGGCCTTCTCTATTTCATAATACTGATTCAGTGCAATATAGGTAAACTTTTCTTCCTCTAAGCTATAAACCTTAAAGTAATAGTCATCCCCCTGCAGCATAATCTCTAAGTCATCTGCACTAAACTGGATGAACCTGCGGTTAATGCCGGTAAAGGGAATTTCCGCTATGGTTTCTTTCTTTTTGGTATCAAAAACCCGGAGCATGCCATCGCCGCAGCTGACCGCAAGTAATTCCCCGTTGTTTGAGGACTTGAAAAGTTCCTGTGCCTCGAAGCCGTTTAGCACAATGTATTCTTCTCCAAGAGGCGTAAGCTCTCCCGTTTCCATATCTACTATGTTAACACCCTTGTCTTCTATATTGCAGTACGCATATTTTCCGTCATTTGATATGATTGCGGAGCGGATGAAATCCTCGGTTTCCTGTGAAGATATTATTTCACGTTTTTGTAAGTCAATGACCATAAGGCGGTGTCCGCTGTAGGCAAGGAGAAGGGACATGTCTTTATTGGCATCGTATTCAAGGGAAAGGAAGTCTTCTTCTAAAAGCATGGTTTGCTTTTCACCGGTTTCTAAATCAAAAAAGAGAATACTTCCGTCACTTCTTGCAAGCATATAAACGCTATCACTGATAAATCCCTCAAACAAAGCATGCTTTTCTTCCACCCATTCGTGGATAAGTTCATGATCCGATGTCCGATAAAAACAGAGCCTTTTACCCACATCAAAATCATATAAATCTACCGCATAGTAAGTCTCCTCTTTTGACGATGTAATCTCTGCAATACTGTCATCATGCTCTGCCAAGCAATTTACTTGTGCTTCCTGCGGGTACTTCATAACCGTAAGTTCCGGAGATGCATAGGAACGGAACAATATTTTACCGTTACGAATGGACAAATCTTTTATTTCTTTGCCTGTTTCAATTGCTGCTCCACTGTATTTGACGCCGGTAGTCATATTTACAATCTCTATAACGCCATTGTTTTGAGCCAAATATATATTTCCTGAATTAACTGAAATCAACAGGTTTGTAATCCCGTTACTTACTTCCAGTTCATTAATTTTTTCCCCGGTTTGTCCGTTCCATGCCCGCACAGTATTATCTACTGACATAATGACTTCATCATGTACCTCTCCTGTAGATGCATCCGTATAACACCTACATTTTATCTCGGAACCGGCTGCTTCATATCCCACTTCCTGATACTCATATGTATCACACCATAGTTCAGAATTACTCTTTATATCCAGTTTTTGGACAAGAGCCTGTCCTTTGTTTTCACCGGAATTCATGATGTCAGCATACATAGTCTGTGTTGCAACAATACAATTATCTGTTGTAAATACCATGTCTGTGATATACGTTGCTTTTGTCTCAATATCCGTAATAGTTCCTGTTTGAAAATCATACACACTGATATAACCATTTGTGGCTTCATCTTCAGTATTTATGTGGGATATTGCAAACTTACTTTTATCATCGCTATATACCATCACTCTTGAGTAGGAAAATTCCAAATTATTGGGTAGTGTTGCTATCACATCCCCGTTGGTTATATCATAAATCACAACTTCCTCATTGCAGGCACATGCTACCATCTTTGCAGTCTCATCAAATTCACAGTATGTGGTTCCCAACGGTCTTTCAATATTCCAAAGCACTTCCCCATCAAAGGTAAATGCCTGCAACTGCTCATCTTTACAGATAATCAGGCTATCCTCATAAACCATAGCTGCAATAGGCATGTCCAGATATCCAAATGAATCTATTTGGGGTGCAATCTGTGCCAATTTTTGACCGTGTGTTATATCCCATGCATACACGGTTCCGCTCTGGTCTATGGATATCGCATACGCTCCATCCTGATTAAAATAAAAATCTGTAACCGGCAACTCATGTGATAAAACGCGGTCCATCTTCATTGCATTTCCGGTATCATAACTGTACAGAGCCTGGCTAAGTGCGTACTGTGCCTCTGCTACATAGGGTCTGTCATTTTCCTCAGAAGGAAGTGCCTCAAGCGCTACAAGTACTGCCGCCCGCCTGTCACCTTCTTCCAACAAAGTAAGTGAGGTATCTGCAAGGTACTTGGACTGATTGCGCTGTTTACCTTCCAAGTTCTGCCTGATAAGTGCTGCATTATAAGTGCTGTATGCACCAAATGCCAGTGCACCTGCTGTCACCACAGCCGCTATAGCTGCCAGACGTTTCATCTTACGCTCTCTGTGACGCTGCTTTAAATCGTCATAGGTGCATCCTAAAAGCGGTGCTGCAAGTCTCATCACTTCTGTTCTTAACTTCCGTTTTGTTTCCCTTTTTGATATGCCTCTAACATCTGCTGCCAATGGCTCTACGGGATTCCCTTCATCATCAGACAGCAAAAGAGACGGAAAAGACTCATCCGGCTCTCCCTCAATTAAAACAGCCAAAACCTTGTCTCTTCCGTGCCTTCCGATAAATGTTTCGATTTCCTTCTGTACCCAGTAAGACTGTGGTGTCCTGGGTGAGCAGATTACTAAAAGATATTCGGACTCCCGAAGTGCATTTTCAATATTATCGCCAAGGTCACTTCCAATGGGAAGTTCCTCCTGATCACGAAATACTCTTTTAATATTCTTTTTCCCTGTTTTCTTTGCAACTGCTTTCGGTACTTTAAAGGTCTCTAAAGCTTTATGTAATTTCTTAGCTATGTATAAGTCCAATTCCGCATGGCGGTAGCTGATGAAGGCATCGTATCTCATTTTATATCTTTATGTCCTTTTTATTATATTCATACGATAATATTACTTACTTTATTGTTGTTTTTCCAATATTTTATTAACACTTATATCTTACAAGTTTCCTCATTTATTTACAACAAAAAACTAAAAAACATATTAATTCTGTATCATTATTTCTTCCAATGAACCAAATTTCAAAACAAGTCCTGTCATTTCTTCTACTTCCTGTTCTGTGAAATGATTAGACCCACTATATTCCATTTTTATCTTTTCATCATCTTTATAATAATAGTAATATTTATATGTCAGTTCTCCGCCTTCACACACAGCTTCGCGGAAGTCATAAGACATTTCATAAACCGCCCCGTCTACGCCGGTAAAATTATAATGCCAACTATCTCCCTTAACCTCACTTCCTTCTCTTTTCAATATTTCATATAAAGTCCCGAAACTAACACCGGAACCAGAACGTGATGTACATAAGTCTTTATAGCAATCAAATGTTTTACCTTCACCATCAGACTTAAGAATTGCCACTCTGCGACCCGAATCAGCAATTGCACTTTCCAATTCTTGTTGCGTAAAATCTGCAAGTAATTCCTCGTATCGGTAATCCATACACACTTTTATATATTTTTTCATTGCTTCTTCATATACTTCATCTGTATAAACCATTAGATTTTCAAGGTAATCTCCATCATCTATTTGGTATTCTGTCTGGCATCTTAACTTATGTGCAAAATCCATATCTATGCAAACTGTAACATTATCAGTATATTTTTCTTTATATTCCAGAAAATCTTTTACTTCCTCCAATGCCGCTTCCAGTTCAGCTCTATTCGAAAAAGTTGTATGTAATCGTGCACTCTTCCATTGTCCATCCTCATTTACTTCCAGGGTAAATATATCATTTTTCCCATATGCCTCGTATAGCTTAATCAACGCATTCGACGAATAATCATCATGCAAATGTCTACTGCTAAACATTCCCCCAAAACCATCACTATAATAATCTTCTACATGAAAAGTACAACCATAGTCCCCTTCAACCGTCACTGTCCAGTAATAATCACCGTTAATTTCCTTCGATTCTTTGCTTAAACTATAGTCATCAAAATTATAGTTTTGTTTGATGTACCTTTTTACATCACCTCTACTATGTATTTTGGCACCACCATTACATGCGGATAGTAGTGTCGATAATAGAAATAGACATATTGCCATTTCTATTATCATCTTTATTGCTATTGTCCCGGCTATTGCTGACAATACAAGCAACACATCTTTGGTTTTTTTCTTTATCTTTTGTTTTCCAGGAATATGCTCTGCTTCTTTTCCCCTTGATTGTTCTGACCATTTTAAGTATTCTCTATTTTCATGTCCCAATAAAATTATTAGAAGCATTGATATTGTCCATATAAATTCTATTGGGTTCATAACAGATAGTGCAATCTGCATTATTAACATTCCCACACTCAATGCATAATCTCTATCATTAATAGCCATAAACAGCGTTACCATTGCACCTAATGAAAGCACTCTTCGTCCCATACCTAGCACTCTGACATAAAAAGAGTCTGCTATTAGCATCTCCACTCCTTGTTTGAATTCATTACTTTCCGGCATTGCTGCCACTACTATAAGAAAGACTACCGGTATCAAAGTTATCGCCAGTTTCAAAGCATTCATTATCAATACAATTATAATTCCAATCGGTTTTTGGATCTATATTATAAAAGTGGACACGATAAGTAACTATGCATTACAATAAATTAGACACCAAAAAGGAGGTATCTGAACATGTCCACAAACAAACGCGGAAACCGTTACGACGAGGAGTTCAAGCGAACTCTCGTCAATCTTTATCAAAATGGGAACAAGTCCCAAGCTGCACTCTGCGAAGAGTACGGCGTTTCAATAAACGCCCTCGGCCGCTGGATTAAACAATATTCCACCGTCGAAACCGATGATGGCGAAGTACTAACCGCTCTACAGGTAAAAGAACTTCAAAAACGAATGGCTCAACTCGAAGAGGAGAACCTCATACTAAAAAAAGCGATTGCCATCTTCACGCCACACTCAAACAACGATTAGAAGCTGTTCATAAACTAAGACTCCAGCACGACATCAAAACATTATGCCGTGTTCTGGGTGTTAATCGCAGCACATACTACAAGCATTACAATTCAGAACCAGCTAACCGTACCAAAGAAAACCAAGAGATTGCAAAGATGATTCTTCAAATCTATGCATATTATAATAAGCGTCTTGGTGCATATAAAATCACTTACGTTCTCAAGCGTGATTATGGCATTAACATCAGCGTCGGACGAGTGTACCGACTGATGAAAAACCTACAGTTACCAAGAATGTCAACTGACAAGCCACATCACCGTGGCAATCATTCTGATAATGGTGATTATACCAATCATCTTCACCAAGAGTTCAATCAAAAGGCTCCAAACATTGTCTGGACCAGCGATTTTACATACATCAAAGTAAATGGTAAGTGGTATTATCTCTGTATTGTAATGGATTTATTTTCTCGCAAGGTTATCTCCTGGCACATTTCAGGGAAACCGGATGTTGACCTTGTCATGACTGCCTTTAAAAAAGCTTATGCTAAGCGGAACACACCCTCCGGCTTGATGTTCCATTCTGATCGGGGATCTCAGTACACTGCCTTTGCATTTCGGCAGTTATTGGATTCTCTTAATGTCGTGCAATCCTTCTCCAAGAAAGGATATCCCTTTGACAATGCTTGCTGTGAATGTTTCTTCAAATACCTCAAAAAGGAAGAAGTTAACCGAAGAACATATCACACCTTACAAGAATTGCACCTTTCTGTATTTGAATATATTGAAGGATTCTACAACTCTAAGAGACCTCATGGCTCTCTTGCAATGATGACACCTAATGAAAAAGAAGAACTATACTGGGAACAGGCCTAGGCAACTGTTCTCAGATATTTTTCTTTAAAAAACGTGTCCACTCTCTTGACTATAGTGCA
>JAGBBV010000005.1 GCA_017938315.1 Lachnospiraceae bacterium
CTCGATAGCTCAATGGTAGAGCACTCGGCTGTTAACCGAGTTGTTGTAGGTTCGAGCCCTACTCGGGGAGCTACGACTTGAAGTTCATCTAGAGGCTGAAAGAACCAGCCCCAAGAAGAACTAAAGTCAAGTCGGGAAGAATGTCAAAGCCATTCTTCCGGTTAAAGAACGGCTCCGTGGTCAAGCGGTTAAGACATCGCCCTTTCACGGCGGTAACACGGGTTCGATTCCCGTCGGAGTCATATTAATGCGATTGGTTACATATAATAGAAAAAAGGTAATTTTTCGTATTAAGAATTTAATATGTATGGCGCGATAGCCAAGTGGTAAGGCTCCGGTCTGCAACACCGTCATCACCGGTTCAAATCCGGTTCGCGCCTCTCAAAAAGAAATCTTGAGTTTTCAAGGTTTCTTTTTTTATGTA
Organism: Lachnospiraceae bacterium; assembly: GCA_017938315.1. Classification (GTDB taxonomy): domain Bacteria; phylum Bacillota; class Clostridia; order Lachnospirales; family Lachnospiraceae; genus Suilimivivens. The sequence goes on from JAGBBV010000005.1 coordinate 425, forward strand.
TCATGATAATTTGTGTTTCATTGAAATGTATATTTTGAGATGATATAATCAGTTTATTGAGTTGATTTTTGAGGTGATAAACTATGTATACAAATAGTCGTGATGATGAAGTTAAGCTACTAAAAAGACTTTGGACATCACAAGCAACGATATGCCCTAAATGTAAGATGGCTGAACTTGAGCATTTGCATAAGAAAGCAAAGAAAAGTGATTGTGATTGGAAATGTCCTGCATGTGGAGAGATATATAGAACAATCAGCATGCTGAAAGAACTTCCTAATCATTAGAAAAGGTGTATAGAGGTTTGTAATAACAAATTATGAAAAAGGAAAGTACATATGACTATATATAAATCAACAAAAGGTAAAGAAGAAATATTACAATTATATGATCAGCAGTTGGAGCGGCTGAATGTTCCGTTTTCAGATAAATATGTTTCTACATCTTTTGGCGATACGCATTTGATAGAAACAGGAAATATGCAAGGAATTCCTTTACTTGTTTTTCACGGAGGGAATGCTACAACAGCATATAATCTGTTGTTCTGCGATTTTCTGATGAAGGATTTTCATATATATGCAGTTGATTCCATAGGACATCCGGGTAAGAGTGCAGAGGTAAGTTTGTTTCCACGGAATTATGATTATGGAAAATGGGCAAGCGAAGTGATTACGGCTATCGGCTATGAAAGCATATGTTGTTTTGGAGGCTCATTTGGCGCAGGTATTTTAGCTAAAACCATGTGTGTTGCACCCGGAAAAATAAAACGTGCAGTATTATATGTGCCTTCCGGGATTAAAAATGCACCTGCCATTAATAGTTTGAGTATGATGTTTCCAATGATTATGTATTGGTTGACACATGAGGATAAATGGCTGAAGAAATGCATGCTGCCAATGGCTATAACAGAGGAAAATATAACAGAGGACATTTATCAGACAGCAAAGCTAAGTATTAACCACTCAAAAGTAAAAACAGGAATGCCAAGTAATGTTTCAAAGCATGCCATGGAAAAATGTAAAGCACCGACACTGGTCATGGCAGCGGAAAAAGATTGTTTATTTCCCGCAAAGGGTGTACTTCTCAGGGCAAAGAAGATATTACCCAATTGCACGACTTACTTGGTGAAAGGTAGGGGGCACATGAGTGTTCTTACAGAAGAAGAAAAGCAGATGATAACAGATTTTTTAAAACAAGAATGAGATAGAAACTTAGGGAGGTATGATATGGTTAGACCGGAAAGCGGAGAAAGAATTTCAAAAATAGACACCTATTTAAATTGTGCGGAAGTTTTTGCCTACAGAAGTACTTGTATTAAGAGAAAATATGGTGCTGTTATTGTGAAAGATGATGTAGTGATTTCAACAGGATATAACGGCGCCCCCAGAGGCTTTGAAAATTGTTGTGATATGGGAACATGTCCGAGAATAGAAAGAAATATGCATCAAGGTGATGGATACGGAATCTGTCGTGCTATTCATGCAGAAGCAAATGCGCTTTTAAATTGTTCCAGACAGCAGACCATAGGTGCGGATTTATATTTATCAGGGGTAAATCCGAAGGATAATTCTATTCACAAAGCAAAACCATGTCCGTTATGTGCAAGAATGATTATTCAGGCAGGAATCAATAATGTATATCTCCGTGTAGGTGACGGGGGTGAAAATTATGTGGTAGTTCCGGCAAAACAATTAGAGTGGGTACAAAGTGAGGAGTAGTATAGGGAAACATGTTTACAACAAGTGATATGAAAAAGATGGAAAAAATGATTGGCCGTTATATACTTTTTTTATTAGGACTATTTATAGCATCTTTGGGAGTGGCTTTTTCAACGAAGGCGGGACTTGGTACTTCGCCTGTAGCATCTGTCCCTTATTCAATTTCTCTTGTGTGCCCAATTTTTTCATTAGGTGGTTGGCTTAATTTATTAAGCGTATTGCAGATTTCGGTGCAGGTATTTCTGCTAGGAAAGAAGTGCAAGCCGGTGGAAATTATAATACAAACAGTCTTAGCCTTTGTATATGGATATTTAACCAATTTGTCTTGTTTACTTATAAAAGGAGTTCATGTTACTACATATATGCAACAACTTATATGTATGTTGTTAAGCTGCTTCATATTGGCTTTGGGAATATGGATTCAGTTAAAGGGGGCTGTTGCAATGTTGCCGGGAGAGGCTATGAACAGGGCTATCAGTATGGTGACTGGGAAGAAATACGAAAATGTTAAAATCTTTTTTGACATTTTATACATTGTAGTAGCTACATTTATATGCCTTGTATTTAGTGGGCACCTTAAGGGTGTAAGAGAAGGAAGTATTTTTGCAGCTGTTGCGGTAGGTAGTATTATTAAGCTTTATAACAGAATTTATGGCAAGATAATCGAAAAAGGAGAATAGAACATGAGTGTACTTGTGTTAAATACATTATCTGAGTACAAAGAGGAAGTTTTGGAATTACAAAGACAGATATGTAAACAATCTGAGGGCAGTGAGGTGGTTTATACAAAGGAACTAAAAATATCCCATTGTATCGGTTGCAACTACTGTTGGCTTAAGACACCGGGAGTTTGCACAATTAAAGATGACTATGAGATGATTCTTGAAAAAATTTTGCAACATGGGAAGATTATTTTCATTACAGATACAAAATTTGGTTTCGTATCTTATCAGACGAAAAATTTGGTAGACCGGATTTTGCCGATTGCAACAATGTATTTACAGTTTGTAGACGGCCAGATGCGACATGTACCGCGTTATGATATTCGTCCGCAGATGGGAATCATTTATACGGGGAATGCGGAACATGCATATCTTGAGAAGTGGATGGAGAGAACCACACTAAACTTTGAAAGCACCTCTCTCGGTGTGTTTTCTTTAGAAGAAGGAAGGGGGATTCTTTCATGCATTTAGTAATAATTAACGCAAGTCCACGCATGGAGGCTAAGAGTAATACAGCACGAATTGTGCGCACTTTTATTCGTGGATTTGAGGAAAGCGGAAATACTACGGAAGTTTGGCATTTATCAGATAAAAAACAATGGACAAGTGCCAAAGAAGCATATGAGAAGAATGATAATATTTTATTTGCCATTCCGTTGTATGTAGAGAATGTACCGGGAATTATGTTGGAATTCTTAGAAACTTTACAGCCGAAAAAAGAGGATGGCACGAAAATGTCTTTTATATTACAGGGTGGATTTGCCGAAGCCAGCCAACTCCGATGCGGTGAGGCATATCTGGAAATATTGCCGTCATATTTTAACTGTGAATATAATGGGACACTGATAAAAGGCGATAATTTTGGGCCTTCTTGGATGCCGGAAAACATAGCAGATAAGATGGTAGCTCATTATGAAAAGATGGGAAGGCTCTTTGCAGAGAGAGGAACTTTTGATAAAGAAGAAGTGAATGAATTTGCTGCGCCGGAGTACTTTTCGGATAAAGAAATGAGGCAACATAAGCGTATAGGAAAGTGGATGCAGAAAGCATTGTTCCACTATATAGCTAAGAAAAATAATTGCAAGAAGCCCCTTGATGATAAGCCGTATCAGATAAATAAGATGAACTGTACTATCAGACATATGACTTTAGAAGATAAGGATAAGGTTATTGAAATGATGCGTGTATTTTATGCGTCTCCGGCTGTATTTAGTAATGGCTCAGAAGAAATATTTGAAAAAGATGTGGAAGCTTGTGTCGGTGAGAATCCTTATTTAGAAGGCTATGTTTTTGAAAATGGTAGTGAGATACAAGGATATGCAATGGTTGCCAAAAGTTTTTCTACTGAATTTGGAAAGCCTTGTATTTGGATAGAAGATTTGTATGTCAAAGATGATTACAGAGGGTGGGGGATCGGAAGTATGCTTTTAAACTATCTGGAAAAGAAGTACTGCGGATATATTACAAGGATAGAAGCAGAAGAAGAAAATGAAAGAGCGATTAAGCTGTATAAGAATAATGGATTTGAAGTTTTGCCTTATATGGAAATGAAGAAATAGAAATGGTTACAGTACCATGTGCTGACTTAACATAACATTTACAAAAGGTCACATGTAATAGACGGAGGATGATTTGATGAGCTCACTTTTAAAATCCACAAGAAATACCCGTGCCCTGCCTACAGGAACTATGCGATATATAAGAAGTGATGCACCGGTTAATCTGACAGAGGAGGAGATTGATTGGCTATTAAACAATGAGGTAACCACCATCGTTGATTTAAGGTCAGAAGAGGAACTTGTCAGAAAGCCGTGCCGGCTTCAGAAAATGAAGGAGTTTGAATATTTCCATCTCCCGGTTACAGGGGGAGGAGATACGCCTAAATCACGTAACCATTTACATGAGGTATATTTTCAGATGGTAGATGAGCAGATGGACAAAATTATTGATACTATCATGAATGCTCAATCTAATGTGATGTATTTCTGCACGGCAGGAAAGGACAGAACAGGGGTAGTATCCGCTCTTATTTTAAAACGCCTTGGCTTTAGTGAAGAAGTAATCATTGATGATTACATGCAGTCGAAGGACAATTTAATGGATATGCTGACTGCATATGTAAAAGAACATCCGGAAGTGGATATTGATATCATTATTCCTCATAAAGAAAATATCAAGAGGATATGGAGGATTTAACATGACAGAAAAAATTTTTCAAACCCAATGTGGGATGATACATTATTGGATTAGTGAAAAAGTAGAGGAGGAAAAGCAGTCGCTTATTTTCCTGCCGGGACTGACAGCAGACCATAGATTGTTTGATAAACAGATTGAATACTTTGAAGATAAATATAATGTTTTTGTGTGGGATGCGCCCGGACATGCATCCTCTTGGCCATTTACCTTTGAGTTTACACTTATGGATAAAGCAAGATGGCTGGATGATATTTTAAGAAAAGAAGAAATCTGTAATCCCATTATTATCGGACAGTCTATGGGCGGGTATGTAGGACAGGCATACGCAGAAGCATTTCCGGACAAGTTGAAAGGTTTTGTGTCCGTTGATTCAGCACCTCTGCAGAGAAAATATTTAACTTTTGCAGAGCTTTGGCTTCTAAAACGGATGGAGCCGGTATACCGTTATTATCCTTGGAAATCATTGCTTAAGTCAGGAACAAACGGTGTGGCAACTTCCGAATACGGAAGGGAATTAATGCGTGATATGATGATGGTCTATGATGGAGACCAGACGCGTTATGCAAAACTTTCCGGACATGGATTTAAGATTCTGGCAGAGGCTATAGAGAAGGAGCTGCCCTATGAAATAAAATGTCCCGCACTTCTTATTTGCGGGGAAAAAGATCATGCGGGATCCTGTATCCGGTATAATAAGGCATGGCATAAAAATACGGGTATCCGTTTGGAATGGATAAAGGATGCAGGGCATAATTCCAATACGGATCAACCGGAGATTATAAATGGGTTGATTGAGGAATTTGTAAACGAAATATGAGTAGAGCTAATATGCTAAAAAAAGCGGTTATAAAAACACTGCCGGTAATGGCAGGATATATGGTACTTGGTATGGGCTTTGGAATTCTTTTAAAGGTAAATGGATACGGAGCCTGGTGGGCATTTTTGATGAGCCTTTTTATCTATGCCGGCTCTATGCAATATGTAAGTATACCTCTGATTACGGGAGGAGCATCATTTATTTCCATTGCAATTACTACACTTATGGTAAATGCCAGACACTTATTCTATGGTATTTCCATGATACATAAGTATAAAGGGGCAGGAATAAAGAAACTTTACCTGATGCATGCACTGACTGATGAAACCTATTCGCTGGTATGTACAGACAATAATGCAGAAGCAGAACGCCATGGATATTATTTGATAATCTCATTATTGAACCATTGTTATTGGATGATAGGAAGTGTGTTAGGAGCACTGATAGGTGGGCTCATAAAGTTTGATGCAAAGGGGATTGATTTCTCTATGACAGCGTTGTTTGTGACGGTATTTGTAGAACAGTGGATGTCCACTAAGGAACACAGACCGGCGCTCATTGGAATTGGTGCATCCGTTATTTGTCTTTTACTTTTTGGCAGTGAGCACTTTTTGATTCCTGCCATGATTGCAATCACCATGATTCTCACAGCTATTCGTCGGCTACTGGAGAAAGGAGAAAATCTGGATGGTCAGTAATACCTATGTAATGATTTCTATTGCCATAATCGCAGGTGTAACCTTTTTATTGAGAGCTCTGCCCTTTGTGATTTTTAAGGACAAAAAAGTACCGGCATATATAGATTTTTTAGGCAAGTATCTTCCCTATGCTATTATGGGAATGTTGGTGATATACTGCCTGAAAGGTGTTTCTTTTTTAAGAGTCCCTTTCGGGATTCCGGAAATCATTGCTGTAGCAGCAGTTGCGGTTTTACATATTTGGAAAAGAAACACCTTACTTAGTATCGTGAGCGGAACAATATGTTATATGTTGTTCATACGGTTTTGGCAGTAGTTGTTTGTTGATTTGATATTATGATTTCATGGAAGCCTCGCGCTCTGTCATAGAAGGGAGATTTCCAAGGTTATTGTTTTCGGTTCCATCAGGCAGTGCTTTTAAATACTCAGAATCTTTACGATGTGCAATGCCTACACCCTGAATATCGCCTGCTTTTGCCATTGCTACGCCTTCTTCTTTTGTAACGGTTGCTCCGTCAGAGAGCTGATAGCCGGTAATACGTCCACTTGATTTTACCAATCCCACAATTTCTTTGGCATCTGTTTTGGGAGTGGGGACGTCGTCAAGAGCAGCGTAAGCCAGTTTGGAACCTAAGTCTTTTTTATCTGTATTCATAGCATTTCTCCATTTTTTAGATTTGGAGATTAGTATTTGCAAATGTAAGGGAAATATGCATGGTTGCGATATCCTAAAAACCATGTTAAGATATATGAAAATTTGAAAGGAGACATATTTTTATGACTACACCCGTTAAGTTTGCATAGCACCGGCTATTGCAATAAAATATAGATTGTTATAGCCTGTGCGAATCCTAAAAGAATATTATATTAGGAGGCAAACATGAGCTATATAAAAGCAGAAGAGATTCTGCCTATTGAAATAATTGAACTGATACAACAGTATGTTGACGGAGTAAATATCTATATCCCCAGAAAAGAAGAACATAAGAAAGAATGGGGAAGCAGTACAGCATACAAAAGTGAATTGCAAAGAAGAAACCGATTGATTTATAAAGATTATTTAAATGGAACGAAGGTTTGTGAACTTGCAGAAAATTACTATTTATCCGAAAAAAGCATACAACGGATTATCAGACAAGAGAAATTGTTAAAGGTGAGCTGAAAAAAGCTCACCTTTTTTTATAAAAAAGGTTGAGGTATATTTGATGAAATATATTTGATAAATTGAAAAGAGAATTTGGAGTAAGAAATGAAGGAGGCATGTATTATGACTACACCCTATTACTTTGCATAGCGTGGCTATTGCAAATAAAACAGAATAGTAATAGCTTACGCATCACAAAGCAAAAGAAAAGGAGATGCAAATGAGCTATTTAAAGAAAATTGAATATAAAATTATGCCAAGAAAATCATTTCGAGTGATAAGAAATTGTTCCGGTTGCGGTAAGAAAACACACTTTATAAACACCGAAAGATTTCGTGTAAATGCAAACGGAAACAAGATTGATGTGTGGCTTATCTATCAATGTGAAAATTGCAAGCACACCTGTAATTTGACTGTTTATGAAAGGCAGAAGCCTTCGTCCATTCCAAAGGAGGAATATCAGGCTTTTCTTAGGAACGATGAAGAGATGGCAGCAGCCTACGGAATGAATATGCAGTTTTTTAAAAAGAACAAAGCAGAGGTAGATGCAGCAGAGGCCGAATATGACTTCATCAGATTGTCTGAATGTGAGGACGGAAATAATGAAAACAGCGATAGGATTCTGGTTCAAATCCACAATCCTTACAATCTTAAGCTCCGTCCGGAGAGGCAAATAGCCGAAGTTTTGGGAATTTCCGGCAGTCGTGTGAAGAAATTCATGGAGCAGGAGCAAATAGAAATAGAAAGTGCCTGTGCGGAAATGATTTCCGCTTTTGTAAATAAATGTATATTTGGTAGTTGATTTTATATTTTGGTAGTGCTATACTGTAAAAAGTTTAGTGGTTTGTAAATAAAATAAAGAAAAGGATGGAGGTGACGATATGATCAAGAATAGAATAATTAACAGAAAGCATTTTATTACCGCGAATTTTTTATTTCAGAAATCATGTTGTCAGGACTCCGTATTTAGCCGATGAAGAGGGCACTGTTGTGTTTTCTTTTGTTTGGTATAAATAAATATGTATGATTTTATGAGCAGGATTTCTGATAGTGTCAGAAGTCCTGTTTTTGTTTTACAGTACGTTCCTGTATAAAGTAGGAATGTGCTATTTTGAAAACAGGGAAAAGGAGGAGCAGATTATGAAGGAAAACAAATTACCGGCACGTGTGCTGGAATTATTGAAACCCCAAGGCATTACCCAGGAAGACATTCTGGATGTATGTCCCATGGATTTTTCCGATGTCTGTGAATACATCAGTGGTTATTTGTTCCTGACTGCTGATATGCTGGGAATTGTGACCAGCGAGCCCATTGGAAACCGGGTCCGTTATTTTAAGGGGACCAAGACCAAGGATATGGAATATGGGGAAGATACCTTGGAGTATGCATATAAGCTGATTCCCATTAGTGAGACTGCACATATGCGAATTGAAAGATGTGTTGCTACCAATCTGGTAACGATATTTAAGAATGATGTACAAATGCAGATAGGAGCCTTGACTAATTTGTATTTAGAGCAGATGAACCTGTTCTTAAAGAGTTACAAAAAACTGAAGAAATATCCGGATGCAGTTGAAGAGATAGAGGCGGCAAAGGAGAAAGAAGATGATGAAGAGGCATATTGTCCTGTTTGCGGAACCATGTATCCGGATCCTAAGAGAAAAATATGTCCGAAGTGTATGAATAAGAGTTCCATTTTCATGCGGACTTTAAAGTACTATCTGAAATACAAATGGCAGTTTGCGCTATTGTTTGTCGGTTACTTTGCAGCAGCAGGAATGAATCTGGTGTGGCCTTATCTTAGTGGTACGATTTTGTATGACAAGGTATTGGCAAAAGACGATGTGTTCCTTGCTAAGTTTGGTGTGGCAGGCGAATATTTGTTAGCACTCAGCTTGCTGGTAGTGGTTATGGTTCTGTCAAAGATTGTGCAGCAGGGTGTAACTTTATTACAGCAAACCTTGATGGCAAAGATGGTGGCCGCTACGATACGTGATATGAAGCAGGATGTGTTTGCTGCCATGGGGAATCTTTCCATTAATTTTTTTACAAGTAAACAGACAGGAAGTTTAATGACACGTGTACTCAGTGATGCAGACCGTGTGACAGAATTCTTTTTAGACGGATTTCCTTACATATTTATTCACGGGTTTACCATTATCGCATCCTTTACGGTAATGTTTACCCTGAATTGGCAGATGGCCCTTGTGGCATGTATATTATTACCACTTTTGGTAGTTATGAGTGTAAAACTTAAGCCGAAGCTTTGGAGTTTATTTGGCAGAAGACACCGTGCAGAGAGGGCAGTTAACAGTCGTGTCAACGACAACTTAACAGGCGCACGTGTGGTAAAGGCTTTTGGACAACAGGAACAGGAAAACCAGCGCTTTGAAAGTCCTAATGATTATTTGAGGGACGCAGAAGTGCGAATTGTCAAATATAATAACCGCTTTACTATTTTGTACAATCTGGTACAGGAAATCTCCAATATTTGGGTTTGGATATTGGGAGTGATCTTGATTATGGGAACAGGTAAGCTGGAGCTTGGTGTGCTGATTACCTTTGTAGGATATGTGGCACAGCTTAACGGCCCCATGAACTTTTTCTCCAGAGTATTCCATATGTGGACCAACAGTATCAACTCAGCTCAGCGAATGTTTGAAATTATGGACGCAGTGCCGGAGATTCAGGAAGCAGAAAATCCTGTCCATATGCCTGAGCCTAAGGGTGAAATTGTGCTGGAACATGTGACTTTTGGTTATGACGTAAATACTCCGGTGCTTAAAGATATCAGTCTCCATGTAAGAGAAGGAGAAATGCTTGGTATTGTAGGACGTTCCGGAGCGGGAAAAACTACGTTGGTAAATTTGATTTCCCGTATGTACGATGTAAACGAAGGCAGAATTACACTGGATGGTGTAGATGTAAAAGACATAGCATTCCATGATCTTCGCAAAAATGTAGCGATGGTATCCCAGGATACTTATATCTTTATGGGAACCGTTGCAGACAACATTGCCTATGCAAATCCCAATGCTTCCCGTGAGGATGTTGTAAAGGCGGCAATGCTGGCAAGTGCCCATGAATTTATTTCTAACATGCCGGACGGTTACGACACCGTAATCGGTGCATCCGGAAAGGATTTATCCGGCGGTGAGAAACAGAGAATTTCCATTGCCAGGGCCATTCTTGCAAATCCTAAGATTTTGATTTTGGATGAGGCTACAGCCAGTGTGGATACGGAAACCGAAAAGGCAATCCAGAGTTCTTTAAATTACTTGGTAAAAGGCCGCACTACCTTATCCATTGCACACAGATTGTCTACCCTTAGGGACGCAGACAGACTGGTGGTAATTGATGGCGGAAGAATTGTGGAAGAAGGAACCCATGAAGAATTAGAGGCCTTAGGCGGTATTTACTTTAAGCTTATGGAACTTCAAACAAAATCTCTTGCACTGAAAGGAGAATTACAAAATGAGTAATGATTTTAAGATAGAACAGATGGAAGCGGAAGTGGAAGAAATGACAGCACTTCGCTATTTAAACAAAGACAATGCAATCTTCGAGAGAACACCGGGCGGTTTTGTAAGTCTTACTTTTGAAGGGAAGAAGTGGGACCGTGTTCAGGTAATACGATTGTTCCCTTTTACGGAACCGAATAAATTTATTTCAATCAGAACAGTGGAAGAACGTTCCAAGGAGATTGGTGTAATTGAAGATATGAAAAATGTAACAAAGGATACAAGGGCTATGCTGGAGGAGCAACTGAATTTGTATTACTTTACCCCCATCATTGAAAAAGTAATTGATATCAAAGATGAGTACGGATATGCATATTTTCATGTGATGACAGACAGAGGAGAATGCAGATTTACCATTAATATGGGAGGAAATGCAGTAGTCCGGTTGACAGACAGCAGACTGCTTATTACTGATTTGGATGAAAACCGGTTTGAAATTCCGGACGTATTTAAGCTGTCACAGAAGGAACAGCGCAAGTTGGATTTATTCCTCTAGAAGGAGGCTTTTATGATACTAAAATTTAATTTGCCAAAGGAGGCAGAGGCCTGCATTACATTGGATGCAGGAGAAAAAATATATTACAGTGTTCCCTTTGATGTGGCAGAGGGAAGACTATGGCAGCCGGATTCCTATCTGGTAGTCAGCACCAACAACATATGGGTCATTGCAAAAGGCAGTCTGATGGAAAAAATACCTTTGTCAGAGTGTAAGAATGCAAAAGCGGAAGCGAAAATAGGCTGTGGACTTTTGGTTCTTGAGCAGAACAATGTACAGAGATATGTGGTACAATATTCCGCAAAACATCTGGCCAGATATGCTTACATAGCAAGGGGAATTAACATTTTGATTTCCGGAAGATGCGAAGAAGTAGTCAGTAATGAATACGAAAAGATATGTCCTCAGTGCGGCAAGGCAATACCGGGAACCAAGTATTGTCCTCATTGTTCCGGTGAAGGCGGTTTTTGGAAAAACTTTCTTGGAATGACAGCTCCCTATAAAAAAGATTTTGTGGGGATTATTTTCCTAATGGTTATGGCGGCAGTGGTAACACTTTTAAATCCGGAAATTCAAAAGCATCTGGTAGACGATGTGTTGACAGAGGGCAGCGGAAGAATGCAGACAGCATTTATTTGTCTGGCAGGAATGTTTGCCTTAAGCGTGGGAATTGTAGTGATTAATATTTTAAAAAGCTATTATTGTACCGTTCTGGGTGCCAAGATAGCTAAAGATTTACGGGAAAAGTTATTTGCCAAGATACAGATTTTATCCTTGAGTTTTATTAATGACAGAAGACCCGGGGAACTGATGAACAGAATTGTTTCAGATACAGGCAAGATCCGTATGTTTATGGAGAACACATTTTGCAACATGTTTACCGTGTGTTTTATCTTTGCTTGTGATATAATATTTATGTTGGCACTGAATGTAAAACTGGCAATTTTCAGTTTTATATTTGTGCCCATTGCACTGGGCATCACCACAGCATTTTGGAAAAATATTCATCGCCGTTTTCATCTTCAATGGAAAAAAGCAGATGATGTAAACAGCAATCTGCAGGACGTTATTTCCGGTATGCGCGTGGTAAAGTCATACGGAAAAGAAGAGGCAGAAAAGAACAAATTTAATCACCTGGCAGAAACACTATGCAGAATACAGACCAGAAATGAAGTGTTTTGGGCTATCTTCCATCCCTTTGTAAACTTTATTATGGGTGCAGGTGTTTTCATTGTAATTTACATAGGTGGTGTAGATATTTTTGCCGGAAAGATGACGACAGGTGAACTTTTGCAATTTATTACCTACACACAGCTTTTATACCAGTACTTAAACTGGATGACACATATGCCCAGGGAAATTATGAATTTAATCGGCAGTATGGAGCGAATCAACGATGTCATGGCGCAGGAGCCATTCATTGAAGATGTGGAAAATCCTATTGAACTGGATGTGGAAGGTGATATTGAGTTCCGTCATGCCACCTTTGGATACAAATCCTATCAGCCTGTGCTTGAGGATTTAAATCTGAAGATTAAAAAAGGTGAAATGATAGGTATTGTCGGAGCCTCCGGAACAGGAAAGTCAACTTTGATTAATCTGCTGATGCGGTTATATGAAGTAGATGACGGTGCACTTTTAATTGACGGACATGACATTAAGGAAATTAAATCCGATAAGTTTCATTCCCAAATCGGAGTTGTGCTTCAGGAGACATTTTTGTTCTCCGGAACGATATTAAACAATATCAGATTTTCCAAGCCCGATGCTACATATGAAGAAGTGATTCGTGCGGCAAAGATGGCAAATGCCCATGATTTTATATCAAAGACAGCAGACGGGTACAATACCTATGTGGGAGAAAAGGGACATAACTTATCCGGAGGTGAAAGACAACGTATTGCCATTGCCAGAGCAATTTTAAATGAACCCAGACTCCTTATTTTGGATGAGGCAACGGCGAGTCTTGATACAGAGAGCGAATTTATGATTCAAAAGGCGTTAGAGCGTCTGACAGCAGGAAGAACCACCTTTGCCATTGCCCACAGATTGTCTACATTACAGAATGCGGACAGACTAATCGTTATTGACGGTCATAAAATAGCAGAAGTGGGTACCCATGAAGAACTGATTAAGAAGGGCGGACTATACAGCCGTCTGGTAAAAGCGCAATTGGAAATGCAGAAAGGTTAAAGGAACGTAATTATGACAATGGACGAAACCATTAAGAGAATCAATGAGCTTTATCATAAATCCCAGGCAGAGGGACTTACAGAAGAAGAAAAGGCGCAGCAGAAAGAGCTGCGCCAAAAATATATTGAAAGCGTAAGGGGTAATTTACGGGGGCAGCTGGAGAATTTATCGATTCAAAGACCGGATGGAACCATCGAAAAAGTAACCAAGAAAAAATAATGAGAAAGATTGCGTTATCTCAATTGACATTCTCACATAGATAGTGATAAAATATTGCAGATGTAAAAAACTGCTAAGCTCAGGAGGACTTTTTTTATGCCAAAAAGAACAGATATTAACAAGGTTCTGATCATTGGTTCAGGCCCCATTATCATTGGTCAAGCATGCGAATTTGATTACTCAGGAACACAGGCTTGTAAGGCACTTCGCAAATTGGGATATGAAATTGTTTTGGTGAATTCCAATCCCGCGACAATTATGACAGACCCGGAAACGGCTGATGTCACTTATATTGAACCGTTAAATGTAGAGAGACTGGAACAGATTATCGCAAAAGAGCGTCCGGATGCACTTCTTCCGAACCTTGGTGGACAATCCGGTCTTAATTTATGTGCAGAATTAAACAAGGCAGGAGTTCTCGATAAATATAATGTAAAAGTAATCGGTGTTCAGGTAGATGCCATTGAGCGAGGAGAAGACCGTATTGAGTTTAAGGCGGCAATGGACAAATTAGGAATTGAGATGGCCCGCAGTGAAGTCGCTTACAGCGTAGAGGAAGGTTTAGAAATTGCCGACAAGTTAGGCTATCCCGTTGTGCTTCGTCCCGCATACACCATGGGCGGTGCCGGTGGTGGACTTGTATATAATAAGGAAGAGTTAAAGACGGTCATGGCAAGAGGTCTGCAGGCTTCCCTGGTAGGACAGGTTTTGGTAGAAGAATCCATTCTTGGTTGGGAAGAGTTGGAAGTAGAAGTAGTACGTGATGCGGATAACAACATGATTACCGTTTGCTTCATCGAAAATATTGATCCTCTTGGTGTTCATACAGGTGATTCCTTCTGTTCTGCACCTATGCTGACAATCTCCGAAGATTGCCAGAGAAGATTAAAGGAGCAGGCATTTAAGATTGTTGAATCTGTAGAGGTTATCGGTGGAACCAACGTACAATTTGCTCATGACCCTGTTACAGACAGAATTATTGTTATTGAAATTAATCCCCGTACATCCCGTTCTTCAGCACTTGCATCCAAGGCTACCGGTTTCCCGATTGCTCTTGTATCTGCAATGTTGGCAGCAGGCCTTACGTTAAAGGATATTCCTTGCGGTAAGTACGGAACACTTGATAAGTATGAACCTGACGGAGATTATGTAGTAATTAAGTTTGCCCGTTGGGCATTTGAAAAGTTCAAAGGCGTAGAAGATAAGCTTGGCACACAGATGCGTGCGGTTGGCGAAGTTATGAGTATCGGTAAGACTTATAAGGAAGCCTTCCAGAAAGCAATACGTTCCTTAGAGACAGGCCGTTATGGACTTGGACACGCAAAGAACTTTGATTCTCTTGCCAAAGAAGATTTGCTCAGAATGTTAATCACACCTTCCAGCGAACGTCATTTTGTGATGTACGAAGCGCTTCGTAAGGGTGCAACTATAGAAGAAATTCATGAAATTACCAAAGTAAAAGCATACTTCATTGAACAGATGAAGGAGCTTGTTGAGGAAGAAGAAGCCATCTTAAAATGCAAAGGAAGCATGATTTCCGATGAAATGCTTATTTCTGCAAAGAAGAATGGTTTTGCTGATAAATATTTAAGCCAGCTTTTGGAAATCCCCGAAGAAGATATCCGTAATAAGCGTATTTCGCTCGGCGTAGAAGAAGCATGGGAAGGTGTTCACGTAAGCGGAACAGAGGATAGTGCTTATTACTACTCCACCTACAATGCAGAAGATAAGAACCCTGTCAGTGACAAGCAGAAGATTATGATCTTAGGCGGTGGTCCCAACAGAATCGGTCAGGGTATCGAATTTGACTATTGTTGTGTACATGCAGCAATGGCACTTAAGAAATTAGGTTTTGAAACAATTATTGTAAACTGTAATCCGGAGACAGTATCTACAGACTATGATACTTCTGATAAACTTTACTTTGAACCTCTTACACTGGAAGATGTTCTCAGTATATATAATAAGGAAAAACCGCTTGGTGTGATTGCGCAGTTTGGTGGCCAGACACCTCTTAACCTGGCAGCAGACCTTGAGAAAAATGGTGTGAAGATTCTTGGAACAGCTCCTTCCGTTATCGATTTGGCAGAGGATAGAGATTTGTTCCGTGCCATGATGGAAAAATTAGAAATTCCCATGCCTGAATCAGGAATGGCTGTTAACGTAGAGGAAGCAATCGAAATTGCAAACAAAATCGGATATCCGGTTATGGTTCGTCCTTCCTATGTACTTGGCGGACGTGGTATGGAAGTAGTATATGATGAGAAGAGCCTTACAGAATATATGAATGCGGCAGTAGGTGTAACACCTGACAGACCCATTCTGATTGACAGATTCTTAAATCACGCGCTTGAATGTGAAGCGGATGCCATCAGCGATGGAACACATGCATTTGTCCCTGCCGTCATGGAACATATCGAACTTGCAGGTATTCACTCCGGTGACTCCGCATGTATCATTCCTTCCGTACACATTACAGAAGAAAATGTAAAGACAATCAAAGAATATACAAGAAAGATTGCAGAGGAGATGCATGTAAAGGGTCTTATGAACATGCAGTATGCAATTGAAAACGGCAAGGTATTTGTTCTGGAAGCTAATCCCAGAGCATCCCGTACAGTGCCCCTTGTTTCCAAAGTATGTAACATTCGTATGGTGCCTATTGCAACCGATATTATTACTTCCGAAATCACAGGCCGTCCTTCACCGATACCGGCTCTTAAGGAACAGGTGATTCCCAATTATGGTGTAAAAGAAGCGGTATTCCCCTTCAACATGTTCCAGGAAGTTGACCCTATCTTAGGACCTGAAATGCGTTCCACAGGCGAAGTACTCGGATTATCCCATTCTTACGGTGAAGCATTCTTCAAAGCACAGGAAGCATGTCAGTCCAAGCTTCCTTTAGAAGGAACAGTTCTTATCTCTGTAAATAACAAAGATAAGGAAGAGGTTGTGGAAGTTGCAAGAATGCTTGCAGATGACGGATTTAAACTGGTAGCAACTGAAGGTAACTACGACCTGATTTCTTCCAAGGGTATTCCTGTATCCAAGGTGAAGAAGTTATACGAAGGCCGTCCTAATGTAGCAGATATCATTACCAATGGAGATGTACAGCTTATTATCAACTCCCCCGTAGGTAAGGATAGTGTGAATGATGACAGCTACCTGCGTAAAGCAGCTATTAAGGCAAAGGTTCCTTACTTTACAACGGTTGTAGCAGCAAAGGCAACTGCAGAAGGTATCCACTATGTGAAGACTCATGAAACCAGTGAAGTGAAGTCCCTGCAGGAATTACACAGCGAGATTCATGATAAATAAATATATGTAAAATACGAGGCTGTCGCACGGATTGTGTGACAGCCTTTTAAAGTGCATTTGCAATTTATGAATAGTTGATATATACTTTGTTTATATCTAAGAAAGCCCTTCTTGGCATGTCTTATATAGTTTACAGTGTGACTTCTGTCAGCCCTGTATCATGCTTCCGCTGGAGGCTCCGGCAATATCGCCGTAATTACTCAATTATTATTTTTTATTGAAAGGAGTTTTTGCTTATGGAACAAAACTGCGTAAAAAACGTCTACACGCTTGACGGGGCTTCTTATGAAGCTAAAACGCGTGAACAAAGAACACTGGATGAACTTAATGTAATCGATAATTTTCTTTTTCAAGAGATGATGGCTCAAGATGAGGATGGTGAACGGTTTGCCAGAATCCTTCTAAAGACTATTTTAAACAAGCCCATCCGTAATGTAAAGATTATTCCGCAAAAAGTGATTCCGGGAATAGATGTAGACAAACATGGTATCCGGTTGGATGCATATATTGAAGAGGTGATGGACGATCAAAACGGAGAAATGGCAGATGCCGAAATTTGCCCTAATATTTATGACATTGAACCGAATAATACATATGAAAGAAAAACCCTTCCAAGGCGTACCCGTTATTATCACGGGCTAATTGATACTAAATTATTTTCAGCCGGCATTGGGTATGAAAAATTACCGAATGTGTTTATAATATTTATATTGCCTTACGATCCGTTTGGCAAGAACAGGATGGTATATACTGTTCAAAACAGTTGTATTGAAGATGATTCTATTCCATATGATGACGGAGCAAGAAAAATTTTTCTTTATACAAAGGGAACAGAAGGAAACCCTAGGCAAGAGTTGAAAGATATGCTAAAATACATAGAGAAATCTACGGTTGAAAATATCAAAAATCAGGATATTGAATCCGTCTCGGAGCTTGTTAACAAGGTGAAGAAGCGTAAGGAGGTTGGAATAAATTATATGAAATCCTGGGAAATGGAACAAATGGCACGTGACAGAGGCTATAGAGAAGGGCGCGAAGAAGGGCTTCGGGCAGGTCACGCAGCAGGTCACGCAGCAGGTCACGCAGCAGGCCATGCAGAAGGCCATGCAGAAGGCCATGCACAGGGCCATGCGGAAGGCCGTGCAGAGGGCCATGCAGAGGGGCTAAAAGAAATGCAGGAGAAAATAAATCGATTAAATATTTTACTTGCGAAAGCAGGCCGATTGGATGATATTGTAAAGGCAGCTGAGGATAAAAACTATCAAAGCGACTTATTAAAAGAATTTAGCTTATAATGAAAAGAGGCTGTCGCACGGATTGTGTGGCAGCCTTGCTGATAAAGGGAACGGCATAAAAAAGGAGAAACAAATGAATATTTTGGTAATCGGAGGAACAAGGTTTTTTGGAATTCCCATGGTAGAAGAACTGATAAGAAGCGGACATAGGGTTACTGTTGCTACCAGAGGAAACACAAAAGATTCTTTTGGCGATACAGTAAAACGGATATTGTTTGATCGGACAGATGCTGAGAGCATTAAGGAAACCTTATCAGGAAAATATTATGATGTGATTATTGATAAAATAGGATATTGTTCCAATGATATTAAGAAGTTGCTGGATGTGATAAATTGCAAACGTTATATCTATATGTCAACTACAGCAGTTTATCAGCCAAAGCATATGGATACTGTAGAAGAGGATTACGATCCCTCAAACAAAGAAGTGGTTTGGTGTGACAGGGCAGATTTTCCATACGATGAAATAAAAAGGCAGGCAGAAAATGCATTGTGGCAGATGTATGAAAAGCAGGAGAAGGTGGCTGTCAGATATCCCTTTGTGGTAGGCAAGGATGATTATACCAATCGGTTGCTTTTTTATATAGAACATGTGATGAATCAGGTTCCTATGTTTATTGATAATGCAGATTGCCAGATGAGCTTTATCCGTTCAGATGAGGCAGGAAAGTTTATAGCATATTTGGCGGAAAAGGAGTTTACCGGTGCAGTTAATGGCGCCTCTGCCGGCACAGTTTCCGTAAAAGAGATTTTAGATTATGTGGAACAGAAAACAGGAAAGAAGGCAGTGTTAAGTACACACGGGGATGCGGCGCCGTATAACGGAGAAGCGGCATACAGTATCAATACAGGAAAAGCACAGGAACTGGGATTTATTTTTACAAATGTAAGAGACTGGATATTTGAGTTGATTGATTACTATATTGAAATTTTGAAATAAAATTTTATTATGTGAAAGCGAGAAATGAAAAAAATGAATCCGGCAATACTAATGAAAATCATGAGTGCGAAAAATACATTTACAGCCAATCATCCGAAATTTGTGGCGTTCTTAAATGCTGTATTTAAAAACGGTATTGAAGAGGGGACGATTATTGAAATCAAGGTGCAAAAGCCCGGACAGGAGGCTGTGACGTCTAACATTAAAGTGCTGCAGTCAGACCTTGAACTGTTGCAGAGTCTAAGGGAATTGGGACGCTAGAAGCATTTGAAGCATGGTGTATAATGAAGAAAGAGGAACAAGAATATGGACAATCATTTTAATCAAACACAGGATATTGATCAGTTAATTAAACTGTTAGATGATATGGCAGAAGTCGGTGTCAGTCGCGTAAAAGTAGAAACTTCGGAAGAAGTAAAAGAAGGCGAGACAAAGAAAGAGTATCATCACGGCAGATGTGACGTTGGAAGTCCTTTTGCAAGAGGAGAACTTTTTGATTTAGAAGATCCGGGATGTAAGTAATAGAAATAAATAGTTCCGATGAGGATATATAGAGTCCTTGTCGGTTTTTTTATGCAACCTTTCGAATCTATGAGGGGTATTTTAAGTGGAGGTGGTTATATTCTGATGAAAAAAATGTTTGGATATGGACCTGTTTGGTTGAGTATTTTATTTGGTGCTATTCCGTATGTAGCAATACAAGCAGATTCTGCAGGATTTACATTTGAATTATATTATCCGCTGGCAACATATGCTGTTTTAGTGGTTTTGGAGTTGGTTATTTTTGCGGGAATCAAATATTATAAGGTAGAACTAGGGGAATTGACGAAAATTTTTACGGTAGTGTTTCTTTTGGTATCGGTAGTCAGCGTAGGGTGCTACGGAACACTTCTGAAAAAATGGGATTATTCGTCTGTAGTATTTATTTTGTTGGTAGCGACTTCTGTTATCAGTGCTGCTGTGGTAATGTTTCATGAGCTGCCGGGGAAAGTCGTCAAGATTGCTTTTGCCATTACAACATTGGTTGTCGGTGCAGTGGTATGGTTATTTCTGTTTATGAGCCTTTTTTTTGGAAATATTGCTGATGCTAAGGTGATGTACAGTAGGGAATCGCCGGAAGGAAAATATATTGCAGAGGTGATAGATGATGATCAGGGAGCATTGGGAGGCTATACGATTGTGCAAGTAAAAAGAAAAGAATCGTTTTCTTTTTTTCTGGGAAGAATATATAAGGATCCGGTTTTCTTATGTCGTAAAGGCTGGGGCAAGTGGGATAAGATTGAATTTGAATGGGTGGATGAAGATACACTTTTGATTGACGGGACAGAATACACAAATGAAGGAGAGTGGTAAAAGGACAGTTTGCATGATGGTGTAGAATAGTGTTAGATTTACTTGAACCCAAAGT
Organism: Lachnospiraceae bacterium; assembly: GCA_017938315.1. GTDB lineage: Bacteria > Bacillota > Clostridia > Lachnospirales > Lachnospiraceae > Suilimivivens. Next base: position 21,111 of record JAGBBV010000005.1, read on the forward strand.
TCCAAGAGAATATAATGGAATTATGGAAACAGATATGCTGTTTTGTAATTGAAAGGCGTGACATATGAAGTTTAGCATCAAAGAGGATGGAAAAAGAATATTGATAGTCGCTCTGGCAGCAGTTCTTATGGCAGTCAATATCAAGACCTTTGTGCGGACGGGCGGGCTGTACCCGGGAGGAGCAACCGGACTTACAATTTTGATACAAAGAGTAGGCGAAATGTTTTTTCATATAGAAGTACCATATACCATAGTTAACTTGGCTTTAAATGCATTTCCTGTATATATTGGTTTTAGATTTATCGGAAAAAAATTCACATTATATTCATGTCTGATGATTGTCCTTACAAGTGTGCTTACAGATATGATACCTGCCTATGTAATTACATATGATACATTGCTTATCAGCGTATTCGGCGGTATTATAAACGGCCTTGTTGTAAGTATGTGTCTTATGATGAGTGCTACCACCGGCGGAACAGACTTTATTGCTATTTATCTTTCGGATAAAAAGGGCGTGGATTCCTTTAACGTGGTGCTTGGTTTAAATGTAGTGATTTTGGGTATTGCAGGGCTTTTGTTCGGTTGGGATAAGGCACTCTATTCCATTATTTTTCAGTATGTTTCCACGCAAGTACTTCATATATTATATAAAAAATATCAGCAACAAACGTTGTTTATTGTTACCAATCGGGCGTCGCAGGTATGCGCAGCTATTTATGAAGCAAGTCATCACGGAGCAACGGTGCTTGAGGGAAAAGGTTCCTATGAACACGAGGCGAGAGATGTAGTTTACTCAGTAGTTTCCAGCGCAGAGAGTAAGAAAGTAATCCGTGCAGTGAAAGCAGTGGATGAGGAAGCCTTTGTAAATGCCATAAGGACCGAGCAATTGTATGGACGGTTTTACCAAAAACCGATTGACTAAACCAGAATAGAAGAGGGGGACGCAGATTCTTTGTAAATCTGCGTTTTTTTGTGTACATGTTGCAACCTTTTTTGCGCATAAAAGGTATTTCTAGTGAAAGATAAAAAGGGAAAAGGTGAGATGATGAAAGAGAAAATAAGAATCAGAGTAAAAAAAATCAAAGAAAAACTGATAGAGATATTTGCGGCTTACAGAATATCCTTAATTTTATTAGCTATGTGGACTATGATAAGTATTGCGACCGAGCTGTTTGCTGGTTGCCGGGAAATTGGAATGGATGCAATATGTCTTTTCCTTTTAGTGTTCGCCATATCTGTCTTTTGGGGAGAAATATGGTTGCAAGGGAGAAAGAACAAAAAAATAATATTTTGTATAGTTACAGGTACAATTTCCGGTTTGTTTGCATTGCATACATATGATTATTTTGTTTTGACGGAAAGAATGGACGAATACTTAATCGGATACATTATTTTGTTGCTGATTCTGATTTTTTATTATAGCTATCGGAAATCGGGAGAATCATTTTCCGAGTATATTGGGAATACTTGGTTTAACGGAATTGTTGTGCTTTGCCTGTATTTAGGATTCTTGTTAGGATTTCTGTTTCTTTTTGGTATGATGGAAGCATTGTTTTTTATTAAAATTATAAATTACGCAATGATTGCTATTACAATTGTCCTTACAGGTATGTTTCTTTTTCCGGGGTGTATGTGGGCTGTTACCGATAAAAAACGGCCTATGGGAACAGTGGTACAGACGTTGGGATTTGGCTATATCATAACCATTTTTTATGTGCTTGCCTTAATAGTGGGATATGTTTATATGTTTCGCATTTTGCTACAAATGCAAATGCCGTCCAATGAGGTTTTTACAGTTGTTGCCGTGCTGTTTGTTATTTCCATACAACAATGGGTTACACAGGAGTCTTACAATGAACATCCTTCCTACATGAAATTTTTGTCATGCTTACCTTATTTTTTTGCACCGCTGATATGTTTGCAAATATATTCAGTGGGTCTTAGGATTGGCGAATATGGTCTGACACCTGACAGATATATGGGAATCATGCTAATTATTTTTGAAATAATTACAGTAATATTGTGGAAAATAAAAAGAGAGAAACTTGATATTTTGTTACCGGTTATGGCTGTAATGGTAATTGTATCGACGATAGTTCCTATAATTAACATGTATAGCATGTCAGCAAGAAGCCAGGAAAGTTTTTTAATAAAATACGGACCCAAAGCGGTGGACGGAGAGGCACTTGGGGAATTGGAGTATAACAGGCTGCAAGGAGCATACAGATATCTTAAGAGAAATGAAGATATCAATGGGTTTGAAGATAAGTACGGATATTTGACAGAAATCATAGAAACGGAATCTCATGCGAACAAAAAAATACGGCATTCCGTTCATGGATGTCAGATGGTGGGAACATTGGATACTGTGGATTATAGGAAAATGCATATGCTCAATCAAAGCGATGAATATGATTTTTTGGGATACGAGAAGGATAGTGAAGTCGATTTCTCGAAATTTAAGTTATATATCAGGGAGACGGGAGAAGAAGTAACTGTAAACTTAAGTGATTTTTTTGAAAAGGCAATGGAATACGACTTGGAAAATCCAGACAGAGATAGTGAAGAAGACTCCATGTATTTAAGAGAATTTAATTGTGTGACAGTAAATGAAACGAGAATATTTTATGTAAATCATTTTAGGGTTATTTATTATATGTTGGAGAATGATATAGAAAATCAGGTTAAAATTACTGAAGTTGAAATTAGTGGCATGTTATTGGAAAAATAAAATGTATTTTTTGGAAGTTTAAGATTTGAGTTATTTCACATACTGATAGCGGAGGTGTGTGAAATGGATTATCAATATGGAAATTTACCGGTAGGATACGGTATAACAAGTTTTATAGACCGGGATCTTTTGCCGGAAGACGGACCCTTAAGCGAAACGGAGAAGGAGCATCTGATTTTAAAATATAAGGATGCTGAAAGTGAAAAAGAACGGGAAAGAATCCGCGAGGCACTTGCAGAAACAGGTGATGTGCAGAATCTATTTACCGGACCGAGCATTGGATGATTTATCAAACCTGACATCGGATAAATAACTGGCAATAAGACGCTAAGTAAGGTATAATTGAGTACGGATACATGTAGATTGTGTCCGTACTTTTTGATTTGGGGGAGTTATGCACGAGAAAGAAGCGAAGGTCTTACTTTCCGCACAAAACGGAATGAATATTTACCGTGGATGTACCCACGGATGTATCTATTGTGATTCGAGAAGCAAATGTTATCAGATGGATTTTCCATTTGAAGACATAGAGGTGAAAATAAACGCACCGGATTTATTAGAAAGAGCATTAAAAGGTAAGCGGAAACGATGCATGATAGGAACCGGTTCCATGAGCGATCCTTATATGCACTGTGAAGAGCAGCTTATGCATATGCGGAAATGTTTGGAAATTATTGACAGATATGATTTTGGTGTAACGGTGATAACCAAGTCGGACCGTATTTTGAGAGACCTTGATTTGTTGAAAAGCATCAATCAAAAAACAAAAGCAGTGGTGCAAATGACGTTGACCACTTATGATGAAGAACTTTGTAAAATATTGGAACCTAATGTGTGCACTACAAGGCGCAGAGCGGAAGTGTTGAAAATCATGCATGAAAACGGAATTCCTACTGTGGTATGGCTTGATCCAATACTGCCCTACATAAATGATACGGAGGAGAATTTACAGGGAATCTTGAATTATTGCAGGGAGGCTAAAGTAAAAGGCATCATATGCTTTGGTATGGGACTGACACTGCGTGAAGGAAACAAGGAGTATTTTTATCAAAAGCTGGATGAACACTTTCCGGGACTAAAAGAGAGATATAAGCGGGAGTATGGTCCGGCATATGAGGTATATTCAAAAAAGAGCAGAAAATTGATGAGCATGTTTTATGCATTTTGCGGGGAACATGGAATTGAGAGTGACGTAAATAAAAATTTTGCATATTTGCATGAATTTGAAGATAAACAGGTAGGAGAGCAGATAAGTTTGTTTGACTTTCAGTAAAGAGAAAAGGGAGAGAATTGCTATGAAGATATCTAAAATATTTGAGGAAAAGAAATTACAGAATAAACCGGTGCTATCCTTTGAGATTTTTCCGCCTAAAAAAGAGACAGCACTTCAAAGTATTGATGAAACACTTGCACTTTTATGTGCACTTAAACCTGATTTTATCAGCGTGACTTTTGGTGCAGGCGGCAGTACTGTAGATAACAAAACAGTAGAGATTGCAAAGAAGATTAAAAATGAGTATGGAATAGAACCTTTAGTGCATTTGACATGCTTACACTACGGAAAAAATGAAATAGAGGAAATTTTAAAGCAACTGGAAGATACCGGAATCGAAAATGTGCTTGCTCTTCGTGGCGATATCAATCCGGATATTCCCATGAAGCATGATTTTAAATATGCCAATGAACTTGTAGAGTTTATTAAAGAAAAAGGGGATTTCGGTGTGAGTGGTGCCTGTTATCCGGAAACGCATTTAGAAGCACCAAATGCCATTGAGGATATCAGAAATTTAAAACGGAAAGCAGATGCGGGAGCAGAGCATCTCGTATCTCAGTTATTTTTTGACAATGAAGTATTTTATCGTTTTGTTGAAAAGGCAAGAATTGCGGGGATTAATGCCCCTATCGATGCAGGTGTGATGCCGGTTACCAACAGGGCACAGATAGAGCGGATGGTAAATATGTGTGGTGCAAGCTTGCCGCTCAAGTTTAGGAAAGTGCTTCAAAAATATGAAAACAATAAAGAAGCATTGTTTGACGCAGGCATGGCATATACCATTAACCAGATTGTAGATTTGATTGCCAATGAAGTAGAAGGTGTTCACATTTATACGATGAACAATCCGGTGGTGGCAAAACGTATTTGTGACGGTATTAAAAACTTAGTGTAAAACAAAAGAAGTTTACATAATTATTTTTTGAAAGGAACTAGCATGAGAAAGAAAGCACTTATAACAGGGGCTTCCAAGGGAATCGGTGCAGCAACGGCGAGATTGCTTGCGAAGGAAGGCTATGACCTTATATTGGTGTGCCGAAAGTCAGTTGGTAAAATAAATGAATTGAGAGATGACCTAATTAGTCAATACAAAATCTCGTGTGACATGTTTGTCTGTGATGTGGCCGATGAAAAGCAGGTAGAGAAGTTATTTGAGCAGGTTTCCGATGTGGATTTGTTGATAAATAACGCAGCTGTATCTCACATTGGACTAATGACAGATATGTCAGTTTCGCAGTGGAAGCAAGTGATTGATACAAACTTAAATGCACTTTTTTATACATGTAGATGCGTGGTACCCGGAATGGTGAATCGTAAAAGCGGGAAGATTATTAATGTATCTTCCGTATGGGGAAATGTGGGTGCATCCATGGAGGTGGCATACAGTACAGCAAAGGGAGGCGTTAACAGTTTTACGAAAGCACTTGCCAAGGAACTGGCTCCCAGCAATATACAGGTGAATGCCGTTGCATTTGGTGTGATTGACACAGAAATGAATGCATGTTTTTCAGAGGAAGAGAGAGAGTCACTTATACAGGATATTCCGGCAGACAGGATGGGAACACCGGAGGAAGCAGCGCATATGATATGGCAGATTGTAAATGCACCGGAATATTTTACAGGACAAGTTGTCACCATGGATGGCGGTTGGATATAGAAAAGGAGAAGAGATTATGTATGATGTTGTAATTATCGGTTCCGGACCGGCAGGTCTTAGCGCTTCTATTTATGCGAAGAGGGCAGGTCTTAAGGCAGTTACTATAGAGAAGAGCCCTATGAGCGGAGGACAGGTTGTAAATACTTATGAGGTAGATAATTATCCGGGATTACCGGGGATTAATGGTTTTGACATGGGAATGAAATTCAGGGAGCATGCGGATAAGTTGGGATGTGAATTCGTCAATGCGACAGTCCGCGCGATAAAACCCGGATTTATGGTGGAGACGGATGCAGGATTGTTTGAAACAAAAACAGTATTAGCTGCTATGGGAGCAACTCATGCAAAACTAAATATACCCGGAGAAGAAGAACTTGCAGGTATGGGAGTTTCCTATTGTGCGACTTGTGATGGTGCTTTTTTTAAAGGAAAAACCACTGCAGTAATTGGTGGCGGCGATGTGGCAGTTGAGGATGCTATTTTTCTTGCGAGAGGTTGCGAAAAAGTTTATTTGATTCACAGAAGAGATGAACTCCGTGCAGCAGAGATTTTACAACAGGAGGTAAAATCCCTTCCTAATGTAGAGATAATATGGGACAGTGTTGCACTTAGCATTGAAGGGGAAGACCAAGTGGAGTCACTAAAACTAAAGAATGTGAAGACCGGAGAGGAATCACAACTGTCTGTAGACGGTGTGTTTGTGGCAGTGGGTATTCTTCCGGAAAGCGAATTGCTTTCGGGTGTGACAGAACTTGATGAAAAGGGATATGTGATAGCGGGAGAGGACGGAGTATGTAAAACCCCCGGTATTTTTGTGGCTGGTGATATTAGGACAAAGAAGCTTCGTCAGATTATCACGGCAGCGGCAGACGGAGCCAATGCCATTACTTCCATTCAGGAGTATCTGGTGAGAAATAAGTAGTTTTATCCAATTTTTGGAAAGCGTTGACATGGACATAGAGTAGATGATATATTTATTAACAGATGTAACAAATTTGTAATATTTATCGGAGGAATCTATGCAGAAAAAAGGCATGAAAACTGCAGTATATGTGATGACTGCAACACTTATGCTTTCCGGCATGAATATAGAAGCCTTAGCAAAGGAAGCAAACGGACTTCCATCTGCGGGAATTGATTATTTTCTTTCCAATGATGGAACGAGCGTAAAAAGTTTGCAGGATGAAAAAGCAGCTGAGGAAAAAAATACAGAGAAAACAACCGGTACAGTGAACACAATGCCAATAGTAGAAGAAACCATGATGGCCACTACTACAAAGACCATTTCAGAGAAAGAAAAGGAACTGGCGGTTAAGAAGGAAGAGGAAAGTTTTAAGACCCTGGTAATTGCAGATGTAAATGACTATGTGAATGTCAGAAGCATACCTGGTGAAGACGGTGAGATAGTCGGTAAGCTTTATGATGATTCCGTGGGTGAGTTTATATCAGAAAAAGATGGTTGGTATGAAATTACATCCGGAAATGTTACCGGTTATGTAAAAGCAGAATATTGTGTAACCGGAGATGATGCGGTAGCACTTGCCAAAGAAGTTGGAACAAGAATTGCAACAGTAACTACCACAACACTCTATGTAAGAGAAGGCGCAGGTACAGAAACAGCAGTAATTGGAATGGTGCCAAATGGAGATCAGCTTCTCGTTACGGAAGAACTTGATGGTTGGGTTAAGGTAAATATCGAAGAAGGTGACGGATACGTTTCATTAGATTATGTAACACTTTCTACAGAATTTGTAAAAGCAGAGTCTAAGGAAGAAGAAGAAGCCAGACTTGAAAAAGAAGCAGCTGAAAGAAGAGCTGCCCAAGAAGCGGCTGCAAAAGCGGCGGCCAAAACAGCAAAGAGTAGTACAGAATCCAAAAAGGAAATAACCCCTCCCGTGATTTCAGAAAACAGCAGTGAATTAGGAAAATCGGTTGCCGATTTTGCGTGTCAGTTTGTAGGAAATCCGTATGTGTGGGGCGGAACATCTTTGACAAACGGTGCAGACTGTTCGGGATTTGTGCTTAGTGTATATGCAAACTATGGAGTGAGCTTGCCTCATTCATCAGCGGCTCAAAGAAATGTCGGCTATGCAGTGGATGGAATTGAAAATGCACAACCGGGTGATATCATCTGCTATTCCGGGCATGTAGGAATCTATATTGGTAACGGACAGATAGTGCATGCTTCTACCTCAAAGACAGGTATTATTATCTCCAATGCAACATACCGTTCCATCTTGTCCGTGAGGAGAATCTTCTAAAAAAGCTATTATCTGCGAAGAAAACAGTTATGAAAAGCTCGGAGTGCTTGCATGTACCGACCCCCAAAAGTTAGACCTAAAAAATCTAACGATTGGAGGTCGGTATTTTTATGGCTAAATATAGTTATGAATTCAAGAAACAAGTTGTAAATGAATACTTATCAGGAAAAGGTAGCTATAATTATCTTGCCAA
>JAGBBV010000006.1 GCA_017938315.1 Lachnospiraceae bacterium
TACATTTCATATTATGCATCCACCTCTTACCAGAACAGAATCTGCATCACCACTTCCTGTTCCCGAAGAGTTCAAGGCATTACCTGAAAAAGTTGGTTACGGACTTGCAAAGCATATAAATTCCAAGAGGTTTATTATATGCCACAACTTTAACCAGAAGATGCAAACGCTAGGCTGTTATTTGTTACCGACAAAAATGGGAGATTTGCTTTCGAAGTTAACAGCAAATTTTAGTGAAACAAATTGATATTCCAAAGCACTTTAAATGCAGGATAAGTAGTAATCGACATTTAGAGTGCTTTTTCTATTGACATTTAATAGGTAATATGTTACCATTCTTAAAAGATAATATATTACCTATTTGGAGATGCGTATGAATATAAAAGAAGTAATAAACCATGAAAATATAGACTTTACGGGAATAAAATCCTCTTATTTTTTAATTGGCTTACTCAGTGCTTTTGAAAACCGCTTTCAGGCGGTGGCAGATAAGACAATGGAAGAAATCAGTTGGAAGCAGTTCTTTGCCATTATTTGTACCAATATGTGTAAGGAACCGCCAACGATTAAAGAGCTGGCAGAAATTATGGGCAGTTCTCATCAGAATGTGAAACAGATTCTTTTAAAACTGCAGAAAAAAGGATTTGTAGAAATTTTGACAGATGAAAAGGATAAAAGAAAGCAAAGAGTGGTCCTTACAGAGTATTGCCGGGAATTTTGTGAAAAGAATGATGAAGTAAGTCTTCAGTCTGTCAATAGAATGTTTATGGGAATATCAGAGGAACAATTACAGGTGACTATTCAGACCATTATTCAAATGGAAGATAATTTGAAAGCATTATAGGGGGATGGGATGACTAAGAAAAGAGATTATTTGACGTTGACTACCATTGTCCTATTGATTGTGACAAGTATGGCGGGCATTTTATCCATTGATTTTACTAAGTCTTATGAGATTGTAAACCAGTATGGACATATCGTAGAAATGTATGGGTATGGCATATACGCATACGATACATATTTTCAGGCACCGATTTCCATAGGAACGGATATATGCGGTTTGCTGGTAGGAGTGCCTATGTTTATCCATTCCTACATCAGTGACAGCAAAAATAGTGATACCGTGACAAAGTTGGGACTCATAGGCATGTATGCATGTGCATTCTATTATGCGGTCAGTATTTGCTTCGGACTTACCTATAACCGTTTGTTTTTGGTTTATGTAGCATTATTTTCCTGTAGTTTGTTTGGAATGTTTACACAGATAGGGAAACTTAAACTCACTAAAACAGTCAGTATTACAAAAGGACTGGGCATCTTCTTAATACTTTCGGGAATCGCACTGATAGTAGCATGGTTACCGGATGTGATACCTTCAATGATAAATGGAGGGACTTTATCGCTCATAGGTGTCTATACAACCAATATTACCTATGTTTTGGATATGGGAATCATCAGCCCGATTTGTTTTTTGATTGTATACCTTTTAAAAAGGAAGAATCCTTTAGGGACATTATTGTTGGCTATTTTACTAAAGTTGTGCATGCTTGTGGGAATTATGATGTTTCCACAGACGATTTGTCAAGAACTGTCAGGCTGTGAAATACCGTTGCCTGCACTTGTAACGAAGAGTTTTTCATTTGTATTGTTGGGTGCATTTGCTATTTATTTTTATCACAAAATGAAGAAAGAAATTAGAAAGATGGGAGAGGAATAAAATGGAAAAGATGATTGTTTATGGAAGTTGCTATGGAAATGCAAAAAAATATGCAGAAAAGTTTTCTGAAATGACACAAATTCCCGTTACAAGCTATGAGGATATAAAGACTTTGGATGCATATGAAGAAGTGATTCATTTCGGAGGCTTGTATGCCGGAGGTGTAAAAGGCCTGAAGAATACCGTAAAGTTGCTACCACAGGATGCAAGATTAATCATCGTAACAGTAGGAGTTGCTGATGTTACGGTGAAGCAAAATACAGACCATATTAAAAAAATGATTGCACAATGCATACCTGAAACTGTGTTGGAAAGAACGACGATTCTACATTTGAGAGGTGGCATTGATTACAGTAAGTTAAGCTTTATACATAAGACAATGATGTCTTTTGTATATAAACAGGTAAAGAATAAACCGGATGAAGAAAAGACGGCAGAAGATAGAGGAATGATTGAAACCTATGGACATAAGGTGGATTTTACGGATTTTGATTCATTACAACAAGTGTTGGATGTGATATAATGATAGATATAAAAATTGAAATACCTTATATTGACTAATTGGTCAATATAAGGTATTATTTATATATCATGATTGACTAGGCGGTCAACAATGGTATAAAGATGGAGGAACTATGGCACTCGAAACATTTGAAAAATTACCGGAGAATAAGAAAGATCTGATTTTATCAACAGGAATCAAAGAGTTTTCACAGAAATCCTATAAAGATGTAAGCACCGACAGTATTACAAAAAAGTGTGGAATTTCAAAAGGAATCCTATTTCATTATTTTGGCTCTAAGAAGGGATTTTATTTTTATTGTCTGGAAAAAGCAATGGGGAGACTGACCGCAAAAACAGAAGGTGCAGTAGGTGATGGTTTCTATGAAATTTTATTTTCAAGTATGAGCCGAAAAATATCGGTATGTATGCAGTATAAAGACGAAATGCATATGGTAAATATGGCATCCAGGGATGCATCAGCAGAGATTGCGGATCAGAAAGCGGAAATTATTAGAAGGTATATGACCATCGGTCAATTGGAGTCAGCACAAACCTTAAGAAAAGCACTTGCTACATTGGAGTTTAAAGATGAGGATAAAAAACAGGTAACAGTAGAGGGACTTCATATTTATATCAATGCGATACTGAATAAATATTTACTTCAGTATCAGCAAATGCCGGATAAGTTTTTCGAAAACAGTGATAGAATCAAAGTGGAAATGAAAACTTATTTAGATATGATGCTATATGGAATCTGTAAATAAAGAGGAGAAGAAGTAACTATGAAGAAGACGGGAATATTAAAAGCCATGAAGCTTTGCAAGGATTACGAAAAGATGAGTGCGGAGAAAAAACAGAAGCTTCGTGAAGAAAGATTGAATGAAATAGTAAAACATGCAAGAGAAAACAGCCCTTATTATAAGAAACTTTATCAGGATGTACCGGAGGATTTTAAACTGTCTGATTTGCCGCCGGTTGATAAACGGACTTTAATGGAAAATTGGAATGATTGGGTGTGCGATAGAAACCTGACACTTGCCGATGTGGAAGAGTTCATGGAGGATACGGACAACATCGGCAGAAAGTTAAAAGATAAGTATTTAGTGTTTACTACGTCGGGCTCTACAGGAAATCCCCTTGTTTCTGTATATGATAAGACTGCTAACAATATTATGGGCGGGATTGGTGCGTGCCGTAGCTATGCCAGGAAAGAAGATTTAAAGGCTTTTATAAAAAGAGGCAAAAGGAGCATGGCAGTATTTGCAGATGAAGGCTTTTATCTGGGAAACAGTAGTATCCGTTCGAGACTGCTTAGTATGCCGTGGAAGAAAAAACAGATGGCAATATCCAGTGCCCTTTATCCTATATCAAAAATCGTGCAGCAGTTAAATGAGTTTCAGCCCGTTATGCTTGGTGGTTATCCTTCCAATCTGGAACTTCTAATTGATGAGGCAAAGGAAGGCCGCTTACAGATTTCTCCTGTAATTATAATGACGGGTGGGGAATATTTGTCTGATGAACTGCGGGCGAGGCTGGCAGATACATTCCACTGTTATGTACAGACTTCCTATTCTTGTACGGAGGGTGGAACCGTGGCCTGTGAATGCAGGCACCGGCATTTTCATGTGAATGATGATTGGCTGATTGTGGAGCCGGTAGATGTAAAGGGAAATCCGGTGCCGGATGGAGTCCTGTCTGATAAAATATATCTGACGAATCTTTATAATTATACCCAGCCATATATCCGATATGAGGTGACCGATCGTGTGATTATGCATCATGAGATGTGTGCATGCGGGAATCCTGCACATTGGCTTGAATTAGAAGGCAGAACAGATGATGTCACTACATTCATGGAAGAAGGAAAAGAAATAAAGGTTGCACCATTGTCTATTTATGCTGTGTTAAAGGAAGTACATGAAATACGTCGTTTTCAGGTGCTGGTGTATCCGGATAATAAAATGGAACTTCGGATAGAAGAAAAAGAAGGTGAAAAGAAAGAAGCAGTATTTGAAGAAGCAAAAGCCTGCCTTGAAAAGTTTATGGCGACACAGGGAGTAGAAAGTGTTACAATTACCCTGTCAGAGGATAAGCCGCGTCAGAATCAAAACAGCGGAAAGTTTAAGCATATTATCAATATGCAGAAGGAGAAATAATATGAACTTACAAGGATTAACAAATTTCTTAAATTCACTGGAAGAAAAGGGAATTCCTTCCGTGGATTGTATTGTCTATAAAGACCATGAACAGATTTACCGCCACATGAACGGAACCACAGATGCAAATCATACAAAGCCTATCAAGGGTGATGAATTGTATCTGATGTTTTCCATGACAAAGGTGCAGACCATGGTAGCGGTAATGCAGCTTGTAGAACAAGGGAAAATCAGTTTGGAAGATGAAGTGGGAAAATATCTTCCGGCATATCAAAATCTTACTGTGGCAAAAGACGGGAAAGTGGAAACACTTTCTGTACCTATGAAAATAAAGCATTTGCTTTCCATGCAGTCAGGACTTGATTATGAGTTAGACCGTCCCGGAATTGTAAGAGTACTAAAGGAAAAAGGTCAAAATGCCACCACAAGGGAGTTGGTAGATGCTTTTGTGGAATCTCCTTTAAAATTTATTCCCGGCGAGCACTACGAATACAGCTTAAGCCATGATGTGGTAGCGGCGGTAATCGAAGTGGTATCGGGAATGAGCTTTGGTGAATATCTTAAGAAAAATATCTGGGAACCATTACATATGGAGAGAACCTTCTTTGCAAAGCCCATAAATGATTTGGAAAAACTGGCAACGCAGTTTATTTGTAATGAGGAGGGGATTGTTCCCATGGAGCCTTCTTGTAATTATCAGCTTTCCGAAAAATATGAAAGCGGCGGGGCAGGGCTTATCAGCTGCACAGAGGATTATTCTGTTTTTGCAGATACATTAGCATGTGGTGGCATCAGTAAGGACGGTGTGCGTATTATTAAACCGGAAACCATAGAACTGATGAAAGAAAACATGTTAGGCGAGGTAGGAATGAAAGATATTGCCACCAATATGGGCCGTGTAGGATATGGATATGGTTGCGGTGTGCAGGTGTTAGTAAATCCGGACTTGGTAAACGCGAAAGCACCGGCAGGAGTTTTTGGCTGGGACGGTGCAGCAGGAAGCTGTATCATTATGGATACGAAATCAAAGATGTCCTTGGTTTATACCCAGCATGTGCGCAATTGCGGCATGGCGTATGACACCATACATCCCACACTACGGGATTTGCTGTTTGAATAGAGAAGCCATAAAAAAGTATTACACATGTCAAGGAAGCGATAAAAAAGTCGCTTCCTTTTTTTATTTTAATATTTCTCAAACATTTCCTTAGTATTTTGTTAACAAACCGGCTATAGAATGAAGTCATCAAAAGCAAGGAGGAAACTTAAATGAAAATTACAGGTACAGTAACTGCAGGTATGGAAAAAGTTGCAAAAGGCATGAAAGACAGTGTTGATAATTGCAAGCTGGACGGAAAAATCACTGAACAGCAAAAGAGGATTAAGGTTTTAACAAAGGAAATAGGAAATCTTGCTGTGGCAAGCTTAGATGCCGGTGAAGAGATGAGTCCTGAAATTATGGAACGATATTCCGCAATAAAGGATGCAAAAGAAATCATTACACAGTTAAACAGTCAAAAAAGGAAAAAAACCATTGTTTGTGAAAACTGCGGCGCAAAAACAGCCGCTGACATGAAGTACTGTGGTGTATGTGGTACAAGCATTGCTTAAGATCATATAAAAATACCACAAACTATCAAGATGAAGAAAAGGAGAAAAAGAAATGTCAAAATTTGTAGAAACTAATGAAAAAATTGCAGAGGCAGTAGTAGAAGGTTATAAGAAAATTGAAAATGGCGTGGTAGAGGGCTATAAAAAAATCGAGAAGGGTGCAGTAGATGGCTTTAACAAAGTGTCAGATAAGTGCGTAGAAAAACTTTTTGCAAAGGAAGGCGAAACAGTAGAGGATGCAAAAAAGCGACTTGCAGGAGAAGGAGGACAGGACAATGAATAGAAACGACCGGGAATTTCTTGTACAAAAAATCCGTACACAGTATACGGAAAAGGAACATACACAGCTTGATGCGTTAAAAGAACTGGATGCGAAGGTAAAACGTCCTGCCAATGTATTTGCTTATTTATTCGGAAGCATCAGTGCTATTATCATGGGAAGCGGTATGAGTCTGGTGATGACGGACATTGGAAATACCATTGGTATTGAAAACGCATTGATTTCGGGAATTATCATCGGCGTGATTGGTATGTTGATGGTAATTGTCAATTATCCCATTTATAAGAAAATGCTTGCATCCCGCAGAAAGCAGTATGCTGATCAAATTATGAAGCTGAGTGACGAGATTATAAGTCATGAATAAAATACAAAAAATATCTGAAACAGAAACAAAACTTTAACATTTACATGTTATGATAGAAAAGTAAGATGCTATCAGGAGGTAGTTTTATGTTTCAGATATTGGTTGTGGAAGATGATAAAGAATTAAATAAAACAGTATGTTCCTTTCTAAATCATAGTGGATATGAGGCATGTGGATGCTTGAATGCAATTGATGCATATGATGCACTTGCTGAAAATATGTTTGATCTTATTATATCAGATATCATGATGCCCGGAATAGATGGCTTTGAGTTTGCCGGAAATGTTCGGGAGTTAAACGAAGACATTCCGATTCTTTTCATGACGGCACGTGATGATATTGCCTCCAAACAGAGAGGCTTTCGCATTGGTGTGGATGACTATATGGTAAAGCCCATTGACCTTGATGAATTATTTTTAAGAATCGGTGCGCTTCTTCGCCGGGCAAAGATTGCAACAAGCAAAAAACTGGAGATAGGTAGTTTTAGGATGGATGCAGATGAGCACACGGCTTACCTTGGTGAGGATGAAATACCAATGACAAACCGGGAATTTTCAATTCTTTATAAATTGTTGTCTTATCCGAAAAAGACTTTTACAAGAACACAGCTTATGGATGAGTTTTGGGATGCAGATACGGAAACGGCGCCAAGAGCAGTGGATGTATACATGACCAAACTCAGACAAAAACTTGTCGATTGTCAGGACTTTGAAATCGTGACGGTTCACGGATTGGGATACAAGGCGGTGTTGAAATGAAAAGTGCAGATTTGAAATATAAAATATTCCGCAGTGTTTATCGGTATTTACTGTTCTTTCTATTGGTAGCTTTTTTGGTTACCTGTTCTACCATGCTGTTTGTGACGGTTTTGTCTGAAACCCTGCAATTGGAACTTACCGGGGATAATTTGAATATGGCTGCAAAACTGACATTTGCAAATGTAATATTCCTAAGTGTTTTGTTTACTGCGATAGATGCAATCCGAAGGAAGGTGACCACAGAGAGGATTACCAGGCATATAGCGGCAGCGGCCAAAAAGGTGGTACAAGGAGATTTCACAACGAGAATTGCCCCCATAAATCAGTTTAGTGCAGATGAAAAATTTAATGAGATTATTGAATGCTTTAATACCATGACACAGGAGCTGGCAGGTGTGGAAACGCTTCGTGCCGATTTTGTAGCAAATGTATCCCATGAAATGAAAACGCCTCTGGCGGTAATACAAAATTACGGAGTTCTTTTACAGGCACCGGATCTCAATGAAGAAAAGCGGATTGAATATGCCAAAGGTGTTGCTGATGGTTCACGCAGGCTCGCGGACATGATGACCAATATTTTGAAGTTGAGCCGCTTGGAAAAGCAACAGATATATCCCGGAACGCAGGAGTATGATTTGGGTGAGCAGCTTTGTGAGTGCCTGCTTGGCTATGAAACGGTTTGGGAAAAGAAAAATATTGAAATAGAAACAGATATTGCAGAAGATGTGAAAGTAAATACAGATGCGGAGCTTTTGAGACTTGTTTGGAATAATCTGTTTTCCAATGCATTTAAGTTTACGCCGGATGACGGCAAGGTTTTTGTTGGTCTTTCGGCTGACGAGCATTATGCGGTTGTCAAGGTAAAAGATACAGGTATAGGTATGACCCCGGAGGTTGGTGCACATATTTTTGAAAAATTTTATCAGGGAGATACCTCTCATGCAACCCAGGGAAACGGTTTGGGGCTTTCCCTGGTAAAACGTGTGGTTGACATTGTGCATGGGGAAATCAGCGTAGAAAGCGTACCCGGAAAAGGAAGTACTTTTACCGTAAAATTCCGGAGGAGATGATAGGATGAAACAAAAGGCAGTGTATAGAAAAATCTTTTTTCCTCCCATATGGCTGATAATTGTTTTAACGGTTGTCAGTGCCGCAGCCCTTATTATTGTTTTCGTACAAGGCCGGGAATTTATGCCGGTTGCATATATGACTTATGTGATTTCCTTTTATACGCTTGTAGTGCTTTGTATTGCCTGTATAAAGACTTTTCCGGGATACTATAAAAGAATCAAGAGGAAAGTGTACGGAAATCAATATGCAAACCGATATTTAACGGATGTGGTTTATAAGACACATATAAATTTGTATCGATCCCTTGCCATTAATCTGGTTTATGTTGCAATGAACGCAGTTGCAGCAATGTTGTACAGCACATATTGGTTTGGTATTTTTGCTGTCTATTATGCAATTCTGGCAATGATGCGTTTCCTGCTAATAAGGTATGTGGGGCATAATGAAATCGGTGTAAGCTGCATAAGTGAGTGGAAACGGGCTCGTCAATGTTCCTATATTTTACTGACAATAAATGTTGCACTTGCGGCGGCTGTCCTTATGATGATTTATAATCACCGTGGCTTTGAATATCAGGGAGTATTGATTTATGCAATGGCGATGTATACCTTTTACATTACCGTGACAGCAATAACAGAAATGATAAAATATCGCAAGTATCATAGTCCCATTATGTCGGTTTCAAAAATGATTAAATTATCTGCATCATTATTTTCCATGCTTTTTCTGGAAACTGCAATGTTTTCACAGTTTGGAGAAGAGACTTCTCCTATGGTGCAACGGGTGATGATTATGGCAACAGGTGGTGGTATCAGTTTAACAGTTGTCGCGATGGCATTGTATATGATTGTCGCATCGACAAAGGAGATCAGAAAGCATAAGAAAAGCGAGAAGGAGTATTATGAAAATGCATAATGAAAAAGAAAGTTTTAACTTTACATATTCCGCAAAGGAACAGGATGAAGTAAAAAAGATACGACAGAAATATTTGCCCATAGAAGAAGATAAAATGCAACAGCTCCGCCGACTGGATCAAAGTGTGACACAAAAAGGAACTATAATGTCTATTATAATTGGCGTAATAGGGAGTTTGGTTTTAGGGATTGGAATGTGTTGTGTTATGGTATGGGCAGGTGTATGGTTCATTCCGGGGATTTTAACCGGTTTAATAGGAATGGGGATTGTTGCAGTTGCGTATCCGGTATATCACTCTGTGACAAGGAAAGAGCGTGAAAAAATTGCACCGGAGATTATCAGACTGACGGATGAATTGATGAAATAAGATTGATTTGAAAGAATCAATCTTTTTTTTGTACAAAAAGTTATTGAATAATATTTTAAATTAAATTACCCTTAAAATAGGAGGGTATGATATGAACGAGTTATTATATCAGATGATTTTTAAGCGAAAATCTTTTCACCTATTCAGAAATATCGGAGAAGAAAAGATTACAGAAAGTGAACTGGAAGATATTATAGAGAAGTATAAGGATTTTGATGCTCTGTATCCGGATATTAAAACCCACATCAGGATTGTACCGGCAAAAGAAACAACCTGTAAGAGAGGGCAGGAATATTGCATTCTTCTTTACAGTGAGAAGAAGGACAACTATCTGCAAAATATCGGATATCTAGGACAGCAGTTAGACTTATATCTGGTTTCAAGGAATATCGGAACATTATGGTTTGGTATCGGAAAGGTACAGGAAGATTCTTACGAAGGCCTGGATTTTGTGATTATGATTGCCATTGCAAAGATTGATGATGAAAAGAAATTCAGGAAAGATATGTTTAAGAGCAAACGAAAGTCTATAGATGAGATTTGGAGCGGCGAGCAGATGGAAGGGGTGACAGAAATTGTAAGATTTGCACCCAGTGCATGCAACACCCAGCCTTGGTTTGTGGAACATACTAAGGGACAGCTTAAAGTATACCGTTACAAAAAGCCCGGTAAACGTGGAATCATGCCGGCAACACAGGTATCCTATTACAACCGGATTGACATCGGTATTTTCCTTCTGTTTATGGATGTTTGCTTAAAGCATAAAGGGATTACTTATGAAAAGACATTGTATGATGATAAGGGCAGTGATGATGAAAAAAATCTGGTTGCCGTCTATACAATGAATTTAGGAGATTAGCATGGAACGGGAGATTGATTTAAAAGAGATAACAGACGGAAAATTTTATACGGCAAATGACATGGTCAAGATAGGTTGTAATGACTGCAAGGGATGCTCGGAGTGTTGCAGGGTGGTGGAGGATACCATTATTCTGGACCCCTATGATATTTATCAGCTTCAATGTGGGACCAGAATGGATTTTCAGGGGCTTATGGAAGGCAGTATTGCCCTTCAAGTGGTGGATGGAATCGTTCAGCCGAATTTGAATGTGAGAACAGACGGATCTGGTTGCGTGTTTTTGAGTGAGGAAGGAAGATGTACCATTCACGGATATCGCCCCGGTTTTTGCAGAATGTTTCCCATGGGAAGGATTTATGAGGGAGATGACTTTAAGTATATCTTACAGGTGCATGAATGTGCATATCCAAACAAGACGAAAATGAAAGTAAAGAAATGGATAGGAATTCAGGAACTTTCAAAATATGAACAGTATGTCAGGGATTGGCATGCATTGCTTCGAAAAGTCAAGGAAATTATAGGGAAAACAGAAAATGACACCATTGTCAAAAATTTAAACATGTATATATTGGGGCAGTTTTACAGTAAACCTTATAGTATAAGTGATACAAAAGAGCTACAAGATTTTTATCCGCAGTTCTATGAAAGAGTAAAAGAGGCTAAAGCAATTATAGAAGCCTATCGGTAGTCAATCCTATTCGTGCAAGGAGCGATGGAAGAAGTATGAAAAAGTTGTATGAAGCAAAGCTGTTTAAGGATATTACAAAGGAAGAATTGGAGCGTATGTTACATTGTTCCAAAGCACAAATAAAAGAGAAGAAAGCCGGAGAGTATTTATTTGAGCAAGGACAAAAGCCAAGTAAATTATTTCTTTTGATTCAGGGGCAGATACACATCTGTAAGGACTTTTCATCGGGAAAAAGGGATGTCCTTTATTTGGTAGATGAAGGAAATGTGTTCGGAGAAATGTTTTTGTTCGGAAGTAAGGATAAATATTGGTATGATGCTGTGGCGGTAAGCGATGTGACGGTGCTTGAGCTGCCGTGGGAGTTCTTTTACCATTTTTGTTCTAATGCCTGTGATCATCACAAGCAACTGACACAGAATATGCTTGAAATTCTTTCGGAGAATAATTTTACTATTACAAGAAAACTTCATATTGTAACCACTTCATCTTTGCGGGAGCGTATTGCCATTTGGCTACTTGATGCCATAGACAGTAGGGGTGTGGCAGAACTTAAGATGAACCGTGAGCAGCTGGCAGATTTCTTAGGTGTGGCAAGGCCTTCCCTTTCCAGGGAACTTATGAGAATGCAGAAAGAGGGCTTGCTGAAGGTTTCTAAGAAAGTGATAGTTGTGAAAGACAAAGCGGCTATGGAGCAGTTGTGCTTATAACAACAGAAGGTGTGGTATCCATGGAAGATCGGATGGGCGATGATGTCTGTGGAACAGATACATCAAAAGTTAGAAAAAGGATATGCGGATATGGAGAAAGGAAATGTTGAGGATGCAGCTAGTGCGTTTGCGGCATTTAGAGAGAGACACTAATGGAACAATAACGACTTCGTGGTGTATAATGTGTTTCTTAAGAAATTCGCGTGTAAGAGGCAACTTTTAGTTCGTGAAATTGTACACAATAAAAAACATAAAAAGAGCAATTTCGTAACCAAGGTTACAGAAACTGCTCTTTTTTTTGAATAAAATAAAAGTGTAAAAGAAAGCAAATAAATAAAAATAGAACATGAGAAAGGAGATTATATTATGGTAAATAATGCACAGGTAACAAATTTAGTAAATTTATTAGATGGATATGCAACAAAAGGAGGACATCATTTAAATGTAAATGTCTTAAATAGGGAAACACTTCTTGATGCCCAGAAGCATCCGGAGAAATATCCGCAGTTAACTATCCGTGTGTCCGGATATGCCGTAAACTTTATTAAATTAACGGAAGAGCAGCAAAGAGACGTTATTGCGAGAACCTTCCATGAAGGTGTGTAAAAGAAATAGATAAAAATTTATAAAAAGATATTGACCATTACCTTACGTAACCCTTTATGATATAATTATCAGGTATCCGGAAACTGAATAAAGGAAATACGGAGGAAATGGTAAGTGGAAGAAAAATTATATACGGCGGGACAGATTGCGGATATGGCAGGTGTCTCGCTGCGTACCATAAGATTTTATGATACAAAGGGGTTATTAAAGCCGGTGTCTTATTCCGATGCAGGCTACCGCCTTTACAACAGAAGTTCTATCTTGCTGTTGCAGAAAATTGTCATGCTGAAATACTTGGGTTTTTCGTTGCAACAAATTGCAGAAATGATAAAAGTTGAGGATGACATGGAGTCCCAGATTGCCATGCAAAAGGAACTTCTCATACATAAGAAGAAGCATTTGGAAAATCTGATTGATACCATGGAAGTGCTGGAAAACAGCAAACAGGAAGATAAATGGGATGTTTTGATTCATTTACTGAATCTGATGTCAGAGGACGAGAAGATTCAGGAGCAATATGCCACATCCACGAATTTACAGAAAAGAATCAATATCCATGATTACAGTACGAATGATGAGCGGTTTATGTACTGGGTATTCCGGAATATGAGTTTAAAGCCGGGAGCAAAGATTTTGGAGCTGGGCTGTGGCACCGGGAATTTGTGGAGTGAAAATATCACCAAGCTACCTCAGGGCATTCACCTGATCTTAACAGACCGGTCGGAGGGAATGCTGCAGCAGGCAAAAGCAACATTAACACCATTTAAAGAGATTCTGAAAGAAAAGGATATTACCATTGAGTATCAGGTGATAGATGCTAATCGTCTGGTGCTTCAAAAGCGGATGTATGATTATATAATTGCAAACCATATGCTTTACCATGTGAATGAGCGGGAGGCGTGCCTAAGAGCGGTTAGCATGGCACTAAAACCGGGAGGTACTTTTTACTGTACCACCATAGGTGCAAGACACATGGATGAACTCGATGCTATTGTGGCTGAATTTGATTCCCGTATAGACACTCCTTTTGGCCTCATAACATCCAGATTTCTGTTGGAAAACGGTGAGGAGCAATTGGCACCGCATTTTTCTGATATTACAAGAACAGATTATATCAGTGACCTGAAAATCAATCGGGCGGACCCCATTTACAATTATATTCAGTCATATCCCGGCAATGCTGCCTATATTCTGGAACAACGAGGAAGCGAATTGCGACAGATGCTGGAAGAGAGGATAAAAAGAGAAGGGTTTATTTATATCCATAAGAGTACAGGAATGTTTATATGCAAAAAATAGAGCTGCCAATGGGCAGCTCTTTGCTTGTAAACGAATTGAAAATTATTCATGGCTTAAAGTCTCCTCAATGTAGCTTCGGACCTCATCTTTAGACATATCAAGCGCTATGGAAAATTCACCGTACAGATAATCTTCAGCCTGCTTAAAATATTTGCTGTCCACAGCAGTTACTTTACAGCCCTTCAAGATCCTCTTTTCTTTGCGCAGATAAATCGTCTTGATCAGTTTAATCCAGTCCTCGCAACTGTTTTGGTGGATATATTCTTTGTACGTCCGCTCCAAAGTTTTTTCATCGGCAAGAGGAATTAGGGGAATTTCCGGAATGGATTTGATTACAGCAAGAGCCTCATCCTTAGAAACGGCCTTACGCATAGTGGTGCCTGCGGTATCAACGGGCACATAAACCGTACTTCCGGAAGCATAAACCGGCTTGAGAATATAGTATTTGCGGGTTTTATCAATACCGCTTAAATCTAACGTTGTGATGTCCGATACCAAGCATATTCCGTTACTTCCGCTAATTACATAATCACCAACTGCAAACATTTGCTACCTCCTTTTTGCCATACTTTTATTTTAACAAAACAAAAATGAAAATGTCAGCGCGAATTTCGCAAAATAAAAAAATCGGCAAATTGCCCACGTAAGGGCATCAGTTTATTGTGCAATTCTTTTGAAAGAATAGGAAAAATAAAGAAGATATGATAAAATTGAAGCAGACTTGTAGAAAATAAAGAGGATATATCGCAGTGGTTTTAGGAATATTGGCACATGTAGATGCAGGAAAAACAACTTTATCGGAAGCAATGCTTTATGTAAGCGGAAATATCCGTAAGCTTGGAAGAGTGGATAATAGGGATGCTTTTTTGGACAATTATGAATTGGAGAGAAAAAGAGGTATTACAATTTTCTCAAAGCAGGCGGTGTTTTCCTATGCCGGGAAAAAGATAACCCTGCTTGATACGCCGGGACATGTTGACTTTTCCGCGGAAATGGAGCGTACATTACAAGTACTTGATGTGGCAGTACTTGTGGTAAGCGCCTCCGATGGTGTACAGGGGCATACCCGCACTTTATGGAGACTGCTGAAAAGATATGGGGTGCCCACATTTATATTTATTAATAAGATGGACATGCCGGACATAGATAAAGAAAAAATTATGTCTGAGCTTTCAGAGGAACTTGACAGCAGTTGTGTGGATTTCAGACAGGAAGATATTACAATTTTTTATGAAAATCTCGCCATGTGCGATGAGAAGATGATGAACAGCTTTCTGGATGGGGGAGAAATAGAAAAGGCAGATATCAAAAGGGCAATTAGGGAGCGAAAGGTGTTTCCCTGTTTTTTTGGCTCTGCTCTAAGACTGCAAGGGGTGGAAGAACTCCTCACAGGTCTTTCACAGTATCTAAGCGAACAAACATATCCGCAGCAGTTCGGTGCAAGAGTATTTAAGATAACAAGAGACAGCCAGGGAAACCGTCTGACACACCTTAAGATAACAGGGGGATGCCTGAAAGCCAAGGAAGAACTTTCGGGCAAGGAGAGAGAGTCAGATACAGTGTGGACCGAGAAGGTAAACCAGATCAGACTTTATAACGGAGAAAAATTTGAGCCGGTAAATGAAGCGGTGGCAGGAGAAGTTTATGCCATAACCGGTCTTACAAAAACTTATCCGGGACAAGGTCTTGGAACGGAAAAAGAAACGCTTCTTCCCAGTTTAGAACCGGTACTGAACTACCGGATTATTTTGCCTGAGGGAATGGATACGGCAGTGATGCTTCCGAAACTTCGGCTATTGGAAGAAGAAGACCCTATGCTGCAAATCGATTTTTTAGAGGAATTAAATGAAATCCATGCAAAAGTCATGGGGGATGTTCAGATAGAAGTACTGCAAAGCCTCATAAAGGAACGTTTTGGCGTGGAGGTTTCTTTTGGAGCGGGGAAAATTGTTTATAAAGAAACAATTGCATGTGAAGTAGAAGGGGTAGGGCATTTTGAGCCCTTGCGCCACTATGCGGAGGTTCATCTTTTATTGGAGCCTTTAGAATATGGAAGCGGTCTTATATTTGAGGCAGACTGCAGTGAAGATATGCTTTCCCGCAATTGGCAAAGATTGATACTAACCCATTTGGAAGAGAGGCAACATAGGGGAGTTCTGACCGGTTCGGTCATCACAGATATGAAGTTGACACTTGTGTCGGGAAAGGCCCACTTAAAGCATACAGAGGGCGGTGATTTTCGTCAGGCGACATATCGGGCGGTGCGTCAGGGCCTAATGGAGGCACAGTCAATTTTGCTGGAACCAATCTATGAGTTCCGGCTAGAGATACCGGATGAGTCAATTGGAAGGGCCATGACAGATGTAGAAAAAATGCATGGTAAGTGTACCTTGGAACAAAGGGGCGGTAAGATGGCATTACTTACAGGCACAGCGCCTGTAGTTACCATGCGGGATTATCAAAAGGAAGTGACTGCCTATACCAAAGGAGAAGGGAAATTATCTCTTTCCTTAAAAGGATATGCACCATGTCATAATACAGAAGAAGTGATGGAAAGTATCGGATACAATCCTGAGCGGGATTTGCGGAACACGCCGGATTCTGTTTTTTGTGCACATGGGGCAGGTTTTGTAGTGCCTTGGAACGAGGTAAAAGAGCACATGCATCTGGAAAGTTTTTTGGCACACACAGGGAAATGGGCAGAAGATGATTATCAGGATATTACAATTAGAAAGCATCCGGAAAGCACAGACGAGATGTTTATCGGTACAGAGGAAATTGACGCCATTTTAAATAAAACTACTCATGCAAACAGCAGAAGAGATGGCAATAAAAAGAAAGAGGGCTGGCAGCGGGAGCATAGAAAAGGTACTTATCAAGAAAGCACAGGCTCTTCCGCCGTGACAAGAGTTTATAAAGGACAGGAAAAGAAGGAAAGTTACCTTCTTGTGGACGGATACAATATTATTTTTGCGTGGGATGATTTAATAGAACTTGCACAGCACAATTTAGACAGTGCCAGAGGAAAACTTCTTGATATTCTATGTAATTATCAAGGGATGAAACACTGTCATCTGATTGCAGTTTTTGATGCTTACAGGGTACAGGGACATCCTACAGAGATTTTGGATTATCATAATATTCATGTAGTTTATACTAAGGAAGCAGAAACCGCAGACCAATACATTGAAAAATTTGCCCATGAAAACGGTAAAAAGTATGACGTTACCGTGGCAACATCAGATGGACTTGAACAGATTATTATCAGAAGCCAGGGCTGCAGGCTTTTATCTGCACGGGACTTGCTGGAAGACATCAATTTTTTGAGCAAACAGCTTAAGGAAAACTACTTGGAAAAACAAACATCGCCTAAAAGATATCTTTTAGACGATGTGTCCGATGAAGTTAATAAATGGTTGTGGGATTGATAATTTCATTGTTTTCTACCTGAAAACTCCAGATAGAATGTCCGGGCAGACGATGCTCTGTCAGATAAAAGGTATCGCCTACCTGCGTAATATAGTAGGGAGTGCCGCCACCGATAAAATGATGATAGACATTTTCATAGGTACTGCTTTCTAAATCCTTAAGGTTTTTTGTCCGGATGATTGTGGCATAGTCCTGATTGCCGGTGACATCTGTAGAAACCGTGATATAGTAATAATCATCAATGAAGGTTAGCTGTACCATGCCTGCAAGTTCATCGGGAACAGGATATTCCTTCTTTATCTCAAAAGTAGCAAGGTCTGCTTCGATAATACTTGAGTTTCCTGATACAAAGTAGATGGAATCCTCAAGGATTGTAAAGGAACGGACATAAGTATTTGCAAGAGAAGGCATGGTGCGTATCTCTGTTAAATACATTCTGTTATCCTCTTTCGGATGTCTGAAGAGAAACATTTCCCCGCTTTGGGAACTCCAGACATAAAAGGTATCTGTCTGTTCATGGTAAATGATATAGTGAGGACGGTTACCAATGCCGGTAAATTCCTGTGTGGGAATAAAAATGGGATTACCGTTATCATTTATAGCTTCTTCCATGATTAAGATGCGGTTACGCTCTGTATCATCAATGACATAGACGTTTCCGTCACTGGCCAATGTGTGGGGAAGAGATACATCCTGCGTCATAATCTGCCACTCATAAAGAGGATCTGTGAGATTGTCGTGATAGATGACCTGATTATGATAACAATCCACGATAAAATAAGTGTCCTTTATTTTGGTTAAGTAGGTAGGAACGCTCAGGGTCGCATTTGGATTGTCGGGAATGACGTTCAGGTCTCTGATGGCAAAATCAATAAGGCTTGATTCCGCTATGTAGTTTTCAGGAACGTATCCGGCCACAGTATCAGGCTTATCAGAAGCACAAGCTACTAAGCCCAAAAGCCCTAGACAAGTAAATGACAATATAAAGTTTTTAATATGAAAAAGCGTTGTTTTAATTTTATTCATAATGGTATTATAGTGATTTTGCATTGATTGTACAACTATTTTTTAGCGTTGACACAGTTATATGCACCGTGCTATGATAGGAACACTTACCGCTTAATGAGAAAGTGAATAGAATTTATGTGACTGCCTGTGGGAATGCCATGGGCAGTTTTTTGTCATTAAGAAAGGAAGGTAATTATGAAAAAGAATTATGGAAGAAAAGCTATGCTGGTTATAGCCGGCTGCTTACTTTTATGGGCGTCAAATGTGCACACAACAATAGTAAGTGCATCAAACCAGGAGAAGAAAGTGTATGTATATCACCGTCATACAGGCACAAAAGAAACACAGGGGGGATGCTACATGCAGCCAGTATATCATGAACATACAGAAGATAAGGGGGACGGCAGCGGCTGCTATAGTAAGCCGGTATATCATGTGCATACAGGCAGTGAAACAGAAGGAGGCGGATGTTATACCATCCCGGTGATGCACGTGCATGAAGGGGATGGGACATGTGAGGAGGGTTGTTATAAGGCAGTTTTCCATCAACATTCAGATGGTTGTTATAAGAGGGTAAAAAGCGAAGACTATGGCTGCTATATTGTTGATTGGTGGGACACGTCGGATGACGACTGGAGAGACAGCGATGGATATTTCCATGATTACCGGTATTATGAAATGTCATGTGGACAGACAATTCATGGAACAAATTCAGGACATTATCATAACCAGTTAAACTGCAGCAGAGTAAATGAAGTTACAGGTTATACCCTTGGCTGCGGTAAAGACGAAAACACCGTGGATGCTTATAGAGTCAGTTGTGAAAAAACAGATGCAAGCATAGAAGGCTATGTGCTTGGCTGCAACAAAAACAGTGAAAATATTGATTCCTACGGTCTTACCTGCGGAAAGGATGAACAAACAGCGTACGGTGTGATGACGGTAACGGTATCAGATACAGGGAACCGAAAAGCTATTTTGCAGGCAGAATTTGAAGATTTGACCGGTGGAGAATTGGGGGAAAAAGAATATGTGTGGTATGGGCAATCAGGAAATGAAATACATAGAGGAGCCGGACTGACGGTTTCTGAAAATGGAACGTATAAGGTGACAATGCAATTAAATGCAGAAGGAATGACACCGGAACTTTTGTCTGCGGACATATCAGTAGACTGCATCGTGAAACCATCAATCAAAGAAGAGGATGAACGTAAAGAATACGATTCAGAGGAGGATAATCACAAAGAGAACCAGATGAAAAGCCCTACAGCAACACCATCGCCGACAGCGACACCAACACCAACACCTACACTTGTGCCGGTGCAGGAAAACACAGAAAATGAGCCGGTCACAACTTATGAAGAAGGAAAACTATCCGTACAGAAGGAACGCTATGTCTTGGAAACAGAGGAAAAAGAAGAGAGCACACCCACACCGTCGGTTAAGCCGGTAGTAAAGAAGACGGTGGTGGTAAGAAACGATAAACGGGCGGCCAAGCCGGAAGTTGTTCCTGAGATAGAAATAGAAGAGGTAGAGGAAAAGGAAGAGAGTTTCTTTGCTCAGCCTGCGGTAAAAGTGGTTACACTTACATTTGGCATTTTGGCAGCTGCTATTACATGTCTGCTTCTTCTTTTTATACTTAGAAGAAGCGTGGCTGTTTATAATGATGATGGCGAAGGAAATTTCAATTATCTGGGAAGATGCCTTGTCTTTTACGAAGAAGAAGGCTGGGTGATAGTAGTTACAGAAAAAATGAAAGAAAAATCAGAGACCAATAAATACTGTATCAGACCAGATTTCTTCCTGATTGGAAAGAGAGAACAGGCAGTAATTGTAGAGTGTGGACAGAAACGGGTTTCTGCAATGCTATGTAAGGAAATGAACGTTATTATATAGAAGAAGCTATCTGTTCTAATGTGTAAAATTATGGTATAATGAGCCTTGCGAAGACCTATGCCGGATAATGGGCCTTCGCAAGGGAAAAAGTTTCAAGCGATATGCATTGGGCGGAGGATATTATAGTGATAACCATCAGTTTGTGTATGATAGTAAAAGACGAAGAGAAAGTGCTGAGAAGATGCTTAGACAGCGTAAAGGATCTTGTAGATGAGATTGTGATTGTAGATACGGGCTCTACAGATGGAACAAGGCAGATTGCCGCATCCTATACAGATAAAGTGTATGACTTTAAATGGATTCATGACTTTTCAGCAGCAAGGAATTTTGCTTTTTCCAAGGCAACTTGCGATTATATTTATTCTGCCGACGCGGACGAAGTGATCAATGAAGAAAACAGGGAAAAGTTTAAAATATTGAAGCAAACATTACTTCCGGAAGTGGAGATTGTACAGATGTATTATGGGAATCAATTATCTTTTGGAACCATATATAATTATGATAGGGAACTTAGACCGAAGCTGTTTAAAAGAATCCGTACCTTTGAATGGATAGATCCCATTCATGAAACAGTACGTTTAAATCCTGTGGTTTATGACAGTGATGTGGAAATAACCCATTTGCCACAGGAAAGCCATACAGGCAGGGACTTACAGGCCTTCAAAAGACAGATTACAAAGGAAGGCAGACTGTCCGAAAGACTTTTCAATTTATATGCAAAAGAACTCTTTGTATCGGGAAGTAATCAGGACTTTTTGGAAGCAGAAGATTACTTTACCCAAATAGCAAATGATCCCCAAACGACAATGGAACAGCTTAAGGAAGCCTTATGCGTAGTGGTAAAAGCAGCTGCCGTAAGGGGAGATTATCTGAAATTTTACCGCTATGCACTAAAAGATATCGCCAGCGAGGGTGTCAGTGAAATATGCTATGAACTGGGTGAATATTATTTTAGAGTAGGCGAGTATGAAGAGGCAGCGGTGTGGTTTTACAATGCAGTGTATGAGGCACACAGTATCTTAAATGTGCATTGCTCAGGTGATAAACCCCTCTATGGACTTTCACAGTGCTATGAAAAGATGGGGCAGAAGGAGACGGCAGCAGAATATAAAGAACTTGCTAAGAACTGGCGGGCAGAATAGCGGCATATATTGAAAATACTTGCAGGAGAGCGATGCCCGTGATAGGATAAAAAAGTATTGTTTAGCATAGGCAGGAAGGAAAAAACATGAGCTGGGAAAACAACGTCAGAAAAGTGGAGCCTTATGTTGCAGGAGAGCAACCTAAGAAATCCAATGTGATTAAATTAAATACAAACGAATGTCCCTATCCCCCGGCACCGGGAGTGAGGAAATTGGCAGAGGAGATGGATTACGATAAGCTGCGGTTATATCCGGATACAGACAGCACAATGCTGGTAAGGGAACTGGCAGAATATTATCATGTCAAACCGGAGCAGGTATTTGTGGGAGTGGGTTCCGACGATGTGCTTGCAACAGCATTTGTCACATTTTTTGATTCCGGGAAACCGGTTTTATTTCCGGACATTACCTATTCCTTTTATGATGTGTGGGCAGAATTATATAGGATTCCCTATAAGAGATGTCCCTTGAAAGACGATTGGCACATAGATGTGGAAGATTACAAGCAGCCTAACGGGGGTGTTATTTTGGCAAATCCCAATGCACCTACCGGTTTGATGGAAGATTTAAGTACTGTGGAAGAAATCATACAGGCTAACCCCGATGTAGTGGTGATTGTAGACGAAGCATATGTGGATTTTGGCGGCACAAGTGCATTGCCGTTACTTGAAAAATACGACAATTTGCTGGTGGTGCAGACTTTCTCAAAATCCAGGGCCATGGCAGGTCTTCGTATCGGTTTTTGTATCGGTAGCGAAAAAATGATAAAGTATTTAAATGATGTGAAGTTTTCCATTAATTCCTATACCATGAATATGACGGCGCAGATACTTGGCGTGGAAGCAGTACGTGATGAGGCATATTTTAAAGAAACTGTACAGAAAATCATAAATACCCGTGAAAGAGTCAAAAAGGAACTGAGAGAGCTGGGATTTACTTTTCCGGATTCCAAGACCAATTTTGTCTTCGCATCCCATAAGAGTGTTCCGGCAAAAGATATTTTTGAAGCACTCCGTATGCAGGATATTTATGTGCGCTTTTGGAATAAGGAGAGAATCAATAATTGCCTGCGTATCACCATCGGTACAGATGAAGAGATGGATAAAATGATTTGTTTCTTAAAAGAGTTTTTAAAAGATAAATAAGAAAGGGAAATGAGATGATTAAAAATATTTTAAAAGGTATGGTAATCGGCGTTGCCAATATTATTCCGGGAGTCAGCGGAGGAACCATGGCAGTTTCCATGGGAATTTATGATAAGTTAATTCACTGTCTGACACATTTGTTTAAAGAGTTGAAAGAAAACCTGAAATTTTTAATTCCGATTTTTATTGGTGCAGGAATTGCTTTGGTAGGACTTACTTTTATTATCGAACCAGCTTTTGAGTATTTTCCCCTTCAGACCAGCTGCTTATTTATCGGATTGATTGTGGGAGGACTTCCGTCTATTTGTCAGAAAGTAAAAGGAAAAGGTATGAAGATGAGTTATGTGATACCTTTTGTGATTTTCTTTGCACTTGTGGTTGGAATGGCACTTATGGGAGCAGAAGAGGGAAGAACAGCAGATTTGTCACTTAGTGTATGGTCAGTCATTAAACTGTTTGGTGTAGGTGTGATTGCAGCAGCCACCATGATTATTCCCGGTGTCAGCGGTTCTATGATGTTACTTGTTTTAGGTTATTATAATCCCATTATTTCTACAATTAAGGATTTTATAACAGCTCTCGTATCTTTTGATGTGCAGGGCATTTTGCAGGGGTGCGGTGTGCTTGTACCGGCGGGACTTGGCATGGTGTTCGGCGTGTTTGCAATAGCGAAGGTGATTGAAATTCTTTTTGCAAAGTTCCCCACACAGTCATACTGGGCAATTATTGGTCTGATTGTAGCATCACCCATTGCGGTAATTTTGTCTGTTGGGATTACAAGCGTTGGAATTTTCAGCATCCTCGTAAGCATTATTACTTTTATAGTTGGATTTATTGTTGCGATGAAATTAGGTGAATAATTTGGAAGCATATACAGATTTTGCAAGTGTTTATGACACGTTTATGGATGAAACGCCCTATGAAGAATGGGCAGATTTCATAGTAGAGCAGATAGAAAAATATGGTGTATCAAAGCCTTGCAAGGCGGATAAAGAAAAGGAAACAGAAACGGACACTGAAGAAATTCTTACATCCGAGAAAAATCTGGTACTTGATTTGGGCTGCGGGACAGGAAAGTTTACAGAAATTTTAAGCCAAAAGGGCTATGACATGATAGGCGTAGATATGTCCCAGGAAATGCTGAACATTGCATTCCAAAAAAGACAGCTTTCCGGCAGCAGTATTTTGTACCTTTGCCAGGATATGAGAGAACTGGATTTGTACAGTACTGTGGGAACGGTGGTAAGTGTTTGCGACTCTGTCAACTATCTGCTGGAAGATGAGGATGTCGTAGAAACTTTCCGGCTAGTT
Source organism: Lachnospiraceae bacterium (assembly GCA_017938315.1). GTDB lineage: Bacteria > Bacillota > Clostridia > Lachnospirales > Lachnospiraceae > Suilimivivens. The sequence continues at coordinate 23,834 of JAGBBV010000006.1, forward strand.
AATAATTATTTATATCCCGGTGGTATTTTCATCTTTGATTTTAATACTTTATATAAGTATGAAAGAGTAATCGGGGATGCAACCATTGCAGAAAACCGTGATGACTGCAGTTTTATCTGGGACAATTATTATCATGAAGAAGAACATATCAATGAGTATGACCTTACCATTTTTGTAAAAGAAGAGAGGGAACTGTTCAGAAAATTTACGGAAACCCACTATCAGAGAGGATATACCCTAAAAGAGATGGAAGGGTTTGTAAAACAGGCAGGACTGGAACTATTGCTTTCACTGGATGCTGATACCCATAAGAAACCTGACAAAACCAGTGAGAGAATATACATAATTGCCCGGGAAAAGGGTAAGGATAGAGGATAAGAGCGAGGAAATTATGTCAGATTATATTGTAAGAGCAACAGCGGCAAATGCACAGATCCGTGCCTTTGCCGTATATAGTAAAGAGATAGTGGAAAAGGCGAGAGAAGCCCACAATTTAAGCCCGGTGGCAACGGCAGCCCTTGGAAGACTGATGAGTGGTGGTGTTATGATGGGTGCCATGCTAAAGGGAGAAAAGGATTTGCTTACCTTGCAGGTTAACTGCGATGGTCCCATAGGTGGCATTACGGTTACAGCTGATGCCAAAGGAAATGTAAAGGGGTATGTAAATGAGCCGCAGGTGATGCTACCCCCAAACAGCGCAGGAAAACTGGATGTTGGAGGAGCAGTAGGCAGGGGTATGCTCCGGGTAATCAAAGATATGGGGCTGAAAGAGCCTTATGTAGGACAAACTGATATCCAGACCGGAGAAATAGCAGAAGATTTGACCTACTATTTTGCATCATCTGAGCAGGTGCCCTCCTGTGTAGGTCTTGGTGTGCTTATGGAAAAGGATAATACCGTAAAGCAGGCAGGCGGATTCATTATTCAGCTGATGCCCTTTGCGGAGGATGAAGTAATAGAAAAATTGGAAAAGAACCTGACAGATTTTTCCTCAGTAACAACTGTCTTAAATGAGGGAAAAACGCCTGAGGAACTGTTAGAACTTTTGCTTGGCGATTTAGGACTTGAAATTACGGATACCATGCCTGCACAGTTTTATTGCAACTGTGATAAAAAACGTGTGGAAAAGGCATTAATCAGTATTGGGAAAAAAGATATGCAGGAAATGATAGAAGACGGAGAGGACATTGAAGTGAACTGTCATTTTTGTAATACGGCTTATCGCTTTACAACAGAAGAACTGAAGGGAATGTTAAAACGTTGTACCAGATAAAAGAAAGGTGAGAGCGGAATATGAAGCATGGTTTTGTGAAAGTTGCTGCAGTAACACCGGATGTGAAGGTGGCAGATACTCTTTATAATACAGAGCAGATATGTAATGACATTGCCAGGGCGTATGAAAAAGGCGCCAAGATAATTGTTTTCCCGGAGCTTTCCATCAGTGGTTATACTTGTGGGGATTTATTTATGCAGGACAAGTTGCTTTCTTCATGCAAGGAGCAGCTTTTAAAGATTGCAGATTTTACGGCAGGAATGGATTCCCTTGTTTTTGTGGGACTTCCCCTTGAGAGAGAAGGAAAACTTTATAATGTGGCAGCAGCAGTGCAGGATGGCGAAGTGCTTGCCTTTATTCCTAAATCATATATTCCGGCTTACGGGGAATTTTATGAAACAAGATACTTTCATCCGGGAAATAAAGAAGCAGTTTCAGTGCTTATAGATGGAGAAGCAGTTCCCTTTGGCACTAATATTTTACTGGAAGCAGAAGGCATGGATGGCCTTTTGGTAGGTTGCGAGATTTGTGAAGATTTGTGGGCACCTTTGTCCCCCGGTTTATTCCATGCATTGGCGGGAGCTACGGTGTTAGTTAACTTGTCTGCATCGGATGAAGTGGTGGGAAAAGATGCTTATCGGGAAATGCTGGTAAAATCAGCCAGTGCAAAGGCTACAGCTGCTTATATTTATGCAGGTGCAGGTATTGGGGAATCCACCCAAGACCTTGTGTTCGGCGGACATAGTATGATTGCAGAAAATGGTACGGTTCTGGCTTCAGCAAAAAGATTTGAAAATCAGATTCTTTGTGAAGATATTGATATAGAAAGGCTGCGCGCAGAACGCAGAAAAATGAATACCTTTGTGCCGGATGAAACGGCAAACTATCTTGTGATTCCTTTTTCACTAAAACCCTGTGAAACAAAACTGGACAGGGAAATTGCAAAAATGCCTTTTGTGCCGGATGATGAGAAGGAATGTGCAAAGAGGTGCGAGGAGATTTTGTCAATCCAGGCATACGGGCTAAGAAAGCGGTATGCCCATACAGGTTGTAAAAAAGCCGTAATCGGTGTTTCAGGAGGACTTGATTCTACGCTGGCACTTTTGGTGACGGCAAAAGCATTTGATATGTTAGATATTAAAAGAAATAATATTTTGGCGGTTACCATGCCTTGTTTTGGAACTACAGACAGAACTTATGACAATGCCTGTAAATTGGCAAAAGTTTTAGGCGCTGATTTGAAAGAAGTTGATATCAAAGAATCCGTAATGATGCATTTCAAGGATATAGGACATGATATGGATAACCATGATGTTACTTATGAAAATGCACAGGCCCGGGAGAGAACCCAGGTACTTATGGATATCGCCAATCGTGAAAATGCTATGGTCATCGGTACCGGAGATATGTCCGAACTTGCCCTTGGATGGGCAACTTACAATGGCGATCATATGTCTATGTATGGTGTTAACGCCGGCGTGCCAAAGACCCTTATCAGGCACTTGGTGTCATATTATGCGGAAATTTGTGGGGAGAAGGAACTTTCCAAGGTGCTGCTTGATGTGCTTGCAACTCCTGTAAGTCCGGAACTTCTGCCTCCGGTAGATGGAGTGATTTCCCAAAAAACCGAAGACTTAGTGGGACCTTATGAACTACATGATTTCTTTATGTATTATGTGCTGCGATTTGGATTTGCACCGGATAAGATATACCGGCTTGCAAAAAAAGCCTTTGCCGGGGCGTATGAGGAAGAGGTAATAAAAAAATGGCTTCAAATCTTCTACAAAAGATTTTTCAGCCAACAATTTAAACGTTCCTGTTTGCCAGACGGACCGAAAGTGGGAAGTGTAGGGGTGTCTCCCCGCGGGGACTTACGCATGCCCTCTGATGCCTGCGCAACTATCTGGTTAGAACAAGCAAAAAACCTCACCTGATTAAGGCTCAGGTGAGGTAGTAGGGTTTGCTGAGGGTGATGGTGAGGCAGTAGGTAACACTGCTTTATTTAAGGATGCTTCAATGGCATCAAATAAAACCATAGAGGTATATTTATTATCATCAGAGTAAGTAATGTTCTGAAGAGACTGGCTTTCGCAAATCTGATTGGCAAGATCTTCAAATGCCGGCTCAATCAGGGGATACATGGTAGTTACCGCTTCATCTAAATTGACAATCCGGATATCATTAATATTATTCTCATCCACGGTAACCTCTACATCAACTACATTGTCATTGATAATCAGCGATGTGGTATAAATACCGGGAACATAAGTCGCGGAAGGAGTTTCTACAGAAACTTCTTCTTTTTTGTCCTTGGGAATAAACATAATAATCAGCATAATAATAAACAGGATGCCGAAAAGGACAAAAATCCCGGTATATATTAATTCTTTCAAATGAAGTACAACAATTTTGGTTTTGGAACTCATAGTTTATCACCGTTTTTCTCTTTTTATAATCATATTATGGTGTGGGTTGTTTTATACCAAAAACTTGTGTTATACTTCCTTATGATTATCTGATTAGAAATTTGCCTTAAAGAGGAGGAATAGATTATGAAATTTACGAAAATGCAGGGATGCGGCAATGATTATGTATACGTAGACGGTGGAAAAGAAGTGATAGCGCAGGAGAAGAAACCGGAACTGGTAAGAAGATTAAGTGACAGACATTTCGGTATCGGCGGGGATGGCGTAATTTTTATTAATCCGTCCAAGGAAGCAGATTTTGAAATGGAAATGTATAATATGGACGGAACACGTTCTGAAATGTGTGGAAACGGCATCCGTTGCGTGGCTAAGTTTGTTTATGATAAAGGTCTCACGGATAAAACCACAGTCAGCATTATCAGCGGCGGAAGTGTGAAGTACCTCGATTTAAATATAGAAAATGGGAAGGTGTCGACTATAAAAGTCAATATGGGGGCTCCTATCTTAAAAGCTGCCGACATTCCTGTTATAACAGACAATCCGGATGGACAAGTAGTTAATGCAACAATAGAAGTTTTAGGAAAAGAATATAAAATGACATGCGTGTCAATGGGGAATCCCCATGCAGTAGTATTTATGGATGATGTGGAGAATCTTGATATTGAAAAGATAGGACCCTATTTTGAAAATCATGAGAGATTTCCAAAGAGAACCAACACGGAGTTTGTAAAAGTAATAGACAGGAAGAATGTTGAGATGCGTGTATGGGAGCGGGGAACAGGTGAAACTCTTGCCTGCGGAACGGGAACCTGTGCCACGGTAGTGGCTTGCGTATTAAACGGTCTGACGGAAGATGAAGTTACAGTAAAACTTTTAGGCGGTAGCTTAAAGATAAAATGGGACAGAGAAGAAAATCTTGTTTATATGACGGGACCTGCAGTGACTGTCTTTGAGGGTGAAGTGGAAATTTAAATATGATGATATAAACCATAAAAAGAGTGGGAGAAAAACGTATCTGAATTAAGAGGAGGTAACCGTGAACGAGCAGCAATTTGAAAATGCCGTGGCGCGGATGGTACAGGGAGATAAAAACGCTCTGCGGGAGATATACGAAGCCTATATAGGATATATCTATCGGATTGTCTATGATATATTACAAAATAAAGAAAATGCAGAGGATGTTACAAGTGATTTCTTTATCAGACTTTGGGACAAGGCTGAACAGTTTAAACCCGGATGCGGACATAAGGGTTATCTTGCTACCATGGCAAGAAATATGGCAATTGATTTTATCAGGAAATATAGAAAAGAAGAATTGACAGCTCTTTTGCAAGATATCCAGGCGTGTCCGGAAGAGGAAGGGGAAGCGGGCATTATTCAGGATATTTCTGTTAAAGAAATGCTGGAGATGCTAAAACCGGCAGAACGCCAGATTGTAAGTTTAAAGGTTTTAGGAGAACTGACTTTTAAAGAAATAGCGGAAGTGATGAAAATTCCTATGGGTACAGTCACATGGAAGTACCAAAATGCCATAAAGAAATTAAGGAGGTGCGGATATGAGCAGGGATTTTGAAAAAGAATATAAGCAGTTTGCTCAGATGGAAGCACCTGATTTGTGGGACAGAATAGAAGCAGGATTAAAAGAAAAAGATGTGCCGGAACAGGAAAAAGCTGTAGTGGTACAGGAAACCGGAAATAAGAAGAAATCAGTATTAACTATTTTTAGAAAATATCAGGCTGTTGCGGCAGCATTCCTTTGCCTTATCATCATGATACCGGCAGTTTTACTTATGCGACAGGTGGGAGTAAAGAGCGAAACGGCAGATTGTGCAAGTGCAGAAATGCCCATGCAGTTTGCAGGGGAAGAGTCCAAGGAGTCGGCATCGCCGGAAGAGGCAGCGCCTGCGGAAGAGGCAGCACTTGCGGAAGAGGTAGTGCCTGCGGAAGAGGCAGCGCCTGCGGAAGAGGCAGCGCCTGCGGAAGAGGCAATGTTTGCGGAAAATGCATTGTTTACAGAAGACGTAGCACCGGAAGAAGACTTGGCGGAAAAGGAATCTGCATGTGAAGAAGCACTTGCTAGAAAAGGAGAAACTCTGCGAAAAGATAAAGAAGCGGATGTTAATATATTAGAGCATGTGGAAGTCAAAATCACCGGAAGAAGTGAAACTTTTGAGGAAAATTCACAGGATGAAATGGGAATAATTTATCGTGCGCAAGTGCTTGCCTGTGTCGGAGAAGAACTTGCAGAAGGCGAAGAGATTACTTTTTTTGTATCTGCATACACATCATTTGCCTATATGAAAGATGCAAAATATGAATTGGATTTGCGGGTGTGTGAAGGGGAAGAATACGCTTATATAGTGGAAACCGTTTATTGATAAATAACGTAAATAAAAATACCGTCGCTTATCTGCGACGGTACTTAAGTTTACATATAATATCAATAGCTATGTTCTACTGAGGACCTATATACTCTGCTTTGCCAAACCCGAGAATCAGCATAAAAATGGGACTTAAGAATAAAAGCCCGAAACCAAATCCTACGCCTTGACCGAATGCACTAGCAAGTTTGAAGTATAACATGATGATAAATACTATGTTGGCACATGGAACAAACAAAAGTAGGAAAAACAAGCCGTTTCCAAAGGCCATATCAAATAAGCAATACATATTATAAAAAGGTATCAGACATGCCCAACCGGGCTTTCCTGCTTTTTCAAATACTTTCCACATTGCTACGTATACTACTACACAAATGGCAAGTGCAACAATAAAATAAGCAACAAAAAATGTGGATAAAGCGGCAATCACTGCAGCATCAAAATTAATGGCATTCATATTTAATTCCTCCCTTCACAAAATAACAATATTATCATACTGTATTATAAACAGTATGTCAAAAATAAAATGTATCAACTAAATTGATTAAAATCACTCCTTGTAAACATCAAGAAAGTGTGATAGTATTTAATCTGTCAACAAAATAAAGATGTAAATGCAAAGAAGAGGAATAGTAACTCGATGTGGGAAATCAGAGAACTGCCGGGTGGTGCGAGGCAGTCAGTAACAGAAAGTGAACTCACCTTGGAGCAGCCGGCTGAAGACCTGTTTATGCAAAGTATGGGTTGTGTAGGTGCGGACGGAGATTCCTGCCGTAGAATAGGAAGGACATATCAGTGTCTGTGAGTGCACAGCGAAGCTGTGAAATAGAGTGGTACCGCGTAAGTAAATTGCGTCTCTATGAAATGGAAAACATTTCATAGAGATTTTTTAATGTAATTTATTTTGTTTTCGTGTATGATAGAACAGAATGTGGAGGATGAAAAAATGAATGTAGCACAGAAATACGGAAAATCCTATTTTATGCCCCCGGTGACAACCTATGACTGGGTGAAGAAGGATACAATTGACAAGGCACCTATCTGGTGTAGCGTAGATTTACGTGACGGAAACCAGGCACTCATTGAACCTATGAGTTTGGAAGAAAAATTACAGTTTTTTGAGATGCTGGTAAAAATCGGATTTAAGGAAATTGAAGTGGGATTTCCTGCAGCATCCGAAACAGAGTACAATTTTATCCGTGCTTTAATTGAGAGAAATATGATTCCTGAGGATGTAACCATTCAGGTGCTGACACAGGCAAGAGAACATATTATTAAGAAAACTTTCGAAGCAGTAAAGGGTGCCCCTCATGCCATTATACATTTGTACAATTCTACATCTGTGGCACAGAGAGAACAGGTTTTCAGAAAGAGTAAGGAAGAGGTAAAGCAGATTGCCATCGACGGTGCAAAATTATTGAAGAAACTGGCCGATGAAACTGACGGTAACTTTACCTTTGAATACAGCCCGGAAAGTTTCCCGGGAACAGAAGTGGACTATGCCCTTGATGTATGTAATGCAGTGCTGGATGTTTGGAAACCGGTGAAGGAAAATAAGGTAATTATTAATATTCCTACAACGGTACAGATTGCTATGCCTCATGTATTTGCTTGTCAGGTGGAATATTTCCATAAAAATTTAAAATACAGAGATGCTGTAAATATCAGCGTGCATCCTCATAATGACAGAGGCTGCGGTGTCAGCGATGCAGAACTTGGAGTTCTTGCAGGGGCTGACAGGGTGGAAGGTACTTTGTTCGGAAACGGAGAGAGAACCGGTAACGTAGATATTATCACGGTAGCTATGAATATGATTTGTCATGGCGTGGAGTCAGGACTTGATTTTACCAACATTACGGAAATCCGTGAAGTTTATGAAACACTTACGGGAATGAAGGTTTATGAGCGTACACCTTATGCCGGAGACCTTGTATTTACAGCTTTTTCAGGGTCCCATCAGGATGCTATATCCAAGGGAATGGCATGGTGGAAAGAAGGAAAGAGCGACGGTCGCTGGGATGTTCCCTATCTTCCCATTGATCCTCAGGATTTGGGCCGTGAATATGAATCCGATGTTATCCGTATTAACAGCCAGTCCGGCAAGGGTGGAATTGCCTTTATCTTAAAGCAGAACTTTGGAATGTCACTTCCTGATAAGATGAAAGAAGAAGTGGGCTATCTGATGAAGAGTGTTTCTGATAAGAAGCATAGTGAGCTTGCCCCTTCTGATGTTTATCAGATTTTCAAGGATAATTATATTGACCAGAGAGAAATCTTCAATATTCCGGAATGTCACTTTAAACAAGTAGAAGGAGGCATTACCGCGGAAGTAACCATTGAGCAGAATAAGGAAAGAAGAGTGATTGAAACTTCCGGTAACGGTCGTCTGGATGCGGTCAGCAATGCAGTGAAACTGTATTTCGGCATCAGCTATGAACTGTCTGTTTATGAAGAACATGCGGTGTCCAGAGGATCCTCTTCCAAGGCGGCAGCCTATGTGGGTATTGTGAAAGACGGAAAAATGTACTGGGGCGTTGGAATTGACGAGGATATTATTAAGAGCTCCATTGCAGCACTTGTTTCTGCAGGGAATAAACTGGCACAAAGTGAGAATATTAAAGAAGGCAGGGAAGAGCGTATCGTTGACATCATGAATTATGTGAGAAATCACTATAAGGATGTTACACTGGATGACCTTGCGGACAATTTTAATTTGTCCAAACCTTATTTATCCAAATATATCAAGGAAAATGCCGGAATCACTTTCCAGGAGGCAGTAAAGAAGGCAAGAATGAAAAAGGCAAGAGCGATGTTAAAAGAGTCCAATCAGACAGTGGAAAGCATTGCAGCTTATGTAGGATATGAAAATGTAGAACACTTTAACCGTTTGTTTAAGAAATCATACGGAATGACACCCATTCAGTTCCGAAGAGAAAGCAGATAACAGCAGAAAGGAACATTGGATGATTATCAAAAATGCTTCCGTGTACACACCGGAAGGAAAATTTGAAAAAAAAGATATTGTCATTAATGGAGAATATTTTGCCGAAAAAGCGAAAGCAGATGAAGAGGTATTAAATGCCGGGGAATGCTATGCCATTCCGGGACTTACGGACATTCACTTTCACGGCTGCGGCGGGTATGATTTTTGTGACGGAGAAGTAGAGGCAATCCACAAGATTGCCTCTTTTCAAGCGAAATGTGGAGTGACAGGAATGATTCCGGCTACCATGACGTTAGATGAGGAATCCCTTCTGAAAATATGTAGGGCAGCATCAAACTTCCATAAAGCCCAAGACATGGGGAAATACCAACAAGATGCTACTTTTTTGGGAATCCATCTGGAAGGCCCATTTATTTCTAAGGAGAAAAAGGGTGCACAGAACGGACGGTATATCAGGAAACCGGATAAAAAATTATATGATGCCATATGTCAGGAAAGCGGCAGACTGATTAAACTAGTGACGATTGCACCTGAGGAAGAAGGGGCAATGGAATTTATCAGGGATATAAAAAAAGAAGTGATAGTTTCCATCGGTCATACAAAAGCTGATTATAATACAGCACTTGCAGCATTTGAAAACGGAGCCGGCCATGTGACCCATTTATATAATGCAATGGAGCCTTTTTCCCACAGACAGCCCGGAGTAACAGGGGCGGCGGCAGATGCCGGAGCTTCTGTAGAACTGATTTGTGATGGAATACATGTTCATCCGGCGATGGTGCGTTCGACCATAAAAATGATGGGAGAGGACCGTGTTATCTTTGTCAGTGACAGCATGCGGGCGGCAGGATTGCCGGAAGGGACTTACAGTCTTGGTAAGCAGGAGGTTACCGTCATTGGCAATAGAGCAACCTTGGCAGATGGTACCATTGCAGGCTCTGTAAAAAGCCTTATGGATTGCATGAAGATAGCCGTGAAAGAAATGCGTATTCCACTGGAGACAGCGGTCAGATGTGCAGCAGTTAATCCGGCAAAAAAAGCAGGGGTTTATCAGTGGTGCGGAAGCATTGAGCCGGGAAAGACGGCCAATCTGGTACTACTAGACAAAGAGAACTTAACGGTGCGGAAAGTTTTTATAAAAGGACAGGAATTGTTTTAACTTTTTTATTGAAAAAGAAGCTTATTTCATGTACAATGAAGAAAGTGGTTGACAGAAAGGAAGCAGGAATATGGGATTCTTTTTATTAGCAGGCGGTTTAGTTGTCATTATTGTACCCGTAGTAATCGCAGTGGTTGCTTCCGTGGTATCAGCTGTAGCAGCTGAGCAGGATGATGCATCTGAACAATAAATGGCATGATATGCAGGAAGTAGAGAAGGCGTGTTCTTAGGAATGCGCCTTTTTATAAATTTTTTAGATTCCTTTAGAGCTGTTTAATTGATTTTGTGAAAAAATGGAAGTAGGATAGAGACAATAAATTGTTGAATCTGAAAGGTGTGACTGATTGTGAGAGAAAAATTATACAGATTTATGATAGGAAGATATGGGAATGACAATTTAAACCGTTTCCTGACGGCGATATCCATTGTATGCCTTGTGCTATCTTTTTTTGGACCAAGGATGTTCTATTTGCTTGCGATAGCAATCCTGGTTTATGTTTATTTCCGGATGTTTTCAAGGAATATTTACAAGAGAACAATGGAAAATAATTTATATATGAGATATGAATATAAGATAAAACAATATTTTGCAACCTTAAAGAGGGATATGAATCAGAGAAAGACACATCATATATACAGATGTCCTTCCTGCAGACAGAAAATCAGGATTCCGAAAGGAAAAGGAAGAATCGAAATCAGATGCCCCAAATGCAGTCAGACCTTTATTAAGAAAAGCTGATAGGAGAAATTTATGTTCGGATATGTCATTATTAATAAGGGGGATATGAAATTTAAGGAGTTTGATGTTTACCAGTCATATTATTGTGGCCTTTGCCGTGCCCTGAAAGAACGTCACGGTGTGTTTGGGCAAATGAGTCTTACCTATGATATGACATTTCTGGTGATGCTGCTAAGTAGCCTATACGAACCGGAAACAAAGATGGGAATGACAAAATGTATTGCTCATCCTTTTGAAAAGCATCAAACCAGACGAAATGATTATTCTGATTACGGGGCAGATATGAATGTGCTTTTTGCATATTATAAATGTCTGGATGATTGGAATGATGATAAAAAGGTAACAAAGCTTGCTTACAGCAAGTTAATGAAAGGTGCATATTTAAGAATCGGCTCGGCATATGCACAAAAAGTAAAGAAAATTGACAATTTGATGCGTGAGTTCTCACGTAAAGAAAAAGCCGGCACTGAGGATATAGATCAATTGGCCGGTTTGTTTGGCGAAGTAATGGGAGAAATCTTTGCTGTCCGGGAAGATGAATGGGCAGAAAACTTGCGGATGCTTGGCAGATATCTGGGAAAATACATTTACTTACTGGATGCGTATGAAGATGTGGAAGAGGATATTAAGAAAAACAGATTTAATCCTTTTATAAAAAGATATGAGAACCCTGATTTTGATGAAGAGGTAGGGACTATATTGACCATGATGATGGCAGGGTGTTCACAGGAATTTGAGAAACTTCCCATCATTGAAAATATTGAAATCCTTCGGAATATTCTTTATTCCGGAGTTTGGTACCGCTATGATGTGGTGCGTAAAAAAAGAGAGGTAAAGGGACAGGAAACAAAAAATGCGTGATCCTTATCAGATTCTTGGTATCAGTAGGGATGCCACGGAAGAAGAAATTAAAAAAGCATATAAAGCGCTAAGCAGAAAATACCATCCGGATGCCAATATCAATAACCCAAATAAAGATAAAGCGGAAGAGATGTTTAAGGAAATCCAACAGGCGTATCAACAGATTATGAAGGAGAGAACGGAAGGATACCGCTATCAGGGAAATTACGGATCATCAGGAGGCTATGGCTACGGAAATGCAGGGGGATCCGGTGCCGGAAATGGTGGCTATTATGGTGACTTTAAAGACTTCGAAGACTTTTTCGGAAGTTTTGGCGGCTTTGGAAACTTTGGCGGGTTTGGCACATATGGAAGCAAAAGCACAGGGTATGAAGAAGACAGCCACTTGCGTGCGGCAGGAAACTATATCCGGAACGGCTATTATAAAGAGGCCAGAACTGTGCTTGATGGCATGCCGGAGAGTGGCCGGAATGCCAGATGGTATTATTATAGTGCCATTGCCCATGCAAACCTGGGCAATCAGGTGATAGCATTAGAACATGCGAAGCGTGCCCAGGCATTAGAACCCGGCAACAGCGATTACAGAAATCTGGTTTATCAGTTTGAAAATGGTGGTACTTGGTACAGACAAAGACAGTATACTTATGGAAGACCCTATTCGGGAGGCGGTAATCTTTGTTTTAAACTATGTATTGCCAATTTGTTATGTAATATGTGCTGTGGTGGCGGTGGAATGTGCTGTGGTGGAGCACCTTACTATCGTTTTTGAGTGATATAATGGCAGATGCAAATGAGGAGGGGCTATGGCAAAGAGTAAAGAAATAAAAACAAATGCCATGCGTATTTTGGAGAAAGAAAAAATAACATATCAGCAATATACCTATGAGTGCGAAGAGTTTATTGATGGTATTCAGATAGCGGATAAACTGTCACAGCCTCATGAAAAGGTATATAAAACATTGGTTACCGTGGGAAACAGTAAAAATTATTTTGTGTTTGTGATTCCTATTGAGGAAGAGCTTGATTTAAAGAAAGCTGCAAAAAGTGTGGGTGAAAAAGCAGTAGCGATGATTCCGGTAAAGGATATTAATCAAATCACAGGATACATCAGAGGCGGCTGTACAGCAGTAGGAATGAAAAAACAGTATGTGACCAGAGTCGATGAGAGGGCGAAAGAGCAAGTGACTATCATAGTCAGCGGCGGTAGGATTGGCTCCCAGATTGAACTAAGGCCTGACGATCTGTTAAAAGCAAGCAGGGGAGAATACGCTGATATTATTGCAGAAAGATAAGGAGATTAGCTATGAGTAAAAACATTATGGACTATGAAACCGTGGAACTGGATGATAATGACAGTTGTGTCGTAATTATAGACCAGACAAAACTACCGGGCAAAACAGAGATTATCAGGCTATATACAGCGCAGGAAATATGGGATGCCATCTATTTACTAAAGGTGCGTGGTGCACCGGCCATTGGTGTGGCAGCAGCTTTCGGAATTTATGTACTTGCAAAGCAGATCGGAAAAGAAACGAAAGACTTTGAAACCTTTTATGTGCGGTTTCAAGAACAGAAGAATTACCTGAATTCCTCAAGGCCTACTGCAGTTAACCTTTCCTGGGCATTAAACCGGATGGAAGAGGTGTGCCTGAAAGCAGGAAGGGAAGATAAGAAACCGCTAGCAGAAATACTTGAAATATTACATAAAGAAGCAGTAGAAATCAAAGAAGAAGATACCTGGGTTTGCAAAATGATTGGTGAACACGGACTCAGTCTTGTAAAGCCCGGTGATGGCATTCTCACCCATTGTAACGCAGGTCAGCTTGCTACCAGTAAGTATGGTACAGCCACGGCTCCCATTTATCTGGGGCAGGAGAGAGGATACAATTTCCGTGTTTTTGCAGACGAGACAAGACCCCTTTTACAAGGGGCAAGACTCACAGCTTATGAACTCCATTCATCAGGGGTAGATGTAACCTTAATTTGTGACAATATGTCTGCCATGGTGATGAAGAACGGTTGGGTAAATGCGGTGTTTGTAGGTTGTGACAGGGTGGCGGCAAACGGGGATGCGGCTAATAAAATCGGAACCTCTGTGGTGGCAACGGTTGCCAAACGCTACGGTGTCCCGTTTTATGTATGTGCCCCTACATCGACCATTGATTATGATACCCCCACAGGTAATGAAATAAAGATTGAGCAAAGACCGGCGGAAGAAGTAACAGAAATGTGGTATAAGGAAAGAATGGCACCGGAAGGTGTTAAAGTATTTAACCCCGCATTTGACGTAACAGACAATGAACTGATTACCGCAATTGTAACGGAATACGGTATTGCCAAGGCACCGTATCGAGAGTCTTTAGAGGAAATCCGTAAGAAGAAGGAAGAGGGCAGAAGGAGTAATGAAAACTAACTATTTATCCGCAAAAGAAGCAAAAAGAGCCATTATTGACATCGGACAGCGTATGTATGTAAGAAATTTTGTGGCAGCCAATGACGGGAATATATCTGTCCGTACCGGTGACAATGAAGTGTGGGCAACACCTACGGGTGTATCCAAGGGCTTTATGAAAAAGAGTATGCTGGTAAAAGTAGACCTTGAAGGCAATGTGTTGGAAGGAACCCATAAACCTTCTTCCGAACTGAAAATGCATCTTCGTGCCTACAAAGAAAATCCGGCACTTCGAAGTGTTTGCCATGCCCATCCGCCGATTTGTACCAGTTTTGCAATTGCAGGTATTCCGCTGGATGCCCCGGTGCTTGCAGAGGCGATTATTACTCTTGGTGATGTGCCGATTGCTCCTTATGCAGAGCTCGGCTCCAAGGAAGTGCCGGAGGTGATAGCCCCTTATTGTCATACCCATAATGGTGTGCTACTGGCAAACCATGGTGCAGTAACCTGGGCAGAAGATCCGTATGCGGCTTATTACCGATTGGAGTCCATGGAATATTATGCCAATATTTTAATGATTACGGATAAAATTATAGGAAAGCAAAATACACTGACCAAAGAACAAGTGGAAAGACTGCTTGCCATGAGAGAAAAGTTTGGTGTAAAACAAGGTGGCATCCCCCGTATTTAAAGAAGGAAGAATACAGAGTGTTTTTATTGCATAAAAAGCTGATTTATGTTATATTTCTGTTAATTGGGTAAATTAACGTTTTCTTAACATTTATCAGCTCTTATTTTTATCTTTAAGATTTCAAGGAAGAGAGGATTGAACAAGTGACAGTAACAGAAGTATTAGTGAAAATTGACGATTTTGTATGGGGAATTCCCCTGATTGTGCTGATTCTCGCGGTTGGTATATTGCTGACAACCCGTTTAAAAGGCCTGCAGATTACCAAGCTTGGAAAAGCATTTAAGTACATTTTTGAAAATGACAACTCCGGTGAGCATGGTGAAGTATCCAGTTTTGGAGCTTTATGTACGGCATTATCCGCCACAATCGGAACCGGTAATATAGTAGGTGTAGCCACAGCGATTTGTGCAGGTGGTCCCGGTGCATTATTCTGGATGTGGGTAGCCGCCCTTCTGGGAACAGCAACCAAATATGCAGAATGTCTTTTGGCAGTAAAGTACCGTCAAGTAGCTGAAGACGGACATGTGCTTGGTGGACCTTTCTATTACATAGAAAAAGGAATGGGAGATAAATGGAAATGGCTGGCTAAGTTATTTGCAGCATTAGGTGTAGGTGCGGGTCTCCTTGGAATCGGTACTATTACACAGATTAACGGTATTACCGATGCAGCAAAGAACTTCTTTGATCCTCAGTCAGCTCATACAATTACATTGTTCGGCAGAGATTATTCTTGGGCAGTTGTGATTGCCGGCATTGTAGTAACTGCTTGTGTAGCATTGGTTGTTATCGGTGGTATTAAGAGAATTTCCAAGGTTGCGGAAGTTGTTGTACCTTTTATGGCAGTTCTTTACGTAGTGGCAGCAATATTGATTTTAGTTTGCAATTTAGATAAGATTCCCGGAGCAGTTGTTGAAATCGTGCAGGGAGCATTTGGTATGAGAGCAGCAGCCGGCGGTGCACTTGGTGCTATGTTGGTTGCGATGCAAAAAGGTATTGCAAGAGGTATTTTCTCTAATGAAGCAGGTCTTGGTAGTGCCCCCATTGCAGCGGCAGCAGCAAAGAGCGATTCAGCTGTAAAGCAGGGACTTATTTCCATGACAGGTACCGTTATTGATACATTAATCATTTGCACAATGACCGGATTATGTATTGTTATTACAGGTGCATGGAATCAGACAGGGTTGGAAGGTGCATCCGTAACGAACTTTGCATTCCAGGCAGGATTACCGTTACCGGCAGGTGTATCCTCCTTTATTCTCATGTTATGTTTGGTGTTCTTTGCATTTACTACGATTCTCGGATGGGATTATTATAGTGAGAAATGTTTGGAATACTTAACAAACGGCAATCAGAAGGCAGTGAAAGTATATCGTTGGATATATATCCTTGCAGTATTTATCGGACCGTTCCTGACAGTATCCGCTGTTTGGACAATTGCAGATATCTTCAACGGACTTATGGCGATTCCCAACTTGATTGCGTTGGTTGTTTTAAGTGGTGTGGTTGCACTTGAAACCAAGAAATATTTTAAAGAACTGAAAAAATAGAAATTGTAAAAATAAGAAAAGCTGTTGTTTTAAGGGGAAACCTTAGAACAACAGCTTTATTTTTTGCGATTTTAGATACCGAGAACTTCGCTTACTACTTCCACACCCTTGCAAATGCAATCAGGACAGGAGCATAAAACCTTTCCGGTTTCAATTCCCTTTAACTGTTTGCAGATGGTGCCGCCGGTTTTTTCTTCGAAACTTCTTACCATTTCTTTAGATAACTGATAGGTGTCTGCTTTGGTGCCGGGATTTGTGAGATTTCCGTCGCTGTTCTTAAAGCCTGCAAGCATCACAGCACCGGAGAGAGCACCACAAATGCCTTCCATGCCGCCCATACCAAGACCGAAGCCTTCATTTGCCTTGAAAAGAATTTCCTCAGGTACGCCCACTTCCTCGGCGAAGGAACAGGCAACAGCTTGGGCACAGTTGAATTTTATGTCATGTTTTGCAATGGCAAGTTCTTTTTTGGTCATAAATAATCGCTCCTTTGTCATTTGTTTTATCATCTTGTTAATACTTTACCATAAAGCGTGGAAAGATACAAATAGAAGGCGATAAAATACAATGTTATGTAGGAACAAAAAAGTAGACATAAGGGCGGAAACGTAGTAGATTATTAGTGGTAATGCAAAGAAAAGAGAGGTTTAATATGGCAAACATAATTTCAGATGAAATCATTGAATATGTAGGCATTCTGGCAAAACTTGAACTTTCCCATGAGGAAAAGCAAGAAGCAAAAAAGGATATGGGCCGTATGCTGGACTATATAGATAAATTGGGCGAATTGGACACCACAGATGTTGAACCTATGTCCCATGTATTTCCCATGCAGAATGTGTTCCGTGAGGATGTTGTGACAAACGGGGATACCAGGGAAGCGATTTTAAAGAATGCACCTCAGGAAAAAGATGGCATGTTTGTAGTGCCGAAGACATTTGATTAGGAGGACGGCAGGGATGAATATCTTAAATATGACTGCCGCATCTCTTGCGGTGGCAATCAAAAATAAAGAAGTAACTGTTATGGATGCAACCAAAGCAGTTCTTGAACAGATTGAAAAGACGGAAAGCACCTACAACTGTTATGTAACGGTAGATAAGGAAGGTGCGCTTAAACAGGCAGAAGAAGTGCAGGCAAAGATTGATGCGGGAGAACTTACCGGACCCCTTGCAGGTGTACCCGTTGCCATCAAGGACAATATGTGTACGCAGGGACTTCTTACAACATGTTCTTCTAAAATTTTGGGAAACTTTGTCCCCACCTATTCTTCAGAAGCAGTACTGAATCTGCAGAAGGCTGGTGCAGTGATTATCGGAAAAACCAATATGGATGAGTTTGCAATGGGTTCTACTACAGAAACCTCAGCCTTCGGCGAAACCAGAAATCCATGGAATCCTGACCATGTACCGGGAGGTTCTTCCGGTGGTAGTGCGGCAGCGGTAGCGGCACAGGAATGCTTTTATGCCCTTGGCTCCGATACCGGCGGTTCTATCAGACAGCCCGCATCCTTCTGTGGCGTGGTTGGTCTTAAGCCTACCTATGGTACAGTATCCCGATACGGACTCATTGCTTACGGTTCTTCTTTAGATCAGATTGGACCGCTTTGTAAGGATGTAACCGACTGTGCGACCATTATGGAAGTTATTGCATCCCATGACCCGAAAGATTCCACATCCATAAAGAGAGAAGATACAGACTTTACGTCTGCCCTTGTGGACGATGTAAAAGGAATGAAAATCGGACTTCCCAGAGATTACTTTGGAGAAGGGCTTGATCCGGAAGTAAAAGACGCTGTTCTTAAGGCGGCAGAAGTGTTAAAAGAAAAAGGTGCGATTGTTGAAGAATTTGATTTAAGCCTTGTAGAATATGCAATTCCTACTTATTATACTATTGCGGCAGCAGAGGCAAGCTCCAACTTAGAGAGATTCGACGGCATTAAATATGGATACCGCACAGAAGACTACAAAGGACTTCACAATATGTACAAAAAATCCCGCTCCGAAGGTTTTGGCGCGGAAGTAAAGAGAAGAATTATGTTGGGAAGCTTTGTGCTTAGCTCCGGTTATTACGATGCTTACTATCTGAAAGCACTTCGAGTAAAAGCACTGATTAAGAAAGCATTTGATGAAGCATTTAAAAAGTATGATGTAATTCTGGGACCGGTGGCCCCCACCACAGCACCGAAGCTGGGGGAGAGTTTATCTGACCCGCTTAAGATGTATTTGGGAGATATTTATACGATTTCTGCTAACTTAGCAGGTCTTCCCGGACTGAGTATTCCTTGTGGTATTGACTCTGCGGGACTTCCTATCGGACTTCAGTTAATTGGAGATTGTTTTAAAGAGAAGAATCTGATTCGCGCAGCGTATGCTTATGAGCAGGCTAGAGGTGCCTTTGAGCGAAAGGGGGAGAAATAGGATGGGAAAGCAGTATGAAACCGTCATTGGTTTGGAAGTGCATGTAGAACTTGCCACTAAAACTAAGATTTTCTGTGGTTGTTCCACAGAGTTTGGTGGTGCACCCAATACACATACCTGTCCGGTTTGTACCGGCATGCCGGGTTCACTTCCCGTGCTGAACAAACAGGTACTTGCCTATGCGGTAGCAGTAGGTCTCGCTACCGGTTGTAACATTACCCAGTATTGTAAATTTGACCGTAAAAATTATTTTTATCCCGACAACCCACAGAATTATCAGATATCCCAATTATATCTGCCTATCTGCCGTGACGGGAAAGTGGAAATTGAGACAGAAGACGGAAAGAAATTGATAGGTATTCATGAGATTCATATGGAAGAGGATGCAGGAAAACTTGTTCATGATGAATGGACGGACTGCTCTTTGGTCGACTATAACCGTTCCGGCGTACCTCTTATCGAGATTGTGTCAGAGCCTGATATGAGAAGTGCAGAGGAAGTAATAGCATATCTTGAGAAACTTCGTATGCTTGTGCAGTATTTAGGGGCATCCGACTGTAAGATGCAGGAAGGCTCCATGCGTGCAGATGTAAACCTTTCCGTAAGGGAAGTAGGGGCTACTGAATATGGTACCCGTACGGAGATGAAAAATTTAAACTCCTTTAGTGCCATTACCAGGGCTATTGCCGGTGAGAGAGCACGTCAAATTGACTTGATTGAAGCAGGTGAAAAAGTAGTACAGGAAACAAGAAGATGGGATGATAACGTAGGCAAATCTTATGCTATGAGAAGCAAGGAAGATGCCCAGGATTACCGTTACTTCCCGGACCCGGACCTGGTACCTATTGTAGTGACCGATGAATTCCTTGCAGATATAAAAGCAAGGCAACCGGAATTTAGGGAAGAAAAGATAGCACGTTATAAGGAAGAATTTGATATTCCTGATTACGATATCGATATCATTACGGGAAGCAAGCATATGGCAGATATTTTTGAGGAGACGGTGGCATTGGGTGCACAGCCCAAAAAGGTTTCCAACTGGCTTATGGTGGAAACATTAAGGCTCCTTAAGGAAAACAATATGGACCCTGAAGACATCCGTTTTTCACCGGAGAATCTTGCAAAATTAATTAAGCTTACTGATGAAAAGGCCATTAACAGTACCGTGGCAAAAGAAGTATTTGAAGAAATGTTTAAAAATGACATTGACCCTGAAAAATACGTGGAAGATAAAGGCCTTAAAACCGTAAGCGACGAAGGAGCACTCCGTAAGACCGTGGAAGAGGTGATTGCAAACAATCCCCAGTCTGTAGAGGATTATCGGAACGGTAAAGAGAAAGCAATCGGATTCTTGGTGGGCCAGACCATGAAAGCCATGAAGGGCAAAGCTGACCCCGGGATGGTGAACCGGTTGCTGAAGGAATTATTATAAGAATATAGTGATGATTCATTGGACGCGGAAACATGAGTTTTCCGCGTTTTTTTGTATTTGCACAGAAAAAACCATACTAACGGTATAAAAAATAATATACAAATAGTACGGGTGGTGTGTTCACAAACTGTTTTTCAGATGTTACACTATGGGAAAGTAAACAAATGATGAATGAGAGGGAACATATGAAAATAAAATTAGCTGAAAATATAAAGAATTTCAGAAAAGAAAACTCATTTACCCAGGAACAGCTGGCAGAAATCTTAGGTGTTACGGTTGGAGCTGTCTATAAATGGGAAGCGGGACTATCTACCCCGGAAATCAGATTGATCATGATGCTGGCAGATGTATTCGGGGTCTCTGTAGATGTTCTTTTGGGATATGAACAGCAAAATGGTAATGTGGAAAATTGTATTACAAGAATAAAGGAATATGTTGGGAATCAAAATTTTACAGATGCAGTATCAGAGATAGAAAAAGCCTTAAAAAAATATCCCAACCATTTTGAACTGGTATATACAAGCGGATTGTTTTATCAACTTAAATTTATAACAGATAAAGAGGAAGAATCGCTGGAACGTGCAAATGCACTGCTTAGGCATGCCATTACTCTTTTATATCAGAATACGGATAAAAGTATTAATGAAGTAAGCATTCTGAATTTAATTGCCCAAAATTACTTGCTGGCAGAAAAGACCGAATTGGCACTGGAAAACTTAAAACAGAATAATGTCTGTGGAATCAATAACAGCCTGATTGGTGTTACCTATGCCAGAATGTTAAAGCAGCCTAAGGAAGCAATGCCGTATCTGACAAAAGCCTTTGCAGACTGTCTGGGAGACTTAATCCGTACAATGACCGGTTATATTTACGTGTACGACGAACTTAAGAATTATGAGATGGAAAAAGAGGCACTCAATTGGTTTGAGACTTTGCTGGACAGTTTAAAAAAGGATGATGCACAGAATGCATTTACAGACATGATAAAACCGGTGATTCTGGCACAGTCAGCAGTGGCAGAGGCAAAGATGGGACGTGATAAGCAGTCAAAACGGCTGATAGAAGAAGCATTCAGACTGGCAAAGCAGTTCGATGCAGCACCTGTACATAATTTGCAGGGAATTAAGTTTTTTGAAGAGGAAGAGGATGCTGTTGTGTATGCAGATATCGGAAATACGGCAATGGAAGCAGTTTGTACACTTTGGGAGGAATTTGAAAAATGACAGGAAAGATGTTACGTAAGCAGTTTTATAAAGGAAACAAAATAGCATTTGGTGTTGCCGTGTTTTCGGCACTGTTTGTAGGTATGATTAATTTGATGGCATCGTGGCTGATCCAGCAGTTTGTGGATACAATCTCGGGTGTGGAAGGGGCACTTGCACTGGATGTACTTTCAGTACTTACAGCAGGACTTGTTTTATTGGTTATCGTATTCGGAATGCTGGAATACGTCTCTAAGCCGCGGTTTATGAAAAAAGCCATTCAGCAGTACAAAGAATTTGCTTTTGAAACACTGTTAAAGAAAAATATTAATACTTTTAACAAAGAGGCGGCAGCTTCCTACATATCTGCCCTGTCAAACGATGTGACAAGCATTGAAACCAATTATCTGGGAAAACAGTTTGGTCTGATTACCAGCATCGTTATGTTTTCGGGAGCATTTGCAATGATGCTTCTGTATAGCCCGCTTCTTACGCTAATTGTGGTTCTTTTGCTCATTTTGCCGGTAATAGCCTCTGCATTGGTAGGCAATAAGATGGAAACAGCGGAACTTAACGTTTCAAAGAAAAATGAGACATTGACGGATACCATTAAGGAAATTATCGGAGGATTTTCTGTAGTAAAAAGTTTTAAGGCGGAAAAAGAAGTTTTACAGTTTTTCCTTAACAGCAATGAAGCTGTAGAAGCAGCTAAATGCAAAAAAGAGAAAATAGGAATTATCATCGGTATTATTTCCGCAACAGCAGGGTTAATGGCGCAGTTAGGTGTCTTTATCGCAGGAGCCTATCTTGCGCTGGCAGGAGAAGGCGTAACGCCCGGTATTGTAATGGCATTTGTGAATCTCATGAACTTTGTACTGCAGCCCATAGCCACATTGCCGGAAATTTTTGCAAGCCGCAAAGCATCAAAGGCCCTTATGGATAAACTTTGTGATTACTTAAATCAAAACGTAAGCAGGGAAAAGAAAGGGGTACTTCAGAAACTTGAAAAAGGAATTACTGTGGAAAACTTATCCTTTTCTTATCAAGAGGACGAAGAGGTACTAAAAGGAATAGAGTTGCAATTAGAGGCAGGGAAAAGTTATGCACTTGTGGGCGCATCCGGCTGTGGGAAATCTACCTTCTTAAATATGCTTTTATCTGCCTATGACAATTATACAGGATATATCCGGTACGATGATTGCGAGTTGCGTGATATGAGTCAGGAGGCTTTGTATGATATGGTTTCTGCTATTATGCAGAATGTAGTGATATTTAATGCATCCCTGCGGGATAATATAACCATGTTCCGCGACATTCCCGGTGAGGATGTAGAGCAGGCAATTGACGCAGCTGGATTACGTGCATTTGTTGATGAGCATGGAGATGACTATAGCTGTGGTGAAAACGGGAACCACCTCTCCGGCGGGGAAAGACAGAGAATTTCCATAGCCAGAAGCCTTTTGCGGAAGGTATCCGTGCTACTTGTGGACGAGGCTACCGCTGCGCTGGATAAGCAGACAGCGTATCAGGTGACAAATGCTATTTTGGATATTGAGAATGTAATGAAAGTGGTGATTACCCATTCGCTGGAAGAGAGCCTGCTCAAGCGGTTTGATGAAGTTATTGTTTTAAAGGCAGGCGAAGTAGTGGAAAAAGGAAGCTTTTGCGACTTGATGGAGAGAAAGGGATATTTCTATTCATTATATACAGTGGCGCAGTAAGAATTTAGAAAGATTTAGAGAAAAAGGTATTGCTATCTATAAGTTTATGTGTTAGAATATCCCTCGGTGACGAACATGTGTCTTTGACAGAAAGACAATCAAAAACATTTGTCCGTCGCAGAGGGATTTTTGTATGGGCTTATGAGGTAGCTTATGGGAAAACGATATTATGTGGTAAAGGAAGCAGCGGTGCCGGAAGTGCTTCTTAAGGTAGTGGAAGCGAAGAAACTTTTAGATTCCGGAAAGGTAACTACCATTAACGAAGCAGCTGACCAGGTGGGAATCAGCCGGAGTTCCTTTTATAAGTACAAAGAAGACATTTTTGAATTTCATGAACATTCCCAGGGAACGACAATCACACTGACGTTCCAGATGGAGGATGAGCCGGGACTTTTATCCGATGTGCTGAAAATTATAGCAGGATTCGGTGCAAACATTCTGACCATTCATCAAAGTATTCCGATTAGTGGGGTTGCATCCTTAAGTCTTAGTGTACAGGTGCTTCCCACAACAGGAAATGTTTCAGAGATGCTGGAAGCTTTGGAAGGACACAGGGGCGTACGGAAAGTAAAAATATTAGCCAAAGAATAGGCAATAGGATAAAGAAGAAGGAGAGATATTATGATTCAGGTAGCAGTTTTTGGATATGGCACGGTAGGAAGCGGTGTTGTAGAAGTAATCGAAAAGAACAAAGCAGAAATTAATAAGAAAGCAGGGGAAGAATTAAACGTTAAGTACATATTAGATTTAAGAGATTTCCCTGGTGATCCTTATGAAGATAAAGTGGTTCATGACGTGGAGACAATCTTAAATGATCCGGAAGTACAGATTATCTGTGAAACCATGGGGGGATTAAAGCCTGCCTATGATTACACAAAGAGAGCACTTTTGGCAGGTAAAAGTGTGTGTACATCCAATAAGGAACTGGTGGCAACACATGGACCAGAACTGATTCAGATTGCCCATGATAATCAGTGTAACTATTTGTTTGAAGCAAGTGTTGGCGGCGGCATCCCCATTATCCGCCCGTTAAATTACTCATTGACAGCAGAAAAGATTGACGCCATCACCGGTATTTTAAACGGAACTACCAACTACATTTTATCTAAGATGGAAAAAGAAGGTGCCGATTTTGCGGATGTACTTAAGGAGGCTCAGGAGAAAGGCTATGCGGAAAGAAATCCGGAAGCAGACGTGGAAGGATACGATGCTTGCCGTAAGATTGCAATCCTATCTTCCCTTATGTGTGGAAAAAATGTAAATTACGAAGATATTTATACAGAAGGCATTACTAAAATCACATCAACCGACTTTGTTTATGCCAAAGCAATGAATAAGACCATTAAGCTTTTGGCACAAAGCAAAGAGGAAGACGGTAAGTTTTATGCCATGGTATCACCTTGCATGATTGGAATGGATCATCCCCTTTCTATGGTAAATGATGTATTCAATGCCGTGTTTGTCCACGGAAATATGTTAGGAGATTCCATGTATTACGGAAGAGGAGCAGGGAAGCTTCCCACAGCGAGTGCAGTGGTTTCCGACGTGGTAGACTGTGCAAGACATATCGGTAAGGTAATTATGTGTTTCTGGGATGCAGAAAAGGTATCTCTTACAGGAATTGAACAGGCAAGCAGAAAGTTCTTTGTAAGAGTTTCTGCAGATAAAGCACAGGCGGCAAAAGAAACTTTTGGAAATGTGGAAACCGTAGATGCAAATGTAACAGGTGAATTTGCGTTTGTAACAGATGTTATGACAGAAAAGGAATTTAATGAAAAGGCTGAAAAAGTTGGTATCATCAGCAGAATCAGAATGGAATAGGTTATCTTGAAAGGAAATAGAGATGAGTAATAAAAAATATGTGATAGTACTTGGCGACGGAATGGCTGACGAACCTATTGAGCAGCTTGGCGGCAAGACACCGCTTGAATATGCAAGCACGCCTACCTTAGATAAACTAAGTAAAGTGTCCGAAGTTGGTATGGTACATACCATTCCTGAAGGAATGAGTCCGGGATCTGACACCGCGAACCTTTCTGTGCTTGGATATGACCCGAAGATTTACTATTCGGGACGTTCTCCTTTGGAAGCACTGAGCATAGGTGTTCCTATGAAAGATACAGATATTGCGCTTCGATGTAATATTGTAACCATTTCAGAGGAAGATGTACCATTTGAAGAACAAACCATTATCGATCACAGCTCCGGTGAAATCAGTACGGAGGATTGTGCTGTGCTACTGGAAGCGGTCAAGGAAGAACTTCAAAATGAAACATACCAGTTTTATGTAGGAACCAGTTACCGTCACTGTCTTATCTGGGATAAAGGAGAAGTGATGAAACTCTCCCAGCCCCATGATGTATTAGGACAGGTAATCGGACAGTATTTGCCCACAGATGAACACTTGCTGTACATGATGAAAAAGAGTTATGAAATTTTAAAGGATCACCCTTTAAATATAGAAAGAAAGAAACAGGGACTCCGTCCTGCCAACTGCTGTTGGTTTTGGGGCGCGGGAACCAAACCAACCCTTTCTTCCTTTGAAGAAAAGAATGGGTTAAAGGGTATGATGGTTTCTGCAGTTGACTTGCTCAAAGGAATTGCAGTAGGTGCCGGCATGGGAGTAGCAAAGGTAGAAGGAGCCAACGGCGGACTCCATACTAATTATGAAGGTAAGGTGCAGGCGGCGATAGATGCCTTAAAAGGTGAATATGATTTTGTCTATATCCATGTAGAAGCACCCGACGAAATGGGACATCAGGGAAGTGTAGAGAAAAAAGTACAGGCCATTGAGTACCTTGACAGTCGTGTCATTGCACCCCTTACCAAAGCATTAGATGAAAGTGCTATGCAGTACAGACTGCTTGTGCTTCCGGACCATCCCACACCCATCCGCATCAGAACCCACAGTGCAGACAGCGTACCCTACCTTCTGTATGACAGTGGGGATTTAAAATCCGGTGAGAGAAATTATAATGAAAAAGAAGCACGTGAAAGTGGAAACTCTTGTGAAAAGGGTCATACACTGATAGATAAATTGTTTGAGAAATAAATATTGAGGAGAAGTAAGATTATGAAAAAAGTAGTGAAGTTTGGCGGTAGCTCTCTTGCCAGCGCTGAGCAGTTTAAAAAGGTTGCAGATATTATTCATGCAGATAAAGAAAGAAGATATGTGGTGCCTTCTGCGCCGGGAAAAAGATATTCTGCAGATACAAAAGTAACTGATATGCTATATGGATGCTATCATTTGGCAGAGGAAGGAAAAGATTTTAAAAAGGAACTGGCTGCCATTGAAGCACGCTATCAGGAAATTATTGACGGACTGTCTCTTACCCTTTCTTTGAAGGATGAATTCAAGGTGATTGAAAAGAACTTCAAAGAAAAAGCAGGTGAAAATTATGCAGCTTCCAGAGGTGAATACTTAAATGGTATCATTATGGCAACCTATCTGGGATATGAATTTGTTGATGCCGCACAGGTGATTCGTTTTAAGGATAACGGAGAATTTGATTCCGAACTGACAAATGAGATTTTAAGTGAATACCTTAAGGATAAAGATCATGCAGTTGTTCCCGGATTCTATGGGGCATATGCTGACGGTACAGTGAAAACATTTTCAAGGGGTGGCTCCGACATTACCGGTTCCATTGTTGCAAGAGCAATCAAAGCAGATGTGTATGAAAACTGGACGGATGTATCCGGCTTTTTGGTAGCAGATCCCAGAATCATTGATAATCCGGAAGCAATTGATACCATTACATACAGAGAACTCCGTGAACTTTCTTACATGGGAGCAAGCGTTCTCCATGAAGATGCTATCTTCCCCGTAAGAAGAGAGGGAATCCCGATTAACATCCGCAACACCAATAAACCGGAGGATAATGGTACATGGATTGTGGAAAGTACTTGCCAGAAGTCCAAATATGTGATTACAGGTGTTGCAGGTAAAAGAGGTTTCTGTGCGGTAAACATTGAAAAAGCAATGATGAATGCGGAAATCGGTTTCGGAAGAAAAGTGCTGCAGGCATTTGAAGATTACGGTATTTCTTTTGAGCATGTTCCTTCCGGAATTGATACCATGACGGTATTTGTACATCAGGACGAATTCATGCACAAAGAGCAGAAAGTGGTATCTGCGATTCACAGATTAGCAGACCCTGATGCCATTGATATTGAGGCAGACCTTGCACTGATTGCAGTAGTGGGACGTGGCATGAAATCCACAAGAGGTACAGCGGGACGCATTTTCTCAGCCCTTGCACATGCCAATGTCAACGTAAAGATGATTGACCAGGGTTCCAGCGAGCTTAACATTATCATCGGAGTGGCAAACAACGACTTTGAAGATGCCATCAAGGCAATCTATGATATCTTTGTAGTATCACAGCTTTAAGTAAACATGAAACGAAAAAAGGACAGGTTTTCCTGTCCTTTTTGACTTCTATTAGAAAGGTGTTACTATCATTTCTTCAAATGTAACGTTTTCATCCCATAAGTATTCCAAGTATTTCTTTGCAGGCTCAATCCTTTCGGAAGTAGAGGAAAATACATAAATGGGAACATAGGATGGATAATCATTTGTTTTGGTGTTAAAAGGTGCATCCGTCATATAGATTCCTATGGGAATAGGCTCTGCCATTCCTTCCGGAGAACGGTGGTTTTCTGATTCGATGGCGGCCTCCTCTATGGTCATGGCATTGAGTTTGTCATAGATGGCGTGCAGCTCATCTAATTTTTCTTCGGATTCTTCTGAAGCTCTTACGGGGGCATAATCAATGTAATAAATGTTTCCCTCGTATTTTTTCAGTTCTTCTTCCGTTAATACTGTCCTAAGATCGCGGACCACTTCGTTACAGCCGAAGTTATAGCATACTTGGGAATCTACAATCATGGAGTCCAAGTCTCCGGCTTGGACAAGGGCAACAATTTTTTGGAAGTTTGCCATGCTGAAGTTGGAGTTGTCCAAATAAGAAAAGGTGGCATCCGTATCAATCACACATTCATAGTTTTCCATATCTAATCCGGCATATTCACCAAAGGATGATTCCAGTAAATCACCACTTAAATAGGTATTGTTCAACATGACATTATAAAAGATGAAGTCTTTTTGGGTGACAACGTCATAAATCAGACTGACTGTAATAATTAGGATAACAATGGCAGCAACGGTATGTACCTTATAATAATCCCAAAAGTAGGATAATTTACCTTTCAAAGTCATGTCTTTTGTTTTCTGATGTTCTCGGCGGATTTCGTCACTGACGCCGCGGTATGGTTTTTCTTTTCGTTCTTTTTTGCTCATAAAAATTTATTTCCTTTTTGACTTGATTAAATTGTCCGAGTATATTACAATACTCACAATATTAATCATAGCGGTAAAAAAAACTGCTGTCAATGAAACAAAAATGCATTCTCTTAAATTATAGTGAACAAGTTATAAAAAAAGTATAATTTTTCGCCATAAAATTGTGAAAACGTTTACATAATGTTTCTCTTGAAAGTTTCAGAGAAATATACTATCATAATATTATTATACATTTTTACGAGAACAGGTGTATGATAATGAATGAGAAAGGGACATTATTAAAATGAACGAGACATATGTAGAAGTATTAATTAAAAAGAAAACCCCCGTATATATGACATTACTTAAGTTTGTGACGATTATGTTAACAGTATGTTTTGCCCTTGTGGGATTTACAATTTGGCCGGCATGGATTATCGCAGTGATAATCGGAATTGCCGCTTATTTTATTTATATGAATGCAGACATTGAATATGAGTACTTATATGTGGACAAGGAACTTACTGTGGACAAGATTATGAATAAAAGTTCCAGAAAGCGTATTGCAAGTTTCGATATGAGTAAAATGGAAATTATGGCCCCCATAAAATCCTATCATCTGGATTCTTATAAGAACAGAACTGATAAAACCACAGATTACAGTTGTGGTGTGGAAATGCAGCCGGATAAAAGATATGTATTTTATTATGACGGCACACAGAGAGTTATTTTTGAACCTGATGAAGAAATGGTGAAAGCCATACAGATGGGTGCACCCCGCAAGGTGTTTAAAGATTAGGTAGTAATTAAATTTAAATATATATTTATACAGGAGGAGAGAAAATGGGTCACATAATTGGTGAAGGAATTACTTTTGATGACGTGCTGCTTCAGCCCAGCTATTCAAATGTTATTCCAAACGAAGTAGATTTGACAACGTGGTTAACACCCAAAATCAAACTGAACATTCCGATGATGAGTGCAGGAATGGACACTGTAACAGAACACAGAATGGCAATTGCCATGGCGAGACAAGGTGGAATCGGTATTATCCACAAAAATATGTCCATCGAAGCACAGGCGGAAGAGGTAGATAAAGTAAAACGTTCAGAAAACGGAGTTATAACAGATCCTTTTTCATTGACTCCCGAGCATACACTTGCAGATGCAGATGCACTTATGGGAAAATTCAGAATCTCCGGTGTGCCCATTACGGAAGGCCGTAAGCTGGTAGGTATTATCACTAACAGAGATTTAAAGTTTGAGACAGATTTTACTAAGAAAATCAAGGAATCCATGACTTCTGAAGGTCTTATTACCGCAAAAGAAGGTATTACCTTAGAAGAAGCAAAGCAGATTTTAGGAAAAGCAAGAAAAGAAAAATTGCCTATTGTAGATGATGACTATAACTTAGTTGGTCTCATTACCATTAAGGATATTGAAAAGACTATCAAATATCCTTTGGCAGCAAAGGATGCCCAGGGAAGACTTCTTTGTGGCGCAGGTGTAGGTATTACCGCAAATGTACTTGACAGAGTGGCAGCACTTGTGGCTGCTAAGGTAGATGTTATAGTTTTGGATAGTGCACACGGACATTCCCAGAATGTAATCAACTGTGTAAAGATGGTAAAAGAAAAATATCCTGATTTACAGGTGATTGCAGGTAATGTGGCAACAGGAGAAGCAACAAGGGCACTGATTGAAGCAGGTGCAGATGCAGTGAAAGTAGGTATCGGTCCCGGTTCTATTTGTACAACAAGAATCGTAGCAGGTATCGGTGTTCCGCAGATTTCTGCAATTATGGATTGCTACGAAGTGGCTAAAGAATATAATATTCCGATTATTGCAGACGGCGGTATCAAATATTCAGGTGATATGACAAAAGCCATTGCAGCAGGTGGAAATGTTTGTATGATGGGAAGCATTTTTGCAGGTTGTGATGAAAGCCCCGGAACATTTGAATTATATCAGGGACGTAAGTATAAAGTATACCGCGGTATGGGTTCTATTGCAGCAATGGAAAACGGAAGCAAAGACCGTTATTTCCAGGAGAATGCAAAGAAACTTGTGCCGGAAGGTGTAGAAGGACGTGTGGCTTACAAGGGCACAGTAGAAGACACTGTATTCCAGCTTCTCGGTGGTCTCCGCTCCGGTATGGGATATTGCGGCACACACAACATTGAAGAATTAAAGCAGAACGGTAAGTTCATTAAGATTTCGGCTGCTTCTTTAAAAGAGAGCCATCCTCACGACATTCATATTACAAAAGAGGCACCTAACTACAGTGTTGATGAATAAGTGAAAGGAGACATCTATGACAGCGGGGCTTAGAAACAGTAACATGATGCAGATGGAAACATCGTCGCTGGTACAAAGTTTGGCAGAAGGTAAAGAACTTGAAAAATGGCAGCGGTGCATTTGTGATGTCCTTAATATATATACTTGTTGTGTAGATGGAAGAGGTACGCCTCTGACCCCACTTTACGGAAGAAGCGGGGAAGTGGAAAAGATAAAGAAAGCAATTGACAGAGAGCAATTGCAGGATATGTTATTCCGGGTATCAGAAAGTACATTGGAAGATCAGGCTGTCGAAGAGACAGCCTACTCCAATTTCCGTATGGGAGTCATATCCGTAAAAGTAAATGGTAAGCCAATTATTAATTGGCTTATTTTTGGTGTTATTTCAGACGCGGTAAAAGATTCGGATGACAGTTTATGGCTGTCTGACATGGAATGTACAATACAGGAAAAAGAGTTTTATAGAATTGCAGATGTGCTTCGCGATGTGTCGGAGGAAATGATCCGTTATAAGCGTGTAGCCATGGATGCCCAGGCGGAAACCAGAAGAAGCAAATTTTCCGAAATAGAAACCAAAGCGGCTCTTCAAAGGACTGAGACATTGGCGGAAATCGTCCAGTTACTGGAAAGTGACGATTCTGCTGAAGTGGTTATGCAGAAGGTGCTAAAAAGTGTAGGGGAATATTTGGGAATCAGTACGGCAAACGTTTTGCGTCCACAGAAAAGTATGGAAGCTATGGATGTGCTGGCAGTTTGGTGTGGGGAAGGGATTCCCAAAACCATGGACAGTAATGTAAACCAAAACGTTCCGTTCTTTGTGCGGACAGATAAACCTTTGATTATTTCCGGGAATGCTGTGCTAAAAGAGGAAGAAAAACAAGAACTGGACAAATATGGCGTAAAATCGGTTATTGTCATTCCGATTATGATTAATGGTGCCATTAATATGTATGCTACCTTTGCGGAAATGAGTGGTGTACGTGAATGGCAGGTAGAAGAGATTAAGTTCGTAAATGATGCCGTTAAAATTTTACAGAGTATTCTTGTAAAAAGGATACAAAAAAATTCCTTGGCAGGGTCCTATGCATCTTTGGAAATTATCTTAGATAATGTTGGATGCGCAGTATATGTACAAAATAAAGAAAACAGAAGTACGCTGTTTGCAAATTATATTATGCGGCATACTTTTGAGGAAGAATTAAAGGACGGAAGTATCAGGGAGCTACTGGAAAAAGGCAACGAGGAATCTAATAATGTCAGGGAAATGTTTGTTGAAAAAAACGAGCATTGGTATGAAGTTTATTCTACAGTGATAAAATGGGTAGACGGCAATCCTGTCAGATTATATGCGCTGTATGACATTACAGAAAAGAAGGTATACCAGAAGAGAATTGAGCAGCAGGCATATACAGATTTCCTGACAGGTTTGTATAACCGTATGTGCTGTGAAAGAGATCTTGCAAAATATGTGGACGAAGCGTACCGGAAGAAAGTACATGGTGCATTGCTTTATCTTGATCTGGATGACTTTAAGCATATTAATGATGCACTGGGACATCAGTATGGGGATGCATTATTAAAATCTATTTCAAACAGTCTGGGACAAATAAATGGAATCCAGCGTACCTGCTACCGGATGGGCGGTGATGAATTTGTCATCGTGATTCCCCCCAGTGAGTATGGGAATCTGGATGGGATTGTAGAAGCGATAAAAGATGTTTTTGCAAAACCTTGGTTCTTAAAGGATGGGGACTATTATTGCACCATGAGTATGGGAATGGTAGTTTTCCCGGATGCAGGCAGCGAAGTCCATGACCTGATTAAGAAAGCTGACATTGCCATGTATGAGGCAAAGAAGCATGGTAAAAACCGCATAGCCCAGTATTCGGACAACATTGAGTCTAAGTCAGGAAAAAGGCTTGATATGGAAAAGAATATGCGTGATGCAACTGTCACGGGATATCGGGAGTTTGAGGTTTACTTCCAGCCTATTATTGATGTACAGAAGGAAGGTAAGCCTTGTACCGGTGCAGAGGCACTGATTAGGTGGAACAGTACGGAACTGGGATTTATTCCGCCGTCAGAGTTTATTCCCCTTGCAGAGTATTTGGGACTGATTAATCCCATTGGTAACTATGTGCTTCGGGAAGCGTGCTACCAGTGCAAGAAATGGAATGATAACGGTTATCCCGATTATAAAGTGAATGTAAATCTTTCTGTAGTACAGTTATTACAGGCAGATATTGTAGATATTGTAGAAAAAACCATTCATGAGGTAGGAATAAACCCCCATAATTTAACTTTGGAGGTAACAGAGAGCCTTGCCATTAACGATATGGAACGCATGAAGGAGATATTAGGCAGCATTAAGAAATTGGGAGTCAGAATTGCACTTGATGATTTTGGAACAGGCTATTCTTCCCTAAACCATATCAGGGAAATTCCCTTTGATGTGATTAAAGTGGACCAAAGTTTTATCAAGGATTTGGAGAAGGATGACTACGCAAAATCATTTATCAAAATGGTGTCTGAACTTGCAGAAGCAATCGGTGTAAACTTGTGCGTGGAAGGTGTGGAAACCAAGAGCCAATATGACATATTATCCGATATGCGTGTAAATCTTGTACAGGGTTATTACTTTGACAGACCCATGCAACTAAAAGCCTTTGAAGAAAAATATGTACCAATGTTAAAATAGTTGGTAAAAATAGTAAAATGTGTTATGATTAGAAGTGCATTGATGTAACTTTTAGGAGGTAAAGCCGGCAGATGACCGGTACTGATACAATGAGTGAACTGGAAAATATGAATGTGGAAACTACAAAGGAGAAGGAAGTTGTTTCCAAAAATTTTATTGAGCAGATTATTGATAAAGATTTGGCAGAAGGGGTGTACGATACCGTTCATACCCGTTTTCCGCCGGAACCTAACGGATATCTGCATATCGGACATGCAAAGGCGATACTTGTAAACTACAGTATTGCACAGAAATACGGCGGCAAGTTTAATATGCGTTTTGATGATACGAATCCTACCAAAGAAGATATTGAGTTCGTGGAATCCATCAAAGCAGATGTACAGTGGCTTGGCGCTGATTGGGAAGACAGATTATTCTTTGCATCTGATTATTTTGAAGAGATGTATGAAGGCGCTGTGAAGCTGATAAAAAAAGGAAAGGCATATGTGTCTGACTTATCAGCAGAACAGATTAAAGAATATAGGGGAAGCTTTACGGAGCCCGGAAAGGAAGACCCTTTCAGCACCCGCTCCGTGGAAGAAAACCTGAAATTATTTGAAGAGATGAGAGCCGGCAAATATGCGGACGGTGAAAAGGTGCTTCGTGCCAGAATCGATATGACATCGTCCAATATCAATATGCGTGATCCGGTTATTTACCGTGTGGCACATATGAATCATCACAATACAGGGGATAAGTGGTGCATTTATCCCATGTATGATTTTGCCCATCCCATTGAAGATGCCATTGAAGGAATTACCCATTCTATTTGTACATTGGAATTTGAAGACCATAGACCTTTATATGACTGGGTGGTACGTGAATTGGAATATCCCAATCCACCTAAGCAGATTGAACAGGCAAAGATGTACCTGAAAAATGTAGTGACAGGAAAGCGTTACATCAAAAAGCTGGTTCAGGATGGTATTGTAGATGGCTGGGATGACCCCAGATTAGTTTCCATTTCTGCACTTCGCAGACGTGGATTTACACCGGAATCTATCAGAATGTTTGTGGAAATGTGTGGTGTTTCCAAGGCGAATTCCATTGCTGACTATGCAGCACTTGAATATTGCATTCGTGAAGACCTAAAACTGAAAAGACCCAGAATGATGGCAGTTCTTGATCCCATTAAATTAGTGATTGATAACTATCCGGAAGATCAGACAGAGATGCTTGAGGTGGCTAATAATTTGGAAAACGAAGAAATGGGAAGCCGCCAGATTCCTTTCGGAAGAGAATTATACATTGACAGGGAAGACTTTATGGAAGAGCCGCCCAAGAAATATTTCCGTCTTTTCCCGGGAAATGAAGTGCGGCTTATGAATGCCTATTTTGTAACCTGTACCGGATTTGAAAAAGATGAGAACGGTAATGTTACAACAGTGCATTGCACTTATGACCCTGAAACCAAGTGCGGAACCGGGTTTACAGGCCGTAAGGTAAAAGGTACCATTCATTGGGTACCTGCCAAGGAAGCGCTTAAAGCAGAAGTAAGATTGTATGAAAACATCATCGACGAAGAGAAGGGTGTGTATAATGAAGACGGAAGTCTGAATTTGAATCCCAATTCTCTTACCGTGTTAAAAGAGTGTTATGTGGAGCCGGCATTAAAGGATGCAGTGGCATATGAAAGCTTCCAGTTTGTAAGACAGGGATATTTCTGCGTGGATGCCAAAGACTCTAAAGAAGGAGCACCTGTATTTAACAGAATTGTTTCACTGAAGAGTTCTTACGTTTTGCCGAAAGCATAATGTGGCACACAGATTACTTAGGGTATAGGAGGAGGTAACATGGCCGGATTATTATCTGGATTAGATAAACTTGGATTGGGGAACTTAGAAGGACTTGATTTGTTTGAGGAAGCTTCAGAAGCTGACAAGCCTAAAGAGAAAGAGCAAAAACCGGAAATTACGGAGGATGAGGTTTTATTCGATAAAACCTATGAATGTCCGGTTTGTTTCAAGAATATTAAAGAGAGAACTGTAAAGACGGGAAGAGTGAAACTCCATCATACTGATATGGATTTAAGACCGGTATATGAGTATATTGAACCTCTTAAATATGATGTAGTAACATGCCCGCACTGCGGATATGCAGCACTTACCAGGTATTTTACAGCGCTTACTTCCGGACAAATAAAGTCTGTAAAAGAAAATATTTCCAAAACCTTTCAAGGCGGAGAGGAAAAAAAGGAAACATATACTTACGAAGAAGCAGTTAACCGATATAAATTATGTCTTGTCAATGCAATTGTAAAGCATGCAAAGGCCAGTGAAAAGGCGTATATCTGTTTAAAAGCCGGATGGCTTGTAAGAAGCATGGCAGAAAGCATGGATGAAAGCGAACCGGGTTATGCAGCCAAGCAAAAAGAGGCAAAAGAACAGGAAAGGGAATTCCTGAAAAACGCGTTAGAGGGTTTCATTTCAGCACGACAGTCAGAGAATTATCCCATGTGTGGCATGGATGAACTGACAGTGGAATATCTTATAGCTGTTCTTGCCATGGAATTTGAGAAATATGATATTGCGGGAAGACTGATTACCAATATTATTGTGTCTCCTTCCGCAAATAACCGTATTAAAGATAAGGCAAGAGACGTAAAAGAAGTATTGGTTGAAAAAATGAGGGCGAGAAACGCAAAATAGTTATGGTAGAATTGGCAATAGAGTTAAAGGCCGATGCCGGTGATTGCCTATATAGGCAAATATATGAGTATATTAAGAATGAAATTAAGGAAGGGAAGCTTCAAAGAAATGAGAAGCTTCCCTCAACGCGTTCTTTGGCAGATTATCTGCAGGTTGCCAGAAGTACAGTGGATACGGCATATGGACAACTACTTGCAGAAGGTTATA
Organism: Lachnospiraceae bacterium; assembly: GCA_017938315.1. GTDB lineage: Bacteria > Bacillota > Clostridia > Lachnospirales > Lachnospiraceae > Suilimivivens. The sequence continues at coordinate 60,196 of JAGBBV010000006.1, forward strand.
TAGAAGCAAGACCATATAGAGGATATTATATATGTGATATTGAGGGTTTGCTTGATATATCATCTTTGAAGGAGAGTAGTTACAATAAAACAGAAAATGATAGTGATTCTGCCAGGGAAGAGAAGAAAGACCCTTACAGGTATGATTTTTCTCCCCATGCAATCAGTATGAAGGATTTTCCCTTTGCAACATGGAAAAAGATAACCAAAGACATTTTGGTAGATGCCAACAGTGAAATGTTTGCGCTGGGGGATGCACAAGGGGATTTATCCCTACGGGAAACCATATGCAGATATTTACATTCAGCCCGCGGTGTTAACGCTACACCATCGCAAATTATTATCGGAGCAGGAACGGATTATCTGCTAATGCTTCTTGAGAAAGTTTTGGGTAGGGGAATATCCGTGGCCATGGATAATCCTACTTATAAAAGGGCATATCAGGTATTTCAGTCTTTTGCGTACGACATAAATTTACTGCCTATGGACGAGAGCGGTATGGATATGCAGGCTTTGTATGAATCAGATGCAAAGGTAGCTTATGTGATGCCGTCCCATCAATATCCTACAGGTATTGTCATGCCCATCGGAAGGCGGATGGAACTGTTAAAGTGGGCAGAACAGGAAGAAGACCGCTATCTGATAGAGGATGATTATGACAGTGAATTCCGTTATAAAGGCAAGCCAATTCCCGCGTTGCAGGCATCGGACCGCCAGGGAAAAGTAATCTATATGGGTACCTTTTCAAAATCAATTGCACCGGCTATCCGGGTAGGCTATCTGGTGCTTCCTGAAAATTTGCTGGATAAGTATAAAAAAAATTGTGGATGCTATGCCTCCACAGTCTCCAGAATTGATCAGAGGATTTTGGACGAATTCATCAGGGACGGTTATTTTGAGAGATATCTTAATAAAATGAGGAAGGTATATAAAGATAAGCATGATTTTCTTTTGGAGAAACTGTCATGCTTTGAGGATAAATTTATGATATCAGGAGCCAACGCAGGCCTTTATGTACTGTTTACCAGTAAAAGTAAAATTACTGCAGAAGAACTGATTAGGGCAGCAGAGGAAGAGAAAATAAAGATATACCGGGTTGATAAGGTGTTTTCTGACTTTGAGGAATATGATGAGAAATACCGATATACGATTTTACTGGGATATGGTGCTCTTTCAAAGGAGGAAATCGGTGAGGGAATAGAGATGCTCCGAAAAGCATGGAATAGATATCTATAACAGAAAAGTCCGCACTATGCGGACTTTCTGCATTATAAAAAAGATAATTAAATTTCTTCGTCGTCAAAAAATTCTTCCACGGTATCTTCTGAGGAGATATCCTCTGGGTCGGGTACTTCATTTGCAACTGTTTCAGAAACTTCTTCTTCAGCAGGTTCAACGTCCTTAGCAGGTACGTCAACCACTTCTTTTGCGGTGGAAGTGATATCTGTAAAGGAAGTATGATAACCTTGGGAATCAGCTACGGATTTCACCGTTTCCTTTACCTGCTGGACAGAATCTGAAATTACTTCTTTGGCCTTCTGGAAAGCCTCTGTGGCAAATGCTTCTGCCTTATCCAGATTAAGAGGAACATAGGCACGTTCCTTAGCAGGTGTTATGTCATCATCGAGATCCTCGCTGAAGTCGTCAAAATCATCATCATAATCATCGTTAGCAGGATTACCGGCAAGTTTATCCTTTTTCTGAAGATAAGTATAAGTACCATATGCAGCCAAGCCGGTTACAGCTGTAAGCAGTAATAATTTTCCAAATTTTTTAGACATAAAAAATGCTCCTTTCAGGAATATTCTATACATTCTATCTTAATACTATTTTGCAAGATTGAAAAGAGAATATGTGTAAAATTTTATGAAAAAAGTATAAAAAAAATAATTAGCATTGCAGACTTATTTTTTTTGTGTTATATTAGATATCGACTAAAAAAGTCAATATCGGAAGAAAAATAGGGGATAAGGGTTATGAACGAGAAATTTTTTGATTTGAAAAAGGAAAAGCAAGACAGAATGATTAACGCGGCATTAAAGGTATTTGCCATGAACGGATACGAACATGCAAGTACAGACGAGATTGTGAAGGAAGCCGGAATCAGTAAAGGACTGCTTTTTCATTATTTTATCAGCAAAATCGGGTTATATGGATTTGTTTATGACTATAGTGTCAAATATATGATGCTTGAGTTGTCTACAGCAGTCAGCAAAACCGAGACAGATTATTTTGAAATTATGAAGCAAATCTGGCAGGCACAGCTTGCTGTGGCGACAAACTATCCGTATATGATTTATTTCCTGAATGAAAGTAAGAAAGAACGCGTAAGTGAAGCTTTGCTTGCAACAGAGGAAAAGCGGGAGGTATTACCTCATCAGTATAATCAGTTTATGCACCGTGTGGATGTGACCAAGTTCCGTAAAGAAGTAGATACAGAACTGCTTTCAGGCATGGTAGAGATGACCTTAAACGGTCTTATGGCAGAGCGGTTCCGTGAAGGCGGATTTCAGCCGGAAATATTCGGCGAGGAAGTGAAGAAGAATTTGGATATGCTGAAAAAATTAGCTTATAGTGAAGTGTAGAAAGACAGCGAGGATTGGACAATGAAAGAAACCTTATATACCATTCCGCTGAATGATGCGGTGAATGCAAATGATGAATGTCCCTTTTGCTACATAGAAAGAAGTGTGGAACAGGATTTGCTTGATTTTACATTGGGTAACAGCGCCTCCTACATGGAAAGTGATATCCGTGATGCTACAGACAGAGACGGATTTTGCAGGGAACATTTCAAAAAGATGTTTGATTATGGCAATACATTGGGAAATGCATGGATATTGAAAACTCATTACATGAGAATGAGTAAGGCCATGAGCGAGCAGTTTAAAAACTATACGCCCACTAAAACCACACTGAAAGACAAGTTTCGGAAAAATTCGTCCAGAATAAATCCAATCGGTATATGGGTGGAGGAAAAAGACAAGTCCTGTTATATATGTAAGCGTTTTGCAGACACCTATGACAGATATATGGATACTTTTTTCTTTATGTATAAGAAAGATGCGGATTTCAGGGAAAGAATTAAAAACAGCAAGGGTTTTTGCCTGCATCATTTCGGTGATTTGTGCGAAGCGGCAGAGACCAAGTTAAACGATAAAGAAAAGAAAGACTTTTATCCGGAAATGTTTGCACTGATGGAAAAGCATATGGCAAGATTGCAGGAGGATGTTTCCTGGATGGTTGAAAAGTTTGATTACAGAAACAAAGATGCCGACTGGAAAAATTCAAGAGATGCCATCCAGAGAGGAATGCAGAAATTGAAAGGCGGGTATCCTGCAGATCCGGCTTATAAGATGAATAAATAAGGCAGGGAGTGGTATAAAATCTATACCACTCCTATTATTTTAAGAATATAGTAAATAAGACCAAAACAAAAACTGCTGAACAGTCCATAAAGAATCACCGGTCCGGCGATAGTAAAAATCTTGCATCCCACACCAAAAACCTGGCCCTCTTTTTTGAACTCAATAGCAGGTGATGCTACGGAGTTGGCAAAGCCTGTAATTGGAACAAGGGCACCGGCACCGCCGAACTTTACAATAGAAGGGTATAAGTTAAATCCGGTTAAAAGAACACTTAGAAACACTAATACGAGAGAGCAAAAGCTACCGGCGGTTTCTTTGTCCATGCCCAGTGTATTCGATGCATAATTTAACAGGAATTGTCCCAGCAGGCAGATCAGACCGCCAACAAGAAATGCTTTTATCATCTGCAGGAAAAGATTATGGGTAGGAGTTACCTGTTTAATATATTGTTCGTAATTTTTCTCAACTGCGGCTTGAGAAGTCGTTTTGTTTTCGTTCATAAGAGATACACCTTTCTTACAAAATTTCATAATAAGTTAGTTTGATAGATGATTTGATTTTTTATGCATGACAGTAACATTTTCTTAAGAAATTTCCCAAATATGTTTCTTGTAGATTAATCTGCCGGGTGATAGAATAAAATATATAGAAAAACAAATGAAGTGACAGGGGATAAAATGGTTAACTTTGCCGGACTTGAATTCATATTTGGCTTTTTGCCGATTTTTTTAGTGATATATTATGCTACACCGAAAAAATACAGGGATACCATATTGTTAGTAGGTAGCCTGTTTTTTTATGCAGTGGGAGAGCCTGTTTACTTTCTGCTGTTTATTTTACTTACAGGAATAAACTATTTCCTTGCCGGAAAAGTGGCGGGGAATAAACGGGGAATGCTGGCAGCAGTCCTATTGGATGTGGCAGTTCTTGCAGTCTTCAAGGGATTAAACTTTTATACGGAAAGCATTCTTTTGCCGATGGGAATCAGCTTCTATTTATTTAAGATGATTTCCTGGCAGGTGGATGTTTATAGTGGCAGGATAAAAGAAAAGAAGAATTTTCAAACAGTGATGCTCTACTTTTCACTGTTTCCCCAGGTAATATCAGGACCTATCATGCGTTATGAGGAAGGAAACTTTACGAAGAGAAGAAGGTATACCCTGTGGCAATTTGAAGAGGGTCTTGAATATTTTGTGATGGGACTTGGCATGAAGGTACTTTTGGCAGACCGGCTTTCGATTCTGTGGAGGGATTTACAGATGATAGGCTTTGAAAGTATCTCTACACCTCTTGCATGGTTTGGAATGATTGGCTATTCCCTGCAGTTATACTTTGATTTCTGGGGATATTCACTTATGGCATCCGGCATTATGGTAATGCTTGGGTTTGACTTTATTGAAAATTTCCACCACCCCTATGCTGCGCGAAGCATCAGTGAATTTTACAGAAAATGGCATATGACATTAGGACGTTTCTTTAAGGATTACGTTTACATTCCCATGGGAGGCAGCAGATGCTCAAAAGGGAAAGTGGTTTTTAATCTGGCGCTTGTGTGGCTGCTTACCGGTATCTGGCATGGAAACGGTCTTAATTTTGTGATATGGGGAATCGTACTGGGCACGTTAATTATTGCAGAAAAACTGCTTTATGGGGAGGCATTAGCTAAGATGCCGGTATTAGGGAATTTATATGTCCTATTCTTTATTCCCATATCATGGGTTATTTTTGCGATTACAGATTTAAGACAGCTTATGGTTTATTTCGGAAGGCTGTTTCCTTTTCTTGGCATGGAGGGAATTGCAGTTAACACACAGGATATCGTAAAATATTCACAAACCTACGGACTGCTTTTTGCGGTAGGAATCCTTTTATGCATACCGGCAGTCTTTGAATTGATTAAGAAACATAGAAGAAACCCGGTTATTGCACTTTTACTGGCCGCTGTGTTTTGGTATAGTGTGCATTTTCTTATAAGTAACCAAAGCAATCCTTTTATGTATTTTAGTTTTTAACGGAGCGTATATGAAACTGATTAAAGAAAGTCCTTTATTTTTCATATTAATATGTACAAGTATCATTTATGCGGCACTTTATATGGGACAATATGCAGGGCAAAAAGAAGAAAACACGATAGACAATCAGACCGGATATGAGACAGAAAACAGCAATAGCACCTCGCCGGAGCATACTGAAGATGAGCAGGAAACAGAAGTGCAGGAAGCATCGGAAAAGGAAACGGTAAGTGGTAATAGTGCTCATGAAACAGTAAGCGGAAATATGCCTGAGCCGCAGACTGTAAGCGGAAATAATCTGCAGGAAGAAACCGTGAGCGGAAACAATCAGGGCGACGTGACTATCGAAACAATAGAGCCGGAGTTTGAAGAAATACTGCCCATCCGTGAAACTACGCAAGAAGAATATTTGAATCATATTTCAGCAGACATATATGGTGATGCAGGCAGAAAAAGAGCTTTAGAATATGAGTTTACGGAAGTGGACGAAACATGGTTTGATGATGCCTTATTTATTGGTGATTCCAGGACCGTGGGATTACATGATTACACCACGCTATCGGAGCATGCTGATTTTCTGTGTGAGACCTCACTGACAATCCATAAAGTGCTAAAGCACAACTTTAAAGGATACGGAACCATAGAAGATGTTCTGGCAGCAAAGGAATACGGAAAGATTTATATTTCAGTAGGAATTAACGAACTGGGAACGGGAACCACAGAGACCTTCATGGAAGCATATACCCAGGTAATCCATACCTTGCAGGAACTTGAGCCGGATGCCAGGATAGTGATTCAGGGAAGCATGTTTGTTTCAGAAAAGAAAAGTAACGAAGATAAAATTTTCAATAATAGCAATATAGTGGCAAGGAACAATGCAATTGCCACGCTGGCAGACAATCAGGAGATTTTTTATATCGATGTAAATGAAGCAGTTTGCGATGAAAGCGGTCATTTGGCAGAAAAGTATACCTATGACCAGATACATTTGCTGGGAAGATACAACGATTTGTGGAAAGAATACCTGCTTCAACATGGTATCAAATAAATGTATAAAAACCTTTGGATGAGAAAGACTAGGAAAAAAAGTATTATTCATCCGGAGGTTTTTTTATGTCTGATAACAGCGGAGCAATTTTTGAACAGGGAAAACAGAGCATTAAGATTCCCATACCGATTTATATACGTGCCAGTGCATCAATCGTAGGAACGAAAGAGGGAGCAGGCCCCTTTGGGGATTTATATGACATTGTGGGAATAGACGATAAATTTGGCTGTGATACATGGGAAGAAGCAGAAAGCACATTGCAAAAAGAAGCATTGCAGACAGCCATCGGAAAAGCAGGACTTAAAAATGATGACATCCGTTTTCTGTTTGCAGGAGATTTACTGGGACAGTCAATTGCCAGTAGTTTTGGACTGGGAGGGTTTCATATCCCTCTAATGGGAATGTATGGAGCGTGTTCGACATGTGGATTATCCCTTTCGGCTGCGACAGTTATGATAGCAGGCGGTATGGCGAAATATGCTGCCTGTGTAACATCCAGTCATTTTGCCAGTGCAGAAAAGGAATTCCGATATCCCCTCGCATACGGAAACCAGCGTCCCTTATCCTCTACCTGGACTGTCACCGGAAGCGGGGCTTTTGTGGTAAGTAGTGAGAAAAGCGATAAGGACAGAGCCATGATAACCGGTCTTACCATCGGGAAGATTGTGGACTACGGAATCAAAGATTCCATGAACATGGGAGCTTGCATGGCGCCCTCCGCAGCTGATACTATTTATCAGCACTTGCAGGATTTCGAAAGAAAGCCGGAAGATTATGACAAGATTGTCACAGGTGATTTGGGTACAGTGGGAAAGAAAGCGTTGATTGATTTATTAAGTCAGAAAGGCGTAGATATCTCTTCTGTGCATATGGATTGCGGCATTGAAATATATGATAAGAGCCAGGATGCCCATGCAGGCGGTTCAGGATGTGGATGTAGTGCGGTTACACTTTCTGCGTATATATTAAAACAGATAGAAGAAGGCAAGTGGAAACATGTATTATTTGTTCCTACCGGGGCGCTTCTTAGCAAGACCAGCTTTAATGAAGGCCAAAGCATACCGGGAATTGCCCATGCAGTGGAATTGGTGAGTTGTCGGGGGTAGCAATTACCCCTGCAACTTATTTTTTTGGTAAAATTTGCGGATTATGTCAAAAATCTGCGGATTATGTAGAAAATATTGCAAATTAAAGTTTTTGTAGTAAAATATTACAGATTACAAGAAGATAAAGAGGGAGAAGCAACAACCTGGGTGGAAATTATTAACCACATCAGATTTGATGAAATAGGTGAAAGGAATAAATAGAAATGAACAAAAGAATATTGTCATTGCTGCTTGGCGGCATACTGGCAACGTTATCACTTGCCGGTTGTGGTAATACAGATGCAGGAGCAGTAGAGACGGCTAAAACAGTAGAAGCGACGGAAGTACCAGAGATGACAGCGGAAAATACCACAGACGGTGATATCGTTATTTTGTATACCAATGATGTACATACTTATGTGGACGGTCCCATCAGCTATGATGTCATTGCCGCTGTTAAAGAGGAACTTCAGACTAAATACGGATATGTATATCTGGTGGATGCCGGAGACCACATTCAGGGAACTGCTTACGGCTCCATGGATAATGGGGAAACAATTATCAAAATGATGAACGCGGCGGGCTATGATGCGGCTACCTTGGGAAATCATGAGTTTGACTATGGTATGTTCGGATGTATGAAAGCCATTGATCTGGCGGACTATCCCTATGTATCCTGTAATTTTCATCATGAAGCCGAGGGGGTGTGCGGCGAAAATGTACTAAGCAGCTATGAACTTTTTCCCGCAGGAGAAGAAACCATTGCAGTGATTGGAATTACCACACCTGAGACCATTACCAAAACAACACCTGCTTATTTCCAGGATGAAGAGGGCAATTTTATTTACGGTATTGCAGGTGGTGAGGATGGCAGTGAACTTTATATAGCTGTCCAGAAAGCAATTGATGATGCAAAGGCAGCGGGTGCAACAAAAGTGATAGCATTGGGACATCTTGGAGATGATTTATCTTCTGTGCCATGGACCAGTGAAGAGACCATTGCAAATGTTTCCGGCCTTCATGCATTTATTGACGGACATTCCCATAGTACGGTAGAGGGTAAGGAAGTTGCTGACAAGGAAGGAAATCAGGTAGTATTAACACAGACAGGCCAGTATTTTGACAGAATCGGAATGATGATTATTGACGCTGAAAGCGGCGATATCTCTACGGATTTCATTGAATACAAAGAAATTCTGGCAGCAGATGGTGAAACTGTGGTAGGCTATGAATTATGTTCTGCCATTTATGAAAGAACAGAAATGATATATGACACAGATGTACAGGAAATCAAGGATGCATGGATTGCAGAAATTGATACTTTGCTTGGTCAAAAAGTGGGCGAGACTTCTGTAGTTTTAGACAATTATGATACGGAAGGCAACCGTATGGTCAGAGGACAGGAAACCAATACCGGCGATTTCTGTGCGGATGCATTATATTATTTGTTTGATGATATGGAAATGGATGTGGATATCAGCATTATGAATGGTGGGGGCATCCGTAATAAGGCAGTTACAGGAGAAATTACATATAAAACCTGTAAGGATATCCACACCTTTGGAAATGTGGCGTGCTTGCAGACCGTTACCGGACAGCAGATGCTGGATGCACTGGAATGGGGAAGCAGACAGTTGGGATCCGGAGAAGAAAGCGGCGGATTTTTGCAGGTTTCCGGTCTGACCTATCATATCAATACATCTATTCCATGCACTGTGCAGGAAGATGAAAACGGAATCTGGACCGGTGGACCTACCGGAGAATACCGTGTCCATGAAGTAAAGGTTTATAACAAAGAAACAAATGAATGGGAAGACCTAAAGCTTGATGCGGAGTATAATCTGGCAGGCTATAATTACACACTTAGGGATTTGGGTGACGGATATGCCATGTTTGAGGGCGCAGTCAATGTCCTTGACTATGTGATGGAGGATTACATGGTGCTGGCAAACTACGTGCAGGGATTTGAAAAAACTGTAGTAGGTGCCGACAATTCCCCTCTTTTAAAAAAATATCCCGGATTTGTGGCGGACTACAGTGAAACAACGGGAAGCGGCAGAATTAAGGTAGAATAAGAGGAAAAATAGAAATGGAGGTTTTTATGGAACAAAGTACAAAGGAAATGAAAAAAAGATTCAAAGGACTGTTGACACTGGTGCTGGTATTTCTGATGATGTTCGGAAACAGTCTGACGGTGTTGGCACAAAATTATGTGGTTGAGTATGATAATGATGGTGAACCGTGGCCCAAAACATTTGAGATAGCGGCCGGTGATACGTTGGAGTTGTATTCGGATTATTTAGGTGATTTTACTTTGAAAATGGATGGAAACGAAATTCCTAACCCCGAATCAATTATGTCAAAGAGCCCCATTGGAGTTGTGTATTATAAATATTCATATAATGCATCCCAAAATTATAGTGTAACAGTATCAAAGGAAATAACCAATTGGACGACTCTTACTGTCACCTTGGTATCTCTCAGTCAGGGAAATCAAAATCCACAGCCGGGTACCGGACAGGAAAATACCCATTCCCATGATTTTAACTGGCAGACAGTGATAGAGCCCACCTTAAACTCGGATGGACTATCCCAGCTAAGGTGTCCCTGCGGCGCAGTAGAGGCATCACAGCCAATATCTGCGGCTACTGCTTATGTGTCTGCGATATGCACTGATCTCAAAGATGCACCCCAAGGAGCCATCGTTGAGATTAATACGAAGCAGTACAGATGCTATACAGCTAAGATTATGAAATCTCTTAGGGAAAGACCGGATGTGAGCTTAAAGACAACCTTCCTTGATATAGACGGAACATGGAAGAGCTTTACCATTCCTGAAGGATGTGCACCGGCAGATGAGGAATTGTTCTACGGATTTACTTATCTGGGTAATTTATATGGATGGAATGAAGTACCGGAGGCATAATGGCAAACAAGAAAGAAAAAACAGATTTTTTTATAATTTTCAAAGAGGCAGCTATAACAGCAGTCATAACGGCAGCGATATGCTGCCTTCTGCTTTTTGCGACAGGTCTGATACCCCAAAGCGCCATTAAAGAATCCTGCATCAAAAGTGCAGAGTATTTTAAGGATAAAGAACTGTTTGATGACATTATGCCAAACAGGCTGAATACCAGACGTGATAACTATGGGGATATTTTACTGCTTAATACCATGTATCATATTTCAGGGCAGAATCCCGTCCGCTCCCTGATACAGTCTTTTTATTACAATCCGGAGAACGAAAGTGTCAATATCAGCTTTTATGACAGTGTGATGGAGGATAAGGAGCCTAATGTAAATTGGTCGAGATATTGGCAGGGAGCTACGGTGCTTGTCCGCCCGCTGTTTGTATGGGTGGGCATTGAGCAGGCGCGTCTGATTATCGGATGGATGGTACTGGCATTGATGATAAGCTGTGTGGCGCTTTTGTGGCGTCTTGGCTCAAAAAGTGCAGCGGTAAGCTATCTGCTGGGAAACGGCATTGTACAGGTGTGGATGTGTTTGTTTTGCATCGAATATGCAATGACCTTCCTGGTAGCAAATGTCATACTTCTTGCAGTACTTTGCTTGTTTCTGAAAAAAGAAAGTGAAGATAGGATACGAAAAAGGAGCTTATTGCTGATGGCAGTTTCCGGCGTGGTAACCTGTTTTGTGGATTTGCTTACCACGGAAACGCTGACGGTTACCATTCCACTTTTATTTTTGATGATATTGCTATACGAACAGGGAAAGCTTCGGGGGATAAAAGAGGAAATCCGCTATCTGACAGGCTGTGGCATTAGCTGGTGTTTATCCTATGTCGGTATGTTTCTTTTTAAATGGTTGCTGGCGGCAATGGTACTTGGCACCGATGCTTTTACGACTGCTTTGGGAGCTGCAGGCAAGCGTTTGGGTGGAGCGGTTATAACAGGATATGCCGGTGCTGATGAAGCGGTGAATTTTGGAGAGCGTGTTATCGGAATTCTTTACCGGAATCAGGGAAGCTTATTTCCCTTTAAGGAAAAGATGACAATGGGGGCCTCCCTGTGGCTGTTTTTTGGTGTATGCTTTCTTTGCTTTGCCATTGTATATCTGTTTAGACCAAAGAATTTGCCTTTTAATATCATTGTTACCTGTCTGCTTTTGGGAGCAGTTCCATATGTAAGATATTTGGTATTACAAAATCATGCTTATATCCACTATTTCTTTACCTACCGTGCCCAGATGGTGACAGTGGTAGCAATATTGTACTGCACCTGGCAGTTTGGACTAAAAGGGATAATAATAAGGAAGAAATAGGCATATTGTAAATTACTTACAAATTAGTCCGATCCTTTCAGTGGCAGAGTAATTCCCACCCGGAATACAGTTTCTTTTGGATAGATATCCAGATTTCCGCCATGCTGTTCTATGATATCTCTCACAGATTCAAGACCGATTCCAAAGCGTTTGGATTTAGTATCCTTACGGGATAGAAAACGGTTATGTTTTTGTTTTACAATGCCATCATAAGTATTCTCCACTAAGATAAACCATTGTCCGTCTGTTTCATGGGAACTGACTGCTATCGATTTCTCGAATTTGGATTCATTTACCATAGGCATCCGGTTACAGGCATCCACTGCATTTTCCAAAAGATTTCCCAAAACTGTGCATAATTCCACATCAGGCAGTATTTGCTGCTGGGGCATACAGAAACGGATATCTATATGAATGCCATGTTCCTTAGCACAGAAATAATAATATTGTAACAAAACGTCCACAGCGGTGTTTTCCGAGAATGCACCGGTTATCATACCGGTCTGCGAGGTAGTATGGGTAGTAAGTGTATTAAGATATTCTTTTAATTCTTCTAAATTCGTATCGGATGCTGATGTATGCTGCAACTGTTCCACGAAACCGGATATCGTATACAGATGTTGTCTGAAATCATGAGTTATTTTTCTGCGCTCTTCCAGCTGTCCGCTTAGTTCCTTGTGATATAATTCCTGCATAGCCAGTTGCTTTTGGAATTGGTGGTTTTCCTCTTCAAAGGCAAGCTTATTGATATAGGCATTTGTCAAGTCGCGCCAAAGGGTATATCCCATGGCACATATGATAATCAGACTTCCAAAGTCCATAAACCAACCAAACAGGATTGGCTCATAGATGGGAAGAATGCGGTCCCATATAAATACAACTGCATACGCAATTGCCGCAAAAAACAAAGGCTTTGATGAACTGTTTAGTCTTTTGAAAGCAGCACCTGCGGTGAGCAGCAAATAAGCGGCAAAAGCCAACTTGTAGATAAACAGACACCGTGAAAATATCTGCATGACCGGAACAGTCAAATATGCGGAAAACAATCCGTATAACGCAGCCATAAGGCAAAATGTAGCAGAAACAGCAGTAGAAATGCGACGACAGTAATAGCCTGCATCACAGATTCTGTTATGTAAGATAATTACCAGAAGCATCATTAGATAAATACAAAGCAGTTCCAGAGCATACCATGGGAATATGGGTAATTCCAGCAGACAATGAATAATGGGGAACAGCGGTGTTATAAACATAAGAAAACATAGAGCAGCAAATAACATAGGGGCTCTCTTTTTCATACGCATGCCAAAGTATACATAAAAAAGGGAAAACAGCAGTCCAATCGTACAGGCAATCAGCGTAAATGCCAACCGGATGTGGTGCAGGGATTCCACTTTAGAAAAGCTGCCAAAAGCAGGTGGATATACTAAGCCACTGTAAAAATGGGAATAGTCACTGACAGCCAAAAGGATATCGGTCTGACCGCAGGAGTCAAAAGCCACCACCTTGGCTTGTGTGGCCGGTGTATAGGAAGCCGGATGGGGATCGCCTGCAGATGCTATTAACCTGCCGTTAATATACAATTTGTATGCAGAAAAAATTTCCGGCAATTCCAAAGCATAGGTTTTGGTATCTGACGGCAGATAGATATGCAGTGCATAACTGCCACAGCCATGAGGATTGGTACGTGTACCAAGGCCGTCAAAACGGGTACGCTGACCAATGTCATTATATACCATATAATCGCCGGGATAAGTATCCGGAGAAAGTAGTACATCGGGATAAAACTCCCAATCGTTAATGAGAAAGGTAGGCGCAGATAAATCAGCCTCAGTAACAAACAACTGTCCGTTTCTTGGCTGAAGGTCATTATATGTATACTTGTTATTCCACATATATAAGCTGACACATAAAAAAGAAGTGGCCAGCAATGTGAGCAGATATGGAATGCATTTTTTTAGGTTAGCAGCCATCAGCTTCTCCTTTTTTTCTTATATATATAGAGCACGGCAACAGCAGAACAAATAACTGCTGCAGCAGAAATCATAATCAAAACAAAAACAGAATAGTCATTGTCTTTGCCGGAAGATGAAACCTCAGTTGCCGTAAGCGTTTGAACGGAAACGGAAGCCTGTCCCGAAGCTTTGACATCTTTTATATAGAAAGTACCTGTTTCATGGATGGTAAAAGTTACAAGTTTTGTATCCGGATTATAATCTCCCGATGCAACTTCCTTGCCGGATTCATTTACTAATATCTGGGTAGTATCCTCCGGTGGCTGATATGGCATGGATATCTGCATAGAAGAAATTTCGGTAACAGCGACATCATTCTTAAAAATATCAATGGAAAAACCATGATTTTCCAGGGGAAGGATGGTTACAAGTAAGCGGTCAGTGTCACTGATGCCAAGGGATGTGATTGACTCCCTGGGGATATCAAGCATAATGACCTCAGCAGAAAAACGGGCCGTGCCCAGATTTTCCAGCATAAGGGTTATTTCACTTCCAAGAAGATAGGGCTCTTCACGCTCAACAAAAGAGGGTTCTTCGCTTTTTTCGAGTGCAGGAGCCTCAACTTCATTTACAGTGTCACTTGCCAAGACATTACTTTCGGAAATCACTTCCTCTGAAATATCCGCTTTATGGGTGCCATCATCTTCAAGGATTACAGTAACTTCTTTGGCGGGGATAGAAACCATATTATCCGTCATAGAACTGCCTGTATAACTGGTGGAACCGGTGGATTCCTCAGAAGAAGCAGAGTCCGCATTTTCATCATCATCGGAATAATCAGGAACAGCAGTGTCTGTACTTTCTTGATTTTCTGTATCCTCAGGCAAGTTGCCGTCGGTATCACCGCCGTCACGGTCACCTTCTATATATTTTTCATCAGAGAGCATATTTTCTCCATAGGTAAAAGAAGCGATACCGGTCTGTCCGCCTTCGTATTTGACTTGAATCTGATAGGAATTACCTATGGTAAGAAAAAAAGCATAGGAATTGAGAATCAGTTCACTGGTAGTTACAGAAGCTTCCCAGTCGAGTTCGAGCTCTCTCCATTCACCCTCATTTTCAGACATCCAAACTTGCATGGTACTACATTGTTCATCAGAGGTAACCCATGGAAAGTAAATACTACTGAATGCGCCAATGTGCGGTACATCCAACCGGGGGTGTCCGGGAGCCTGTACAGATACAGGAATGGAATAGGTTGGTATGTCCAAATCGTCAGAAAACCGGCAATTAAGAGGCGGTGTAAAAGTGGCGGTAATATAATAGATACCCGCTGTGTCTGTTTTCACAGCCTCAGCATGATAGATAACGGGAGCAGAATATACATTTCCGGCAGCGTCATAGCAGTCACAAGCCTGCTGAAGAGATACGGTGGATAAAAAATTTCCGACATCAGCACCCTGCGCTAAAGCAAAAGTCTTACTAAAATCTTGTTCATTAGAATCTATCCGTGTAATTGTAACCGGTTCCTGGGACTCTGTAACTATGACAGTAAGGGATAAGGTGGTTATCACACCCTCTCCCCATTGATAGTTTCCAGAGGAAGCATCCGGAAGCCGGATCATACCGGTTATGATATATTCTCCGCAAACAGAGACATCTGTCTGGTCCAAATACCATGCAACGGTTAAGTCCATGGCAGAAGAGTTTCCGGCACTGTCTGTGATGAGCGCGTTTACTGTTTCTAAACCATTGTCACGGATATAATTAAGCAGTACTTCTGTATCCTGGGAAGTGGCACGCTTTTCGATTTCAACAGGCAAAAGATGAGACAATTCTTCACTGTGCTCAATTCCACTTACAGTATAGACAGTGTCAGAAGACATCTCCGAAACTTCTGTTTCCTGCGTTTCGCTTGCTTGCACAGGAAGAACTTTTCCGAATGCCAAAAGAAACACTGTGAAAGCGAGCAACAGGCATTTGCCATATGTGGTTGTAGGGATTCCATAATTTATATATTTCATAGGTAAACTCACATGTTATCAAAAATATAATTGCGGTAGTGCTGTAATATCTGACGCTTGTTTCGGATGTTGATGGGAAGCCGGTCTCCGTTTTTCACAATGAAAACCGTTTCCTCCTGACGGGTGATATAATCCATGTTGATCATAACTCCCTGGATGCACAGCAAAAAACGCCTGTCACCTAAAAGCGGCTTTGTCAGAGTATGAAAAGGACCATTTACAATAAGCTTCTGATTCAGCGTCTGAACCAGGGCATTGCGCTTTTGGACCTGTATGTATAATATCGATTCAGTATTTAATCTAAGTTCCTTGCCATCACAAATCACATCCAGATACGGGACGTCATATGCCGGTTTCAACCGGCAACGCTCCATAGCTTCTGCAAAGTCATGATCGGCAAAGGGCTTTATCAGATAGTGGCAGGCGTTAACACGAAAGCCTTCCAGGCAATGCTCCGTGGATACGGTAAGAAAAATCAGTTTACAGTCCCGATTCCGGCGGCGCAAACATACAGCCGCCTCCATTCCGGTCATGCCCTGCAGATAAATATCCATAAAAACTATCTGAAAGGTCAATGTGCTTAGTGCTTCCACAAATTCCTCAGCATTTTCATAAGTATATAAATGATAAGTAAGCCCAAGCTCTGCCATATACCGGCTCAGGCAGGAAGAGATACGCTCACGGTCCTGCGCAAGGTCTTCTACAATTGCAATGTTCATGAAATCCTCCATAATAAGGTGTACATTAATGATTGCATATATTGTAACACAAAAACACCTTATAGGAGACCTATATTCTTATTATAATGCAAAAAAAATGATATAAATTTGCGGATTATGTCAAAAATCTGCGAATTATGCAGAGAATATTGTAAATAATTATGTAATTAATATACTATAGACAGTGGCAACTTTCGTTTATTCAAAGAAGAAAGGGAACTTTTATGTTCTCCTATATGAACACTTATCAGGGGAAAATGCTTGCCATTTACGAATATCAGAAGGGAGGAATTCAACAATTAGGAAGAAAAAACGACAATTAGGCAACAATGCTTGTAAGTTATTGGGCGGTTATAATAACATATGTGAAGAAAAAGTTTTAAGATAAGAGGGAGGAAACCTAAAAATGGAAAAATCAGTATTAAAGAAACGATGTAAAGGATGGCTGGCCCTGATGCTGGCAATTACTCTGACTGTTGGAAGCAGCATGACGGTATTGGCAAGAGAAATAGATATGGGAGACAATAATGGTTCTGCATATGAAGGTCAGATTTTGCAGGGTGGTGATACCATTAGATATAAGTTTTATAAAATTGCCCATTTCAGTATTGATGGAGTATACTATTATGGTGAATCTGTCATAGGGGAACAATATACATGTGTTTATACGCTTCCGGGAGATAGGTCTGTATCATACAGGATAGGCGAAGTGATTAAGGTAGGTTATGATGATGTATTAACAATTACTTCATTCCCCACACCGGAAGCACCTTCAGAGGAAGCACCTTCACAGAAAGCACCGGAGCATACACATGACTTTCAGTGGGTGACTACGATTGAGCCTACAGAAACAAGTAATGGTCTTTCAGAATATAGATGTAGCTGCGGCTCCGTGGACGGCAGTCAGCCCATCTCAGCAGCAACGGCCAGTGTGAACAATATCGTAAGCAGTATCAGAAATGTCAAGGATGGCGAAACCATAGTCCTTGAACAGGATAAGATATTCTGCTACACTGCTTATATGATGAGTGAACTTGGCAAGAAGCAGAATGCGTCCTTAAAGACTATCTTTACCGATAAGGATGGTGTGAAAAAGAGCTTTACCATTCCTTCCGGAAATGTACCCGCAGACGGAGAAATGTTTTACGGATTTACTTATCTCGGAAATCTTTACGGATGGGAAGAGGTAGAGCAGTAAAGAACAGATGATAAGAGTAGCAAGGAGAGCTTTGAGAAATCAAAGCTCTTTTTACACAGAGTACGAAACGAAAGGTAAAATCGTAATGAAAAAAGCAGGCAAAATAAACAAAACATATTTGTGGAAGATATTGCTAAGCATTGTACTTACGGGGAGTTGTTGTTTTGTGCTATTATTATTTACAGGGCTGATTCCACGAAGTGCCATTAAGGAATCTTGTATTGAAAGTGCAGAATATTTCAGTGAATATGGTATGTTTCCTTGTTTGACAGAAGGTCAGTTAAATACCAAAAAGGATAATTATTCTGACTGCATTTTAGTGGATATTATGTATCATATTTCCCAAGATGAACTGGTAAAATCAACAGTAAAGGCGTCTTATTATCAGCCGGAAACGACAACCATCAATATAGGATTTATGGATAGCCTAAAGGAGGATAAGGTACCCAACGTGGAATATTCCCGTTACTGGCATGGCACCTTAACATTTTTGCGTCCGCTGTTTACATTTACGGATATACAGGGAGCAAGAGCGGTGCTTGCTACTGTATGGATTGCATTAACCATAGGGAATCTTTTCCTATTGTGGAAGGAAAAAGCAAAAGTACTGGCAGTATGCTATTTACTTTCCAATATCTGGCTGCAGGCATGGGTTTGTACTACCTGTATTCAATACAGCACCATGTTTTTTATGATGAATGGGGTATCCATGGCAGTTATTTGTCTTTTCCGGAAAAGAAAAGACATAGAGAGCTTATACCGTAAGATAGGAATTTTGATGGCGGTATCCGGTGTGTGTACCTGCTTTATTGATTTTTTGACAGTGGAGACAGTGTCAGTTACGGTACCGTTATTAATGCTATTGGTGCTTCGCTATGAAGCGGGAGAACTTTCAGAGTGGAAAACAGAATTTTTGCGTATTGCATCATGGGGACTTACCTGGGGAGCAGGTTATGCGCTGATGTTTGTATTCAAGTGGATATTGGTAACAATCTGTTTTGGCAGAGAGTCATTGCTGCTTGCTTTATCATCAGCAGGAGAGCGCTTTTTAGGTGAAACGTATATGGGAGGCATCAGTTTAACGCCAATCGCTACCGCGTCAGAACTGTTTTTTGGTGCCATATTCCGAAATCAGGGAATGCTTTTTCCCTATAAGGAGAATATGTCAGACTTGGCAGGATTTTTAAGCTTTTTTGCAGTGATTTTCCTTTGCGGCTCTTTGATATATTTGTTTCGGGGAAAAAACTTTTCAGGGAAAATGCTTTTGCTGTGCGCGATACTTGGGGCAGTACCGTATATCAGATTCATGGTTTTGCAGAATCATGCATTCATACATTATTTCTTTACTTACAGAGCCCAGATGGTGACAGTGACGGCACTGCTCTATGTGACATGGGAGTTTGGGCTTAAGAATGTGCTTGGGAAAAAGTAATAAAATCCTCTATTTGGAGTAATATTTGCGGTACTCACTGGGGGAGCATCCCCGGCATTTGCGGAAGGCACGGTTAAACGTGGCAATGCTGTTAAAACCGGACTGGTACGCAATTTCCGTAACAGATAAAGCGGAGTTTGCAAGCAGGGATTGGGCAAGTTTTACCCGCTGGGTTGTGAGATAATCCACGAAGCTACAGGCAGTAATCTGCTTGAAAACCCTGGAAAAGTAATACGTACTAAATCCAAGATATTCGGAAACATCCGAAAGGGCCAGATCCTGCTCGCAGTTTTCCTGGATATAGCGGCAGGCGAGGCTGATTTTCTGGAATGTTTTATTCGATTCAGCATGAGGCAAATCGTCTTCTGAAATAAAAGAAGATTTTATGGCCAAAGCAAAATCCATAAAAAGACGATACAGTGTGATCACTGTTTCTACACCATAAAATGGCAGGTCAGAATAGGGCAGGGACAATATTTGCTCTATATGACTTGTCATTTTTTGCACTAAAATTTCATTTTCATCCATGCTAAGGTGGTGAAAATAACGGAAATGGTTGGTGTAAGGAGCAAAATCAGGAAGCTCATTTAGTAACGTGGAAGAAAACTGCAGACCAAGTAACTGCTTGTCATCATTGTCTTCAATTTGATGAAGTTCTCCTGACCAGATGTAAACAATGTCACCGGGAGTCATAAGGTATTCTACCTGATTGACAGTAATTTTGGGCTGTACCACAATGCTTGCAGATGCAGGTAAGTAGAGAATTTCTGCGTATTTATGCCAGTGCAGGTGATAATCGGTAGGAAAATTTTGATTGCTGATAATATTGACATCACGGTTGAACAGCCGGTTTTCAAAATTGTTTTGAAAGGTCATCATAAGCTCCTTTATCTTTACAAAAGTTGATATATTTTCAGCATACGATATACAGACCGAAACGTCAATGAAAAAGGACAAAAAATGAGCAGAGTTAGACAAGACATAATTAGAGAGTAAAAATGAAAGTGATTATACTGATAATGTAAAACAGTAAGTATGAGGCATAGCAAAAAGCTATCAGTACGGAGGGAAAAGAAATGAATGCTAATCAAGTGTATTCACACAGAAGGGCGTCCTGCAAAATTTATGTGACAGATAAGGCAGGTATGCCTGTGAGCAATCAAAAATTGTCACTGAAACAGACCAATCACGAATTTTTATTTGGTTGTGGTGCCTTTGATACCATTCCTTATGTGAATGATGATCCGCAGGCAGACAAAGAATTCTTAAAAGACAGGGTAGATAAATGGTTGGCTCTTTATAATTACGGAACCTTACCTTTTTATTTAGGAAAATACGAACCGGAAGAGGGAAAGCCGGAAGAGACAAGCAGAATGAATGCTGCGAAATTCTTAAACAGCCATAATGTAAAAGTAAAAGGCCATCCCTTGTGCTGGCACACAGCCTGTGCAGACTGGCTAATGGAATATGACAATAAAACCATTTTAGAAAAACAGTTAAAGAGAATTGAACGTGACGTCACTGCTTTTAAGGGCGTGATTGACATGTGGGATGTCATTAATGAAGTAGTGATTATGCCTATCTTTGATAAATATGATAACGCCATTACAAGAATCTGTAAGGATAAAGGAAGAGTTGGTCTTGTAAAAGAAGTATTTGCGGCAGCGAAAGAAGCTAACCCTGACGGTATCTTTTTAATCAATGATTTTAACACCTCCATCTCCTATGAAATTTTGATCGATGGTTGCTTAAATGCAGGAGTACCCATTACGGCAATCGGTATCCAGTCCCATCAGCATCAGGGATATTGGGGAGCAGAAAAGGTACATCAGGTACTGGAGAGATATGAACATTTCGGTCTGCCCATTCACTTTACGGAAAACACACTGATTTCCGGAGAAATTATGCCGGCTCACATTGAAGATTTAAATGATTTCCAGGTGCCAACTTGGCCTACCACACCGGAGGGGGAAGAGCGTCAGATGAAAGAGGTAGAAGAGATGTACCGCATTTTATTTGAACATCCGAAGGTGGAAGCGATTACCGGATGGGACTTCGCAGACGGTGCCTGGCTAGGAGCTCCCAGCGGCGTCATCCGTAAAGATAACAGTGTAAAGCCTGTATATACAAGATTAAAAGAAATGATCAAAGGTGAATGGTGGACAGATACGGAAATCTGTACCGATGAAAACGGATATGCCACAGTAGAAGGGTTTAAAGGCGATTACATAGTTACTTGTGATGGTAAGCAGGCATCACTTAAGCTTTCTTCCGGCAGCAAGGAAACAAAAATAGTTTTAGAATAAAGTGAGAGTAAAAGAAGAATGAATACAAAAAATGTTACGGACATGACAGTGGGAAGTCCCATGAAGCACATCGTCATATTTGCGTTGCCCCTTCTTTTAGGGAATGTATTTCAACAGTTCTATAATATGGTGGATTCCCTGGTAGTAGGAAACTTTGTGGGAGCAAATGCACTTGCGGCAGTGGGAACCTGTGGTTCCACCGGATTTTTATTCTTTTCCTTAAGTTCTGGACTTGCCATCGGTATTGGGGTGATTGTGGCACAGTATTTTGGGGCAAAGGATTATGAAAGAGTGCGGATGACCATTGCCAATTCCTTTTATGTGCTGATATCAGCAGCAGTGATTGTAAGTGTAGTGGGAATTTTGTTTGCACCGTTTATATTACAGCTTTTGGGAACACCGGATGATATTATCGGCGATTCTATTCTTTACATGAGAACAACTTGTGCAGGAATCATTGCAGTTGCTCTATATAATGGTATTGCCGCTATTCTCAGAGCTTTGGGAGATTCAAAAACACCACTGTATTTTTTGATTTTGTCAAGTATTGTGAATGTCATTTTAGATTTGGTATTTGTTCTTTCATTTAATTGGGGTGTATTTGGAGTGGCACTTGCCACAATTATTGCACAATTTGTTTCAGCTGTAACCTGTATCATATATGCGTATAGGAAAATACCGTATTTCAGGCTTACAAAAGAGCAGTTAAAGCCGCATAAGGATATTATTGTACATTCCTTCCGGCTGGGGGTTCCCATAGCCTTACAGAATGCTATGATTGCTGTATCAAGCATGGCACTGCAGGGTGTGGTAAACAGCTTTGGAACTACGGTAATGGCTGCCTATACTATTATTATGAGAATCGAGCAGATTGTTCAGCAGTTCTATGGTTCTTTAAGTGCAGCACTTACCACTTATGCAGGCCAGAATATCGGTGCAAAAGAAGTTGGCAGAGTAAAGAAGGGCTATTATCAGTCCATCTTGATTGCACTTGTATTCAGTATTATTATTATACCTGTTGCCTTTTTATTTGGAGAACAGATTGTAGGCTTCTTTGTAAAGGAACCTGAAGTAATTGCCATTGCAAAGCGTGCACTGTGTATCAACAGTCTTTGCTACTTTGCACTTGGTATGATTTATGTTCCCAGAGCGGTATTAAATGGCTGTGGCGATGCCGGATTTGCTATCCTTAATGGGGTGACAGAGGTAATATGCAGGATTGTTTATTCCCAGTTTTTCACAAGGATACCGGCTCTCGGATACTGGGGAATCTGGGTAACCATTGGCGTGACATGGATTACAACTGCAATTGTATGTATTATCCGCTATAAAAGTGGTATTTGGAAAAGAAAAGCAATTCAAAATATATAAAATGTAGAAGGAGAAAAATATGGAGAATTTTAATTTTTACAGTCCTACGGAGTTTGTGTTCGGCAAGGACAGGGAAAATGAATGTGGCAAGTATGTAAAGAAATATGGCGGAACGAAGGTACTTGTACACTATGGTTCAGGCTCTGCTATCCGCTCCGGATTACTCGACAGGGTAAAGAAATCTTTGGAAGCAGAGGGGATTGCCTATGTGGAACTAGGCGGTGTACAGCCCAATCCCAGAGACACTAAGATTTATGAAGGAATTGATCTTTGCCGTAAGGAAGGTGTTGACTTCATTCTTTCCGTGGGTGGAGGTTCTTGTATAGACAGTTCCAAAGGAATTGCAGCAGGTGTTTGCTATGACGGTGATTTTTGGGATATGTATGAAGGCAAGGCTCCTGTTTCGGCAGCGCTCCCCATTGGAACAGTTCTTACCATCGCAGCGGCAGGAAGTGAAGGCTCCGGTGCATCAGTTGTTACCAAGGAAGAGGGTATGTGGAAAAGAGATATCGGTTCCGATATTGTCCGTCCCAGATTTTCTATTTTGAATCCGGCACTTACCTGTACTTTACCGGCATATCAGACAGCCTGTGGTGCGACAGACATCATGGCACACGTATTTGAAAGATATTTTACCAATACTCCTGAAGTAGAAGTGACTGACAGACTTTGCGAAGCAATTTTGCTTACCATGATTAAGGAAACGCCACGCGTGATAGAGGATCCTAATAATTACGAGGCACGCGCAAATATTATGTGGGCAGGCACAGTGGCGCACAATGATATCATCGGTGTGGGAAGAAGCCAGGATTGGAACAGCCATAAGATTGAGCATGAATTATCCGGACTTTATGACTGCGCACACGGCGCAGGCCTTGCAGTGGTAATGCCGGCATGGATGGAATTTGTTTACAAGCACAATGTCATGCGTTTTGCGCAGATGGCAGTGAGAGTTTGGGGATGCGAAATGAACTTTGAAAATCCGGAAGAGACTGCAGTGAAAGGTATTAAAGCATTCAGAAAGTTCTTATCCGAAATCGGTATGCCTATTAACTTTGAGCAGCTTGGTGCGAAGGAAGAGGACATTCCGGAACTGGTAAGAAAGCTCGGTGTAGAGGGGAAAACAGGCGGATTTGTGGCGCTGTCACCGGAGGATGTGGCAGAGATTTACAGAATTGCCGTGAGAGCGAAATAATAAAAAATAAAGTGTAAACAGACAAAGAACATCGCAAAATAAGCGGTGTTCTTTTTATATTTATTAATAATTTATAAAATTAGCACTCACCTCTTGACAGTGCTAACAATGGTTGCTATATTTGCGTTAGAGGCAGGAAATAATCATTAGTATAGGAGGTATGCTTATGAATATTAATAAATTTACACAAAAGTCATTAGAGGCAGTGGAAGGTTGTCAGAAGCTTGCCTATGAGTACGGAAATCAGGAGATTGAGCAGGAGCATCTATTATATAGTCTGCTAATTATGGATGACAGTTTGATTGCTAAACTGATTGAAAAGATGGAGATTCAGCTGCAGTATTTTAGTAACAAGGTAGAAGAGACTATTGAAAAGAGAACCAAGGTACAGGGAGGCCAGCCCTATGTAGGAAAAGATTTAAATAAGGTGCTGCTTTCTGCTGAGGATGAGCTGAAGGTATTCGGAGATGAATATGTTTCCGTAGAGCATTTGTTTCTGGCGCTAATCAAGTATCCAAATAAAGCCATAAAAGAATTATTTAAAGAGTTTGGTATTACAAGAGAGCGGTTTTTACAGGCACTTTCCACAGTAAGAGGAAATCAGCGAGTGACCAGTGATAATCCGGAGGCTACTTATGATACTCTTGCCAAGTACGGACAGGATTTAGTGGAGAAAGCCAGGGAGCAAAAGTTAGATCCGGTTATCGGAAGAGACGGTGAGATCAGGAATGTCATCCGTATTCTATCCAGAAAGACGAAAAACAATCCGGTTTTAATCGGCGAACCCGGTGTAGGTAAAACTGCTGTAGTAGAAGGTCTGGCGCAGAGAATCGTAAAGGGAGATGTTCCCCAGGGGCTAAAGGATAAAAAGGTATTTGCACTGGATATGGGAGCTCTTGTGGCAGGTGCCAAGTACCGCGGTGAATTCGAAGAACGTTTGAAGGCAGTTCTGGAAGATGTAAAAAACAGTGACGGACAGATCATTTTGTTTATTGACGAGCTTCATACTATTGTGGGAGCCGGAAAGACAGACGGTGCGCTGGATGCCGGAAATATGTTAAAGCCCATGCTTGCAAGAGGGGAACTACACTGTATCGGTGCCACTACGTTAGACGAGTACAGGCAATACATTGAAAAAGATGCGGCACTTGAGAGAAGATTTCAGCCTGTTATGGTGGATGAGCCTACAGTGGAGGACACCATTTCCATCCTTAGAGGTTTAAAAGACCGCTATGAGGTATACCACGGCGTAAAGATTATGGACAATGCACTGGTCAGTGCAGCAATGCTTTCCCACCGCTACATTTCAGACCGTTTCCTGCCGGATAAAGCAATTGATTTGGTGGATGAAGCCTGTGCACTCATTAAAACAGAACTGGATTCCATGCCTACCGAACTGGATGAGATGAAGCGCAAGGTAATGCAGATGGAAATAGAAGAAGCAGCGCTGAAGAAAGAAGATGACCGGTTAAGTCAAGAAAGACTGGAAGTGTTACGGAAAGAACTGGCTGAGATAAAAGATGAGTTTAATAACCGTATGGCCCAGTGGGAGAATGAAAAAGCCTCTGTAGAAAAGCTGTCTAAGCTTCGTGAAGAGATTGAAGATGTAAACAGTCAAATCCAGATTGCCCAGAGAGAAGGAAACTATGAAAAAGCCGGAGAATTAAGCTACAGCACCCTGCCTTCCTTGAAAAAACAGTTGGAAATTGAAGAAGAGCAGGTGAAAAACAAAGAATTGTCCCTGGTACATGAAAGTGTTTCAGAGGAGGAAATTGCAAGAATTATATCCAGATGGACGGGAATTCCCGTTGCCAAGCTGACAGAAAGCGAAAGAAATAAGACACTACATTTAGACGAAGAATTACACAAGCGTGTGGTAGGACAGGACGAGGGTGTCACAAAAGTGACGGAAGCCATTATCCGTTCCAAGGCAGGTATTAAGGATCCTACCAAACCCATTGGTTCCTTCCTGTTTTTAGGACCTACCGGTGTGGGTAAAACAGAACTTGCAAAAGCACTTGCGGCGTCTTTGTTCGATGATGAAAGCAACATGGTCCGCATTGATATGAGTGAGTATATGGAAAAATATTCCGTATCCCGTTTAATTGGGGCGCCTCCCGGATATGTAGGATATGAAGAAGGGGGACAACTGACTGAAGCAGTCAGAAGAAAACCATATTCCGTAGTTCTATTTGATGAGGTTGAAAAGGCACATCCGGATGTATTTAATGTGTTGTTACAGGTGCTTGACGACGGACGTATCACAGATTCCCAAGGAAGGACGGTGGACTTTAAAAACACCATTCTGATTATGACATCCAATATTGGTGCAGCCCATCTGCTTGAGGGAATTGACCCTGATGGTCACATTGAGGATGCGGCAGAAAAAATGGTAATGGAGGAACTGCGTGCACACTTTAGACCGGAATTTTTAAACCGTTTGGATGAAACCATATTGTTTAAACCTTTAACAAAGGAAAATATCGGTGGCATTATCAAATTGATTATTGAAGATTTAAACAGAAGGCTGGAGGATAAAGAGCTTAACGTGGCACTTTCAGAGGAAGCGGAAAGCTTTATCGTGGAAAATGCATATGATCCGGTATATGGTGCAAGACCGTTAAAGAGATATATCCAGAAGCATGTGGAGACGCTTTCTGCGAAGCTGATATTGTCTGATCAGGTGACACAAGGGGATACCATTTGGATTACCGTAGAGGATGAGGAGCTTGTAGCAAAGGTAAAAGAGCAGGGCTAAAAACAATGTCATTACGTTGAGGGGCGAACCTTTGGGTTTGCTCCTTATTTCTTTTTATGGGGTTTGATGGCAGTGGAAAAGAAGAAATCTGACAATGCCCATTTTTTGTAACGATAAGATTGAATAGAATTTTATTTTGGGATATACTATGAAAGGAGTTTTATTTAAGGAGTAGCAGCAGGTGACAGAACAGAATCATTATGACGATGCAGCCAGAGAGCGCCGTAGCAGAAGGCTTCAGGAAATGAAGCGTCTCAAGGAAATGCAGATGAGACGGCGCAGGCTTTTAAAGATAGTAGTACCCGCAGCGGCAGTTTTAGTTATTGCGGTAACCATAGGAATAAAAATTTTTTCAGGAAGATCCCAAGAGAACTTGACAAAGCGGGAAAACAAAACCCAGATACAGCAGGCATATGAAGGAATCGGTGCGAAGGACATCGCTCAAAGCAGTGCTGACAGCGTAGAAAATAATTTACATGAACAGGTGGCAAAGCCTGATGCGGCGAAAGAAAATCAGCCTGTTTATAAGGCTGAAACAACAGAGAGCACAGCAGGTTTTCCCGGTGAAGTAGCCAGCAATTACGGTATATTTATTGATTTGGACACAGACACGGTCTTGGCACAGAGAAATGGGACCACCCGCATCAATCCGGCTTCCATGACGAAGGTGCTTACGGTTTTGGTGGCAGCAGAACAGCTGGGAGATATGAGTAAACTGGATGACACCTTTACCATGACATTAGAAATTACAGATTACGGTTATATCAATGACTGCAGTAGTGTTGGATTTTTGGAAGGTGAAGAAGTAACGGTACGGGACTTATTCTACGGAACCATATTACCGTCAGGTGCGGATGCTGCGGTGGGACTTGCCACCTATATCGCAGGAAGTCAGGATGCTTTTGTAGAATTAATGAATGAAAAATTGGATGAACTGGGATTGTCCCATACGGCACATATGACCAACTGTGTGGGAATCTATGATGAGAACCATTATTGCACGCCTTATGACATGGCAATGATTATGGAGGCGGCAATTGATAATGAATTGTGCAGGGAGATTATGCATGCCCGTATTCATACCACCAAAGCTACCACACAGCATCCCGAGGGAATTGAGATTTCCAATTGGTTTATCCGCAGGATTGAAGATAAAGATACCGGCGGTGAGGTGATTTGTGCCAAAACAGGCTATGTAGCCCAGTCCGGCAGCTGTGCTGTGAGCTACGGAAAAGATGATGCCGGGAAGGAATATATCTGCGTGACGGCAGATGCCCATAGCAGTTGGAGATGTATTTACGACCATGTGGAGCTTTACAGTAAGTATGCCACGACAAAGGAGGAAAACAGAAATGATACCCAAGGATCCGGTGATGCTTCTTAGCTTTATGAACTTGAAGTTACGTGATTTTTATACAAGCTTTGAAGCCTTGTGCGAGGATTTAGATATTGATAAGGCCGAGATAGAAGAAAAACTAAAATCTATCGGTTATGTTTATGATAATCAGCGGAATCAATTTGTATAATACGCAAGAAATGTCTTGTAACCTCTATGGACAAAATGTGCATAGGGGTTCTTTTTTTTGCATATAAATGCAAAAAGAAAAGTGGAAAGCATATGGAAGATGAGCATTAATAAGAGAATCTTTTCTTGTCTGATAGTGTTGCTGTTATTGATACTGATTTGCCTGATTGGTTATCATCAACAGGATTACATTGCAACAATGGGACAAATAGAAGAAGGTCAAAAGAAAATTGCATTAACCTTTGATGACGGGCCTCATCCTTACTATACAGAGCAGCTTCTTGACGGATTGAAAGAACGTGGTGCAAAAGCCACTTTTTTTGTTACGGGGGAGCATGCAAAACTCCATGCCGATGTCATAAAGCGCATGAATGAAGACGGACATTTAATTGGAAACCATACTTATTCCCATATGCAGCTAGGAAAAACCAACAGGGAAGAATTTAAAGAAGAACTTGTGCAAACAAATGAGGTGATTAAGGGGATAACGGGGGAAGAAGTGATATATGTAAGACCTCCTTACGGCAGCTGGGATAAAGAACTTGAAACAGAGCTTAATATGTTTCCGGTACTCTGGACTATAGACCCCCTTGATTGGTGCTCGGATAATGTGGATGCAGTTACCAGAAAGGTTCTTTCTAAGGCCGGCGAAAATGATATTATCCTGATGCATGACTATTATGCATCAACGGTTACGGCAGCCTTGCAGATTGTAGATGAATTGCAAAAAGAGGGGTATGAGTTCGTCACGGTAGAGGAGATTTTGTTTGATTAATAGTAGTAGATTTGTTATGCTAAAAGGGCGTAAATGTTGAAAAATCACAAAGGAGTGGCTTGATGCAACAGATAAAAATTGATATAGATACCAATCCGATTATTCCCTTAGATTATCCGGACCCGGATGTAATCCGCGTGGATAATGTCTATTATATGGTGACCACTACCATGTATTTCATGCCCGGCTGTGAAATCTTGCGCTCTTATGATTTGGTGAACTGGGAACATGCAAGCTACGTGTATGATAGGCTTGATAGTACGCCGGAGCAGACTTTATCTGATAATAAGAATGCATACGGTAAGGGAATGTGGGCAGCAAGCCTGCGCTTTCACAAAGGAATGTT
The DNA here is from genome assembly GCA_017938315.1 of Lachnospiraceae bacterium. Taxonomy (GTDB): domain Bacteria; phylum Bacillota; class Clostridia; order Lachnospirales; family Lachnospiraceae; genus Suilimivivens. The sequence goes on from JAGBBV010000006.1 coordinate 89,593, forward strand.
TTATGTTTGCTTTGTGGCAAATGACACAGGTAAGACCTACCTGTATACAGCACCTTCCATAAACGGACCGTGGAAAAAGAACCATATAGAAGGTTTTTACCATGATTGTTCCATTTTATTCGATGACGATGATAAGATTTATATTGCCTACGGAAACAAAGATATTTATATTACCCAGCTTAACGAAGAACTGACAGGACCAAAAGAAGGGGGACTTCACAGGCTTGCAGTATGTGATGAAGGAAACGAAGTATTAGGCTATGAAGGCACACATTTTTACAAAATAAACGGAAAGTATTACCTGTTCTTTATCCATTCTTTAAAAGACAGGTGGCGCAGGGTGGAAGCCTGTTTTATGTCAGACTCTCTGACAGGGGAATTTACCGGCGGTGATGTATTTAATGACGACCTGGGATATTGTGGACAAGGGGTTGCCCAGGGAGCCATTGTAGATACTCCGGATGGGAAATGGTACGGAATTTTATTCCAGGACCGGGGTGCAAGCGGAAGAATGCCGGTTTTAATTCCTGTGACATGGGAAAACGATTTCCCGGTATTTGGAAATAACGGCATGATGCCCCAAAGTTTTTATGTGGAACAAAAGGTGTCAGAGTACGTATACAGACCACTTGTGGAAAACGATGATTTTAGAGAAGAATGTGCCGTGAATCAGGAAAAATTTGGCTGTTTTGGTCTGAAAAGTGTGTGGCAGTTTAATCATGAGCCGGATTTAAGTCTTGTGGAAAAGGATATAGGTCAAGGCATGTTATGGATTACCACAGGTAAAGTGTGTGAGCGTATGATTCAGGCAAGAAATATTCTGACACAGCGTATGCTATTTCCCGGATGTGGGGCAGAAGTAACCGTTGATGCCACTTATTTAAAAGAGGGTGATTATGCAGGAATCTGCGCATTCCAAAGCTGCTATAGCATGGTGGCTGTTACCAAGCGGGATGGGAAATTTTATCTTGTGATGAAAGCAAGAAAAGCAGAAAATGATTCCCTTGGGGCAATGGCACCGGAAACCGGAGAGGGAGAAGAATATGAGGCTGTAGAACTATCTAATCCAAAGGTAAGACTGCGTTTGGAAGCAGATTTTACAAACGGAAAAGACGAAGCCAGGTGTTATTATTTAGACGCAGAAAATCATTGGAGAAAAATCGGTATCACACAGAAGTTATACTTTAAATTAGATTTCTTTACCGGTTGCAGATTCGGATTATTTGTTTATGCAACCAAACAAACCGGAGGAAAAGCCGGATTTGCCAAATTTAAGTACATAAAAAACCTTGGCGATAACCGCTAGATACGTTATAATGGTGATTGTGTACGCAAAAGTCTTGTAATGACAGGAATGAGGATAAATGGATTTATTTGAATACATGAGAGAAACGAATATGGAAAAGGAATCACCTCTGGCAGCAAGGCTTAGACCCACGACTTTGGAAGAGGTGGTGGGACAGCAGCACATTATCGGAAAAGATAAGCTGCTTTATCGCGCCATAAAAGCAGATAAACTCAGCTCTATCATTTTTTACGGACCTCCGGGTACGGGAAAAACCACTCTTGCAAAGGTGATTGCCCATACCACCAGTGCTGAATTTACCCAGATTAATGCCACCGTAGCCGGTAAAAAGGATATGGAAGAAGTGGTAAATAAGGCGAAAAGTACTCAGGGAATGTATGGGAAGAAAACCATATTGTTTATAGACGAAATTCATCGTTTTAATAAAGGACAGCAGGATTATCTCCTTCCCTTCGTGGAAGACGGAACCATTATTTTAATCGGGGCAACCACTGAAAACCCTTATTTTGAAGTAAACAGTGCGTTGATCTCCAGATCCATTGTTTTTGAATTAAAACCGCTACTGCGGGAAGACATTAAAACCCTCATAAACAGGGCGGTTTATGATAAGGAAAAGGGCATGGGTGCCTATGATGCGGTAATTGAAGAGGATGCACTGGAATTTCTCGCAGATTTATCCGGCGGAGATGCCAGACATGCGTTAAATGCCGTAGAACTTGGTGTTATGACGACCAACCGTTCAGATGACGGAAAGATTCATATTACCATAGACGTGGCACAGGAATGTATTCAAAAGCGTGTAGTCCGCTATGATAAAACAGGGGACAACCATTATGATACGATTTCTGCCTTTATTAAAAGCATGCGCGGGTCTGATCCTGATGCGGCAGTTTATTATCTGGCACGGATGCTTTATGCCGGAGAAAGCGTGACTTTTATTGCAAGACGCATTATGATTCATGCGGCTGAGGATGTGGGGATAGCAGATCCTCAGGCACTGCAGGTGGCAGTGAATGCCTCTCTTGCAGTAGAAAGAGTGGGCATGCCGGAAGCACAGATTATTTTGGCAGAGGCGGCTATGTATGTGGCATGTGCACCCAAAAGCAATGCTTGCGTAAGTGCCATAGGAGAAGCCATGAAGACAGTGGAAGAGACAGGAAATTTACCGATTCCTGCACATTTGCAGGATGCCCATTATAAAGGGGCTGCCAAGTTAGGACATGGGACAGGCTATCTGTATGCCCATGATTATCCCAATAATTATGTGGAACAGCAGTATTTACCTTACGAGTTAACCGGAAAAGAATTTTACAAACCCTCCGGTAACGGATATGAAGTAAAAGTAAAAGAACATATGCAGAGAATCAAGAGAGAAGCAAAAGGAAATAAGACTAATGAATAAAGATACCGGAACAGAAAAAGAGACTACCGGCAAGAGACGAAACCGTCAAAAAGGTAAGATAAATAAAAAAAGAGTCATCATAACTATATTGTGCATACTTGTTGCGGTACTTATTTTTGCAGCAGCCCTTGGCTTCTTTTTATGGAATGAGGAAAAGAAACAAAAAGCGGCTCTTTTAGAAGTGCAGGTACCTATTGAAGAGCAGCAAAAACCGATTGTGACACCTGAGCCGGAAGAAGAAAAGCCACCGGTGGGAGAAGATGTACTTGCCCATATTATCGCGGCAGCGGATATGGTGGATGAGGTTTACAAACAAAGACCTCCCAGTGTAGAAGTGACAGAGGAAAACGCAGCGGACTTTGCAACCATTTCTTCCTGTGTGATTGGAGAAGGTAGCAAAGTGCAGGTGACTGTGGAATCAGATAAGATTCCTATCAGTGACGATAAATATTATTACCTATTTGCCATTGATACCTTTGATGCGACCATTGGTGAATCTGACGAAAGCCTTGATAAGGTATATAAAGACAGCGAGATGCATTTGTCAGCAAACTTAAACTATAATACCTCAAGTAGCAGGCTGTTTGATAAATTTGTTGTGGCAGTGAAAAAAGATGGGAAATACGTGCAGGTGAGCCGCCCCAAGTATATTACCAATCCGGAGGCGATTGCAAGATATTCCTCTGTTTATATGACACCGGCATCTATCAAGGGAGTTTTGGTAGATCCCCACAGACTTAGGGGAGGCGAATTAGATGACCTGGGTGCAAAGCAGGCGGCATATAATATTCCCATTGCCAGACTCCTTGGTCAGACCACCAGTGCCAATCATCCGACCATATACTATACTTATAACGGAAGAACTTATGCGATTAATGGGCAGGTAGTGGCGGAATATGACATTGTATTTGGAAATCTTACAGCCAAAGGAATTACCACTACGGCAATCCTGCTGAATAATTATTCTTCATCCCAATTACAATTGATTCATCCCAATGCAAGAAGCGGAAGCCAGGCACCGTACTACATGTTTAACGCTGCACAGGAAGATGGAGTAGAATGCATGGCGGCAGTAGCTACTTTCCTTGCAGAACGTTATTCTAATAATACCCACGGAAGAATTTCCAACTGGGTGATTGCAAATGAGATTAATGCCAGAAAAGAATGGAATCATTATGCGCATGTTGACATAGAAACCTATGTGGAAGAATATGCGAAAGGCTTTAGAGTATTCTATAATGCAATTAAGAGTGTTAGCAGCAGTGCCAGAATTTATATGCCTATTGACCAGCAGTGGGACAGAAATTTGAAAAACAACCCCAATTATGATGGTAAAGATATTGTGGATACCTTCAGCAGAAATATTAAGTCCAAAGGTGATATCGACTGGGGATTGTCCCAGCATCCCTACAATGTTCCGCTGACTGAGCCGCGTATCTGGAAGGGAACCAAGTATGTAACGCACAGTACTAATTCTTCTTTTATTTCTATGGATAATATAGAGTATTTAACTTCCTATATGCAGCAGGATTATTTGCTAAATCCAAGAGGGGAAGTGCGCAGTATTATTTTAAGTGAACAGGGATATACTTCCACAGCAGGGGAAGCGCTGCAGGCGGCAGCCTTTGCCTATGCATATTATAAAGCGGACAACAATCCCCATATTGATGCATTCCTGTTAAACAGACAGACGGATGCACCGGAAGAGGTGGCACAGGGACTTGCATTTGGATTAAATCATTCCAATGGTGCCCACAAACAGATTTATAATGTGTTTAAATACATTGACACACCCCAGCATGCCCAGTATACAGATTTTGCAAAGGGATTAATCGGAATCTCCAGTTGGAGTGAGATATATTAATATAGAGATTGTAAACACAAAAACTTCCATTTCGAAAAAAGAATGAAATGGAAGTTTTTTTATTAGTGGTGACTCCAAAGTACGGTTTCTGAGCCATTATCATCTACAAAGACAACCTTGTGTATATCATGAAATTCCAAATGGCTCATCTGGTGTTGATAATCCTTTGCTTTGTTATTAAAAAGAGTGGTTTTAAAAGACTTAACGTAAATGGTATGATCTACGGTCTCACTTTCTATGGTCCGCAAAAGATAATCGGAACTGATAGAAACAACAGTTGCAAATTTGCATTTTTCTATGGTGTTCTCCGTCAATGCAATATTGCCGATCTGCGGGATTTGTATTTGAATGGGCTGCGAGGAATCATTTCCATCGGCAAAAATAGTTACCGTTTCGGAAAACTGGGAATGCTCTGTGTGATTGCTTTTCAGATTTTCCAGTTCATATACGTCTGCGGAAACAAAAACGTCATCCGGTTTTACATCTTTGAGCGGTGTATGAAACATCAGATTTAGTAAAAGGAAAGCAATGAGTGCGACAGCAGATACAGATATGGTGATGGTTCTGATTTTACCTTTCATTCTGTTTTTTACCTTTTTTAGACTGCTTGCCATGGTTATATCTTCAGGTGTGGAAGATTCTTCCTTAGCAAAGCCGTCTGTTTCTTTCATGGTATTGTAAGTATGCCGGCATGCTTCGCATTGGGACAAATGCTGTTTTACAGCCTGCTTACTTTCTTCGTTGCATACATCATCGATGTATAGCGGTAGTAAATCTTTAATTATTTCACAAGGATATGTCATTCCAAGTCCTCCTTTATCATAATTTTTGCTCTGTAATAAGTAACCCTTGCCCAGCTTTCTGTCTTGTGAAACAGAGTTGCGATTTGGGCAAATGACAATTCGCCAAAAGTCCGTAGCCAGAAGATTTCTTTATATGGTTCTTGCAGCCTGTGTAAGACTTTATGTATGGCATAAGCGGTTTCTTTGTCTGTAAATTGCTTTTCGATATTTTCCTCAGAAAGGATGATTTCAAGGGGATAATCTACATGTCTGTTTTGTTTTTTGATATGCGTAAAAAAAGTGTTCTTGGCAATGTTGCAGAGCCATGTACTGATTTTACAATTACCTTGAAAGTGATCAATCTTTTTTAGTGCTTTGAAAAATGTTTCTTGTGTGATTTCTTCTGCCAATGTAGGATTTTGACACAGACCTAACACAAACTTATATACTTCAGAAAAGTATGTTGCATATATTTGGTCAAAGTCTTGCACAATTTCACCTCCTTATCAACTATTAGACTCAAGGAATGGAGATTCGTTACAAATTATTTTCAAAAATAAAGTGGCGCATCAGAAAAGCTGCGCCACAATGTATTGGTAAATGTCCTGATTCTTTTTCTGCCAGTTATCACAGATGGATGCGGCAGTCGTTTCATCCGGTACAGAAATCGTGATATCAATGAGATTGATGCCCTTATCCTTTGCGACCAGATGAGATTCAAACTCGCCTGTTGTTGATTTATAGTAATCCGCAAGAATGGAAACTTCGTTCCGCATTGCAATTTCGTTTTGCTTAAAAAATTCATCAATTTCTTCTTTTATGGTAGGACTGATTTGGTTGCTGAAGAAGTTTAGCGTCTGTGAACCGTCCTTTGTCAGAACAAGATGTGTCCGGTTTCTGATGGACTGTGCCGTAATTAGACCTGCATCAATCAGTTCTCCGATAGCCTGTTGCAAGGTTAGGAAATTGGTGTATTCACGCTCTAAAATAAAGTCACCAATCTGCGCCTTCGTTAGAGGAAAGTCCACACGGCTCAACATATATAATACAATTAATTTGTAAAGGGTTAAGGGCTCTGCCATAGGTTCTCCTTTCCTTCAGTAATAAAGCATTTGCCCTGATATGCAGAGCGAAGCTTCATTTCATGGTGTAGGGTATTAAGTACCCCTTTTTTATCCGTGCTCCATAATGGGGCAAGCAACAGTTTTCTCGGTGCGTCTCCGGTTACTCTGTGAATCACAATATCCGGACGAAGCAGTTCAATACAATCAATCAGCGTAACAATATAGTCGTTCTTATCTTTGAAACTGCATATAAAGTCCGGGTTGGCCAGATAGATGTCTGCAAGGTCCGTCTCTTTTAATATGTGCAGTAACTGCAATTTCACACCCCATATGGGCAAGCTGTTTAAATATGAAACAGATGCCAGCATATCCTCATGAGATTCACCGGGAAGTCCTAAAATCAAATGGACAATTACCGGAATTTTCCTTGCATGCAAATTGGTAACTGCTTCCTTAAAACAGGAGAGGGGATATCCCCGCCTGATAAAGGTAGCTGTTTCTTCCTTTATGGTTTGCAGACCAAGTTCCACCCAGATAAATTTGTCGGGATATGATTTCTGCAACTTTTTAAGTAGGTCAAGCACTTCTTTCGGAAGACAATCCGGTCTTGTGGCAATGGAAATGCCTGCCACTGATTCCTCCGAAAGGGCGGCATCATAGATGGCTTCTAAATGGGAAACAGGTGCGTAAGTGTTGGTATATGCCTGAAAATAGGCAATGTATTTTGAACCTGTTTTCTTGCCGGATAAGCGTTCCTTGCCGGCGGCAAGTGTTTCTTTTATTTGCTCCGGGGAAGAAAGTTTTTCGGCAAAGTCGCCGCTTCCGCCACTACTGCAGAAGATGCATCCCCGTGTACCCAGGCTACCGTCTCTGTTAGGACAGGTAAAGCCTGCATTAAGGGCAATCTTATATAGTTTTTCGCCAAATGTTTCTTGGCAGTAAGCATTCAAGGAATAATAGAGCTTTTTGTCCATATTAGCGAACAATGTGTGCTTTTACAGCTTCGGCTACAGCATCAGCTACCTGAGGGTCAAATGCTTCCGGCATTATATTATCTTCATTTAATTTGTCATCCGGTACCAAAGATGCAAGCGCATTTGCAGCAGCAAGTTTCATGTCCTCTGTAATCTGCGGTGCGCGTCCTTCTAAAGCACCCTTAAAGATACCGGGGAAAGCTACCACGTTATTAATCTGGTTGGGAAAATCACTTCTTCCGGTTCCCACGATTCGTGCACCGGCTTTCTTTGCAACATCAGGCATGATTTCCGGTACGGGATTGGAGAGTGCAAAAATGATGGCATCTTTGTTCATGGAAGAAACCATTTCTTCATTTACTACACCGGGAGCAGAAACACCCACAAAGATGTCTGCGCCCTTCAAAGCGTCTGCAAGTAAGCCGCTTTCATTATTTGGGTTAGTAGTTTCAGCCATTTTCTGCTTCATCCAGTTTAAATCCGTTCTGGATTTGGAAATAATACCTTTGGTATCGCACATCAGTATATTGGTAAATCCGTAGGTCAGTAAAAGTTTGGTGATGGCCACGCCGGCACTTCCCGCACCGTTTATGACAACCTTACAGTTTTCTTTCTGTTTTCCTACAATTTTCAGTGAATTGATAATTCCGGCAAGAACAACGATGGCAGTACCATGCTGATCATCGTGGAACACAGGAATATCAAGGATTTCTTTCAAGCGTTCTTCAATTTCAAAGCATCTGGGAGCGCTGATATCCTCTAAGTTAATCCCTCCAAATCCCGGAGCAAGATAGGTAACGGTTTTGATGATTTCCTCCGTATCCTGTGTATCAAGACAAATCGGTACAGCATTCACACCACCGAATTCTTTGAAAAGTACGGCTTTTCCTTCCATAACAGGCATAGCAGCATGGGGACCGATATTTCCAAGTCCAAGTACTGCACTTCCATCGGAAACAACCGCAACAGTATTGGCTTTCATGGTATAAGTGTAAGCAGCTTCTTTATTTTCTGCAATGACTTTGCAGGGCTCGGCAACGCCGGGGGTGTAAGCAAGGGATAAGTCCTCTCTTGTTTTAACGGGGGATTTGGAAACGGTCTCTAATTTGCCGTTCCATTGTTCGTGGAGCATAAGTGCTTTTTCGTTGGTAGTCATATGGTTTCTCCTCTTTATATTCATCTTTTTATTAATCAATACAACACTATATATTCTATAATAATTAAACTGCCTGTGCAAGATAAAACCGATGTATTTACCAGACAATAGTTTGCAGGGCTTCCGTTAACCGCTTGGCAATAAAAGGGTTTATTTTAACGGTCACACCGGTAGTAAGTTCTATTTTAAAATGAGAGTGCTTCCGGTAATAGGCAAGATTAATAAGGGTATTGTCATTTACAAGAAACATATGGGTGTACATGGCAATCTGGTCATAAAAATTAATCATGTCCGTCTGGAAGGTGACTGGTTCTTTGTCTTTTAAATAAACAGTGGTAAAGACGCCTTTGGTGGTTGCATAGATAATGTCATCTTCAAGAACATAGAAAGTTCCTTCTTTAGAGCGGAGCTCGATGGTAGGTGTTTTCTTCGAAAATTCTCCCAGTGCATGCTCAATCATTTGTGATAGTTCAGCTGCCTTAATTGGTTTTTGCATGTGCAATAAATTGCCGGGACAAGGAGAGAGTGCCTGTAATTGTTCCAGATAGTTTACCTTGGAAGAACACAGGACAATAGGGGCAGTGACACCTTTGTCAATCAGAAAAAGTGCCAGAGATAGCCCACCGTTTATGCCTTTGCTATTTGTTGTAGCATCTGTAGGATTTAGTTCGGTGACACTCGTGTCAATTAGATACAAATCATACATAAGGGGCTTGTTTATTAAGGCTTCAATATTACCGAAATAATCAGCATAGAAGGCTCCATCCGTATTTTTTCGTTTGTCTGCTTCGCGACCCAGCAGACGCTCTGTCTGTTTTCTGTCCGCAATATTATCATCACATACCGCAATATGCATGGTATTCCCTCCCGTTTCAAACCGGTTTTATCCCCAAAAGAAAGAAAAAGCTGCAAAAAATTGCAGCTTAAGAAGACTACATAATAGCAATTGTATAAGGACCGTTTAAGAATGCAATTACTAAAATAATTTGAACTGCTAAAATAAACGGCATCCCATAGACAAAGTACCAGTGTCTTGTTTTATGACGGAAGATATGCATACCTAAAATAGAACCGATGCTTCCGCCAATGATTGCAACGATAAAAAGGGTTGCTTCCGGAATCCGGAAGGCCCTCTTTTTCGCTTTATGCTTATCGATGCCCATGAGGGCAAATCCGATGATATTTACAATTACAAAGTAAGCAATAAGTAAAGTAATTACGCCCATGGTAATCCTTTCTGGTTTACAAATTACAGTTCACCGCGCTCCTGCATTTTCATTGCACGTACTTTGGTAGAAAGACCAAAGAGGTTAATGAAGCCTTCTGCATCATGGTGGTCATATAAATCACCTGTTGTAAAGGAAGCAATGCTTTCATTGTACAGTGAATAAGGAGAAGTAGTACCTGCCTTAATAATGTTACCTTTGTAAAGTTTGAACTTCACTTCGCCTGTTACATACTGCTGAGTGGATTCGATGAATGCCTGAACAGCTTCACGGAGAGGTGTAAACCATTTTCCTTCGTAAACAATCTGAGCAAGCTTGTTACCCATATCCATCTTGGTTGCATATGTATCACGGTCGAGGATTAATTCCTCTAACTGCTGATGTGCTTCATAAAGAATGGTTCCGCCGGGTGTTTCATAAACGCCACGGGACTTCATACCAACAACACGGTTTTCAACGATATCGATGATACCAACACCATGCTTTCCGCCTAATTTGTTCAGTTCGCGGATAATATCGGAAACTTTCATTTTCTTTCCGTTTACGGATGTGGGAACACCCTTTTCAAAAGTCATGGTTACATATTCGCCTTCTTCCGGAGCCTTTTCGGGTGTTACGCCGAGAACAAGTAAGTGTTCGTAGTTGGGCTCGTTAGCAGGGTCTTCCAGTTCAAGACCTTCATGGCTGATGTGCCAGATGTTACGGTCACGGCTGTAGCTGGAATCTGCAGAGAAGGGAAGGTCAATGCCATGTGCCTTACAATATTCGATTTCAGATTCACGGGAATCCATGGTCCACTTTTCATTTCTCCAAGCAGCGATAATCTTAAGGTCGGGAGCAAGTGCTTTGATACCCAGTTCGAAACGGATCTGGTCATTTCCCTTACCTGTAGCACCGTGACAGATGGCAACAGCGCCTTCCTTACGTGCGATTTCTACAAGCTTCTTAGCGATAAGAGGTCTTGCCATGGATGTACCTAATAAATATTTGTTTTCATAAATTGCGTGTGCCTGTACACAAGGTACTACATATTCGTCACAGAATTCATCTGTTACGTCAAGAATGTATAATTTTTCTGCACCACAGAATTTTGCTCTTTCGTGAAGTCCGTCAAGTTCTTCTTCCTGTCCACAGTCGATGCAGACACAAACAACTTCATAATCAAAGTTTTCTTTTAACCAAGGGATGATAGCAGTAGTATCAAGTCCGCCTGAATACGCCAAAATTACTTTTTCTTTCATGATTAATGCCTCCATAATTAACATACAATATTGCTTCGACAAGGCATAATATACTACAGTTCCAATGAAAATGCAATACCTTTTTTGCATATTTAAAAAATATTTCTTTATTTTTTTGCATAAAAATGAAAAAATGCTTGCATATTATGCATAAAAGATGTATAGTTATGCATAAAGTAACATGGAAGAGTGTTTCTATATGAAAGAGGTTGAGATTTCTGCACTGAAAGAGTATATTAAATTTGTGTGCAAAGAATTGCATATAAATAAGGAAAGGATGAAGAAAAATGAGTAAGAAAACAAAGATTTTTATTGATGGAAGTGAAGGAACAACAGGACTTAGAATATATGAGAGATTTGAAGGAAGAGATGATATTGAATTATTAAAGATAGATTCAGAACTCAGAAAGGATGTAAACGAGAGAAAGCGTCTGATTAATGAATCGGATATTACATTCCTCTGTCTTCCCGATGTGGCAGCAAAGGAATCTGTATCCTTGGTTGAAAATGAAAATGTGGTGATTATTGATACTTCTACCGCGCACAGAACAGAAGAGGGCTGGGCCTATGGTTTTCCGGAATTATCAAAGAAGCATAAGGAAGCAATTAAAACCGGTAAAAGAATCGCAGTTCCCGGATGTTATGCAACAGGATTTATTTCCTTAGTATATCCTATGGTGGCAGAAGGTATTATGCCTGCAGATTATCCGGTCAGTGCCTTTGGACTTTCCGGTTACAGCGGAGCAGGAAAGAAGGTCATTGCTGCTTATGAAGCTGATGAGCGTCCCGCAGATTACGATGCTCCCAGGGAATATGCACTTACCCAGCAGCACAAGCATTTAAAAGAAATGAAGAAGATTTCCGGTCTTGTGAGGGAACCGCTGTTTTCTCCTATTATATGTGATTACTATAGCGGTATGGTAATGAGCGTGCCGTTATACACCCATATGTTAAATAAGGTACATACCGTAGAAGAAGTGCATGCCGCACTCAGTAAGTTCTACGAAGGACAGAAATTTGTAAAGGTAATGCCCCTTGACGCGCAGGCGGGTGAAGGCAATATGCTGGCAGGAAATGCCTGCTCGGGCTGGGACGGCCTTAAGATTTTTGTTACCGGAAATGAAGAGAGAATCGTGCTTTCTTCCCAGTTTGACAACTTGGGTAAAGGGGCATCCGGTGCTGCTATCCAGTGTCTGAATATTGTGCTTGGATGTGAAGAAGAGAAAGGACTTGTGCTGTAGGATAGATTCCTGCGTGGCTTAAAAACAGAATTATGAAATATGACATAAGTAAATGGGAATGGACAAGAGAACCTGCAGATTATACCATTTCCAAAGAGAAAATTGAAATTGTGACAAACCCCTACAGTGATTTGTGGCAAAGGACATATTATCATTTTAGAAATGACAATGCTCCTGTTTTGCAAATGGAGACAGATGAAAAGTATTTTTCGTTTACAGTGAAAACACAGTTTGAGAGTAAGCACAGATTTGACCAATGTGGTATTGTTATGTACCTTAACAGCGAGAATTGGCTGAAGGGGTCTATAGAATATGAAAATGACAGATTTCAGCATCTGGGAAGTGTAGTAACCAACAATGGATATTCCGATTGGGCAACCACAGAAATAGACGCAAACATTAAATCTATGTGGTATAGATTTAGCAGAAGAGAAGATGATTACTGTATCGAATGCTCAGAAGACGGAAGCGTGTTCAAACAGATGCGTGTATGTCATATGTGGCAAGGAGATAAGACAATCCGGTTTGGCATTTATGCATGTAGTCCGGAAGATTCTTCCTTTAAAGCCACATTCACGAATATGGAAATTACGGAATGTAAATGGCTTGCCCATGATGGACAGAAACCGGATGCAGAGTAAACACTAAATTTGATGGAGACTATTCTATGAAAAATAAACAGAAAAAAGAGCCCTGGAGAATTATTGTCTTTATCTTTGCTGTAATGTTTATTATAACTATGTGGATAAAGAAGGGCATTGTTGACATCTATACTTCTATGCCGGCAGAACAGGTTATTCCGCTTATAGTCACAACGATAGCAGTTTCACTGATGAAAGTTGTTGCTATTGCGGGCGGAATTTTGCTGCTTAAATGGATTGTTGGAAGATTCGCAAAGAAGTAAGCTGATTGAATGTTTTTACGAAAGAACAAAAAAGGAAATAATCGAAACCTAGTCCTGTTTTTTAGATGAATAATAGAAAATTTTGAAGTGTTCTAAGAATTTATGGGCATATGGAGAAAAAGAGAGTGCCACTGCCCACACTTTAGTGGATTCTGTGGGCACTAGACGAGAGAAATTTTACTATTGCCCATGACATTTCATTATTTAGCATTTTGGGGAGATGAAACATGACTTTATGGGCAGTAGAAGAGAAAAAATCTACCCATGCCCATTTTATAAGAACATTTTTTGGAGTTATGTCAATCATGCAGAAAAATGGTTTGCGAAGAGACTGTGGTTAGTGCCTATCTGAAACAATCATGTGGTAGAAAAATGAACAAATCCACAACATCTTAAACAATATAGCATATAGACTTTGAAGAGGGTCTATAGACACTACTACTATATAATACGGGGAGGACTGGTTGATGGAGAATAAATGGGATTCTGAAAAGTATTTGAAGTTTGAGAAAGAGAGAACCCAGCCGGCAATTGATTTAATCAGACGAGTGGAAGGGCGAAATGTGTCGTCAGTTCTTGATGTTGGATGCGGTCCGGGGAACAGTTCTGCTGTGATAAAGAATATATTTCCAAATGCGGATATATTGGGAATTGATTTTTCTTCTGACATGATAGAAAGAGCAAGAAAGGATTATACGGATATAGCCTTTGAACAGTGGGATGTGGATGTGTTTACCGAAGAAACCAGCCAAAAATTTGATTTAATCTTTTCAAACGCTTGTCTTCAGTGGCTTCCTGATCAGTTTAAGACCATCAAAAATCTTTATAAACTTTTGAGTGACAGTGGAATTATGGCAATTCAGATTCCTTGTAATTTTGATGAGCCGATTCATCATCTGATTAATAAAGTAGTTACTGGAAAGAAGTGGAAAACAGTTATAGAGCATCAAAGAAATTATGTTATGGGCACTGTTGAAGAGTACTTTAATGTTATTTCTGATTTGTCTGAAGAATTTGATATCTGGACAACTACTTACCATCATGTGCTTCCGTCACATGAGGCAATTTGGTCTTGGTACGAGGGAACTGGATTAAGACCTTATCTTTCTCAAATTGATGATTCAATGAAGGATGAATTTAAGAAAGATATTATGGAAGAAATTAGAGAAAATTATCCTTTGCAGAAGAACAATAAAGTAATCTTTAATTTTCCACGATTGTTTTTTATAGTTGAAAAATAATACTTGTCTTTGAAAAAATCAGATTTTCGGAAATTCCAAATTGTAGGGAACAGAAAATGTGACTTAGGTGGTGTAATGATGATTATTGAAACAAAACGTTTATTGTTAAGAGAAATGACAGAAAATGATTTTAATGCCCTTTATCAAGTTTTAGCTGATTCAGATATCATGATGCATTATCCATACACATTTGACGATGCCAGGGTAAGAGGATGGATCAATAAAAACATTGAAAGATATCAGACATTTGGCTTTGGATTATGGGCAGTTTGTTTAAAGGAAACCGGCGAAATGATAGGGGATTGCGGACTGACAATGCAAGTGATTAATGGGCAGATAAAGCCTGAAATCGGATATCATTTAAGAGCAGATAAGCAGCGGAAAGGATATGCAAAGGAAGCCGCAATTGCGGTTAGAGATTGGACTTTTCATCATACTCCGTTTAATATGGTTTATTCTTATATGAGAGATACAAATGAGCCGTCAATTAAAACGGCAATTTCTTATGGATGCAAACAGGTGGATGAGTTTTCTGATGAGATGAATGAAATTACGAAAGTATATGCAATTTCAAGAGAAGAGTGGAAGGCTTTGCAAATATGAAAATGAATGAAAAAGGGCAAATGGTAGCACCTGCTACTTGTAAGATGACAGCCAATGATTTTAAAAATAACAATGGAACAAGTGTATACTGGTTAGGTGGAGGCGGAGCCATGGTAAACAGTCATGGTACAATCATTATGATCGATCCGGTATTGGAAGAATTTGATATGCCGCTATTAATTGATATACCGATTCTGCCTCAAGAAGTACCAAAAGTTGATGTTGTTCTTATTTCCCATTCAGATAATGACCATTATTCCAGAGCAACCTGTAAAGACTTGAAATCTGTATGTAATGAATATCATACCACGCTTTATGTGGCGTCATTAATGAAAGAAGAGTGTGACATTGATGGAATCGGACACGATATTAGCGAGCATATTCAAGTGAAAGATGTAGATATTGAACTGACACCGGCAGATCATGCATGGCAGAGACTGTATGAAAGCTATAATTACCGGGAGTGGGAAGACAGGGAATGTTGTGGTTTCTATTTGCGGACAAGCGATGCAACAATCTGGTATGTTGGAGATTCCAAATTGATGGAATGCCAGTTGCACATGGATCCACCGGATGTGATATTATTTGATTTCTCGGATAATTTTGTACATATAGGTTTGAAAAACGCATACAAATTGGCCAATACTTATCCAAATGCAAAACTGGTACTTATTCACTGGGGAACAGTGGATGCACCGGATGAGAAAGCATTTAATGGCAATCCCCAGAATATCTTCGACAATGTTGTAAATCCGGAGCGGGTGATTGTGTTGGCACCGGGGCAGGAATACAGAATTAAATAGAATCTTTAAATTTTATGGAGGAATATAAATTGAGAGCAAAGAATATAGCAACAATATATGCGATATTGGCTGCTGCATTATATGCAATTAATGTTCCACTGTCAAAAATTTTATTGAACTATGTGGAACCGACAATGATGGCCTCTTTTTTATATCTTGGAGCAGGATTAGGTCTGTTTTTGTACGGTATGATTGAAAAACGGATAGGAAAAGGTGAAAGAAAAGACCCATTAACAAAAAAAGAATTGCCGTATACTGTTGCAATGATTGTATTGGATATAGCAGCTCCAATTTTATTGATGCTGGGTATCTCCATGACAAATTCTGCAAATGTATCTTTACTGAATAATTTCGAAATTGTAGCAACGTCAATCATTGCGCTGGCTGTTTTTAAAGAGGTTATTTCAAAGAGATTATGGCTTGCAATCGCTTTAGTTACCATTGCAAGTATTGTTTTGAGTTTTGAAGGTGCAGGTTCATTTACGTTTAGTCAAGGTTCTCTATTTGTTTTAGGAGCATGTTTGTGCTGGGGTCTTGAAAATAACTGTACAAAAATGATTAGTAATAAAAGTTCGGTTGAGATTGTTGTGATAAAAGGAACTTTTTCCGGTTTGGGAAGTCTGATTGTTGCGTTTACACTTGGAGAACAGATACCGGACATTCACTGGCTGATATGCGTACTCGGATTAGGTTTTGTGGCATATGGATTAAGTATACATTTTTATATTATGGCACAAAAAGACTTGGGAGCAGCTAAGACAAGTGCATTCTATTCAATAGCACCATTTTTAGGGGTTGCTTTTAGTATGCTTCTATTAAGTGAAAGACCAAGCATTCAGTTTTATGTTGCATTAGTAATTATGATAATTAGCACTTATTTCATGGTAAAAGATACAATTGAATTGCAACATACTCATGAGCATGAGTTAAGTGAGCATCAACATGTGCATTGTGTTTAGAAGTTAACTAACGAAAGGTGGAAGTAAAGATGCCAAACAGTATCTCGATAATAGGAGGAGCAGATGGACCAACATCTGTATTTATCGCAGGGAAATTAGGCGTGAATTGGTTGAACGTATTTGGGTTGATATTTGTTGTTCTCTTACTTATTCCGAATATTATTTATGCAATCAAAGAAAAAGAACAACAAAACAAATGCACAAACAAGTTTATGAATGCCATGGAACAAATTGGCCGCTACGGATGTATGTTTCTAATGATATTTAATATTGGGATAGCTGAGTTTGGTTTCGGCTCTGCCAGTGCATTTTTTGCTTATTTATTTGGCAATACATTAATGATGATTTTATATTGGATAATATGGATGTTGTATTTTAATAAGCATACATATTTGAAACAGATATTATTAGCTGTGATACCTACCTGCTTATTCCTATTAAGTGGAATTACAATGCGGCATTATCTGTTAATCATATTTGGTGTTATCTTTGGAATAGGACATCTATATGTTACGAATAAGAACCGTGTGTAGAGATAAATAATATTTGGATTTTGGTGTAAGTAGAAAGTTCAAACATGAATTTGATGGAGGTGTAATGATGCAACGCACAGAAACAGTAGAACTTACAGTATTATGTTTATTACATCAAAATGGACAATACTTATTGCAAGATAGAGTAAAGAAAGATTGGCAAGGATTTACATTGCCTGGTGGACATGTGGAACCGGGTGAGTCCATAGTAGATGCTATCATTCGAGAAATGAAGGAAGAAACAGGACTGACAATTACTAATCCAAGATTGTGCGGGGTAAAACATTTCCCTATAAATGAAGGACGATATATTGTTTTTCTTTTCGAAGCAACTCAGTATGACGGAGAACTCTGCTCTTCAGAGGAAGGGCGAATGCATTGGGTTAAGATTGAAGAACTTGACAAAGTAAATTTGGTTAGTGATTTTAAGGATTTGATTGAAGTGATGCTTGATGAAAGGTTGAGCGAATTTCAATATGTCATTGAAGATAATAAATGGAATATTATAAAAAAATAAGGAAAGAAATGAAATATTGGTGGTAAAAAAATGAAAAAGAGAGTACTATTGGTGGCACTGCTTGTATCTTTGCTCTGTGCCATCATGACGGTGCCTGCAAGTGTATTTTGGATTCAGGTGCCGGATGTGATGACGGTTATTTTGACTGTGATTAGTATAGCACTATTGGTAGGTTGTCTATTGACCGGAACGGTTAAAAGTATTTGTGGTAAGGTTTTAGTAAGTGCATTTACCACACTGGCGATACTTATCGCTGTACTTGGACAGTACTGTAACCCTTATTGGAACAGTATTTATTTTAAGACACATGTGTCATATTGTTCGAAGCCTATGGATGCAATGCTCTCCAAAAAGGAAGCTGTTGAGGATTTAGAGTATGCCATGCATTACTTAAATAAGCTGCATCCAATGTTTTATAAGGAGCAGCCTGTGGAAGTGATGACACGTTATTATGAGGTTTTGACTGAGTTGGACAGCGCAGAGACAGTGTCAGTCTGTGAATTGAACCGGAAGATACAGTATATTTTCTCTGTCATGGGTGATGGACATACTTATGTGAAGGCAGTTATGGAAGAGCCACACTACATGAAGGATATTTACAAATTTAATCAAGCGGGTTGTAAATTGGTAGCCATAAACGGAACAGAGCTTGATGAAATGCTCGAACAGACAAAAGATTTGTACAGTTTTGAAGTGGAAAGCTGGCAGTTAGGTTTGGTGAAACAAGATTTATCCTCATTAGAGGGATTGCAGTTTGTGGGCATCAGCGCAGAGGATGGCGTGGAATATACTTTTGAAGCAGCAGATGGGACAAGAGAAAGCCATACATATTATGAAGAGGATTTCCTGACTTATGAAGAGTATGAAAAATATAATGGATTTGATGAGTCAGAGGATGGGTCAGAAGAGCCCTTTGTACAGTATATAATTGACAAAGAAAGTAATGTGGCAATTCTGACACTGGATTCCTGTACCTACAATAAAGAATACATAGATACATTAAAGGAAATGTTTGCCGAGGTTAAGAAACAGCAAATCGGGAATGTGGCGGTTGACCTTCGAAATAATGGTGGTGGTAATTCTTTTGTTGCCAATGAATTTATCAAATATCTGGATATAGATAGCTATCAAACGGGAAGCTGTATTTGGCGTTTCGGTATCTTTATGATTCCCCTTGAGACGCCTGAAACAATCAATGTAAAGTATGAAGATTTCGTATTTCATGGAAATGTCTATGTGCTTACTTCGGTAGATTCATTTAGCTCATCCATGCTTTTTGCAGAGTACATCAAGGATAATCAATTGGGAACCATCATTGGGGAAGCACCCGGGAATACGCCCAACGGCTATGGGGATATTGCCGTGTTCAAATTACCTAATTCAGATATGTTTATGCAAATTTCCACGAAACAGTTCTTCCGTGCAGACAAGAAAAATCCCAGTGATCTTGTAGACCCGGATATGCCATGCGATAGGGATGAGGCAATGGATGTGTTGTATGAGACTATAGCGGGAAAGTGAAAGCATACATAAGTATAACAAAGCTGAAAGAGATATTTGAATTTGAGGAGATAGGATATGAATGTAACACCATATTCAAATATAATTGATGAATATTTAAAAGAAGATGCTGTGATTGATTATACAAACGAAGCCGTTGCACAATTGGCTGACGACTTATTTCAGAGAGCAAATAATGAATTAGAGTATATTAAAATGGCATATGAATTTGTCAGAGATAATATTTCTCATTCGGCAGATGCAAATGAGGATATGATTACGTGTACCGCGTCAGAAGTGCTAAAAGCCGGTCATGGAATTTGTTTTGCCAAATCGCATTTACTGGCATCTTTGCTACGTTGCAAATCTATTCCGGCAGGTTTTTGTTATCAAAAGCTAATCTTAGACGATGAAACAGCCCCTGTCTTAATATATCATGGACTCAATGGTGTATATATTAAAGAATGTAAAAAATGGATAAGACTTGATGCAAGAGGTAATAAAAGTGGAGTAAACGCACAGTTCTCTACAGAAACTGAACAACTTGCTTTTTCGATACGTCCGGAAAAAGGAGAGGTGGATAGCTTTGTAGTATATCCTGAACCTGATGTGAAAGTATTAGAAAAATTAAGAGAAAACAAGACAAGAACAGAACTTTGGGATAATTTGCCGACTGAACTGGGGTATGATACATAACGGTAAATTTGAAGTTGGTGGTGATGATAAAATGGAAATAATAGCGTATGAAATGAGATTTCAAAAAGATATTATTGAACAGAGTAATATATCATGTGTTCCATTTGAAGAAAAGTACTTTTCGACATATATGCACATATATAATGAGTGTTTTTATGAAATGCGAAAGACACTTAATATTGAACCATATAATTTCTTAAATGATTATGAGCAAATTAAAGAGAAAAGCAAGGATATTTATTTGCTTGTGGAAAATGAAGAGATAATAGGTTCTATTGCATGTTATGGTAATGAAATTGATGATTTGATAGTGAGTAAAAAATTTCAACATAAAGGATATGGAAAACAACTTTTGCTATGGGGAATGCAATGTATTAGAAAAAAGAATAACGAACCTATTGTATTGCATGTAGCAGAATGGAATAACAATGCACTTTTGTTGTATAAAAGGAATGGATTTGAAATTACCAATATTGAAAAAGTTCGATAATGGCAAAAAGAAACTTAGAGTTTAAGAGGGCAAATGATGGGAACACAATATGGTACAACAAAGAAAAATAAATGGGGAAAATATGCATGGATTTTATTGGCGTTAGTAACTTATATACTTGCAAATGGTATTTGGAGTATTCCGTTGTTGGCGTGGATTTATCCAGTGCTGTTTCTAAAGATATTCGATAGGGATGATTTACATAGACCATGGCTTGTATTGGGTGGAATATATGCAGTGGGATTTGTAATCAGATTTTCCCGGGTAATCGGGATGGAGTTATGGATATGTGTGCTGGTGGCAATATTGCTGGCATTGCTGAGGATTCTTCCTTTTTGGGCATGGAAAAAGAGAGGCAAGACCTTTGGCGCTACGTTTGTATATGCCGCAGCATCGGTTATGATAGAATTTTTGATTTATGTGGCTTATCCCATTTTAGGCGGTTTATCAGATGCATATACACAGTATCAAAACTATCACCTCATTCAATTGGTATCTCTTGTTGGAATTTATGGAATTACATTTTTTATGAATTGGACAGCGGCGGTGGCTGTATGGATTTGGGATAACAGAACAGGGAAAAATGCGCTGAGAAAGTACAGCGTCGTCTATGTGGGAGTGTTGTTACTGGTATTTATATATGGGATAGTTATGTATGATTTTTCAGCGGGAGACATCGGCCAAATACGAGTGGCGGGCGTAACAGTCCCGGTTTCGGAGCTATTGAATGAAGATGAGGATGTTTATAGTGTTTTCTATACGGATTCATTCACAGATACAAATTTGATTAATACAAAAAGAAAATTGGGAAATGTTGCGGAAGAACTTTTGACAAAAACAGTTCAGGAGGCACAGGCCGGAGCGAAAATCGTGGTCTGGTCGGAACTGAATGGGGCTGTGTTGAAAGAGGACGAAGCGGCGCTTCTGCAAAAGGCCTCGGAGGTTGCAAAAGAACAGCAAATTTACCTGTTTGTCTCGCTTCTGGTAAAAACGCCGAGAGAGGATTATAAAGAAAATAAAGTAATTGTACTGAATCCTTTCGGGGAGATGATTTCCGAATACTACAAGTTTGGGCGTTCCATTGGCGAATTGTGTCAAGAGGGCGACGGAGAATTGAAATATGTCGATACGGAATACGGACGGATAGCAACGTTTATCTGTTCAGACATGGCGTTTACTGCAAGGATAAGACAGGCAGGCAGAGAAGGCGTTGATATCTTAATGATACCGGCATCGGATTGGCAGGAGATGACAGCAATAGCACTGAAAACAGCGATTGTCAGAGGAATTGAGAACGGCTGCAACATAGTCAGACAGACAAACTGCGGAACATCGGTTGCTGCTGATTGGAGAGGGAATATATCTGCAACGGGAAATTATTTTCAATCAGACACAAAGACCATCACAGCACAGGTTTCGACAGAAGGTCGATATACGGCCTACGCTTATATAGGCGATTTGTTTGCCTGGCTTTGTGGAGGGTATCTGTTTATTACATTTACTACAAAGAAGAAAAGAAATAGAGAGTAACAACTTTCAGTTTAATGAAGAGACAACTTCCAATTCCCGGAACAGAAAAGAGATAGAAATATGATTGTTTTGATAACAGGTGCATCGCACACAGGCAAGACGGCTCTTGCCCAAAAACTTCTTGAAGAGTATAAATATCCGTATTTATCAATGGACCATTTGAAAATGGGCTTAATCCGAAGTGGAAACACTGAGCTTACGCCTATGAGTGATGATGCTGATCTTACGGAATATTTATGGCCAATCGTCTGCGAAATCATTAAAACAGCCATAGAGAACAAACAGCATCTTATTATTGAAGGCTGCTATATACCTTTTGATTGGGAAAAGGATTTCGCGAAGGAATATCTTGATAGCATAAGATTCTATTGTCTTGTGATGAGTGAAAAATATATCAGAAATCATTTTGATGATATAAAGAAGTATGCAAGTGTTATTGAAAGCCGTTTGGATGATGGGTGCTGTACTTTGGAAAGTGTATTGGAAGATAACGCACAGTTTTTAGAAATGGCTCAAAAACATAATGCAAACTATGTGTTTATAGATGATAAGTACGAAATAAGCATTGATATATAGTGCTATTATTTTGGAATGTAAGTTGTTTTTACCATAAGGGAGGAAACATTATGAACGAACAAATACGTTTTTATGAAGAGTTATCGTTTAATTCCCATCCGTCCCTTCAAACACTGTACTATGACGGTTGGATTTTACGTTTTTCTAATGGCTATACCAATAGAGCAAACTCTGTGAATATGATATATCCGTCTACCATTGACTTGCAGAGCAAAATTGCGGTTTGTGAAGAACAGTATTTTAAGAAGCATCAGCCTTGTGTATTTAAGGTGACTGACGGTAGTGACAAACAGCTTGATTCGTTACTTGAAACCAGAGGCTATCAGGTAGTCACACCAACTGATTTAATGATTATGGATTTAACAGGTAAGCAGTTTGAATCAAAAAATTGTATCATTACAGATCAGGCAGATGAAGAGTGGCTATATACATATTTCACGCTGGAACATTGCACAAATGCTCAGACCATGGATACTGCAAAAAAAATGCTTTCTATGATACAAAACAGAACACTTTATTGCCGTATCGTAGAAAATGGTAAGAGTATTGCCTGTGCATCAGCTGTGATTGAACGTGGGTATATGACCTTGGTACATGTGATAGTGGATGAAACATATCGTGGACATGGATATGGGCGGCAATTATGTGAATCCCTCCTTTGTGAAGCGATGAAGCTTGGTGCGCACACCGCTTATCTTCAGGTATTGCAGAATAATCAGGTGGCTGTTAATCTGTACAAAAAATTAGGATATAAGAAGATTTATTCCTATTGGTATCGGGTGAGAAAGGAATAGAAACATGACACATATAGAAAAAGCAAATGAATTATTTGGAAAGAAATTTCACTGTTCACAGGCTGTATTTGCTGCGTTTGCAGAAGAACTGGGAATAACGCAGGAGCAAGCACTAAAAATAGGAGCGTGTTTCGGAAGCGGAATGCGAAAAGGAGAAGTTTGTGGTGCATGTACAGGAGCTTTGATGGCACTGGGATTGAAATATGGTCAGTGCAATGAAGATGATATGGACAGTCGTTTGAAAACAAATGAAGTGACTGACAGATTTATGAGTGAATTCAAAAAAGAAAATGGTTCCTATATGTGTAAGGAATTATTAGGTTGTGATTTGTCCACAGAGGAAGGAATTGCAATCGTATTGGAGAAGAAATTGTTTACAGAATTTTGTCCTAAAATGGTTGAGTCTGCAACAAAAATAGCAGAGGAGATTTTAAACGGCTAAAATCGATGAGGTGTTTATAATGAGTATTGTATATAAAGAGTTTATTACCCCCGAAGATTATAATACCTTAAGGGAAGCAGTCGGTTGGGGGCAACTTTTAAGCGAACAGGCAGAGCAAAGCTTGGCCGGATCAGCCTATGTGGTTAGTTGCTATGATGATAATAAAATTGTCGGTTCTGCCAGAGTGATATGGGATAGAGGATATGTTTCCTATCTGGCAGATGTCATGGTAGTGCCGGAGTATCAAGGAATGGGAATCGGAAAAAAGATGGTGGAAATGTCACTAACATTTATGAAATCCCAGCTAAAAGAAGGCTGGAAAATAAAGATGGTACTTGTTTCCGCAAAAGGGCGAGAAACATTCTATAGACAATTTGGTTTTATGGAAAGACCAAATGAGAATTTCGGTGCCGGAATGGACATGTGGCTTACATAGATTTCATAGGAGAAAAGGAATGCAAATGAAAAAACTATGGATAGGAGCAGGTATTACGATTTTGCTCATCATTATAGGTAATATCACTGCACAAAAGCTTGTGCCGGACCGTGCCGATTAGTGTTTTTGCCGCATGTTTATGTTTATTGATTCCAACGCTTCTTACTACTGTTCTTTTTAGTATAGCCATTTTCGAAGATATCAAAGAACGTAACCCTAAAGGGAAAAAAGATATCGGTGTGCTAATTGCACCGATAATCTATGAACTGCTATTATTTGCCACCTTGACTTGGGTGGGCATACGCGGGGTAAATGCAGCGAAAGATATCATAAACGATCCCATAGAACAGCCGGTTTATTTTGCTTATATTAACAAGACAAGAACCTACGGATACAGAACCAGAGGGACAAGCTATTACTTGAGATGCCGTACGGATGACGGCAAAAGTGAAAGGCTCAAAATCAGGGTAAATAAAAGTAAATTGGACGATGTACGTGCTGTAATAGGTGAAGCAGAGTCGGAGTATGGTTTTTTTGATGCAAAGTATATCGTAATCTATTATGAAAACCTTAAAATTCTGAAAGAATTGCAAATGGTTACACCTCCGGTTGACACCGGAAACAACAAGGAGAATTAAATGGTACGGGCAGTTATTTTCGATATGTTTGAAACCTTAATAACACATTTTGAAAGTCCGCTGTATTTTGGGACGCAGATGGCAGAGGATATTGGTATTTCAGAAGAAAAATTCCAATCTATGTGGCATCCCACCGAGTATGATAGAACGGTGGGAAATGCAACCTTGGAAGAAGTTCTTGTAAAGATTCTGGAAGAAAATCATATCTATTCAGTAGAACTTTTAGACAAAATAGTAAAGAAACGTATCAGTGCTAAGGAAGAATGCTTTAAGCATCTTCATCCTGAAATTATTTCTATGCTTTCTACTTTAAAAGAGAAAGGATATCTGATAGGATTAATTAGCAATTGCTTTTCAGAAGAAGCAGAAGTAATAAGAAAAAGCGTTTTGTTTCCATATTTTGATGTGCTTTGTCTTTCCTATGAACAGGGGATGCAAAAGCCGGATGAGGAAATCTATCAAAAATGTATGAAAGAACTTGCCGTAAAAGCAGAGGAATGCTTGTATGTAGGAGACGGCGGTAGTAATGAACTGGAAGCAGCTAAAAAGCTTGGCATGAAAGCAGTACAGGCAGCATGGTATTTAAAACAAGGAACCAGGCAGCCCGTAGGGCGCAAGCCGGAATTTGTTCAGGTAGAAACACCTTTAGGGGTGATAAAGCTGTTGGTAGGATATTCCGGTGGATTAACACCGCTTCTTGACAGGGAAGGAAAAACCATTATCACTACAGTTTATGATAAATAATGGAGGTTACCCATGAGTATTACAGTAAATATTTATTACACAGGAACAAACGGAAATGCAAGGAAGTTCGCGGAAGAGATGGTAGAGAGCGGACTTGTGGATGAGATACGCGCTGAAGAGGGAAATGAGCGGTATGAGTATTTCTTTCCAATGGATGATCCGGAAACAGTTCTTCTGATTGACAGATGGCGTGACCAGGCAGCTATTGATTTCCATCATAAATCCAAAATGATGCCAAAGATAGCAGCTCTTAGGGAAAAATATAAGCTTAGAATGAAAGTGGAGCGATACTTAGATGAATGAATTAATAAGGGAAGAAAAGGAAATGGCAGTTTACCGCTTACTGAATGAACTGGACATTCCCTACAAAAGAATGGATCATGAGGCGTTTGCAACCATTGAAGCGTGCAGAGGTGTAGATGAAATATTGGGAATCAGCATGTGCAAGAATTTGTTTCTTTGTAATTCCCAGAAGACAGTATTTTATTTGCTCCTTATGCCCGGGGAAAAGAAGTTCAAGACTAAGGAACTTTCTAAGCAGATCGGCAGTGCCAGACTTTCTTTCGGACCGGCAGAGTACATGGAAGAATATTTAAATATCACGCCCGGTTCCGTGAGCGTAATGGGGCTGATGAACGATAAGGAAAATAAAGTAAATCTTTTGATAGATGAGGATATATTAAATGAAGAGTTTTTGGGTTGCCACCCTTGTGTGAATACGGCAAGCTTGAAAGTAAGTACTAAGGATGTTATTACAAAGTTTCTTCCGTATGTAAAACATGATTACCAAGTGGTGAAATTAACAGGTGAGGATTAAAGAAAGGTACGGTTTAGCATGACAGTTCGGACAATGACCATTGAAGATTATCAGGGAGTATATGATTTGTGGATGACCATTAAGGGGTTTGCCATCAGAAGTATTGATGATTCCAAGGTGGGCGTAGAGCGTTTTCTGAAAAGAAACCCGACCACAAGTGTTGTGGCAATAGAAGACGGAAAGATTGTGGGAAGTATTCTCTGCGGACATGACGGCAGAAGGGGATGCCTTTATCACGTATGTGTGCATGAGGATTATCGTATGCGCGGTATTGGTAAAAGCATGGTGGTTCATTGCATGCAGGAACTGGAAAAGGAACATATCAGTAAGGTTTCTTTGATTGCCTTTACCCAAAATGATATCGGAAACGCGTTCTGGAAAGAAATCGGTTGGACAAAAAGAGAAGATTTGAACTACTACGATTTTACGCTGAACAAAGAAAACATCATTAATTATAATAAATAGAAACGGGGACATATAGAAAGAATATGAGAAGAAGTGACAGGGAAATTACGGATAAGAAAGTAATAGAAGAGTTTATATCCAAGGAGCAGATACTCAGGATTGCTTTTTATGACGATGGAGACATTTATATTGTGCCGGTAAACTATGGATACATATATGAGAATGATATATATTCCTTCTTTTTCCATGGTGCGAAGGCCGGAAGGAAGTATGAACTGGCAAAGAAAAATCCTACCGTAGGATTTGAAATAGACGGGAAATATAAGCTATTGGAAGGCAAAGTGGCCTGTGATTATTCTGCAAATTTTCAAAGTGTGATAGGAACGGGAAAAATTAGTCTGGTTTCAGATAAGGAAGAAAAAGTACAGGGACTTAATATCTTGATGAACCAGGTGGCACAAAATGAGAATTGGGTTTATTCGAAACAAATGATAGAGGCAGTGGCCGTCTTTAAACTGGATGTAGAAAAGATATCGTGTAAGGCGAAATAGATGAGAAAGACAGAATAAATGTTCTTTTCGTCATAGACTTTTAAGGCTGACATGCTAGAATAAAATAGTGTGAACGGAGGCCCCTTGGGAAAGGGGGAGATGCCTATGTATGTTACATATGAAAATCTTATACATATCTCTAAAAAGCGCAATGTAAAATGAGGATGAGAAAAATGCACGCAAACGCTATGTGTATGTCCTGCATGTTATCCAGGCAGGAAAAACAAATAAGACAATTTAAAGATGATGAAAAGAAATCAGAGTACATGCATCAGGTGCTTGGAATTTTATATGATTACGGACAGACCAAATCATCGCCGTATCTTGCGGAGCAGATGAATCTGTTAAGTAAGAAGTACTGGGGAAGTTTAGAGGATTTTACCCCGATTAAGCATAAGTACAATCAGCTGTTACTTGCCAAGGAATCAGAAATCAAAGAAAAGATAAGCAAGGAAGCAGACCCCATAAAAGAAAGCATCAAATATGTGTGTGCTGCCAATTATATTGATTTTTCCGCAGTGGAAAATGTAAATGAAACTACTTTTGAGATGTTGATGAAGAAAGCGGAAGATGAAGTTGTTCCAAAAGAGGAATACGCAAAGTTTAGGGAGGATTTGGAAGAAGCGGACAGTTTGATTTATCTTACTGATAATTGCGGTGAAATTGTACTTGATAAATTATTCGTTGAATTTATTAAAGAGGCTTATCCGAATCTGAAGATTACGGTGATAGTAAGAGGTGAGAACGTTATTAACGATGCTACTATGGAGGATGCAGTAGAAGTAGGACTTACAGAAGTGGTGCCCTGTGTCGGAAACGGAAATGCTGCACCGGGGACTGTTCCGGAAAGATTGAGTGAGGAAGCAAAGCATCTTCTGTCTAACGCAGATGTCATTATTTCCAAAGGTCAGGGAAATTTTGAATCCATGTATGATGAAGGATTTAACCCTTACTATATGTTTTTATGTAAGTGTGAATTGTTTGTACACAGATTTGGTCTTAAGCGGTATGAATCTGTTTTTCGGAAAGAAGAACGGATTAG
Organism: Lachnospiraceae bacterium; assembly: GCA_017938315.1. GTDB lineage: Bacteria > Bacillota > Clostridia > Lachnospirales > Lachnospiraceae > Suilimivivens. The sequence goes on from JAGBBV010000006.1 coordinate 118,070, forward strand.
TATCTTGCAATAAAGAAGTATTCAAAGGAAAAAGGAGAAAAAGAGAAATGAAATTAATTATGGACAGCATTGTAACAGCAGTAGCAAATATCATTGTATTTTCAATGATTCCGTTTATCTGGTGGGGGATAAGACATCGTAAGGAAACAAATTTTTTCAAGTGGCTTGGATTTATCAAACCGAAGTTTAACAGCAAGTGGTGGGTACTCATTATTTTTGCCATTGCATATTATTTCTTCTATAAGTTTGACTTTACGGTCTTTATCAGCAAAGAGTCTATGGAAGCGGTAGAAAACAATAGTTCCGTAACAGCAAATGCGTTTGCGGGACTTGGTGTGGCAGCAATTATTCCGGCTTTTATCACAAACTTTATTGCAAACGGAATGGGAGAAGAAATTTTATACAGAGGATTTTTGAATAAACGTCTGTGCAGTAAATTAGGTGCAGTAAAGGGAAGCATCGTGCAGGCAGTGCTGTTTGCACTTATGCACAACGCAATCTATTTGCTGGCAGCGGTGCCTGTTGGAATGGATTTTCACATTTGGATGTTTGTTTTCACGGGCGCAGGTGCATTATTGTTAGGCTATTTAAATGAAAAAATCTATAATGGCTCCATTATACCAAGTATCATTCTGCACGGTGCAGGAAACTTCCTTAGCTCAATGATGCTTGCGTTTGGATTACGTTAATGCTATGATTGTATCGGTTATGGAAATTATTCTGCATTTTGCAGGTTTGAAAGAAAGGATAGTATACATATGAAAGTAAGAACAGGTGGTGTTACCGCAGCAAAAGGTTTTGCGGCAGCAGGCGTAGAAGCAGAAATTAAGTATAAGAACAGAAAAGATATGGCAATGATTTACAGCCAGAAACCTTGTGTGGTAGCAGGAACCTTTACGACTAATGTAGTAAAGGCTGCCCCTGTACTCTGGGATAAGAAAGTAGTGGAGGAGTCTCCCTTTGCACAGGCTGTAGTAGTCAATGCAGGGATTGCCAATGCATGTACCGGGGAAGAAGGATTTTCCTATTGTCAGCAGACTGCAAAAGCAGTAGCAAAGGCCCTTAATGTACCGGAAGATTCCGTGCTGGTGGCATCTACCGGTGTTATCGGTATGCAGCTTCCCATTGACAGGATTGTAGCCGGAGTAGAAAAACTGGCGAAAGCAAAAGCAGAAACCTTAGAAGCAGGCACTTTGGCAGCAGAGGCGATTATGACAACAGATACCATTTCTAAGCAGGTGGCAGTTGAAATTGAAGTTGGCGGCGAGAAAGTTACCGTGGGTGGTATGTGTAAAGGTTCCGGAATGATTCATCCCAATATGTGTACCATGCTTGGTTTTGTGACGACTGATGCGGTTATTACAAAAGATGCTCTGACTAAGGCAGTCAAAGAAGATGTGGTAGATACATTTAATATGATTTCTGTTGACGGCGATACCTCTACCAACGATACTTTGCTGGTAATGGCAAACGGCATGGCGGAAAATCCTGAAATTCAATTAGGAACTCCTGAGTATGAAGAGTTTAAGGCAGCACTTCATTATGTAAATGAAACCCTTGCCAAGATGATGGCAGGAGATGGCGAAGGTGCCACAGCGTTATTGGAGGTAAAGGTAATAAATGCAGATACCAAAGAGAACGCACGCATTTTAAGCAAATCCGTTGTATGCTCCAGTTTGGTGAAAGCGATGATTTACGGACATGATGCCAATGCGGGAAGAATCCTATGTGCACTTGGCTATTCAGGAGTGCAGTTCAATCCTGAAAAGATTGATTTATATTTTGAAAGTAAGGCTGGCAAGATTAAAATATATGAAGATGGTGTTTCCACCGGATATGATGAGGATGAAGCAACCAAAATTTTGTCAGAGCCTGAAGTGACCGTGTTGGTCGATATGAAAATGGGAGAAGAAACAGCCACTGCTTGGGGTTGTGATTTGACCTACGATTATGTTAAGATAAACGCAGACTACAGAAGTTAAAGATTAGGGAGATTTGTCATGGATATGGAAAAAATCATGAAAAAAGCGGAGGTCCTTATAGAAGCACTTCCTTATATACAGAAATTTAACCGTAAAATTATCGTTGTAAAGTATGGCGGCAGTGCCATGAGCAATGAGGAGTTACAGAAAAATGTTATTAAGGATGTAACACTTCTTAAACTGGTAGGCTTTAAACCTATTATCGTTCACGGTGGCGGTAAGGAAATCAGCCGTTGGGTGGAAAAGACAGGAAAAGAAGCACAGTTTATCAACGGGCTTCGTGTAACCGATGAAGAAACCATGGAAATCGCAGAAATGGTTCTCAATAAAGTAAACAAGAGACTGGTTACCATGGTGGAAGAACTTGGCGTAAAAGCTGTAGGTATCAGTGGTAAGGACGGCAGACTTTTAAATGTAGAGAAAAAGTATGCAGACGGACAGGACATCGGTTTTGTGGGTGATGTAAGAGAAGTAAATGCAAAGATTCTCTATGATTTACTTGAGAATGATTACTTGCCCATAGTAGCGCCTATCGGTCTTGGAGATAACTGTGATACCTACAATATCAATGCAGACGATGCGGCTTGTGCCATTGCAAAGGCAGTAGGTGCTGATAAGTTGGTATTCCTTACAGATATTGAAGGACTTTACAAGGATATTAATGACAAGTCTTCCTTTATTTCCAGAATTACTGCTACAGAAGCTGATGAGCTGATTGAAGAGGGCTTTATTGGTGGCGGTATGCTTCCTAAGTTAAATAACTGCACATCAGCAATTAAGAATGGTGTAAACAGAGTACATATTTTGGACGGAAGAATTGCCCATTGCCTGCTCCTTGAAATCTTCACCAACGAAGGAATCGGAACAGCGATTATTAAAGACGAGGATAAGGCACTTATGAATGAGAAGGATGCCTAATTCGGAGAGAGGAATCAGTATGGAAAATATGAAAGAATATATTGAAGAGGCAGAGAAAGCCCTGTTACATACCTACAACCGTTATCAGGTAGTGCTTGATAAGGGTGACGGCGTATATTTGTATGATATTGAAGGAAAGAAGTATCTTGACTTTTGCGCCGGAATTGCTGTATTTGCACTTGGGTACAATAACAAGAAATATAACGACGCATTAAAAACCCAGATTGATAAACTGCTTCATACGTCTAACTATTATTATAATGTACCTGCAATTGAAGCGGCTAAAAAGATGAAAAAAGTTTCCGGCATGGACAGAATCTTTTTTACCAACAGTGGTGCTGAAGCAATAGAAGGGGCTATTAAGGCTGCAAGAAAGTATGCTTATCTTAAGGATGGTTCCACAGATCATGAGATTATTGCCATGGAACATTCCTTCCATGGAAGAACCATGGGAGCACTTTCCGTTACAGGGAATCCTAAATACAGAGAAGCCTTCCAGCCCATGATTGGGAATATCCGCTTTGCACAGATGAATGATTTTGAAAGCGTGCTTGCAAATGTGACGGATAAGACCTGTGCCATTTTATTTGAAACAGTACAGGGTGAGGGAGGTATTTATCCTGCAACATGCGAATTTATGGAGAAGGTGAAAGCGCTTTGCGAAGAAAGAGATATTCTCCTTATTTTAGATGAAATCCAGTGCGGTATGGGACGTACCGGCACTATGTTTGCATGGCAGAAGTATGGTATCAAGCCTGATATTATGACCACAGCGAAGGCACTTGGATGCGGCGTGCCGGTAGGTGCGTTTATGATGACAGAAAAGGTGGGACAAAATTCTCTTACCAGCGGTGACCACGGCACTACCTACGGTGGCAATCCATTTGCGGCAGCAGCGATTAATGCGGTAATAGATTTGTTCGAAGAAAATCATGTGCTTGATAATGTAAATGAAGTGGCACCTTATTTAGAGAAAAAACTGGATGAGTTGGCAGCCAAGCATGACTGTATTGTGACAAGACGAGGAGCAGGTCTTATGCAGGGACTTGTGTTTAATAAGCCTGTGGGAGAAATTATTTCCAAGGCACTTGAGAATGGTTTGATTTTAATCAATGCGGGGACGGATATTATCCGTTTTGTACCACCCCTTGTGATTACAAAGGAAAATGTAGATGAGATGATAACCATTTTGGAGAAATGTATTGCATAACAATGAACTGAGAGAGGATAGGACAAATGAGTCTTAAAAAGCGACTGAAATCCATCGGTATGATAGCCGTTGTGGCAGGACTTATTTATGTGGTAGCAATATGGGGAACCCGGGTAGAAACTGCCGGTGATGCAGAAATGCCCTTTGCTTCTGAAGGAAAAGATACCTTATATCTTTGGTATACGGATGAATCCCTTACCTCCTATTTAAGTGGGGCAGCAGTAACTTATAACGAAACCCATGATGTACGTGTGGTGCCGGTACTTACTTCCGGATTAGAGTATTTGGAAACAATTAACGAAGCTTCCCTGACGGAAGAAGTACCTGACATGTTTGTGGTGAGCCATGATTCTTTGGAAAAAGCATATCTTGCAGGCTTGGCAGAAGAAGTAAAACCGGCCGAAGGATTTGTGATGGAAAACACCTATATCGGGACAGGGATACAGGCAGCTACTTACAAGGATAAAATTATCGGATATCCTTTCTATTTTGAAACCAGTTCTCTTTTGTATAATAAGACATATTTAGAACAGATGGCACAAAAGAAGGTAGAAGCGGAAGCAGATTTGGAAGCAGCGCAGGAAGCAGAAAAAGAACTGGAAGAGAATGGACCGGAGCAAGGAGACGGTGGGCGTGACGAAGGAATGCCTGATTTGCCGTCACAATCAGCAAGTGAAGAAGCACCTTTAGAACTGACGGAGGAAGAAAAACTTCTGGTAGAACAAAGGATGCAGGAACTTTTGCCCACGACCATAGAAGATATCAAAACAATTGCAGACAGCTATGACGCACCGGAAGGTGTGGAAGCTATTTTTAAATGGGATGTAACTGATATTTTTTATAATTATTTCTTTATCGGTGATACCATCAATATGGGCGGAGAAGCCGGATGGGATATTTCCCAAATTGATATTTATAATGAAAATGCTATTGAGAGTATGCGTGCATACGAAGAACTTAACCAATTCTTTTCTATTGATACCAGTGAAATTGCGTATGAAAAGGTAATTGACGAATTTGTTTCCGGAAAAGTCATATTTACTGTTGCAACGACGGATGTGATAGCAAAACTGGAACAGGCAAAAGAAGACGGTCTGTTTGCATTTGAGTATGGAATTTTGGAAACGCCGGATATAGATGATAATATTTCTACGCGTTCTCTTTCCATGACAAACTGTGTGGCAATTAACGGATACGGTGAACATAGAGCAGAGGCAAATGACTTTGCACGTTTCCTGACCGCAGAGTACAGTAACATCCTTTATGCCAGAAGCGGTAAAGTTTCAGCAATTCAAAATGCGGATTACGGTTACGAGGCATTGCAGGTATTTGCAAAGGAATATGAGAGTTCTATTTCCATGCCAAAGATGATAGAAACCAGTAATTTCTGGGTGCAGCTTGAAGTTGTGTTTGCACAAGTCTGGGATGGTGCGGATGCCAATATGGAATTAAAACATCTCTCAGAGCAAATGATACAGCAGATTACCGGCAGGGAATATGTAGAAGAGTATATCAGGGAGTCGGAAAAGCCGGAAGAAGAGACCGAATCAGATGAACAGGATACGGAATCGTAGGAAGTAAAGACGAATAAAAACCAATGATGTGGGTATGCTTATATAATAAAAGCTAGGAGGCTCATATGATTGGTTTTTTTATTGCGTTAATTTCCGGTGCCCTTATGAGTATACAGGGAGTATTTAATACACAGGTGACGAAAGCATCAAGTATCTGGGTGGCAAGTGCATTTGTCCAGCTGACAGCATTTGCGGTATGTATGGGAGCATGGCTTTTGACAGACAGGACATCTTTTGCAACACTAGGGAAAGTGGAACCGAAATATATGCTTTTAGGAGGAGCTATCGGTGCGTTTATTACCTATACGGTAATAAAAAGCATGGAGATGTTAGGCCCGGCAAAAGCAGTTATGCTGATTGTGATAGCGCAGCTTATTGTTGCTTATCTGCTTGAACTTTTTGGTATGTTTGGCGTGGAAAAACAACCCCTTGAATGGAGAAAAGTGATAGGTATGATTATTGCCATAGCAGGTGTCGTTATTTTTAAATGGAAATAGTCAATTCCCCTTGTAAAACAGAAAAAAAACCTTTACAATAATAGCGTGTCGTTATATGGGGGCTCTTTTTTGCACGTGCCAAAAAGGAGTGAGACGATGAAAAAAATGAAGTATTATCAACGGGTTGCGATGCTTGTGGTGTGCATCTGTATGCTGACCGGATGTAGCAGAAAGGAAGAGATTCTTTTTGCAGAGATGGAAACAGATACAGATATAGATATGCAAGCCGCGGACTATGGTTCTGAAGCATCCGCAATACAGACAGAAGCAGAGGCTGAAAGTGAGCAATGGCTTCTGATACATATATGTGGAGCAGTAAATTATCCCGGTGTATATGAATTTCCGGAGGATGCCAGAATCTATCAGGCAGTGGAAATGGCGGGAGGATTTACCGCGGAGGCAGATACAGAGTATCTGAATATGGCAGAGCCGTTAACAGACGGCATGAAAATATATATTCCCACAGTGGAAGAGACCATGGAAATGAAAGCAGAGCAAGAATCACTGGAAAATGCGGATGGGAAGGTTGATCTCAACGCAGCAGGTGTAAGTGAATTATGTACACTTCCGGGAATTGGTGAGGCAAAAGCGAGAAGTATTATTGCATACAGAGAGCAGATAGGAAAGTTTGATTCCATAGAACAGATTATGGATGTGGAAGGGATTAAAGAAGGGCTGTTTTATAAGATTAAAGACAGCATTAAAGTTTCATGACGGTAAAGGGAGAATATCATGGGGAAAAGGATTCTTGTTGTTGATGATGAAAAGCTGATTGTGAAAGGAATCCGCTTTAGTTTAGAGCAGGATGGTATGGAAGTAGACACAGCATATGACGGTGAAGAAGCACTTCAAAAGATAAAGGACAATGAATATGATATGATATTGCTTGACATTATGCTGCCAAAGTTAAACGGTTTCGAGGTATGTCAGCAGGTCCGTGAATTTTCGGCTGTTCCCATTGTTATGCTTACCGCGAAGGGTGAGGACATGGATAAAATACTAGGACTGGAATATGGAGCCGATGATTATATTACCAAACCGTTTAATATTCTTGAAGTGAAAGCAAGAATTAAAGCAATTATGCGCCGTACCACCCCGAAGCAAAAAGAGGTTTCTAAGATCATTGAAAGCGGTGACATGAGACTTGATTGCGATGGCAGACGTGTTTATGCGGCAGGCAGGGAGATTAACCTGACAGCGAAAGAATTTGAACTTTTAGAATTGTTAATCAGAAATCCTAATAAAGTATATAGCAGGGATAATCTTTTGAAATTGGTATGGGGAACTGATTATCCGGGAGATGTAAGAACCGTAGATGTACATATCAGAAGACTTCGTGAGAAAATTGAGATAAACCCCAGTGAGCCGAAGTATGTACATACCAAGTGGGGAGTTGGCTATTACTTTGCGTAGGTGATGTTATGGTTGATAAAATAAAAAACTTTCTTTTTGATCTGAAAATTTGGCGGAGCCTTAAGGTCCGCCTTTTTGTCATTATTTTTCTGATAGGACTTATTCCGGGCATTGTGGTACGAGCAGGTATTATGCAAAGTTACGAAGACAGAGCAGTAGCTGTGCGCCAGTCAGATGTACAAAATCAGCTTAAAATTATTGCAAATCACTTAATTACATATAATTATTTGCCAAATCCTTCCTCGGAGGTAATTAATGCCGAAATCGAGCAACTTGCAAACTTGTATAGCGGCCGTGTAATGATAATAAATGGAAATCTGAAGGTGATAAAAGATACCTACGGTATCAGTGAAGGAAAAACCATTATTTCCTCAGAAGTAATCAAATGTATGAAGGGGACAGGTAGTGCAAGGTACGATGATAACAATGGTTATATTGAGATTACCACGCCCATTGTGGAGACCGTATCAGAACAGATGGCAACGGAGACAATTCCTGCAGGAAAAGAATTGATACGTGGTGTTATGTTAACCAGTGTGTCTACTGACATTATCACGGCTACCATGGATGCATTAAACAGAAAAGCCTTGATTATTACGATTATTATTATCATCAGTCTTCTTGCATTGGCAATCCTATTGGCGAATGTGCTGATACGTCCTTTTGATAGGATTACGAATGCCATCGGTGAGGTAAAGGAAGGATATACCACAGACCCTATTTCTGTTCCTGACTATTTGGAAACGGAGCATATTGTGGATGCATTTAACAGCCTGCAGTCACGAATGAAAATACTTGATGACTCCCGTCAGGAATTTGTGGCAAATGTCTCCCACGAGTTAAAGACACCTATGACATCGGTAAAGGTTTTGGCAGATTCGCTGATAGCACAGCAGGATGCACCTGCAGAACTTTACCGAGAGTTTATGGTGGATATTGCAGACGAAATAGAGCGTGAAAACAAGATTATTAATGATCTTCTTGCACTGGTTAAGTTGGATAAGGCAGCAGCAGAATTAAACATAACCGGTGTCAATATGAATGAACTGACGGAAATTATATTGAAGCGTCTAAGACCCATTGCAAGGAAAAATGATGTGGAACTTTTACTTGTCAGCACCAGGGAGATTATAGCGGAAGTTGATGAAGTAAAGATGTCCTTGATACTGACGAACCTAATCGAAAATGCTATCAAGTATAATAAAAAGCACGGGAAAGTTACGGTTACTTTGGATGCGGACCATCAGTATTTTACAATTGAAGTTTCAGATACGGGAATTGGAATTCCGGAGGACTCAATGACCCGTATTTACGAACGTTTTTATCGGGTTGACAAATCACACTCAAGAGAAATCGGTGGTACCGGCTTAGGGCTTGCGATTACACGTAATGCGGTTTTACTACATCGTGGAACCATTAAAGTAGAAAGTAAAGAGGGTGAGGGAACTACGTTTTTGGTTAAAATTCCCCTTACTTATTTGGCAGTATAAGGAGGCAGCTGGGCCAATGAGAAAATCATTATTCGGCATATTTATATTTTGCGTACTATGCTTGCATTTCGTTGCATGTAAAGAACCTGTACAAGAAAATGTAACCACATACAACGTGCATTATGTAAACCAAGACGGCACAGGTGTCTCATCATATAGTTATGCGACGGCAAGTACCAATAGTGAAATTGTTATACAGGAACTAATAGAGCAGATGAAAATGCTGCCGGAAAAATTGGAATACAGACCGCCATTAACAGGCAATTTTGAAGTCCTTGATTATCAAATTGCAGAAGGCCAGTTAACGCTTGATTTTAACAGTAAATATAAAGACCAGGATGTCATTGCAGAAATACTGACAAGGGCTGCACTGGTAAGGACATTTACGCAGATTCCGGAAATACAGCATGTCTCATTTACAGTAAACGGTGAACCCCTGACGGATGCATCCGGTGATGCAGTGGGTGTCATGAATGCAGACACTTTTATAGACAATACCGGAAATGATGTAAACACTTATGAAAAGGGGAAATTGCAGCTTTATTTTGCAAATGAGAGAGGAGACGGTCTCATTGTAATTAGCAGAAATATTGTGTATAGCAGTAATATTCCCATTGAACGCCAAATGGTGGAAGAAATTATTGCCGGACCAAAAGAAAAAGATATATTGCAGGTGGCAGAGCAAGTGATTTGTCCTGTTATGAATCCGGAGACCAAGATTCTGAGCGTAAACGTGCGGGATGGAGTCTGCTATGTAAATTTTGATGACGGTTTTTTAAACCAAGTGTATGATGTTTCTCCGGAAGTGACGATATATGCCATCACAAATGCTTTGGTTGAACTGCCTAATGTAAACAAGGTACAGATATCGGTTGGCGGAGAGACAAATATCAATTATAGGGAGAGTATGAATCTGTCCACTGTTTATGAAAGGAATTTAGACTTAGTGAATAAATAGAAGTGAATCATTGTGAGGTGAATGGATGAGAAGACCTTTAAGCGTAATCTGTCTTTTTGCGGTCATCTTACTTTTTTTCGGAACGAAGATGATTAAGGAATCCCCTCCTGAGTATGTGTTATGGGAGGGGCAGGAAATAACTGTAACCGGAAAAGTATATAGGAAGGAAGTTACAGGGGAAAAAGACAAAAAAAGACAGCTTGTTTATTTGAAACTTATAACGGTAGAAAATCAGCAGGAGAAAAGGAAGGTCATAGGAGATGACTGTACCATATGCTATTTAGACGCCGATGAAGAAATGCCCAAGATGGGAAGTATCATACGGGCATCCGGAAAAATGCGATGCTTTGAATCGGCATCAAACCCGGGACAATTCGATGCAAAATCTTATTATCATGTATTAAATATTTCTTTTCAGTTAAATCAAACAAAAATTCAGCGAAAATCATTATCCTACAATCAATATGAAGAAGCACTTTACAACTTAAGGTGCCGGTGTGCAGATATTTTAGACATGACACTTCCTTCTGAGGATGCATCTGTAATGAAGACGATGCTTTTGGGAGATAAAAAAGCTACCGGTGAAGAGAGGAAAAAATTATATCAAAGAAACGGAATCGCGCATATTCAAGCAATTTCAGGACTTCATATTTCCATTATTGGAATGACTTTGTACCGGTTGCTTAAAAAAACTGGTGCCCCTATTATAGTGGCAACGGTGCTTCCCATTGTGGTTATGACGGGATATGGATTTATGACAGGTTTCTCTGTTTCAGTTATCCGCGCAGTGGGCATGTTTGCAATTCACATGCTTGGAGTCATGTGCAGAAGGACATATGATATGGTTACGGCAACTGCCATACTTGCATTATGTATTTTAACAGAGCAACCACTGTATATGTATAACAGTAGTTTCCTACTGTCTTTTGGATGTGTACTGGGAATTGGTCTTCTATTACCGGCGCTAACAAAAAAGCGGTTAGAGCATGAAAAGGAGCCGGAGGGATTTCTACTCAAAGTCCTGTCGGGGGCGACTGTTTCCATTGCAATGTTACCATTACAACTTTCTTTTTTCTATCAGGTTCCGATTTATTCTGTTTTTTTGAATCTTTTAGTAATCCCACTTATGAGTATGATTTTGCCAGCAGGAATTTTTCTATTGTTATTGGAAGTGACAGCACCCCTGACCGGAGAAATGGGAATGATTTTCGGTAAGTTAATGGCAGTAACTATTGAAGTTATTTTGAATACATATGATTTTGCGTGCAGTATTTGTGAATGGTTGCCCGCGGGACTTTTTACAGCAGGATGCCCTAAGAAATGGAGACTGGTTGCTTATGTGGGAACGCTGGTTTTGATAGTGCTGTTTCAAAGGAAACTTTCTTTGAAAAATAAGTGGATAATGACAATCGGTGCAGTATTTTTTTTGCTGTGGCCGGTGCAAGGGCATGATGCTGTTACATTTTTGGATGTGGGACAGGGAGACTGTATTCACATAGAAAGCAAGACCGGAAATCATTATTTGGTAGATGGTGGCAGTAGCAGTGTATCAAATGTAGGAGAATACCGCATTCTTCCTTACTTAAAGTATCGAGGTATCAGAGAGATAGAAGCAGTCTTTGTGACACATCCGGATGAAGATCACTGCAATGGAATTTCGGAACTCTTTTGTATGGCAAAGAAAGAGGGAATTATTATTCGTGGTTTGTATTTACCAGATGTTGGTGTAAATGTAAAAACGGAAAAGTACAATGAACTTGTGCAGATAGCAGAAGAAAACGGGATATGCGTCAAATATTTGTCTAAAGGAATGTGTATGAGCGATGGGGCAATGTCATTATTCTGTTTACATCCCGACAGTGGCTATGAAACGGAAGATGAAAATGAATATTCGCTTGTTCTGCTATTGCAGCATGCAAGGGCGGGGAGCCGGAAAGCGGTTAATATCCTTCTTACCGGGGATATAGAAGAAGCGGGGGAACTGGAATTACTTAAGACTTTACAGGAATTTGATATTAAAGATATTGATTTACTAAAAGTGGCACATCATGGTTCGAGAAATTCAAGTTCGGACGCATTTTTAATGCAAACAAATCCTTCTCGGGCAGTGATATCCTGTGGGGAGAATAACAGGTATGGGCATCCCCATAAGGAAACACTGGAGCGGCTTTCAGGGAAAGGTACAATTATTTTAACAACACCGGAGTGTGGAGCTATTACAGTGGAACTGGATGAGGAAGTTAAAATATATGGCTTTCTCAGATGAATATAGTTGATCAGACGAGGGATGATTAACCAATTGCAGGCGGACAGGAAGCAATCTGGCGGACAGAACGAGGCGGCGAGGTCCGCCTGAAAGAAGCAAGCAAGCAAACAGGCGGACAGAAAGGGGTAGCGAGGTCCGCCTGAAAGGAGAAAGCAAACAAACAGGCGGACAGAAAGGGATAGCGAGGTCCGCCTGAAAGAAGCAAGCAAGCAAACAGGCGGACAGAAAGGGGCGGCGAGGTCCGCCTGAAAGGAGAAAGCAAGCAAGCAGGCGGACAGTGAGGGGTAGCATGGTCCGCCTGAAAGGAGAAAGCAAGCAAACAGGCGGACAGAACGAGGCGGCGAGGTCCGCCTGAAAGAAGCAAGCAAGCAGGCGGACAGAAAGGGGTAGCGAGGTCCGCCTGAAAGGAGACAGCAAGCAAACAGGCGGACAGAAAGGGGTAGCGAGGTCCGCCTGAAAGGAGACAGCAAGCAAGCAGGCGGACAGTGAGGGGTAGCGTGGTCCGCCTGAAAGTAGAAAGCAAGCAAACAGGCGGACAGAAAGGGATAGCGAGGTCCGCCTGAAAGGAGAAAGCAAGCGAGCAGGCGGACAGAAAGGGGTAGCGCGGTCCGCCTGAAAGTAGAAAGCAAGCAAGCAGGCGGACAGAACGAGGCGACGCGGTCCGCCTGAAAGGAGACAGCAAGCAAACAGGCGGACAGAAAGCAGCAACCCAGTCCGCCTAAACTAAGAAAAAGAACAAATAGTGGGACAAAGAGTAGCAATATAGCCACATGAAACAAAGAAATACAGTAACAAGGAGGCATATCAGTGAAAATAATTGAATCAATATTAAGAGAAGAGAAAGTACAACTTGAAAAAATTATAAAAGAAGTTCAAAAGAGGCTCAAAACGGCACCGCCAGGACATTTACGGATTACAAAAAAACGTAATATGCCACAATATTATTATAAAAGTAATGAGACCGGAAGAAATGGTAGGTACATAAAAAAGGATGAAACAGAGCTTGTCAGAGGACTTGCACAGAAAGACTATGACATTTGCATGGTGAAGAATGCACAAGAAAGAGTAAAAGCAATCACAACTTTTTTATTAAAGTATGAAAACACCTCCCTAAAGCAAATATACCGGCAAACAAATCAATACCGCAGAGCGTTGATTGATACATCGGTCATATCCGATGAAGAATATATAAAGAGATGGCAAAGCGTCGAATACAAAGGTAAACAATTTGCAGAAGAAGGACCGGAGATTATGACAGAAAGGGGAGAAAGAGTGAGATCAAAATCAGAGAAAATAATTGCAGATAAATTGTATATGCTTGGCATACCATACCGGTATGAATATCCAATCATATTAGAAGGCAGAATTAAAATATATCCTGACTTTACGATTCTAAGAATGCCGGCAAGAGAAGAAGTCTATTTAGAGCATTTCGGAATGATGGGTGATAGTAATTATGTAGAAAATATGCTTTGCAAATTAAATACTTATGAAAAAAATGAAATTTACATAGGGGTAAATCTTTTTGTGACCTTTGAAACAAGTAAGAAACCTTTAAATACACGGGCACTGGACAAAATGTTAAAGAAGCTGTTTCTGCCGGAATAGCAGGCTGCCTACTGAATGCTGCCAAAACAGTTCATAAAGAACTTTGAATATTTGTAGGGCTGTGATAAAATAATGAGCAGAGAGGTATGGTTAATTCATGCAGAGATTGAACGAAGATATCAAAACAGGACAATTGAAGAATTTATATCTGCTTTATGGCGAGGAGGCTTATCTGCGTAGGCAGTACCGCGACAGGCTCAAAGACGCAATCATTGGCGATGATACGATGAACTATCAATACTTCGAGGGCAAGAATATTGCAGTCGGAGAAATTATAGATTTGGCAGAGACCATGCCCTTTTTTGCAGAGAAAAGGCTTATCGTTTTAGAAAATACTAGCTTGTTTAAAAGTGGAGGGGAACAGCTGGCAGAATATTTGACAGCCCAGGCAGAAAGTACAAGCTTTTTGTTTGTGGAAACAGAGGTTGATAAGAGGAGTAAGCTTTTTAAAACACTACAGTCAAAGGGCAGTGTGACGGAGTTTGGCGTGCAGGATGAAGGCACATTAAAACGCTGGATTTTGGGCATGATGAAGAAAGAAGGAAAGCAGATATCTTCAGGGAACTTGGAATACTTTTTAGAAAAAACAGGAACGGATATGGAAAATATCCGAAAAGAGGCTGAAAAACTGTTTTGCTATTGTATGGATAACGATACCATTAGCAGGGAAGATATTGACGAAATCTGTATTAAACAGCTAAGTAGTCATATTTTTGACATGGTAAGTGCCATTGCAGATAAACAACAGAAGAAAGCATTGGAATTGTACTATGAGTTGCTTGCTTTAAAAGAACCGCCTATGAGGATATTATTTTTGATTGCAAGACAATTTAATATGTTACTGCAGGTGAAGGAACTGCATAAAAAAGGATTTCAAAATAAGGCGATTGGTGAAAAAGTTGGACTTCCCGGTTTCATTGCAGGAAAGTATATGACCCAGGCGGGGAGATTTACAATGGATGAACTGAAAAATGCGGTGGAGGCTTGTGTGGAAGCGGAAGAGTCTATCAAGACAGGGAAGATTAACGATAATATGAGCGTTGAGTTACTCATCATTAAATACAGCAGTTGATACAAATAAAAGGATTAGGAGAAAAGAGTATGGAATGGCTGGGAGTGATTGCTTTTATCATGATAATGTGTTATTCATCTTATCCGGATAAAGTAAAAAAATTAGAAGCAAATGTGAAAAAATTAGAAAAACGCGAAAAGAGAGAGCAGGGAGGTAACGGTATGTCAAAGCTGATTAGCGAATTGGTAAATAAGGAATGTAAAATAAAAATTGATGAAGCAATGTTCTGGATAGGCAATAATGAGGTGACCTGCTTGGTCTTAGATGTGGACGATGAATGGGTAAAGATCTGCTATACGGATAAGAAGGGAAAACAGATAGTAAAGATTGTCAGGATTGAGAGTATTGATGAAGTGGAATTGTTGGAAACACAGACGGTTTCATAAAAGTAAACAGAATATCCTAGAAAGAGGAAACAGTCATATGGAAAAACATATGGCTGTTTTTTTGTAAAAAGCATTGACATTACATAAAACGGTGATAAAATGAACATATGAACATTCATTCATACGAAAGGAGAAGGTAAATGCAAAAACAGGATAACATTGTGGAACAGTGTGCATACATTCATGTGCATGAAGACATTGTACAGCAGGTTAATCAAGAAATTCCTGATGAGGAGATGCTTTATGATCTGGCAGATTTCTTCAAGGTATTTGCAGATTCTACCAGAATTAAAATATTATATGTATTGCTTTGTTCAGAAATGTGTGTTTGTGATCTGGCACAAATACTGAATATGACCCAGTCGGCGATTTCCCATCAGCTCCGCACGCTAAAACAGATGGATTTGGTGAAGAACAGAAGAGAAGGAAAAACTATTTTTTATTCACTTGCTGATGAGCATATTAAGTCTATACTAAGCCAGGGTATGGAGCACATTAACGAATAATAATATAATGATATAAGAAAATGAAAAGGAGAGAAAAAAATGAAAAAAACTTATATTTTAGAAGACTTAGATTGCGCACATTGTGCGGCAAAGATTGAGACAGAAGTAGGAAAACTGGAAGGTGTCAGCAAAAGCACGGTTACCTTATTTACACAGAAACTTGTAATTGAAGTGGATGATGATAAGGCCGGTAGTATTTTTAAAGATATTGAGAAAATTGTTAAAAAGTTTGAACCTGATGTAGAAGTTATTGAAAAGTAGAATATAGAAAGCAGTTTATTATGAGTAAGAAGTTAAAGAAAAGAATGAAGCGGGTCATAATTGGGGCAGTTATCTACGCAATAGCCATTCTTTTAAGTGTATGGCTGCAGCAAATACCATGGTTTATTCATTTGACGGCATTTCTAATTGCCTATGTGGTGATTGGTGGTGATGTGGTCAAGAAGGCATTAAAAAATATTGGCAGAGGTCAAGTCTTTGATGAAAACTTCCTGATGATGATTGCGACAGTGGGGGCGTTTTTTGTGGGAGATTATAAAGAAGCCGTAGCTGTTATGCTTTTTTACCAGGTGGGTGAATGCTTCCAGTCCTATGCAGTAGGAAAATCCCGCAAATCAATTACAGGTTTAATGGATATCAGACCTGATAGTGCTAATTTGTGCCGTGACGGTGAGTGGATAACGGTAGAGCCGGATGAGGTAAATGTCGGGGATGTGATTTTAGTCCGCCCGGGTGAAAAAATACCTTTGGATGGCTTTGTAGAAAAAGGCAGTTCTTCTCTGGATACCATGGCTCTTACCGGTGAAAGCATGCCCAGAGATGTAGCCGTGTGTGATGAAGTAATCAGCGGATGTGTCAATAAAACCGGTGTGCTTGAAATAAAGGTATCTAAGATTTACGGCCAGTCTACTGTTGCAAAGATTTTGGAACTGGTAGAAAACGCAAGTAGTAAAAAGTCTAGGGCTGAAAACTTTATTACAAAATTTGCAAGATACTATACTCCTATTGTTGTAATATGCGCAGCACTTCTTGCAGTAGTACCTCCTATTTTATTGGGCGGCGGATGGAGCGAATGGATTTACAGGGCATTATCCTTTCTCGTAATATCCTGTCCTTGTGCCCTTGTGATTAGTATTCCTTTAAGCTTCTTTGGCGGACTTGGGGGAGCAAGTAAAGAAGGCATTCTGATAAAAGGAAGCAATTACCTTGAAGCCCTTGCTGATACGGAAATTGTGGTTATGGATAAAACAGGTACATTGACAAAAGGAAACTTTGAAGTGTCAAAAGTTGTTCCTGCAAAAGAGGATATAACACAAGAAGAGCTGCTTGAACTGGCAGCTTATGCAGAAAGCTATTCCAATCATCCTATATCAAAATCCTTGCTTACAGCATATGGAAGAGAAGTAGATACAAGTATCATAAGCGATGTAAAGGAAATTCCCGGTCACGGTATAGTAGCCATGGTGAAAGACCGTGAAATATATGCCGGAAATGAAAAACTGATGATAAGCAAAGGCATTAGTCCGGCTTTGCCAGACGACGCAGGAACCATTATCCATATAGGGGAAAGTACAGGTGCATATCTTGGGTATATTTTGATTGAAGATGAAATGAAAAAGGATGCAGAAAGTGCCATATCCGACCTTAAGACAGCAGGTGTGAAAAGAATAATTATGTTAACCGGTGACCAGCAGAAAGTAGCAGAAAAAGTGGCAGGGAAACTGGGAATTAGTGAATTTTTTGCAGAACTTCTTCCGGGGGATAAGGTTGACAAAGTAGAAACACTATTTATGGAAAAATCAGAAAAGGGAAAACTTGCCTTTGTGGGAGACGGTATTAATGATGCACCGGTACTTGCCAGAGCTGATATCGGAATTGCCATGGGTGGACTTGGCAGTGATGCAGCAATTGAAGCGGCAGATGTAGTCATCATGACAGATGAGCCTTCCAAACTGGCAAGAGCCATGAAGATATCAAGAAAGACCTTGGGAATTGTAAAGCAGAATATCGTCTTTGCCATTGGAATTAAAGTACTTGTGCTATTACTTGCAGCTGCGGGAATGGCTTCTATGTGGGCAGCGGTGTTTGCAGATGTGGGTGTGGCAGTGATTGCTATATTGAATGCTATGCGCGCTTTAAAGTGCAGATAGAAAAGTAAGAGGAAAACAATTTCATCCATTGACAGAGTAATAGCATAGTGCTATGATGAGGTTAGTTTAATTGTATAAGTGAGATAGAGGTTGCGTGTTTTATGAGTAATTTTTTGGATGTGGCAGTCACAGGTGAAGGAAAATGAAAGGAAAAAACGCCGAAAGAATCTGTATACTGCAGGCAGGTTCTTGGGCATGCAGTGAAGAACTGCATGACTGTCATCAAAATTAATTTGGTGGGGCGCTATCCGATAAAAAAGATGATGAGTCGGTGCGCATATATTCTGTGCACCGATATTTTTTGGTAGAGAGCCCAGAAGGAGGAAAATTATGGCTGTATTTACAGGCGCAGGTGTTGCTATTGTTACACCTTTCAAAGCAAACGGAGAAGTAAATTATGAAAAATTTGCAGAACTGATTGAGTTTCAGATTGCAAATGGAACAGATGCCATCATTGTGTGTGGAACCACAGGAGAATCATCCACACTTACGCATGAAGAGCATTTAGATGTGATTAAGTACTGTGCAGAAAAAGTGGCAGGAAGAGTTCCCGTAGTAGCAGGAACCGGTTCCAATTGCACGGAAACTGCGATTTACCTTTCTACAGAAGCAGAAAAATATGGAGTAGACGGACTTTTATTGGTATCCCCTTATTATAACAAGGCCACACAGAAAGGTCTGTATGCACATTATAAAGCTATTGCAGACTCTGTAAAAATTCCTTGTATTTTATACAATGTACCTAGTCGTACAGGTTGCAATATTTTACCGGAAACAGTAGTAAAGCTTTGCAACGACGTAGAGAATATTGTGGGTGTCAAAGAAGCAAGCGGAAATATTTCCCAGATTGCAAAATTAATGAATCTTGCAGGCGGTAAAGTGGATTTATACTCCGGTAATGACGATCAGATTGTACCTATTATGTCTCTGGGCGGAATCGGTGTTATTTCCGTACTATCCAATGTGGCACCGAAAGAAACACATGAAATTTGTGCAAAATTCTTCGCAGGTGATGTGGCAGGCAGCCGTGCAGAACAGCTTCGAGCAATTCCTTTATGCGATGCCCTGTTCTGTGAAGTGAATCCTATCCCCGTAAAAAAGGCATTAAATATTATGGGTATGGAAGTAGGACCCATGCGTATGCCCCTTACAGAAATGGAAGATGCAAATGCCGCTAAATTAGAAAAGGCAATGAAGGATTACGGAATTCTTTAATCGGAAAGAAAAGTGATTTTTCAGAACGGAGGACAGTATGACAAGAGTAATTATGCATGGTTGCAACGGAAAGATGGGTAAAACCATAGCCGGACTGATTGCAGCAGATGACAGTATAGAATTGGTGGCAGGAGTGGATGCTTTTGATGATGGAAGCAATTCTTTTCCTGTATTTAAGAATATCAGTGATTGTGATGTGCAGGCAGATGCCATTATTGATTTCAGTGCAGCACCTGCAGTAGATGGCTTACTTACGTACTGTGTTGAAAAGCAAATTCCCTGTGTATTATGCACAACAGGACTTTCAGAAGAACAGCTTGCAAAAGTAAATGAGGCATCAGAAAAAGTTGCGATTTTAAAGTCTGCAAATATGTCTCTTGGCATTAATATGCTTCTGAAACTTTTGAAAGAAGCAGCACAGGTTCTTGCACCTGCCGGATTTGATATTGAAATCGTTGAAAAGCATCACAATTTAAAAGTGGATGCACCCAGCGGTACAGCGCTTGCATTGGGTGATGCAGTAAATGAGGCACTAGATAATGAATATGAGTATGTTTACGATAGAAGCGGACGAAGAATAAAAAGGCCTGTGAAAGAAATCGGATTTTCCGCAGTAAGAGGAGGAACCATTGTGGGAGACCATGATGTGATTTTTGCAGGGGCAGATGAAGTGGTTACTTTCTCCCATACTGCATATTCCAAAGCAGTATTCGGAAAAGGAGCAATTCAGGCAGCGAAGTTTTTAAAAGGAAAGTCGGCCGGACTTTACAATATGAGTGATGTAATTGATGCATAAAGAATACAAAGACAGCGCAGCGTAGATACACGTTGCGCTGCTCGTTATGAGAAAGGGTTATTTATGGCAAAAAACGAATTGGAATTAATGCAACTGAAGTACTTAAAGAGCCTTGCGAACCAGTATCCCAATATTGCAGCGGCATCTACAGAGATTATTAACCTGCAGGCTATTTTGAACCTCCCCAAAGGAACAGAGCACTTTCTTACGGACATTCACGGGGAATACGAGCAGTTTAATCATGTGCTGAAAAATGGTTCCGGTGCTGTGAGACGTAAGATAGACGAGGAATTTGGTAACACTTTAAGCAATAAAGACAAAAAATCTTTGGCAACACTTATTTATTATCCTCAGGAAAAACTGGATATTGTAGCCCAGGAAGAAGAAAATATCGAGGACTGGTATAAAATTACTCTTCACCGGTTGGTACAGATTACCAAGAGAGTTGCATCCAAATATACAAGATCCAAGGTGCGTAAAGCGTTGCCCAAAGACTTTGCATACATTATAGAAGAACTGATTACGGAAAAAGCAGAAATTTCTGATAAAGAAGAATATTACAATGAAATTGTCCATACCATCATCCGTATCGGAAGGGCAAGGGAATTTATTATTGCCTTAAGTAATCTGATACAAAGATTGGTAGTTGACCATTTGCATATTGTCGGAGATATTTTTGACAGAGGTCCGGGACCACATATTATTCTGGATACGCTGATGAATTATCACTCTGTTGATGTGCAGTGGGGAAATCACGATATTGTATGGATGGGAGCTGCCTGCGGACATCTTCCCTGTATTGCCACAGTAATCCGGATTGCTGCCAGATACGGAAGCCTTGATACGCTGGAAGAAGGTTACGGTATTAACCTGATTCCCCTGGCGACTTTTGCATTAGAGACCTATAAAGACGTAGACTGTGATGCTTTCGCCATTAAGTACAATACAGACTACAATACCAAGGACTTAAGTCTTGATATGAAAATCCATAAAGCCATTGCTATTATGCAGTTTAAGCTGGAGGGTCAGTTAATCCGTAAACATCCGGAATTTGATATGGATGACAGACTACTTCTGGACAAGATTGACTATGAGAAAAAGACAGTCACCGTTTATGGTAAAGAATACGAAATGAAGGATGTGGAGTTTCCCACGGTGGATCCCAAAGATCCCTATAATCTGACACCGGATGAGGAACTGGTAATGGCCAGAATCCGTCAGGCCTTTATGAAGTGCGAAAAATTGCAGAAGCATGTACGTTTTATGTATTCCAAAGGCGGACTTTATAAGATTCATAATTCAAATCTTCTGTACCATGGTTGTGTCCCCCTAGACAGTGAAGGAAACTTTAAGTCTGTAAATGTGGACGGCAAAGAGTATCAGGGAAGAGAACTGTATGATATATTAGATAACTATGCAAGAAAGGGATATTATTCCAAAGATGACCCTATTGATATGCGAAATGCACAGGACTATATCTGGTATATCTGGGCAGGGCCAAATTCTCCCGTGTTCGGCAAGGATAAGATGACAACCTTTGAGAGATATTTTATCGCGGATAAGGATACTCACAAAGAAACAAAAAACAGCTATTATTCCATGATGGATGATGAAAATATTATCAATAAAATTTTGGAAGAGTTCGGACTGGATAGCAAGAAATCCCATATTGTCAACGGACATGTACCGGTGGAACTGAAAAAGGGGGAAACCCCGATTAAGTGTGACGGCAAGCTACTGGTAATAGATGGCGGCTTTTCAAAGGCATATCAAAGCAAGACCGGTATTGCAGGCTATACCCTGGTAGCAAATTCCCATGGCATGCGTCTGGTTGCACATGAGCCTTTTGAGTCAATGGAATCTGCAATTATCCACGAATCTGATATTTTTTCTGACTCTACTATTGTGGAAACTGCGGTAAACAGAATTCGGGTTGCAGATACCGATATCGGACGGGAAATAAAAGACAGCATCAAACAATTGGAACAGCTTCTAGAAGCTTACAGGGATGGTGTGATTATAGAAAAATAAGAAAAAGGAGAGCTGCTCTTTGACAAAAGGGCAGCTCTTTTATACTATCTGTTTGTTTCGCTTGTATTACTGCCTGTAACATCGTCAGTCACATCAGATACACCGTTTGCAACATCGTCAACTACATTGCTGATAGCATCACCGGCATCCTCTAAAAGAGAATCATTATTTGTGCTATCATCGTCTGTTACACTGTTAATTGTATCGTCTGTGGTAGCATTGTCTGTGGCACCACCGTCAGTAGTAGTACTGCCTTCTGTTGTAGCATCTCCTGTAGCGTCACCGGTAGTTTCATCTGTAGTACCACCCGCACCATCAGTAGCTGCCCCTGTCATATCGTCAGCAGGTGTAGTGTTTTCTTCGATAAGTGTATCAGTAGTATCGCCGGTCATACCGGTTGTATCATCAGTAGTAGTTGTGTCAGTTGTTGTGTTCTCATTGCCATCTGCCATATCACTTTCACTCTGGGAAGTGCTGCAGCCGCAAGCCACCATTGTGAACATCATTACAAGCATAGCAGCAAGAGCAATAATTTTTTTGGTTTTTTTCATAATAACCTCCTTAAATAAATGAAAATGAACCGCATAATATCAGTCCTATTGATATTATACGCAAATTAAGTTAAAATATTCGTTAATTAGAAAATTTTAGGATATTTTTTTTGAAACGGAGAAGACTATGAGGTTCAGACCATGCATAGATATACATAACGGCCAGGTAAAACAAATTGTGGGTGGCAGCCTTTGCGACGAGGGTAATCAGGCAAAAGAGAACTTTGTATCCCGGCAGACAGCCGCTTTTTTTGCCAGGTTATATAAAGAAAAGGAAATCCGGGGTGGACATATCATTCTTTTAAATCCTGTATCCAGTGAATTTTATGGGAAGACAAAGTCACAGGCGATAGAAGCATTAAAGGCATATCCCGGAGGTTTGCAGGTGGGCGGTGGAATCACACCGGAAAATGCCGGTGAGTATCTTACAGCCGGCGCAAGCCATGTGATTGTTACCTCTTATGTGTTTAAAGACGGCATGCTTCATATGGACAGATTAAAAGAAATGGTGAAGGCCGTTTCAAAAGAAAGGCTTGTTTTGGATTTAAGCTGCCGAAAAAAGGATGGCTTATATTATATCGTTACCGACAGATGGCAGAAATATACGGATGTGGTTTTAAATCATGAAACGATACAGATGCTCTCCGGTTATTGCGACGAATTTCTGATTCACGCCGTAGATGTGGAAGGAAAGGCAAGGGGAATTGAAAAAGAATTGGTAACTATGCTTGGCAATACCTGTGAAATTCCCGCTACTTATGCAGGCGGAGTACATTCCTTTGAAGATTTAGAGGCACTTAAGATAATGGGAAAAGACAAGATTGATGTAACAATTGGAAGTGCCCTTGATTTATTTGGGGGAAACATGAAATTTGAAGATGTTTTAAATTATATAAATAAGTGAAAATAGTGGAAACAAAAAACAACCTATCTCTGTTGAGATAGGTTGTTTCCTTAATCCGTTAAAACAATCTTGCAAATTCTAAATAAAATGAATAAATCATATAGCATTTATATTAAGAACAGGCACATCTTGTTACTGATTAATGCATTATAACTATAATTTAGTTACATTTACGGCCTGAGGTCCTTTTTCTCCGTTTACTACGTCGAATTCTACGGAAGCGCCTTCTTCAAGAGACTTGAAACCTTCCATGTTTAATCCTGAGTAGTGTACGAAAACGTCATTTCCTGCTTCATCAGAGATGAATCCGTAACCTTTTTGGTTGTTAAACCATTTTACTGTACCTTTGTTCATTGTAGATACCTCCAAAAAAAATAAAAAAATATAAGATAGTCGAACCGTATGGTTACGACAAATACAGCATAGCACAGTCTTTTGTAAAAGTAAAGAAAATTCCCAGTTTTATGTAATATTTTTACAGAATTCAGACATTTATGAGTTGCGAAAAAATATATTTGCGTGTAAGATGAAGTGAAGTAAAATAGGGAAATGATTTGTGAAAGGAAAAGTACAGAAAAGAATTATGAAAAAGTGTAAGGAATTGTTAAAGGAAATTTTTATAGAAGGTTTAAGCGGAATGGCTTCAGGACTGTTCGCAACGTTAATTATAGGCACCATTATTCAACAAGTAGGAACCTTTATTCCAGGTGCAGTAGGAGAATACCTGTTTATGATGGGAAAAGTGGCAGCTGCAGTAACCGGTGCAGGTATCGGTTGCGGAGTAGCCATTAAGTTAAAGGCAAGTCCTTTGGTGGTTCTTTCGGCGGCGGCTACCGGTATGATGGGGGCTTTTGCAAGTAAAGTGATTGCAGGAACGGTCCTTGTGGACGGAGCGATGGTATTTGCGGGACCGGGGGAACCGTTGGGAGCATTTATAGCGGCTATTGTGGGTATCTATGTGGGAAGACTGGTATCAGGAAAAACGAAGGTGGACATCTTGGTAACACCTTTTGCCTGTATTGTATCGGGTTCTGCAGTGGGGCTGGTATTAGGACCACCCATTTCAGCTTTTATGACATGGCTTGGCACAATTATTAATTGGGGAACTGAGCAGGCACCGTTTATCATGGGGGTTGTGGTATCTGTTCTTATGGGTATTATTTTAACCTTACCCATCAGTTCTGCAGCACTAGGTATTATTTTAGGTCTTAACGGTATTGCAGCAGGTGCAGCAACAGTAGGCTGCTGTGCTAATATGATAGGATTTGCAGTTGCATCTTTTAGAGAAAACAAAGTAAACGGTCTTTTGGCACAGGGACTTGGAACCAGCATGCTTCAAATCGGAAATATTGTGAAGAAACCTATTATATGGTTACCTGCTATTATCACCAGCGCCATATTGGGACCGATTTCCACAATTGTTCTTCAAATGACCAATAATGCCACCGGTTCAGGAATGGGAACAGCAGGCCTCGTGGGACAGATTAATGCTTATCAGACAATGGTGGAAAGCGGTATGGCTCCGGGAGTCGTACTTGCTGAAATTGCAGTTATGCACTTTGTACTTCCCGCCATACTTGCGCTGATTATCTCTGAGTTTATGCGCAAAAAAGGTTGGATAAAAGAGGGGGATATGGCTTTAAAAGTCTAAAAAGTTGCGTTGTTTTGGTATCTGTGTTAAAATGACATGAATTAACCGGAGGTAGAAACCAATTATGGAACAGCAAAATAAAAGGAAAAGGAAGTTTGCGCTGATTTTTGTTTCTGAAAAAGAAGACGGAACTATTAGACAGAGAATTATTGGCTATGCACTTGCACAGATGATATTGTTTCTTGTTTTGGCAATTATGGTTGCAATAAGCTTTGGCTATGCACATCATGCATTCGCATTAAAGGATGCAAGAGAAGAAATTGTAACTTGTATGGAAGAAATCGCCAATCTGACCGATGAAAATGAAGCACTTTCGGTTGAAAATGCGACACTGACAAGTAAGGTTACTGTATTAAGCGAGACTGTAAGTAAAAAGGTGGCAGCTGAAGATGAATTATCATTTGAAACCATAGAAAATGCATTGCCGAAGGGATTTCCCCTTAGTGGTTCGGCATCTATGGAAGAGACTTCAAATGATGATGGTCCCATGCTTAAGTTTGTCGCACAGGATGGTACCAACATAGTTACTACAGGAACAGGTACTGTAGTGAGCGTGGATGCAGATGCTACATATAAAACGAAAATTGTAATTGATCATGGGAACGGATACAAATCTGTGTACAAGAATAACGGAACTCCTCTTGTAAAACTGGATGAACAATTGGGGAAAGGTTATATTCTTTTTACAGTAGGTGAGGATAATCAGGAACTTGCTTATCAGATTATACATGAAGAGGAATATATTGATCCCATGTTAATTATTGAAATTAATGGATAAGCATATAAAAAGCGGCACGTTTTCGTGCCGCTTGCTTATTTGTTTAATCTGCCAAATACAAGATCATAGCCGTCATTTCCATAGTTTAAGGAGCGGTTTACACGGCTGATGGTGGCAGTAGATGCACCGGTTTGTTCTGCAATTTCAAGATAAGTTTTCTTATCTTTTAACATGGAAGCTACTTCATATCTCTGGGATAAAGAAAGTAACTCGTTCACGGTACATAAATCTTCAAAAAAACTGTAACATTCTTCTTTATTTTCAAGACATAAAATCGCTTCAAATAAATGATCGACAGCAGATGTTTGAATTTTTTTGTTCATAACTGACCTCCCCTGGAACATTAGTATATTCACACAGTAATATTTTAACATATTAAAGTTTTAAAGTAAAGGGGAGAAATAAAAAACCGCTACTTGCCATGTGGTTTTAAATACTATATACTATAGTGAAAGGGTATACAACTTGAGAGGGATATAAAATGACAATCGATAAAAATGATTTATTAAATAGTATTATACAAAGTTTGGACAGGATCCAATATATCAAAGTAGAAGATATTCCAAATATTGATTTATATATGGACCAGGTGACCACATTCATGGAGAGCAAGCTCAAAAGTTCCGTGAGGAATCCCGAGGAGGATAAGATTCTGACGAAAACCATGATTAATAATTATGCGAAGAATGATTTACTGCCACCTCCCATTAAAAAGAAATACAGTAAAGAGCATGTGATTATGCTGATTTTTATTTACTACTATAAAGGAATTCTTTCCATTAATGACATTCAGGCACTGTTAAATCCTATTTCGGACAAGTATTTCCAAACCAATGGGGAGATAAATTTAAGTACTATTTATGAAGAAATTTTTAGCCATGAAAAAGCACAGGTAGATTTGCTGAAAGAAGATATTATAAGCAAATATGAAACAGCAAGTAAAATGATGCAAGGGGCTCCCGACGAAGATAAGGAAATGCTGCAATTGTTTTCCTTTATAGGATTGCTTGGATTTGATGTGTACATTAAGAAGCTGTTAATTGAAAAGATAGTAGATGGATATTGTAATCCTCCTGCATGTAACGAAAAAGAAAAAAATCCGGAAAAGAAAAAAGAAAAATAAAAGAAAACAGGAAGGTAATCATCAGAGTGATTATCTTCCTGTCTTTTGTTTTTATTATGAGTTGCAAGCAACGTCAAAGAATGCTGTCATAAATATCACGGGCGAATTCCAGTATATGGTGATTTCATTAGTAGAATAACTGTCTATATGATCCACATGGCATTTCATAGGCGGAGTACCTGCCGGAATCAGTTTCATGGCAATTTCGTCGCAAGGAGTTTTGAAAGGTCCACCGCTGACGAAACCGGGCATGGGCAGTTCAATTCCGTCTGCCACACTGGGGCGATTGTGGGGATTCTTATATGCATGTTCGCCATGACCGGTAACATAACTGATACCAAGTGCATTTTTACCCAACAAGTAATGCAGATGTTCTAAAGCGGCATTCTTGTATTTGTCTGCAGTTTCTTTCTGTTCAGACAGTAGGGATGCAAGAATGAGGAGCATGGAGCGGTTGGCAACCACCATATTACTTCCCCATACATAATCGTCAGGAGACATACCAAGACGATAGCCACCCTTTTCAATCATGGATAAGTATTGCCCGGATTTTTCAAACAACGCTTTTTCCATAATAGATTCTATTTCATCTCCGGCATGGTGATTAGGATCAAACAGGATGCCGAAAAGGGCAAGTCCCGATACATCGGTCCAGCCAAAATCCGTTTTGCTTATATCTGCAAAAGTGTACTCGCGGAGTTTTTCAAGGTAGGTATCATCATATCCAAAGTCAGTGCGGAGAAGTTCGGCACTGGCCCATAGTCTTTCATCTAAATCACATTCATCATCGTATTCACCGGTATTACTTCCTGCGGGGTTATGAAAACCGATATAGGGATTTTCAAGTAACCATTTCCAGGACTTACGTGCTGCTGCAAGTGCAGTCTCTGCAAATGCAGGCTCGAAAGGCTTATAAATGCGGGATGCAAGTGCCATAACAGCAGCAAAATCTGCAACTGCCATAGAGGAAACCGGATAGATTAAAAACCTGTCATGATCATCTTCCGGCATTACAAAATCTGCATGACAAAAAGCGGTTAATTTGTGATATACACCGCCATCTTCTGCCTGCATTTTTAAAAGCCATTTTAGCTCATACAGACATTCGTTTAGGATATCCGGCATATGATTGCCGCTTTCCGGTATATTGACAGATTCGTGAAAACTTTCCGGAAACAGTTCGTAAGCATACAGCAAATGGGCAAGGGCTACAGCTGCCGCGGTGGAATATCTTCCATAGTCGCCGGCATCATGCCAACCGCCGGTCATGTCGAATTCTTCCGGATGAGCAACCTTGTCGATAAAGTCCTGTAAAAAAATGGAAGGAGCTGTATGACAAGGGGCATGTGTATACTCACCTGCATATTCTGCAGTCAGTCCGCATCCACACCGCTGATAGTACAGTGCTTTGATTAAATCGCATTTGAGATTTTGGTACACATGGTTACCCACAGAAAAAACAGGTGATTTTTCCCTGTTTCCACTTAAAATGTAGTAGGTTCCGGGAGTCTTCACTTCTGAAAAATCAATGTGATAGGTGGAGTCTCCTGCGGATGCATCAAAGCCGCCGTCGCATGTTACGCCATCATAAATGCTTTTGTGATTGCCGGTGTTTATAATTTGAAAGTTACATGGAGTGGTGGTGATGGCAATCTTTGTTCCCTGCACCGGATACCCCACTTGGTTTACATAAATCCCCATTGTTTATACCTCCTGTTTAGAGCCGTAGTTGTGTCTGTAATTATCATACAATGTAGAATTTAGTAAGGCAATATTTTTGTTAAAATTGTGAATTGTGAAAAGAAAATGAGTATGCTATTCTATTCGGGGTTTAGAGGTGAATAGAAAAATGTGGATGTTATTAGTTTTATTATATGGTGTCCTAAAAGGGGCAAGAGAGATTCTAAAGAAAAAAGCACTTGAAAAAAATACCGTGATGGAAGTGCTGTTCTTCTATACATTGTTCGGTTTTATACTGGTATCGCCGGATGCCCCCAATGCCATGGGACTGCCGGTGAAATACTACTTTTTTATAGCGATAAAGTCATTTGTGATTTTTCTTGCATGGATTTGTAGCTTTAAGGCAATTAAGAAAATGCCCATCAGCATATATGGGATACTGGATTTGTCCAGAGTGCTTTTTGCAACGATGCTGGGGATTGTTGTTCTGGGAGAAACATTAGGCATATGCCAGACCATAGGACTTCTTCTTGTGTCCGGAGGTCTGCTGTTATTGAAGTATAAGAAGAATAGTGAAAGTACAAGAGAAGAAGTGCCGGCGCGTTATGTGATATTTGCATTTGCCTCCTGTATGTTAAATGCCCTGTCTGGTCTTCTTGATAAAATACTCATGAAGGATGTGAGCAGTTCACAGTTACAGTTTTGGTATATGTTGTTTTTGGTATCCTTCTATGGTTTATACATTCTTGTATCAAGGACAAAAATCAGATGGCAGGCTTGTAAAAGCGGTTGGATTTGGCTATTGAGTATTTTGTTTATCATTGCGGATAGGGCACTTTTTGTGGCAAATGCGGACAGTGCAAGCAAGGTGACGGCAATGACGTTAATCAAGCAAAGCGGATGTATCGTTACGATTTTAGCAGGGAAATTTATTTTTAAAGAAAAGAATATCGGATATAAGCTTTTTTGTGCCGGTGTGATTATAGCGGGAATTGTAGTGGCGGTTCTGTAGTGATCTACAGAACCGTTTTTTGAAAAAATAAAAAAAATGAAGATATACGGGATACACCTACGTTATAATGAGTGAAGGAAGTAAAGGAGGTGGAAAAAATAAGTACCGTGACAACAAAAAAATGTTCACAAAGCCGGCTGTGTGAAATGATTGATGCATATGAAAAACTTGTTTTTTCCATCTGCTACAAAATAACCGGTGACTATTTTACTGCGGAAGATATTACCCAGGAAACTTTCCTTGCCGCATACCGGAAGTATGAAACCTTTGATGGGCAGAATGAGAAGGCGTGGATTTGCCGCATTGCTACCAATAAGAGTATTGATTACATAAGAAGCAGCAATCAGCGGTCAGTACCTACTGAGGATGATTTTTTCGGCAGTATCAGAGGGGATACAAAGACACCGGAAGAGGTCTGTATGGAAAAGGAAATCAAAGGACAGCTTGAGCAGTATTGCAATAAGTTAAAGCCGCCTTACGATGAAATCGCCAGAGAGTACTATCTGGAGGAGATGACGGCAGCACAGATTGCAAAAAAGAGAGGGGTCAATTTAAAGACTATACAGACCCAGATTTACAGGGCAAGAAGTAAATTACAAAAACTATACAGAAAGGAGGACAACCTATGAGCAGATATCCCACTGATGAAGAACTAAAGAAAATAATAGAACAAATGGAGATGCAGGAGTTATACGCACCGAAGCATTTGAAAGAGCAAATTGTTTTGAAAGTACAGGAAAGTGAACGGTTAGAGGTAGGGAGTAATCATCAGGTTTCCTTTCTGGTATATACTTTCAAAATGGTAGCGGGAATGGCAGCCGCCTTATTCCTCATATTTGCTATTCCGGCAAGTAACGGAAGTGATTTGAGTTATGCGACTTTTTTGGAAGAAAAAAGTAATATGAGCCGTGAGATTCTCCAAAAGGAGGAGAACAGACAGGCAAAAGAAAGAGTGCGAAGGCATCTTGAGGACAGCAAAAATAAAGTTTTGCAGTTTTCTGATGAGGTAGAAAATGTATTTAACACTTTGCTACAAAGAAAAGAGTTTGGAGGATATGAAAATGAAGACTAAGAAAAAAAGCAGATTTTTAACTTTTTGTTTTTCCCTTTTGCCGGGGGCAGGGGAAATGTATATGGGATTTATGAAGATGGGTGTAAGCCTGATGAGTATCTTTTTTTTGACAATTTGTGCACTTGGTAGTATGGGCTTTGAAGAGATGGCTGCTTTAACAGCAGTTGTAATATGGTTTTATTCCTTTTTCCATGCTAATCATCTGGTGGCACTTAGTGACGAAGACTTTGAAAAAGTAGAAGATGCTTATATATTTGGGATGGATGCAATCATTGGTGGAAAGGATTTTGTACAAAAACACTATAAAGCAGTTGCAGGTATTTTAATTTTTGCAGGTGTTATGATACTTTGGCAGTCCGCACTGGATCTGATGTGGAATATTTTGCCGGATTACCTGATGTATATTCTTCATACCGTGTCGGATTTTGTACCCAGAGTGGTAGTCGCATTTGTGATTATCATTGCAGGGATTAAACTGATTAAGGGAAGAAAGGCCCAGCTTGCGTGGGTAGAAGAGAAAGAAAAAACGGAGGAAGCATAATGGACAGACAAACCATTACCATAAGAAGAGTGGGGGCAGTTACCTTTGGTTTTGTACTTGTTGTGACAGGTGTGCTGTTTCTGATTCATGCTTTTTATCCGCAACTGCACTTACTCATGATATATCGTTTCTGGCCGGTAATTTTAATTATACTCGGTGTTGAGGTGCTTTTAGGAAACCGGCATAAGAATTTTGAAGTGCTGGATGAGAGTGGAAAAATTGTAGAAAAGTGCAAAACGGTTTATGACGTTCCTGCAATTTTGATGATGTCCGCAGTATCTTGCTTTGCAATGGTGATGGCCCTTGCATACTGGGTGTATGAAACAAACAATTTTATTATAATGGGCTAGTAGTTAAAAAGGCCAAAAGGCTGCCGCATAAGGGGCAGCCTTTTTTGTATGATACCGGATTGCTGCAAAAAACGTTACTTTGCAGCTTCTTTTGCAAATGTAGTGGTTACAAGGTCTGTATAAGGAACACGGGCAGGAAGTTCACCGGCTTCTTCTAAGATATTCTGCAAAAGCATAAAGGAATCTTCTTCAAAAATCAGGTTTTCCTTCCAGGTATCCTGTTCATGATAACGGGTTACGATGGTGGTAATGGTTGCTTCGGACGTTTCTTTAAACTGGGGAGCAATTACCTTTGCAATTTCGGCAGGTGTATGGCTGTTTACATAGTCCATGCCCTTTTGAAGTGCATTGGTAAATGCCTGGATGGTTTCAGGATTTTTTTCGATGTAGCTCTTTTTTGCACTGAAGGCGGTATAGGGAACATAACCGGAATCTTCACCTAAGGAAGCAACTACATATCCATCGCCTTTTTCTTCTAATGAGGTTGCGTGGGGCTCAAATTCTACGGTGAACTGTCCCTGTCCGCCGGAGAATGCGGCAGCGGTGGAACCGAAATCAATGCTTTGGTCAATATTTAAGTCTGTTTTGGGATCAATATTATTCTTCTTTAAAATATATTCAAATACCATCTGGGGCATACCGCCGGCTCTTCCGCCAAGAACATCACTGCCTTTTAACATATCCCAGCTAAAATCAGCAATAGGTTCCCTGGCTACAAGGAAGTTTCCGGCACGCTGTGTAAGCTGTGCAAAGTTTACCACATAATCCTGACTGCCGCCGGCATAAGTATAGATTGTGGACTCGCTTCCCATAAAGCCGATGTCCGCTTCATCCGTAAGGACGGCTGTCATAGTTTTGTCGGCACCAAAGCCTGTAACTAAGGTAAGGTCAATTCCTTCTTCGGCAAAATAGCCTTCTTCAATTGCTACATACATGGGCGCATAGAAAATA
>JAGBBV010000007.1 GCA_017938315.1 Lachnospiraceae bacterium
AAAGCTTTTGTAAAAAATCAATCAGCAGACTTTAAAAAATGTATAGCTCATTCCAACTGTTCGAAGCGAAGCAAGTTTTGGAATGAGCTATTTATTACATCTTTAAAGTCTGCTGATTAGATTTTTCTAAAAAGTTTTATATGTGTTAGCATAAGTTGTAACGACGTTTTTTCAGACATTTGTTCCGGACAGCAGCATTTATGAAAAAGACACTTTCTAAAAAATCTGACGAAAGATTATAAAAGGCTTTTAGAACCGATAATCATTTTGAAAACCAATTCGTGCTATTTATAATTTAAACAATAACGCCGCCGCCTAAAACGTATTCCCCTTCGTAGAAAACTACTGCCTGTCCGGGAGTTACTGCCCGTACGGGCTTTTCAAATTTACAGTGAATTTCATCTTCACCGGTTTGTGTAATAGTGCACCACTCTCCTGCATGGGCATAGCGGATCTTTGCCCACACTCTTCTTGGCTCTTTTAAGTCTGCCATTCCCATAAAGTTAATTTGATTGCAGGTAAGTTCACTACTAAAGACATCTTCTGCCTCGCCGATTACCACCTCATTTGTTTCAGGGCGTATCTGTGTTACAAACACATGATGTCCCATTGCAAGGCCTAAGCCTTTTCTCTGACCGATGGTGTAATGGGTAATTCCTTTATGGCGTCCCAATATAACCCCATCTTTTGTGACGAAGTTTCCTTCTCCCGGCACTTTTCCCGGTGCTTCTCTTTCAATCAGCCCTGCGTAATCCCCATCAGGAACAAAACAAATATCCTGGCTGTCGGCTTTGTGTGCCACGGGAAGTTTATTATCTATCGCCATCTGCCTGATTTCTTCCTTAGTGTATGCTCCCACCGGCATTAATGTATGTGACAGCTGTTCTTGAGTCAGGTTATAGAGTGCATAGGTCTGATCTTTTTTTGCGGTCACGGAATTTCTGATCGCATAGCGGCCGTTTGCCATCTGCTCTACTCTTGCATAATGACCTGTGGCAATATAGTCTGCTCCGATTTCCATGCTTCTGCGCAGTAATGCTTCCCACTTTACATAGCGGTTGCACGCATTGCAAGGGTTCGGTGTTCTGCCTGCCAAATACTCTGCCACAAAATAATCCATGACATTCTTCTTAAATTCTTCTTTGAAATTCATGACATAGTAGGGAATATCCAAAACCTGGGCTACGCGCCTTGCATCGTCTACCGCAGTAAGTCCGCAGCATCCGCCATTTTCTTCTGCAGCTTCCTTCTCCTCATCCTGCCAAATTTGCATGGTCACGCCGATGACATCATATCCCTGCTCTTTTAACAGATATGCCGCCACGGAAGAATCCACTCCGCCGGACATTCCTACAACAACTTTTTTCTTCATGAAATATTTTTCCTCTTACTTAATACTCTTCCCCAGCCTCATCTTCATGGATATCAGCCTTGGGTTTTTCCAGTCCTTCAATCACAATCCCATTCTTCTCTGCGTAATCCCACAATGCTGCATGAATTGCTTCCGCTGCAAGCAGGGAACAGTGCACTTTTACAGGGGGAAGTCCATCCAGTGCCTCTGTCACTGCCTTATTGGTTACCTTTAAGGCTTCCTCAATGGTCTTTCCTTTCACAAGTTCTGTTGCCATGCTGCTGGTGGCCACTGCCGCGCCGCAGCCAAAGGTTTTAAACTTGCAATCGCGAATCACATTATTTTCATCAATATCAAGATACATTCTCATAATGTCGCCGCATTTGGCATTGCCCACAGTGCCTACACCGCTGGGATTTTCTATTTCACCCATATTTCTTGGATTTGAAAAATGGTCCATTACTTTTTCACTATACATGATTTATTTCTTCCTTTCCACATATTTCTTCTATCACAAGCTTATTTGTTCTTCTTACAAAAATCTTCATATAACGGAGACATGCTGCGCAGTTTCGCTACAATTTCCTTCACGCATTCCACCACATAATCCATCTCTTCCTTGGTATTTTCCTCAGAAAGAGTAAGACGAAGAGAGCCGTGGGCCTTTTCGTGGGGAAGACCAATGGCCAAAAGCACGTGGGAAGGGTCTAGGGAGCCTGACGTACAAGCGGAACCACTGGATGCACAAATTCCTTTCATATCAAGCATAATAAGAAGTGACTCTCCCTCTATAAACTCAAAGCTGAAATTCACATTGTTGGGAAGTCTGTTTTCTCTGTGTCCGTTTAACTTACAATGGGGAATCTCTGCTGCGATTCTTTCTATTAAATAGTCACGGAGTTCTATTTCTTTCTCCATCCTCTCCTCCATGCTTGCAAAAGCACGGCCGGCCGCTGCACCAAAGCCTACAATACCGGGCACATTTTCCGTTCCTGCCCTTCTTGCCCTCTCCTGGGCGCCGCCGTGAATAAAAGATCTAATCTTCACGCCTTGTCTGATGTAAAGAAAACCAATTCCCTTAGGTCCGTTTATCTTATGACCGCTGCTGCTTAACATGTCAATATGACATTCCTTGACAGAAAGAGGAATGTGTCCGTAAGCCTGTACTGCATCTGTGTGAAACAAAATCTTGTGTTCTTTTGCAATCTCACCGATTTCCTTAATGGGCTGGATGGTTCCGATTTCATTATTTGCCGCCATCACAGAAATCAAAATGGTGTCCGGACGGATGGCGCGCTTTAAATCATCCAGCTTAATGACACCGTCTTCATCTACATCCACATAGGTTATGGAAAAGCCTCTTTTCTGTAAGTATTCACAGGTGTGAAGAATGGCATGATGCTCTATCTTGGATGTAATAATATGTTTTCCCTTATCTGCATAAGCTTCTGCTGTAGCCACCAGTGCCCAGTTATCGGACTCTGAGCCTCCTGCAGTAAAATAAATCTCCTGGGGTGTTGCATCAATGCTCTTTGCTATCACTTCCCTTGCATCCATGACAGCGCGCTTGCTCTTGGCTCCAAGACTGTATATGCTGCTGGGATTTCCAAAGCATTCTTCAAAAAAAGGGAGCATTGCCTCCACCGCTTCCCTTGCTGTTTTCGTTGTTGCTGCATTATCTAAATAAATTTTATGCTCCATAAAATCTGATACCTTTCTTTTCCTAGTTAATAACTAGGTTTTTATATGCCATAATATATCATTTCTCCTTAGTTCTGTCAACGACCACCCATGCATATATTTTCAATAATTAACCGGCAAGGTGGCTTCATGTTCAAATCATTACGCAAAAATCCTCTTATCATAGGCACTGTTATCCTTACCGCAACCGGCTTTATCAGCCGTTTCATCGGCTTTTTTTATCGCATATTCCTATCCCGCCTATTTGGAGCGGAGGGCATGGGCATTTATCAGCTTACTTCCCCCGTTTTAGCCCTTTCCTTTTCCTTAACCGTGGCTGGCATCCAAACCGCCATTTCCAAATATGTGGCAGGGGAAACCGTCACCAAGAATTACCGGTATTCCTTCACACACCTGTTCACCGGCTTTGTGATTTCCATGACTCTTTCTTTTTTATGTGCCTTCGGCATCTACATTTTTGCTGACGAAATTGCCCTGTATTTCCTGTTAGAAGAACGCACCGCCCCTCTTCTTAGAATTATTTCCTTTTCCATTCCCATGGCAACGGTCCATTCCTGTATTAACGGCTACTTTTACGGCATCAGGAAAACTGCCGTACCTTCCGCCTGCCAGCTTACGGAGCAAATCATCCGTGTGGGCAGCGTATATGCTATTTATTATTTCTGCTTGGAGAAAGGATATACCCCTACCATCGCATTTGCCGTGCTGGGGCTGGTTATCGGGGAAGCTGCTTCCATGCTTGTCTCCCTGATTGCAGTCAAAGCACATTATGCGCATGTAGTCCCGAAAAACTATGGTTCCCTACTCGATTTTCACGCTCTCCCTTTCCGGAAAGCTACAGGAAATCTGATGAAGGTGGCTGTTCCTCTTTCCTTAAACAGAGTGGTTATTAACTTTTTGCAGAGTGTGGAATCCATTTTTATTCCCAACAGGCTTCTTTCCTACGGCTACGACCAGACCACAGCTCTTAGTGTCTACGGAATCTTAACCGGAATGTCCCTTCCCCTTTTACTATTTCCGGGCGCTATTACCAACTCTATCTGTGTCCTGCTTCTTCCTGTGGTATCGGAAGCTGAGGCAGGCGGCAACAAACGGACCATAAAAAAAGCCGTGAACAAATCGGTCCGTTACGGCTTTTTACTGGGTCTTGTGTTTACTATATTATTTTTAGCCGGGGGAAAATTCCTTGGCAACATACTGTATCAAAATGAACTGGCAGGAAGCTTTATTATGATATTAAGTTTCCTATGTCCGCTGATGTACATCGCCAGCACATTAAACAGTATCTTAAACGGTCTGGGAAAAACCAGCCTCACCTTCGCTTACAGCATGATCAGTCTGCTGGTCCGCCTTGGTTTCGTCTTTTTTGCCATTCCTTTATGGGGCATTCACGGCTACCTCTGGGGATTACTTGCAAGCCAGCTGGTGCAAACCCTGTTATGCATGTACGCTGTCCGGGAATACTATTAACAGTTTTCCCTCTCTTACGGATACACATACTTCTTCCCCTATAAATTCATTGCTGACGCCTAAGGGATAGCTGTGATCCAATGTGGCATTTTTTAATGAATACTTAAGTCCTGAAAGGTCCACCCCTTTTGCCTCATTTCCGTAGGCAAATACGGATACATAACCGGCAGCATCTGCCGGAAACGACATACTTCCGTTACTGATCACGGTCATCACACTTTCACTGCCATATAAGTATCCTCTTGCGTCACGCTCTGCCAAATAGGCAAGATGCTGGATGTTGGCAATGGTGTGATCCATTCTCCCGCCGCAGCCGCCGTAAATGTGAACTGTTTTATACCCTGCTTCCAGTCCCTCTTTGATCGCCACCAGCATATCGGTGTCATCCTTTTCCGGCATAAGCTTTATCACATTGGGATGATCGGGTACATATCCCAAAGAATCAAAATCCCCTACCACCAAATCTATCCGGTAGTCTTTGGCATACTCATAACCGCCATCCACAGCAATCACATAATCTTCATCCTTTAACTGTAACAGAAGCCGGCTGCACTCGCCGGCTCCTATAATATAACAACTTCCTTTTTTCAAATCTTATTCCCTTCTCAAACTGAACTGACTTACCAATTCCTTCATGGTAACCGCCTGTGCGGATAATTCCTGGCTGGTTGCAGAGGTTTCCTCTGCCGCTGCGGAATTGTTTTCCACTACACCGCTAATCTGTTCAACGCTTGCTTCAATTTCTTTTACAGACTGTGCCTGCTTATCGGTAGCTGTTCTGATGTTTGCAACCGCATGTACCAGTGCATCCATCTCTTCAATCACCTGATTCATGGCCTCAGCCGTATCATCTGTGATTTCGTTACCTCTCTGTACTTCGTTAATAGACTTGCTGATTAATTCCTTGGTACTTACCGCACTTGCTGCACTGCTTTCTGCCAGAGAACGGATCTGGTCTGCTACTACTGCGAATCCCTTACCTGCTTCTCCTGCTCTTGCTGCCTCAATGGCTGCATTTAAGGAAAGTAAATTGGTCTGACTTGCAATGCCTTCGATATCTGCGATAATCTTTTCGATTTCTGCAGAAGTTTCTTTAATATTTTCCATGGCTTCGGTAAGTTCTGCCATCTTTTCTTTACTAATCTGTGCCTGTTCACCAATCTTCTGTGCATTATCATGTGCCTGATCGGTCATCTTGGTATTCTCAACTACCTGATTGGTTACTTCCGTAACGGTTGCAAGTAATTCTTCCACTACAGCTGCCTGGTCTGCAACACCCTGTGCCAAATCCTGGGAACTGGATGCAAGTTCACCGGCTCCTACAGATACATGCTCTGCTGCTTCATCAATGTTAATCATGGTCTTGGAGAATCCGCCGATTAATTTCAGAAGTCCTTCCATCAGTGCACGATAGCTTCCTACGTATTCATCTGCATGTTCGCTCTCAATAGCAAAGTTTCCTTTGGAAAATTCATCAAGGCCAAAGGATAAGTCTTCAATAATTACTTTCAATCGGCCGATTGTGGCACGAAGACTGTCTGCAAGGGAACCGATTTCATTATTGCCTTCATAGCTAATTTCTACATCTAAATTTCCTTCTGCCACCTGTGCAACTGCATCTTCCATTTCCTTTAACGGAAGTATCATCTCTTTTACAAGAGACTTATGTAACTTGCTAATGATAACGATTGCCAAAATAATGATTGCCACACCTGCAACGATGTTCACCACATTGTTGCCGATGCCTACTGCTCCAACTATGGCCAAAACCTCAGCTACAACGAACAGAGCTATAATATTATTAAAAATCTTCTTTAATCTCTGTTCAAAAGTTACTTCTTTTTTTTCCTTTTTCTTGCTCATAATGATGTCCTCCTAAGTGTGAAAATATATAAAAACATTTCATTATTATCTACCATCAATTATACTCAATTATTTCTACTTTATCAACTAAATCTTATTATTATCTGAATTTTCTGACTATTGTACCCCCTTTAGTATTTCTTTAGTATTTTTTCGATTGTTTTCTCCTATATTTAATTCTATTTCTTCTATTTTTGACAGTATAATCCTATTAAAATAAATAGGTAAAGCTTTTGGGTTACAAACTATGGAGGTATTTAGCATGAAAATTTTATTTATCGGCGGAACCGGAACCATCAGCATGGCGATTTCCAAACTTCTTCTCTCACAGGGACATACCCTGTACCTTGTAAACAGAGGAAACCGAAACCTTGCCTTATCCGGTGACTTAGTTGAATTAAAAGCAGATATTAACGATGAGGCGGCGGTTGCTTCTCTCATTAAAGATTTATCCTTTGACGTAGTGGCAGACTTTATCGCCTTTACCCCGGACCAATTAGAACGGGACTACCGTTTATTTCAGAATAAAACTAAACAGTTTATTTTCATCAGCTCCGCTTCTGCATACCAGAAGCCGCTGTCAGACTATCGCATCACAGAGGGCACTCCTCTTGCCAATCCTTACTGGGAATACTCCCGCAATAAGATTGCCTGCGAAGACTACCTGATGAAAATGTACCGCGAAGAAGGCTTCCCGGTGACGATTGTCCGTCCCAGCCACACTTACGATGAGCGTAATGTACCTCTGGGTGTACATGGGGACAAGGGAAGCTACAGTGTGATTAAACGAATCATGGAAGGCAAGCCCGTGATTATCCACGGGGACGGGACTTCTCTTTGGACTATCACCCATAACAGCGACTTCGCAAGGGCCTTTGTGGGATTACTTGGAAATGTACATGCCATCGGGGAAGCAGTTCAGATTACCTCCGATGAATCTGTAACATGGAATCAGCTTTATCAGATTATTGCAGATACACTTGGCGTAGCATTAAATGCCATTCACGTATCTTCTGAATTTTTAACTGCTTGCAGTGATTATGATTTCGAAGGCAGCCTTACAGGGGACAAGTCAAACACTGTGGTCTTTGACAACAGTAAACTAAAGAGACTTGTGCCCGGCTATACCGCTACCATCCGTGCCGACCAGGGCATCCGCAGTACCGTAGAATATGTACTCTCCCACCCTGAATGTCAGGTAGAAGATCCTAAGTTTGATGCATGGTGCGACAAGGTGGCTTTGGTTCTTGCCAAGGCGGCAGCAGAAATCAAAGGTTAATTTGGGAATAAGGGGAATTCCAACATAGAAAGAGCGTTGCATAAGCAGCTGTCCTTTTTAGGAACTGCTTAGCAATGCTCTTTTTGTGTATCTGTTATAAAATTACGCAAAAAATCAAATATCTTTTAAAAATGTGTGCTATGATGTATTTACGGTACCGTAACAAAGGAGTGTTTTTATGAGCATGAACAATTTGGAATTACTTACAACTGCACTGGCTTATCTGGAGGATAACCTGACAGAGAAAATCACCACAGATGACGTGGCGAAGGCCTGCTATTGCTCCAAATCCACTCTGGAAAAACTGTTTCGATGCGTCAGCCACATGTCTGTCCATGATTATGTTATCCGCAGACGGATTACCAAGGCTGCCAAGCGTCTTTTCTTTGACCGGGAGGCCTGCGTTTTAGATGTAGCTGTAGAGTACGGCTATAACAGCAACGAAGCCTTTACCCGCGCATTTAAACAGATTTGGAACTGTACACCTTCTGAATTCCGCACTAAAACACGGTATTCAGATCTTTTCCCAAGGCTAACTTTTGACCTTGATGAAGGAGATACAATCATGAAAAAAGTAGATATTTCTGAATTATATGATTTTTTACGCGGCCGGGTGGGCTGCCACTATATCCTCTGTGATATTGTGGGCTTAATCCCTATCAACAATGTAGCCCGGGCAGCAGGGGATCTTGCCATTATCGAAGCAATCAAGCGTATGAACGATGTGGCCGGACCTGAAGACGTAGTCTTCCGTATCGGCTCAGATGAATTTGTTCTTCTGACTGACTCTAAGGATGAAAACTACGTAAAAAAATTGGCTTCCGAAATCGAAAGCCAAAACGGTAACCCTATTTGCTACGAGGGTCATGAAATTCCTCTCTCCCTTTATATTCTGACCCGCACTGCCATTGACGGCAAAAATGCAAATCACCACGAAATCCTTTCCCAGTTCAACAACGCGATGGAGGATTTCAAGAGTACCTTAAAAGAAAGACATTCCTAATTTTGTTGTTAATTTTTTCTTATTTTTGAGCCATATAGGGAGCAAGGGGTATGTGATTAGGACTTCTGTTTCATCACATACTCCAGAAAAGCTTCCAGCCCTTTTGTCACATCCTGATAAGTGGCATCAAAGTCTCCCGTATACCAAGGGTCTGCCACATCCCGTCCTATCCCTGCAAAGGTAAGTAATTTATAAATCTTCTCATCCGGGTCGCCGCCGGCAATGCGGTTCATGTTCCGAATATTCCACTCGTCCATCCCAATCAGGTAATC
This sequence comes from Lachnospiraceae bacterium, assembly GCA_017938315.1. Classification (GTDB taxonomy): domain Bacteria; phylum Bacillota; class Clostridia; order Lachnospirales; family Lachnospiraceae; genus Suilimivivens. Next base: position 8,940 of record JAGBBV010000007.1, read on the forward strand.
ATAGTAATCGTAGTCTGCCTTGGTCATCTGTACTGCCCGGTGGGGCACCACGGGGATACCTTCGCGGCGCAACTTGTTTACTGTGCCGTGGTGAGGCGGATTGCCAATTTCTTCGCGGCTGGTGGCCGCGGAGGCGATTTCGAATAGGTGGGATAAACCACGGGTGTTCACCATATGGGTGAAGACGGATTCTGCCATGGTGGAGCGGCAGATGTTGCCGTGGCAGATGAATAGTACTCTTATCATTTCTCTAAAACTCCCTTTTTTCCTGTATTTTCAATACTTTAAGGCATTTTCATTTTTCTTGATTTTCAGCATTTCTTCTTAAATCTTCTTATATTTTCTCATGTTTTTCTCGGCAAAAGTGGTAAATTTGATGGTAAATTATTTCATTTTACCATTTACCTTTTTTACTCTCCCACAACACGTTTTAATTCGACCTGTGCATCTTCAAATTCCACATGCGTATAAGTATTTAGCGTGACACTAATATCTGAATGCCCCATGATGTACTGTAATGTTTTCGGGTTCATTCCACTTCTTGCCATATTGGAACAAAAAGTGTGTCTGCATACATGAGGGGTAACCTTCGGCATCTGTACACGATAAATACTGTTGTACTTCTCCCAAATGTGTTGCATATACTTTTCCCAATGCAGAGCAATCATAGGCATATCGTTTTTATCCAAATACAAAAAGCCTGTATAACCATCTACCATAGGCTCTACTTTAGGAGCAACACGATTTTCAATAATCTTACGGAAACATTGTCCCACTTCTGCTGTCATTGGTACATAACGCACACCACTTTCTGTCTTGGGTGCTTGTATGATATACTGCATTTGACTTGTACGCTGTAACTGATGATTTACGCGAATACGCTTTTCTTTAAAGTCAATATCTGCAAGTGTCAATCCGCAAAATTCAGAAATACGCAAGCCTGTATGGAACAAAATATAAATACCCTCATAGTATTTACAAAAATGCTTGTCCTCTTGAACAAATTTCAAATATTCTCTTTGCTGTTTTCTTGTAATGGCTTCTCTGGTAACACTATCGTTTACAACTACAGATGCAAGTTCAAATTGAAATGGATTTTTACGAATTAAATCGTCGTTCTCTGCCATCTGAAAAGCAGGTCTAAGTACACCTCTGATAGAATGAATAGAACTATATCCTCTTCCATCTACCTTCTGTAATTTGATTAACCAAGCCTTTGCATCAGACAATTTCACCTTGTCAATCCGTTTACTTCCGAATGGGTCTTTTTTCAGAATGTTAATTACAGTTTTATACCCTGCTTCCGTATTGTGCCTTACTCCTGTTTTTAAGGAAACATATTTTTCTACTAATGACAACACCGTATGATTACCGCCATTTGAAACAATCTGATTAAACATACCCTGTTCAATCTGTTTTTCCTTTTCCCGAAGTGACAAATCCTTCCGTTTTCCCTTTGGGTATGGGTCATTATGGCCTAATCTCCAACTGTAAACATCCCTCTTAATTCCATCCATATCAAGGTATGTAAAACGATATCTACCGTCTGTTCTTCGGGTCTCTCCATTGTGTAAAATTCTATTTCTTTTGTCTCTTCTTTTTTCACTCATGGTTTTTAATCTCCTTTCAAAAAAGAGACCCAACGGCTGATGAAAATTATAAAGAAATAGACTTCAATATTCCTAAAAATACATGGACAGAATATTATCAATCTTATATTGATGAGAATTATGCTGAAAGTGATAGTGTTTGTGAAGGAATGACTATTAATGATTGGTATAATGGTATGATTTATGCTATGTTTGTATCTAAAACAGTTGATTTAAATGGTTATTTCCATTGTATCAATATGTAATCAATTTAATGATTTATAAGGCAAGGTAAATATATGAGTTATACTGTATTAGAAAATCAAATGAAAAGTACTATTAGCAATTTACCAGCAGGAACAAACTTTATGCTTCGAGATATAATCAATGACCCACCTGCCTTGTTAGGTAGACGTTTGTATGAAGGAGTTCAAAGCGGAGAAATTCCGAATGTTGTATATAATAAAAAAGTAGATGGTGTAGAATCCTATACAAAAATGTAACAGTAATCAAGGGATATTCCATAAGAATGATTTGGAATATCCCTTTTCATATTATATCTTTATTTATGCCTGTAAATCCACACTCTTCCGAGTGCCTACGGTAAAGGGATTGACAGGCTATTCCTAATATGAATAATCTTAATCTCCAACATTTCCATCAGAAATAAATCTATCTATTCCCATCATTATTGCCATAGACAATTCTTGAAGTAATACCATAGACTCTTTACGATTTCTTAGTAAGTCCCTCATCATTGGATGACTACATGTAAAATCAAACACATTTCTAAATTTGTTTGCTGCCTCTATTTTAACTTTTTTAGAAACATTTGAACAAATAATCTTAACCAATTCATTACCTGCATCATAAAGCCAAGGAAAATCATCCTTATAAATTGATAATACCATTAATATATTATAAGGAAAGATATTTGCATATTCTTTATCAGAATAACCACTATACGCAAACTCCCGAATATACATAGGACTATACTTTCGAGAAGTGCGATGAACCTCATGTTCATATTGTCTTTCTATCTTAGCAATAATTTCATCTGCTTTTTTCTGAACTTCTTCAATATTGCCATATAATTTTGAATCTGTATTTCCTAATAATCGTTGAGTATTTCTTACAGTTTCAAGAAGTTCTTCTAAAATATTAGGGTCTAAATTAGGAGTTGTGGCTTCACTTGCCCCATCTCCATCTTCTTCTATAATTGTTGAACGCAATTCATTTAAACTTTTTTCAAGGTCTGGATAACAAAGTTCGAATGCCTTATCTAATCTTGTTGCCGAAAGGCAATTACCTGCAGCTGCATTTAATGTTTCAACTAATCTTTTTACATCTTCGACATTAAAAGACGTGGCTTGAAATTGTGATATAGGAGAACCTTTCAATTCAGAAGGCTTTACATCAAATAGCAATGGTGCAACATAAGTGTTATCTATAGATTTTGACAAGGCGCCTGCTTCAAAATTCAACCACGGTGCTGTAAGATTATCTTTAGTTACACAAATAAGCCCAAATGAAGATTCTTTTAATTCCTGTGCAATATCCGTATTCCATCGAGCCCCCTTCTCAATATCCTCTGATGAAACAAACGGTTCTAAGGCTTGAATAACAGTAGGTAACCAATCACGAAAAATCAATGCTACCTTTTTGCTTCTTGCACCAGACCAACTAATAAAAACCTTCATATCTGTATTCCCCTTTTCATAAGTATTAAAGTACATAAATTATCTCCTTTATTATACAATATTTTCCAATATAATTCAATAAAAGCACTTATATAGAGAACAATTATAATATAAATTTAATATCCTTTAACATTAAAATTATATTACATGTCATCAATTTTTATGTACCGGCTTCTCCCAAAATACAACAACTATATATCTTCACGCATTTTAATCTGTAATTTCAAAAAAGACAGACTCTAAAAAGAATCTGTCCGTAGTTCATGGTTATGCTTCTTTATTATGAATGCTCAATTTCTTTTTGTAATTGCTTTTTTATTTGAGAATAATTTGTATACTCTACCCTTTCTTTTCTTACTTCCGCCATTTCACTAATTTCACGCATTATATTTTCATTTGAACAGACATCTTCTATAGTGACGCTATGAATAGGAATCGGAAAATTATCCCAAATAACAAATGCTTTAAGAGGATTAATCTTCATGGCATCTGCTAATCCCTTATCTGCCGTTGCAAAATATGATAAAATAATTTTTTCCTGTTTATTAACATTATCGTTAAACATAATTTCTTCAATTATCCTAATATGATATATATCCCAAGCGATATTCATAATATTCTCTAGTATTTTTGAAGTTTTATTTAACTTTTTAAATGTTTCCTTTGTTCGTTCATCATCCATTAAAAATAATGATAATAATACAATTTCTTTTTCAAAATAACAATTCAAAACACGCAGACTATAATATATTAAGTTTTCCACCCTTTTTTTAATATCTTTATCATATTTCTTTATTAAATATGCTTTCATCACCAAACAACATATTGCATCATATTGTCGCATCTGAACTTTTCTTTGTCTATAAGTAATTCTGTATAAGTCCGCCACCCTGATAAAATCATAAAAATTCAAATGTACCTTTTTATACTTTATATCTATACGTTCTACTTTTTCATATCTTACAAAAGACATCAGCATCTCTACCCAAATACTAGGTTTAATAGGCTTTGCTGCTCTTTCAATAATTGCTGATGCTATTCCAAACTGAAATCCGTTTTCTTTTATATAATTGAAATAATCTATAACATCTTCTCGTTTAATACCTTTGCTAATATTTTTTCCTCTCATCACTCTATTAAGATAAGAGAACACATTTAAATCAAAATCAACACTCTTACCATACGGTATGTATCTTTTATCCATAGGATAACAAGCATCAATAATCCACGTCTTTGTATAATCACCCATTCCATATATTCCGCATTTTCCGATTTCAAAATTTTCAAAGGATTCATCTACATTAGAAGCCTCTTCATCAAACAAAAAAATTTTGCAATCCCCCAAAACCTCTTTGTATAATTGAAATTTTATTACTTTTTCCAAAGTATTTGTAGATTGTAATATTTCATAAAGAAGTATTTTTTTATTCATCATTTTGTATCACTTACCTTCTAAATAATAATATATACTATTATACAAGTTACTTTTACCTCATTCTATGAATCCGAAAAGGTTCTTACGAGTTTGGGTCTTATAAAAATGGTAAATTAATGGTAAAACTTGTTCTAAAAATGCCAGCAATCCGCATTTTTACAGGAATTTCAGTACACAGTTAGTACCTTGCCATGGCAGATGAATAATACTTTTATCATAGTTATCAAACTCCTTAAAATGCCGTGAAACGCCCCATTTTGCAAGACATTCCGGCTTTTTGTTATAATCCTTGTTCTGATGTCAACTGGACAAATTATAGCATAATTTAGCAAGTTGTGACTACCTGTTAGTAGTAGAAATAGTAGTAAAAGTGGAATTCCTACTACTAAGGGTTTTCGTTAGCATTTTCTACAACTATCATTTGATTGAGTAACTGGTCTACCAATTCAACTTTATTAACCTTTGAGAACGAATAATCATATATCGATGCAATAATTATCTGATTCTCCTGAAAATCCCGTTTTAAAATATTCATCATTAACTCAATATTTTCTTGGTCTACTTCCTTCCCACTCGGAGAATCAAGGATTATCGGCAGTTTAATCTTAAGGTGCTTCTCCAATTCTAAAATGTATGCCATTTTAAATGCAAATACCGTTTTGTGAAGTACTGCTCCTGTCAATTCCTTTAGATTAGAAGTGAATAAATACTTTTTGGTAATACTTTCCGAATCTCCAATTCCTAACTCAGTAGCATACTTAACTATTGTATTATACAAAGAAAGAACCACATCGTTATCACTTCTGGATATCTTGGCAATTTGCTCACGCACTTGCTTTTGCTCTTTCTCCAATTTGTCTATCTCATTTTTTATAGCAACTTGATTCATAGGTATTGCTACTATTTTTTTATCAAAAGCTTCTACTATTGACTCAGATTCAAAGAAAGAAATTTGTCCATTTTCTTTCTCTTGCTCCCTCATAATTTTATCAATTTTTGAGACTATTTCAGCTAATTCACATGATAATATTTTCTTTTTGGCCACCAATAATTCAATAGAATCATTCAGACCAACAATATTATCCTTAGTCACGGTAATACACTGACCATCTTCTGTTTTAATCAATAATTTCATATCAGCAACAAACTCTTGGAATTTTTTGTTACCTGTAATACTCTGATTAATTCTACGAATTTCACGCTCTACCGAAGACTGCCTCATTCTCAATTGTTCAAGTTCAACATTCTTTTTTTCTTGATAAGTATCGGCAGTCAAACTGTCTCCGCTAACACTATCTCTATACTGTGCAATACTAAACATTTGTCTATATTTCGATAAATCTGAACTTATCCGTTTCTCCCTTGCAATCAGTTCTGAGCAGTCTTTACCAGAAATACCTCTTACCAATTCATCAATATTAAAATGTATACTGCCAATAACCACTCCTCTATTCAACAATGTCCAACCTTTTTCTTGGTCGAAATAAAATGCGCCAAGTACATTGTTAAGAATATCGATATTATCTGTGCTAAATAATTTCGAATGCAATGTGCATATCTGCTCCGGCAATACATATATTTCTTCTTCATCATCACATAATAAAGAAATAGCATAACTGTTTTCTCTTGTTAGAAACACCGTTTTTTCTGTATCAAGTATAATTTCTATCTTGGTAAAACACTTTTCAAATTTAATCTTTTTGGTACTTGGTACAGAGTAACCCAATGCATATAACATCAATCTAACCAATGTTGTCTTTCCACGGCTATTCTTTTGGCTGAATATTAAATTAACTCCGTCTTCCAAAATAATATTTCTTTCAAATAGACCATCTCTTATATATATTGATTTGATTAACACAGATTCACCTCCTTCTTAATCCTGTCTATAGTAAAACGTCTTTTTATGATATTATGAATAATAATTTTAGTAATAACTTCTTGAATTTCCTCATCAATGCCACCAACATTAAATTCAGAAACATAATCTTTCCATTTTAATTCTATAAAATCATTAAGTTTCTCACTTGCTTTTTTAGTGGTCTTAAATCCATTATAATCGCTTAATATCTTGATGAAAAATTCACATTGTTCGCAATGCGAATTGATAATTTCTGCATACCTGTTTATAACCTCTTCATATACACCTGAATCAAACTGTTCTAAAAAAGAATCTTCACATTGTTCTATCTCTGTTATTTTCACAAGTATCGGCCATATGATGTCTTTCTTACTCAGTTTTATAGCAGCATCTTTTTTGCCACCATTATCAAAAACTTGCCAATGCCATGTTTCCAGTAATTTTTGACCTATTCCAGAAATATTTGTATTCAAGTTTCCTACGAAATCATTAATACTTTCCATAATTACTTTATATCTTTCTGACTCATCATCAGTTTCAAATGGCAAAACCTGTATTTTCAATTTATCCGTGTCAAGCTTCTTATCCATTTTTGACAAATACTCATCAACAATCTTTTTTGCAGAAGGAGGCAATGTATCATACTTCCTATGCGCATGCCCATAAAACGCACTTCTTGACTTATCATCATTGAATGGATTAGGTGAATTAGTAATCATGATTAATTCTCTTGCATTAACCTTTTCACCACCTTCTGCTAATGACACCAGAGCTTTTTTCAAATTTTTTCGCACATTAGTAAAATCAGCACTTGCTTTCTCTACTGCTTTTGCCTGTGCCAATACCATTTCTCCAGAAGAGAGTTCTAATTCTATATCTTCATAATTTCCCTCAAGACGCAGTTTTTCCACTTCTTTTATATTTTCCAAAAAAAGCACTATTGCCGAATTAACTTGAAAGTCAAACCCAAATACTACTGCATCAGCTCTACGACTCCTCGCCATTTTATCGCTCCTTCCGTTTGCCACTTACTCTTATATTATATCGTCACCCTTATCATTTTCCCATAGAAAAAACGCCCCAGTACAACCGGAGCATCTCTGCTGCGTAGCAATGCTACACTACCTTAAACATTTTCTGCGATACCGCTTTGGCATCGTTTTTCTTTTTTATCTCTGCCTGTGCTTTTCTGAACTCCTCCATTCGTTTCAGTTCCTCCTCGGCATCATCTAAACTGATATGTGTGTACACATTCATTGTAACGCTGATGTCTGAATGTCCCATGAGGTATTGTAACGTTTTTGGGTTCATTCCCGTCTTTGCCGTATTGGAGCAATATGAGTGGCGGCATACATGAGGGGTGATGATCGACATCTGTACTCTATAAATATCGTTATACCTGCCAACCATACGATTGAATCTGTGCTGCCAGTGCATTGCCACAAGCGGATTACCGTCATCTTCGTGGAAAAAAATCCGGTGTATCTCTTAAAACATCTTGTTCTCTTGCCCAAAATGTATATCTTCTTCCATTTTATTTTAAGCAGATTATCCGACTAGATTACATTTTTCAAACCATTTCACAAACACTATACAACTATGTTACTAAAACTTCTTTCTGTAAATAACAAAACTATCATCATTTATCTCTTTAAGCATCTTCTTATTCACTTTAAATTTATCATTTCTATCATTTCCATCACTGTTTACCCCCCACTGAGCCCCTATGGAAAAATACTTTTCTTTTGTTATTTCATTCAATTCAATAATTATCATTTCTGTATATTCTACAGAATGCGGTGTACGAGGTGCGGACATCTCATCAAACTCTGGATGTTTCTCACTAGGTTTCCATTCACCTTGATCTAAAATATAATGATTACGCCACTTAACCATTTCATAATTATTTGTACTGCCCTGTTTTTTATTGTGAATATATATCACAAACCAAATTTTTTTGTACTTCTCTAGCGCGGCCTTTACTTTCCTTTCATCGTTAAGCAACGTGTTTCCATCTCCCTCACATACTGCTTTTAAATCTCCAATAAAGTGATAAGGCTCTGTAGGAAATGCCAGATCTAAACCGGATGCACTATATTCTTTCTTTACATTTTCATTTTTTGTTGTTGCAATATAATCAACATATTTTGCTGAATGATTGTGTAAATAATCACTATATAACGCCTCTATATACCACCCATTCCATAAATTTTGCTTCCACTGTCCAAAGCCTGTAATATTTTGAACACTTCTCATATATGTAATTGCTCTGTCTGCTCTTATCCATTCATTCCAATCTATATAATCCTGATTAATTGCTTCTATCGTTGTGATAATTGGATTTCCACTTTCCGACACTTTATCAAAATAATTTTTCATCTTGTCTTTCGATATTGCCCCCACTATATTACCATTCTTGTCCTTTTTGCTATAATAACCATTTTGATGCCCCTGAAACAAATCATTTAAAAAAATATGACATGAATAGTTTGCTTTATGTCCGCCTTTAGATATCATACTTTTTCCCGCATGTTTGTGTAAATATGTCTCTGGTTCAAAAATACCAAAAATATTTATATCATTGTACGAGTACAATCCTAACCAAAGTACTTTACCTTTTGATGAAAATTCGTTATAAAAATCTCTCCACATTTTGTTGTATTGAATTCTCTTTAAGTCCAACGAATGCTGTCCTTCTTTCCCGCCCATAAAGGTTATATTGGCTACTATAAAATAATAACTTTCTTTTCTGCTGTTGGTATACCTTCCCGTAGCAACCTTTTGATTTTTTCTATACTCAAAACAATTAAATGCATCACCTAATGCCCTTTCCAAAACACCATAAATTTCCTGCATATTTTTTGTTGTATCTTTTGCATATACTATATGAGTCTCTCCATTTTTAATAACCATTTGCTTAGGTACTGCATTCGCCATTCTTCTTTCTCCTCTAAAACATATAAGAATTTTTTAAAAATCAATTTGATTTTCGCTATCAACAACTTGCATCCTTCCATATTGAAATAACTGCTTTGCCAAAAATTCTACGCAATTAACATTCACTGCATTTCCAAATTGCTTATATGCCTGAAAATCATTTTCATCAGGAATAAATGTTTCTGGAAAACTTTGCAATCTTGCTGCTTCACGTGGAGTTAATCTACGCTTATATTTCCCAATAACTGGAATTTGTACCATTGCAACTAACGCAGGAAATGCATCTGGACGTTTTACTCGTATGCCCGAAGGTCTAAATTGAATATACCCATCCCATATCGAATTGATGCTTGTCCCTGCTTGCCATTCAAATTTTCTATTTGTTGGAATAAAATCGTTGAGGTTATTCCACTTTTTCAGCCAGCCATCTATAAACTCCTTATTATCTTCATATAATTTACGATTTTTTCTACAAAATTCTGCTTTCCATGCGGGATAATCCTCTAAAGGATATGTCGCTCCGAATTCATATGACCAAACAGGGAAACCTATTATTTTTAGATTAATGCCTTGGTAAAACTCATTCCAACACTCTAAAACAGCCTCTTCTTGTTCGTTTATATAGTATTTTTCATCTACTAACTCATCAAAGATAGCAGCCTCATATGCGTTAAGCGCGGATTTGTCTTTTTTATCGGGAACATTAAACTGCAGTTCTCCATCATATATATCTTTACGAATCCCAAGAATATACACTCTTTCACGTAACTGCGGAATACCCAATTGATGCGGGCTCATAATGATTGCACGTATATTATACCCAACTTTATCAAGTTCATCTGCAATAACATTCCATGTATTATGATGGTCATGTGAAAGCAGGTTTCTAACATTTTCTAAAACTATATATTCTGGCTGCTTTGATATTAATATTCGTTTTATTTGAAAAAACAATGTACCTTTTGTTGGATCTTTAAACCCCATTTGCTTTCCAGCCTTCGAAAATGCTTGACATGGAAAACCTGCACAAAGTACATTGTGATCTGGTATTTCATCATTTTTAATATCATTTATATCATATGCAGAATTCATACCATAATTTTTCATATATGTATTTATTGCACTTTCATCTATTTCTGATGCCAGAACACATTCCCCGCCTAAGTTTTTCATCGCTTGATGAAATCCGCCTATTCCAGAAAACAAGTCTATATACTTAAACTTTGACATTGCTTAACTCCTTTTTATTGGTTATTTACTTACAGGCATAATTATAACATATTACTAATAATTTTACATATACTCTAATTAATGAATTTTAGTTTATTCATTTTTCCTTTAAAGAAAGTACTATTTTATTGAGCGTTTACCGCATATCATACATTTATCAAACATATATATACTATAAAAATATAGCGGCTTCCGGTTCATCTCCAGAGGCCGCTGTGCCAATTATTGATTAGTTTTACTCTTGTTTTTCTTCATATAGAATTTACAATTCTCTATTCCAACACATCCTGGAAGACCAGACACAGAACATTCCACCCTGCTTACTTTCCCTCGTCTTATATAGTGTATAAAGTTCCTACACGTATCTTCTTCTATAAATAATTTTTTTGTACTTTTGGAAATGTAATATTCACAATTTTTTTCTCCTACATCGCATCTGGTTCTTTTAAGAAGGCACAGACTCTTTCCATAATAGAAACATTTTTTCCCATTTCCTCCAACCATTATATGTTTTTGATATTCATTACTAACATTTTCTAATAAATCTAATTTTTTCACCTCTATATCATTGCTGTCTTCTATATCGATTATAATTGAAGTTTCTGCTAACTTATCATTAAAGACTAAACCATCTTTTTGAACTTCTTCAATTACTATCGAATGCACCTTATTTTCTTCTCTTTTTAATTCTATAGCATCGACGGTTTTTAATAATTCTATTATTTTTTCTTTTAATATATTATCTCCTACTTTTTCACCAACAATTGTAAAAGCAAAATATTCTGGAAGCGATATTGCTTTTGAACCGATTACATTTCTTTTAAATAAGTTACTTTTATCTTCATCTCCAGGATACATTGCTCCAACACCTATTACATCTGGAAAAAACTTGTCTTTTGATGCAATCTGAGTACTATATTTAAGTACCAACTCAGGCAAGTGTCTTTTTTTTACATTATTTGTATTTGAATACTTTGCATCCAAAATATAATAGTATTCTCTATTATTACATGATATCTTTAAGACAAAGTCGGGTTTCCATTTTTTATTCCATTTACCTTTCAAAAAATTATACCCCGTAGAATACAAATTAATGCCATCATTCACTTTATTGACCCATATAGATGGCTCATACAACAATACCATTTCATACCCATTTCCATTGAAGATATACTGATTATTTATATCCTCTGTATCCTCCTCGTCATAAACAATTCTATTTGTCTCTTGCAGAACATATCCACATTGTTTAATCGCATTTTGAATCTTTATAAGGCAGTAATATTCAAAAATACGACTAAGTGTTTTTAACTTAAATAGGTAATTCAAATGATCCAATGTGTAATCTCCGGCCTCAAACCACTTAATCATACATTCATAGCATAATCGATAGTGATATATCTGTTTAAAAGTATTTGAAAACCTTGGCAAACTATACACCTCTAACGGTGAGCATTCCATAATTCTCCTATATTTAGAAAAAATCTCTTTCAGCGTATCCCGTCTATCATAAAATCTTTCTATTACTCCCTTATAATAAATATATACACATCTACCAGTAAGTTCATGCGTATTAGGCAACTGAACAACAATTGTGTCCGGTATATTTTTTAATTCCGCAATTTCTTTATTAAATCCAGATATCTGATTATCTAAATAATCTATAACATTTTTTAGAAATCCCAACACAACTTTATTTTCATATACATCATAAGAATATTGGGAAATGTATGTCTTCACTTTTGACGGCATATAATTTTTTTCTTTTATAATTAATCCTGTATCCTTATTCGTCCAAATCAGATTATCTGGATTACAGGCGATCCATCTTAAACTTTCTTGATCAATTGTTCTCATTGATCGAGCATCCATGATGGCCGCCACCGGTTCAACAGAAGTTTTCTTTTGATTATTAAAATATCCATAATTTTCTTCATATATATGTATAATTTCATCTACTATTTTCAGAGTATTCCATATGGATCTTATATCGTTCTTTATAAGACCAGACTTCTTTCTATTTTTGCTAAAACAAACATCTAAAAAGTTAGGCAATTTTTCCTCTATTTCCTCTAGCATCTGTTCAACTCTTTTTGCTGTTTGTTTGGTTGTAGCAATCCTAAAAAAATCTGTAAAGAATACATTCTCTTCTCCGTATTCATCATTTACATAAACACTTATACATGCCAAATCAAAACATCCTTCAAAGATAAAACTCGCTTCTGTTTCATAGCAATCTATAACTGTATTATAATGCAACGGAATAGCATAATCTCCCACAAACAATTCTACGCTTTCATAACGTTTGTCATCTCGTACAATCAGTTTATACTGATAATTTTCAAAAAATAACAACTCATTGTTAACCGTTTCAATAGATGGTTGATGCTCACTCGTCAAGACCTCTAAAATAGCATTATCAGGCTTTACTATGCATAACTTCATGTTGGTCATCCTCACTTCTTTTATAAACTAAAGAAACCATAAAACTCATGCTCAGATCTCTCTATAATCTTCGAAATTATATTAGCACTCTTAATCATCTGATTTTCCTTACATATACTCATCAACCCATTCAAAAATTCACCATATTTCTTTCCATTTCCGCTTATGCACGGAAGAATTTTCTGAGATACCGCATAGTCGAGTGCTACCTCTTTTGACGACATATACTCTTCTGCTACAAGATAATAATGACTTATTGCATGAAGACTTCTTGCACTGATAGTATGGCCTCCCTCTTTCATTTTATCAACAATTCGATCTAGACGATTTCTTGTAATTTGATTCATCTTTTTATCTTTAAAATTATGCCAAGCGAAAAAATCATTTAATATTTTCAAAGAAATCACTTCGTCATTATTACTTACCATAGAATCATCTGCCAAATCACTTACAATAGCATCTACAGATACTGAATTCATTGATATAACCCATGCTCTGTCAAGAAATCGAGGCGACAAATCTGATGTTGTATGATCATAGTTAATTGTTGCAAGAAATTTTAATTCTGCTCCAAATTCATACTTTTCTCCATTTGAATATGATACAACTTGATGACTTGGATCATCACAATAGTAATTAAAATTAGACCAGTAAAACTCAATAGGGCTTAGATTTGCTTCATCTAACAACACAAGATACGGAGCCTCAACTATATCATATTCATTTTCAATGTTTAATTGGTGCATGCAATCTGCAAATCTAGGCTGTGTTTTTTCTATTTCTTTTGTTAATGGATTATAATACCCGATCAAATCCTTCGATGATGTCCATCCTCTTTCAACCAAAATTTCAGCAAATCTGGAATCATATAACCCAAATGCTTTTGCTATCAATTTACATAGAGATGTCTTTCCTGTACCCGGCTCACCTGCAAATACTGTAATATAATTTTGAACAACACTTATTATATAATTATATGCCTCATCTTTACTTATATTTCTACCGGCTTCATTTATTTTTTTACAAAGGACTGACACTATCTGTTCTGCATTTAAACCATTATTTATGTTTTTGATACCATGCGGTATTATACCTTGCAACTCATCTTCCTCTGGCATTTCAAGTTGTTCTACAAGCAATTTTATAATTTCAGTATTTCTGTTATTAGCTGCCCACTCAACAATCATTGCATTTAAGTTATTTGTAGCTTTCTTATAATCATCCTGTGCTGATTCACACGCCCTCTTCCATGTATCTCTATCGGATTCCATCTGATCACGTTCTTTTTTTGCTTTTTCAATAGCTAATTCTGTCTCATTTAGTTCTTTTCTCTTTGAAGAAAGTAAATCTTCCAGTTCTTGTTGCTTTTGAGCGATCGCTTGCTCGCCTAACTTCTCAAGTTCTTTTTTTTGCTCATTTAATTTTTGCTGTTCTTCTATTATTTCAAATACTATATCATCTCTCTTTAATTTCAGTTCTGAAATTTCTGCATTAATTGCTTTAGTCCTTATATCATACTGGGAATCCGCTCTAACAATATCATCCAGCAATTCTGTATGCGTTCTTAGATATTCCTCCTTATCTGTCTTCGCATTAGGATTATTTCTAAAATACTCTTCCATAAGGCGTACTTTATAATCACTCAATTCTACTGAAATTTGTAATAAGTCACATATTCTTTGAATTCTTGAATCCGTAAGTTGACCGCTTTCCGAAAAAGAATCCGCTATTTGTAAAAATTGTTCTCTGATTTCTGCCAGATTTTCTATTCCTTCTGATTTATCTAAAAGATTCTTAAAGAAATCTGCCAGTTCTTCATTGTCAAAATAATCAATTTGCTCAGCCGCTTCTATCTCCTGCATTTTTTCTAATTTATAAATAAATTGTATTCGGTCATTTCTTCTTATCGAAAAATTGCCTTCCAAGATAATTCTTTCCAAATCATGTACTTTATATCTATTTATTATTCCACTATTTACGAATATCTTCAGGGTATAATAAGTTTCATAGCCGTACGAATCCTCAATATCTGAAATCATAAATTCAAATGGACCATAACAATCTTGCGCATATCTTAAAAGTATTTGTTTATTTGGTTTATGTTTAATTCTTATTGTTCGTTTTGTTTTATCATTTAAAAATTCCTCAATCGTATAATCTATATCAATAATCTCAATTATTTCATCTTTGTCAAAATCATCTATTGCAGTTAATGAAATCTGATATCTGTTACTATTATCATTATAGGAATCAAAACCCGGATGTAAATCCTTATTAAAGTCCACTTTAAACTGTAGTAATCTATTTTTAATATCATCGGTATCTCCGTCAGTTATACTTGCCAACGATACTGTTCCACCATTAGGAAATTCTGTCCAACGACTGTCTCCCATCTCTCTCAAAGTACCATCTTCCATAATTTCGTATTGCGGACGTATAAAACTGCGATTTCCAAAAGCACCTAGAAAATATCTATACATTATTTTTTCTCCTTTATCTTAATCATACTTTAATCAATAATTTATCATTTGTTGTAAATATATTATCCTGTATGCATTTTCACCTCCACAACTAGTTCTTGCACTTTTATTCTTTCATCGTATTTGAACCTCTAATCCCCTCTAAATATCTCGCTTTTAATATACAAATAAATCTATCACAAGATATATTCATTTTCCTGTTTTCCTACATTTGTATACTCATCACTTTTATAATATTCACTTCCAACAATTTCCACATTTCCTCTTCTTTTCATTTGGTTTTATCTGCACTGAATAATTCTCTGCTGCTTCATATGTATCAAAATATATTGGCTCTTCCATTGCATTTTTACCGTTTTTAGTTGCAGAGCACTCTCCTACTATATGAATTTTCCCGTTTTTATTATTAACAGCGTAATTGCCACTATTTGCCGGATTAGCATTATCTGCCTGTGTTGCTACTTCTTCCGTTACATTCTGCGTCTCAGTAGTGGTTATCTCCGCTGACGCCACTACAGTTTCTTCCGGTATCGGATTTACTATCGTCTCCGGTTCTGGTTCTGGCTCTGGCACTTGCTCTGATATTGGCTTTAATTCCGGAGTTGGTTCTGGCGTTGGCTCCAGCGTTGGTTCTTGTATTGGTTCTTCCGTTGGTGCAGGTATTGCCTCTGGAGTTGGTTCCGGATTTTTTTCCGGTGTTGGCTTAACCGTTGGCTTCAATGTTGCTGTTGGCATTGGTGTTGGCTTAGTGGTTGCTTCGTTTACTGATTCATTTATTTTCTCCCCAACAACCACATCTTCAACTTTTGCAGTCTGCTCTTCTACAGTCGTTTCCGCATCCGCTTGAATATCAGCTGTGGTCTCTTCTTCATTTCCGGTACCACAACTTAATACCATTGCACCAAACAGTAATGCTACTATCCAACCAAATTTTTTCTTCTTTTTCATTTGTATCCCACCCTCTCTTATCATCACACTATCTTTATTGTACCTCACTCCTCCCTTCTATATCTGTCTCTCTCCCGCTTTTGTCATTTTTTTGCCGATTTTTGTCACATTTTCCCATTGTAAAAATGCAAAATAAAAAAAGAGATTGCGTTCACCTTTGTAAAGTACACCCAATCTCTTTCATCATCTATTCAAATTTACAACTCATTATACTTTTTTGCACTATCCTTAGATTTCTCTACCGGATACTTTTCGGCATTTCGTTTCATCTTTGCCTGCACAATTTCATCCATATCAAGGCCGCATCGATCTGCCATCAGAATGCAATAGCATAATACATCTGCCAGTTCTTCTTTTATTTTATCTTCTTTATCCTGACATTCAGTATCTGAACCGCTCCATTGAAACACTTCCAATAATTCAGCAGCTTCTAAGCTAATGGAAAGCGCCAGGTCTTTCGGATTATGGAATTGTTTCCAGTTTCTGTCATCTCTGAATTTTAGTACTTGATTGATGGTTTCCCGGGTCATTTTTTCTTGCTCCTTTTTCTCTTGCTATTCCATTGCCTTTTTCAGTTCGTCCCGCAGTTCCTTATTACATGCGTATATGTACAAACCTTTTACGCCACGTGTCATCAAAACACGGACCTCGTGCTTTAATAATTCCTGTGCAAAATTTTTCATGGAACCATCGCTCATGGTTTTTCGCATGGTTACTTTTGAATTTTTGGTTTCTTTGGGATCATATTCAATTCTTCCATTGCGATACTTAACGGACTCCCCTAAAATTACACCGGCATAATTTAAGTCAAATCCCTGAATGGTATAGGTAGAACCTACTTCATTGATGGTATGCTCCTGTTCCGCCCAGGATTGATCACTTATTTTTCTTTTTTGTTTAGTACTTAATGCTTTTTTCAATTGCTTATTCCATGGCTTATGCCATTTTCCTATTGAAACTTCCCAATAATCTACAAACCGGTCTTCCGGTCCTTTTCCGTCATTGTAAGCCCAATCGTAGTTTGCGATCAAACGTGATAATTTGCTCTCCTCTTTATTTGCTTTTTCTTTTATAGCAGTTTCCAATTCTTCCGGCGAATCAAATATTCTTATTTCATAATCACTATGCGGGATTTTATGAATAACCCGGTTCTTAGTAAAGGAATCAATCCAATGTAAGGTTTCTTTATCAGCCTGCATACGTAGCTGCTCTGTCAGCGTAAAATGGTTGTTTTGCTCAATAGCTTTGTCACGGTACTTGGAAATCATTTGACTTTCCCAATATTGGTCCATTCTCAATATCTGATTTTCATCAAATACGATTACCACCACTTTTGCTTTTTTTACAATGTCATCCAACTGGTTTTTGCCTCTGTAGCCTTGATTACCTTGTGTAAAAAGCAGATGTGCCTCATCAATAAATACCACATCAACGGAATTATCCTCCGGGTGCTTATTTAAGAATGCAGCTGCTTTATTTACCACTTTTCCGTACTTATCTGTAATTCCGAATTTTTTCGCTATATCTGCATATACCTTTACTTGCTCATCATGGTTAACCACAATATGGCACTTAAAATTCTTTGTTTCATTCTTCTCTGCTTTTCGATATAGATCAAAAAAGATACTGCTGTTTAAAACAGTCTTTCCTGTTCCGGCTTCGCCATCCAAAAATATGATTTGTTTTTCCTGCTTCTGAAGTGCCTGCTCAATTTTCTCTAATATCTGTTCTTTTACTTTTGCCTGTTCCGGTTTCAATTTATGTAATGGTGATGCCTTGAATATAGCGGAGTCTTTGACAACACTTTCCTCCGGAAATAATTCCTCATTTGTGCTGCGAAGTTCTGCCCAAATCGTTTCGAAAATCGGCTCAAATTCATTGTCGGGATAATAATGATTCTGTGGATTGCTTCTGACATTGTGTACTTTCTTTACTTTTTCCACACTTGATAAATAGTGCCACAGTCTGTTTTCAATATCTAAGGTCAAAGACTTGTTAAAGTGTTCGTGGCCAATGATATAAAGCATGGCTTTTTTACTGGTTAAATTCTTTTGCCAATCTTTACCATTCGCGCAATCGCGATAATGATCCCTGGTTCTCCTAAATATGTTATTTGATTCCCCAACATACACTTCGTATTTACCTGTTTTAGGCCAGTGATGGATATACACTGTCGGGAAGTTCATAATAATATCTTGAATTTCTTCGGTTTCACCCGGCAACGTTTTCTTTTCCAATTCTGCCAGTGCTTTTTCGGTATCTTTGATATATTTGATGATAGGTTTTGTAGTATTAACGGTCTTATCCATGGTACTGCTTCGCTTTCTGTTTGTAATTATCTATATAATCACATTTTACTACGTTTTACAGTTCCATGGAATCTTTATTTTATAAAATGTCTTGCGAAAGTAATTCTTCGGACCTATATTTTCACTGGTCATTAACCTCAAGTTAACATATACAATTCAACACTGTCCTAATTATCATCTCTTTATCCTCATCCCTGGACTTCTCTATCATAATGATAAGCGCAACCAATAAGGTATCACTGATTCTTTTTTCGCCATCAACAAACAGCGCATTGTTCCATTCCAAAAACAGCAAGAACTTGATTGCTGCCATTTGCTTATTGCAGTCATACCAAACCGGGTTCTTTATCATGTCATACAACATATTCACCGCCACTTCTTCAATGGTTTCATTCCCATCATAATATGTCCCCTCCGGACGAGTCAGTGTTTGATGGTCGTATGCATCCAGTATTTCCAAGGCATCCTTATATGCATTTTTAAGCACATCTGTCTTTTCTTTTGTGATTTCCGCCACTCTATTCTCTTCCATCGTCAACTACTCCATTACACAATCCTTATAATTTGCTCATACAAAAGTATCTCCTGTGCATTTATATTCTTATTATCATGGTAATGCCCGAAAAACCACTTTTTAAACTGTACACTTTGACATATCTTTTCAAGATATTCATTCAAATAATCTCTCTTATACTTACCACCACCAATTAATGCTTGGGTACTTGCTGCACAGCAGTGAGATACTATAAAATCAACTTCATTTCCATGTGCTTGCAAATTTGTAATTCCTTCCATCATCTCCTCTTCCGATGGTAATTCCTGCTCCCACCAGCTATAATGATTCACTCTGTATGACTTAAAATTCTCCTCCAATGCCATTCTTTTTTTATAAAAATCCGGATCATCATATTCTAAAATTCCTCCGGAAATGTCATGACTTTTGGCTCCGCCAAAGGTAAATATCTTCTTACCTGCAATTGTGAACACGTGACCTCTCATCAGGTGTATCACAGACGGTCTGATTTTATGAACTTTTCCTCCATTCCATTCTTCTACGGGATAGTTGTAAAGCCTGTCAAAATTTTCATGATTCCCATCTACAAACAATGTAGTAAATGGTTTGCCCTCCAATTCTTCAAGCATTTTTGTTTCCCATCCTCCGGATGCATCCTTATCCCATATTCCGCCAAAATCACCACAAATAATCATAAAGTCTTCTTTTGTCATTTCTTTTTGCTCCGGAAATAAGTCTATATCAAATTTCTCAAACTCCCCATGACAGTCACCGGTTATGTATATCATCGGTCCATCTCCTTTTATTATTTTTTTCTCTTTTGGCCTTTTCATTGCCCTCTTACGCATCTTCAGATTAAGCTCTCTATATCTTCGCTTTTCTTCTTCATCAGATCCCAACAATTCAAGGTCTTTCTCCATACCAAGAGAAAACAATACTGCTGCATATGCACCAATCGAATCAGTACACACGCCTTTCTCTATCGATGAAATCCTACTTCTCCTTAAAAACGTTTTCTCCTTTGAGGTCACAAATTGTGACTTCAACTCTACAAATAAAGCCGCAGCTCTCGCCACGGCTTCATCATCTAAAATATATGCCTACATTACAGCCACGGGGATTACCTCCAGCCAACCGGCTTAACGCTTTAACCTTTTTCGTGGATTTCAACATATTTCTATGTCTACACGAAAGTTTTCACTTCACCCAAAACTATTTAAGAACAAAATCATTGACCATTAACCTTTAACGGTTCTTGGAAAACTCAAAACAGTTAAATTGGAGATGTTTGCTTTCATCTTTAAACCCAACTTTGTTGATAGGATTTGAACCTATACTTCATGATTACAAGTCATGCGTGCTCCCATTGCACCACTGAAGTTAAGCAACCCAATTTAATCAGAATTGGTATCAGTTTTCTTGTAACGTAACCCTGTTACGGGAAACCGGGTTTGAGGTTTTCGTAATGCAGGCACATTATTTTGCGATTATTCTGTTCTACGCCACCTCTATAAAAGTAGTCGCATTAGATACCTTTATCTGTGTATCCAGTTCTGTCATAAGAATGCCTCTCTTTTCTTCCAGCGCCTCCATTTTCTTCTTAACATCCAGTGGATCCACCAGTTCTGTTGTATTTTCCTTAACATAGGCTTCTACAACTCCCAAAGGCCTTTCGTCTTTGGTCTTGCTATCCTTTCCAAGAATACTAAGACGCATTTCCTCTGCCGTAGACTGCAACTGACTGTTCTTTCTGTCGCAGAACTGGACCCTTTCACTGTACTCATTAGCCAATTTATTCTGAAGTCTTCCTTCAAAATCTGCATCGGCTCCATAAGCACTCATCCCACGAAGCCTACTTCTGAGTGCAATTGCTCCGGCAACCGTAAAAGTTCCATAAGAAGTAGTGATTTCTGTGCATGCGTTAGAAGCAACGATGGCTGCATCAATCTTCTGAAACCGGTCAATCAAATCAACAATCTGCTGATAGGCTGACTCTGCTTCTTTTGCATACTCTTCTTTGCTGGTGCGCTTTGCAAAAACCTTATCCTCATTCGGCTTAATGGTATCAACAAAGCTTGCCTTAGCAATCTTATCTGCTATCTTCTTTACTAACAGGTCTCTTTCATCCAGAGCCTGCGTTACCAACATTTTCTCGCTCATAAATAAATCCTCCCTTAGAATATTGTCTCTACCGACTATTCTAAAGGAGGATATCCCATTTGTCATTGAAGCTGTAGTTCAAAAATTTATGCAGCATGCTTCTCCTGCAATTTCTCATAATAAGCACACAGTCTTCTTTCGCGGGAATCCAGTGGCTTTACAATAATGTCCGGTACAATGGTTGCCCTGCTTCCACGCACGATTGCATCAATCGGAACTTGAAGCAACTCACTTAGTGCATACAAATTATCAATGGTCGGCATATTGACGCCATCGGTCCATCGGTACACACTCTGCACACAACCAAGTCCAAGATATTCCTGCACGTCCTTTGGTGTAATTCCACGCATGTCCATGATTCTGCGTAGGTTAACACCAGTTTCTCGTTTGTTGATTAAAGGGAACATAAGGCACCTTCCTTTCGTTCACGAAGTTCTCATTCAACTCTAGATACTGTTTTTGTGTTGTTCAATAATTCGATATGTATCTGTTGCAACGTCACAACTTAGATTTAAGTATAAACTCTTACTATGCTGTAGTTGTCTTATGTGTTCTTCCGTAAAATTTTCTCTTGTAAGCATTCTCTATCCCACCCTTAATTGTACATTAGTTTTTTCTTTTATAAATTCCCTAATTTTCTTTTCCGCGCCTCTACGCTTTGCATATCTGAACATGCAACTCTCGTCTATTGCATATTTTGCAAATGCCTCTTCGTAAATGTTTTTCAATTCAGTTTCACTAACACTACTTAGCAAAATCGAATTAGTCATTACATCTACAAGAAGTTTCTCTATTCTTGTGTTCCACTTTTCCTTTTGTCCCATTGGTGCTTCCGAAACAAGTTTTCCAACTACAATCATTCCATCATACCAATACTGATGATAGATTTCCGGAGTAGGATTAATTAGCACTTTACCTGGATATTTTTCTTTAAGTATATCAAAAACAAAGTCTCCTAAATCTTCCTCAACCGATACATATATCACATTATGTGCCAATTGATGATTCACAAATTCATTCAGTTGTACTAAATCCATAATTGTATAATTAAGGTACGGGAACTTGTCCTTCAGAAGCCCTGCCACAGCTTTTGCATCATCAGAATACTCATAACCATATGTGCCAACACCATCCTTAGCTACACAGTATTTATTTCTTCCAACACGAACAATTCTCCCTTCTTTTAACATCTTTTGTAATTCTAGTTTAAAAGAAGCCTCACTGATTGTTTTTCCATTTTCTTGTATCGTCTCCATAAGTTCCACTCTGGAAAAGGTTGATTTATTTTCTAAAAATTTCAAATAATATGCCACCATTCTTTCTTCGAACATAATCTTCTCCTTATCATTTCGGCAATGCTTTTGCTTTACTGCCGTTTTGCTAATTTAATATTATTACAAAGTTTTACAAAAAGCAATAGCATTTCGGCAGTAGATTTGTTTTTTTGCCGAAATGCTATTACTTATTATGTTCGAAAAAATATATTTTATTCGTTGCAAGAATTCAGTCACAATTAAGCAATACAGTCTGGCGGTTTATTTTTCATCATTTATAATACGATATCTCAATCACAACAGAATTTCCTGCATAATCTTCTGTATCACGTATAATAAGAGTTCCCGATGCATAACTTTGGAATATTTGATACGCATTTGTGTACTCCGGATGATAATCACGACAAAATTCCGCATCACCGCAAATTATCACTTTAGACTGATTCGTCTCCACAATCACCCCTACTTCAAGAACCTTACCTCTAATCTTATCACCAACTGACACTCTCGCAAGATGATGTGTCGGATCTCCTCCATACATTTCAACATAGTCAATATACTTTCTAATAACCTCATGTGAATTACAAAATTGTTCTGTAGGCTGCTTCTTAATCATACTCTTTCTCCTTCTCTTTTGTTTCAATCACTAAAATCGTTAACTGTCAATAATCCTTCTCTTTTCTTAAATACGCTAATAATCTTTTCTTTTGTCACCTTGTTGTTTCTGTACAATTCCAACACTTTTAACAGTGTTAATGTTTCAACGATAAGACTACTATTTCTTTTAGCCAGATTAATTTGTTGTTCCATAACAGGCTCACGTTCTTTAATTGCCTTATTCTTTTGATGATTTATTATCAATAATGCCTTCAGCTTATTTTCTTCTACTTCTGGGTGTGTTTCCAAATAATCATGATAATGTGTATCCACTTGAGAAATATTTGTACTTTTAACATTGGAATTCACGCCTTTAATTTCACCTATAAAAATAACTTCTTCTGTCTCAATCAATAAATCCTCTTTCTTTAGATCCACAAATCCTGACAAATCACATTCCAGAATTTCCTCAAAAATTTCAAATACTAATTCTACTAACTCATTTCCCGTTGTATATAATACTGATTTTAATCTATTATTTTTATCTAGAATCACTTGGGCTTGATTAATCTTTTTTTGTTCTAATTCTATCTTTTCTGCAGACTCTTGAATTATTTCTTTTTGGTCGGTATCATCAAACATACTTATCTCAGAGAACCATTCCGGTACCTCTTGCTTCTCTTCTAATAACCCCAATTCATTTAATAAGATAATTAATTTTTCTATATTGTCTACACACAACGTTGACAAAACAACATTTTTAACCATGATGGCGGTCGGTTTATTACTACTAACAGAAGTTAATAATGCCTCATCCTCGTTTTTAAAATAGAATGAAGCTAAAAATTCTTCTGCTTGCAATGCTGTTCTGGTATTTTCATAAACCAATTCAATGTTTGATAACGGTTGAAACAATTTAGCAAGTATCTTTTTTGACAATGAATTTAGCATATTCTTCAATTCCACACATTGTGCCTTACCGTTCCTTTTATATCCAAAACCTACATTTTGAGGATAAAGAATAACTAGTTTTGATTTTTTCCTACTAGTTATCATTTCTGAAACACTTATAAAATCAGAAATACTGTTAATTGTCGCTGTACTATCCCATTCATATTCCCATAATGTATTTGCTGAAAGGTCAATAACATTAATATCAAATTCATCTAAAGACTGAATGTCATGTAAACTGTTTTGCTTAACTACATTTCCATTGTATTTTACGTCTTTTCCACTATAAGTTACAACCTGTATCGCTTTTTTCATTTCGCATCGCCTCTCTTCTCAAATACCAGTTTTCTCCAACCACGTCACAGCCCCAAATCCTTTATTTTTTGGCTTAAATCTGGCATAAAAATCCTCTCTCAAACTCCCAAAACCCTTGATTTTCCTGCATTCTTCCCGAAAAGCAACTTCTTGCTGTGATATATGCACATTGTTTTTCTAATACATTTTTCCAGAACAACTTAGTAATTTCTTTTATCTTTTCTTCTACCACCAATCCACGTTTTATCCTTTCTCCAACAGCCCACTTACATCACTGAAATATTTAAAGCTTTCTTTTTAACTTCCAAAGTTGTTATATGTTTCCATATTTCACCATTCAGTATAAATAATTGCCTGTCCATATTTTCAAACATTTTCACTAATTCCTTCTTAGAAATATTTCTTACATCTAAAACCATTATTTTTTCTCGCAACTCGCCATTTTCTTTAGAATGACTAACCGCATCGTACTTAAATTCTTTCTTAAAATATTCATATGGATTAAATGGCAAGGATTCCTTAAACCTTCCTTGACTTATAGTTACATTAATACTTTCACCGTAGCACAGTGTATCATAAATATATTGATATAAAGCATCCGCATTTTTAAACTCTTCTTCGTTCTTAAAGTTCATTAATTTATGATGCATTTTCCTAAATTCTAAGATGTCTTCGTGTAAATGATTCAGCCAATTTATTATGCATTCTGTTCTATATAAACTCATTGTCTTTATTGCGGAAATTAAACTTATAACTAATCCTGTAATTAGTCCTGCAAATATATTTGCAAACACCGATGACATAAAAGTATTGCTATCCTTACATAGCAGTGACAAAACAAACACTGCCACTGAAAGTATCAGAATTATTCCTACCACCCAAAAATGTGGTAAAGTAAAATATAATTTTATTCTTTTCCATACTTTCTTTAGTCTGCATTTCATATTCAGGCACTCCACGGCTTACTTTTCTCTACAAGTTAATATCATCACACTATCTCCATTGTACCTCACTCCTCTCTTCTATATCTGTCTCTCTCCCGCTTTTGTCATTTTTTTGCCGATTTTTGTCAAATTTTCCCATCGCAAAAATATAAAAAAAGGATAAGCGCAACCAATAATGTATCACTAATTTTCTTTTCTCCACCAACAAACAGAGCATTGTTCCTCTCCAAAAACAGCAAGAACTTAATTGCTGCCATTTGCTTATTGCTATCATACTCCTATAGTGTAAACACAGCGATTGTCTTGAGTCATCCCACAATAACAGCTCCGCAACGCAGAAACAGTAGATTTTTGCTCAGTTCATGCTATACTAAATAGTAACGGGAATATAAGAAAGGATTGAGAAATATGAATAAGAAGTTAAACATTTGTGCCTTTGCACTGGCACTTTTACTACTCCTGCCGCTTGCCGGTTGCGGTGGGGTTTCCGATAAAGAAAAGCCTGCCGAAACGCCGGAACAAACAGCTGCCGCTCCCACGCCCATTCTGCCGGAGCCTTCCGCTTTACCGGAGCCTTCCGTTTTACCGGAACCCTCCACTTTGCCGGAAGAATCTGCATCTGAGGACGAAGTAATCCATGTCAGCACGGCAGGCGAGTTCCTCGAAGCGATTGCCCCGGACGTGGTTATTGAACTTTCACCGGGTACCTATAACCTTACGGAGTATCTCCGCGAGGCCTCCGATAACGTCTCAGACTATGTATCTCGCAGCTTCACTGACGGTTGGCAGGCAGAGATCCGCGAGGTCGGAAGATTGACAATTCGCGGGGCAAAAGACGGCAAGGTTGAGGTCGTGGCGGAGCCTCGCTATTCCGACGTACTCTACTTTAACAACTGTTCTGATATTACCATTGAAAACATCACTTTTGGACATACCATTGAGCAGGGAAACTGCCAGGGTGCAGTGCTGGCATTTGATTACTGCCAAAAAGTAAGTCTTGACCGCCTTGATCTCTACGGCTGTGGTACCTACGGTGTGACAGCAGACCACACAGTGGGCATGGCACTCAAGGACTGCATTATCCGCGAGTGTAGCTACGGCATTGTCGACCTGCAGCTATGCAGCGACGTTGCCTTTAAGGGCTGCACTTTTAGGGACAACGGAGGTTTCGACATGCTGAGCCTAAGCGGCTCCTTTGCCCGCTTCGAAGGCTGCTCCTTCACCGGAAACCAGGGAAGCGATTTTCTTCCCGCTTACTACGACCGTGGCAGCGAAAGCGGAGCTCGCTTTGAGCGCTGCAGTTTCGGCCGCTGGGAAAGCCAGCGCCTCAATGAGGAATTGAAAGGTCATGGAAGCTTTGTAATTGGACAAGACTGTCAGTTTGAGGTCGTGGCAGGCAAGCGGGTGGTACATGTCTCCAATATGGAGCAGCTAATCGAAAACATCGCCCCTGATACGCAGATTCTGGTTGCTCCGGGCAAATACAACTTAAGCGATACGCTCTCTGCACTCTATGCTAAGGAGGACGGGCACTTTAATGAGAGCCGCCAATTTGTGCGCATCGAGAAGACATATGACGGTCCTGAACTTGTCATCACCGGCGTAAACGGGCTTTCCATCTCCTCGGAATCCGGCTCAGCAGCGGATACCGAGATTGTGACAGACCCACGCTATGCTAACGTTTTGTGCTTTGAAAACTGTTCCGATATCGGCGTGATGGACCTCACCATGGGCCATAGCGATACCGGCGACTGCGTCGGAGACGTGCTTTATTTCAGCCAATGCAGTGATATTATACTCTCCGGGCTGGATCTCTATGGCTGCGGTGTCCACGGCATCGGCACAAGCGAGTGCACTCTCCTATCCTGTTTCGATTCCACAATCCGCGACTGTGAAAGCGGTGCCCTGGAACTCTACGTCGCGCAGGGCAGGCAGATGTTCCTTAACTGCGTGATGACCGGCTCCGGTAGCGGCGGCTATTTCTACACAGATGATAGCTCCGACGGAACGTTCTATTTCTACCGTTGCACCTTCGGCGATGAGGAGAGTAACAGCCTTGCCTTCGACGATAGGATTACCACCGAGGACTGCATCTGGTCTGAGATTACCGAATACCCCGATTATTCTGAGGAATCGTACGAGGACGATGCGTTCTCCGCCCTTGATACGACGCACCTTAAAATCGCTCCTTTCGATACAATGGTTCTGACATCTGATGAATATTATATTCTGTATGAAATTGTTGACAAAACCTCCGGTGAAGTGAGTTTTGAAACAAGCGACGATGTGAGAACCCTAACCTTTGAGGAGGATGGCCGCGGATGTTTCTGGACAGACAGTGAAAAAGGGCGTCCTTTCAGCTATGCGATGGACAGCTCCAATTCCTGCGCAGTCTCCTTCGACGATGGCGGCAAAGCGTCCTTTAGTCTCTACGCCGATCAGGGCGGCGCCCTGCCGGGCAGCGAAGAGGGCTCTATCTGGCTTGCACTGTCTCTGGATGATGAGGTACTCTGGTTCTACTAATCCGATTCACCCTGCATACAAAAGATTCTCAAAGCATTCCCACTGGTCCACGCCGTTGATGGTCTGAACATAATCCTCAAATTCCACCATGATGCGGCATTCTCTGCCATCAGAAAGGCGTGCGTCCACATAGCTTTCTCCATCTGTACGGATAAAGTAAAATTCTGTCCCTGCCGGAAATTCTTCCTTTGTCTCATCCGGTAGCATCAAAACCTCCAGAGGAATTTGAGATACCGCAGGGCTCCAGCTATTGGATATGGCAAAATACTCTGTGGCCGGTTTGGGAACACCCTTTTCCATATCTATGCTATAGGTCCTCTCTCCGGTCCACGTACCTAAAATCTCCATCCGTGTTCCTAATTTAAATTCCTGTGGGTTACCAAATACACAGCGATAATACGTTCCGTATTCTCCTGCATCCTCATCCCACAAGCCACAGAATCCCACTCCTGATAGCCGTTCATTCATCTTGATTTCTTCACCATTCAAATCATAAACGAAGAGACTGCGATAATCATTTTCAGCTGTTCCCTGCACGTAGAGAAAATATCGTTCCTTCTCCGGGCCGCTTACACATACAAGGCATGGATAAAAATCATATCCATAATATTCCTCTTCATAATAAACACTATCATTTAATGTAACACAGAGATATTGAATACCGTATTCTTCATCCTCTTGTGTCTTATAATAAGTGGAAACCATCAGCTTATCTTTTCTTCCGTTGTTCAAATCAATCTCCACTTCACTATTTTGGGGTAAATCCATCACATATCCGGTGTCCGGTTTTTTAAGAAATCTCTTCCTAAATAACTCCGGATTTTCATCGAACCATAGGGTAACTGTTATTTCCCCCTTTGCATAAGACGCAATTTCATAAGGACTAAAATAAAAAGTGATTCCCTGATATCCCATAGTCCAGTTATAATCTTCCGGCTTATATTCCTCCAAAACGCTCTGAAGGGATTCAAAGGTTTCATACTCATCTGCATAATTCTCTATCACTTTTTCTGACAATATGGCAGGAAGCTTCTCTACCTTTGTACAAACATCCGCAATGGTTAACACCTTTCCTGAAGACGGCTCATAATTAAGCCCCCAAACACCATACATACCATGTGCCCCACCGGTATACTCATTTCCATCCTCACGGATACTAAAAATCAAACTATCTGCCCTTTGGACCAAGTAGCTGCTGTTACTGCTGTATTCATAAAAATATTCCGGTGTATCCAGATAGTGTTCCTGTGCTAAAGATGCATTTTGCTCTATAAAATTATGAAAGATGATATTATTTTCTTCGTTTATTTCCTCCAATCGCTCTGCAAGCTTTGGATATTTTTCTTTGCTCTCTTCCCCCAGCGCAACAGACTGCCAGGAGGCACTACACAGTCTGATAACAGACTCATCCCACACACCTGTTTCACTTTGCGACCATTCATCCAAATAGTTGTCCGCTATCATTACCTGCATGGTATTTGCTTTATTGTTCTTTGCTTCTGACAACGCGCCTTCCGCTGTTTCCTCCGATTCAACGTCTTCTTTATCGTCCACCTGCGCATCTTCTTCAGCAGAAGCCTGTTCCCCGGTAATAGTCTCTTCCCTGTCAGAATGTTCATCATTCGTCTTTCCGCAAGCTGTCAAAAAAATAATCATTATAAGAACTACCAAAAAGTTTTTTTTCATATTATTCCTCCACGATTGTATCCCTTTTATTCCTTTGGCTTAAACTGAACTAATTCTGCAGATCCATCCCTACCGCTTTCGCTGATAGCTTGATAATGGATCTCTCCATCAGCAGTTTCGTAAGATATTCCGTAAGATGGGAGCGTTCCATATATTGTCAAGGTTATTGCAAATGGATTACCCGGTTTAAAGTCACCATAATGATATAACTCTTCTGTAGCAAATATCACATTCCCCATATCATCTGCATCCTCGTAGGTTAGGGATAATACTTTTAAGTTTTTGATTTCTTCCGTTACGTAAAATGCAGCTATCACTTGCGGCTGTGATGAATCTGCCACATAACTCCATATCTGGCTGTTCTCTAACTGTTCCTCGGTTATCCACTCTACAGATACTACCTCTTCTTCTGTAATCTCTATATTTTTTTGTTCCCCTACAT
Organism: Lachnospiraceae bacterium; assembly: GCA_017938315.1. Taxonomy (GTDB): domain Bacteria; phylum Bacillota; class Clostridia; order Lachnospirales; family Lachnospiraceae; genus Suilimivivens. Next base: position 39,280 of record JAGBBV010000007.1, read on the forward strand.
ATTGGTACATGGAAAACGGCAAAAGTTCAAAGCTGATTGTTCTGTTGCTATACTCGGCAGATTTATTCCAAAACGTATCTTCATCCAGTTCTTCGGAGACAGATACCTCCATCTCTCCGGTTGTATTATGATAAAATCCAATTTCTTCATAGGACTCATCTTTTTCTTTTGTAAAGTAAAAGTCCTTGTATGACAAACAGGTCTCATTTTCATTAAGTACATAGTTCTCAAGTACACTATACATTGCACCGCCTGAACCCTCTACATAAAAAGTTCCATCTTCCAGTAAAAAACATCTGTTTCTGGACCATCCCTCCAATAATAAATACGGAATGTCTTGATATGTATATACGGCATAAATATTCTCGCCGTAGTATTTTCCTTCTTTTTCCCTGTCTATTAATCCAATAATAAGTTCCGCCACGCCATCATGATTTACATCAAAAAAAGTATAGCCTATGGCATCTGCTTCACTTTCTTCACTATTCGTAATCACTTCGCCTATACCGGAAGTTCCTTCCCTATATTCATAATTGTCTGCACCTCCCATGATTAACTCATAGTTGGAGTCAAGAATTGTATTATACCAAGTTTCAGTTTCCTTATTGCTGTACTTGTCAATTAAATCCTCAAACAGCGCACAAATCTCTTGCTTTGCATCGTCATACCCGTCAGGGAAGCTGTTGTTTCCATGAGCCGAAATAGTCTTCCCATCTGCAAAGGTTACTGACAGTGAAAAACAAGTTCCGTCCATCACATGTTTATTGTTTTTGTCAAAGCCATCCCATCTATTCAGATGATACTTATCCGCAATCCCGCTCAACTGTTCCAGTATGGGTTCATCCACAATCGTATCTATGATGAGTCCACCGGAAAAAAGTTCCTCCGTATAAAGCCGGATTCCCTCGTCTGTTTTCTCTGCAGAATACAAAAAGCATTGCTCTGTGGACATTCCTGAGTGTGTAAATGAAAATAAAGTAATTTCCATAGGCTCTACCATTATTACTATCTCCTCCGGTTCTTCCTTTTTACTGCAGCCGCACAAGGCTATCATCAAAATACACAAAAAAATCAGTTGAAGTTTTTTCATATTCCCACCTCCGTCATACCATGTGACTATATACTTAGTTTAACATATTTAAGCAGAAAACTCTATTATATTACACCCCCCTTCCTTTCTTATTGAAGTCCGGCGGATTATAACATATAATGAATTTAACTTAAAATCACCAAGGAGAAAGCTATAACGTGAAGCAAAAATCAGAACTTTTTTATTCAGAAATCAAAAAACAAACCCAAAGGCTTTTGGGCTTTTTTAAATGGTGTGCCATTGCCGGAATTATCGGTATTGCTGTCGGCATGGTTGGCACGGCTTTTTACTACGGATTACATTTTGTGACTGATTTTAGAAATGCCAATCCTGCCATACTATTTGGTCTTCCTTTCGGTGGTCTATTGATTGTCTTTTTATATCATGTGGCAAAGAGGGATGATGACCACGGAACCAACAGCGTGATTGCTGCGGTCAGGTCTGAGGAAACGCTTAGATTTAGGACAGCCCCACTTATTTTTGTCAGCAGTTTAATTACCCATTTGTTTGGAGGTTCTGCCGGCAGGGAAGGTGCGGCACTGCAGATGGGCGGAAGTATCGGTAACGGTATCGGTAAGGTGTTTCACTTAAATGAAAAAGATATGCATGTTGCGGTTATGTGTGGAATGAGTGCCTGCTTTGCGGCGATTTTCGGGACTCCCATTGCCGCCACTTTCTTTTCCATGGAAGTAGTCAGTGTGGGAATCATGTATTATTCGGCGTTGGTCCCCTGCGTGTTTTCCAGTTTGGTCGCTGTGGAAATTGCCCATTTTTTTGGAATCGGCAGTGAGTCCATGCTCATTTCTTATGTGCCTGCTTTTACCATGGTAAACACCGGAAAGGTTGTGCTTGTATCCATTTTATGTGCGGCACTGAGCATTTTGTTTTGCATTGCCATGCATGGGGCATCAAAATACACAAAAAAATGGATATCTAATCCCTATCTGCGAATCTTTTTGTTTGGTATCCTCATTGTAATACTACAATTATTGACAGGCACTACGGATTATATGGGCGCCGGAATGGATGTCATTGAACGCACCATGCACGGTGAGGTTAATGGCGAGGCTTTTATCCTAAAAATACTTCTGACTGCCATTACCCTGGGCGTTGGTTATAAGGGTGGTGAAATTGTGCCTTCCTTCTTTGTGGGTGCTACCTTTGGATGTTTCATCGGTCATCTTCTTGGCATCTCTCCCTCTATGTGTGCGGCGGTAGGTATGATTGCATTATTCTGCGGCGTTACCAACAGCCCCATCACCTCTGTTCTGCTTGGCTTTGAACTCTTTGGTATGGAGGGAATGAATTATATTTTGATTGGCGTTGCAGTAAGCTATATGCTATCGGGATACTACAGCCTGTATCACTCACAGAAAATTATGTATTCCAAATTCGATGCCGCTTACAGGGGAAATGTATGGAATCATAAATAAAACCCCTCTTTACCTTTGTTCTGATAAAGAGGAGTTTCCCTATTTTTATTGGTTTTCAGTTTCTTCACTCTTTACAGCAGGTGCTTCCGCAGTTGGGGAAACCACTACTACCGGTGAATTGTTATCTGCTGATGCCATCTTGCCTCCCAGTGCACCCATGATAAGGCTCTTGATGTCGATTCCCATACCGGCACTGATTCCTTCTGTAACCTGTGTAGTACCATTGACAATGTCAGCCAGCAGCTTTGCGCTGTTTCCTTCACCGTACATGGTGATCTTATCAACCTTGCCAAGAGGTTCTGCGACATTTTTAGCAATTTCGGGAAGTGCAGCCATAATCATTTCTACAACAGCTGCTTCTCCGTATTTCTTCATTGCTTCCGCTTTCTTATCAATACCTTCTGCTTCTGCAAGAGATTTTAATCTGATGGCTTCCGCTTCCGCTTCACCCACCGCACGGATACCTTCCGCTTCACGCTGGCGTTCAATCATCTTTGCTTCCGCTTCTTTGGTACGGCGGAACAATTCTGCTTCTGCTTCCTGCTCAGCGGCATAACGCTGTGCATCTGCCTTGGCACGGATTTCTGCATCCAAAGTCTGCTTGGTAACGTCAACTTCTTTCGCTTTCAGTTCTGCTGTTCTTTCCGCACGGGCAATGTCTGCATTTGCAGAAGTAATTTCAATGGTTTTACGCTGTTCCTGCTCCTGGATGGAATAAGCAGCATCAGCTTCCGCTTTCTTGACATCGGACAGCTGCTTTAACTCAGCCTGGCGAATTGCCAAAGCATTCTGTTTTTCTGCGATTTCCATCTCTGACTGCACCTTTGCATCGTTTGCTTCTTTTGCAGCCTGTGCCTGTGCAATTGCAATATCGCGGTCAGCCTGTGCCTTTGCAACAGCAGCACCTTTTTTAATCTGGGCAATATTGTCAATACCAAGGTCTTCAATTACGTTGTTCTGGTCTGAGAATGACTGTACATTGAAGGAAATCATTTCAAGACCCATCTTCTGCAAATCGGGAATGGCATTCTCCTGAACTCTCTCACCGAAAGCTTTACGGTCTGTGACCATTTCTTCCAAACGCATCTGTCCTACAATTTCTCTCATATTACCTTCCAGGGTATCCTGGACACGGCCGATAATCATATCTTCTCTTTCATTTAAGAAGAATTTAGATGCCAGTGCCATCATCTCCTGGCTCTGTCCGATACGGATTTTAACCGTAGCATCTACCTTTACGTTTATGTATTCTGCATTGGGTACATAGTCCGTTGTCTTAACGTCCACGGAAAACATCTTCAGTGACAGCTTATCAAGACGCTCCAAAAAGGGAATGCGGACACCCGCCTTACCAATTAAAATACGGGGTTTCCTAAAACCGGAAATCATGTATGCCGTATCCGGCGGAGCCTTTACATACCCTATGAGTACAATGACAATCAGTACCACAATTGCTACTGCAATTCCAAATAATATTTCCATTCTTTTTCTCCTTTCGTACACCTATGGCCTATGTCTACTTATCATATCATACAATTGTTTTTATTCCAACTTTATTTGTGAAACCGGGAAATAAATTTCCATGCATTTTCACAGCTGTGATGTCTGAGTTCATGCATCTGCCCGCTGACACTTGCAAAGGCGGTGCGGCACACTCCATCCTCGCTGTCAAAATAATGGATTGTCAGATAGCTGTCTCTGGTTTCATCGTAGAGTTTTTCTATGCGTTCCCCTGCCTGTCCCCAGATCTTTTCACTCCAATTTTCCTTATCTGCATAATCTACAGCGAATTTAGCCTTTAACTTATTGACACCTGCCGCATATTGTACTCTTTCCAGTGAGGTATCTGCCTGGAAAGGCAATTCCGGTAATGGGGAGTCCTCTCCGCCGGAATAGAATATGGGCACCGGAACATCCTGATTAAATCTTCCGCTGTTTGACATGGAAAGAGGATTATGTTTTACAGGAAATAGTGCGCTGGCGGGTGCAAGCCCTGCAAAGGTTTCCGGATATTCCTGAAATAATTCCCATGTCTTACAGCTTCCCATGGAAAATCCTGTAGCGTAAATACGTTTCTCGTCAATATTATAACGTTTTTTCAGCCCTTCAATGACTTCCATCACTTCTGTGGCAGTCACGCTCATGTGATTTTCAACGGAGACAAACAAGAATCCGTATTTGTGGGCAACACGATACCACTCAGTCACAAAGGTAAAGTACATGGAAGAGTCACCGCCGCCATGAAAACCAATCACTAACGGTGCAGGACCATTGTCAAAAATCCCCTTATTGTAATATGCAAAATATCCCACTGTATGCTCTTTTGTATTCTGATAGATGCTCTTATTGTCCGGTGACGTTTTTACTGTGACGCTGCCCGCTTCCTCTGTCATATTCATCGCTTCAAAATCAGGCTCAAGCTGCATCTCACCGCACCACATTTTAAATTTCTTTACAAAGGAATTAAAGTCCTCTTTATAGTCTGCTTTTGACTTGATGAGCACATTCCCGCAGCCCTGAAAAGCTTTATTTATTTCGTCGGAATTGCCCACGCTTAAGATGGCAATATCCTTTCGCTCCACCTTAGGGATGACACTTAAATTTTCCATGGAGCACATCGCCGGTGTAATGTCACCGGGTCCCCAAAGGTATTCGCCGTTTATGGTTTTTAACAGGTAGTTTGCCACATAGTCTGCAGATGCCCCATAACTGTAAATATCTGTCCTAAACTTGGCACCTTTTATCATATAACCCATAAATTGTTTCCTAAAGAAATCATCCCACTTTACAATTCCGTCTTCAAAGTTAGGATCCATCTTAACTTCCCCTATGAAATCCACATAGAGTTCTTCCGTCGCATTCTTCCATCCCCCTTCGCAGGTTGGATATACAAATAAAACATTGGCATCTACTTTTGCCGCAATCTCTGCAAATCCGCTTTCTTTTGCAAAGGAAATTGCCTCCTCCATGCTCTGTCTGTGTTCCTCAAAGACTACAAGAAGGGGTGCCCGGAAGGTGTAGTTATGAACCTGTCCGTCAATGTCATTTCCCGGCACATAGGCTTTCAAATAAAATCTTTCATATTCATGTTCCCAATACTTTGCACCGTCAGGTAGTGTAGTGACGGTGGGTCTTTGCATTAATCCCATAATCGATTTACCTCCTTAATACATCATGTTCATTATAACACATATCCGTCACAAAAAAAGAGCTTCTACAAAACAGATTGACACTCTCAAATCATCTGCTTTGTAAAAGCCCTTACTCATTAATTACCTTTTGTATATGTTCCGGTTATATGTCCGTATGCTATGATGTTTCCCTTTGCACCTTCTGTTACCTCATCAAGTGATAGTGCATTTGCCTTAAATTTCATATTGGAATTGTTAAACGCTCCCTTGGCTCTCTCCACCGGCTCCTTCAGTGCAAAAACATAGATTTCATAGTCGTGTGTACCGCCGGGAGGATAGGGTCCTATGTATTCCTCTTTCGGTGCCCAGCCCTTTGGAAGATTTGTCTCTGTGACATTGTTGGATTTCCAGTGAATCCAATCTTCTACAGTGGTATCCACCATATAGATGACATAGCACCCTGCCCCGGGAACAGGTTCCCACGCAAGCTGCGGGGAAACATTTGATCCATTTTCTGTGTTGGTGATGATGCTATCCCATACACCGTCATGTAAATCTTCTGACGATAACTCAAACGTAGCAAGTCCTGTATCTTGGAAAATGTCGTTGCTGGTCTCTGCTGTAACTGCTTCCTCTGCCACCTCTTCTGTCACGTCCCCTGTCACATCTTCTGTCACGTTTTCTGATGCAGTTTCCGTCTGTACTTCTAAGGCATCTGCGCTTTCTTTAGTACCTCCACATCCTGCCACTGCAAATGTCAAAGCACCCATAACCATACTAACCACCACTAATTTCTTTCCTGTTTTTACCATGCAGATACCTCCCTAAATTCTTCCTCTGAAAATGGCAAATCCTCTTTTTCAATCTGCTCAAAATCATTTAACGCCATCTCCAGGGTTTCTTCTTTATAATCTTCCAGTGCATCATCATACACTTCCATTTTTAATGTAATAATTCCTGTATCTGTCACTGTACCCGACAAAATATGAATTCTCTCAAGCATCATCCCGCCATCCTTTTCACTGGCAAGGACACCCATAATGGTTGTTTCAAAGTCTACAAGTTCTGTACTTTTAAGGGTTGGGTCTACATTTGTATAGAAGAATTCCAGGGTATCTCTTAGCCGGATATAAATATCACCTTCTGCTGTGGTCTTCTTCCATGCTGTCCCACCCAATTTTTTGTGGTTTATCTTCCACTTTTTGCAGGACTCACCGGTTATCGTCCATTCTGAAGTAGCGGCATCTCTTTTGTAGGTAACTGTTTTTTCGATTGTCTGGGGAAGTATTCCCAAAGGATCTGCTCCCTGTACTTCTACAACAACCTCATCTACCGCATCATATTTCCCATCCTCTGAAGCCGTATTATCTGCTGCAACAACAGTATGTGATTTCAGTGTTAAACTGCCATATCCGTCTTTCAATAGTTCTTCTGCCATTTGCGTATCCGGCACTTGAATATTATACTGTTCATAGGTTTCAAGTACATGACACATATCGTTTATATCATATGCTTTACCCGCTGTAGGGGCACCTATTTCCGGTAGTTGCACAATTGCTGCCTCATTAGCCGCATCTGCCACGCTCCCGCTTGCCACTTCACTCTCCTGTTCTTTTCTGCCTTTGCCTGCGCAAGCACTTAACAGTATCCCCACTATTGCAGTCATAAGTAAACAGCTTATTTTTAATTTACACATTTTTCTCTTCATGTCATTCTACTCCTATCAATTTTCTCTTTTTTCTTTCAAAAGTAGAATAACATTTCTGTTTTTATCCCAATAAGAAAAATTTGCACGAAAAACAGTAATTTCCGCACAAATTTTTCTAATATCATTATGAATAACTTTCTCTGTATTTTGATGGTGTAGTTCCGGTCATTTTCTTAAATACTTTAATAAAATAATTGGAATCCGTATAGCCTACTCTGGCTGCAATTTCACCGATTTGAAGTTCTGTCTCGGCAAGCATAATCTGCGCAAGATTTACCCTCATCTTTACTAAGTAATTAAGGCAGGTCATGGATGTTTCTTTAACAAATAACTCATTTAAGCGGTTTCTGTTTATGGAAAATTCTTTCAAGACATCTTCAAGTGTCACCTTATCCCCGATATGTTCACTTAAATATTGTATGATTTCCCCAACCAGCTCATCGCTTGCTATGTCGTTTGCTCCCGAATACATCACGCATAAGTCGCCGATTGCTTTCGTATCTTCCTGCCTTTCATTTACCACATGGGCTGCAGGCTTGGCACAAACATAGCTGATAAAGCTGAGGAGCTCCATCAGATATGACCGGCTGCGGCAAGGCCAATAGCCGTCACTTTGCCCTGTCAGTTCCTTATTCATAAGCCGGATGATTTTTTTAATCTTTTCATAGGCTGAGACGCCGGGCACAAGCACGGTATTTGACTTGTTTGGTTCTTTATCAAATGACTTAATCAATAAATAATCCTGATAAATGGTTCTTCCAAATGCATTCTCAAATTCGCCTGAACTGATGCGTTCTAAAGTAAATTCCTCACGGATTTCCGTTGTTTGCATAAAAACAGTGGTGGTGGAAACATCTTTCCCCGGGAAAAAGGAAACTTCCTCATCCGTCAGCATAAAGATTGCAGGCGCTGAAACCATCTTTTTGATACCATTGCTTTCAAAAGAAAGGGTCCCTTTATCCAGCGCAAGAATTTTGTAGGTATCTTTATCATTGATAAATTCAGACACCCCTTCACATTGCTGCACATAAATATGAACAATGCGGTTCCATTCTTTATCATAGCTTCTGGTAAATAATTCCATCTCTTCTACCTCCCCATTTTACAAAAATGCTCCGGCTACTGTGCCGGAGCATCCTATGCTTTCATACTATATGATTTTCACTTAAATGTCCATCAATTTCTTTTCCAAGATTTCTTTGATGACTGCTGTATCTGCTGTATTTTTAAGTTCTCTCATACAAGCGCCGAAAAGTGCCTGTTTTGCTTTTACTTTACCGTTCTTGTAGTCTTCAATGGCCTGGGCATTTTCTGCAAATACCCTATCCATAATTCCTTCAATAACGGAAGTATCCACTTTCGCATCAAGGCCGTTTTCTTTACAGTATGCTACAGGGTCTACGCCTTCTTCCAGCACAGCTGTAAGAATCTTTCTACCGCTCATTCTGTTTACGTCGCCGCTGTCTACCATTTTGATAATGGCAGCAAGGTCATCTGCGGTAATTGTAAGGTCTCCCAGAAGTTTACCGTTTTTGCGAAGAATACCTACGCAGTCTGTGAGAATCCAGCCTGCTGCATTTTTGGCATCACAGCCCATGGCTACTACATCATCTAAAAGCTTGCTTACATTATGGTTGTGAATCAGCATATCGATTTCTTTTTCGGAAATGCCTGCCTCTCTGTATGTATCAGCTTTCTCATCGATTTCCACAGGTTTTGCAGCCTTAATCTGTTCAAGCCACTCATCATCGATAATGATGGGCATTAAGTTTGCATCCGGGAAATAACGGTAGTCTGCTTCTGTTTCCTTATTACGCATCGCAAAGGTTTTTCCGCTTGCATCGTCAAAACGTCTGGTTTCCTGAACAAGCTCCTCTGTTTCAAATTCAATGGCATCCATATGGCGCTGCGCCTCATAGTGGATAGCACGCTCAATTGCCTCAAAGGAAGCCATGTTCTTAATCTCTGTACGCACGCCGAATTCTTCACTGCCTTCGGGACGCACGGAAATATTTACGTCACAACGCATAGCACCTTCTTCACATTCGGAAATACCGCCGGAACGGAACATGGATTTTAACTTATTTAAGTACACCAGAACTTCTTCTGCGCTTCTAAAGTCAGGCTGGGTTACAATTTCAATAAGAGGCACACTGGTACGGTTAAAGTCTACCAAAGATGCTTTTCCCACGTGAACCAGCTTACCTGCATCCTCTTCCATATGAATCTGCTTAATACGCACATCCCTTGTCCCCTCAGAGGTCTTTAAGGTTACAAGCCCGTTTGTACAAATGGGATGATTGAGCTGTGTAATCTGATAAGCACAGGGAAGGTCCGGATAATAATAATTCTTTTTATCAAAAGTAGTGTATCTGCTGATTTCGCAGTTTAACATAAGGCCTGCTGTCACCGCAAGTTCTACTACCTTCTTATTCATTACGGGAAGCATACCGGGCATACCACTGCAGGCAGGGCATACGCAGTCATTAGGTTCTTTGGCTTCTGAATGTCCGCCACAGGAACAGAAAATTTTGGATTTGGTATTTAACTCCACATGAGTTTCCAGTCCGATAACAATTTCATATTTCATACCTATTCACCTGCCCTTTCTGCGCTTCCTGCAAGACTGAGAAGCACGCTTTCGCTAAATGCTTTGCCCAAAAGCTGTACGCCGCCGCTTGTAAGTGCGGGTACACCGATTAAGTTTGCAACTGCTGTAAATACACTTTCTTCAAATACAAGTCCGAAGGCTTTATCCATCTCATAAGCAGTGTAAGATGTCTTACTGCATACAGGAGTTAATACTGCATCATACTTTTTCATAAGCTCTGCAAATTTCTCTGCTACCACACGGCGCACCTTCAGGGATTTGCCGTAGCAGTCATCATAACGGTTCTTTGATAATACGTCGGAGCCATAGAGAATCACTGCCTTGGTAAGGAAGTTGAAGCCTTCTGTTCTGGTATTTACATATAATTCGTCGATATTTTTATATTCTGCGGCACGATGTCCGAATTTTACACCGTCATAACGGGAAACGTTATTACAGGTTTCCGCTGTCATAAGAATCTGCCATGCCGTGTTTGCAACATCAAACATATCAACGGAGATTTCTTCTACCACTACACCTGCCCCACGGAGCTTGTCAGCATAAGCATTTACTTTCTTTGCTGTATCTTCGTCTGCTTTTTCCATCAGTTCTTTTACAATACAAACTTTTTTTCCGCTAACGGAAAGGTCTGTGCTGTAATCATACTTTTCTTCTTTTAAGGAAGTACCGTCCTTTTCATCATGACCGGCAATTACATCCATCACTTCCTTGATTCCGTTTACATCTGCAGCATAAACACCAAGCTGCTCACCGGAAGCTGCACAGGAAATAATTCCGTAACGGGAAACGGTTCCGTAAGTAGGTTTTAAGAAATCTACTCCGGAAAGTGATGCCGCTCTACGGGTTGCACCGTTCATATCAACACCCAGTGCTGCCTTTACTTCGCCATCTGCAACAGCCTGCGCTGCTGCACCTTTAAGCTGTTCCTGTTTTTCAGCATAGTAAGAAAATTCACCTACCAGGTCAAGGCCAAACTCACCAACATGAGTCTTGCCTGCCATTTCATAGCCTGCCTTTTCAAGGCGGTCAACTGCTTCTGCACTAAAAAGCGGTTTAAATCCTTCCAATATGCGGGAGCCTGCTGCAGCCTGCACCCCCTTTACAAGAATAGTGTCGTCAACTGCGATGGTTCCTTTATCTGATATTTTACTCGTATAATTATTCATCTTACGCACCTCACTTTACAAGTCTGGGAACTTGCCAACTGTCTTCACTACGTTCGGGAGCACCTTCTAAAAGGCTTTCTCTTGAGAATTTCTGTTCTCTTACGTCCTCACGGAGTACATTGGTCATGGGCATTACATGCACCATCTCTTCCACCTTTTCCGTATCAATTTCTTTCAGTGCCTCTTCATGGGTTTTCATCATCTTGAAGATATCCTGCATATCACTTTCTTCTTTTTCGGAAAGTGATAACTGATTCAGCTGTTGGTCGTTTGAGAAGGTGGAACGCTTTTCACTGCGTGCTTTGCCACTGCCGGTGGTAAGTCCCCGCGCTGTAAGTGCACTGGTGCCGCCAAGCAAATGAACGTCTTCAAGCTGCTGGTTGGTAACCTCGCTGGGAGCTCCAAGCAAAAGGTCCTGTGCATTACCGTTAAGCGGGAATGCGATAACTTCCAAAATCTTTTCTTCGTCTGTAAGAAGCATTACGGTACGGTCAATACCCGGTGCCATACCTGCATGCGGGGGTGCACCATACTGGAATGCGGTATAAAGTGCATTGAATCTGCTCTTTAATTCTGCTTCAGAATATCCGGCAATTTCAAATGCCTTCTTCATAATATCGATATCATGGTTACGAACTGCACCGGATGCAAGTTCGATACCGTTACATACAAGGTCATACTGATAAGCTAAAACCTGTGTAGGATCATCACCAAGAAGTGCTTCCATTCCCCCCTGAGGCATGGAGAAAGGATTGTGTGTAAAGATGGTATCTCCTGTCTCCTCATCGATTTCATACATGGGGAAATCAACTACGAAACAGAATTCAAAGGAATCATCCTTAATCAAATCAAGCTGGTCTTTTCTTGCAAGGTAAGAACGGATATGTCCCGCTTTCTTTTCGGTATCTCCCTTCTTATCATCACAGATAAAGAACAATGTTTCGCCTTCTTTTACACCTGTAAGTTTAATAATCTCAGCTTTCTTCTCATCGCTTAAGAACTTTGCGATAGGTCCTGCAAATACCCCTTCTTTTAAAGTAATGTATCCAAGTCCCCCAAGTCCCACTTCAGGAGATGTTGCAAACTTTAAGGAATCTTCAAAGAACTTTTTGGACTTTCCTGCACAGTTTGCTACAATACCTCTTACCGGTTTTCCCTTAAATGCAGGGAAATCTACGTCTGCAAAGAAGTCTGTGAGGTCACAGATAATTAAGGGGTTACGAAGGTCCGGTTTATCGGAACCGTATTTCATCATCGCTTCTGCATAGGTAATACGGCGGAAAGGTCTAGGCGTTACTTTCTTATCAGAGAAAGTTGTAAAGGTATCATAAATCACATCTTCACACACTTCCAAAACTTCTTCCTGGGTTGCAAAAGCCATTTCAAAGTCAAGCTGGTAAAATTCACCGGGTGAACGGTCTGCTCTGGCATCCTCATCTCTAAAACAGGGAGCCACCTGGAAGTATCTGTCAAAGCCGGATACCATAAGGAGCTGTTTAAACTGCTGAGGTGCCTGAGGAAGCGCATAGAACTTACCCGGATGTTTACGGCTGGGCACCAAAAAGTCTCTGGCACCTTCCGGAGAGGAAGCCGTAAGAATGGGTGTCTGCATATCAAGGAAGTTCAATGATTCCATCTTGTTACGCATATGACGGATAATCTGGGAACGTTTCACAATGTTGTCATGGTTCTTGGGATTACGAAGATCCAGATAACGGTATTTGAGACGAAGTTCATCCTTGCTAAGGTGAGAGTTTCTCACTTCAAAAGGAAGCATATTATGGCTCTTTCCCAGTACCTGAAGGGAATCTGCCACAAGCTCTACATATCCTGTTGCAATCTTTTCATTTACGGTTTCTTCATCTCTCTTATTTACGATACCGCTTACGGAAATAACCGTTTCTCGGTTGACATTCTTCAGTAACTCCTCATTGTGGACAACCACCTGTGTTACGCCTGTGTAGTCGCGCAAATCGATGAAGATAACGCCACCATGGTCACGCACTACATCTACCCAGCCTGCAAGCTGGACAGTTTTTCCGACATGCTCATCGCGTATGTCGTTGCAGAATAGTGTTCTATACATAATAAAACCTCCTTGATAAAATATAAAATCCCGGGAATATTCATCAATATTCCCGGGACGAGTAAACAAAATTTAACCCGCGGTGCCACCCGCATTGATACTAACTAATAGTATCCTCTTTTCCATATAAAATTATACATAAATCAGAGTGTTCCCAAGCTTACTACTCATCTTAAACGCGCTTTCAGTCGGTGACGCATTCTCCCTGATAGACTTTCCACAAAAGCCGAGTCTCCGATAAAAATAATAGCAAAGCGAAAAACATTTGTCAACATAGTTTTTTGTTCATATTTGATAACAGTAACATCATTTTTTCTCCAACTTCTCTATATTCATCCATCGTCATAGGCCACTTATGTGCTTCTTTCTTTATAAGTTCCCTAATCTCTGCAAGTAATGCTCTCTTTTCTTCCGGAAACCTATCTATTTCATTATTATAGATATTGTGAACTGTTTCGTATGCCGTATAGGCAGCAAGTGTATCGCAAAATCTGACTTCACTTACTCCTTCCTGCCAGAGACTATATAAACTAATACTGCAACATTCTTGCTCGTCTTCCTCACATGCTACTTTCCATGATAAATATTCTGCTATTGTTTTGAATGCCAACGATGCCTTTTCATCACTTCCCTTTTGCAACATAATAAATTTTTCCAATCCTATTTTATCTATTAATTTATTTCCTGTAATGATATGTTCTAATTCATGCCTAAGTGACGCCCTATAACAGTGCTCTTGCGAATCGTTTGTCATATGTAACTCTATGCATTTAACAACTACACCATTTTCTTCTTTGTATAATGCCACTGACGGAAATATTGCACCTAAATGAAAGTCTATTTCCGTATTCTCTAATCCTACCGCATTCTTCATTTCTTTATATATTTTTAGATGGTCCGGCATAGTATTTTTATATTGAAAACTATTATCTTTTGTTTCTGCGTATTTAGCAATGTCTGGGATTATTATTTCATAATCAAATATATTTTTTTTCTTTATTTTACACTTATTAAATATTTTACTAATTAATGAGCTCATATGACTATCTCCCTATCATATTATCTATAATCTCTTTATAATCTTTTAGCATATTTTCTTCTATACATCCATTGCATAATTTTGTTTTGTCTTTTGTTCCATATCATATTTCATCCCTTTCTTCACATGACAATTTTCTATCTCCCCATATGTACTCACTATTATACTTTTCTTTCATAAAAATGCATAACACGGAAAGATATTCTAAATAACAACAGTATTTCACCTCCGGCGACGGATTTGTAATCCGTTCCTTTCCGTTTCTGCTGTTTTCAATTTCCTTTTTTTCAAAACTATTGATAAACCTACAAAGTCTTTTTCGTTCTGCAATCAACTGTCTATATGATACCCCCTTTAAGTTTTGCAGATAAGTATCTGCACTGATCATCATTACTGTCACCTCCATAATTTTATTATTTAATTAGCATTACACTATAATAATATCACATAATAAGTCCAATAAATCACTCTTACAAAATATATGTAAAAAACAGTCTCATGTTTCTCATAAGACTGTCCTAATCGCGCTTTATTCATCTCTCTTCCACACCGTTCCCGTAAGTCCCACTTCATCTTCATAGAACACAGGATTCTCTCCCTGTCTTTTCTTCTCTTCATAATGCGCCAGCACTTTAAATGCCACCTTACTAAGCAGGAATATGGCAATGATATTAACAATTGCCATTAGTCCCATGGTGATATCGGCAATGTTCCACACCAATCCGAAATTTGCCTGGGCACCTAAGAAAATCGCCACCAGACAGGTCGCACGGAAAATAAACAGCAGTACTTTGCTATTTTTAATAAACAAAATATTGGACTCCGCATAATAGTAATTACCGATTAAACTGCTAAAGGCAAAAGCAAAAATAGAGACCGTAATAAAATGAATCCCCCACTCGCCTACATTATTGCTGATTGCTGCCTGCACATATGGGATACCGTCAAAGACACCGCTTTGTCCATCGATGCCTGATACCAAAAGCATCATAGCAGTACTGGAACATATTAAAATTGTATCAATAAAGACGGAAATCACCTGTACAAGTCCCTGCTTTACCGGGTGATCTACTTCTGCCGATGCGGAAGCGTTGGGTGCACTACCCATACCCGCCTCATTGGAAAACAATCCCCTCTTGATACCGATTACCACTGCACTTCCGGCAAAACCGCCTGCCATTGCCCTCACATCAAACGCATTTTTCAAAATCATTGCAAAAATTTGAGGGAGCTCTGTAATATGAAGCAGCATGGTTATCAGCCCGATCAAAATATAAACAATCGCCATAACCGGTACGATAACTGAGGAAATAAATCCAATTCTATGAGTACCTCCCCATATAATATATCCTGCGGCAACTGCCAAAATAATGCCTATCACCAGCGGCCAGATTGTGTTAGAATAGTCTTCTATATAATAGGACAAGGCAGATGACATATTGTAGGCTTGTAACCCGTTAAATCCATAAGCAAAACAGATAATCAGCAAAACAGAAAACAAGATTCCCATCCACCGCTTGCCAAGAGCACGCTCCATATAGTAGGAGGGTCCTCCTCTAAATTGTCCGTCTGCTCTTACCTTATAAATCTGTGCAAGGGTACTTTCTACAAAAGCCGAAGCACCTCCAATAAGTGCCATAACCCACATCCAAAAAACAGCTCCGGGACCGCCTGCCACGATAGCTGTTGCAATTCCTGCAATATTTCCGGTTCCCACTCTGGATGCGGTAGATATCATAAGCGCCTGAAAAGAAGAAACTTTCTTTTCGCCGTCCGCTCCTTCTTCCGTCTTCTCCAGCATAGATTTAATGCCATCTTTTAGCAACCGGAACTGCACACCTTTGGTTTTAATGGTAAAATAGACACCTACACCAATTAACAAAACAATCAATATGTAGGTATACATGACATCATTCATTTTTGTTAAAACATCATTCATTCCTTATAAACCTCTATTTTAAAAACCACTTCTTATGCATGATTCTCTCTACTGTCTTCAAATTCAAATCAGAGTGTTCCACTTCCCGGGAAAACCGATACACAAGTTCTGTCATCTCTTCTAAGTCCAAAGTCTTTTCATTTTTCAGCCATCTTGCCATCCAAAGCTCCCATATCATAAAGACACAGTACACAGAAAGTTGTGCCTTTGCATAGATTTCCCCGTCATAAACAGCTCCCGGAAAATAAGTAAATAAAAAGTACACAAGAAGCTGTTCCAAGTGGATTTCAATATCTTCCTGCAGATATGCTGCAAACTCTCCCTGTAATTTTCTGTAGTTCTCTTCATCTTTATACAATAAATTTTCTGTTTCCAAGAGCAAAACGCCCCAGTCTTCTTTCAGTAGTTCCAATTGGTACAAGTGGCAGAACATGGCGTGTGCAAATGTCATGCCGTTTTTCTTCATATTAACCTTAACAAGATATTTTTTCACAAAGCACAGTGCCTTATCTGTTTTGTATTTCTCTATCACCTGCATGCAATCAAAGAGTTCCTGCCTATTCATCCTGCCCTGCATATCATGTGCCATTCCGAGCACCAATAGCACTCTTTCGCTGATAGGTATTTTACGGTTTTGCAGAATGGAAATCATCTCTTTCCTCGCATCTTCTAAAATCGAAAACAAAAAAGGATCAAAATCATCAAATTCTTCTTCCCCGTCTCTTTCATAGCTGATAAAGGAGACCGGTTCTTTCAGGTTCATCAAAATTCTCGCCACCTCAGGACAGGATATAGATAATGTAATTTCTCTGACACCTTCAAACTCTTCCGTATGGCGGGGATATTCCCTGCACGTCTTGCAAAATCCGTCTTCTCCCTGACTTAAATATAAATCACAGAGATTATTTTCATTTAAGAAGGTACAACGCTTCTCTTCATCCTGACGGAATGTCCCCTGAAGCCAATTCACTGAATGGAGCATTCTTTTTCTAAATGCCCCTTTCGTTTTCTTATATTTTTTTATAGAATCTTTATCTATTACAATTTGCCAACCTGCACAGCAGGTATCCTCGCATTTGTCCGCAATACAGCTAAATTCTTTATAGTAATCCGGAATGGTATAAAGCATCATTTTTCCTCCGTCAAAAGCCGCAGCAAACGCTGCGGCTCTTTATTACTGGTTAATTCTAAGCAGCACTTCTACCGGTGCAGCAAAATCTGTCAGTTTCCATTTATCGTTATCTTTGATTACGATGTACTGACATTCCTGTGTAAGTAACTGAAGGGGTTCTCCTGCCATCTGCACATAATAGGTTTCCCTTGTTGTCACGATACACTCATCGCTTCCGTAATAATCTACACTTACGATTTCATAAGAATCCAAAGTTTCCGTGATATCCCTTGTTACGTATTTCTCTTGGGACTTATAAATATTACTGTCCTCTAACAGGTAATCGGAAATATAAGAGAAATCTGAGTATGTCATGGCATCATCAAAGCCTTCCATATAGGCTTCTACCACAGCTTCCGGTCCGTCTTCATAGAATGCAGGACCATCTACACTTAGTAAGATATTCGGCACATAAGTAAACTCATCATTTCCGCCGTATTCCTCTGAATGATAGCCAACAAGAATATCTGTTTCATCCATGAATTCACCGGACTCATCATCCTTATATTCAATCACATACAGCTCTTTTTCTGCTTTATAAATTTCTTCATATATTTCATTCATGGATGCAATATCCATAGTATTGTAAAATTCGCCACCTGTCTGTGAAGTAATTTCTTCAATCTCATACTCATCCACATAGCCGATACCAATTACAAAAATGGGAACATGGTATCTTTGTGCCACTTCAATGACTTCGCTGTAAGTACTATTACTATAGTTATCATAGCCGTCAGTAAATGCAATGACGCATTTTGCTCCGGGCTGTGCTGCCACTCTGATAACCGCCGTATATAATGCATCATACAAGCTTGTCATATCATCCGTCTGGAGGCTATAAATATCATTCACTAAAACTGTAGCATCAGAACAGAATTCTTCCTCTATCTTTACACCGGAACTGAAAGAAGTAAGTTCTACCATGTCACCTGTAGCAAATTGTACACTGTTAACAAAGTTAGCCATTGCATCCTGGGCTTCTTCCATATAGCTTCCTTCCATGCTACCGCTTACATCTGCTACAATATCAATCATCAGGGATTCGGACTCATCAAGCTGTTCTGCTTTTGATATTTCCTGTTTGATATAATCACCGTTTGCATCTTTTTTCTTGATGAAAAACATTGCAGGATCCAGCGTTGCCGGTACCTCTCCGGTGCTTTCTTCCTCTATTCTGGTATACACCTTGATATTGGGGAATTCCGAAACATCAATCTGCTGTACCAAAACCTCTAAGGGATTTTCCGGTTCTATGTATGGATAAACAATTGCATCCATTTCTTCAAATGCTGTCTCTAATGCCTCGTAGTTTTCCTCTGCAAACAGTTCATCTATTTTGGTGAGCTGCTCATAATAAGCATCCTTTTCGCTTGCATCGGCAATGGACATATCGATGTAATAATAACTATCATAAATATCGTATGCATAGTTCCTATTTTCTATAGAAAGGTCTTCCAGCATGTCATTTGCCTGTTCTGCATAGCTCTTGGCACTTTCTATATCTCCGTCTTTAATCGCCTCTTCAAAACTGCTCAAATACGTGTCAAATGCAGAAAAGTCTTCTATAAAATCATAGGAATCCTTTGCCTCAGTCGCCTTTGTAAGTTCCTCCTGATAGCCATCCAGTTCTTCCCTGTCCTTAGCCGCATCTTCAGAAAGATCTTCCAAATCCTCGATGAACTCTTTTTTATCTGAGATAGCAAATAATCCTAATTTTTCCCACTTTTCACTAATCTCATCTTTTTCTTCATTGTATTTAGCAAGTTCATAGGTTCCTATTGTTGCTACAATTTCCTCTTTTTGTTTATTTAATTTATTGTTCATGAAATAGAGCACACCGATACCTGCAGCTGCTGCGGCTGCCACAACTGCCAGGACAATCAATATAATTGCAATAATCAGCCCTGTGTGTTTTTTCGGTTTATCTGCCTTTACTTCCTGTGCCTGAGGCACCACTGGTTGTACCTGGGACGCTTCCGCCTGCACCTGGGACACCACCGGTTGCTCTTGAACCACTTCATTTGTCTCTCTGATGCACTTTGTTCCACAGTTTGTGCAGAATAAGGCATCATCTGCTATTTTTGCTCCACAATTTGTACAAAACATTTTTCGTCACCTCATTTGTATTTTTATTTTAATTTATGGTCTGTGTATGTTACTTACAAATCCGAATCCGTAGGCAATTCCATAGGCATCAGCCTGTGCCCACAATGTTTTCAGGTTGCCCTCCATGGCTTCTTTTCTCATTTCCGGCACAGTGTGAAAGCCGTGTTCTACAATGATTCCAGGCTTATTTACCTTTGCTGCACCCTTAAGCACTCCGTAATATTCGCCACCGCTACTACCTGTACGCCTAAATACAGTCCCTGCTGCATCTGTTTTATCATTTGCTGCTTTTGTCCATTCGCTGACAGCATTTTTTTCTACTGTGGCAAAATCTTTTACCGTGGAAATTCCTAATTGGTAATTGGTAGCGGCAAGATTTACCCCGATGCCGTTGGCCACTCTCATCATCGTATCTGATGAACAGGCAAGTCCGTTTGCAATCACAAGGGGCTTATTGATGGATATAGGCTGCATGCAGGTGGGATATCCGTTGGCATTTTCCTCATTGGCATTGGTGTGAATAGACATAAACAAATCTGCATCTTTCTCTGCAGTATAAGTACCTCGCAAGCTGATATGTCCGCTGTCAAGATTACCGTCCGTATAGCCACCAAGGGTAATACTTCCGCCACTTCTGGTCATGTAGGAGTCTATTCCGTAAGTCTCCTTCAAAATGCGCTTTAGCTCCTTGGCAACCTCTATGGTAAAGTCCCCTTCTGCATATCCGTAGGTTTGCTCACCGGTGACTTGGTTTCTTCCCGCGAAATGTCCCGGGTCAATACAAATCATAACATTACTTGCAAGAATCACTTTGCCTTCCTGTGCAGTATTAGTCTGCCCTTCAGGCAGTTTCACGTCTACGCGGTATTCATATTGTTGGGGCATGCTTTCTCCAAGCTTGTCTGAAAAAATGTTTTGATCTCCCGTAGCATTTTTATCGGATGGAAGGCTTCCCACATTCTCCCAACCTCCTCCTGTCAGCACATTTCTTCTCATCAAAAGATAAGTCTCAACTGCGGCGTCATAATTATCTGTAAAGATTATCTGTATTTCCTTGGAAGATATTCTTGCACTTTCTACCGCATCAATCAAAACTGTTATTGGCTGTGCGGCTTCCTGTACCTCTACTTTCGGCAACTTTTCCTGCTCCGGTTCTTTTGCAGGTTCCGGTGTTTCTGTGGGCTTTGGTGTCTCTGCCGGCTTTGGTTCTTCTGTAGGTTCTGGTATCTCTGTAGGTTTTGGTTCCTCTTCCTTTTCCGGTGTCTCTGTGGGCTCATCTGCCGACATTTTTTCTATCTCTTCAATGGGAATCTGCTCCACTTTTATATCAGATAACAAAGCTTCTTCCTCTGTGCTATCCTTCTGCATAAAAATAAGTAATATTGCCAAGAAAACTACGGCAAATATTACACACACAAGAATGACTGGTATATTTTTATTTTTTTTCATTAGATTTTACCTCAAGCTTGTCGTTTTCTGTCAACAGATTAATTTTATCACATCCCATTATCCTTGTCACTATATCCAAAATGATATAAAATCATTTTAACTATCTTATATTTACGAAGAGGACACCGATTATGAAAATGTTATGGAAACTTACGAAAGAAGCTACCCGTTATAAGGGATTTTATATTCTCGCCATTTTATCTACACTGTTATTAACCGGAGTAAATCTGGCTGCACCGAAAGTACTTTCTGAGATGACCGGTATTGTAAGTGCCGGTATGAATGAAAGTGCATTACTCACCATAAAAAATCTGACTATATTCCTTTTGATACTATATCTGCTACGGGTATTATTCCGCTTTTTAAGCAACTATCTGGCACATAAGGCAGCATGGTATCTGGTTGGTGACCTCCGTGACCGCATGTATCAGAAATTACAAAGTCTTGACCTTGGATTTTTTCACGATAAACAGACCGGCGATTTAATGAGCCGGGTTGTCAATGACACCAGGGATTTTGAACTTTTATATGCCCACATGATTCCTGATATGATTACAAACATTGTGACATTTTTAGGCGTTTTAGTAATACTGCTCGGTATCAATCCTACACTGGCACTTATCACCTGTTCACCAATCCCCCTTATTCTTATTTCCGGTGTGATTTTTTCCAAAAAAGTCAGACCCTATTTTAAAGCATCCCAAAAATGTATGGGGGAACTAAATGCCAAATTACAGGATAACTTATCCGGTCTTCATGAAATACAATCCTTTGGGCAGGAGTCTGATGAAGCAGCCCAAATCAGCAAAAGTAACTTCACACAGGTCCGCGCTATGCTAAGGGCTTTAAAAGCAAGTGCCATTTTTCACCCAAGTGTGGAATTTGTATCCTCGGTAGGCACTGTATTAGTCGTCGGTGTAGGCGGTTATCTGGCCTATAAAGGCCAGCTCTCCGTGGCTGATATTGTTGCATTCATGCTGTATTTGTCCCTTTTTTATGCACCTATTTCCGGTCTTGCCACATGGCTTGAAAACCTTCAGCAATCCCTTGCCGGTGCGGAGCGTGTGGCACTTATTTTAGAAACTCCCTCTGCCATTGAGAATGCAAAGGATGCAAAAGAGCTTTCCCGTGTATCCGGCGAAATCACTTTTGAGCATGTATCTTTTCACTATAGCAACAAAGTGCCTGTCCTCCACGATATTTCCTTTACCTGCAAGCCCGGTATGATGGTGGCTTTAGTAGGTCCCACCGGTGTAGGTAAGACCACTATCACACAGCTTATCTCCCGTTTTTATGACCCGGTGGAGGGACATATTTATGTTGATGGAAACGATATCAAAAATGTAACTTTAGAAAGCCTTCGTCAAAACATCTCGCCGGTGCTTCAGGATACCTTCCTCTTTAACGGAACCATTGCCGAAAACATCGGCTATGCAAAGCAGGATGCTACCATAGACGAGATAATGGATGCTGCAAAAGCTGCCAATATTCATGATGACATTTTACATATGCCGGATGGCTACGAAACCCAAGTGGGCGAGCGTGGATTGCGCTTATCCGGCGGGCAAAAACAACGTATTTCCATAGCCAGGGCAATTCTTCGCCAGTCTCCTATTATTATTTTGGATGAAGCCACTGCATCCGTAGACGTAGAAACAGAAAAAGAAATCCAGCAGGCTATCAACCATATGGCAGGCACGCGTACGATTGTAGCTATTGCTCACAGATTGTCTACTATAAAGAATGCAGATATGATTTTAGTAATTCATGAAGGAAAAATAAAAGAGCAAGGTACTCACGAGGAGCTCCTTGCCCTTGATGGTCTCTATGCTCATATGCAGAAAGCACAGCAGTTATAGTCTGTTATATTATAATTCCAGTTTTTCGGAAGGAAGATGAATTCGAAGCATTTTTTCTAATTCTTCTGCCATAACCGGCTTGGAAAGATAATCAGAAAAGCCTTCCTTAATATACATTTCTGCCATTCCTACTAAGGCATTGGCCGTCAACACAATTATTTCTGTAGACTGATTTGGGCCTTCTTCTTTTCTTATCATATGCATTGTATCGATTCCGTTAAGTTCCGGCATCATATGGTCCATCAAAATCAAATCAAACTTCTTATTTTGACATTTTTCCAAACATTCCCTGCCGCCATGTGCCATGGTTAATTTAATGGCTGTCCGCTTTAAAAGCGACCTGATAACAAGCAAGTTCATTTCATTATCATCAACAACCAGGACTTCTGCTGTGGGAGCATATAGTTTAGGCTTATACTCTTTTTTTGCATGTTTATCATTATGTCTTGTCTCCTGTATGGCACCCATGATAGTGCTATCCACGACAACCTGAGGAATCGTTACCGTGAAGCAGGAACCCTTGCCATACTCACTTTCTACCTCTATAGTTCCATGCATCAGCTCAACAAGTTGTCTGGTAATGTTTAGTCCTAATCCGGTTCCTTCTATGTACTGGTTCTTTCTTTCCTCTAAGCGTTTAAAACTGTCAAACAGTTTTCCAATGTCTTCCTGCTTGATTCCTATACCGGTATCCTCTATAGACATCTGCAGGGCAAAGGTGTCCTGACTGTAGATGCCTTTTACGCTAAAGGTAATTTTTCCGCGTTTCGTATATTTCACTGCATTTGACAACAAGTTATTTAAAATCTGCCGGATTCTGATTTCATCTCCCTGTAAGATGGAGGGTAATGCCTTATCGATATTGGTCACAATATCAAGTTTTTTATTCTCTGCCCTGACCTGGACTCCCCGGATAACATCCGATAGCATACCACGCAGCTGGTAATCACTTTCCAAAATATCTAGTTTTCCTGCTTCTATTTTGGAAAAATCTAAAACATCATTCACCAGTCCCAGTAAGAGCTTACCGGCATTTTGAACATGCAAAGCATACTCGTCTATGGCAGCATCCCGGTTTTCACGCAAAATCATCTCGTTCATTCCGATAATGGTATTAATGGGCGTGCGGATCTCATGTGACATATTTGCTAAGAATCTGGCTTTTGCTGCTCCTGCCGCAATTGCCATTTGCCTTTCCTGTTCTATCGAAATGAGATCTTTGGTTGTCTTAACCGCCGCCATAAATAGTAGTACAATCAGTCCAAAGCTGAGAACAAAACCTCCATATAGGGATATAGCCGGCACAAAGAAAACGTGGATTTCCCATATGGTAACTATAATCATTACAATCAGCCCATATAAGATTTCTCCATATTCCCGGATTCTTCCCATAAAGAAATCCATAGCAATGGTTCCCGAAAAACAGATGACCATGATAATAATCAATATATAGGCTACCAGTGAAGACTCTGACAAACTTACAATATTAAATACCTGTAGCAATAACGAAAAGAAAAAATTTATCATCACACAGATTGCAAGGGCACTGTGTACTTTTCTGTATCGTCCTTTTTGGACTCTGTTTAAATATACAATAAAAGGGAAGGGAATCAAAATGGTAAGCAAAAATCCTACGTGTTCCGCAATAGATGAATTTGCCAGAAAAAACTGGCGGACCCTTGATTCTGCTATCATCGCCATAGACAGTAGCATGATACCCAAGCCTAAATAAACAATATCCACATGCTTTTTATACACAAAACGCAATATTATTCCAATGAATACCGTAACAGAACTTAAAACCAGCATGTAGAACGATACCATCAGTACAAGCGAACACTCCTTAATAAACGTGAAGATAATATCACCTTTTTCGCCAATATATATTTCGTTTAAGAAGCCTGCATATTCATTATGACTAATCAGTTCAATTGCCAAAACTTCGCCGGCATCTTCCTGTGTGATTTCAAAAAATACATATGCACTGGCACTATTATTTCCAAAAAAGCGTGTCTCTTCCGTGCTATAAATTTTCCGAAGCTCATCTCCCACGAAAATGCGCATCTCCTGTTGGGATGCACGCATACAAAGCCAGGTGCTCTTTTGATCATTTGGCAGTGATGTCTCTACTCTTACTATTTCACCGGGTTTTGCATCTGTTTTTCCGGGAATCTCCACTGTATATCTTGTTCCATCTGCATATACACGTTCCCATACAGCATCATACAAGATCACTTTTTCCTCTCTGGTAGGATATTCCCTTGGCATAAATATTTCACCCCAGCAGAAAAAAACTACCACAGACAAAAATGCCAGCATAAATGTAATTTTAAAAATATTACTTAAATATTGACCTCTTTTTCCCATACTGTATCTCTCCAGCTATTAGCACGAAAACAGTCTTATACATATGCACAAGACTGTTTCGTTTATGTTAGTTTTTCTATGTAGTTTTTGTTTCTTTCACTGTTTTTTTGTTATCAACCATCTGTAAGATTGCCATAACTGCTACCAGGCCAAGTCCTATACCGTCTGTTATAAGTCCGGGATAGATGAGTAATAATCCACCCATAAGGCTCAGTAATCTCTCATACCATTTCATATGGCATAAGAACCATCCTTCCAAGGATGCCGACACCGCAAAAATACCCACTAAGGATGTAATACAAATTTGTACAATTTCAATTGCCGTAGTATCAATAAACAGCATAGCCGGATTTAAGGCAAATACATAGGGTACGATAAATGCACCAATTGCAAGCTTTGTTGCCGTTATTGCAGTCTTCATGGGATTTGCCTGTGCAATCGCTGCACCTGCATAAGCTGCCAGTGCAACGGGGGGTGTAAGGTCCGCAACAATACCAAAGTAAAATACAAAGAAATGTGCTGCAAGTGTAGGTACACCCATACGGATTAAAATCGGTGCACAGGTCGCTGCCATAATACAGTAATTTGCTGTAGTAGGAACACCCATTCCAAGTACAATACAACAGATCATGGTAAGCACTAATGCAACAATTACCTGATTTCCCGCCAGTGCTACAATTCCGTTAATTAACATATTTGCAAGCCCTGTCATGGTAATGGTTCCGGCAATCATACCGGCAACACCACAGGCTGCAGCTACTGTAATCATGCCCTGTCCGCCGGCTGCAAGTGCTTCCCAAATACGCTTTAATGTAATACGGTTATTTTTATTAAAAAGACTTACTACAATTGCAACGATGATTGCAATTGCTGCCGCATACTGAATGGAACGCTGGCTGGTACCTACAAGATATACCAAGATAATCAGCGGAAGTAACAAATAAATTTGTTTCAGTAAGGGTTTCAGTCTGGGTAATTCTTCTTTGGTAAGGCCACGAAGACCTTCTTTTTTCGCCTCTAAGTGAACTGTAATGAAAACGCCTGCAAAGTAAAGTACCGCAGGTAAAATTGCACGAACAACAATGTTACTGTAGGGAACTCCCACATAATCTGCCATAAGGAATGCTGCCGCACCCATGATAGGTGGCATAATCTGTCCTCCGGTTGATGCGGAAGCTTCTGCAGCTGCTGCAAACTCAGGCTTATATCCTGTTTTCTTCATAAGCGGAATGGTTACAGAACCGGAACCTACCGTATTTGCTACTGAGGAGCCTGATACCATACCTTCCATGGCACTGGCAACTACTGCTACCTTTGCAGGTCCGCCGGAAAAACCGCCTACGAATGCATTGGAAATATTAATAAAGAAATCTGCTATTCCGGTACGCTCTAAGAATGCACCGAAAATAATAAATACTACGATAAACTTAGAACAAACATTAATCGGTGTAGATAAAATACCTTCCTTACTGTAGAACAGATAACGGACGGTATAGTTTAACTTTCCGCTTAATGTGGGATTGGACAATCCAAAAATTAATGCATATAAAATTAAGCATCCTGCTACTACAAGAATGGGAATACCTACACTTCTACGGCATACTTCTGCAAGAGATAAAATTCCCACAATACCGATTAGAATCTGATACCATTCAAAGTTGCTGCCCTGCTGGATAATTGTCATGGCGTTGGCTGTATAATACAAAAATGCACCTGTTCCGCATAACATCAGTACAATGTCATACCACGGCATATAATTTACTTTTTGCTGTCCTTTTTTAGCAGGAAAAACTATGTATCCGATAAAAATAATAAACGCTACAAATGAGGTAAGACGAATCTCCTCAAGCCAGCTTGTAAACAAGGTCACATAGATACAGAATATGGAAAATAATGCTAAAATAGTAGTTACTACAATTTTAGGCTTCCCTTCCCAGATACGTGTGTTAGACTCTCTGTCAAATTTTTTCATTACAGCATCAAGATCCATTGGTTCCTGTGATACTGCAGTTTTCTTTTTTCCAAATACTCCCATTGATACCTCCTGCTAAATTTACTGATACTACATAAAAAGGCTACGGCGAAAACTCGTCGTAGCCCCAATATTCGTTAGCAACTACTCTTAGTTAGTTTCTACGTTTACTCCCTTTTCAGCAAAGTATTTTGCTGCACCGGCATGGAAAGGAACTGTCATACCGCTTGTCGCATTTTCAATGCTTAATTCTGTACCCTTTGCGTTTTCTGCAGAAATAGCATCAATGTTATCAAAGATAGCTGCTGTCAAGCTGTAAACAGCTTCTTCTGATGCATTTGCACTTACGATAAGAGTAGCCTTAACAGTTACTGTCTGTACATCTTCTGTCTGTCCTTCATAAGTACCTGCAGGAATTGTATGTACTGTGTAGAAAGGACAAGATTTCATTAAGTTATCAGCCACTTCACCGTCAATGGGAACTAAGTATGCATCGTTTGTTGTACATAACTCAGTGATTGCGGGTGTGGGAGGTCCTGCTACGATAAATGCTGCATCAATCTTTCCATCCTTTAATGCATCTGCACTGTCTGCGAATGACTGGTACTGTGCATTAATATCAGCTTCTGAAAGCCCTGCTGCTGTTAAAACGTCAACTGCGTTAAAGTAAACACCTGAACCGGGAGCACCGATAGAAACAGCCTTGCCTGCAAGGTCTGCTACACTCTTAATTTCAGGATCCATAGTAACAAGCTGAACTGCTTCTGCATAAAGACCTGCTACTGTGCGGAAAGAATCAACTGCACCTTCAGATTCAAAGGAACGTGTTCCTTCCCAAGCATATGCCATAACGTCTGACTGAACTGTACCAAGCTGGTAATCGCCTGCTGCGATACCCTGGATATTTGCCTTGGAACCGTCTGTAGAAACAACTGTTACGTCAATACCTGCTTTATTTTTAATATACTGGCCGAGAACACCGCCGTAACCATAATATGTACCTGCTGTTCCGCCTGTACCCATAGTCATCTTAGCTGCTCCTGCTGCGCCGCCACATGCTACTAATGAAAAGCTCATAGCAACTGTGAGCATAATTGCAATAATTTTTTTCATAATATTTTCCTCCTAAACTCTTTCTCAAAAAAACATACCTCTATTACTATACAATTTCTTTTTTGTTTTTTCAAGGAAAAAGTGTCATTTTTTTGTTGTTTTACTGAAAAACAGACATGAATGTGCATCATGTCTGTTTCAAATTATTATTCATTAGTCTTCGTAAGGTTTCATAGGAATGATTGTTCCATCTGCATTGTACTTCAGTTCTCTGAATTTCACGCAGCGGAGATGATTTACACCATCTGACATGGAACTGTCATGATAGAACAAATACCATTTTCCTTTAAACTCAATAATAGAATGATGTGTAGTCCAGCCGATTACGGGATCAAGAATCTTTCCTTTGAAAGTGAAAGGGCCTTTCGGCGAATCACCTACTGCATATACAAGCGTATGAGTGCTACCTGTTGAGTAGGATAAGTAATATTTTCCATTATATTTATGCATCCAAGGACCTTCAAAATATCTCTTGTCCTCTTCGCCGGCTGTAATCGTTCTTCCGTCTTCGTCTACAATCAGTATTTCCCGAGGGATTTCTTTGATGGATAACATATCATCGCTCAGTTCTGCAACTCTGGGTCCTAATGCCGGTCCGGCAGGATCGGGATCTGCTGCATCTGACTTAAAGCTGTTATTCTGCCATTTTTCAAGCTGACCGCCCCAAAGGCCTCCAAAGTAGATATATGCTTTATTATCATCGTCTACAAGTACTGCAGGGTCAATACTGAATGTTCCAAGGATATAATTTTCCTGAGGTGTAAAAGGACCTTCTGGTCTTTTACTTGTAGCAACACCGATTCTGAAAATACCATCCTTATCTCTTGCAGGGAAGTATAAATAATATGTATCATTTTTATATGCTGCATCCGGTGCCCACATCTGGCCGCTTACCCAGGGAACATCCTTCATATGAAGAGCTTCACCGTGGTCCACACAGGGAGCATCCACATCATCCATGGATAAAATGTGATAATCTTCCATCTTGTACTGGTCACCATTATCATTATCTTCACCATCATGCTCTAAATCATGGGAAGGATAAATATATATCTTGTCCTCAAATACATGAGCTGAAGGGTCAGCTGTGTAAATGTGTTTTACTAAAGGTTCATTTTGTTTTGCCATAAAGCACCTCGCATTTTTAGTTTATTTTCGCATTACTATCTTATTTTAACAAAAAATGGAATTATGTCAACAAGTAATATCGTCTTCACGCCATTTCTTTGCAGGGATTACACATGCTCTTTCCTGCAGCACTTCTTTTATAATTCGCAGCTCCAGTTCCTGCCTGTGTCTGAAATGTGAAATCATATCATCAAATCCCGTATATCCATGGGTTTTTCCGTATGGCGAACAAACCAGGTACTCCATCATAAGGGGATACCACATTTCATTTCCCTGTTGGTCGGAACGCTCCTTCTTAATAACTCTGATATTTTCTTCCACATTTTCACTGAATAAATAGAACATCTTAAAGTTTTCCATATCTACCTCTTTCCACAGCCGTCTATAGAATTCTACAATTTCCTCATCTTCAAGCTGATAATACAAAATCATGTCTTCCACAATATTCTGGAAAAAGCTGCACTCAAACAAATATCCGGTCTCTTTAAATCTACGGAATCTGGAAATAATAATTTCTTCAAACTCTTCAAGAGATTTTCTTCCCTGATAAATTTCATATTTTTCCAGTTCTTTGTGAAAGCCGGGAACATCGGTGAGAATCCGGGTATATGTAATGATATAATGATTCCCTTCCTGCACTGTATTCTTCTGTATTTCTTTCTGTAGCATATCATACTTTTGTAAAATGTAATGATAATCGCTCTCCGTCATCCATGTGCACCATGCAAGTTCTATCGGAGAGTAATCCCCTTCCCTGCAAACTTTTAACTGTGGATACATTTCATGCACCTTTTCCATTAGCGTAGACTTTCCTGCTCCCTGAATTCCTTCTACAAAAATATTTTTCATACTATATCCTCCCTATAATTCTACTATCTCGGTTGCTATCTTTTCCCTGAATCTCACATCATGCTCCACAAACAACATTGTCGGTTTGTATTGAAGCAAAAGTTTCTCAATCTGCATTCTGGAAAACACATCAATATAGTTAAGTGGTTCATCCCAAATATAAAGATGTGCCGGCGTCATCAAACTAGCTGCCAAAAGAACCTTTTTCTTCTGTCCCTCCGAATAGTCTTCTATGTTTTTGACAAACTGTACTCTTTCCATATCAAGCTGTCTTAAAACCGCACAAAATAAGCTCTCCTCCAGCCCTCTTTCCTTGCAAAAAGCAGAAATTCCGCCCTTTAGCATGGAAGTATCCTGATTGACGTAGGATACGATAAGTCCCGTAGCCGTCTCAAAACTACCGGTTTCCGTAATATTTAAATGATCCTTTGCCTCACCGGTCTTTTCCAAAATTCTCTTTATCAATGTAGACTTTCCACAACCGTTTTCTCCATGTAGTGCAATTCTCTCACCACGGTTTAAGCAAAAAGTTAATCCTTTAAACACCGGCGTTGTCCCATCATTATAGGTAATCCCATAA
This sequence comes from Lachnospiraceae bacterium, assembly GCA_017938315.1. Classification (GTDB taxonomy): domain Bacteria; phylum Bacillota; class Clostridia; order Lachnospirales; family Lachnospiraceae; genus Suilimivivens. Next base: position 70,077 of record JAGBBV010000007.1, read on the forward strand.
TCCCTGACATTAAGCAGTCTTTCTTTGTGATGGATAAGCGGCATAATTTTTAAATCAACGGGATTTTCCAAATCTACCAAAAGTCCTTCTTTTTCCGCAATCTCCTTATCAATGCGATGTTCTGCCTGCTTTACCCTACTTTGTAATTTCTTGGTTTTGGCTCCGATATAAGCTCTTGTGCCATTACATCTGTCCGGCTCTTTTCTGGGGTCATAACCGATTTTTGAGTTCTCGCTTTTATCTGCCCATGATGCAATTTTTGCAGCCGATTTTCTTAACTTAACTATTTCCCGCAAATGCTTTTCGTTCTCCGCTGTTACGAACGAATCCTTGCGGCGTTTGTTTTCCCACCAGGAAGAAAAGTTACCGCTTTGCACCTCAATACTCTGTCTGTTTAAAACAAGCACATGATCGATACAGGCATCCAGCAAATCCCTGTCATGGGATACTAAAATAAATCCTTTCTTTTTCGCAAGATACTGCTTTACGTTTTCCCTCGCCCCTCTGTCCAAATGATTGGTTGGCTCGTCAATTAGCAGAAAATCATTTTCACCGGAAAATAATACTGCAAGAAGCACTTTGGTCCGCTCACCGGGACTTAATGTTTCAAAAGGTCTGTAAAGTATTTCTGCACTCTCCTGTAATTGTTCCAATTCACAGATGACTCTCCAAAGTTCACAACCGGGTTTTAATTCTTCAACAAATTCTGCTGCAGATAATTTCATTTGGTTTGATGAAATCTGATAAGGGAAGTAATCAAACACCATATTGGTACTGATTGCTCCTGCGTATTCATATTTTCCCAGCAGCAAATTTAAAAATGTGGTTTTTCCTTTTCCGTTTCGCCCAATAAATCCCAGTTTCCAATCACTATCCACAGAAAATGATACGTTTTCAAATATATTATCAAAGCTACCTTCATAAGCAAAGGTTAAATTATTTACTCTAATTTGTGCCATATTCATTCCTCCTTCCGGGGTTCCTTTTTTACACACAAAAACGGAACCGTCTGTTGCCAAAGGGTTCCGTTACGTTTCATAACCTTACCACGCAAAAAGCATGATATCGTCACTTTGTTTATGTAAAAAATTGCACAAAAAAGAGAGGTTATGAGAACATAATCCACTTTTGGCAACATGAAATACGAGAAACACTTTTTGCATTTCCCGGTGTGCATGGGCATTGTGATAAATATTACCCTATGCTACTTAAAGTCTTCATGTAATCAAAAGCAAACTATCTTCTCATCTTTTCACCTCTCTCTTTTTATTCTTGCATCATTGTAGCACGCTGATATTCTATTGTCAAACGCAAAAATCTGCCGGCATCTTGTTCCGGCAGATTCAAATATCTAATTACTCTTTCACTTTCTTCGGCAAACGGATACTAATTAACTTCTTAAATAGAATCGATGCCGGAATTGCACATACCAAAACCACCACTGTATAAAGGAAAACATTTTTTATGTAATAAAGACTTTTTGCCACATCCAAAAAATTAAATCCAAAGAGTTCTACAAACAAACCGTGAATCAGATAAAACTCCAAGGTAATGGTTCCCATAAAGGCAAGCACTTTATTGCCAATCTTAATTTTCATGGTAAGTAAGAATACCGTAAACACAAAGCACCAGGATGCTCCCACTTGGGAAATCAGACACATGAAACGGCGGAATACTTTGTCGTCCACACGCATATTTTCCCCGTAGTAAGAATAAAATGCCTGGGTAAACTCTGAATATCCATATAAGAAATAAAGTGCAATGATTGTGATTACAAGATAAATCACATAATGGCGTTTCAGCCTTGGAATAATCTTTCCTTCAAACTTGGCAAACAGTAAACCAATAAAGAAGAAATGCACGGAGTTGTACCACCATTCGCCTCTCATCCACCAGTTATTATGGTCAACGTGGAGACCGATTGCTATATATAAAACCAAAAATAATCCGTTAAAGAAAATTGCCCATCCTTCTTTTTTACAAAACTTAAAGCTCAAATAAAATGCCAAATAGAAAAAGGGAAGTGCAATGACAAACCATGCATAATAATTTGCCAACTGTGCTCCCGATAAATAATAGAAAAACTGTGGCAAGTCCATCTTCTCTCCCACAAGCAGGCGCACAACCAGGAAAATAATTCCCGAAGCATAAAATGCAATAATAAGAGGAACTATCCTCTTTCCGATAAATCCATTTAAATAATTTTCTTTTGTTTTATAACTCTTATACAGACCATATCCTGAACAGAATAAGAAAATTCCTACAAAAAAATATCCAATTGGAACAAACACTTCAAGTCCCGGTATCTTAACATTGGGAGGCAACCATGATGCACAGGTCTTTTGTCCCAAATGATGGAACATAATAAGGAGTGCAAAGAATCCCTGTAATGCCTTGGTCTGGGATAATGACAGGAAACCTTCATTCCACTGTTTCCTTCCATAAACCTTGGCTCCCCATAATAAAACAATTGCTAAAGCCGGATAACAAAGATATACTAACTTATCCATCCTATTCCCTCATCTTTCTGTAATATAAGAATGCTATACCCATGTTAATTAGAATTCCAATATATGTCAAGGGAAAAGAACCTATTCTTAACAGGAACTTTCATTTGCCAATCCCTTCAATTCATACTACAATATGAATAGTTAATGTTATTTACTTGGAGGTTATTTATGTTATATCATTATACAGATTTTGCCGCATTCAACGGTATTATCCGCAATCAGGAATTATGGCTCAATAACATTTTAAATATGAATGATGCTTCGGAAATGCGACTATTTATGAATGGTATCTGTAAGGCAGTGGTAGAAAATCTAAAAAAAGACGGTGAAAAAGAGAAAGGACGTAAGACAGAGCGTTTTTTCCAGTCAGAGCTAGAGGAAGAATTCCACTACTCCGCCTATGCTGCCTGCTTTTCCAAATATCGTGATGATGCTGCCCAGTGGGACCGTTACGGTCACTTAGGGCAAGGGGTTTGCATTGCATTTCATGAAGATCTGATGCAAAAAATGGTGGGCGGCGCCATATCTCTTCAACAAGTTTATTATCAGGATGATATGAGAGAGCATCGTCTGGTAAGTGAATTTTATGAAGCAATCAAAAATACGGATTCCTTTGATGAAATTTTGCCGGTTTTAAAAGATTTGATGAACGATGCATGGGTCCAGTCCGCAGCTTTTAAACATCCTTCTTTCTCCAGCGAGACAGAGCTACGGTTGGTGGTTTCCCCCTTTATTTCCAATGAGTTTGCCATCGAGCCCAAATATCATGTCTCAAAAGACCGTATTAAGAAATATTATCCCCTTGACTTAAACAGGATGTGCGGCAGACTGGATATGAAATTATCTGATTTAGTAAGTGAAATCATTATTGGTCCCACATCTCCCCAATCTCTTCCTATTTTACAGGATTTCCTGGATGATTGTGGATTACATGTATTAAAAGACAGAATCAGCTTGTCAAAATGTCCTTTACGGAAACCTAACACCTAACTATAAAAACCCCGAAGCAATGCTTCGGGGTTTACTTAATCAACCTGTTATTTCATTATTTAACAGTTACAGATGTAATATGGGGATTTACACCTTCATACCAGTAAAGGAATCCTTCCATATCAATGGTATCACCAATCTTTAAGTTCTTAACTGCTGCGTATACATCTGTTGTGTTATCGCAAAGGTAAGACTCTACTGTAAATGTGTATGTCTGTCCGTTAACGGAAGCGTTGAAGTAAAGGTCATCGCCATCCTGTCCGGAACCATCCCAGCTATATAAGAATGCACTGCCGTCACCTGCATCTTCTACTGTCATACCCTTGAAGGATACGAACTTGTTCTGATGTTTAATCAGGTCATCTGTTCCCAGAAGTGCTGTAGCGTCCATTGCTTCTGCCACATAGTTTCCATCCATAATTTCGAATGTTGCATCCATAACTTCTACTTCGCCGGCCCATTCACCCTTATATCCGGTTACTTTAATCTTTGTTCCCTTTGTTAACTTTTCATAGTCTTCTGCAGAACAAGCCATTTCATATAAGAAGTAAGCGCCATCTTTATCCTGTGTGTATACAGTCGCTTTATCTTCCCACCAGGACTGCTTAGCCTGTACATAAGTTTCAATAACTACCGGTGATTCAAGAGCTGCTGCTTCATACTCTGCATAAGTCATAACGCCTTCGGATTTTGCATCTGTATCCTTTGCACCACAACCTACGAAAGAAAATACAAGTACAAAAGTTAAAAGTAATGCTGTAAATTTTTTCATGTTTTTCTCCTTTTAAATGTTTTCATCTGTGTAAAACAATTAATAAACAACGACTTAATTATACACAATTCTCATCTAAAATCAATAGTATCATTGCACATTTCTTTTCTTCTTAAGCATCTGATATAAGGCATATATACCAATAAAAATCCAGACTGTCACAAGTGCTGACAACAGAAATACAGCTGTTTGTGGAAGTGGGCCTAAGTCTGCTTTTTCGCCCGATGCTGCCTTGCTTTGGCTGCTGATTTGATCAAGACGGTATAACGCCGTCACGTCTTCAAACAGTTTATCCATGTACACCTCGTCAATTGTCTGCTTTCTTCTGACGGACTTTGCCGTATTTTCAATGAGCTGCCCCGCACCGTCACGAAGGGAAGTAGAACCGTTAAATACCGGTGTTACAAAAGTATTTTCTACATGTTCCAAAAGCAAGTTGGTGGCTTTTATTTTTACCTCGTAATAGGTATTGGTATCTTCCCCACACCTTGCAAGATAATCCCGGTACTCTTCCGCATTTTGTGCTTTGCTTGTTACCGGCACATATCCTTCCGTCATGGAATAGGCAATCTGTACCTCATTGGAAAGCAGATACTGGGTAAAGAGCCAGGAGGCCATTACTTCCTGCGGGTCTTCTTTGTTAAAGACACAAACGGAAGGCCCTTGGGATATCATCTGAGGATTTTGCGTATCAAACTGCGGAATCGGCATAACTGCTGTCTCAAACTCCACCAATTTATCTTCACTAATATCACAAAGGGGGGCATCTGTTCCCATCCATGTAGCTCCGGCTGTTGAATCCACTGCGAAAATACACTGCCCGGCATTCAAAAAGTTTGCGGGATAGCTGGATATTTTAAACGTAGAAAAGGCTCCGGTTTTTACATGGTCCGCCACCATATATAAAAGTTCTTTGGTAGTGTCATTAAACAAAAGCATATCCCCTTCCGGTGTGGAATATCCTGCCTGCTTTTGTTTTAGCATCTGAATCATCATATTATCTGTGGACTTATAGATAAACGGAATCATAACCTTTTGTCCGTTTATCAAAAAGTTGCCGTCCTCATCCTGTTCCATGGCTTTTTCAGATACTTCAAACACAAAATCCCATGTTAATTTTTCCGGCAAAGTATACCCTAAAGCTTCCACATAGGTTTTGTTAATATAACACGCTTCCGTGGAACGCATATAAGGAAGTGCATAATAATGTCCTGCGAATGCACATTCCTCTAAAAACTTCGGAATAATTTCTTCTTTTGTAGGGCCGTCAAAGATAATCTCTGAACCACCAAGTCCGTATTTTTCATCTGCAAACAAATCTTCCAAGGGAACCACCTGATTTTTTCCTGTCAGATAGGTTGCAATATGGTCCGGATAAGTGATACAAACATTAGGCGTTGTATTTGTTGGAATATTGGTAATGACATCATTATAAATTTTACCGTAATCCGTATATAAACGTAAGCTTACATCAATATTGGGATATAAACTTTCAAAATCGGCAATTGCTTTTTCGTAAATCGCTGTCTGTGTCTTGTTGGTGTCATTTTTCGCCCAGAATGTAATCTCATAATTTCTTGATAAATCAAACTCTTCCGGAATGACAAAGGCAGAAAGACTTTCCCGTCCATGACATCCTGTAAGGGAAAATGCATTTCCTAAAAGGAGTACACTCACAAGCACAAGAAACTTCCATCTCTTTGTAAAGTTCATCATCCTTTGGTTCCTCCTCTCGACACGCCTTCCATGATTTGTTTTCTAAAGATCAAAAACAAAATAATGAGGGGTACGGAAATCACCACTACCGCTGCCATCATTGCCGGAATATTTTCACGCCCAAAACCGTTTTCACGGATTTCCTGAATTCCGTTAGACACCAAAAAATATGCCTTATCATCAGTAATCAGTCTGGGCCACACGTAAGAGTTCCAGCATTCTATCACCTTTAATATCGTAACAGTAACCAATGTGGGCTTGGAAATGGGTATCATAACCTTAAACAAATATTTTAAATCAGAAGTGCCATCCACCTTTGCCGCATAATAAAGGCTATCCGGAATCTGTTCAAAATTTTCTTTCAGCAAATACACATAAAAGACTGACATTACCGAGGGCAATATAAGTCCCGGGAAGCTATTGCGCAGGTCAAAATTGGTGACTGTCACAAAATTTGTGATAATCACTAACTCATTAGGTATCATCATCAGGGACAGGAAAATAACAAAGGCAATATTTTTCCCTTTAAATTCCAATCTGGCAAAAGCAAATGCCGCCAAAGTGATTACTACCAGCATAATGGCTGTGGTTACCACCGTAAAAATCAAAGTGTTGATAAAGTACTGCATAAGCGGCACTGCCGTAAAAGCATCCCAATAGTTTTGCATGGTAGGCGATAATGTAAAGAATTTCGGAATATATTCCGAATTGTATGCACTGTAGCTTTTTACAGATGTAAGGATCATCCAGTAAAAGGGAAACAGTACGATTACCGCCCACAATACCAAGAGCACATAAGTAATGGTCTTTCTGGTATTGTTTCTTATTTGTGCCGCCCTTTCAATTTTATCGTAATCTACGTTCTTTTCCATTGAAAAACACCTCTTAATAGTGAACATTCTTTTTGCTGATCAGCAAATTGATACAGGTAATGGTCAGGATAATAGCAAACAAAATAATTGCCGCCGCGGATGCGTAGGAAGGATATCCCCCACTGTCGCCGTAAAGCATGTCATAAACATAGCCTACAATGGTATTCATTTCCGCCGCATTCAGGTCTGTTCCAAATATGGCAACCACATCACTGTAAGCCTTAAATGCCCCGATAAATCCCGTAATCACCAGATAAAAAATCATGGGGGATATCATGGGCAAAGTAATCTTTCTGAATATGCGGAATTTGGAAGTGCCATCCACCTTTGCCGCATTGTAATAATCCTGATTTACCGATGCCAGTGCCGTGGTTAAAATCAGAATCTTAAAGGGCATAACCACCCAGATGGTGTAAAAACATAGAACAAACATTTTTGCCCAGTAAGGACCATCAATAAAGTCAATGGCACCACCGCCGAACCACATAATAATCAGATTAATAAAACCATCCGAGTACGCGGTCTTTTTGAACAAAATCATAAATACAAGTCCTACTGCCAGAGTATTGGTTACGTAGGGTAAAAAATAAACCGTCTGCAGGAAATTCCTGAGGGCTGTAATCGAATTTAGTCCCACAGAAATAAGTAACGCTATTATGGTGGACAAAGGCACCGTAATAATAACCAGCAGAAAAGTATTTTTAACTGCCTGCAAGAAATATGGGTCATGTAATACATAGGAATAATTATACGTACCCACACCAAAATAGGTCTGGGATGCCGAATTATATCCCTCTTCAAAAGAATAGATAAAAACATCTATCAGCGGATATACCATAAATGCTCCCAGAAAGAGAATTGCCGGTAATAGGTACAGCCAGCCTTTTAAACTGCTATTACTTAATTTTTTCATCATATTAATCTGCCTCAAAATAAATTCTTTCCTCAGTTTCCTTATTGAAAATCAGTGTTTTATAAGGTTTTAATGCAAACCTTACCTTTTCGCTTCCCACATTGATATGATTTTCCGCACTGATGATAGAGCGGACCGTTGGATTATGGGATAAAGCATGGGTGGATACCACGCTGATGTCACGTCCCATAATTTCCACTCTGCTTAAATCACAGCTAAAGGGACCATTCTCATCAAGAATAAAGCCTTCCGGTCTGACACCTACATATACATCCTGGTCTTTCACACCTTCTACGGCAAGAACCGCTTCCTCACCAATGTATAAGGTGCTGTTCTTTACATAGCCGTCAAACACATTGATAGGTGGCGTTCCAAGGAAGGTTGCCACAAAAAGATTGATGGGATTATCATAGACTTCTTGAGGCTTACCCATTTGATGCATCACGCCGTCCTTCATTACCACAATCATATCGGAAATGCTCATAGCCTCTTCCTGATCATGGGTTACAAAGATTGTGGTTATCTGTGTTTCTTTTTGGATTCTCCTGATTTCTTCCCTGGTCTGGAGACGGAGTCTCGCATCTAAGTTGGAAAGGGGTTCATCCAAAAGTAGCACTCTAGGCATTTTTACAAGGGCACGGGCTATGGCCACACGCTGCTGCTGACCACCGGATAATTCACTGGGCTTACGCTCCATCAGTTCATCAATCTGTACCAGCTTGGCAGCCTCCAGCGCTTTTTGGTTCATTTCTTCCTTTGTCAACTTATCTTTTCCCTTTAAGTTCTCCAAAGGAAACGTAATATTCTTTCTTACTGTCAAATGAGGATAAAGTGCATAGTTTTGGAATACAAGTCCAACGCCTCTGTTTTCCGGCGGCAGATTGGTCACATCATCATCGCCGAAAAAGATTTGACCGCTTGTGGGTTTTTGAAGACCACTGATTAAATTTAAAGTGGTACTTTTACCGCATCCGGATGGTCCCAGTAAACCAATCAGTTTCCCGTCCGGAATTTCAAATGTAAAATCATTTACCGCAATCACTTCACCCTTTATCTTTTTATCACGATTGGGAAATTTCTTTGTCAGATTTTGTAATACTACCTTCATCGTATTTCTTCCTCCTATTTCCACCATTCTTCCGGAATGGTTTCCCGTTCAATCACACAGTTAATTTCCTTTGCAAAAATTTTCTCACACACTTCAAAAATTTTCTTTGCATCACATAAAATACAGTCTGCATCGCCAAACTTAACATTCTTTGTGGCACCCAAATACTCAAACGCAGGACGTAACTTGTCAAAATCTTCTGAAATCCAATTGGCCCTGACAGTATTATAGTGTCTGTGCATCTGTACATCTTTTATACTGCCATCCGGCATTACGATATGCATTAAGGTAGGTTTATCTGTCAGCCGGTCCGGTACCTGTAAAACCTCATCCACACTGTGAATATAGGTGTTTCTGGTATGAGTCACTCCTAAAAGAAGTATCTTGGCTCCAATATCCTTAAGCCTGTCCCAGCATCCTCCCGGGGGACAAGGTGAGGTGGCATTTTCTTCCCCTTTCAGGAAGTCTTCTGCCCCTTTCCCGTATGCTGCTATGCTGTGAGTTGGGTGTAAAGACCTAAACACTCCTTCTCTTTGTCTGAAAATATTGGTAATGATTCCCACGCAAGATGGTTCTGTTTTGGGATCAAAGGTTCTATAGTCCTCTCCCATCTGTGCCCATGTGTGAGTGGGTGTCATAAATAAGCCATCCTTAAAATATTCCATAAAAGCATCTACCACCGTATCTGCTCCGCCGTCTACTTCTCCGATTGCCTTCATGGAGGAATGAACCAATAAGGCATCACTCTTTGCCAGTCCCATGCCGGCAATGTCCTTTAACAAGTCCTCTTTTGTGTACATCACAGACCTCAACTTTCTTCAAACAGATTGTCTCTTGTTATATTCTTAAGCCACTTGCCACTTTTATAGTGTTTTATAACCCATGGCCATTTTACAAACTCATCCGTGCAAAGCAGGAAATATACCCAGATAACCGGAAGTTTTAATACGAAAGCCGCAAAAAAACCAAGTGGCACTGCATATACCCACATATCAATGGTATCGCAGATAAATCCAAACCGGCTGTCACCGCCTGCCCTGAAGATTCCGGCAATCAAGGTTGTATTTACCGCAGTACCCATAATGTAATAGGTGTTAATCAAAAGCATGTATTTTAAATAATGCATCGCGGTTTCTGTGAGGGTTGCATAGTGTAAAACAAAAGGAGTTGCTACCAGAACAATAAGACCTCCGATAATTCCGCTTGCAACAGTAAGCTTCATTACTTTTTTTGCTCCATCAAGTGCATCTTCCATGCGGTTTTCCCCGATGATATTACCTACCAATATTCCACCTGCGCTGGCAACACCAAAGCACAAAATCGTTCCGAAGTTTCTTACCACAACCACAAAGGAATTAGCTGCCACCGCATCGCTTCCCATGTGTCCGATAATCACGGAGTACATTGAAAAAGCAAGTCCCCAGACAATATCATTGCCAAGTGCCGGAAGAGATAATTTCAAAAAGTCCTGGAACAACAATTTGTTCTTTACAAAAATTGCCGTCAAACGTAGTTTGATATCCTTACTGTATGCAGATACCACAAAGCATCCGATAAGTTCTATTACACGGGATATAGATGTAGCAAGCGCAACTCCTGCCACTCCAAGCTTCGGCGCTCCAAATAATCCGAAAATGAATACTGCATTTAACAAAATATTTAAGGAAAATGCCATGGTATTTAATATAGTACACACCATAACTCTTCCGATACTTCGAAGTACGGAAAGATATACTTCAATGACACCCCAACACAAATAACTCACACTGACAATACGCAGGTACTGTGCACCAAGTGTAATCAATTCCGGGTCGTTTGTAAAAATAAGCATCATCTGTTTTGGAATGAGAAACGATGCTGCTGCAAATAACACCGAACTGGTAATGGAAAAGCGCAAGGCAATCCCCTGCACGGTCTCTATCGCCTTCCTATCTCCTTTTCCGTAGTACTGGGCACAAAGCATGGTGGCCCCGGTTCCCAAACCATAAAAGACACTGAATAAAATGCCTGCATACTGGGTCGCCAGTGATACTGCTGAAATGGCTGACTGTCCCACATAATTGAGCATCACAACGTCTGCTGAACTTACCGCCGCACTTAATAAATTTTGTAACACAATAGGAATCACAAGTTTAAATATCTGCCTGTAAAATTTATCTTTTTTAATCTTCTGTAACATCATTTATGCCTTTCTGTCTTTATGTACTCATCTTTTATAAACAAACTTCAACTATTTCAATCGCTTCTTTTTGTTTCATACATGCACTTATGGCATATTCCGGTAATTTATCTATTTTTATCACCTGATAGCTGACTGTTTCGTCATGATCTTTAATCTGCTCTTTTTCCTTATCAATTGTAAAGGTATCAATTCCCTGTTTCATTCCCTGCCCGGTGTATTTTATATAACTTTCCTTGATACTCCACAATTCAAAAAACAGCTGTTCATATTGTGTATGTCCTTCTACTGATTCAAGCATTTCACATTCTTCCTTGGTAAAGAACCGTTTTGCAAGTCCTTCTTTCACTGTAACATACTGCTGCACATCAAGCCCCACCTCTTGCCCTGAAACAAGACATGCGACAACCGTTCCCGAATGTGACAGGTTAAAATACAGGTTTTTATAATCCTTTAAATATGGTTTTCCCTGGTTCTTGTATACATATTGTAAATCCAGGACATCCTCGCCACCAACTGCCCTTTGCAAAAGATATCCTGCAAGCAAACTACGCACCCTGGCCGTAATGTCCCGGGTGCGTGTAATTTTTGACAATCGTTCACTGTCTACTTTATCTGCATATTGATTTAGAATTTCTTCCTTGTCTGCGGTAGAAAAATCTACATAATAAAGAATTGCCATTGTTACTCTCCATTTTTATTTGAGAGGGTTTTTATAAAATTCCTTAAAGTCATTGTAACCGTCTTTCATCAACTGCTCTTTCTGGAACTTTTTATTCTTGTTCATGCGGACTACCAATACCTGATTGCCATTCTGGCGGTCTGCCTGTGCCTGCGCAATCACTTTACACAGTTCTTCACTTGGAAGTCCCTTCTCTAATAAGTAAGCAACCTTTGCCGGCTGGGAAGGTACCTTAAATCCGCTTTCCATAAGAAGCAGGATAATTCTCTCAAAGCCGATGGAAAAGCCACAGGCCGGTACATCATTGCCTGTAAACTTACCAACCATCTTGTCATATCTTCCGCCGCCACCACAGCTTCCGCCAAACTCGGGCATGGCAATCTCAAAGATGGTTCCTGTATAGTAGGACATACCTCTTACTAAGGTAGGGTCAAATACTAATTCAAAGTCTGCATTCTTGGTGGCTGTTACACTGTCCATAATCTCCTGAAGACCAACTCTTACTTCTTCCTCCATGTAATCTCCCAAGGTATTTGCAAGGTATGTCAGACCGTTTTCTGCATCTTCCATTCCCTTAAATAAACTTAAATATTTATCAATGCTTTCTTTTGCAAATCCACTTTCAAAAAGTTCTGCTTCCACACCTTCAAGACCAATCTTGTCCATCTTATCAAGTGTAATAAATACGCTGTCATAAGATTCTTCTGCAAATCCGCTGTATGCTGCCATAGCTTTTAAGATTTTTCTGTCATTGATACGGATCTGGAAGTTTTTAAATCCCAATTTACCAATGGTTGTGGTAGTGGCCAAAATCAATTCGATTTCTGCCAGATTGGAAGGTTCTCCCAAAATGTCAATGTCGCACTGCATAAACTGACGGTAACGTCCTCTCTGGGGTCTGTCCGCACGCCATACATTTCCCATCTGAAGTGCCTTAAAGGGAGAGGGCAACTCATTGGCATGGTTGGAATAGTAACGTACAAGAGGCACGGTAAGATCATATCTAAGTCCGCCGTCCACCAAATCATTTTCACACTGTGCGGTTTCCAGATTCAGCTTCTCGCCTCTCTTTAATATTTTAAAAATCAGTTTTTCATTTTCGCCGCCCTGTTTATTGCTTAAGTTTTCAATATGCTCTACACAGGGAGTTTCAATGGATGTAAAACCAAACTTTCCGTAGGTCTCCTTAATTACACTGATTACATAATCTCTTATCTGCATTTCTTCAGGCATAATATCCTTCATGCCTGTTACAGGTTTTTTGCTTAATGCCATAGTATTTCCATCCTTAATTTCTTATTTGTCTTATCCTTTGCAATTTTACACTTTTTCCCTGTTTATTGCAAGTCCAAGCCCTTATTTTTCTTGCACTTTGAATTTTTCTATATTATAATAATTTCGGTTTACTAAGGGAGGAACTATTATGTCATTTGAATTTATACAGAAATTACCTACTCCGGATGAAATTAGGGAACAATATCCTCTCCCCGCTCATCTGGTGGAATTAAAGAAAAAACGTGACAAGGAAATCCGTGATGTCATTACCGGCAGAAGCAACAAGTTTCTGGTCATTATCGGACCTTGTTCTGCTGATAACGAAGAGGCTGTTTGTGATTATGTCACACGTCTTGCCAAAGTAAATGAAAAAGTAAAGGATAAACTGATTCTGATTCCCAGAATTTATACCAACAAGCCCAGAACCACCGGCGAAGGCTATAAGGGAATTGTTCATCAGCCCGACCCCGAAAAGAAACCTGACTTTTTAGCCGGATTAATTGCCATGAGAAAGATGCAGATCCGTGCCATTGAAGAATCCGGTCTGACAGCTGCGGATGAAATGCTTTATCCTGAAAACTGGCGTTACTTGTCAGACATTTTATCTTATGTTGCCATCGGTGCCCGCTCTGTAGAAGACCAACAGCATCGTATGACTGTCAGTGGTTTTGATGTTCCTGCGGGAATGAAAAATCCTACCAGTGGCGACCTTACGGTTATGTTAAACTCTGTTTATGCGGCACAGCATCCCCATTCCTTTATCTATCGTGGATGGGAAGTACAGACCAACGGAAATGACCTTGCCCATACAGTTCTGCGCGGTGCTACCAATAAGCATGGTCAGAACTTACCCAACTATCATTATGAAGACTTAAATCTCCTTCTTAATCTTTACAATGAAAGAGATTTGAAATACCCTACTACCATTATTGATGCCAACCACAGCAATTCCGGCAAGCAATATGAGCAGCAGGTCCGTATCGTCAAAGAAGTAATGCACAGCCGTAAGTTAAACCCGGATATTCACAGTCTTGTAAAAGGTGTGATGATCGAAAGCTACATTGTGGCAGGTAGCCAGAAGGTAGGCGATGGTGTTTACGGAAAATCCATTACCGATGCATGCCTTGGTTGGGAAGCTTCCGAAAAGTTAATTTATGACATTGCTGATTACGAATAAGACAAGTCATCATGATACAAAAATAAGGCTTTGGAAATGTAATTCTTTCCAAAGCCTTTTATTTATCATCATTATTTTACTAGCATCTGGGATGTGCCATTTCATATGCCTGTCTGATTTTACTGTGTTTCATGTTGGCATAAATCTGTGTGGTAGAAATGTCCGAATGTCCCAGCATTTCCTGTACACTCTTTAAGTCCGCACCATTTTCCACTAAATGTGCCGCAAAGGAATGTCTTAAAGTATGGGGTGTAATATCGGCTGTAATACCTGCCTTTTTGGCATAGGATTTTATCAATTTCCAAAATCCCTGTCTGCTCATAGGTTCACCGGAACAATTGGCAAATAAATATCCGGAGGCAGAATCATGAATCATTGCTTCCCTGGTTCCCTCCATATATCTGGACAGGGCTTTCTTTGCTTCACTTCCAAAGGGAATCACTCTCTCTTTTGAAGCGTCCTTGCATACAATAAATCCAAGCTGCATATTGATATCACTGATTTTTAAGGTAATCAATTCACTCACACGGATTCCTGTTGCATACAGAAGTTCCAGCATCGCTTTATCCCGGATTTCTTTGGCATTATCGGCTTTCGGCTGTTCAAGCAATCTCACAACATCTTCTGTAGATAATACCTCCGGCAGTTTTTTCTCTATCTTCGGTGCCTTTAGTTTTTCGGAAGCATCCTCATTTACCAGTCTCTCCTTTAAAAGATAGTGATAAAGTGCCTTAATGGATGCAATGTTTCTTGAAATCGTAGCAGCAGAAAATTTATTTTTCTCCAAATAAAGTATATAAGAATTTAAATTGGTTGCATTTATCTTTTTAACATCTGTAATTCCCTGCTCTTCCATAAATCGCGATACTTTCATCAAATCTCTGCGATAGGACAATTCCGTATTTACCGATGTCTGCTTTTGATCATGCATATAGGTAATAAATGCATTAATTACTTTCTCCATACCCCAAGTGCCTTTCCGGTAAATTATGTGTTCACATAACTTATATCCCCTATGACAGTTTTTTCCTGTGAATTTACTGTCTATCGTTCATTATAAGCATAAAATAAGAGAAAAGCAAATATATTTTTGTTCGTTTTTTCGTATATTTTGTGCTAACAATGCCCAAAATACAACATATCGAAACAATAAAAACCTTGTGCCACTAGATGTTGAAAAAAATATTTTTAAAATATTTTTGCCATATCCGTAATGAGTAATGGATTTACATAACTCTCCAACACACAGCCAATAATTACCACTCCGATTATCCAGCACAGCAATAAAATATGTCTTGTATATTGTCTCTTCCCCACACGTTGTACCGGCCATACACTTCTTGACGGAAAATATAAATAACTGCAATTTTGATAACACCAGGAAATCATCATAATTCCTGCCGGAATAAATAAAAGTTGTTGCGGAAAGAACCCTGCCAGTATCAGTAATATCCCTTTAAGTCCAAAGCGTATCACTGCTGCTGTGATTGCCATGCCCGTAAGCAGTCCATGCCATGCCACACACAGATATGCAGAAGCAATTCCCAAATAAGTGGTGGAGAGGAGTCCGAAAACAAAATAGTCCTTAAGCCGCTTGGATAACACATAGCGGAAAAATTTTCCTTCCTCCACTTCCAGATATTTTAACCTATTCATCGCTTCGTTATTAAATATCCCATTTTCCCCAAGCATTCTCTCGCTTCCAAAGTTCATAAATAAGGTTCCCACAAAAAAACTTATGATGAACAAATAAAACCATTTCCGGTAAACTATGGACTTCTGTTTTTGAAGCATGCAAACCACACCTTTCCTACCATATCTTTATTCTCATTAAGTCTTTTCTATGTATATGAAAAACAGGCAGTGCCTATGCACTGCCCGTCTGTTTTTTCTGATTACTTATTTATATATTTATCTTTGTATGCAAGTATCGCTGCTATGGTTTTGGAATCCTCAATCTGTCCGCTATAAATCATGGAAAGAAGTTCATCCACAGTATATGCTTTTACATCCACATACTCATCTTCATCGGTATGCTGGTTTCCGGGAGTAAGCCCCTTAGCCACATAGATATCAATTTTTTCATTGCAAAATGCCACAGTTGTCCGGATGGTAAGCAAAAGTTCTATGGTCTCTGCGGTATAGCCGGTTTCCTCCGAAAGCTCCCTGATTGCAGCATCCATAGTGGGTTCATCTGACGTATTAAGTCCCCCTGCAGGAATTTCTACTGTCTCTCTCTCAAGAGCATTTCTGTACTGATGAACCATTACAAGCCTGCCGTCATCAAGTACGGGAACAACTGCCGCAGCACCCTTATGCTTAATAAAATCCCATTTTGCTATATTATTATTGGGAAGCTGCATAGTGTCCTGATAATATTCAATAATAGCACCCTTATGCACTAAATCTCTGGATAATCTCTTTATCTCTTCCATATTCTTATCCTCAAATATTCTTCTCTACATTTCGCCCAGAAGTTTATTTACACTTACCAGTTTTACACAAAGAACAAATAAGTCTGCTGCTATCGCAAGTTCCTCCGGTGTAGGGAATGTAGGTGCGATTCTGATATTGCTGTCTTTGGGGTCTTTCTTATATGGGAAGGTAGCTCCTGCCCCTGTCATAACAACGCCGGCTTCTTTACATTTGTTTACAATCTCTTTTGCACAACCTTCCATTGCATCAAAAGAAATGAAATATCCGCCGCCGGGTTTTACCCATGAACCAATTTCAAGACCTGCAAGTTCCTTCTCCAGTATCTCAAGTACTGCGTCAAACTTAGGACGCATCACAGCCGCATGCTTTTTCATATGTTCTTTCATACCATGAATATCTTTAAAGTACTTCACATGGCGAAGCTGATTAATTTTATCATAACCGATAGTCTGAACCGTCATAGTTTTTCTGATAAAATCAAGGTTTGCCTCAGAAGACGCCACAGCTGAAATACCACTGCCGGGGAAGGTAACCTTGGATGTGGAGCAGAATTCATACACCATATCCGGATTTCCTGCTTTTGCACACTCGCTGATAATATCTAAAAGCTCCTCGCTGGTTTCTTCATATAAATCGTGAATTGCATATGCATTATCCCAGAAAATCCTAAAATCCTTTGCAGCAGGCTTTAGTGCTGCAAAACGCTTCACAGTTTCATCGGAATAAGTGATACCCTGAGGGTTTGAATACTTGGGGACACACCAGATTCCTTTAATCGCCTCATCTTCACTGACTAATTTCTCAACCATATCCATATCAGGTCCTGTAGACGTCATGGGAATATTAATCATTTCAATGCCAAACTGCTCGGTGATGGCAAAATGTCTGTCATAACCGGGTACCGGACATAAAAATTTCACTTTATCAAGCTTGCACCAGGGAGTACTTCCCATCACACCAAATATCATGGAACGGGCAATGGTATCATACATAATATTAAGGCTTGCATTTCCACAGATAATCACATTTTCTGCAGGAACTCCCAACATATCTCCCATCAGCTTTCTTGCTTCGAAAATACCATCCAAAATACCGTAGTTTCTGCAATCTGTTCCATCCTCTGCCTTTAATACGGAATTTTCATCCAAAACATTTAAAAAGTCCATTTCCATATCGAGCTGGGAAGCTGCCGGCTTACCACGGGACATATCAAGCTTAAGTCCTTTCGCTTTTACATCTTCGTATTCTTTATTTAACTGTTCTTTCAGTGTAAGTAATTCGTCTTTGCTTAATTCCTTATATGCCTTCATGCTGCATACTCCCTTCGGATGCTTATATAGTATCGTTGGATAATTGTATACAATCCATTATCTTCCTACTATTGTACTATAGCATTTTAAATCCTACAAGTCATTTTTACTAAATCTTTTTCCGAATATTTTTCATTTCAGTTCCCATTTTTATGCAATTAGTACAAAAAGCAATCATTGCATAGATAACCATTCCCATAACATATCCCGGGTCATGCACCGCATTTAAATAATAATACGGTGGAAGAAGTATTTGTACAATCCTAAGGCTCTTAGTAGATAAGAAAATGGGACATAGTATAAACATACTTAACATAAAAAACGGAATACATCCACCAAAGACTTTAGGTGTTCTCACTATTTTTCTAAGAAACACACAAAACAGACCACAGTCAATCAGATATAACATCATAATCAGGACTTCCCACAAAAGGTTTCCTGCACTATTCATGACATAAAGCGATATTAGTACTGCAAGCGCCGGTAATGTAAGGGCTGCGGCTTCATATACATACAATAGCTTGTCTACCTTTTTTTGCTGGGTTGCCTCGAACATTCCCTGCTCTTTGTCCTGAAAGTGAAACATCACTGCGGAAAGGGCACATAGCATAATCAGAAGGGAAAGCATTCCCCGTAGTGGTGCCGTAATATAACTTTTTTCACCATCAAAATTTTCCTCATCATTATTTATGAGGCAAAAAAGATTTTCTTCCACATGCCATCTGTCATACACTTCTCTCAGTTCTTCTTCTGATATTTCCTCTCCCAAAAGAACTTCCTTTTGTACAAAGTCTTCGTACACTGCGTATGCCACATCCGGATATATGATGCCAAAAAGTTTCATCCGGGCAAGCTGAAGCACTACATTTTCTTCCCGCTCATAAACAATGATGGCAGGCTCGTCCGTCACTTTCTCTTCTGCAAAGGTTTGGATGTTTTCTTTATAATCCTCTACAAAAATCCAAGCTGCATCAGCCCTGTTATTCTTTACTGCTTCTTTGGCTTTCTCTGCATCATCTGACATCTCAAAGTAAATAACACTCTCTTCCTCCATAATCCTTTGAAGAAGTGCATTTACATCCTTGTCATTTTCATCTTCCGCACACAAGACGATTTTTAACACACCACTGTCCTGCGTTGAAACCATTTTGATTCCAAAACAAAAGAGGGGAATCATGCATAGTATCAGCAGAAAACTTTTTTTCTTTAAAAAGCGTTTGCACAATAATCTATAATAAAGGAAGAATTGTTTCATCCGCATATCCTCCTTTTTCTAATTCCTATTGTCAGTCCTAAAAACAGAATGATATAAAGGAATATCACTCCCAGTTCCTTAAAAGGTGCTACAGATAGCATACATTTTCCCGCATAATCCATGGAAGCCCCAGTAGGTAACCATGAGGATAGTTTTTGTATCCCTTCCGGGAAAAAGGAGATGGGATAAAAGCAACCGGACAAATAAGTTAAAACGATTGCCATCAAAAATTGTACTACGATTCCGCTAACCATTTCCGATACGGTTTCATACAAAAAATATTGCAATGCCGCAATTACCATCATAACGGGAATTAACTGTACAGCAAACAAAAACAGCGATGAAAAGGAGTTATCTGCCCAGTTTCCGGGACAAATATCCAGCATCTTCATAATCATCATAATGGGAAGTAACATCAGAAACACATTTACCATCATTAAAGTCAAATATGCAAGATATTCTCCCAAAACCTGAAGGGAAATCCTATATCCCCTCGCTTTTAGAAAGCCTGTTAACCCATTATTTTTCTTTACAAAAATCATACTGCAGGTAATACCCCACAGAGATAAAAACAAAATCAGAATTGCAATTATATAATATTCTGTAAGAGATAATCCGTCTGATATGCCAAATATTTTTACTCCGTACAGTTCTGTTCTGTTTAATATTATAGCAACCAGACTCATATATAACTCATTTACCTTGTCCATATATACATCACGCATTTCACGCTCTAACAGAAAGTGCTGCGTTCCGTAAATGGCATTCTGGGATTCCGTTACAGATTTGGATATCATGTCAAGGAGTTCATGAATCATAATCGTTCCCACTGCGGTAGATGCATTATTTGCCTCATAATAAATCTGCTTGTTTTCTCCCATGTTTACCGAGTCTACAAAGCCCTCCGGAATAATGGCATATGCAGTAAGTTTTCCCTGTTTTAGTTCTCTCTTTGCTTCTTCCTCTGTCATTGTCGGCAAATCAATCACAAAACGGGAAGAATCTATTTTTTGGATAGCTGCAATTCCAAAGCCTAAATAAGACTCTTCCACATTTCCCACCAGTGCAATCCTAAGTTTTGTCTTATTCTCTGAATTTGCATCAGCACGCTGCATGAAAAACGCCAGTAATCCGATTGCTGCTGTCAATAAGAGTGTCATGCCAAAAACAAAGGGGAACATCTTACGGACTCTTTTCAGTTGTATGAAAACGTAGGCCATAAAGTTTTTCATCTGCTCTTTTCTCCTACAGTTTGCCCACCAGATGATATACATCGCCGTCATATTGATAAGGTGTCAAAATTCCGTCTTTTAAAATATACAAACTATCGCACAGCGTAAGTTCCTGCACATCGTGGGTTGCCAGCAAAATAATACCGCCTTTTGCTTTAAACTGCTCCAAGTAATTACCGATTCTGGCTTTACATACAAGATCAAGGGCAGCCGACGGTTCGTCCAATAAAAGCAGTTTGGGGTTTGAAGCTACCGCACAGCCGATGGACAGACGCTTTTTCATCCCTCCGGACATTTGGCACACGGGTATCTTGATAAAATCACCAATTCCAAGCATGGCCAAAACACCATCTTCCAGTTCTCTTTTTAAATCTGCTTTATCATACCATAAACGCAGATTGTCCCAGGCTGTCAATTCTTCCATAAGGGGATTTCCCTGGGGTACATATCCTACAATTTCTTCCCTCAAGGTTTCCTCTTTAAGTAAATCCTTCCCATTCCAAAGGCATGTGCCGTCATCTGCCCTGTTCACACCGGCCAGAATAGAAAGTAACGTAGACTTTCCGCTTCCGTTACCTCCTAAAATTCCAATGCACTGCCCTTTTTCTGCCGTGAGATTGATTCCTCTTAGTACACTTTTCCTTTTATAGCTTTTTGTTATGCCCTGAATTTCCAAAATCATTTATCCCTTCGTAATGCTCTGTTTGTTTATTCTCCGATATAGGTATAGATATTTTCGTATACTGTTTCTGTTCCATAATCACCTGACAAATCAACAAGATCGCCAAATTCGTCATATATCAAATAGTTTTCTTCGTCTATATATAGTTCACCATAGCTAATGGGGTGTTCAATGCTTTTGACAATATTTCCCATACAATCATATTCATATGTAAAATATTCATATACAGCTGCATCTAGGTTCTGGCAATGCAGAATCATATTCTGATTTTCGTCAAAAAATTTAATATTCAGTATATGTCCATCTAAATAGTGGCTAATATACATTAACACATTACCGTGTTCATCATATTTATATTTGTCCACGTATGTCCATGTGGTGTCAAATCCTTCTCCCGTAGCATAGACATATCCGTCATCACTATGAGAATATGATATATTATAACCCCAATATTGATATCCATCCGGATGGTTTTCATTGATTAGTTTTCCATCTTCATCGTAGGTATAGTAGCAACATTCCATTATTTCTCCGTCACCATCATAAACTATCTTGCTCAGAACATTACCATTTGCGTCATATGTGTATTCTGTATAGCCATTGTCAGATTGTTCTTTAATTACATTTCCCTTGGCATCATAACTATATGTCTGAGTCTCTAACACATCACCATAAGAATTCAGCCTTTCCTCTTTAATCATATTTCCCTGTTCATCATACTCATATGTATAGCTATCATCTTCTGATATTGCTTTCGCTAACCGTAAATTGGATCTTAAGTCATCAATTTTCTCTGTAATTGCCGGATCTTCTTTGATTGCCACACTGTTTTGCAGTGCATCCAGTGCCTCTATATACAGCTCTTGTTCCATGCATTTATCTGCCTGCTTGCTATATACAGACGTCTTATATTCTATTAATGCCTCACTGCCAAGTGCTTCAAATCCTTCATCCAGCTTCATGATAGCATCTTCATATAGCTCCTGCTCTGCAAGCGCATCCGCCTGTTTACAATAAATTGTCACCTTGGCATCTGAAATTGTTTCGTCGCCGGTTACTTCCTCTCCATCATCTAACAAAAGCAATGCTTCATAGAAAGCACCGTCTTCTACCAATGTATCGGCACACTTTTTATATACCTCTGCGTAATTCTCGCAGAAAACCTCCTCTTCTGCCTCTTCGTAGCCCATATATAAGGCATAAATGGCATCCTCATAGTAGCCTTCTTCTATATATCCTTCTGCAACAGCAATATAGATGTCCTGATATTTTTCTGCAAACTGCTCCGCATCAAAATCTTCTACTCCATTTTCCAACACCTCAATGGCATTTTCATATTCTTCTGCTTCAAGCAGATAATCAATATAACTTCCATAGACCGCCAACCAGCTATCTTTTAGTACATCTGCCTTACACTCTTTATATCCTTCACTAAATACACTGATTGCTTTTTCAAAATCATCCTTTTCCTGCAGAGCTTCCCCATATTTTAAATAAGAAGAAATCATCGTTTCCTTCAGTTTATCTTTTGCATCATCGTCATCTTTGCATTTTTTAATTCCTTTTTCCAAAATTTTAATGGCATCCTGATACTCATCTTCCATTAAGCAAGACTGTGCAGCACCTATATAAGCTTCTGCTAATGTATCGTCACGTCCATATGCTGCTTTATAATAGCTAAGTGCATCCTTGTATTCTTCTTCCTCAAATGCCTTCTGTGCAAGTTTTAAATTTCTCCGGCTCTGATAACCATCTCCCATAAAATAAAAAACTGCCCCGCCGGCTGCCAAAAGAATTATCAGTATTAATATAACCACTGTGATAATTACCGGCTTCTTTGATTTCTTTGCAGTTATCTCTGTTTCTTTTTGCTCTGTTTCTTTAGTTTTCACTTTTTCCGGATTTGGAACATTTACACTTTCCTGATTATTTTTCGTAGCACTATTCTGAGGTGCGCCACAGGCAGTGCAAAATGCAGTATTATCCGGTAGTTCCTTTCCACATTGATTGCAAAACATTGTTTTTTCCTCCTTTGCAAATAATAGAGCCGACACAACGCCGGCTCTACCTGGTTTCTAATTAATAATCTAACATATCTACAATATCTTCTACTTCATCGATTATATCTGAAGAAACATCAGCATTTTCCATTTTTTCAATCAGGTTATCCCAATCTACTTCTTCCAGCCACTCTTCTACGTCATCTACATCCTCTGCATATATAACGTCCTTATCGTTTGGAATTTTTACAGAAGATGCTTTTCCTGTTTTGGATGTCACTGTAACCGTTCCAAGACTTTCTTCATCATATATTGCTCCGATGGCTAATTCAGCTACGCTATCAGAAGATTTTGCTTTCATGGTAATCGAAGCATCTTCAAATGCTGCGGCATACTCTGTCATGCCAATTACTTTACTGATTCCGGAGCCCATGCTGACTTCCACTTCTCCGTTTAACTGTAACTTCTTCAAATCTTCTGTATTAAAATCTTTCACTTTAAGGTCTACCAGTGATGCGCCATTATACTTAACAGAAAATTCTCCGGTTACTTTATTTCCGCTTTCTTTTCCACTTCCCACAAGGCTTACTGTAGTACTATACTGCTCAAAGGAATATTCATAAGCCACGTCACTTCCCTTTTTAGGCATCAGCATGCTGATGCGGGTAGTTTCTTCCCAGTAATCCTCATATTCGATTTCTCTACCGACGATCTCACCTTTTCCGTCTACATAAACGTTCATCACTACTTCCGCATCTTCGTCAGCATAAGATTTAAGATATTCTAACTCATATTCTATTTCTTCTAAAAGCATGTCATAGATTTCATCTTCATACATATCGTAGGGTGACAAAGATGCAAAATTGGTAATCAGTTCTTCTAAATCCTCGTCATCTTCCATTTCTTCTAAGATTGCTTCCAACATATCTACTATAGTGCCTGCATCTATGGTCACTGAAAGCTCAGTGCAGTTTTGCTTCACAGATTCCACTTTTATTGCTTTTTCATCTATAGACACATCGTCCATACATGCAATGGCTATATTCAAATATTTAGAAAGCATTTTTTCAAACTTTGCCCTGTCAGGACATGCCTTAAGAAGCTCTGCACTTGCTTCCATCTGGTCCTGCATCATTTCTAATTCATACTCACCCAGTTCTTCTTCAAGATCAAGTCCAATATAAGTTTTAGTTAATTCGGGAATCTGTACATATGCACTTCCTTCTTCTATATCCATTATGATGTTTCCCGAAATAACATCTTCGCCATTAAGCCCAAACGTTGCTCCGAGTCCATATAAGGTGTCTTTAATCGAAGCATCAGCAGATATTTTTGCATCATCAATCCAAGACAAATCTACACCGGCAAACCCTGCCAGTTCAATCAAATCCTTACCACCTTCATCAAGTGATACTGTCAGTTCCATGCTGCCGCCTTTATTGCTGCTATCTAAACCTTCTAAGATAGCTGTCTCATAAAAGTTACCTGCCACTGCAGTAATCTCATCTACTGTTTTTTCTTCTACAAAATGATAATAATCCTCGGGAGCAGAGAATGTCTTTTTAAAGAAGTTTGTAAAGCTTGCTGCATTCAATAAACAAATAACAAGAACCAAAATAAGCGCAACTAAAATTCCGCCAACAATAAATACTGCCTTTTTCGAACCACCTGCTTTCTTCTTCGGTTCAGGTATTGTTTGTGCATAATTAAGAGTTTCATTCACCGCTTCTACCTGCTTTACGGTTTCTTCTGCCGCTGTGCCCGCCTCTACTACAGGTGTCTCCTCTGCTATAGGTTCTGTTTCTGCTGCAGGTGTCTCCTCTATTACAGGTTCTGTTTCTGCAACAGGTGCCTCCTCTACTACAGCTTCTGTTTCTGCTACAGGTGCTTCTGTCACAGGCACTTCTACTACAGGTGCTCCACATTTGGAACAGAATTTATTGCCTTCCTTAATTGGGTTTCCACATTTGTTACAAAACACTTTATTTCCCTCTCTTTCCGCAGGAATTTCTCTCCCCGATATATTTTATTATTTGTCTGTTTTGTCGAACATCAACAAAATTTATTATACTCAAGGTTACGCATTTCGTCAATAAAATACACCATTTGTCATAAAAAAGAGAACCTTGAAAAACTTTCAAGATTCTCTTAATTATTAATCCTTATTTTGCGTAATCAATTACCCTTGACTCTCTGATTACATTGACTTTTATCTGTCCGGGATATTCTAACTCAGCTTCAATCTGTTTAGAAATATCACGTGCTAAAAGTACCATATCAGAGTCGGATATCTGATCCGGAACTACCATGACACGAATCTCTCTACCTGCCTGGATAGCAAAAGATTTGTCTACACCTTTGAAATTGTTGGTAATATCTTCTAATTGTTTTAATCTGCTTGTGTAAGTTTCAAGTGTTTCTCTTCTTGCACCCGGTCTTGCTGCAGATATTGTATCAGAAGCTTGTACAATACATGCAATCAGTGACTGCGGTTCAACGTCGCCATGATGTGACTCTACTGCATTGATAACCACAGCAGATTCTTTATATTTCTTACAAAGTTCCACACCAAGCTGGATATGGGAACCTTCCATTTCATGGTCAACTGCTTTACCGATATCATGCAGTAAACCTGCACGCTTAGCCATTCTCACATCTAAACCGAGTTCAGCCGCCAATAAGCCGGATAACTGAGCCACTTCTATAGAATGCTTTAATGCGTTCTGTCCGTAGCTTGTCCTAAACTTCATCTTACCAAGCAGTCTGACTAATTCGGGATGAATACCGTGAACGCCCACTTCTAAAGTAGCTGCTTCACCTTCCTCTTTAATCATTACTTCTACTTCTTTTTGCGCTTTTTCAACCATTTCCTCAATTCTTGCAGGATGGATACGTCCATCTACAATCAGTTTTTCAAGCGCAATTCTCGCTACTTCACGACGAATAGGATCAAATCCGGATAAAATAACTGCTTCCGGTGTATCGTCAATAATTAAGTCTACACCTGTCAAAGTCTCAAGAGTTCTGATGTTTCTTCCCTCTCTACCGATAATTCTACCTTTCATTTCATCGTTCGGAAGCTGCACAACGGAAATTGTAGTCTCAGACACATGGTCTGCAGCACATTTCTGGATAGCTGTTACCACATATTCCTTTGCTTTTTTGTCTGCTTCTTCTTTAGCACGGCTTTCCATTTCTTTAATCATGACAGCCGTTTCATGTTTTACTTCATCTTCAACAATTTTCAACAAATAATCTTTTGCTTGATCGGAGGTTAAACCTGAGATTCGTTCGAGTTCCTGTAATCTTTGCTCATTCAGCTTTGAAATTTCTTCGCGCTGTTTAGCTAAATCTTCTTCTTTAGCTGCTAAACTTGCTTCCTTCTTTTCAATCGCTTCTGATTTCTTATCGATAGTTTCTTCCTTCTGCTGAATTCTGCGTTCATAGCGCTGTGCTTCCGCACGACGTTCCTTGATTTCTTTGTCCAAATCATTCTTAGTACGAATGGATTCTTCCTTAACTTCAAGTAATGCTTCACGCTTCTTGGTTTCAGCTGTTTTTAAAGCTTCATCGATAATCTCTCTCGCCTTATCCTGTGCACTTCCGATTTTTGCTTCAGATACCTTTTTATGGTATGTGGTGGCAATAAGCCAAACAAGCACTGCAGTGATAAGTACAGATGCGATTACTGCTATCAAAACATCAGCCATTTACAGGAGCACCTCCTTATTTAATTTTCATTGTACGCTTATCTATCTAGAATGTATGTAGTATAAACATTCTAATAACAAATTTACAACACTTAAATTTTAAACTCAAATTGATGTTATGTCAAGTGAAAGTAGTCTTCTAATCGTATCAATTTGAAATCCCTTACGATATAGAAAGGCACTAAACTTTTGTTTCTCTTCAAATGTCGCTTCCGATGCACTGAAATTCTTTTTTTTCATCCAGAGAATAATCTGCTCCGGTTCCAAATCCCTGTCATCTTCTGTGGTGCAATCATTCCAGCATTCTTCTATCATTGCTTTTTCAATTCCCTTTTGCATAAGGGTATTTGTTATCTTTTTTCTGGTCTGGTTTTCCTTATGATATTCTATATAATCCAGTGCATATTGTCTGTCATCAAGGTATCCGAATGAGGCAACATAGGAAATGGCAATATTTGCAATTTCCTTCGGATATCCCCCTGTCACCAATTTGTCCGTTAACTGTTTGGTGGTATATGGTCTCGATTTTAACAAATTCATAGCGCGCATCTTGGCACGCCTCGGAAGCAACTCTTCTACTATGCTTTTATAAGTGTTCTCTGAAATTTCTTCGCCTACTTTTAACCCATAGATACGCAATTCGCCTTTGTATAACACAAAGGCGAATTCTTCATCAGTTATGATTTGCACTCTGGATTTAGAAATCTCAGTTATTTTCGTAACTGTCATATAGTCCTCTTTCTGATATTTCTGTACTTAAACATAATTCTTAAGCATTATACTTCAAGATTATCCGTCGCATCGGCTGCTTTTGCACCGTCAAGTCCAAAGTGTGCACGGACTTTTGCTGTCACTTCATCGCATATAGCAGGATTATCCTTTAAATACTGCTTCGCATTCTCGCGTCCCTGCCCGATTTTATTTCCTTCATAGGCATACCATGCACCACTTTTATTAATAATGTTCACATTGGCTGCTAAGTCAAGAACATCTCCCTCATAAGAAATTCCTTCCCCAAACATAATGTCAAATTCAGCCTCTTTAAAAGGTGGTGCAATCTTATTCTTAACTACTTTTACTCGGGTTCTGTTTCCGATAACCTCACCGCCCTGTTTTAATGACTCAATTCTTCTGACATCCATACGGACAGATGAATAGAATTTAAGTGCACGTCCACCGGTAGTGGTTTCCGGATTACCAAACATAATTCCAACCTTTTCACGAAGCTGGTTAATAAATACTACTGTGCAGTTTGACTTGCTGATAACAGCCGTTAATTTACGAAGTGCCTGGGACATGAGACGTGCCTGTAAACCCACATGGGAATCCCCCATGTCTCCGTCAATTTCCGCCTTAGGAACAAGGGCAGCAACGGAGTCAACTACCACAATATCAAGTGCTCCGGAACGCACCATGGTTTCCGTAATCTCAAGTGCCTGTTCACCGTTATCCGGCTGGGAAATATATAAATTATCCACATCAACGCCAATATTCTTTGCATATACAGGGTCAAGTGCATGCTCAGCATCTATAAATCCTGCAATACCGCCATTCTTCTGTACTTCAGCGATCATATGTAAAGTAACCGTAGTCTTACCACTGGATTCAGGACCATAAATTTCGATGACTCTTCCTTTGGGAATACCACCCAGTCCAAGGGCAATATCAAGACTAAGGGAACCTGTAGGGATTGTCTCTATGTTCATCTGTGCTGCAGGGTCACCTAATTTCATAACCGCACCCTTTCCAAATTGTTTTTCAATCTGTCCCAGTGCTGCGTCAAGTGCTTTTAACTTTTCATTCTTTTCCATAAAATATGCTCTCCTTTTGATAGGAACATTTGTTCTATTAAAGAATAAAACAAATGTTCGGTTTTGTCAACTGTTTTTTATTTCTTTTTTATGTATTTTAATATAGCACGCTTATTGTCCAATAAATCTCCCTCATAGGCATCTCCTCCCTTCCTCCTTATTTTTGCTTTGGATTGTTGGCTGAAAATGCCGGATATGCAAAGCAGATGGTCTTCGATGTCACCGGAAATGTAACATCTGATTCTATGATTTACTGTATCATATTATCCCATATTCCGCAACAAAAAAGCAGGCTGCCATCCCGCCTTGGAATCACATCCTGCCTTCATTTTCCATTAAAACTGCTGTTGATATTTTTTATAGTCAGAATAGGTAACCGTCACCCATCCATCATAATAATTAAATCCAATTTCCATACCCAGTGGCGTATAGAAGGCAATCACCGTCGATTCATCACTAAGGTACTCTGTAATCTCCTGATCAGACATATCGGAAATGGAATCAATCAGTCCGTTTTGCCGTTCGCAACGTTTTCTAAATTCAATAGAGAACTCATCATCTACTGAGAAAAACTGGGAATTTTTAAGTACCATACCTGTTTCCATGTCAATGTTTACAGGCACCACATAGCTCTCAAAGTAATCTCCGTTAAGATAAGCATACTCCACATAAGCAACACTAAGCACTTCTTCTGACATATAGGTAACATATGCATACGCTGTAAAAGTATATTCTCCGCCGCCCAGGTAACCTGCTACGTCATTAAGGTAATCTTCGACTACAGCTATTTCACCTTGTATGGCATTATTAACTCTCTCCTCATCGATAGAATCACCGGAGACTACCGGATAAGTAACATCCATGGAAACATATCCGTAATCTTCCATAAAATCATCACTCTCGTAAGTATCAAACTCCACACGATAAGACAAATCATCTCTTACAGCGTCTTCAAATTCATAATATTCGTTTTCAAAATAACTATACACATCGTCATCATCGTCGTCGTCCCAATCAGGATCATCCGACCAGAAGTCATCTTCTTCGTCATCCCGGTCGTCGTCCCGGTTTTCGTCAAAGTCTTCATCAAAGTCGTCGTCCCAATCTTCATCCCAGTCTTCGTCAAAATCATAGTCAAAGTCTTCTTCATCATTTAAGATTTCTGCAGCATCCATCAAAAAATCTGTTATCTGATACACGCTGACCATAAATGAAACAATCAAAGCAACACCGATTCCAAAACATGCAAATATGGTTCCTACTATTTTACCGGTTGTCCATGGTTTCTTCATACTGTCCCCTTCATATCTTCCTCTTAAAACACAATTACTGCTATAGTTCCACTACTTTTTCATGCAGTCCAAAAGCTGCTTGAGCGCCTTTTCTGTAGTCTGTCTGCGTATGGCAAAACGATCCCCGTCAAAATGATTCTCCGTCACCGTCACTTCTCCGCTAACATAACATCCTATGTATACAAGTCCTACCGGCTTTTCTTTTGTTCCACCGCCCGGCCCTGCGATTCCTGTTACTGCCACCGATACATCTGCTCCGGCTGCTTTTGCGGCTCCTTCTGCCATCATGTAGGCCACTTCCTTGCTTACAGCCCCTTTAGTCTTTAGGACCTCTTCATCTACGCCGAGCAGTTTGCTTTTGGCGTGATTTGCATAAGTAATATAACCTTCCTCATAAAACTCTGAAATACCTGCCACATTTACCAGTTCCGATGCAATCATGCCCCCGGTACAGGATTCTGCTGTTGTAAGCTTATATTTCTTTTCGGAAAGAAGTTCTACGATTTCTTCTGCAAGACCCATTATTTAGTCTCCTTCATAACTTCCTTATTCTTCACAAGATAATCAATCAAAGATACAACTGTTAAAATAACTGCAATCCAAGTCACAATATCCGTTACTATCTGTAAAACAGGAAGATTTGCAATCATAAGGCATACCGCAATAATCTGGAATGTGGTCTTAAATTTTCCCCAATAACTTGCCGCAATGACAACGCCATTATCGGATGCAATAAGTCTGAATCCGCTAATGACAAATTCTCTTGCAATAATTAAAATTACCATCCAAGAAGGAATTCTCTCAAGTTCCACCAGACAAATCAGTGCAGAACATACAAGCAACTTATCTGCGAGGGGATCCATAAACTTACCGAAATTGGTTACCAGATTATGTTTTCTGGCAATATATCCATCCAGAAAGTCCGTTAAACTTGCCACAATAAAGATGGCAAGTGCAATCCATTTATCAATGGGCGTAATGGGCACTAATAAAAACACAATGAAAAAAGGAATTAAAATCACTCTAAAAATTGTCAGTTTGTTGGGTAAATTCATCTTTATCTCTCCTTTTTTTATTTTACAGGCTCCCCTATCAAATCATATTCATGGGAACCTGTCACTTTTACTTTCACGAAATCACCGCTCATAAGACTTCTGCCTGTTTGCAAGAACAAATAGCCATCCACTCCCGGCGCATCTTTATAGGTTCTGGTGACATAAACATCGTCTTCTGCTATCTTTCCTTCTACCATGACTGTTAAAATTTTACCTTTCATGGCATCCGCCGCTTCAAAAGCAATTTCCTGTTGAAGCTCCATCATCTCTTCCTGCCGCGTTGCCTTTATCTCATCATCAACCTGATCGTCCATGCCTGCTGCAGGTGTATCTTCCTCCTGGGAATAAGTAAAAACTCCAAGGCGGTCAAACTCCATCTCATTGACAAATACCATTGTTTCTTCATGATCTTCATCTGTCTCTCCCGGAAAGCCGGTGATAAAGGTAGTCCTGATACAAATATCGGGAATCTCTTTCCGCAGTTTTACAATCAAATCACCTATCTGCTGTGTATCAGTTCTTCTTCCCATGCGTTTTAACACTTTATCGCTTCCGCTCTGGATGGGAATATCTAAATAATGGCACACTTTAGGTAGCCTCTTTATGGTTTCAATGAGTTCATCCGTAATCTCTTCCGGATAACAATATAGGATTCTAATCCATTGTAGTTCTTCTATCTCGGAAAGCTTTTCAAGAAGCTTTGGCAAAATCTTCTCTCCATATAAATCCATGCCGTAAAGGGTGGTTTCCTGGGCAACCAATATCAGTTCCCTAACGCCTCCCTCTGCCAGGGTTTTTGCCTCTGCAAGAAGTGTTTCCATAGGAACGCTTCTGTAATTTCCCCTGACTTTCGGAATGATACAATAAGTACAATGTTTATTACAGCCTTCTGCTATCTTAAGATAAGCATAATGTCCGCCGGTAGTTAAAATTCGTTTTTTACCGCTGACCGGTGCCTTATCCAAAGTTTCTATATGATTGCTGCCTTTTCCGGCAAGAACTTCATCCAGTGTCTGTGCCACCACATCAATGGCAGAAGTTCCAATGATAGCATCTACTTCTTCAATTTCTTCCTGTATTTCTTCCTGATAGCGCTGTGCCAGACATCCTGCCACAATCAGGGCTTTTATCTGCCCGCTTTTTTTCAGTTCTGCCATTTCCAGAATGGTATTGATACTTTCTTCCTTGGCATCATTGATAAAGCAACAGGTATTTACAACAACCGCTTCTGCCTGGGTTTCATCATCTGTGAAGGAATAACCTTTTTCTGCAAGCATTCCTATCATCATTTCCGAATCCACCAGATTTTTATCACATCCCAGTGAAACAAATAAAACATTCATTCTTATTGCTCCTTTTTACGGAAATAGCTCCGTTCTTATATAAATGGCGACCGTATCTTCCGGTCGCCATCAAACTGTTTTATTCTTCATCTGACAGGATTTTAACTTTTCCCTGATTTAATTCTTCTACAGCAATGGATAAAGGTTTGATTTCCTTAGACTGTACTAGGGGTTCTTCTCCGCCGATAATCTGGCGTGCTCTCTTGGAAGCAGCCATTACGATAGAATATCTGCTGTTTACAACAGGTGCTTCGCCCTGTTCCACTTCGCTGTTTACTACTTTCATTAAGTCTGAATAAGATGGATGTAACATATTTTTCTCCTTTCATGGAACGCCTATTTTGCAAAGGCTTCCAGTTCCTTTCTCATTTTTTCAATTAAGTCCCCACACCTGTCCGGGGTATCATGTGCCGCCATAATCACGCTATGCATGTGTCTGACACATTCCTCTAAATCATCATTGATTACAATGTAATCATACTCTTCTATTCCTTCTGCTTCTTCAGCTGCCCTCTTAAGACGTTTATCAATGACTTCTTTTGTCTCGGTGCCTCTGCCTTCGAGTCTTCTTCGAAGTTCCTGTGCATTTGGCGGCATCACAAAAAGAAGTAGTGCTTCCGGGAACTGTTTTTTCACCTTTAAGGCTCCCTGTATTTCAATCTCAAGGATAACATCTTTCCCCTTTTCAAGCTGCTCTTCCACGTATGCTTTTGGTGTTCCGTAATAATTGTCACAGTAAGAAGCATACTCTACAAGTCCGTTTTCTGCAATCTGTTTTTCAAATTCCTCGCGGCTTACAAAGAAATATTCTCTTCCGCTTACTTCTCCGGGTCTGGGATTTCTTGTCGTCATGGAAACAGACAAAGCATAATTTTCATAGTCACTGACAAGACGTTTCATCAGTGTACCCTTTCCTGCTCCCGAAAAACCGGAAACTACAATCAAAATTCCTTTACGCTTCATTGTCCTCTTTCCCTTCTGCCTGTGCTCTCTGGGCTATGGTCTCCGGCAATAATGCGGACAAAACAATTTGGCTGTTTTCCATCACCAGAACCGCTTTTGTTTTTCTTCCCTGGGTGGCATCGATGGCACTACCTTCTTCCTTGGCCTTCTGCACCATACGTTTTACCGGTGCGGAATCGGGACTTACAATGGCAATAATCCTGCCTGCATTTACAATATTGCCAAACCCAATGTTAATCAGCTTGTTCAAGGCTTACCTCACTATCTTTATTCAATATTCTGAATCTGCTCTCTGACTTTTTCAATTTCTGTCTTTAACTCAATAGCACGATTGGAAATTTCCAAATCATTTGACTTGGATAAAATCGTATTGGCTTCACGGTTCATTTCCTGTGCAATAAAGTCAAGCTTTCTACCGATGCTGCCGCCCGCAATAAGAGTTTCCTTTGTGGTTTCAATATGGCTTCTTAGGCGCACCAGTTCTTCATCCACGCATACCTTGTCTGCAAAAATAGTCACTTCCATTAATAATCTGTTTTCGTCTACCTTTGCATCCTCTAAAAGTTCTTTTACTTTATCTTCTAATTTCTGCTTATATTCCGTAATAATCTGAGGGGAACGTTCTGTGATAAAGTCAACATGGGAAAGCATACCGTCCAGCTTGTCAATCAAATCGTTCTTTAAATTATTTCCTTCTTTGATTCTGGTCTGTACAAAGCCTTCCGATGCACCTTTGATTGCTTTATCAAGGAGCTGCCATAAAGCTTCTTCGTCAATGGTCTGCTCTTCCATGGTAAGCACTTCCGGATATCTGGAAAGACCTGATACTCTTACGTCATTATCCAGTTCAAAATCCTCTGCCATCTGCTTTAAATAGCCCATGTACTCTGCAGCCAGTTCTTTATTATACTTTACGCAGACATTGGATTCGGTGAAATCTTCATAGGTAATGAAAATATCTACCTTACCTCTCTGAATATAGTTTTTCAGTTCACTTCTGATTGCTGCTTCAAAAAAATTCAGTTTCTTTGGCATCTTGATATTTACATCAAGATATCTGTGATTTACGGACTTCATCTCAACCGTAATTTTACGTTCTGCTTCCTGTATCTCACATCTGCCGAAACCGGTCATACTTTTTATCATGCCGTTACTCCTTCATACCTTCCAAAAGTATCGTGCAGCACGATCCAACTATCGAATCCCCCACCTCTGCACATTCCATACTATTATAGAATAAGTGCCTAAAAACGTCAAGGTTTGCTTGTTTGAAAACACAATTTGGGTTATACTTAGCAGGAAAGGAGTTCTGATTATGGCTTTTGACGGAATTACAGTGGCCGCCGTTGTTTCTGAATTACAGGAAACCCTCGTGGGCGGACGTATCTATAAAATTGCACAGCCCGAAAATGACGAGCTGTTACTTACCATAAAAACAAAAGACGGTGGACAGACAAAGCTTCTGCTTTCGGCAGGTGCTTCTCTTCCCCTTATTTATCTGACGGAGACAAACAAGCAATCTCCCATGACTGCTCCCGGCTTTTGTATGCTTCTTCGAAAGCACCTGCAAAATGGCCGCATTACTGATGTTACCCAGCCGGGGCTTGAGAGAATCGTACAGATTCATGTGGAGCACTTAAATGAAATGGGCGATTTATGCCGCAAAATTCTTGTTATGGAAATCATGGGCAAGCACAGCAATATTATTTTCATAAACGGTGAAGATATGATTATCGACAGTATCAAGCACATTTCCGGCATGGTCAGTTCTGTGCGTGAGGTTTTGCCCGGAAGAGATTACTTTATTCCTATGACACAGGATAAAAAAGACCCGCTTACTGTTACGGAATCTGAGTTTAAAGAAATGATTAGCAGTAAATCTACTGCGGTCTATAAAGCACTTTACACCTCATTTACCGGACTGTCCCCGCAAATTTCCCAGGAAATCTGTGCGGCTGCCCTTGTTGACGGAGAGGCATCTACTGCTATCTTTTCAGAAACTGCTGACGGAAGAAAACTTTTAGATGGACTATACCAGGCTTTTGATAAGATTATGTCCTGCGTAAAGGAACATAAATTCTCCCCCGGAATCATTTATGAAAATGGTGTCCCTGTGGATTTCTTTGTGATACCACCGGTTTCCTATCCACAAGAATCATTACGCCCGTTTACATCCATCTCCACTCTTTTAGAGCAGTATTATTCGGAGAAAAATACCATTACACGTATCAGACAAAAGTCTGTAGACCTTCGCAAGATTGTTCAAACTGCACTGGAGCGTAACATTAAAAAATACGATTTGCAAGTCCGCCAGATGCAGGATACGGAAAAGAAAGATAAATATAAAGTTTATGGGGAATTATTAAATACTTACGGTTACGGCGCATCTCCCGGTGCCAAATCCCTTGAGGCACTAAACTATTACACCAATGAAATGATTACCATTCCTCTGGATCCGCAGCTTACTACTACGGAAAATGCGAAAAAATATTTTGATAAGTACAATAAGTTAAAACGTACCTATGAGGCACTTTCCAAACTCACGCTTGAGGTTAAGGCAGAAATCGACCATTTAGAATCCATTCAGAACGCTTTAGATATTGCCCTTCTCGAAGAAGATTTGACACAGATTAAGGAAGAACTGATTGAGAGCGGCTATATTCACCGTAAAGGCGGCAATAAAAAGGTAAAAATCACCAGCAAACCTTTTCACTATATCAGCAGCGACGGCTTTCATATGTATGTTGGCAAAAACAACTACCAGAACGAAGAACTGACCTTTAAATTTGCAAACGGTGGTGACTGGTGGTTTCATGCAAAGGGTATGCCCGGTTCCCACGTAATTGTCAAAACAAACGGTGAAGAACTTCCCGACAATACTTTTGAAGAAGCTGGCCGCCTGGCTGCCTACTACTCCAAAGGAAAAGGTCAGGAAAAGGTAGAAATTGATTATGTAGAAAGAAAGCATGTGAAAAAGCCTAATGGCAGCAAGCCCGGATTTGTGGTTTATTATACGAATTACTCTATGATGATTGACAGTGATATTTCTAATATAAAAATGGCAGAGGGATAGCAAAATGCTATCCCTCTTTACTAAATCATTGTTGCATGTTATCTTTTAATTCTTCATCTGCTTCCTCCCAGGAAGACCAGTTATCCGGCAAAATAAACATTATCCCATCTGCCATTGTCGTAAAGATATCTGCCTCATACAAATCTTCCCAGTTTATGATATCTTCATTTAGCGAATACTTTAAACTGCCGCCTCCTAAATATGTGCCGCTATCAGGTAAAAAGCAGGATACGGATTGATTTTTTGCAGCCCACTTTATTTGTTCATTTATCTCTTCACAGTGGTTCTTCCACCCTTTCTCTGAATCACTGTCAAAAGCAGTCATGGGCAATACCACACTTCTTAAATTGGGAAGTGCCAATACTTCTTCTGCTCCAACTAATTCATCCGGTCTCATCATTGTCGCAATATATAATACTTCCAGATTCTTTAAATAGGCCAGCTCACTAATATCCAATTCATCTGCATATGTTTCATTATTTGTATCAAAAAAAAGATATTCCAAATTCTCACATTGTGAAATATATTCAAAGGTTGTAGGGGCAGAGTTTGATATACATAATAATGTTTCTAAATTAGGAAACCGCGAGATTCCTTCATAGCTTAACGGTACTGTACAGTTCACTCTTAAAAACTTAAGACTTTCCAGGCTTTCTCCTTCCTCTTCAAAGTATTCTGCCACAGCCTTATTCTTATTCCCTATTATGGAAAGCTCCCGCAGCTTGCTCATACTATCCAAAAAAACAGGCTCTCCAAACTCACAACTATCAATAGAAAGTTCCCTAAGCTGTACAAGCTCTGAAAGCTCCTCCTCATCAAATTCAAGTCCATAGAAATTTAAGGAGAAAAGCGACTCAATTTCCACTAAACTATTAAGGTTCTTTACTTTCAGTATCGACTCCTCTTCCCGCTCCCAAGGATTTTTTCTACTTACCACAGTTAATGTTTTCAGCTCTTCAAATTTCGAGAACAGTTTCATGTCTATGGTTCCAGCCAAACATTCTATATAGATATCTTCCATATCTGCAGGTAATTCCTCTATATAGTCTTTTAATCCCTCTTCATTTTCTACAGACAGTCTATAGGTAATATTATCTTCCACACCTGTATATTCATCATATTGATACTGCCAATAATCCAAATATTCTTCCATATCTGCATTCCCTGTTGTAGTATGAGCCTGTATCATCTGTCCAAACACAGCTGTATCCCACTTATCCTCAATGGTAATTTCTTCCTTATGGTCAGTCAGAAATTTCTGATGCTCTTTTGCAACCTGATAGCCCAAAT
The DNA here is from genome assembly GCA_017938315.1 of Lachnospiraceae bacterium. GTDB lineage: Bacteria > Bacillota > Clostridia > Lachnospirales > Lachnospiraceae > Suilimivivens. The sequence continues at coordinate 107,723 of JAGBBV010000007.1, forward strand.
CAATATATTCCAGTTTCGGTAACTGCCCTATCATTTCTCCCAAATATTTATAGCCCATTGGGAATTGTCCAAAATAATTAGTATATCCCGGATTATACCTAACCGATAAATTCTCCAGTTCCTCACACTGTGTGATTACATCCAGATTAACCAGTATATCCCGCTTTAAATCATTATCAATCATCAAAGTATGTAAGCCTGTCATATACTTTAAGTCACACAGATCCACATAATTCATGGGAACACTTATCTGATCATACATTGGTTGCCCAAATATTCCCATATCCAAATCGCAGTCTATCAAGAGTTCTTCAATCCCGGCACATTCCCGTTCGGTTATAGGTTCCTGCGCCTCCTTACCTAAGGTAAGACGCACACATCTCTCTACCAGAGGGTCCTGGAATTCTACTTTTTTGTTAAGCAGCATATATCCTAATACCACGCATACAACTAAAAGCATGATTACTATACATACAATCATCCCTTTTAAGATGCCTTTTTTTGCATCTTGCATTGATGTGCTTGCATCCTCTATCACTGTCCCGCAACTAGGGCAAAAATGAGTGCCATCCTTTAGTTCCTTTCCGCACTGCCTACAAAACATATGTTTTCTCCTTTTTTTACTATTGTCTATTCATCTGCATGGAAATAAAAATTCTCATCAAAGTATCCGGATAAGCTAAATCCGTCATCCTTGCTTACTTCCACTTCCCAGAATTCTCCGTTGTAGGTAACATCCCAATATATATTTTGGAATTTACTGTCTTTTCCAATAAAGCTAAAGGTCTCACCGTTCTTATTTGCTTCATCTGCATCCAGTGTCAATACATCACCTAAAATTTCGTTTCCGTAATAATTTCCTGTATCAAAGTTTTCATCAAGCACAGTGCTTCCACTTATAGTTTCTTCCGTTCCGTCTATAGGATATATAATATCATCATCATATAACTGCGAAGTGGTCACTCCATCTTTCGTAGTTGTCAGCCTCCAATGTCCTGCATCTTCGTCCCACTCCAAATCAAATTTTGCATCTGTTCCGGTGGCTATGTAATGAAGGGATGTCTTGTTGGTATTATCTACAAAGTTCTGTAAACACCACCAAACATCACTTTCCGATGCATATTCCTCATAAACGATTTCTTCGCTGGCAACTGCCGCCTCACCAAAAAGATAAACTTCCGGTGCATCTGCAATATTTCCAAGTATTTCTCCGTTTGTCATAGGCTGATAATTATATGTATGATTATATTCTATAATGTCAAAAATATCATATACTCCGTCACTTCTCTTTGCATAAATTTTTCCATATGCATATCCATAGCTCTCATAATCACCGTCTAATGCAACACTACCATCTACGAAAGAATATAGTTTTCCATCTTTGTTGTAAAATACGTCTACTGCCTCATTTGCATCATTTACTTCCACTACACTGTCACCGTTTATGTAATGAATATTATAATTAAACCCGGTACAATTGCCTTCTTCATCGTATTGAGCTTCGCGCTCGAAACTACGTATTCCATAATGCATATTTTCAGGATGATCGAACGAATCCTCGACCTCTGATATATAATAAATACCATTTTCATCATAGTAATACCTTGTCAGATAATCGGATGACGCAATCCAGAAAATGTTTCTGTGCCGATCAAACTCATAGTAATCATCTGATACATGTAACACATCACCTTTTTCATTAACCAGACAGTTCCACTTACTATAATCCTCATAATTGAAAATATGAAACCGGAAATATCCATCTCCCGCGTCTTCCAAGTCTATCTCATAACCATTACACTCGCTTAAATAAGAAAACAATGGATTACCCATTTCATCATATACCGTACATTCCCCTACATTTGAAGCATTAAAATGTTCACTCTCTATTCCCGTATCTACCATTATTCCAAAATAATTATCAAATTTTTTTATGAATTCGGCTTCTTCTTCGATTTTCTTTATTACATTACCATCGCTATCATATAACTCTACACCGTCTTCTGTTTCAAAATACAAATTATTACTTTTACCGATGCAGTTACATCCCACAAAATCTACAGCCTCCTCCAAGGGCAAATTGGGAATAATCATACCATTTTTTAAATTTATCACTCCGAGCAAGTTATACTCTTCATCCTTAATCCAGTGAAACGGACAACCATGGTCAAAAGAAGAATACGATATTTCTCCCGCTTCTTCCGTAAACAATTCACTAGTATCTAACAATAATTCTCCGTCTGAATTATAATAATAAATATTATCATCTGTTCTTACGGTAAGTATATCATTTCCCAGATATTGATGAGACATCTTAGGGGAATCACATATTTTCTCACCTTGCCAATCATATATTGACCAATCTAAACTCCTAAACAAACACTCGTCAGAAAACATATAATCATCTACGCCCGACACCGCAAATTCTCCCACCTTCTTCACGGTCAGGATATCTGACTGATACTCTAACGGTTCCCAATTGTCATTACCGTTTGTATCATTATCTGCTGATGCATGTCCTTCTGTATCATTTTCAGTCTCTTCACCATTCATAATATCTTCTTCCTGTGAAGATTTGTTTCCACTATCCGGCTTTCTGCTCAGTGTCATACCAAAAGCAGTCCCTGCACCTACCAGGGCAAGAATTGCCACTAAGCCAATAACCATGCCCTTTTTCGATTTCTTTTGTTTCACGGGTTCTGGGGTTGTCTGGACACTGTTTTCCACAGTCTTTTCTATTTTATTCTCTTCCACCGCACTTCCACAATTGGGGCAAAAACGGATTCCTTCCTTTAGTTCCTTTCCACACTGTCTGCAATACATATTCTGTCCTCACTTTCATTCTCCTACATATTCACTGTAACTAGATTCATGTAGCGTAAGCCAATCAATTTCTCTTTTTTCCATACACTCTTCTTTCATTCCATTATCCTGCATATTTGACTTAATCAATAAGTCAATATCTTCTTTTGAGCAAAAAACTATTCCCTTCTCTTCCAGCAGTTGTATAAAGCTCAAACATTCTTCTTCATAATCATAGTCAAGCTCATACGTATGGAAAATTCCGTCCCCTATGTAATAAGTAGCTATACAAAGTTCATCATTTTCCTGTTCATAATCAAAGCACTCTTCATAGGCCTCATAATCAATTTCTCCGGCCCACATACCATAATTGTGAGAAGCACTATAAACCTCTTTACACCTGCCATCTTCACCAATTAAGCTATAGCTATCATACATGGCACCGGCGCCACCGCTTCCTAAGTATTCCACAAGTCCATAATGATAAAGTTCTAAGATACCTCTCGCATAATGAAACCCTGCATAGCAGACACTGAGTTCACCATCTTCATATCTGATAACAAAAGTCATATTGCTGTCATCATCATCGCAGTAATAATCAAGGCCAACAAAACGAAGTGCTAAATCAGGTACCCCATCCTTACCACAATCAATGAAAGAATACTGTATACTGCTTAGTGTCTCATCCGAACCAGAATAGTCCAAATATTCTGCTTGTAGCATTTCAAGTATATCCTGCATGGCAACCCTGTTATTTGCATCCATATAGCCGTCAAAATTACCCGTTACATCGTTTGAAACACAAGCAGAAGTATTGCCTTTCAAAAAATCATCATATAAATCCAGAATTTCCTCTTCCATTATTCTCTGTGGTGTTTCCTCAGATTCCCCTGTGCCCGTCTCTGCCGGTATCTCTTCCGCAGCAGCTTCTTCCGTGCGCTCCTCTGTCAGTACCGCTTCCGCCACTAATTCTCCTGACACCCCCGGTTTCTCATCGCGGTTTTCCTGCATTTTCTTTATCGCTTTTTTTATTTTTGGGGAGTCTGTTATTTCATAGCCTTCCTCTAAAATTTCTGTCGCCTTATCATACTCTCCCATTTCTTCATAAACATCAGACAGTAACAAATATGCGACTTCATCTTTCTCACTTAACTTGATTGCCTTCTTAAGTTCTTTCACTGCACGGTCAAATTTGCCTTCCTCCGCATAAGATTCAGCCTCTTCAATATAAGTTGCATATTCACCGGTTTTTTTTGCCCGGGCAGTCAAAAAAACAATTGCTCCTATAAGCACTGCTAAAATAATAACCGCAACGACTATTAAAAGAACTTTCCACAATTTTCCTGTTTTTTTCTTTTTTACCGGAAGTTCATCCCGGGCCGGCATGGTCTGCACACTTCCTTCTGCTTTATGGCCGCAAGCAGCACAAAACATTGCTTCATCCTGCATTTGATTGCCACATTTACTACAATATTTCATTGTAAAAAACTCCTTTGTTTACGATTAACTCCCATCTATTCTTCTAGAAAAAATGCATCAATTCCGTTTGCAATTCCTGCAACAATCTTCAACTGATATTCCTCTGTTGCCATCAACTCATCCTCTGTAGGATTTGTCATATACCCCATTTCCACAATGGTTACCGGCACCTGGCACCAGTTAATGCCACTCATGGTGTCTGTTTCCCAGACACGCTCTCTTCTTGCACCTGTTGCCGCCACCATTTCGTCCAACACATAAGTAGATAGTGCCTTACTCTTGCTATATAATTCTGCATTATAAGGATTGGACGAGGTCTGGCATATGGTCATGGAACCACTTACCGACGAATTGGTAGAACCGTTTGCATGAATTCTGACAAACGCATCTGCCTGATTGGAGTTTGCAATCTCTGCTCTTTCTGCGTTACTGATGTTGATATCATTGGTTTCCCTGCACATGATTACCTGATATCCTCTGGCTTCCAATTCCTCTTTCAGTTTTAGGGAAACTTCCAATGTCAGTTCATATTCCGGCTTTCCCGTAGAAACTCCCGATGTTCCCCCTGCCACCTTGGCTTTCATTTCCGTAGCACCGGGACCCACAGGTTCTTTTTCGGAATTTCCTTTTTTCTGGTGACCTGCATCAATCACAACAAGTTTTCCTGTTATCTCTATTTTTTCAGTGGTTAAATAATCCTCACTGATAAATCCTTCTTTTCCATTATACCGGACAAAATACCAGCCATCACAGTGACCATGTGCCTGTACCTGCACATTTCTCGGCAGGGTATCAATAATGTCTGAATCAGTGGAATTTGATACCCGGAAATTCACCTTGTCAGTGGTATAATACGCAGTTTCCGGAATTTCCTCTATGACAGGTTGCTGCTGTTCTTCCTGCGTCTGTTCTTCATCTGCTGTAGTTGCCTCTTTTGTTTCGCTCTCCGGTGCTTCCGCATCCGGAACTTCGTCCGCCAAACCGGCAGTCACATCAGCAGTTGCCTCTTCCTTTTTGTTTTCCACGCTTTCCGGCTCTTCTATAGAATTATCTTCGCTTTCCTGTGGTATCTCTACCGTTTCTACTTCATAGGATGCTTCAGAATCTTTTTCGGCACAACCGGTCACCAAAAATGCTATGCTTATGCATAGGCAAACCAATGCAGATTTTATTTTTGTTTTCATCGATAGCCCATCTCTTTCTCGTACTCTACAATCAAATCTCTGTTTGCAACTTCCACATCGCTTAACATAGATTCTTTAAAATCTGACGCATCTATGGTTCCTTTATACCAGCTACATCCGTCAAAGTAGTTTTGTAATGATTCATCCGTAAAGCGTCTACCATGGCGTGCATACAATTCATTTCTTGCAAGTCTGCACTCATCTGCGGTGAGACCTTCCAAATCATCCATGGTTAAATATTTTACATCGCTGTCCTCTAAAATATATTCAGACTCTTCTTCCTCTTCAACGGCTTCCACATCTGCTTCTTCTACAGCTTCTTCGTAATCTTCTTCCATATCTGCTTCTTCTACAGGTTTAGCATCTGCTTCTTTTACTGCCTCTTCCTTTATGTCTTCAGCCTCTTTGGCTTCTTCCTCTTCGGCTTCTTCCTCTTCGGCTTCTTCCTCCGGGATTTCTTCTTCGGCATCTTCTTCCTCTTCTACTTCCTCTTCATCGCTGTCGATGTCTACTGAAATTCCTATGGCTTCATATATTTTTTCTTTTCCGCCTTTTATCCAAAACTCCACAAGAGAAACTCCAATGAGTGCCAGAATAATGACGGTTAATACGATAATCAGCGCAACAATAACACCTATTCCTTTTTTCTTAGCAGGCTTTTGCACATCTACCGGCTGTGCAACAACAGGCTGTACATTCTCCGGCTGCGCATTAACAGGCTGTGCACTAGCAGGTTGCACGTTCTCCGGCTGTGTATCAACGGGTTGCACGTTCTCCGGCTCTGCATTTGTAATTGGTGCCTCAGTTACCTGTTCGCTTACCGGCTGCGCGGGTGCACTTTTTACCACCGCTCCACAGCTTGTACAAAACTTTACACCATCTCTGAGTTCCTGACCACATTGTGTACAAAACATCCTAATTTTCTCCCTTCAATTCAAGCCTTTTCTTTTTGTTTCTTTTTGCCACCAGTATGGTAATCACAATACTGATCAGCAGTATCAATATGCCTGCAACTGATGCAATTGCAAAGATTCTTTCTATCTTGAGGTATTGTGCTGCTTTTGTTGCAGATTTTTCTGCTAATTCTAAGTATTTCATAGAATTACTAAACCGGTATCTTATGATAAACTGCAAGACGCAAACTGCTTCTGCAACTGCCACCAAAATATCCCATAAAACAATTGGCCATGTACGGTACTTCTTAGGTGCATTTTTATCCGGCTTCTTCATGACAAATAAGGCTATCATGATAATAACCATGCTGGCAAGCAGCGTCACTAATAATGGCAACAGCTCTGCCAATCCGATTTTGCTAATGACGCCACCTACTAAGTCTGACCCTTTATATAAAGTCAACACCATTTTTGATGTATTGCCGTTTACGTCTTCTGCTTCTAACTCAATTAAGTTCTCACCCATGGACAACACGGCGTTATATGTAAAGTTACCATTTTCATCCGGCGTTATGGTCTCTCCTGCAACACGGAGAACATTTCCACCTGATATTTTTCCGATAATCGCTGCACTATCTGTATAGAAGGTCTTTCCATCCAAATCCTCATACAGCTTAATTTCCGGCGGAATGAAATCACAGTAGACTTCGGTATCTACAATGTAGGTTATTAGGTCATCCGTTTCCATTTCCGCATAGATGGTATTCATACCTTCTATAAGGTCAAATGAAACTTCTCCCTCACCACTCACCTGATACATGCTATCCACGCCATTTACGTTCACATTTAACATGCGTTCTTTTTGAGCACTGTACTTCAAAACCGCTTGGGAGGAATTGGTTACCTCCGGCGTTATCATGGTCAGCGTCTCTTCCGTTAGGGAAATTGTTTTTATCTTTTTGGAAGACCTAATGTTATCGTCTGTATAAGATAAAACAATTTCAAGTGCTGTCGAATCTTCCGGGAACATAATACTATCTTGTGTTGCATTTTTTCCCCACTCTGCTTCATATATCATTTCGCCTGCTACTGTTGCTTTAATCTGATAAGCATCCGCTCCCCAGCCTACATAATCTTCCCAGTCTATCCGGCAAAGCAGATTATCCCTATCCACTTTTACTTTGAAATTTTCAATTACCTGCGGCTCATTTGGGTTATCATAATCAAAGGCTTCCGATAACATGGTGTCAAATACTTCCGCATATCCGTCATCATAATATACTTCCAGGCGCAGTACATAATTATCTCCGGATAGTCCACTCATTTTGACAGTAGTTTCTGTATCTTCGCCTGACTTGGCACTACCCTGCGTAAGTAACGTAACTGCATCTGTATCTGTTGTACTGACAGCATACAATTCATAATTGTAATAAATATCTGCGGGCTCATAATCAGCACGGAAAGCGGCTGTCATTTTCCCATTTTCACCCTCTGATACATTCAAATATTGAATCCAAAGTCCATTATTCTCTTGCACAATATCATAGGTGATCTCGCTGTTTCCTTTTAAGTCATATTCTACCTTCCATGTTCCGGCTTTTGCATCCTTAATGCGGTAAGTACACCACAGTTCACCCGACGCATATTCTACATCACTGTCCCCATTTGTTTTCCTCTCCCCGGATGGTGATATAAATGTAATATCTACTACTTCTTTATCAAATGTAAAGAGAACCGTTAAATCTCCCTGTGTATCGGTAGTCACTATTTCTGCCTGTTTGGGTGCAGCCTGTACAAATACAGCATTCATCCAAAAGGATAAACACAGTACCAATATCTGTATCCATATTCCAATTTTTCTTTTCATCGACGTTCTCATCATGTCACCTCAAACTAAGTTAATATACCGCTTTTATCTTTTTTAATTCTACCCTTCTCATTGATGTAATAGAAATCGCCTTTCACGTTTCCATCACTGTCCTGACTCCTGTATCTGAAGATAAACTGAAGTTCATCATTATGATTCTTATAAAAACCAACTGCATAGGTTCCTTGTTTTTTTTGACCGGCACTAAACAGCCACCATTTAATATCGCAGGCTGCCAGTCCTTCGTATACTGCTCCTACAAATCTGGTATGGGCATTCAGTTCACCGGAGCCTGATAAATCTAAGGAAATTTCTTCATTTTCACTCTGCCACATTAATCCGGTTTTCAGTTTTGCCCTAAGACCTTTTACTGCTTCATTGTCTAATTGAAGTAACGAGTTGGTATAATCAAAATTACCGATTTGTACCTCTGCCTGTGCCAACTGGATTTTCGTTAGAAATACCAGTTTTGCATTTGTTTCAATTTGGAACGGACTTAAACATAAGGATGCAGTTGTATCGGGCATAGACAATATGCTGAGATTTCCTACAAATTTTTCCAACTGGGGCAGGTATTCTTTTACTTTCATACTGGTAATGGAAACGCCGCCCGTCAGTTTTATCTTTTTCCAGTCACCACTGGCAACTGCATCGTGAATATTAGATGCTCCAAACATAAAATCATTGAATTCCAGAGGTATCGCTGTTTTTAATTTTATTGAATTTCTTTTTCTTGCTTTTAAACTCACTGAATCCAATTCAAGGTTATCTTTCCATGTTGCCTCTGCACTGAGTCCCGTAGAAGTCTTTTCCAAATCCAGGAAATTTAGCATAACAGAAGCACTGACAGAATATTCTTCTTTCAAAGTATTGATTTTCAATCCCGCCTTACCGTTAAGCCATACAGGAACGCTGATAAAGGCAACCTGCTTTGCATCATTTTTATCAAACTCTGTTCCCAGTTCTGCCTCTGCCACCATGCCAACGTTCTTGTCGGTAACCTTCACTTCTCCTTTTAAGTCAAAGCTCAGCACCTCTTTTTTGCCACTGTCTCCAAATATTTTATCTTGGAAAGGCAGTTCCGGTGTTGCATTATCGTAATACAGACTTATATTGTCAGGATAAAGCCTAACCACTACTGTCTTAAACCGTGCGAGACTGTATATTGCCCAAACGCCTATCTCGATATCGTCTACTGCATAGTTGTCGTAATCGTATAGGTTTTGTTGATCATTATACAATGTAAAATATGGTAATGCCGGAAGATCAATGGAAATTCCCTTCTGTGCAATCTTTTGTCCGAAACCGGTTGCCGTAGCAGTATCATATTGCACATAAGAGCCACTCAGATCACTTACTTTTATGGAATAACTTTCTTTTACATCACCTACTATATTCACATCTCCCTTAAAATGCAGCCAACCATTCATGGTTACATTTCCTCTAAGGGTCCGGTTATCAATATCATTTTCTATTATTTCAGATGCAGTAAATACATATGGTCCAAAAACAATCTTCTTTTCACCGCATTTCGCAATTACGGAGAAACCATTTTCCAGTACTTTCCGTTTTCCGTCTATGCTGATTTCTACATTGTATTTACCTACTGCCACACTTGCAGGTATTGTAAGCTCGTAGGTCTCTGCATCTACATAAGTAGCTGTTACGGAATAATCAATATTGCCGTTGAGCTTTACGGATATTTCACTATCTTTATTAAATCCACTGCCCTTTAAGCGGACAGTTGTATCCTGCATACCTTTATAAATATATCTTGGAGACATTCCCTGAATGCTTAGTTCATTGCTAACAGCAAGTCCCTCTCCTGTTTCCCCTTCTCCTTCGCCTTCTAAGGAATAAGTCTTTACATCACGAAGATTTTCATCCGGCATGGAAATTTCCAGTGTACGCCCTGTCATGGTGATGGTGTCTTTTGCCTGATAGGTGATTTCATACTGATTATAAACCTGTGCATGTAGCAAATCATAAAAGGACGACAAGCTGGAACTGTCTGATACATAAAGGAACTCACCATTACCACTTCCCGCAATGGTGCTTAAATAATTGGTATCCACACTTGTTCCAAGACCCATGGTATAAACAGTGATTCCCTTTTGCAGGGCACGGTTTCCGATTTCCCTATAGATTGTCTCTGCATCCCTGGCATAATTATCCTGTCCATCTGTCATTAAGATAAGGACATTATTGTCCTCCGGCTCTGCCGAGAAACCATCCAAACAGTTTGTAACCGCTGAGAAAATGTCTGTACCGCCGGCTATTTGCATATTTTGGGCAAACGCAATCAGTTCATCATCCGGCGTTCCGAAAAACTTTGTATCAACAATGGTATCATCAAAGGTAACCACTGCAATATCTTCATTTGCATTCTTATCCGTAATAAAGGTAACCACCGCATCCCTTAAATCCTGGATGTTTCCGCTCATACTGCCGGAGACATCACAGACAAGCATGATGTTGGAGCCTTCATAATTGATCTTCTTAAGTGTAAAATCAGAAATTTCTGCACCGCAGTCGTACACTTTCAGTGCTGCCTTAATTTCATTTACATCCGTCAGATAATCACTGTCTATCTGTACTGTAGATACAATCTTTTCAAAACCGGAAGCATCAATTTTGCCGATAGAAATAGCACTTTTAACCCGGCTCACATAATCAACGGTAGTCCTTGTAAAGTCAACAGATTTTTCCTCCTCTTCTATCGGAATCTGGTTTTGAGGAGAAACAATACTTTCAACATTTACTGTCAGGGAATGATCTAACACGTTTTCCACATAGGTAGAAACATTTTTAATGTTTTCTTTATCATTTTCTTCATCGTTACTGATGACTGTAATAATCTGTGACATTGCGGAAACATAACTGTCATCTTCACATTCCGGAGAACTGTAGATAGCTGTACTCAAATAGGAATCGGTAGATGTTTCATTACCGAAATAGTTTTCTATCTTTGCAAGTTCCAGATATACCTTCGTTGCATCTGTACCCGCTTCCTCTTTTGCAACATCTGTCAGTTCCTCCTTTACGGATGTAAGAACCGGATCTTCTAACTGTACACTAATGGCCTCAATACGTTCTTTAAATGCTTTCTTTTCCTGCTTGTTTAAATCATCTGAATTATCTTTATAAATTGCAGACAGCTTATCCTCTATCATATCAGCATTTTGGTTGTCAATCTTTTGATAGTCCTCTGAAAAATCAGATTCCTTGACTAAACCACTCATATATAATTCAGCTACTACCATCAGTTCGTGGTAAGAAGCTTTTTCTTCCAATTTTTCTGCTATCTGCTCATAATCACCGCTTATCACATATGCTTTGATACGTGCTTTTTCCACACATTCCATCGCCAGATATTCCGGTGCATTACTTTCTATATCTTCAAAAGTTCTGCCATATCTGCGCAGATCCTTTTCTTTTTCTTCACTTTCCTCTTCCGTTGCGTAATTATTTTCTGACACATCATCATATACTTCTAAAATGCCTGCTACTGCTTCTGCACAGTCCGAGCACTCATCAGTAATACTGTACCTGTCTTCTATGGCATTTTTGATATCTCTTCTAATATCATCAATTGTTTTCTGTTCACTCTCTTTGATATCCTCGTATACACTTTCTGTGTATCCATAGTCTTCAATATTTTCCCCAACAGACTTTAAATAATCTATCATAACAAGGTCTGCTGTGCTGTTATTCCATTTTATGTCTACAAATACAACTTCCTCTGCATCTGCAGAAATTAATTCTGTATTTTCACACAAATATCGATATAAGCCGTGGGCACTTTCAAAGTCCCCTTCCAGAACTGCAATACGTGCTGTCAGCAGTCTGCACTCATCATTATATCCGTATTCACTGCTATATTGTTCTAAAACCTCAATGGCTGCGTCATAGGCGCCTTCTTCTGCAAGGGCATTGGCAAATGCCATCATTTTCTTTTCAGACATCTGCACCTGCATGCCGCCTTCCTCCATGAGAGCGGTGCCACCGAAAAATAAGGATATTCCGCAGCCTGCCATAAGCAGCAATGTTGAAAAAATCGCACTAAAACAAAACGCCCGCCGCTTTATTAGTAAAATAATTGCAACCAACGCTCCCGGTAATAATCCTAATCCTATTTGCAACCAAATATTCATTGCACCATCTCTCCCTCAAAAAGAAACCTCCCCGTGCACATACACGGAGAGGTTCATTACTTTCATATCTTCGTAGCAACAGCCGCTTTCCGTACGACTCTACAAATTAATAATTTAAACTACCGTAATGGATTTTCCAACCGCCGTCTTCTTTCACCATAATCAAGTCTTCTACATTATAGGAACCTGATTTCTTGGAGCCCTTAACGGTTATCTTTAAGTCAACCTTTACAACTTTCTTAATATCGCTAAAGTCCATATCATAGTTGTCAACCATAGCTTCTTCAAGGTCTTCCATATTTCTCTTGGAAAGTTCTGTCTCATCAGTGATTTCATAAGAAATTTTCTTGATGTTTTCTACCTTGTCTTCATACTTGTCAAGCACGCTGTCAATAGCATCTTCATAATATTCTTCGAAGTCATCACCGTACCATGCTTCATTGATTTCATCACTGATAGAGCTTGAAAGAGCTATTAATGCATCTGTATCATCATCTTCTAATGCCTTTACCATTTTATTAAGGGTACCCTTATAACCGGTAAAGTTACTTGCTATATTAACAACTACTACAAGTGCCACAATTGCAACAATCGCAATTGCAATGAGTGCAATAATGATATTATTGTTTTTCTTTTTTCCTTCATCCGCTGCAGGTGCTGCTGCGGGTGCCGGATTTACGTTTGCCCCTGCCACAGGTGTACCACACTGTCCACACACCTTATCTTCATCGTTCATCTGAGAACCACAATTAGAACAAAACTTAGCCATTTTTACTTCCTCCAATTAAAAATATTTATTTACAATCTGATCAACAACAGGAACTGCAACTGTACCCTGATTTAAAGCTTTCATACCTAAAAGAAGGAACAGACATGTTCTGATGATATCAATTGCTTTTGTAATAACACTGATGATTGCGCTAAGAACGCCATAGTTAAAGGATCCCTTAAATACTGCCACCAATGAGTTAACCCAGGACAATAAGTCGGGAATCAAACCGATTACTGCAAGAATGAATGTAATGGAAACCATTAACACTGCCGCTTTAACGGCTGCTCTCTTTAACCATTCATTTTCTTCAAATAAAAGAACATAGCCAACTAATAAAATAACAGGAGTATATCCTCCGAATAATGCAGCGAAATAAATTGCTGCTCCTAAAAGTCCAACTGAAATTCCTAATTTTGCTTTCATTTGTTTTCCCTTTCTCTATCTTTCGTTTTTTATTATTTTTACCGTTTTATACCGGCTTGCCGCAGGATGTACAGAATTTACTGCCGGGTGCAATCACTGCTCCACAATCCGCACAATGTACTTCTGCTGCTACAGGTTCTGCTGCAGGTTCTGCCATCTTTGTTCCGCATACAGCACAGAAAAGCGCATTATTTGCAACTTCTGCTCCACATGTAGGACAATTAGACACTCCCTTTAATTCCTTTACATTATTGCGGTATTCTTCTACCTTATCCTGGGAAGCCTTTAAAAGATCTAAGAGCTCTTTGAAATTTTCATCCGCAGACTCTCCAAGAACCTCCACATACTTCTTTCCGATCTGTTCATAAATACCGGTAATCTTTTTTTCTTCGTCATTAATCAAAGAATTAAATTTTGCGACATCTGCCATATCCTTGCCTTTTTTAAGTGCTCCCTGGCTGGCATCAGAAATGGTTTTGCCCATGTTGTCTAAAAAACCCATATCGCCCTCCTATGTATACAAAAACTTTACGAAAATTTTATCATTTTTGTAGATTTATGTCAATATGACGCACAATTTAGGTAATACAAAAAGCATAGCTGCCTCATTAGATAAGACAGCTATGCTTTATGCTCTGTTTTTTATGATACTTTTATAATGTTTTTTCTGTAAACAGGCTCTTTACATGATCCACTTCTTCCTGTGTTGCTTTGGAAGCAGGAACATAATAAGATTTATCTCTTGCAATCTGGAAAATCTCTTCCTGTGACTGCTCACAGGCATTTCTAAACTGCTTTAATGTCTGCTTTAATTCTTTATTTTCTGTCTGCGCAATCATTTCACCGAAACGAACCAACTCTCCATTGATACCTGCAAGTGTATCTGATACCATTGTCTTTTCATTTAACTGCATACTGTTGCCCTCCCTACTGTAAAAACTTCATCAGTGTATTTTTATTGTCCATAGCGGACTGTGCACCTTTTTCGAAAAACTGCTTTACTTTAGGGTCAGTCGCTTCGCATGCGTACTCTTTTAATTTGCAATGTGTTGTGTCGTAGCCTGTCATTAAATGACGGATGTTCTGCAAGTCAAGTTCTGATAAATTTGCCATAAAAAACCTCCTGAAAAATATTCACTTACAGTGGTATTATTTCCAGAAGGTTATTTATTTATTCTCATTCTTTTCTTTTTTATTTTTTAGAATCCCCATCTTTTTTGCCAAATGGATTAACATGTATCCTTTCGGCATGCTACGGAGTTCCTCTTCATTTACAGCTCCGAGGCGGATTACCAGTACAAAATAAATTGGCACCGCAATACCAATTGCCACTGCCAATGCCACTATATTAACCGGCAAAAGTGCGTAAATGCCATGATATACTCCCAGTGCAACGCCGCCCATAATGGCTGCTGAAAAAAAGGGTCTTGCAAAAGTTCTATCCAAATCCTGTCTGTATTTTATTGCCTTTTTTATGGAAAAAGCATTTAATACGCTGACTAATAATGCGTAACAAACCATTGCAATAATGTAATAATATGGTCCGTAAGTCTCGTCACAAAACATAATCATAACCATAAGCACCAATGTTTGAACCACCAGCGCAATTGCTGCATTGATTACCGGACTGTTTAATTTACCTACCGACTGAAGAACCGCATTGGATATGGTGGACATGCCATAAAACACTACACTGATTGCCAATACCGCCAGCAACGATGAGGCCAAATCGATAGATTCCTTTTGGGGATATAAAACCCACATAATAGGCTTGGCAAGCACACCAATGCCTACCGCCGCAGGAATGGACACCAGCATGGTAACTTTCATGGACTTGGCAATCTTCTTTTTCACCCCATTTAAGTCTTTCTTTGCAAAGTCTCCGGAAATTCCGGGAATTAAGGCTGCCGCCATCGCAGAAGATAAGGCAATGGGAATATTCGATACTTTAACAGCCTTTCCGGCAATTCCCATCTGGGATGCCACAAGTGTATCTGCAAGACCTCTTTCCCCCATCATCACATTTTGATAGATAGTCTGGTTAATAAAGGTATTGGCATTATAGATAAATGTACTTAAAATAAATGGTGTCACCACCGTGATAATCATTTTAAAAATCTCTCCGTAGGAATCTTCTTTATCACTGCGGTCTTTTTCAATTCTCTTATGAATCGTTTGTTTATTTAAACAGTAAACACCAAACATAAATAACAGTGCAGCAAGAACTCCCACTCCGGTACCTACCGCACCACCTGCTGCACCATAGGATAGTTTTTCACTTTGGGGCAAACCGGAAAATTGTTTCACCAAAAAGTATGCCATCAAAATGCTAAACAGCGCGTTTAAAATCTGCTCTACTATCTGAGATACAGAGGTTTGTATCATGGTCTTATGTGCCTGAAAATATCCTCTGAGCACACCTAAAATTCCACTAAAAAAGATAACGGGAGCCAGAACCATAAGGGGTAATCTGGCATACTCTACCTGTACCAAAAGTCCCGCTCCAAAAAACACAAATAAGCTGGCAATACCACCTACTACCAGCACATAAACAAGTGCACATTTAAAAATACGATGTGCATTTTTATATTCTTTTAAAGCAAGTTTCTGGGCAATTACTTTGGAAATAGCTGAAGGAATGCTATAGGAAGACACCAGCAGAACAATGACATATGCATTGTATGCCATGCTGTAATATCCAAATCCCTCATCACCCAGAATCGCCGCCATCGGACTGTTATATAACAATCCAATAATGCGGACGATGATTCCGGCCGTAGCCAGAATCCCCGCCTGCAATATGATTCCGTCATTTCTCTTTTTCGTGGACATTGCTTTTACGCTCCAAAATAATTAGCCTATCAGCCAGTCATACATCTCCTGATATTTCTTTGCTGATGCATTCCATGAAAAATCTGCCGCCATGGCGCGGTCAATAATTTTATTCCATTCTCTTTTCTTTTCATAATATATTTTCTCGGCATAGTAAATGGTGCCAAGCATTTCATGGGCATTATAATTAGTAAAAGAAAATCCTGTTCCGCTGCTCTCATATTCATTATACGGCTGCACGGTATCCTTTAACCCACCGGTTTCCCTTACAATGGGAACTGTTCCATAACGAAGGCTCATTAACTGGCTTAGGCCACAAGGTTCAAACAGGGAGGGCATTAAAAATGCATCACAAGCCGCATAAATTTTATGGGACAAAGCCTCTGAATAAAATATGTTCGCAGAAACCTTGTTATTATACTTCCAGTCAAAGTGACGGAACATATTTTCATACTGTTCTTCACCTGTACCCAGTACTACAATCTGCACGTTGCTCTGGCAAAGCTCGTCCATAACATGGGCGATTAAGTCAAAGCCCTTTTGGTCTGTTAACCTTGAGACAATACCAATCATAAACTTCTTATCATCCTGCTCAAGACCAAGTTCAGCCTGCAGGGCACGTTTATTTTTTATTTTTTCCTTTCGGAAATTCATGGCATTGTATTTATGTTCAATATAAGGATCTGTTTCCGGATTGAAGTCATCTGTATCAATACCATTTACGATGCCTCTAAGGTCATGGCTTCTGGCACGGAGAAGTCCATCCAGATTCTCTCCATAAAAGGCTGTTTTGATTTCTTCTGCATAAGTATCACTAACAGTGGTGATTGCATCCGCATAAACAAGACCGCCCTTAAGCAGATTTGCATCCTTAAAGGCTTCTAACTTGTCCGGTGTGAAATAGTAATCAGGAAGCCCTGTGATATCCTGCACTTCCTTCACACTCCATTTGCCCTGAAACTTCAGGTTATGAATCGTCATAACGGACTTAATGCCCCGATAAAATTCATTGCCCTGGAATCTCTCTTTTAAGTAAACCGGAATGAGACCTGTCTGCCAATCGTGGCAGTGAATCACATCCGGTCTGAAATCAATCACCGGCAAAATGGATAATGCTGCCTTGGAAAAGAATGCATATTTTTCAATTTCAAACAATGCATTATCACTGTAAGGCTTGAATCCCGTAAAGAACATTTCATTATCTATAAAATAATATTTTACCCCATCCACTTCGGCATACATTACGCCGACATACTCATTTTTCCAATGGAAATCCATATAAAAATGAGTGACATAACTAAGTTTATCCTTCATCTCCTGTTTCATGCAGGAGTACTTGGGAAGGACTACCCTGACATCGAAATAATTCTTGTCAATACACTTGGGAAGTGAGCCGACAACGTCTGCCAATCCTCCTGTTTTGATAAACGGAACCCCTTCCGATGCGACAAAAAGAATCTTCTTCATCACAAATCCTCCAAAACATTAATAGTCATAAAACCATTATACAACAAGCAATCACGCAATTAAAGAGAAAAATTTCGGCAATCAGATATTTCTGTCTGCCGAAATTTCAGTTTCTATCATATATTCTTTTCTCTATTATCTGTACTGCAATCTGATTTTATCTGCAATCAGTGCAATAAATTCAGAATTGGTGGGTTTCCCCTTACCTGTATTTATAGTATATCCAAATAAATTATCTAATGTTTCCATGCGTCCTCTGTTCCATGCAACTTCTATGGCATGGCGGATAGCTCTCTCCACACGGCTTGATGTGGTCTGATATTTTTCTGCAATGGTAGGATAAAGCACCTTGGTGATAGAACCCAGCATATCTGCTTCCTTCACTGACATCATAATCGCTTCCCGTAAGTACTGATATCCTTTTATATGTGCCGGCACGCCTATCTCATGTATCATATCTGTTACGTCTTTTTCTAAGTCAAAGGTAAGAGGCGTCTCTGCCGCTTTCATTTCTTTTCCGGATTTTTCTTCTCCTCTTAATTCTGAAGGTACTGTAATCATAATCTGAAATTCTCTGTTCATCTGTAAAAGGCTTTCGAATAACATCTGTACCTTTTCCGTATCCTTCATTGTCGTCAAATTTAGCTGTTCCATCAAAAGTTCCTCCATTTTTTCACAAATACTGCTACGAAACTATTATAAGGAACATGATATGCCCATTCAACTGTCATTTATCGCGCTTGTCTCGCACTCTTTATCTTAATTCATAAGAAATTCGCATTTTTCCGTCTTTTCCTTCTATGTTTGCAACACTTCCTGTCACAAACGGCATGGCAGGAGGCAGGTGTCCTAAATCTGCGTCCATAAATACAGGAACCTTATACTCCTTTGCAATACCAAGCACGGCTTCATACTGATCAAGTCCCATCATTTCCTCACCGTTTAAGGGTCTTCCGATGACAAATCCTTTTACATGGCAAAACCAGCCTGCTTCTTTCATCTGCCACATCGCTCTTCGTATACTGAATACATTTAAGTCACAGGCCTCCAAAAACCAAAGAATACCGTCCTCTTTATACTTCTCTGTAAATTCTTTTACCTTGTCGAATTTCGTGCCTGTCAAATTAACGAGACAGTCCATGCAGCCGCCTAAAAGTCTGCCTTGCATCTTACCACAGCTTACTTCTTCCATAGTATCATCTTTCGGCATAAAGATTTTCACTTCTGTTTTTTCTGTACAATGATATGGCAGCAACGGATGTTCTGCGTCTTTTAATCCTTCTTTTTCCCACAAATCATAACTTTCAAAAGTAAGCTTTTGTCCTTTCAAAAAGTCAAACATATCACTGATAGACGGATGCCACGGCTCCATTCCATACGCTGCTGCACAAGGTCCGTATAAAGATGCGGTATCGCAAATTGTCGCCAATAGGAAGGTCATGTTTGTGTTGTCGGAATATCCGGCATACCACTTAGGTTCTGCTGTTTTTAATGCATCAAAATCCACCCTGCTTATGGTTTCACACATGAGTTCCCCACCACCACAGGATATCAAAATGTCATTATCTTTGCTGCAATAGTAATCAGCAAGCTCCTCTCCGCAAGCATTGGGTGTATTGCTGATGCCAATTCCGCATCCTTCATAGCAGTTAGGACCCACATCTATCTGATAGCCCATTTGTTTCAATTTTTTCTGTGCATTTTGAAATGCTGATTTATATGGTTCTATATTGCACCCGAAAGCAGGTGCTACAAAGCCGATTGTTCCGTTTTCTTTTAAAAATTTAGGATATTTCATAAATAAGCTCCTTAATGTTACACAAGCCCCTGTCGTCTTTGACAGGGGCTCGACTGATTACTGTTTTTTATAAATTATAATACTTCTCAAATTCAGCAGGATGAGGAATGGCTGCCATCTGGCTACATTCTGCTCTCTTGGTCTTAATAAAGTTCTTTAAGAGTTCTTCCGGGAACACGCCGCCTGCGGTCAGGTAATCATGGTCTGCCTCAAGTGCATCCAGTGCCTGCTCTAATGAGGTGGGAAGTCCTTTCAGTTTCGCTTTTTCTTCATCTGATAAATTATATAAGTTCATATCGTAAGGTCCCCATCCGTTTTCATGAGGATCGATTTGGTTCTTGATACCGTCAAGACCTGCCATTAAGATTGCTGCATAGCAGAAATAAGGATTACAGGTTGCATCGGGATTACGAAGTTCAAAGCGTCTCATCTTGGGAGACTTCGCATATGCAGGAATACGGATAACCGCACTGCGGTTTGAGGTAGCATATCCTACAGTAACCGGTGCCTCAAATCCGGGAACCAATCTCTTAAAGGAGTTGGTGCTGGGGTTTGTGATTGCACATAAGGATGCAATATGTTTTAATAAACCGCCCATGAACCAATGTGCTTCCTTACTTAAGTTGGAGTAACCGTTATCATCTGAGAATACCGGCTGATCATCCTTGAGAAGCAACATATGTACATGCATACCATTACCTGCTTCACCGTATACGGGCTTGGGCATAAAAGTTGCTGTCTTGCCATATTTCATGGCTGTGTTGTGAATAATATATTTAATCATCATGGAAGCATCTGCCATCTTAGACATCTGTCCAAGCTGAGGCTCGATTTCAAACTGTCCTGCAGCTCCTACTTCAGGATGATGATACTTAATCGGGATACCCATTTCTTCCATAAGCATACACATTTCACTTCTGCATTCGTAGCTTGCATCGTAGGGCTTTGCTACATGGTAAGCTTTCTGCTTGGGAACAACACATCCCTTACCATCTACATCCCCGTTCCAGTATGCCTGATTTACATCCAGAGACATTCCGATGGAATTGGGTGCTACCTGCCAGCCTACCTGGTCAAATAAATAAAATTCAAATTCAGGAAGAATGAGCATGGTATCAGCAATACCGCTGTCCTTCATATACTGTTCAGCAGCCAGAACGATATTTCTGGGATACTGTGAAAGAGGACGATTCTCGGGATTATCGATAATCATCGCATTTCCTGTCATGGATAAAGTAGGAATTTCGCAGAAAGGATCGATGCAGGCAGTATCCGGATCGGGGATAAATACCATATCACTCTTTTCTACAACTGCATATCCATAGTTTGATGCATCAAAACCGATGCCGCTTTTCATGGTTTCTTCCGAAAAATTTTTTGCCGGAATGGTAACATGGCGGAACTGTCCGTTAATGTCAACCATTTTAAAGTCAACCATTTTAATGTCTTTTTCACGGATAAGTTCCATGATGTCTTGTACTGTAGTTTTCACTTATGTAACCTCCCAATAGGTTTTTTCTTAACAGTATAATTATATCCTCAACCGCTATAGCATGTCAAACAAAATACGCCATGGCAATTCTATAAAATTGCCTTCTTTTTCCATCTTCCCGCTTTGTAGAATATGGTGGTAAGAAGTGCTCCCACAATCCACGCCGCAAGGAGTGAAATCTGGATACATTCACTACGACCGAAAGGTAGTTCAGGTGTTCTTGTCAGATAAGAGATTCCGTAAGCAATGGGCACACGGATAATTACCGTGGTGCAAAGAGAAATCCACATGGGCGTTACGGTATCCCCTGCACCGCGCATTACACCTGATAAACTCTGGGTAACCGCCATTGCTATATATCCAACCGCCAAAATACACATCATATAATAACTAAGATCTACCAATTCCTGTGTATTGGTAAAAATCCCCATTAAACTCTTGCCAAACAGTAAAATCACCCCGGTAATAATTGCAGAACATGCCACAGCAAGAATGGTTCCCTGCTTAGCGCCCTGCATAACACGGTCATATTTCTTTGCCCCCACATTCTGTCCCGCAAAAGTGGTTGTGGCCGTACCAAACGAAAAGTTCGGCATCATGGCAAAACCGTCCACACGCATAACAATGACATTTGCAGCAATAAACATCTCACCGAAGCTGTTAGTCAAAGACTGCACGATAATCATCGCGGAGGAAAAAATAGCCTGGGTAAGCCCTGAAGGAAGTCCTAATCTTACCATCTGTATGACATGCTCTTTTGCCATTTTAAGTTGCTTGAGTCCTAAATCAAACACTTCCCTCATGTGCATCAGCTTCCACAAGCAAAGTACGGATGAAATAGCCTGGGCAATGACTGTAGCCAAGGCTACGCCTGCTACTCCCATGTCAAACTGTGCCACGAAGAGAATATCTAAAATAATATTTAATACCGTTGCAATAAGTAAGTAGATTAATGCGGAAAAAGAATCTCCCATCCCCCTGAGGATACCGCTTAGGATATTATAATAAGCCATTCCTGCTCCGCCGTAGAGCATAATCACCAAATAGGATGTACAGTCATCTAATATACTTTCCGGTGTATTTAACATCTGCAACAAATCTCGTACAAAGGGGGGTGCCACTATCATTAAAAATAAAGACACAATTGCCGTGAGTGTAATACAGGTTCCGATTGTTCCCGATAATTCTTCTCTTGCCTTTGCTCCGAAATACTGGGAAACCATGATTCCCACGCCTGCAGATATTCCTACAAATAAAACTAAAAGCATATTAAAAAGTGGTGCCGCACTTCCAACTGCAGCCAGGGCATTGTCACCTACATAATGTCCTACCACAATGCTGTCTACCGTACTGTATAATTGCTGTGCAATATTTCCGATTAACATGGGAATGGAAAATATTGCAATGCTTTTCCAAGGAGTACCTACCGTCATATCCGTAGGTTCAAATAATCTTTTCACGTTTATCATTTCTGTCACATTTTTCCCTTCTGCCGCTCAAAAAAGTCATCAATTGCCTGAACAATTTGTCCCGGCTCCATTGTTTTTAATAAATACCCCTCCGGTTTCAGTGCCGTAACACTCATGACGCTTTCCTTATCATTTTTATTGGTCAGGAAAATAACCGGCACATGAGAAAACTCTGATTCGGAACGAATCATTTCCAAAACCTGTCTTCCGTCACAAATCGGCATTTCATAATCAAGGAGAATCAAATCGGGATGATTTAAAGATAAATATTTTATTGCCATTGTACCGGAATTGGCTAAAATCACCTGATACTTATCCTCCAGCCATCCTTTTACATTTCTAAGTACTGCACCGGAATCATCCACCACTAAAATTTTATGTTTGAGAAGATTGGAATTCTTCTCTAAGTACTCATTCACATATTCCACTACTTCATTTACATTAATGGGACGCAAAAAATGCTTAGTTACGGACTGCTTTAATATTATCTTTTCTGCTTCTTCTATTTGTTCTGCATCTCCAATAACAATAATAGGAATATTATCTTCGATAGCTTTATCCTTCAAATAGACAAGCATCTGTCTTTCAATCAATAATGCTTCCTCTGCATATATTATAAACAGTTGCATAGTTTCTTCAAATTTTTCTACACTGTCTAAATCAGTACCTATTTGAAACACTTGATGCCCGCAATTTTTCAAATGATTTACTAACGAAAGTGAAATAAAGCTTTTGTTTTCCGATACTAATAAAATATTTGCCATCACATTACTCCTCTTTTGTAATCTCATGTTTGTTTTAAGAGTGTCATCATCTCTTGTGTAATACAAAGAATGTTTTCCATGGCAACATCTGCCATATATGCCCGCAGTTCATCCATCAACGCCATGCACTCTCCCGGCAAATAACATTCTTCCAGATTTTTCATCGCCTCATCGGCCACATCCAAATCAAATGCTTCTATTGCTTCTTGAATACCCTGCAGATACTGTATTATTTCGTCATTCGAAGCTTCTCGTTTATTTGCATCCTGCATCTTACCATATGGCTTTAATATTTCTTTATAACGCCTAAAGAATACAAGCACTTCAGGTGTTTTATTATGTATAGCCTCCTTATCTCCTGCATTGCCATACTGTTCCAGTTGTGAAAACTGATTCGACAATTCCATTGCGCCTATCATTCTTGCCGTATTCTTTAATGCATGGACTTCTATAGTATAATCCTTTATCAGATTATCCGCTACACACTTTTCAATCTTAACAGCTTTTTGGTCGATTAGTTTGTAAAAATCGCCCATAAGATTCATCCATAATTTTGTGTTTCCCGTATTACGGATTCCTTCTTTTTCATCAATCCCTTCGATTTTTACCAAATTTGTTTGTTCAAATTTTCGTACTTTTTCTGCATCTTTAAGTGCTTCATCCACATCTTCCTGTATCACTATTAATTCCTTAGGCAGCCATTTTAAAAGTACCGTACAAACTTGCTTCATATCGATGGGCTTTGCAACAAATCCGTTCATTCCCGACTCCAAAAACAGCTTTTGTGCATCTTGGACGGCATTTGCAGACAACGCAATAATGGGCAGGTCACGATAATAATCACCTTCCATACTTCTAAGTTCCTTCGTTGCCTCTATTCCATCCATAACAGGCATCATATGATCCATGAAAACAAGATGGTATTTTTGCTCCCGAATCATAGCAAGCGCCTTCTTTCCATTTTCAGCAACGTCCATTTGCATTTGAAGAGGCTCTAATAATCCTGTTGCAACTTTTAAATTGATAGAGCTATCGTCTACAATCAAAATCCTTGCTTTTGGTGCCGTAAAATTCGTAACATTCCTGTGCGTCTCTTCCGCAATTTCTGCGGCCACTAACTTCTGCTTTATTGTAAAGAAAAACTCGCTTCCTACTTGGTATGTACTCTGTACTTCCAGCTTTCCACCCATCATTTCAATTAATTGACCGGAAATTGACAACCCAAGCCCTGTGCCTTCCTTACCTCTGTTTTTCTTAACATCAACCTGTCGGAATGCCTCAAAAAGTTTCTGCAAATCTTCCTGTCTGATACCTTGACCGGTGTCTGAAACGGACACATGCATGGAAATTTCGTCTTCTGACAAAAATTTTGTTGTAATACAAAGTTTTACATATCCCTGATCGGTAAACTTTACCGCATTATTCAGTAAATTGATAATTACCTGTCTGATTCGTAAACCATCGCCGTAGAGTTTATCAGGTAATTCTTCATCTATCTCAAATAAATATTCTATAGGCTTATCGCCGATACGATTTTGAATAATCATACGAATGTCGCTAATCATGGCACGAATATCATAAATATCCTCCACCAGTTCCATTTTTCCGGCTTCAATTTTGGATATATCTAAAATGTCATTTATAATTGCCACAAGTGCATTTCCTGAACTTCTGATATTGGCAAGATATTCTTTTTGTTCTTCTGACATATCTGTTCTAAGTAAAATCTCTGACATCCCTACAATTGCATTCATTGGGGTACGAATCTCATGTGACATGTGGGATAAGAAAGTTGACTTTGCAGCATTTGCTTCATCAGCCTTCTCTTTTTCTTTTTGAACCTGTTGCACCAAAACAATATCCGGATTTTCCAAGGTTAAATAGAAGGATAAATTGAGTAACATAATACCCATTCCGCTAACCAGCGATAACGGATTTAGCGCCTGATAAGCAGATACAACAAATTCAATTCCTATCGCTATGCTGACAGCCATTTTCTTTTTGGGATGAACCTGCTTACGATATTTTATCATCAAGAAAATTACCAAAAACAAGTATAAGCCAACTCCTACATAAGCCATATATGCTGCCGGACCGTATGAATAGTTACCTTTTTCTGTTTGTACATATTCGATTGGCAAAAAAAGCACCCCGAGAAGCACCAAAACTAACGATGTAATATTAATGGGTGTCCGTCCACGTTTATAGGTATCCGTTTCTGCACAAATCAATAGTTTTACATAACAATATATAAGATAAAAGACAATCGTCATTGTACCGATAAATATTCGGTGAAAAATATCATTTAACCAAATAGGTATTGTATTTAAATTATTTACGGTATAAATAGTTACTCCGTCAAACACAAGGTGTACCATTGAAACAATCAGTAATATGGAAAAACATCTGTGAAGACTTGTCTTTTCTCTTTTGGCAGAAAAATATAATATTGCCATAAATGCAACTACCACAAAACACGCTACTTCCATTCGAATCATGTCTTATCCTCCGTTTTTTCTACACCCGGCTTTTCTTTCATTTTACGTGAAAACAATAGATTAATCAACCTACATGACTTATATTACTTTTTTCTGATATTCTCTCAATTTCTTATTAAAACGTTTTGCACTTCTTGAATCATTTACCCATAAAACAACATACACTGCCACAAAAACCACTGCTATTCCTAATATTAAAGAAATTGCCACTTTGAATGGAAAAATAATACCTTCCACATAATTTAGTCCAAACACCAAGCATTCTATCAATAGCAAATGAATCCCCCTACGTAGCAGTGTTTCTTTAATAGTTAATTCCCTTTTTGACCAAGTCACAAACCCAAATAAAACAGAGCACAGCCCCATAATAGGCGGTGCAAAAAAAGCATGATAGGTTAATTTTTCATCCGGAAAAAACAACATTCCCATAGTTCCCTCCAATATGGTAATGCATGCGGTACTGACAAAAAAAGCCATCATCATTTCCGATAGTTTTGACTGTCTATTCATCCTTGCCACCTCCCATAACAATTTTCTTTACCTGATTTGCATACTGCCTCGAAATCATTAATTTCTCACCATTCTTCATATGCGCAAAAAATCGGCCGCTCATGGCAGGACTGATGCTGTCAAGAAGCATTAGGTTAAGCACTACTGATTTTGAGCATCTGACAAAATGATAATTACTGTATGCTTTTTCCACTTCATAAAGACGCATTTTTATTTCATAAACCTGCTCCTTCGTATAGGCAAACACCTTTTCATCCAGTGCCTCAAAATAATATACGTCTTGCAAATGAAATTGCTTTCTGTGCTGCTCTTCTGTAATTCCGGAAAGTTCCGTTCCCTTTCCCATCACATAAGCCTCGATATCCCTGATATCCGGAGTAACTTGCGTGCACTCAATAATAACCTGTTCCTCATCTTTGTTTAAAATCTTTTTGATGCTTACCCGCACTTTTCATTCTCCCCTCATCCTGATTGTTTAATATACTTCTTTCAGTACATCTAATGAGCCTTCCCCTTTTAAATAATAATCAAAAAAGGTAAGGACTACTTCATTTACATTTTCCATGCATTCCCTTGCATCCACACTGCCGACGCCAAGTAACTTTGCCAAAACCGGTGAAAAAAGCGGCAAATCCGTAAAATTCAAATGTCCTGCATCTTCAAATATTATTTCCCGATAATCTGCTGCATTTTGACCCACATAATCATTAACATACACCCAGCCTTCATGTTCTTTGGTAAGTGTATCAATGTCTTCTCTTACCGCTCTTGAATTGATATCCAGAACCGGTACGGGATAAGGCTCCTCTTCATATATCTCGTAGCCGTTTTCAAATCCCACATACTCCCCTGCCATAGTACCTTCCAAATCAATGACTGCATCAATGTCCGCACGCTCTCTGCCAAGTTCTACTGCTGTGGCACCACCCATGGAATGTCCCATAAGGCCTATCTTATCTGTAGCAATTGACACAAACGGCCCTTCCACTTTCTTAGCTGCCAACTCTAAAATAGTATCCACCACAAAATTCATATCCGCAGAGCGGGTTTTCATCCATTCCACACTGAATTCATATACACCTCTCTCTGCTTCCTCTGTGTAGTCTTCTCCATTATCCGCATATACCTTGGTCATAAAGTCCATATCTACCATAGTGGTTTTTCCGTTTGCATCCTCCACAAACATGGCATGATAAGGGTGTCCTATACTTGCTACCACATATCCATGAGAGGCAAGTTCAGTATAGGTGGAATTATTGCTGTCAATGACGCCGAATGCACCATGGGAAAATACAACCAGCGGATAGTTTCCTTCTTCTTTAGGATACCAAAATTTTACAGTAAGTGCACGTTTTTCTCCTGTATCTGCGAAAGTTTCTACTCTGCTTTCATCTTCCCATGTATAAAGAGAAGTTTGCACTTCATGATTCCCCGTCACTTTAAGCGGCTCAAATTCCGGAAATATAATCTTGGGAATTGTTATGTACATAATGAGTATCAGTATAATAATGATACCTGCCACAATGCCTGCTGCCTTAAGTCTTTTTTTCATCCTTGTATTCATTTTTTCATCCTCCGTTTGTTGATGTGCTTACCGTATCATATATTTTCTTTAAAAAAAATACTCGAAAGGATAAGTTGCATTTTGAAAGGATGAAATGCAAAGAAGCCGCAAATTTGCGACTTCTTTCCAAATCTTTTTATTCTCTGTTCTTAAGTGCCTCTGCCAAATTAACCCTCTTTAATCTTCCCAACAAAATTTCATTAATGATAAAATATAGCAGGAGTACTGCAGCATAAATAATTGCATACATTTGCCATGGGAATGCAAGTTTCATAGCACAGCCCACGTTGGCAACCATCATGGGATACATGATATCCATACATTTCTTTGCAAGGGGAATGCAAATAGCAGCTCCAATAGCAATCACATAGAAATTTCCGTTTAAATAAAGCTTCTTTATTTCTCTTGGACGATAGCCAAATACTTTTACCATAGAGATATGAAATGCACAGCGGTCTATCATAACCTTCATCATGAGATACATAACTACCACAAAGATTAAGATTGGAAAAATTGTCATCATGGTAATCATAGGTGTCATTTCATTAATAAATACATCTGCTGCCTTTTCAATATCTTTTTTCGTAGTTATGGCATACAAGCGTCCAGATTCTATATCCAGTTTCCGGTCTGCAAACACCTGATTATAATAGGTATCACTTTCACCGAACATTTCTCTCATATGATCAATATCCATAAACACATAAAAGCTGGTAGAATACTGTGCAATATCTTTGACGGTAAAAGCATAGTGAGTCTCTGCCTCTTCATCCTCTACCACCAACACTTCTCCTTCGCTGATTTCAAATTTCTCTGCCATGGCTGATGAAATAACAACCTCATTCTTACTATCTGTCAGTTCTACATCAAAGAATGGATTTTCCTTAGTGATTCCTAAAATTGTTACCTCAAGATTATATCCCTGATTTTCCTTTTTTGTACTTTTTGAAAAAGCCTCATATCCTCCCTCAGGAACTGTTTCTTCAGGATATTTGTATGTATAGAGATATTCAAACTTTGTATCAGCTTTATTCGACTTGCTGATGTGCTCACACATGACATAGCAGTTTAAACCGAGCATCAATATCAAAAGCGAAATAAACATACCTCCCACAACCGTCAATGAAGTTCTTGCTTCGCGTAGCATCTGTCTGATACGGAAAGTTGCAATAAATCCCATCTTCTCTAATTTGATTTGACTCATATTGCCATTTTTCTGTTCATTACGAAGCATTTGCAGTGCCGGCTTATTTAATTTCTTACGAATTACCAAAAAGTTTACAACAGCTGAAAGTACCGGCGGCAATACCACTCCATATACAAGCAGATATTCTTCATATATCGTTTCCATTTGCGGAATGGAGAAATAAGCATAACAATTTCCGGTAATCGTACTTTCTCCTATTGAGCCAAAACCAATCAAACTGCCTATCACACCTGCAATAAGCGTAACTGCTACAGGCAGACATAGATAATGCAGTATCAATTCATTTCTTTTCACACCTAATGCATACAGCGCCCCTATTGTGCTGTTTTCTTTTTCGATTCCATAAACAACAAATACGGAAATCACATAAGCAAACAATACTAAAACAATGGCTCCGGCTATAATACCTCCATATTTATTAATCATTTGGTCTTCAGCAGCCGCACCTATTCTGGGGTTATCTTCCGCTTCTAAAAAGAGCGTCAAATTGGATATTTCCAAATCAAAATGTTCTTCCAAAAACTTATCTGTCTCATTTTGCAGTTCTTCAATACCGTCTGCTAACTCTCCTGCACCGTCTTTTACATTTGCAATTCCCTCATCAAAAGGTACTATACCTGTCTGAATATCTGCCAGATCATTAAGGGCATCATAAAGCTCTGTTGAGCCATCCTTCAGCTTTTCAATCCCCTCTTCCAATTCATTCTTATCTTCCGTCTGTTCTTTCCAATATTCCTGAAAATAAGCATCTTCTATCTCTTCTGCATCGACTTTCAGGTCATTTAATTTATCTTTTAGCTCTTTGTGGGTAAGCTTACCGTTTAGATGATATGCGTATACATATTCTTCTGCTTTTACACTTTTTCCTTCCTTAAGAAGTTCCTCATAAGCTTCTACTGTTACAAATGCTGTGCCAAACTGCAGGCTGTTAACGCTACTGTCGGAAAAATCTTTATAAGGGGCTTCATAATCAGGGCTACATCCGATTCCTACAACTTCATAATCCTTTCCCCCTATTTTGATTACATTCCCCGGCTGAAGTGCATGTTCATCCGCATAGCGGCGCTCTAAAACAATCTCCGAATCACTTTCCGGTGCTCTTCCTTCTACCAGCTCCACAAGATTAATCTGTTTTCTATTCTTGAACACTCTGACTGTACTTTCATCTTCCA
Organism: Lachnospiraceae bacterium; assembly: GCA_017938315.1. Lineage (GTDB taxonomy): Bacteria > Bacillota > Clostridia > Lachnospirales > Lachnospiraceae > Suilimivivens. The sequence goes on from JAGBBV010000007.1 coordinate 138,070, forward strand.
TTTCATAATCCAGATAAAACTGTTCTTCCAATGTGATGCCGGATTCGCACAACTTATCTTTCTCTACATTTGTCAGTGGCATAAACAAGGTAAACTGACCGTCTTCCAGTTGATTTCTCACAGCAGTTTTTTCAGAGCCTATAATAATAGTATCTGCTGTTCCGATAAGCGAGATAATAATATACATGCATAATACAATCACGGCACCTAATGCCAGGTAGCGCACAAAGTTTTCCTTTAAATCTCTTACTATTCTTTTCCTCAATACTTTCTGCATCTTACAGGTCCTCCAATTCCATGGCCGGTACTCTTACCTCATTGTGATATTCCTTACTAATTTGACCGTCCTTTATCCGGATAACCTTATGTACCATATTCTTTATAGAATTATTATGAGTGACAATTAACATCGTTGTTCCATACTTTTCGTTTACTTTTTCAAGTAATGCCAGAATGTCTCTTGACGTTTTGGAATCAAGTGCACCTGTAGGCTCGTCACACAAAAGTAACTTTGGATTTTTAATGAGTGCCCTTGCTATGGCACATCTCTGTTGCTGTCCACCGGAAAGCTGTGACGGAAACTTATTCTTATGCTCTGTAAGTCCCAGTGTTTCCAAAAGCTCATCCATATCCAGCGGACTTTTTGAAAGGTATTCGCAAACCTGAATATTTTCTTTTACGGTCAGATTGGGAATCAGATTATAAAACTGGAAAATAAAGCCCAAATTTTCTCTTCTGTAATCGGACAATTTATCAGGTTTCATACCTACAATTTCCTTTCCATCCACCTTAATACTTCCAAAGTCCAAAAGGTCAAGACCACCGATACAATTTAAAAATGTGGATTTACCGGAACCGCTGGTTCCTTCAATTACACACATCTCTCCCTTTTCCACACCGGTTGTAATCCCCTTAAGTACCTGAATGTAACTGCCTCCTTCTCCATAACTCTTTTTCATGTCCTTTACTTCTAAATACATATCTTTTCCCTTTCTATTTTAGTTTTTTCTTATTTACATAACACTGTTATGTAAATGTTATGTTTATGGGACTGATTTCTCAGTCCCTATTTTTTCAAAAATAATCCATACCATCCTGCCATCATATAAACAAGTGCCTGGGATATAAAACGCATGGCCTCTTCTTCATCCTCTATATGCGTTATTGCATAGATAAAAGCATCTATCTGTTCATGGGAAAGCCAATGAATAAACTTATCGTCCACAATACTTCCCGGATTTGCTTTTTGCATGGCATCCGCCATTTTCCTGTAATGCTTTTCGGCTGTTTCAATAAATACGTCTGCTATATTTTCCAGTTTTGTCCCCTGACATTTGGTTAGTATAAACAATACTTCCTCTCTATGCAGATACATATGATGAAGTAACTCTTTTGCAACACCAAAGTCCTTTTGATGATCTACTGCATCAGGTGTAAGCGATGCACCGGATGCAACAATGTCATTTTCCTCTTCAAAATGAGATTGTATAATCCGGGAAATGGCGTTCACAGTTTCTCTCGTTACCGCATCAAACAAATCTTCCTTGTCCTGAAAAAAGAAATATAACGCTCCGGTAGTAACACCTGCATTTTTACAAATGTTGCGGAGAGAGGCTTTTAAATACCCTTTTTCCATAAATTCTTCTCTGGCACTATGAAGAAGCTTGTTCCTGGTTTCTTTATCCTGCTTCAAGTAATCACCCCATAAAAATAACATAACAGCGTTATCTGATAACACTGTTATGTTACTATAACATTGTTTTTTTGTCAACTTCTTTTTTATAATTTTATTATGCGCCTAATTTCCAGCTACCGGCAATCTCACGTGCATTTACAAAACGCTTATAAATGCCATCATGCTTCATCAATTCTTTATGATTTCCCTGCTGAACAATTTGTCCTTTATCGACTACTAAAATCTGATCTGCATTTCTGACCGTTTTTAATCTGTGTGCAATCATTAAAATTGTTTTTTCTTTTGTAAGTGCATCTATTGCCTCTACCAAATCCTTTTCGTTTTCCGGATCTACATTAGCTGTTGCTTCATCCAATATTATAATCGGTGCATCCTTCATAATCGCCCGTGCAATGGAAATTCTCTGTTTTTCACCACCGGATAAGGATGCTCCACCCTCACCGATTACCGTGTTGTAACCTTCCGGTAATTGCATAATAAAATCATGACAGCAAGCTTTTTTTGCTGCTTCAACAACCTGCTCCATAGGTGCATTTGGCTGTCCAAACCGGATATTATTAGCAATTGTATCCTGAAATAAATATACATTTTGAAAAACAAAACTGAAATTTTTCATCAAGGAATCCATGCTGTATTCTTTCACATCTTTACCGCCAAGCAATACTCTTCCTTTATCAACATCCCAAAATCTTGCAATCAGATGACAAAGTGTTGTCTTTCCACCTCCGCTTGGACCTACAATCGCCGTTGTTGTCTTCTCCGGAATATGTACACTCAGGTTATTAATAATCGTCTTTTTATCATAAGAAAAGGAAACATTCTCCACATCAATATCATAATTCTTCGGTCCGATATCTTTTCCTTCAATGTCCATTGCTTCCAAATTCAATATTTCTTTTGCCTTTTCGACAACAAAATCAACTACTCTAAGCAGGGAAGAAAACATACCTGCATTATCAAGACTTGTATACATAATAAATGCACTGACCATCATAACAATACATTCTGAAAGAACCATACTGCCATCTATGAAAAATAAAATTGACATAGCACACATTAGCACACCGATAGCCTTAGCGATAAAGCTCTGTAATGTGATAAACGGAATCACTTTCAATTCAATTACAAAATTACATACAGAATTATTATCAATGGCTTTGTATAACTCTCTGCTATGCTTTCCTGACAGATTATACGCCTTTACCTCTGAAATCCCCTGTACATACTCAATAACCTTTTCAACCAGTGTCGTATCCGATTCATTCTTAACGGGTGCCATTTTTGCAGCCACCCTTTGCATAATCGAATTAATCATAAAAAATACTATAATGCCTGCAATTGCCATTCCTCCAATTCGAATATCGAAAAGGCAAATCATAATCGTAATCATAATAGTATTGATAATTCCCTGTGTCGTCATCATTACTACTCTGGTCGCCACATTTGCAAGTTGTTCCATTTTATTGGTAGTTACCGTAGTAATCTGTCCAAGGCTGTTTTGATTAAAAAAACCCATAGGCAGATATCTTAAATGCTCCGCAATTTCAATTCTTTTTCCCGAACAGGTTCGATAGCCGCCTTCTGTTTGAAGCATTGTTACTTTATATCTCACGATACTTGCTGCCACCACACTAAGTGCCATGATGCTAAAACATATAATCACTGTCTCTATCGTCACATTGTCATTTACTACCGCATCCACCATGACAAAAATTGCCGGAACTCTGAGTGCCTCAAAGATTGCCAGCACAAGTCCCAAAATCAATGAAACGTAAAATTTTCTTTTGTTTTCTCCGCCACAAAAGTTAAAAAAGTTCTTAAATATCTTAAACATGTGCTACACCTCCTATCATGTTATCTTTTACCGACATATGTGCTTGCCACATATCTTTATATAACCCATTTTTTACAAGCAATTCATCATGTGTCCCCTGACTTTCCACTCTGCCGTTTTTAATCACAATGATTTTGTCACTGTCTGCTATTGTAGATAATCTATGTGCAATCACAATCAATGTCTTTCCCTTTACAAGTTTTGCTACTGCTTCCTGGATGATTGCCTCATTTTCCGGATCTGTATAAGCAGTTGCTTCATCCAATATGACAATCGGTGCATCCTTAAGCATTGCCCTTGCAATTGCAATTCTCTGTCTTTCCCCGCCGGACAAATGGCCGCCAGCTCCGCCGACTATCGTATCATATCCTTTTTCCAGTTTCATGATAAATTCGTGGCATCCACTACCTTTTGCTGCCGCAATAACATCCTCATCTGTAGCTCCCGCTTTTCCCATACGGATATTTTCCATAACAGATGTATCAAACAAATAATTGTCCTGTGACACATATGCAATCTTCTGATTATACACCTCTAATGGTATGTCTCTAATATCCACTCCGCCAATTGTAATACTGCCGCCACTTACATCCCAAAGTGTGGCAATCAATTTTGCAATGGTAGATTTTCCGCTACCGGAAGGTCCTACTAAAGCATTCACAGTACCTTCTTTCATTTCTAAATCTATGCCGTGAAGCACTTCTTTTTCTTTATATCCAAAAGTTACATTCTGCAATCTAATTGTGTTATTCTCCGGTGCTTTTTTCAATATATCGGGACGCACCAATTCATCCTGCATAAGAATATCTGTCACTTCACCGATAATAGTGCCCACCTGTGCAATATCGTCTGAATAAGACATGCAAGTCATAATAGGTGCTATTAGTCCGACAGCCAGAACAATAATCATAATGAAGTCGGCTGAATTTAATGAACCACCTATATATAACAAACCACCTATCGGAAGTACCGAAATCATGGTTGCCGGTGCAAGCACTATAGCAATACTATGATATACGTTACACTTTCTCATCCACTCTACAAAGCAGGCTGCTCCGTCCTTGGCTGCAACTACAAACCTGTCATAGGATGATTTTGCTTTTCCGAAGGCTTTAATCACTTCAATACCGTTTATGTATTCAACTGCTGTATCGTTCAATATTTTGGTCTTATCAATGGTATTCTGATAGTCTGTTTCATAATCTTTCATCATTCCCATGTATGCCACTAATCCCAATACAAGGGTTGCCAACGACGCCAATGCCATACGCCAATCAAGAACAAATAAGTACACCACTACGGCTGCTGTACCAAGCAGATTGGCTGTAAATTCCGGCACCACATGCGCAAGTGTCGTTTCGATACTGTCTATACGTTCAACAATTACATTTTTTAAAGAACCGGAGGGAGTATCAAGCACATAACCCAGGGGTAATTTTGATAATTTTTCACATACTCTTTTACGAATGTTACCCAATACTTCAAAAGTTGCTTTATGGGACAAACTGGTAGAAATACTGTGAAATACTGCTCTACCAAACCATAATACCAACAAAACAATAAATGAACTGACATATCCCTCCCAATTTCTGTTTCCTTCCAATAATTTCTTAATAATTTGTGCTACGATCACATAAGGTGCAATGCCACATACAACACCGACTATTGCTACACACATACTTAATAGATATATATTTTTGTGTGTGCCTGCAAAATCTATAATCCATGCTACTGTGGATTTCTTTTCATTTCTTTTCATATCTCTTCCCTTTCTAATTATTGTTAGCTATAACTAACTATTGTCAAAAATATATGTAACTACCTGATTGGATAGTTACATTATCTTTTATTATGCAAGTCCATACATTCTTCCCCAGCCTGCTGCATAAAACTTTGTCATATCATCTATACATTTCTTCGCCTGTTCATAAGGAACTTCATGTATAATCAGTTCAAAATAAGCTGCAAACATGCCACTGGTAATGATATGCTCAAAGTGGGGATCGAATGGTTTTGTCTTGTATCCCATCTGCTCCATCACCTTCATAAAATTATGTGTACTCTCTATCTCCATTTCCACCATTTCATGTAGTAGGTTTTCGTACTTTGTACCGATTGCTGCGGTAAGCAAAAGTTTCATCCCGTTTAAATTCTTATACGCATATTCAAACATATCATCAATATATGTCATGTTATATCCTGACATCTCAGCAAGCTGCTCTTCTTTGGAAAGCTCTTCAAACTCCTTTTGTACCTTTTTAAAGTAATTCAGCATATAATCTGCATGGGATTTCACCAATGCATCAAACAATTCATCCTTACTTTTATAATATCCATAAAAAGCGCCAGTTGTAACTCCCGCTTCTTTTACTATATTTCTAAGGGATGCTCCTCTAAAGCCTTTTTGCAAGAATTCCTGTTCTGCAATGCTATGTATTTTATCTAATGTTTTGTTTTCCTCTGCCAATTCACCACTCCTTTTCGAAAAATATAACAGTGTTATATATAACACCGTTATATTACCATGTGCTTTTTTTATTGTCAATATAATTTTTAATTTGTTTGTATGAAAAATATTCTATAGAAACTATAGTCGTTATTCTCTATTCTAATGCCAAATGCAGTCCTGCCTGTCTAAAAATTTTTTAAAAAATTTCAATTGGTCGCTATTTGCCTTTGAAGCAAATTCATTTTTCATATCTACATGAAAAACATGTCCTGTCTGCTCATTGCCATAAATCTTATACTCGCATGGTACACCTCTGCCACTTAAAAATTCTGCCATTGGTTTACATTCTTTCATGAGAAAATCACCCTTTGAACTAAACAGATATACCGGCGGATAATCCTTCGTTATATATTCCAAAGCATTTAATTTCTCCCCGTATTTGAGAGGATTCTTTGTCAAATAATCCCTTAACGCTCCCTTACAACCGCCCTCAGTTAATTGTTTTTTAAGATCATATGTGCCGCAACACAATCCTAGTGCCCGCAATGTAACTTTAGGTTTTTCTATTCCCATAATCTTTTCATATTCCTGATTGGAATATATCGCTCCGTACTGACATGCAATTTGAGCCCCTGCCGAATCTCCAACCAGAAATACTTTTTCAGAATCAACAGGAAGATTCTCCTTATTATCCCAAAGCCACTTTATCACGCCATTTAAATCCTCCAGCGGTGCCGGAAATTTGTATTTGGGTGCAAGTCTATAATTGTAATTGACTACTGCAAACCCTTTTTCAGCCAAACTTGCTGCATAAAACTGATAGACCTCCTTACTACCATATACATAACCACCACCATGTACACTGATAATTACCGGAAGCTTGTCCCTTTTAACATCTACTGCTCCATCAGCCACATACTTTGGCCAACAGATGTCTAATGTATGATATTTTTTGTTTTCTCCGTAACTGATATTCCTTACATATTCAACAGTATCGGGAATCACTAAACCCATATCCCGTTTCTTATCGGACTTATCACACATTCTGCAAAAAACATAGCTTGAAAATGACATAACGCACCTCCCTTGATTTATAGTGTACATGATTAAATAAATGGTGTCATATAAACAGGAATATAAGTTATACCACCGCATACTTTAGTGTTCTAACATATTCTTATGTATCTTTCCTCAATATCCCTAAATACTCCTCATACGCAAACACTCTATTTCTCGCAGCATTGGTTGTCTCCTGCAAAATACCAAGTTCCACAAGCTTCTTCACAGCTGTAGCTGCCGTATTATAACTAATCTCCAATTCTTTTGCTGTTCTCTTGATATCAATAATGGGATACTGCACAATATAATCAAACACTGCGCGTAAATTATCTTTACTTCGAGTTGTCTTAGGAAGTTTTTTAATATTCTTATCATGCAACTCAGAAAGCTGACGAATTGCTTCCAATGAATCAGATGCAGCTTTACTCACTGCTTCCAAAAAGAATCTTATCCATTGTTCAAAGTTTCCGATTCTTCTAACTTCACTAATTCGATCATAATATTCTATCTGGTTCTTTTTCAAAAAATAGGATATATAAATGACCGGTTTAGCAAGCAAACCCTGCTCCATCAGATAAAGGAGTATTAAAAGTCTTCCGATTCTTCCGTTGCCGTCCAAAAACGGATGTATTGTTTCAAACTGATAATGAATCAATGCAACACGAATCAATGGATCATAATCCGTATTCTCATTAATATATTTCTCCAAATCAGACATGGCATCTTGCATATCCTCTACATTCGGTGGAATATATCTTGCATCTTTTAAAGAACAGTTAGCAGGACCAATCCAATTTTGAGAATGTCTAAACTCTCCCGGAGTCTTATCCTGTCCACGGACATTTTCCATTAATATTTCATGTATTTCTCTTATTAATCTGCAACATAACGGCAATCTTTCCAGACGTTTCAATGCATACTGTGTAGCTTTCACATAATTAATAACATCTGAAACGTCAAGATTTGCATTTGATTCCACCTCCGGATCTAATACATCATCAAGAGTACACTGTGTGCCCTCTATTTGTGAGGAAATTAATGCTTCTTTTCTAACATACATTGAAACAAACAAATCCGCATTAGTAATTAACTGTGATGCAGTATCTAGTTTTACAAGTTGTTTATTGGCATCTATTAAAAGCTTTACAAGCTCCTCATCCATTTTAATTTCCGGCATAGGTGGTAATGGATTTGGTTTAAAAGATTGATAAGTAGCCTCTCCTGTTAAATTGTCAACATATATTCCTGCTCGATTCATATATTTTCACCTCTTTTTGAAATAACCACATTCATTATACCTCTTTTATTTCAAAAAGTCATCTAGTTTTTGAAATAAAAATATTTGTTTCTGTGTTTTGTTTCAAAAAGTATCTTATAAACATCGATGTTCATAAGATACTCTTTCTCTTTTAGATTATCCCAGTCCTATTTCAAAATCTTTTTATACAAATTACAAATCCTTTCGTATATCCTTCTATGCAGTCATCGATATACAATTTACCACCATGTTTCTCCACAACCAAATTTGATATAGCAAGTCCTAATCCTGTTCCCTTTCCTCCGGAACGTGCTTCATCCCCCTTGGCAAATGGTTCAAATATAGTAGTAGCTACTTTCTTGTTAATTACATCTCCATTATCTGCAACAATAATCCTTACCATATCACCTTGCGCAGATACTCTCACCAGAATATGAGCACCCTTTTCATTGTGCTTATAGGCATTAACTAACAGATTACTGATAGCTCGCTTCATTTCCTTTTCATCCGCATTGCAGATAATCGCTTCTTCCGGAATATCTATATCCAAGTCCATATCCATCTTCTCATATTCATCATAATGAAAGGCAACCAATTCACGCACCAATGCACACAAATCCACTTCCCTTAAGGATAATTTATAATCATCCGTATTAAGCTTAGAAAAAGCAAACATAGTATCTAACAATTCATTCATATAACAACTCTTGTTATAAATAATCTCATATATTTCTGCTTGTTCTTCCGGTTTTACCTTACCTTCCTTTAAAGCTGTTGCAAAGCCCTGCACAGAAGTCATAGGTGTTTTTAAATCATGAGCAATGCAGGAATATAGCATATTTCGTTCATTCATTTGACGTTGACTTTCTTTTTGCCAGGTTTTACCGG